>CAWIVE010000004.1:0-398122 GCA_963839545.1 uncultured Actinomycetes bacterium
CCGGCGCGACGCCCGCATCGACACCGCGCTCCCGGGGCGGGCGCTGCTGGCGGCGGCGCCCGACGCCGTCGCCCGGCTCGCCTCCCGCCTTCCCGACGGGGTGGTGGCCGTGTCGGCCACGAACGGCAAGACCACCATCGTCAACCTCCTGGCGTCGGTCCTCGAGGCCGCCGGCCGCTCGGCGGTGGTCAACCGGCTCGGCGACAACCAGGACCACGGGGTGGCCACCGAGCTCCTGACCGCTTCCAGGCGGCGGCGGGCCATGGCTGGGGACCTCGGCGTCCTCGAGGTGGACGAGCTCTCGCTCCCGGCACTGATGCCCCAGCTCCGGCCCCGCGTCGTCGTGCTCGGCAACCTGTTCCGGGACCAGCTCGACCGGGCCGGCGAGCTCGACACCGTGGCGGCGGTGTGGGCGGCGATGCTCGACGACTGCCCGCCCGCGACCACCGTGGTCCTGTGCGCGGACGACCCGCGGGTGTCGGCCCTCGCCGGCGACCGGGATGGCGTCGTGCGCTTCGGCGTGGCCCCGCCGGCCGGCCACCGGGGTGCCCTGGCCGAGGCCGCCGACCCTCCGCCGTGCCCGCGGTGCGGGACGACCCTCGTCTACGACACCGTGCTCGTGGGCCACCTGGGTCACCACCGCTGCCCGGCGTGTGGCGCCGCCCGGGCCCGCCCCGACGTGGAGGCGACGGACGTGGTGCTGCGTGGTCTCGCCGGCTCGGAGCTCGTCCTGCGCACGCCCGACGGCTCGGTGCCCGTCCACCTGTCCGTCCCCGGCCTCTACAACGTCTACAACGCGGTGGCCGCCGCCGCCGCGGCATGGGCCCTCGGGGTACCCCTCGCCACCATCGCCGAGGGGATGGCGGCCACCCGCCCGGTGTTCGGCCGGGCCGAGGCGGTGGACGTCGACGGCATCCCGGTCCGGGTCCTCCTCACCAAGAACCCCACCGGCATGAACGAGGTGCTGCGGCTCCTGGCGGTCGAGGCGGCCGACCGGGCCGTCGACGTCCTCTTCCTCCTCAACGACGGCCGGATCGACGGGCGAGACGTGTCGTGGATCTGGGACGCCGACGTGGAGGACGCCGTTCCCGCCATCCGCCGCGCCACCTGCGGGGGCACGCGTGCGTCGAGCCTCGCCGTCCGCCTCAAGTACGCCGGTGTCGAGCCCGGGCGGATCGCGGTGGCCCCGCCGGTGGCCGACGCGTTGCGGGCCGCGGTGGCGACCACGCCTGACGGCCTCTTCGTCGTGACCAACTACTCGGCCATGCTCGACCTGCGGGAGCTCCTGGCCGAGCAGGGCCACGCCGACCGGTTCTGGCGGTGAGCGCCGAGCACGAGCTCCGGGTCTGCGCCCTCTACGGCGAGCGGCTCAACATCTACGCCGACCGCGGCAACCTCGCCATCCTCCGCCAGCGGTGCGCCTGGCGCGGCATCGGCTGGAGGCTGCGGCGGGTGACGGTGGGCGACGAGCTGGCCCCGGGGGAGGACGACCTGCTGTACCTCGGCGGTGGGCAGGACGCCGACCAGCGGCGGTGCGCCGACGACCTGGTGACCAAGGCGGCCGCCCTGCGAGGAGCGGCCGAACGGGGCGCCGTGGTGCTCGGCGTGTGCGGCGGCTACCAGCTCCTCGGTCACGGCTACGACACCCCCGAGGGATCGATGCCCGGCATCGGACTGCTCGACGTGACCACGTCGGCCACCACCGCCGACCGCCTCGTCGGCTACGCGTCGGTGGAGGTCGACCTCGGCACCGGCCCCCGCCTGCTGGCCGGCTTCGAGAACCACCGCGGCCGCACGTCGCTCGGCGTGGGCGCGTCGCCCCTCGGGCGGGTGGTGCACGGCTTCGGCAACAACGGCGACGACGGGACCGAGGGCGCCGTGCACGGCACCGTCGTCGGCACCTACCTGCACGGCCCGCTGCTGGCCACCAACGCCTGGTTCGCCGACTGGCTGATCGCGACCGCGCTCGGCCTCAGCGACCTCGCGCCGCTCGACGACTCCTTCGAGCAGCGCGCCCACGACGACGCCGCCCGGCGTGCCGCTTCCGATCCCGGACCAGCACCGCCGCCACCCCGGCGGCCTCGGCGGTGGCGCCGAGGGTGACCAGCGGGAGGGCCAGGAGGAACCGCCCCCTGACCCCGCCACCCCAGCGCACCACGGCCCCCGTGATGGCGCGGAGCCGCCGGGGACCGTGCAGGAGGGCCTCGCGTCGCACGTTCGACGTCGGGCCGGACCGCAGCTCCTCGGCCCGCGGGCGGCCCGCCTGGAACTGCCGACGCAGGAGCTGACCAGCGCGGACGGCGGGGCTGTGGAACACGAGGCGCACGTCGGGGCTGCGGTAGGCGCCGTAGCCGCGGCGGAACAGCGCCCGGTTGCGGGCCAGGGCGTCCGGCGCCGGGGCGGCGGCGTCGACGACCTCGGTGAGGTAGGTGCACCAGCTCGGCGGTCCCTTCTGCGGACCCGATGACCTCCCGGGGAGGCCGGCGGCGTGCCCCAGGAAGTACGCGGCCCAGCCCGTGGGCGTGGGGGTGGCGTTCTCGACGGGGCCGGTCACCATGGCCCAGCCCGCCCGGTGGAGCGCTTCGGCGGCGGCCAGCGCCCCGGGCCCCGGCACCACGTCCCCCTCGGGAGGGACGGTCACCGCGGGCGGCGGCGCGGCGGGGTCGATCGACGCCGCCCGGTTGACGACGAGCGGCAGCAGGGGTGGGCGTCGCTCCCACCGGCGCACGTCCGCCGGCGCCTCGAGCAGGTTGGCGTAGTCGGCCTGGTAGCGGCGCTCGGGGTCGGCCTCCCCGTACTTGGCGAAGCGGGCCTGGCGGTGGCCGGCGTCGAGGTCGCCCAGGTGCTTGAGGCGGATCGTCGTGCGCCACCTGCGCTCGGGGGGGATGTCGGCGGGGAGGGCGACGAAGTGGAGCCGGGACCCGTCGAAGCGTTGGCCTCGGCGGTGGGCGAAGATCCGCCCGACCCACAGCCACGCCTTGTCGAAGTGCTCGTCGTCGCCGATCATCCGGTGGACCTCGACGCAGTAGCCGCAGGCGGGATCCCCCTCGCCGTCCACCAGCTGACGCAGGGCCGCGATGTCGCCCTCGTCGATGCGCTCGTCGGCGTCGAGGGACAGCACCCAGTCGGCGCCCACGTCGTCCAGGGCCTCGAGCAACCGGTTGCGGTTGCCGAGGTCGTCCCACCCCTCGTAGGTGGGGCGCACGGGGTTGCGCAGCAGGCGCACGACGAGGGGGTGGGCCGTCAACAGGGCGGCGGTGTCGTCGGTGCTGCCGTCGTCGAGGGCCACGACGACGTCCGCGAACCGCTCGACGCAGGCGAACCAGCCCGGGAGCAACTCCGCCGCGTTGCGGGCGGGAAGGAGGACGGCGAGCCGGCTCAGTGGCTCAGCGACGGCGGAAGGCGGCGGTCAGTCCGCCGGCGTCGAACGCGGGGTCGACCGGCAGCCCGACGGCCCAGCGGTAGAGCGCCGCCTTGAACACGGCCGAGAGCGCCGAGGTGACCGCCAGGACGAGCACGATCCAGGCCGCGGCGACGACGACGCCCACGACCTGGAGCACCACCACGCCGGTGACGACCAGGCCGGCGGCCAGGGCCACGGCGGGGAGGATGGCGAAGAAGCCGAGCAGGCCGAGGCCGAAGTTGAAGGCCAGCTGCTCGCCCCACGTCGAGCGCAGCAGGCGGGCCGATCGACGCAGGGCCTCGATCGGGCCCACGTCCTCGAAGACGATGACCGGCAGGGCGAGGAACGAGACGACGCCGAAGGCGGTGCCGGCGATCCACGACACCATCCGACCGAGGAACCCGAAGCGCTGCTCGAGCTGGTCGAGGATGATCGACACCACGGTGGCGAGGACGGCCCAGCCGAGGAGGCGGCCGGCCCGGGCCCGGGCGGCGGCGAAGGCCGAGCCGAGCGTGGGCTCCCCACCGCCCATCCGCTCGGCGGCGCCGGCCACCACGGCGGCCGAGCCGATGGCGACGGCCCAGGTGGCGACCACGCTGGCCAGGACGAGGACGAGCCAGAGGGCGACGTCGCTGGCCTGCGCCGCGTCGCTCCCGCCGAGGAGCAGGAAGCCGGGGACGGCCACGGCGGCGAACGCCAGCGCGGCGGCCACCGCGGCGAGGACCGGGATGAGGACCAGCTCCCGGTCACGGGAGAGGACCCGCCACGAGGCGGTGGCGATGTGCCACCCGTTGGCGATCCGGCCCACGCCCATCAGCGTACGGCGCCCCGAAGCCCGGCCGTCCGGGCGGATCGAGCCGGCCGGTCGTGTGAGAATCGGCGGCCGTGGCCACCACCGACGAGCCCACCGCGCGCCGCACCACCGCCCTCGACAAGGACGCGCTCAAGCAGAAGTACGCCGAGGAGCGGGCCAAGCGCCTCCGGCCGGACGGGAACGACCAGTACCTCCAGCTGAAGGGCCAGCTGGCCCACTACGCCGAGGATCCCTACACGCCCTTCACCGAGCGCCCGCCGGTGCACGACCACGTGACCATCGCCTTCGTCGGCGGCGGCTTCGCCGGCCTCGTCACCGGCGCCCGGCTCACGGAGGCGGGCATCGACGACGTGCGCATCGTCGAGAAGGGCGGCGGGGTGGGCGGGACCTGGTACTGGAACCGCTACCCGGGCGCGCAGTGCGACACGGCGTCCTTCGTCTACATGCCGCTCCTCGAGGAGACCGGGCACATGCCGTCGGAGAAGTACGCCCGGGGGCCCGAGATCCTCGAGCACTGCCAGCGGATCGCCACCCAGTACGGCCTGTACGACAAGGCGCTGTTCCACACCGAGGTCACCGGCCTCGAGTGGGACGAGGAGCACTCGCACTGGATCGTCCGCACCAACCGGGGCGACGAGTTCACCGCGCAGTTCGTCGCCATGGGGACCGGGCCCCTGCACGTCCCCAAGCTCCCCGGCATCCCCGGCATCGAGTCGTTCGGCGGCCACTCCTTCCACACGAGCCGGTGGGACTACGACTACACCGGGGGCGATCCCTCGGGCGCGCCCATGGAACGCCTGGCCGACAAGCGGGTGGCCATCATCGGCACCGGCGCCACGTCGGTGCAGGCCGTCCCCCACCTGGCCCGCGCCGCCAAGGAGCTCTACGTCTTCCAGCGCACGCCGTCCTCGGTCGACGTCCGCGACAACCGGCCGACCGATCCGGAGTGGTTCGCCGAGATGGCGACGCCCGGATGGCAGCAGCGCTGGCTCGAGAACTTCACCGCCAACCAGACGGGCGCCGAGGCGACCGAGGACCTGGTGATGGACGGCTGGACCGACCTCGCCAGCCGGGTCCGCTCGCGCATCATGGCCCTCCCGCCGCAGGACTTCACCCCGGAGAAGATGATGGCGGCGTTCGAGGACTCCGACTTCGAGAAGATGGAGGAGATCCGAGGCCGGGTCGACGCCATCGTCGAGGACCCGGCGACGGCCTCGCGACTCAAGGCCTGGTACCGGCAGCTGTGCAAGCGGCCGTGCTTCCACGACGAGTACCTGGAGGCCTTCAACCACCCGAGCACCCGCCTGGTCGACACCGACGGCAAGGGCGTGGAGCGCATCACCCGGACGGGCGTCGTCGTCGCCGGCGTCGAGTACGAGGTCGACTGCATCATCTACGCCTCGGGCTTCGAGGTCGGCACCGAGTACACCCGCCGCGCCGGCTTCGACCTGATCGGCCGGGACGGCCGCACGCTGTCCGACTACTGGGGCGAGGGCATGCGGACGCTGCACGGCATCCACGTGCACGGCTTCCCCAACGCCTTCCTCGTGCAGCCGACCCAGGGCGCCAACCTGATCTCCAACATCCCGCACAACCTCACCGAGTCGGGCAGGACCATCGCCGCGGTCATCCGCCACGCCCTCGACCACGGCTGGCAGGAGGTCGAAGTGACCAAGGAGGCGGAGGACGCCTGGATCGACCTCCTGCTGTCGGGGCCGGGGATGATCATCGGCTCCCCGGACTGCACGCCGGGCTACTACAACAACGAGGGCCAGGACGCCGGCCCGGCTCGGCAGCTGTTCGTCGGCTACCCCCAGGGGGCGATGGCGTACTTCCGGTACATCGACGAGTGGCGCAGCTCCGGCGACTTCGCCGGCCTCGAGTTCCGCTAGCGGGACCCCTCGAGGAGGTCGAGCAGCTTGGCCGTCGTGGTCCAGCTGCGGATCGTCATCCGCTGGTACTCGGGCGTGCCGACGATGCGGTTCATGCGACTCGCGGTCCGACGTGCGCTGAGGCGCTCGAAGTAGAGCACCCCCGCTCCCGGCCACGCCCGGTCGACGCCCTCTCGGAGCTCGACGACCCGCATGGCCTGCCGGCTCGACAGCCCGTCCTTCAGGAAGATCACGTCCGAGTGGTGGGTGTCAGGCGTCTGACCGAACCCGCTGGGGGCCTTCTCGACGACGGTCCGGAGCTGGCGGTGCGAGCGCACCACGACGACCAGCGGGAACCCGAAGCGTCGCTCGAGCAGCGCTTCGAGCCCGTCCTCCATCGAGGCCCGCGGGGCATCGGACGTGAACAGCACGTTGCCGGTCTGGATGTAGGTACGAACCTCGTCGTAGCCCTCGGCCTCGAACGCGGCCCGCAGGTCGGCCATCGCCACGGGGTTGCGGCCACCGACGTTGATGCCCCGGAGCAGCGCCAGGTGGTGCTTCGCCAGGGTCAGGCGCCGTGGGCGTGGTCGCAGAGCCGGGTCTCGCCGTCCTCGATGCGGCCGCCGCCGATGCCCTCCAGGGCGGCGAAGGGGCCACAGCGGTGGGACTCGATCCAGACGTGGATCATCGGCGTCTCGACCGGCTTGACCAGGCCCGCCGGGCAGTTGCCGGCGCTGTCGGTGAGGCCGGCGACGCGACCCTGCGCGTTGTAGCAGAGGTTGTCGTGGGTGTGCCACTGCATGAGGTCGCCGCCGACGTTGGGGACCTGGTCGAGCGGCGTGCCCGGCTTCACCATGAACATGGCCGCCACCAACCGCCGGCCGCCGTCGGAGGTGTCGTAGACGAGCGACTCGGGCTGGTCCGGGTCGAGGATGACGTCGTCCTTCATGAAGCCCTGGTGGACGAAGTGCTCGACCCCCGTGCGCCCGTCGCCGATGGTGCGGAACCCCGCCGCCTCGGCCACCGCCGGGTCGGACCACCGGGGCAGGCGCGTCAGGGTCACGGCCACGAGGTTCTCGGCCGCCGCCTGCTGCTCGGGCGTCACGCCCTCGACGCCGCCGAGGTCGATCGGCTTCGTCGGGTCGTAGGGCACCGCCACCGCGTCCTCGTGGTGGCTGGCCGGCTCGGCGGACACCGCCCCGTCCTCGGAGGCGGCGTGGTCGTGGGACGCGCCCGCGGCGGCGACGTCCATGTGGCCGTGATCGGCGCCGCCGTGGTCGTGCGAGCCGGCGGCCAGGAGGCCCGGCACGGCGAGGGCCGTCACCAGGAGGGCCGACAGGTTGAGGCTCGGCACCCGCCACGAGCGCGGTCCGAGGGCGAGGGCGAAGGCGACCGCCACGATGCTGGCCAGCGCGAGCCCGGCGGCGAGGGCGTCGGCCGTCTGGATGCTCTCGGCCTCCTCGAGCCCCTCGATGAAGGAGATGCCCGAGGTCTTGGCCACCACCCACCCGACCACGGCGCCGGCGTTGCCCACCACGCCGATCGCGGCGACGAGGCGCCCATCGCGCATCAGCGCGAGGACGCCCCAGGACAGCTGGAACACCGCCAGCATCGTGAAGGCGATGGCGGCGGGCCGGGTCTCGGCGTGCACGCCGATGGCGGCGGCGTGGATGGCGCCGGCGCCGAGCGAGGCCATCGCCGCCAGGGCGAGCCGGCTCGTCGGCCGGGCCGCGGTCGGTGCTGGTGCCCGGAGGGCTCAGGGTCGCGTCGGCCATGGGAACGGACCTCCGGGCAGAGGGGGCGGAACCTTCGTAACTATCACGTGACCATCACATGGGTGTCAAGGAGCGCCACGGCCGGGGCCACCCGTCGATCCGGGCGGGGCGTCGGCGAGCTGGCGCAGGGTGGCGAGCACGGTGTCCACGTAGGTCGCCTCGAGTCGTGCACGCGTGGCGGCCGTCGGCGACGCCGCCCACCGGTCGATGACCCCGCCGAGGGCGGAGAAGAGCATGGCGGCGGCGTCGAGGGCCACCTCGGCCGGCAGCCCGAAGCCCTCCTGGTACCAGTGCCCGAGCTGGTCGACCACCACCCGGGTGCGTTCGTGGTGCCGGGGCGCCACCTCCTCGGACACGGTGCGGGCCTCCATCAGGCGGCCGAGCAGGGCCCCACGGGCGCCGATGAAGTCGAACCAGGCGCGCACCCCGGCCCGCAGCTGCGCCTCGAAGCCCTCGACCCCCCGCTGCGACGCGAGCACGGCCGCGTCGAGGGCGGCCGTCTCGCGCTCGAAGAGGGCGAGGAGGATCTCGCCGCGGTTGGCGAACTGGCGGTAGAGCAGCGCCTTGTTGACGCCCGTGCCGGCGGCGACGGCGTCCATCGTCACGGCCGCGGCGCCGTCCCGGAGCGTCAGCGTCGCCGCCACCCCCAGGTACTGCTCACGCCGCTCGGCCGCCGAGATGCGCCGGGGACGCTCGTCGGCCGTCGAGGTCACAGCCACCTCACGATATGCCCTGGTCGCCCGGCGAGGCGGACGTTCAGCCGGCGGTGACCTCCACCCGCACCGGCGGCGCCGCCAACGGCTAGCGGTCGGCGGGCTGGAAGAGCTCGATCAGGTTGCCGGAGGGGTCCTGGACGAGGACCTGTGCGCCGCCGGGGCCGGTCACGACGTCGTTGCGGAAGGGGACGCCTTCGGCGCGCAGCCGGGTGATCTCGGCGTCGAGGTCCTCGGTGATGAGGTGGATCCGGTTCCAGCCACCGGGACCTGGCCGGGCCCCGTCGGCCATGGGTCGGCCGGCCGAGCTGGTCGGACCGCTGAGCAGCAGGCGCAGCGACCCCCGGGTGACGTCGGCGAACGCCGGGGGGAAGTTGGTGCCCACCTCGAAGCCGAAGTGCTTGGTGTAGAAGTCCACGGCGGCGTCGACGTCGGCGACCATGTAGCGGACGTTGATGATCTCGTCGGACATGTCAGTGCACCTCCGGGTTGCGGTGGGTGGTGGTGTCGATGAGCTGGAGCAGGAACCCGATGCGGGTGGCGAGCTCCGCGGCCGTGCGCTGGAAGGCCGGGTAGAGCTCGTCGTCGCTCCCGCCGTCGCGAGCCGGATCCGGGATGCTCCAGTGGATCCGCTCGGGCGCGCCGGGGAGCTCGGGGCAGACCTCGCGCACCCGATCACACAGGCTGATGACGTAGTCGAAGCGGCGGCGGGCGAGCTCGTCCAGGTGGCGGGGGTGACCGATCGCCGAGGACCACGCCGTGCTCGCGCAGCACCCGCGCCGTGTTGGGGTGGAGCGGCTTCGGCCGGCTGCCGGCGTCGGACGCCACGACCGCACCGCCGGAGAGGTGCTCGATCAGGGCCGCCGCGATCGGTGAGCGGGCGCTGTTGCCGGTGCACAGGAACAACACCCGCACCGGGCGGGCCCGACGTGGTGGGCGCCCACCGGCCGGCGGCGGCGGCACGAGTCGCAGACCCGGGTGGAGGGCACCACCGGCGTCAGCCAGCAACCTCCCGCAGCGCACCAGATCGAGCCCGTAGTAGGTGGAACGACCGTCGGCCGAGCTCCGACGCACGGACACGAGCCCGCCCGCTCGCAGCTGCCCCAGGTGGTAGGAGACCAGGTTCTGCGGCTCCCCCACGAGGTGGGTGAGCTCCCGCACCCGTCGGTCGCTCTGGACCAGTGCGCCGAGCAACCGCCACCGGACCGGGTGCCCGGCCAGCTGCAGGAACTCCGGCGGACCCTCGGCGGCGAGATCGGCAGCTGCCAGCACCTCGACCAGTAGATCAAACCAGCTCGATCAGATCAAGCCTGATTGTTGTTTCCTGTAGGCGGCGAGAGGAGCTGGTCGGTGAGGATGGCCGTCAGCCAGTGCTCGTACCGCTCCGGCTTCCACGATCTGTCGAGGATCAGCAGCCGGTAGACCTCGGGTGACATGAGCGCGTGGATGATGTCGGCGGCGTCGCGCTCGCGGAGCCCCGGCCGCAACGCGCTGGGCGCGAGCCAACGAGCGAGCGATGAGGCGTTGCCCCTCCTGGCGCTGACGAGTGAGCTCGTCGAGCAGCGCCGCCGCGTCGGGATCCGACCCCGCCGCGCTGGCGAGGATCCGGTAGAGCGGGGCGACCCTCGAGTTCACCTGGATGGTGAGCGCGACGAACCCCGCCAGCTGCATCCTCGGGTCGGGGTCCGCGAGGAGCGCCCGGACCGGTGGGCGATCCGCGAAGGGGACGGCCTCGTCGTCACCCACGACGGAGACGTCGAGGAGGGCCTTGAGGATCCCCCGCTTCGACGAGAACAGCCGGTACACGGTGGCGACCGGGACGTCAGCCAGCTCGCTGATGGCCTCGATCGTCGTGGTCCCGTAGCCGCGCTCGAGGAACAGGGTCCGAGCGGCCTCGACGACGGCGGCCCGGGCGAAGCGGGTCCTCGCCTGGCCCCGCCTCCCGTCGGCCTCCCGCGACACCACGTCTTGACACTACCACTCTCGATTTGATAGTAGTACTCTCAGTTCCCAGACCAGAGAACAGGAGCCGATGAGATCATGAGGACCATGACGTGCAGCCAGTTGGGTGGAGCGTGCGACCTGCCGCTCCGTGGAGCCACCGCCGATGAGGTGATCAAGCTCCAGGACAAGCACCTCAAGGACGTCGTCGCCGGCGGTGACGACGCACACGAGAGCGCCCTGTCGCAGATGAAGGGCAGGTGGAAGCACCCCGTCAAGGGGATGGGCTGGTACAAGAACGTCAAGCGCGAGTTCGCCGCGCTCCCCGACGACTGACCGATGAGCGACCGCAAGCAGCCGAAGCTGTTGTCGGGGGGCAACCCGCAGATCCCCAAGGGCGAGGGCGACGGCCCCGTGCAGGACTACATCGCGGCCATGCCGGGATGGAAGCGCGACCTCGGGCGGCAGCTCGACGACCTGATCGTGCGCACGGTCCCCGAGGTGCACAAGGCCGTCAAGTGGAACCAGCCGTTCTACGGCTTCGAGGGAGGCGGCTGGTTCCTCGCCTTCCGCTGCTACACCCGGTACGTCCAGCTGACGTTCTTCCGAGGGACGTCCCTGGACCCGCCCCCACCCAAGGGATCGAAGCACCCCGAGGTGCGGTACTTCGACATCCACGAGGGCGACGCCCTCGACGAGCGCCGACTCGCCTCCTGGATCGAACAGGCCAGCAACCTGCCGGGCGAGAAGATGTGAACCGCCCGACCTCGTCGGCGACGCCGGGTGTGGGAGCGCAGGCCGGACGGACTCGCCCCCGCCCGAGTTCCGCCGGGCGTTTGGGCAGCTGGATGGCCGGAATGCGGTGATCCAGCTGCCCAAACGGAGCTCGATCGAGATCCGCCCGCCGGTACAAGCCGCAGCTCGCCCCGGCGGCGGCCACCCGGTGTTCACCTCGTCGGGTTGACCACCCACATCCACATCGACCACAGTCCATGTCGATGTCCACTGATCTGGATGACTCGGCCACGACGACGACCGCGGTCCTCAAGGCGCTGGCCGAGCCCGTGCGATGGCGCATCGTCGAGCTCCTGGCCCGCGAGGAGCTGTGCGTGTGCCACCTCGTCGAGGAGCTCGACGTCCCGCAGCCGCTCGTCAGCCACCACCTGCGGGTGTTGCGCGACCTCGGCCTGGTCTCGACCGAGCGGTTCCGCTACTGGACCTACAACCGGCTCGAACCGGCGGCCCTCGAGCCGCTGGCCACCCGGCTCCGGCACCTGGTGGAGGTGGCACCGCCACCGACCGATCGCCGCCGGCCGTGCTGCTGATGGGCCGGCGGGCGCTCGCCGAGCTCGTCGGGACCGCGCTGCTGCTCGTCGCCGTCATCGGCTCGGGCATCGCCGCCCAGCGGCTGAGCCCCGGCGACACCGGCCTCCAGCTCCTGGAGAACGCCGCCGCCACGGCCGTCGCCCTGGTGGCGATCATCCTCGCCGTCGGAGCCGTCTCCGGCGCCCATCTGAACCCCGTCGTGACCGTGGCCGACCGCATCTTCGGTGGCGTCGACACCCCGACGGCCGCCGTCTACGTCACCGCCCAGGTGGTGGGCGCCGGCATCGGCGCAGTGGTGGCGAACCTGATGTTCGACCTCCCGGCCGTCGAGTGGTCCACCACCGAGCGATCGGGCGGTGGCCTCTGGCTCGGCGAGGTCGTCGCCACCTTCGGACTCCTGCTGGTGGTCTTCGGCACCGTGCGGTCCGGGCGCACCAGTGCCGTCCCGTTCGCCGTGGGCGCCTACATCGGCGGCGCCTACTTCTTCACCTCGTCGACGAGCTTCGCCAACCCGGCCGTCACGATGGCCCGGACACTGACGGACACCTTCGCCGGCATCGACCCGGCGTCGGTGCCTGCGTTCCTCCTCGCCCAGCTCGCCGGAGCCGCGCTCGCCGTCGGCGCCGTCTGGGTCCTCTACCCCCGCATCGCCGAGTCCGCGTCCGAGGTGGTCGTGCCCCACGAGCCCATCGGCCCCCCAGCCGCCGTCCACCGGCCCTAGAGGAGCACGCCCATGCCCGAGGACGACAAGGCGACGGACGGTCTCCCCGCCGTGCTGTTCCTGTGCACGCACAACGCCGGTCGGTCGCAGATGGCCCTGGGCTGGTTCAACCACCTCGCCGGCGGCAGGGCGATCGCCTGGTCCGGCGGGTCCGAGCCGGGCGACGAGCTGAACCCCTCCGCCGTGGAGGCCATGGCTGAGGTCGGCATCGACATCCGCCAGGAGTTCCCGAAGCCGTGGACCGACGAGATCGTCCGGGCCGCGGACGTGGTCGTGACGATGGGGTGCGGGGACGCCTGCCCGCTGTTCCCCGGCACGCGCTACGAGGACTGGGAGCTGACCGATCCCGCTGGCAAGGGACTGGAGGAGGTGCGTCCGATCAGGGACGAGATCGCCCGGCGCGTGCGGGAGCTGCTGGCGGAGCTCGTGCCGGCCGCGGGCTGAGCTACGTCGCCGGACGCTCCTTGTGCCCGGCCTTGAGCAGGTCCACCATCTCGGCGATCCGGGCGGCCCGCACCTCGGGACGACGCTTGGTGCCGTCGATCCAGCGCAGGTAGCCCCGGCGATAGAACTGGGCCAGGGAGTCGAAGAAGGCGCCGGCCTCCGGCTCGGCCTCGAGGGCAGTCGCAACGTCGGGGGCGAGGTCGTCCCGCTGCGGCCCCTCCGGGTGGATGCGCACGGCGACGTCGTCACCGGGCGCGAGCCCGCAGTCCCGACGCCACGCCGCCCCGAGCACGAAGACTCGACCGGCCTCGATGGACTCGATCACCGCCCGCACACCCATGTCGTTGACGGTCCCCGCGATGTGGTGGCGGGGCTTGGTGCCCCACACCTCGTCAGGATCGAAGGGCACGGGCACGTAGACCCGCCGACCTTCGGCGATCACCGTCGTGGAGTAGGCCCGCTCCGTCTCGGCCACGATCCGATCCTGCCAGGGCAGGTCAGGCAGGTGCCCCTCCGGTCCGACGACGCGCCTGCACTCCCTTCCTGGAACTCGTAGGTTGCTCACATGCAGTCTGCTCTGAACCACGCAGGGTGGACACGGGTGATTGGTGTGCAACGGGCGGCTGCGCGGCGATAGCGCTCGAGTCGGGAGGCTCCACCATGCCGAGGTGCCGCAGGACCGGGTGGTTCGTCTCGGTGGTGCTCGCAGTGATCGCGCTCGTGGTCGCGATACCCGCCTCCGCGGGACACGCGACCGGCGCCGAACTTCCCACGTCGATCGCGCCGCCACCGGCGGGAAACGGCGTCCCATCCGCGTCGGCGAGTGTCGCCGGCGCCCCCGGCGCAGTTGATCTGGCCGCGCACGGCTACGTCGAGGAGGAGTTCATCGTCTCCGGGACAGCGAACGTCTACCGCTACGGCGCCGACGGCGCCGTCGAGGTCGACCGCGAAGGTGTGCCGTACGCCACCCGGATCCTCGTCCGTCGCCCGGACTCTCCTCGGCGGTTCAGCGGGAACGTGCACGTGGAGACGAGCCATCCCCAGTACGGCTTCAACGTGGTGTGGTCACAGACCTTCGACTACCTGCTCGCGAACGGGGACGCGTACGTCTCCATCACCACTCGTCGGACGAACGATGGGTCGTCGGCCATCGAGGGGCTGGAGGCCTTCGACCCGGTCCGCTACGCGCCTCTCGACTTCACCGAGGACGGCCTGAACTGGGACATCATCAGCCAGGTCGGGCGACTCCTCAAGACGGGGTCGCCGGACAACCCGTTGCGCGACTTCGACGTGGAGCGCCTGTACGCCTCAGGATGGTCGGGCGGCGGCGCGTTGCTCCTGCTCTACATCTCAGATGGCTTCCACGACCGGGCGCGCATGCCCGACGGCGCGCCCATCTTCGACGGGTACCTCGTCGGTGAGCCCAGCCAATACCCGCGCATCAACTCGACGGCAGCCGAGCTCCCGGAGAGCGACGAACGGCAACAGGTCCAGCCGCGCGACGTCCCGGCCATCACGTTGCACACCCACCCACAAGAGGAGTACCGGCGTCGGCCCGACGGCAACCGGCCGAACGACCGATACCGGGTCTACGAGGTCGCCGGTGGTGCCCACGGCGACATCCGGGCGCTCGGAGGCATCAGTGACCTGGGCTGCACGTATGAGGTCAGCCGGTTCCCGATGCATCACCTCTTCAAGTCGACCCTGGAACGCCTCGATGCCTGGGCCGCGCGGGACGAGACCCCACCGCGCTCGAAGCGGCTCAGGCTCGAACGGGACGGCTCGGTCAAGCTCGACGAGCACGGCAACCCTCGTGGCGGCGTCCGCACGACCTACACCGAGGTCCCGACGGCGCGCTACGTCGCGGAAGCCGGCAGCGGATTCATCTGCGGCAGGCTCCTCGGCGGGGGCCAGGAGTCCTTCTCACCGGAGAAGCTGGCGTCGCTCTACAAGAGTCACGACGAGTACGTGCGCAAGGTCACCCGCGTGGTGAAGAGGCTCGAGCGGAAGGGGTGGCTGCTACCCGCTGACGCCCGCGCCGTGCGGGAGGAAGCGGCCCGTTCCGACATCCCGTAGTCCGCCGATCACAGAACTCCTGCTCAGGAGGGGCGGAGGGAGCGGGATTCGAACCCGCGGGGCTGACGCCCAGAGGTTTTCAAGACCTCCGCATTCGGCCGCTCTGCCATCCCTCCGAGGGCGACGCTATCCCCCGGCGCAGGTCCGACACCCAGGCGTCGGCCGCCCGCCAGGCGGCGTCGGCGTCCCGGCGGACGGTCTCGCCGTGCTCGCCGGCGGCGGGATACGAGCCGAGGAACTTCACGTCGAGGGTCTTGGCCTTGAGGTCGCGCAGGCAGTCGGCCACCAGCTCGTCGGCCACGTGCCCCTCGAGGTCGATGATGAAGCAGTAGTCGCCGAGCCCCCGCTTGGTCGGCCTCGACTCGAGCTTGCTCAGGTTGATGGCCCGGGCGGCGAACTCCTGGAGCATGGCCAGCAGGCTCCCGGGCTGGTCGACCCGCTGGAAGCACACGATCGTCGTCTTGTCGTGGCCCGTCGGCGCCGGCACCCCTTCCGGGGCGACCACCACGAAGCGGGTGGCGTTGTCGGGGTGGTCCTCGATCCCGGCGGCGAGGACGTCGAGCCCGTACAGCTCGCCCGCGTGCGACGGGCCCACCGCGGCCATGCCCTCGCCCCCGTCCTCCCCCACGACGCGGGCCGCCTCGGCCGTCGAGTTGGCCGCCACGGTCGTCACCTGGGGCAGCTCCCGGCTCAGGAACCCCCGCACCTGGGCGGTGGCCATCGGCATGGACACCACCGTGCTGACGTCCTCCAGCTTGGTGCCCGGCCGGGCCAGCAGGTGCAGGTCGACCGGGAGCACCACCTCCCGCTGGATCAGCAGCGACGTGTCGAAGGCCAGCGTGTCCAGGGTGACGTTGACCGTGCCCTCGATGGCGTTCTCGACGGGCACGAAGCCGAGGTCCACCTCCCCCGCCGTGGTGGCGGCCAGCACGTCGGGGATGGACGGCAGGCTGACCAGCTCCTCCGCCGCCAGATCGGCCTGGCCCAGGAGCGCCTGCTCCGTGAAGGTGCCGGGCGGTCCGAGGAAGCCGATGCGGGGCACCGCCCGAGGCTAGGGGCCGGGCCCGACCCGTCGACCGTTCTTTGGCGATCCAGCGACCGATGCGGTCGCCCGAGTACCAAAGAACGGCCGAAGGCAGAATGGACCGGTGGACGAGGCCGCCCTGCGCACGCTGCTCGACGACGTGCGCTCGGGGGCCGTCCCGACCGACGAAGCGGTGCGGCGCCTGCGCCGACTCCCGTTCGCCGATCTCGGGTTCGCCCGGGTCGACCACCACCGGGCGCTGCGGGCGGGCGTGGCCGAGGCCGTGTACGGGCCCGGGAAGACGCCGGCCCAGTGCGCCGCCGTCGTGGTCGAGCTGCTCGGCGCCCCCGGCGGGCCCGTCCTCCTCACCCGGGCCGATCCCGAGCAGGTCGGCGCCGCCCTCGCCGCCGCCCCGGGCGGCACCGTGACCCCGACCGCCGGCGGCGCCCTCGTCGCCTGGCGTCCGGCGCCGCCCCGGCCCGAGCGCGTCTCCGTGGTGACGGCGGGGACGGCCGACCTGCCCGTGGCCGACGAGTGCGCCGCCACGCTCGCCGCGCAGGGCCTCGTGCCCCGCCGCCTGGCCGACGTCGGCGTGGCCGGGATCCACCGCCTGCTGGCCGACCTCGACGCCCTCGACGCCGACGCCGTCGTGGTGGTGGCCGGCATGGAGGGCGCGCTGGCCAGCGTGGTGGGCGGGCTCACGGCCGCGCCCGTCGTGGCCGTGCCCACCAGCGCCGGCTACGGCGCCGGCCTCGAAGGGGTCACCGCCCTGCTGGCCATGCTCGCCTCGTGCGCCGCCGGGGTCACCGTCGTGGGCATCGACAACGGCTTCGGCGCCGCCTGCGCCGTGGCCCGACTCCTCGGTGCCCGCGCCTCCCATGGCTGACCGCAGGGGCACGCTCGCCTGGTTCCACTGCTTCGCCGGCATCGCCGGGGACATGGCGCTCGGCGCCCTCATCGACGCCGGCGCCGACGCCGACGAGGTGCGGGCCCTCGTCGAGCGGGTCCCGGTGCCGGGGTGGGCCCTCGAGGTCGAGGCCACCGAGCGCAACGGCATCGGTGCCACCCGCGTGGTGGTGCACGCGCCGGCCACGTCGGTGGTCCGCACCTGGGCCCACATCACGGGCCTCCTCGAGGAGGCCCGGCTGCCCGAGCGGGTGCTGGCCCGGGCCAGCGCCACCTTCACCGCGCTGGCCGAGGTCGAGGGACGCATCCACCGGCGCCCGCCCGAGTCCGTGCACTTCCACGAGCTGGGCGGCATCGACGCCATCGTCGACATCGTCGGGGTGGCCTCGGCCCTCGAGGTCCTCGGCGTCGACGAGGTGGCGTCCAGCGCGGTGGCCACCGGTACGGGCATGGTCCGCACCGCCCACGGCCTCCTGCCCAACCCGGCGCCGGCGGTGGTGGAGCTCCTGGCCGGCGCACCGGTGCGGGGCCTCGACGTGCCCGTCGAGCTGACCACCCCGACCGGGCGCCGCCCTCCTCGCCGCCCTCGCCTCGCGGTGGGGGGCGCTGCCCCCGATGACCGTCGAGGCCACCGGCTTCGGGGCCGGCACGGCGGAGCTGGAGGCGCTGCCCAACCTGACGCAGGTGGTCCTCGGAACGCCCGTGGCCGTCGAGCCGCCGGCGGGCCAGCCCCTCGTGCTCCTCGAGGCCAACCTCGACGACGCCACCGGCGAGACCCTGGCCGTGGCCGTGGCCGCCCTGCTCGAGGCCGGGGCGGCCGACGCCTGGCTCACCCCCATCGTCATGAAGAAGGGGCGCCCGGCCCACACCGTCGAGCGCGCTGTGCGACCCGGCGCTGGCCGCGTCGCTGGCCGCGGTCGTGGCCGCGGAGACCGGCAGCCTCGGCGTGCGGTCGACGCCGATCGTCCGCTGGCCGTCGGCCCGCCGCTCGGGCGTGGTGGAGGTGGAGGGCGTCCCCGTGCGGGTCAAGGTCGGCCCCGGCCGGGTCAAGGTCGAGCACGACGACGCCGCCCGGGTGGCCCGCCGCACCGGCCTGCCGGTCCGGGAGGTGGTCTCCCGGGCCGAGGAGGCGTGGCGGCGGCAGGACCTCGGCGAGGTGGTGGAGCTGCCCGGGCCGCCGGACACGCCGGGGGACGCCGGATGACCGCGAGCGACGCCCTCGGCCTGGCCCTGGCCGCCCTCTTCGCGTGGGCGGGCGCCGCCAAGCTGGTGGACCGGCGGACCACGGCCCGGAGCTTCCGGGCCCTCGGGCTCCCGGGTGGTGCCTTCCTGGCCACCGGGGTCCCCGTGGCCGAGCTGGTCCTCGCCGCCGGGCTGGTGGTGGTCCCCGCCGTGGCGGCGCCGGCAGCCGTGGGGGTGCTGGCCGCCTTCACCGTCGTCCTGGGCCGGGCGCTGCACGACGGCGTGGCGGTGGGCTGCGGCTGCTTCGGCACCGCACGCCGGGGCCCGGTGTCGGTCCGGGACCTCGTGCGCAACGCCGCCCTCGGCGGCGTCGGCCTCGCCGTGGCCGTGGACCACGGGACGGCCGTGGCCGCCCTCGCCGCGGCCGGGGCCGGCGCACTCGTCGGCGTCGTGGTGCGCCCCCGCCGGCAGACCCGCGTGGGCCGACCGGCGCCGTCGGTCCCGGGCCTCGACTACGCCGCCGCCGAGCGGACCGTGCTCGCCTTCCTCGCCCCCGACTGCCAGGAATGCGAGGCGGCCCGGGTCGCCGTGGGAGCGCTGGGGCCCGCCGTCCAGACCCGGGTCATCGAGCCCGACGACGAGGGCGCCGCCCTGTTCGCCGCCTTCGGCGTCGCCACCCCCCCGGTGCTCCTCACCGTCGACCGCTCCGGCACCGTGGTCGACGACGGCCTGGCGACCGTCACTGGCGCCTGAGGGGGACCGGCCGGTCGTTCTTCGCGCGATCGGGGCTCACCCCTCGAGCCCTTCTGCGCACAGAGTGCACGTGGGGTCGCACGTGGGGATCGCAGGGGGTCGCCCGCCCACAGGCCGCAGTTGGGACAGACTGCCCCCGGTGGCGGACACGTACGAGCAGATCGCCTACGAGGTCGAGGACGGGATCCTGACCCTCATCCTCGACCGGCCGGACAAGCTCAACGCGTTCACCCCCCGGATGCAGCAGGAGCTCCTCGACGCGTTCGACCGGGTCGACGCCGACGACGAGGTGCGGGCCGTGGTGGTGACCGGACGGGGCCGCGGCTTCTGCGCCGGGGCCGACCTCTCGGCCGGGGGCGCGACCTTCGACTACGAGGCCCAGGGGGCCCGGCCCCGCGACGACCGGGGGCTCCCGCCCCGGGACGGCGGCGGGCAGGTGACGCTCCGCATCTTCCAGCTGACCAAGCCGGTGATCGCCGCCGTCAACGGCCCGGCGGTGGGCGTGGGCGCCACCATGACCCTCCCGATGGACGTCCGCCTGGCCTCGGACACCGCCCGCTTCGGGTTCGTCTTCACCCGGCGGGGGCTCGTCCCCGAGGCGGCCTCGAGCTGGTTCCTCCCCCGGGTGGTCGGCATCAGCCGGGCCATGGAGTGGGTCTGCACCGGCCGGGTCTTCCCGGCCGAGGAGGCCCTGGCCGGCGGGCTGGTCCGCAGCACCCACCCCCCGGACGAGCTCCTGCCCGCCGCCCGGGCGCTGGCCCGGGAGATGGCCGACGGGACCAGCCCGGTCTCGGTCGCCCTGAGCCGCCAGATGCTGTGGCGCATGCTCGGTGCCCCCCACCCCATGGACGCCCACCGGATCGACTCCCGGGGCATCGCCGAGCGGGGGGCCAGCGCCGACGCCCGGGAGGGCGTCGAGTCCTTCCTGGAGAAGCGCCCGGCGTCGTTCCCGTTGCGGGTCAGTGACGGTATGCCCGATTTCTACCCTTGGTGGGACGAACCGGGGTTCTCATGAGGCAGGTGACTTGTTTCACTGCTTGCAATTGCAAGCGCGGCGGTCATCCTGGGTACAACAGAACGACACCGGTGCAACTCGCACCGGTCCTCCCCCGAACGAGGAGCACGCCGTGATCGGCCTGCTGAACAACCTGCTCGACCTGATCCGGTGGGCGGAGCCGTGGGATCTCGAGGCCGACCTCGAGGCCGACGACCCGCTGCTGCCGTCCGCCGGGTGGACCACCCCGTGGACCGACGGGGGCTGCCCCGCCACCTGAGTCAGGCGGTGAGGCGCACGTCGGCGAACACGGGCCAGTGGTCCGAGGGCAGCCGGCCTCCCGGGCGGCTGTGGTCGACGCCCCCGTCGAGCACGTCCCACCCGTCGCTCACGAAGACGTAGTCGATGCGGGGGCCGTCGGTGCCCCCGTCCCACCGGTGGGTCGTCCCGCCGAGGCCGTCCGGGACGGCCATGCGCAGCCCCCCGTCCAGCAGGCAGCGGATGGCCGCGGCGTCCGGCCGGGCGTTGAGGTCGCCGACGACCAACCACGGCAGCTCCGGTCGCAACCACCCGAGCAGCTGCTCGGCGCTGCGGACCCGGTTGGCGGCGACCTTCTCGTCCAGGTGGGTGTTCAGCACGCCGAAGCGCCGGCCCGTGGGCTCGTGCTCCAGCTCGACCGACGTGGCGATGCGGGGGAACGAGGCCCCCGGCAACCTGGTCCCCGCCCGGTCCGGCTCGTCGCCGTACCAGCGGGTGGTGCTCGTCACCAGCCGTAGGGCCACGGGCTTGTGGAGGACGGGGCAGCGCTCGCCCCGGTCGTCACCCGACCGGCCGGCGCTCACCGACGTGTAGCGCCGGAGCGTGCGCAGGAGGTAGCGCTCCTGGCAGCCGTAGGCCTCCTGGAGACCGGCCACGTCCGGGTCGAGGTCCCGCAGGACCGCAGCCGTGGCCCGCCGTCGCAACGGCCACGAGTTCCACCCGTCCGTGGCCCGGGCGTTGCGGAGGTTGAACGAGACCACCCGCAGCGCCGGTCCGCCGTCCACCGGCCGACCGTAGCGGTGATCCGCGAGGGCCCCGGCGGGCGAAGTGCCCCTGAACGCCGGCCATCGCCGCTCGAGGGGGGACCATGCCCGAGGACCACGTCGCCACCGTCCGCTCGCTCTACGAGGCCTTCGGCCGGGGCGACATCGCCGCCATCATCGACGCCGTCGACGACGACGTGGAGTGGGAGGCGGGTGCGGTCGACCACGGGCTGCCGGTGCTGACCCCGGGTCGGGGCAAGGCCCACGTCGCCGCCTTCTTCCAGCAGGTGGCCGAGCTCGACTTCAAGCGCTTCGAGCCGACGCTGCTGTTCGGCTCGGGGGACCACGTCATGGCCGTGATCGGCACCGAGTTCCTCGTCCCCGCCACGGGACGCTCGGTCAGCGAGGAGGCCGAGGGCCACCTCTGGACCTTCGGGCCCGACGGCACGGTCGTCGCCTTCCGCCACTACGTGGACACGCTCCAGCACCACCGGGCGTGGAACGACTGACCCCGTGGTCACCGCGGTCCTCGATGCCCTCGCCACCCTGCCGGGCCCGCTCCTGCTTGCAGTCGTCGGCGCGGCCGCCCTGCTGGAGACGCTCGGGGTGCCGGTCGCCATCGTCGTGGCCGCCCGCCGACGCCGCCGCGGGGTCGCCCTCGCCGCGGCGGCGGCCTGAGGCCGTGTCGGTTACCGTCCTCGACGTGGCGGTGCTCGAGCGCCGGTTCGGCTCGCCCGAGGCTGTGCTCGTCGCCCGCATCGCGGCCGGCGACGACGGCGCCCTCGCGTCCCTGTACGACCAGTTCGCCTCGCTGGTGCACGGCATCGCCTTCCGGGTCACCTGCGACCGGGGACTGGCCGAAGAGGTGGTGCAGGACGTGTTCGTGTGCCTGTGGGAGCGGCCCGGGACCTTCGACCCGGACCGGGGCTCGGTGCGCACTTGGCTCGCCACCCTGGCCCACCGCCGGGCCGTCGACCGGGTGCGGTCGAGCGAGCGGGCCCGTCGTCGCGACCAGGCCTCGGCCGCCGAGGCCCGGGACGTCGCCGAGGTGGACGTGGCCGCCGAGGGCGAGGCGGCCGACGTGTCGGCGCGGCTGTGGGCGGCCGTCGACGCGCTGCCGGACGACCAACGGGCCGCCGTTCGCCTCGCGTACGCCGAGGGCAGGACCTACCGTGAGGTGGCCCGGATCCTCGCCATCCCCGAGGGGACGGCCAAGTCACGGCTTCGCCTGGGCCTGCGCAAGCTGGCCGGCGTGCTGGGAGAGCAGGAGGTGGCATGGAGCTGAACCGGGACCAGGCCGCCGAGCTGCTCGGCGCGTACGTCCTCGACGCCCTCGACGGGCCCGAGGCCGATGCCGTCGAGCGCGCGCTGGTCACCTTCCCCGACCTGCGAGCCGAGACCGCCGGCCTCGGCTCGGCCATGGGCGCTCTGGCCACCGCCGACGCCGTCCCGCCCGCCGGAGCCCTCCGCGAGCGCGTGCTCGACGTCGCCCGCACCGCGCCCCGCCCGCCGAGCCCTCCGGCCGACCTGCTCCCGCTCTACCGCCGGCAGGTGGAGGAGCTGGCCGAGGTGCTGGCCACCGTCCCCGAACGGGCGTGGTCCCGCGACACCGCGGCCGGCTGGACCATCCACGAGCTGGTGGCCCACCTGGTCGGCGTCGAGGCCTACGTCGCCTCCCGCCTCGACCTCGGGGACTTCACGCCCCCGCCGGGCACCGAGCACGACCACGTCGGCATGACCGTCCCCATCATCGACGCCGAGCGGGCCCGCCACCCCGCGGAGACGCGCCAGGCGTGGGAGCGGGCGGCCTGGGCCGTGGTCGGGCTGCTCGAGGCCTCGGGCCCGGCGCTGCTCGAGCGGCGGATCGACCTCTACGGCATCCCCACGTCGGCCCGCACCGCGCTCGTGGCCCGCATGTTCGAGCTGTGGACCCATGCCGACGACGTGCGGCGGGCACTGGGCCAGCCGCTGGTCGATCCCGATCCCGAGCGGCTGGCGGCGATGAGTGACGTCGCCGCCCGGTCGCTGCCGACCGGCATGACCCTGTCCGGTACGGCCCGGCCCGGGCGGTCGGCCAAGGTGGTGCTCCTCGGTGGTGGCGGCGGGACGTGGATCGTCCCGCTCGCCCTCGGCGACGAGGGGGGTCCGCCCGACGTCACCGTGGTGGCCGACGTCGTCGAGTTCTGCCGGGTGGCCTCCATGCGCCTCGCGCCGGACGCGATCGACCACGACGTCGAGGGCGATCCCGAGCTGGCCGCCGAGGTGCTGCGGGCGGTCGCCATCTTCGCCGCCTAGCTACGCGACGAGTCGCAGGACGGTCTCGGCCGACGGCTCGCCGTCGAACGCCACCTCGCCCTCGCGCACGGCCACGCACCGGGTGGCCCGCTCGACGAGGTCGAGCTGGTGGGTCGAGATCAGGAGGGCGGCGCCCTCGTCCGCCGCCTCGCTCAGGAGCTCGACCAGCGCGACCTGCGTGGGCGCGTCGAGGCCGACGAAGGGCTCGTCCACCAGCAGCAGCGAGAAGGGGCGGACCAGGCCTACGGCGAGCGACGCCTTCTGGCGCATGCCCCGGCTGAAGCGCGACGGCAGGTCGTCGGACCGGGGGGCCAGCGTCAGGCGCTCGAGGAGGTGGTCGGCCCGGTGCCGCCACTCCGAGACCCCGTGCAGGCGAGCCACGTACTCCAGGTGCTCCTCGACGCTGAGGTCGTCGTACAGAACGGGGGCGTCGGGGATGAACGACGTGGCCGCCCGGGCCTCGAGGGACCCGGCGGGGGCGCCGTCGACGAGCACCTCGCCCTCGGTGGGCTCGAGCAGGCCGGCCACGAGGCGGAGGAAGGTCGACTTCCCCGCGCCGTTCGGGCCCACGAGCATCACCAGCTCGCCCGGACCGATCTCGAGGTCGAGCGGCAAGAGACCGAGGCCGTCGCCGTAGTCCTTGGCCACCCCCTTGGCTTCCAACACGGTCATCGGTGCACCTTCGCTCGCGAGCTCGCTCACAGGATGGGTGCCTTTCGACTGCCGAGCCAGGCGGTGACACCGGCCACCACCACGAGCACGGGGAAGGCGACGTTGATCGCCGCCGCCCACGGGGGGATGGGGTGGTCGACGGCCCGGGCGGCCAGCACCGGCGCCAGGGCGAGGGCCACGAGCCCGGGGGGCCACGCCGCCCGGAAGATCATGCTGCTGGCGGCCGCCTCCGGGAAGCTCACCCGCAGCAGGGTGTCGGGCGGGCCCATGACCACGCTGGCGGCGGCGGCCACGACCGCAGCAGCGGCGGCGGTGGGGACGACCACGGCGGCGAGCTGGAGGGCCACGACCGAGGGGCCGGTGATCTCGGCGCCGGCCAGGGCCACCAGGCCGACGAGGACCATCACGAGTCCGGGTGCGGTCAGGTGGCGCACGAGGAGCTTGCCGTCGGCCACCGGGCGGGCCGCCCAGGCGCCCGGGCGGTCGGCCTCCTGGCTGAGCGGCTCGACGGCGTCGAGGGCGGCCACGAACAGGGCCAGGGCAGCCACCACCAGGAGCGGGGTGGTGCCGGACCAGGCGCCGTGGAGGGCGAGGCCGGCGACGGCGCCGAGCGCGGCCATGCGCCCGACCCGGACGGCGGGGAAGCGCAGGAGGCCGTGCCAGTCGCGCCGGAACACCGGCAGGCGGGCGCCGTCCCGGGTGCGGATCCGGATCCACGGGCGGGAGCGGAGCCGCTCCTGGGCCAGCTGGCGCCGGAGCAGGAGCACGGTGCGCAGGTCCTGCATGGTGACGGCGAAGCGCAGCTGGCCCACCAGGCCGGCCCGGCGGAGGGACGCCTCGAGCGAGGTCCCGCCCACCCCGGCCAGCCCCACCAGCGGGACGGCCAAGGCGACGACGATCCCGGCGGCGGCCACGGGCCGCAGGTCGAGGGGCGACAGGGCCAGGGCGCCCAGCCACGTCCCGGGCGCGATCGTCGTGCCGGCGGCGACGTCGAGGACGGAGAGGCCGACGAGGACGGCGGCCAGGAGGTTGGCCGCCCACATCGGCCAGCGGTGGCCGGAGACGACGAGCGCCGTGCCTCCCGCCAGCAGCCCGGCCAGGACGGCGGTGGCCATGCCCGCGGCGACGTAGGCGACGGGGCTGCCGGGCAGGCGGCCGGCGGCGGCCAGGCCGGCCACCGCGCCCACACCGGCACCGGCGAAGGCGGTGAAGCGGAGCGACCGGATGGCCGGGCCCCGCGAGCGCGCTCCGCCGGTCGACGGGGGCGAGGAGGACGTGGTGGACCACTGCGGGCTCGAGCGCGATGGGACCGCCCCTGCCGCCCGGAGCGGGCGCCGACCGCGATCACGAACGCGAGGACGAGGCCGGCCAGCGCCGGTCCGTCGGCCCGGACCCGGTCGACGGTGGTGGCGGCCACCTCGCCCTCGGGCAGCAGGGTCGACACCACCGCGGTGGCCACGATGACGCCGATGCCCGCGAGGTAGGCGCCGTAGAAGGCCTCGAACCAGTCGAGCTCGCCGAGGCGCCGGCGGCGGCGGGCGGCCGCCAGCTCGCCGAGCGGGTCGGCGCCGGGGGGAGCGGCGGCCATCGGGCCCGACCGTACCGGGACCGTCGCGCCACCCCTAACCTGCGCCGCCGTGGACGTGCGGAGCCCGGTCGGCCGGGTGACGTCGTGGGTGGCGGCGAGCAGCGCCTTCCGCGCCGTCGGGCCCAAGGTGGTGCCCCCGGTCGACCGCCTGCTGTCCCGCATCACCGGTGGCCGGGTGGTGCTGAGCGGCAGCATGGTGCCGAGCCTCGTGCTCGGGACCACCGGGGCGAAGAGCGGCCAGCACCGCACCACGCCGCTGGCCTGCCTCCCGGAGGAGGACGGGACGTTCCTCGTGGTGGGCAGCAACTTCGGGCGCGAGAAGCACCCGGCGTGGACGGCCAACCTCCGCGCCCACCCGGAGGCGACGGTGACCTACAAGGGCCGGACGACGCCGGTCACCGCCTCGCTGCTCGACGCCGACGAGAAGGCGGCGGTGTGGCCGCGCCTCACCGCGGTGTGGCCCAACTACGACCGCTACACGGAGGTCAGCGGGCGGGACCTCCGGGTGTTCCGCCTCGTGCCGGAGGGCTGACCGTGCGGACGTCGTCGGCCACTGGCTCCCAGCTCCCGACGGCCTCGCCGATGCCGCGCCTGCTGGTGGGCGAGGGGGGACTTGAACCCCCACGTCCTTTCGGACACAGGAACCTGAATCCTGCGCGTCTGCCAATTCCGCCACTCGCCCGTGGGGGACCTCGGAGCGTACACCGGTGTCGCGGGGGACCCTCAGTAGGATCCCGTCGTGGGTCTGAAGGGTTTCGAACGGCGCCTCGAGCGCCTCGTGGAGGGTGCCTTCGCCCGCGCCTTCAAGTCCTCGCTGCGCCCGGTCGAGCTCGGGCGGCGCCTGGTCCGGGAGATGGACGACCAGCGCACGGTGGGCGTCCGGGGCCAGACGGCGGTGCCCAACCACTTCACCATCACCCTCGGCCCGGAGGACCACGAGGAGCTGTCGGGCGTCGAGGAGAGCCTCATCCGGGAGCTCACCGACGCCGCCCGCGCCCACGCCCGTGAAGAGGGCTACGTCTTCATGGGCCCGGTCGAGGTCCAGCTGAACCTCGACCCGGACCTCCGCACCGGCTCGTTCGGCCTCTCGGCCCGGTTCAAGGAGGGCGAGGGCGGCGGGTCCCCCTGGGTGCTCGTGCTGCCGGGCGGCGAGCGCATCCACCTGACCGCCTCCACCGCCGTCATCGGGCGGGGGGCCGACGCCACCGTCCGCCTCCAGGACTCGAGCGTCAGCCGGCGCCACGCCGAGGTCCGTCCCAACGCCGACGGCTACGTGGTGGTCGACCTCGGCTCCACCAACGGCACCCGCGTCAACGGGGCCGGCGTCACCGAGCGCCAGCTGCACGACGGCGACACGATCTCGGTGGGCGACAGCCAGCTTCGCTTCGAGGCGTCTTAGTGGGACCCCTCCACCGCCGCCGGGCCCTGTCACCGGCGGCGGCCACCTGACCCATGCCCGAACCCCTCCTCGCCGTCCTCAAGCTCCTCTGCCTGGCCCTCCTGTACCTCTTCTTCCTGCGGGTGCTGCGGGCGGTCTGGGCCGAGCTGCGCCCGCCCCCTCCGGCGCCCCCGCCCCCGCCGCCTCGCTCGGCCGGCCGCCGTGACCCCGCCCCGCAGGGCCGCCGCCGCAAGGGCGCCGGTCACCTGGTCATCGTCGCCCCCGCCGACCAGAAGGGACGCAGCTTCGACCTCGACGGCGAGCTGACCGTGGGCCGGGCCGCCGGTTGTCAGGTCGCGCTCGAGGACAACTACGTCTCCCAGCTCCACGCGCTGCGTCTTCACCAGGGACGGCGGCGTGTGGGTGGAGGACCTCGGCTCCACCAACGGCACGTACCTCAACGACCAACGCGTGTCCGCGCCCCTGGCCGTCCGCCGCGGCGACCAGCTGAAGGTGGGCTCCACCGTCATGGAGCTCAAGCGGTGACCACCCTCCGGGTGGGATCGGCCACCGACACGGGGCAGGTCCGCAGCAAGAACGAGGACGCCGCCCTCATCGGGGACGTCGTCTTCGCGGTGGCCGACGGCATGGGCGGCCACGCCGCCGGCGACGTGGCCAGCCAGGTCGCCGTCGAGGCCTTCGAGAACTCGACGTCGGCCGGCGTCGACGACGAGGAGGACATCGTCGAGGCCTTCCGGGCCGCCAACCAGGCGGTGCTCGACCGGGCCGACCACGAGCCCGAGCTGGCCGGCATGGGCACGACCCTCACCGCCCTGGCCCTCGTGCCCGGCCCGGCCGACGGCACCGGGCCGGGCGAGCTGGTCGTCGCCAACGTGGGCGACTCCCGGGCCTACCTCTTCCGCGACGGGGACCTGACCCAGCTCACCCGGGACCACAGCCTGGTGGAGGACCTGGTCCAGGAGGGTCGACTCTCCCCCGAGGAGGCCCGCACCCACCCCCAGCGCAACATCCTCACCCGGGTCCTCGGCAACGACTCCGACGTCGAGCCGGACGTCTTCCGGGCCGATCCCGTCCGGGGCGACCGCTACCTGCTCTGCAGCGACGGCCTGTCGAACGAGGTCGACGAGGAGCGCACCGCAGCCGTGCTCCGCCGTCTCGCGGATCCCGACGACGCCGCCCGCGAGCTGGTGCGCCTGGCCAACGAGAACGGCGGCCGGGACAACATCACGGTGGTGGTGGTCGACGTCGTGGCCGACGACGACCGCGCCCGCACCGCGTCCCGGCTCGTCGGCCGCGGCCGCCGTCCGTCGGACCGCTCCAGCGGGGGCGGCGCTCCCACCGCGGTGCTCGAGCGGGTGGAGACCGACGCCCCGGAGCGCCGGGGGCCGCCCAAGCGCGCCGACATCCGGGCCGAGCGCTCCGAGCGACGGGCGGCCCGCAAGGCGGTGCGCAAGGCCCGCCCCCGGCGCCTGACGTTCCGGTCGCTCCTCTTCGTCGTGCTGGTCCTGGCCGTGGCCGCCTCCGCGGTCGGGGCGGTGTGGTGGTTCGCCCGCAACACCTTCTACGTCGGCGTCGCCGGCCAGGAGGTCGTCATCTACCGCGGCCGCCCGGGCGGTGTCCTGTGGGTCGAGCCCACCATCGAGCAGCGGACGGACCTGCTGCTGGCCCAGGTCCCCCCGGAGCGCCAGCAGGACGTGGAGAAGGGCCGCACCGAGCCCACCCTCGAGGACGCCCGCGACTACGTCCGCTCGTTGCGGGCCCGCACCCGTGAGATCGAGGAGGCGAAGGCCCGGCGGCAGATCGCCAACGCGGCGACCAGCACCACCACCACACCAGGGCCTGGCGGGTGAGGGCGCCGCGGACCCACGTCCGTCGCCGCACCGAGCTCGGACTCATCCTCCTGGCGGTCGTCATCACCGGCGCCGTCTACACGCTGGCCAGCCTGGGGCGCACGGCCGACATCCCCGCGAACATCGGGCCCTTCCTTGGCATCGTGTTCGGCCTGCTGGCCGTGGCCCACATCGCCACCCGCCGCCTGGCTCCCGACGCCGACCCGATCCTCCTCCCGATGGCGGCCCTGCTCAACGGCATCGGCTACGTCTTCATCGCCCGCCTCGACGAGGACCTGGCCGGGCTCCAGGCGCTGTGGACCGCCGTGGGGGTGGGGGCCTACGTCCTGACGCTCATCCTCGTCCGGCGCACCCGGACGCTCGAGCGGTACCGCTACACCCTGATGCTGCTCGGCATGGCGCTGCTGCTGCTGCCGCTCGTGCCCGGGGTGGGCCAGACCATCCGGGGGGCCAGGATCTGGGTGAGCATCGGCGCCCTCAACTTCCAGCCCGGGGAGTTCGCCAAGATCGTCCTCGCCGTCTTCTTCGCCTCGTACCTGGTGGACAAGCGGGAGGTCCTGCGGGTCGGTGCCCGCCGGCTGGGGCCGCTCAACCTGCCCGACCTGCGGACCCTCGGCCCCGTGCTGCTGGCGTGGCTGACCTCGCTGGTGGTCATGGGCGCCGAGCGCGACCTCGGGACGTCGCTGCTGTTCTTCGCCCTGTTCGTGGTGATGCTCTGGGTCTCCACCGAGCGGTCCACCTACCTCGTGCTCGGCGCGGGCTTGTTCGCCGCCGGCTCGTGGTACGCGTGGAGGAACTTCGACCACGTCCAGACCCGGGTCGACGTCTGGCTCAACCCGTGGGAGGACGTGTCCGGCTCGGGGTTCCAGACCGTGCAGGCCACCTTCGCCCTCGCCTGGGGCGGCGTGGCCGGCACGGGCATCGGGCTCGGCAACCCCGACCGCATCCCCGTCGCCCCGACCGACTTCATCTTCGCCGCCGTCGGTGAGGAGCTGGGCCTCCTCGGCGCCGCCGCCGTCCTCATCGCCTTCCTGCTGATGGTCGGCTCCGGGCTGCGCATCGCCCAGCGGGCGGAGTCGCCCTTCGACAAGCTCCTGGCGGTGGGCCTCACCACCATCATCGGGATCCAGAGCTTCATCATCATCGGCGGGGTCATCCGCCTGGTGCCGCTGACCGGCATCACCCTGCCGTTCGTCTCCTACGGAGGATCCTCGCTCGTGGCCAACTACGTCCTGCTGGCGCTCCTGCTGCGCATCAGCGACGGCAGCACCCCGCGCGTCCAGACGGCGGAGGAGACCACGATCACCGCTGTGGGGGCGCGCTCGTGACGCGCTCGATCCGCCGCCTCGGGGTGGCCCTCATCGTCCTCTACGCCGCGCTGTTCGTGCAGCTCAACGTCGTGCAGGTGCTGCGGGCCGAGGAGTACAACGACAACCCGGCCAACACCCGCGAGATCGTGCGGGACTTCAGCCGGCCCCGCGGCTCCATCATCAGCGCCGACGGCACGATCCTGGCCCGCTCGGTCGAGGTGGGGGGTCGCTTCGAGCGCCAGCGCGAGTACCCCACCGGCGACCTGTTCGGGCCCATCACGGGCTGGTTCTCCTTCAACGCCGGCGCCGACGGCGTGGAGAAGGAGTACAACGACGAGCTCGCCGGGCGGACGGCGGCCACCTCGGTGGAGGACGTGGCCGACCTCTTCGTCGACGAGGAGCGCACGGGCGACGTGGTGCTCACGATGCACACCGCCGTGCAGCAGGTGGCCCGCGACGCCCTCGCCGAGCTGGCTCCCGGGCAGAAGGGCTCGGTGGTGGCGCTCGACCCCCGCAACGGCGCCATCCTCGCCCTCTGGAGCAACCCGAGCTTCGACCCGAACCCGCTGTCCTCCGTGGACCAGGACGTCGCCCGCGACAGCCGGTCCGTGCTGCTGGCCGATCCCGACAAGCCCCTGCTGGCCCGGAGCTACCGGGAGACGTTCTTCCCCGGCTCCACCTTCAAGATCGTGACCGGGTCGGCGGGGCTGCAGAGCGGCGAGGTGACAGCCACCAGCCCCGTGTACCCGATCCGCAGCGGCTTCGTCCCGCCCGGCACCAACGCCCCGATCCGCAACTTCGGCGGCGGGTCGTGCGGCGGCAACCTGATCCAGGGCCTCGAGGTCTCGTGCAACACCGTCTTCGCCCAGATGGCCTACGACATCGGGGGCGACGCCCTCGTGCGCACCGCCGAGGGCTTCGGCTTCAACTCGGCGCCGCCCATCGACCTGCCCCAGGCGGCGCCCTCGCCCATCGGCACGGTGGAGAACTTCGCCGAGAACTCGCCGGTCGTGTCCCAGACCGGCATCGGCCAGAACGACGTGACCTCCACCCCGCTCCAGATGGCCATGGCCGCCGCCGCCATCGGCAACGGCGGCGTCGTCATGCGCCCCCACGTCATGGCCGAGGTGCGGGACGACGAAGGGCGACGTGGTCCGGGCCTACCGCAACCGGCCCTGGCGCACCGCCCTCCCGCCCGACCAGGCCACCGTCATGCGCGACGCCATGATCAACGTGGCCGTCAACGGGACCGCCACCCGGCCTCCAGGTGCCCGGCGTCCTCACCGCCGGCAAGACCGGTACGGCGCAGGTGGGCACCACGTCCGACCTGTCGCACGCGTGGATCGTGGGCTTCGCCCCGGCCGACGCGCCCCGGGTGGCCGTCGCGGTCATCGTCGAGAGCGTCCCCGGCGGCGGCAGCGAAGCGACGGGTGGCCGGTTGGCCGCCCCGATCGGCCAGCGGGTGCTCCAGGCCGGCCTGGCTGCGACAGCAGGGTGACGGCTCCGGAGCCCGACCTCGGAGGTGGACAGGGGCCCGTAGGCTCGGGCACCAGCATGTCCTCGACGGAGCGCCAGGTCTACAGCGGCCGCTACGAGCTCCAGCGCAAGCTCGCCCGAGGGGGCATGGCCGACGTCTTCCTGTCGCGCGACCTCCTGCTCGACCGGCCGGTGGCGCTCAAGGTGCTGTTCCCGGAGTTCGCCTCGGACCCCGCCTTCGTCCAGCGCTTCCGCCGCGAGGCGCAGTCGGCGGGCCGCCTCAACCACCCCAACGTCGTCTCCGTCTTCGACTGGGGCCAGGAGGGCACCACCTACTTCATCGTCATGGAGTTCGTGGAGGGCCAGAGCCTGGCCCAGCTCCTCCGCGAGTCCGGGCGCATGGAGCCCGGGCGCGCCGCCGCCGTGGCGGCCGACGTGGCCGCCGCCCTCGCCTTCGCCCACGAGCACGGGGTCGTGCACCGCGACGTCAAGCCGGGCAACGTCATGCTGGTCCGGGGCGGGCACGTGAAGGTGGCCGACTTCGGGATCGCCCGCGCCGTCTCGACGGCCGAGAACCTGACCCAGACGGGGACGGTCATGGGCACGGCCACCTACTTCTCCCCGGAGCAGGCCAGGGGTGGGGCGGTCGACCCCCGCAGCGACGTCTACTCCCTCGGCATCGTCCTCTACGAGATGCTGACCGGCACGCCGCCGTTCACCGGCGACAACCCCGTCTCGGTGGCCTACAAGCACGTCCAGGAGCTGCCCGCCCCGCCCCGGCGGCTGCGGGAGGACATCCCCGAGCCCCTCGAGGCCATCGTCCTCAAGGCCATCAACAAGAACCCGGGCAACCGCTACGCCACCGCCGGCGAGATGCAGGAGGACCTGCGCCGCTACCTGGCCGGCCGCCCCGTGATGGCCGAGCACCTGCTGCCCTTCGCCGAGGGCAGCGACATCACCGCCGCCGTGCCCGCCGCCGCCTTCGGCGCGGCCGCCGCCGGTGCGCTGGCCGATCCCACCGCCACCCGCTCCGTGCCCGTCGAGCCCCAGACGGTCGTGGTCACCCGGGCCGACGGCGGCTACCCGCCGGAGCCGCCCCGCCGGCGGGGGTGGCTGGTGTTCCTGGCCGTGCTCCTGCTCCTGGCCGCCCTCGCCGCCGGCGGCTTCCTCCTGCTGCGGTCGCCTCGGCGCTCGACGGCACCGCCGACCAGGTCACCGTGCCCGACGTGGTGGGCCAGACCCAGGAGGCGGCCGAGGCCCAGCTGCGCGACCTCGAGCTCGAGCCGGTGATCCAGGGGGTCACCGACCCGGCCCCGATCGGGGAGGTCCTGCGCCAGGACCCGTCCGGCGGGCGCGACGTCGACGAGGGGACCGAGGTGCGCCTCGACGTCAGCACCGGGCCCGAGCAGGTGGCCGTCCCCAACGTGGTCGGCGGCACCCTGGACGAGGCCCGCGTGACGCTGGTCGCCCGGGGCTTCACCGTCGGCGACGTGGTGGAGCAGCAGGACGAGGCCGACGAGGGCACCGTCCTCAGCCAGACGCCCCAGGCCGACGAGCAGGTCGACTCGGGCTCGACCGTCTCGCTGGTGGTCTCGTCGGGTCCGCCGCCGGTCACCGTGCCCGACGTGCGCAACCGGACCCCGGTCGAGGCGGCCGAGACGCTGGCCCGGGCCGGCCTCGACGCCGTCGACGGCGGCACCCGGCCCGACGAGCTCGTGCCGCCGGGCCTGGTGATCGACACGGACCCCGACCCCGGGCGGTCGGTGCGGCGGGACTCCCGGGTCGTCTACTACGTGTCGAGCGGGCCGACCACCACGACGACGTCGTCGACCACGACGACGTCGAGCACCACCTCGACGACCGACCCCGGTGACGGCGACGGGGGCTGGGGCGGCGGCTAGGCCGGAGCGCCGGCCCGGGCCAGGAAGGTCCGGAGCAGGTCGTGGCCGGCCACGGTGAGCACGGACTCGGGGTGGAACTGCACGCCCTCGACGTCGAGCTCCCGGTGGCGCAGGCCCATGATCACGCCGTCGTCGGTCTCGGCGGTGATCTCGAGCTCGTCGGGCAGGCCCTCCCGGGCGACCACCAGCGAGTGGTAGCGGGTGGCCTCGAGGGGGTCGGGCAGGCCGGCGAAGACGCCGGCGCCGTGGTGGCGGATGGGCGACGTCTTGCCGTGCATGACCCGGTCGGCCCGCACCACCTGGCCGCCGTAGACCTCGCCGATGCACTGGTGGCCGAGGCACACGCCGAGGACGGGCACCCGGCCGCCGAGCTCGCGGATCACCTCGTTGGAGATCCCGGCGTCCTCCGGGCGGCCGGGACCGGGCGAGACGAGCACGGCGTCGGGATCGAGGGCGGCCACGCCGGCCAGGTCGAGGGCGTCGTAGCGGTGCACCAGGGGCTCGGCGCCGAGCTCACCCAGGTACTGCACGAGGTTGTAGACGAACGAGTCGTAGTTGTCGAGGACGAGGACCCGGGCTCCCACGGCGGCGACGGTACCGGTCCCGTCCGGCCCCGGGCCCGCCGTATCCTGGCCCGCCATGCCCAGTCTCCCCGGACGTCGCCGGGAGCCCGACGCCACCCCGGCCCGCAGCGCGCCCGCCGCCTCCCGCCGCACGGGGTCGGGGCGGACGACGCCGAAGGGCACCACGCCGGGCAAGCCGGCGCCGGGCACCGGGCGCTACACGCCACCCGCTCCCAAGCTCGACGCGCCCAGCCCGATGTGGGTGCCGATCCTGATGTTCACCCTGCTCGTGGCCGGTGCGGCGATGATCGTCCTGAACTACCTCGGGCTCCTGCCCACCGAGAGCGGGGAGGCCTCCAACTGGTGGCTCCTCGGCGGCCTCGGCCTCATCAGCCTCGGGTTCGTCACCGCCACGCAGTACCGCTAGCGCCGGCGTCCAGGAGGTTTCCCGCAAGTTACAGACGTGTGACTCCCCACAGCGTTGTCCACAGCCTGTGGATGGTCACTCTGCGGCGGCGACCAGCTCCATCTCCTCCATGCAGTGGCGCGGGGGCTCGGGGTCCTCGCTCGACGGCCCGGTCGATCCGGATCTCCATCCCGCAGAGGGAGCAGCGGTAGCGGAGCTTGACCCGGCGCATCTCGCCCGGGGGCGGGGGCTCGGGCACGGGCTGGGCGAAGCTCTTCAGCACGGCCAGGCCCAGCCGGAAGATCAGGTAGATCGCGGCGACGGCGATCAGGATGCGCAGGGCGGTCCCCATGGCCCCGCCAGCCTACGGCCGGCAGGGCCCGGGTCCCGCTGCGTGCCCGGGGTCAGCCCAGGCGCTCGATGATGGTGGCGTTGGCCATGCCGCCGCCCTCGCACATGGTCTGGAGGCCGTAGCGGCCGCCGGTGCGCTCGAGCTCGTTGAGCAGGGTGGCCATGAGCTTGGCGCCCGAGCAGCCGAGGGGGTGGCCGAGGGCGATGGCGCCGCCGTTCACGTTCACCTTGGCCATGTCGGGGTGGTGCTCCTTCTCCCAGGCCAGGACCACGGAGGCGAAGGCCTCGTTGATCTCGAAGAGGTCGATGTCGTCGATGCCGAGGCCGGCGCGCTCGAGCACCTTGCTCGGTGGCCGGGATGGGGCCGGTCAGCATCATCACCGGGTCGACGCCGGCGAGGGCGAAGGTGTGGAAGCGGGCCCGGGGCGTGAGGCCGAGCTCCTTGGCCTTCTCCTCGCTCATGATCAGCACGGCGGCGGCGCCGTCGGTGATCTGCGAGGAGTTGCCGGCGGTGACCTTGCCGTCGGGCTTGAAGGCGGGCTTCAGGTTGGCCAGCGTCTCGGCGGTGGTGCCGGGGCGGATGCCCTCGTCCCGGCTGACGAGCTCGTCGAGCTCGACGACCTCGCCCTTCTCCCGGTCCCAGAGCTTGCCCTTGACCGGGATGATCTCGCCGCTCGAAGCGGCCCTCCTCGGTGGCCTGGAGCGCCCGCTGCTGGCTCTGCGCCCCGAAGGCGTCGAGGTCCTCGCGGGACAGGCCCCACTTGTCGGCGATGAGCTCGGCCGAGATGCCCTGGGGCACGAGGCCGCCGACGCCGGCGTAGCGCTCCATCATCTTGGGGCCGAAGGGCATGGACCCGGGCGTGACCGAGGCGCCCATCGGGGTGGTGCTCATGACCTCGACCCCGGCGGCGACGACGACGTCGTAGGCGCCGGCGATCACGCCCTGGGCGGCGAAGTGGGCCGACTGCTGCGACGAGCCGCACTGGCGGTCGACGGTGGTGGCGGGCACCGACTCGGGCCAGCCGGCGGCCAGGACGGCGTTGCGGCCGATGTTCAGGCCCTGGTGGCCGACCTGCATGACGCAGCCCATGATCACGTCGTCGATGAGCGCCGGATCGAGGTCGTTGCGCTCGGCCAGGGCCCGGAGCGTCTCGCCGGCCAGGTCGGCCGGGTGCCAGCCGGACAGCTTCCCGTTGCGCTTGCCGCCCGGCGGTGCGGACGGCGTCGACGATGACGGCGGTGGCCATGTGGGGTTCTCCTCAATACTTGACCGTTGGGTCTGATCTTCGCCGGGTCCCTCCCAACCTGCAACCGCGCGTGGTTGGCCGACCATCCCTCCCTGGTAGAACGTGACCGACGCCACACGGGCGAAGACACCGTTCCCGGGGGGGACCATGCCGATCAGCGCCACCCGCGAGGAGATCGACCGGGCCTCGGCCGGCCAGACCGTGCCGAGCCGCTTCCTCACCACCGTCGCCGAGCACCCCGAGCAGGTGGCCATCCGGTGGAAGACGGCCGACGGCGGCTGGGGCGAGTGGACCTACGCCGAGTACGCCGACCTGGTGGCCCGGGCCACCACCGGCCTGGCCGAGCTGGGCGTGACCTCCGGGCGACCGCGTGGTGATGATGCTGCGCAACCGCCCGGAGTTCCACGTCCTCGACCTCGCCGTGGCCATGCTCGGCGCCACCCCCATCTCCATCTACAACTCGTCGTCCCCCGAGCAGGTGCAGTACCTGACCTCGCACTGCGACGCGTCGGTCGCCATCGCCGAGGACCTCGGCTTCCTCGAGCGCTTCCTCAAGGTGCGCTCCGAGCTGCCCACCCTCCGCCAGATCGCCGTGCTCGAGGACCCCGACGGCATGGCCCCGGAGGACGTCCTCCGCTACGACGCCCTCCTGGCCCACGACCCGGCCGACCTCGACGCCCTCGCCCGGGAGGTGCGGCCCGAGGACCTGGCCACCGTCATCTACACGTCGGGGACGACGGGCCCGCCCAAGGGCGTGATGCTCTCGCACGGCAACATCTGCTGGACCATCGAGAGCTACATGCCCCTGCTCCAGATCGAGCCGGTGGGGTTCCGGGTGGTCTCGTACCTGCCCATGGCCCACATCGCCGAGCGGATGTCGAGCCACTACCTGGGCCTGGCCGGCGGCTACGAGGTGACGACCTGCCCGAACCCCGGCGACATCGCCGCCTACGCCCGCGACGTCCACCCCCAGATCATGTTCGGGGTCCCGCGGGTGTGGGAGAAGATCTACGCCGGCGTCCAGGGCGCGCTCGGCGGCGGACGCCGACCGGAAGGCGAAGTTCGACGAGGCGGTGGCCGCCGCCATCCCGCTGCGGCTCAAGGCCACCCGCTCGGCCCTCACCGACGAGGAGCAGACGACCCTCGACTTCCTCGACGAGGCCGCCTTCAAGGGCGTCCGCGAGCTGATCGGGCTGGACGACCTGACCTTCGCCGTGAGCGGGGCCGCTCCCATCCCGCCCGAGATGCTCGAGTGGTTCGTGGGCATCGGCATGCCCATGTCGGAGATCTACGGCATGTCGGAGAACACCGGGCCGCTCACCTGGGACCCCTACGAGATCAAGCCCGGGACCGTCGGCCGGGCCATGCCCGGCAGCGAGGTGAAGCTGGCGGAGGACGGCGAGGTCGTGGCCCGGGGCGGCCACATCTTCCAGGGCTACCTGAAGGACCCCGAGAAGACGGCCGATGCGCTCGACGCCGACGGCTGGCTCCACACCGGCGACATCGGCGAGATGGACGACGAGGGCTTCCTCCGCATCGTCGACCGCAAGAAGGAGCTGATCATCACCGCCGGGGGCAAGAACATCAGCCCCGCCAACCTCGAGGCGGCGCTGAAGATGATCCCCCTCGTCGGGCAGGCCTGCGCCATCGGGGACAAGCGGCCCTTCGTGAGCGCCCTCGTCGTGCTCGACACCGACGTGGCCCCGGCCTGGGCCTCGAGCAAGGGCATCGACGCCAACGACCTCGACGGCCTGGCCGACCACCCGGACGTGGTGGCCGAGGTCGAGAAGGGCCTGGCCGAGGTCATGTCCCAGTTCAACAACGCCGAGCGGGTGAAGAAGGTCCGCATCCTGGCCGAGGAGTGGCTCCCCGACTCCGAGGAGCTGACCCCCACGTCGAAGCTCAAGCGGCGCGGCATCCACGCCAAGTACGAGGCGGAGATCGAGGCGATCTACGACTGAGGTCCGGGCGCCTCAGCGCCGCCGGGCCCAGACCGCGTGGAGCGGGTCCGCCCCGCCCGGGCGGGAGGAGCGGGACGCCGGCGGGCCGAGGGCGGGCGTCGCCCGGACGTACCCCTCCACGAGCCGCACGTGGTCGTCGTCGGTCCCGGCGAGCCAGACCGCCACCGCCTTGGTGGGGAAGCAGCGGTTGGAGAACGTGACCACGAACGGTCCACCCGGCTGCAGGACCCGGGCGACCTCGGCGAAGGTCTCGAGGGGTCGGACCAGGTACTGCACCGAGACGCAGCACACGACAGCTGCGAAGGCGCCGTCGTCGAAGGGCAGCTGCGGGTCGGCGTTGAGGTCGTGCACCACGACCTCGTCGAGCTGGGGGTTGTCGACCATCTCCTCGGCGTTGAGCCCGAGGCCCACCACCGTCCCGGCCCGCCCCTCGGGGAGGTGGGAGCGCCACGAGCTCATGAGGTCGAGGACGGCGCCCGCCGGGGGCAGCAGCTCCTCGTAGAGGGCGGTGACCGCGGCGATGGCGCCCTCGTCGATGTGGGTGACCCGGCGGGGGGCGACGTAGAAGTGCGGGTCGGGCGACCCGTCCATGCGCTCGAAGCGCGGGTCGGTCACCCGGCCGGGAGGCGGCGGTCCAGCCGGGCCGACTCCCGGTCGTCGGCCGCCATCCACTGGGCCAGGACGATGCCGGCCGCGGCCAGGCCGAACAGCTCGCCCGTGGCCCACAGGATGGCCCCGCCGGCGTGCTGGGCCCCGAGGTCGCCGTAGAACGCGGGGGCCAGCAGCGACCCGGAGCTGACCAGGGCCAGGCCCACCACCGCGTGGAAGGGGAGCGCCAGCAGCACGGCGGCCAGGCGGCCCCCGGGGGGCAGGCGCCTCGGCAGCGGGTCGACCGCGATCACCGTCCAGCAGAAGAGGCACCCCACGAGCAGCAGGTGGAGGTGCACGGCGGCGTGCACCAGGCCGGAGCGGAGCGACGCCTCCAGCAGGGGGGTCGTGTAGAGGACCACGGTCGTCCCGCCGAAGAGGACCCAGGCCACCACCGGCGAGGTCAGGGCGGCCACCGGCCTGGCGTGGACCAGGCGGAGGAGGCCCACCTGCGTGGGACGGGCGGTGGCCTGGAGGGCGAGGGTGACCGGGCCGCCCAGGGCGAGGAGCAGCGGGGCCACCATGGCCAGCAGCGCGTGCTGGAGGGCGTGCGCGGTGAACGAGGACGACTCGTCGCCGGTGGCGCCGGCGGCGGCCAGGGCGACGGCCACCAGCCCCGCGGCGAAGGCGGCGCTGCGCCCGACCGGCCACCGCCGGCCCCGCTGCCGCAGGCGGCGCACCCCCTCGGCATAGGCCCCCGCGGCGACGGCCACCGCCAGCAGCAGCCCGATGTCCACCGGAGGCGACCGTAGCCCCCTGCCGTTCTTTGGTTCTCTCCCGACACGTGCTGTAGGGAGAGAACCAAAGAACGGGGCGGGGCTTCGTCCGAGGGGCCGACCGCGGGGTAGACAGTGGCCCGTGGCCGCGGTCGATGTCGGCGCCGAGCGCGGTGGTCGACCGAGCACCCTCGGGGTGGGCACGGTCACCTTCCTGGCGTCGGAGCTGATGTTCTTCAGCGGGCTGTTCGCCGCCTGGTTCAGCCTGCGGGCGGCCAACGACGAGTGGCCCCCCGACGGCGTGGAGCTGGCCGTCCTCCAGACGGCGGCGGCCACCGCCGTGCTGATCTGCTCGTCGTTCACGATGCACAGGGCCCACCGGGCGGCCGACGGCGGCGACCGCTCGGCCGCCGTCCGGTGGCTCGTGGTGACGGTGGTCCTCGGGCTGCTGTTCCTCACGAACCAGGCGGTGGAGTACGCCACCGTCGACTTCACGCTGTCGAGCCACGCCTACGGCTCGATGTTCTTCCTGATGACCGGGTTCCACGGGCTCCACGTGCTGGCCGGCATCGGCCTGATGCTGGCCGTGGTGTGGGTGGTGACCGGGCGCAGCCGGGCCCCGCTCGACCAGACCGTGATGGTCACCTCGTACTACTGGCACTTCGTCGACGTCGTGTGGGTGGCGATGTTCGCCACCATCTACCTGCTGAGCTGATGCGCCGCCTGGTGGTCCTCCCCCTGGTGCTGGCCGCTGCCATCGGAGCGGCCGTGCTGCTCCAGGGGCGGGCCGGGGCCAGCGACGACGACCCCCTCGGCTACGTGGTCGACCGCGCCGCCCTCGACGACCGCGCGGTCATCGCCCGGGGCCGCGACCTGTTCCAGGTCCGGTGCGTGAGCTGCCACGACGACGACGGGTCGGGCATCGAGGGGGTCGGCCCGGACATCCGGGGCCAGGGCGCCGCCGGGGCCCACTACTGGATCACCTCGGGGCGCATGCCCGCCGAGGAGGAGGAACCGGCCCAGAGCGAGCGCAAGGAGTCGCCGTTCGACGACGCGGAGATCGAGGCGCTCGTGGCCTACGTCGCCTCGCTGGACGGCGGTCCGGACATCCCCACCGTCGACCCCGACGCCGGCGACCTGGCCCGGGGCGGCGAGCTGTTCCGGCTCAACTGCGCCGCCTGCCACCAGGCGGCCCTGGCCGGCGGTGCGCTCAGCTACGGGCGCAACGCGCCCACCCTCGAACCGGTCACCGCCGTGCAGATCGCCGAGGCGCTCGAGCTGGGGCCCGGGCAGATGCCGGTCTTCGACTACTTCACCGAGGACGAGGTGAACTCCCTCATCGCCTACGTCATGGACCTCCAGGAGGACGACTCCCCCGGCGGCTTCTCCCTCGGCCGCATCGGCCCCATCCCCGAGGGCTTCGTGGCCATCGTGGGCGGGCTGGGGCTGCTGGTCCTCCTCACCGTGTGGATCGGGAAGCGCCGGTTCCAGGAGGACGACGACGACGACGCCCGCGAGCCGACCGCGGGGGTGGCCGAGTGAGCGAGGGCGGCCGCGACGCGACGGGGTGAGGCCTTCGTGGCCGTCGCCTTCGTCGTCAGCATCCTCGGCGCGGTCGGGCTCGGCGTCGTCTACGTGGCCGGGGGGCAGACCCAGCTCGAGGGCATCTTCCTGTGCCTGGCGCTGGGCGGCATCGGCATCGGCCTGGTGGGCTGGGCCAAGCGGTTCATGCCCACCCAGGAGGAGACCGAGGAGCGGGGCCGGCTCGAGTCGACCGAGGAGGAGGTGGCCGCCTTCACCGCCGACTTCGAGGCGGGCGAGCAGGCCCTCGGGCGGCGCAGCCTGCTGGTCAAGCTGGCGGTGGGCGCCTTCGGGGCGCTCGGCCTGGCCCTGCTCTTCCCGGTGCGCTCGCTCGGGCCGCGGCCGGGTCGGGGCCTGAAGACCACCCCCTACGCGGACGGGCCGATCCGGGTGGTCACCGAGGACGGCCGCTTCGTGCGCCCCGACGAGCTGGCCGAGGGGGCCCTGGCCACGGTGTGGCCCCAGGGCCACCGGGCCGCGGCCGACGCCCCCACCCTCCTGGTGCGGGTCGACGAGCGCGACCTCACCCTGCCGCCCGAGCGCATGGGGTGGACGGTCGACGGCATCGTCGCCTACTCGAAGCTGTGCACCCACACCGGCTGCCCGGTGGGCCTGTACCAGCAGGAGGAGAAGCTGCTCCTCTGCCCCTGCCACCAGTCGACGTTCGACGTGCTCGACGGGGCCCGGCCGGTGTTCGGCCCCGCCGCCCGGCCCCTCCCCCAGCTCCCGCTCGGGGTGGACGACGAGGGCTACCTGGTGGCCGAGGGCGACTTCTCCGGACCGGTCGGCGGCGGCTTCTGGGACCGGGAGCGATGAGCCCGCGACGGCGCAGCGCCGCACCGGCCCCGGACCCCGCTCACCCGTTCGACGGCCCGCTGGCTCGACCAGCGCCTCGGCGCCGCCGGCTTCGCCCGCAAGGCGCTCGACAAGGTCTTCCCCGACCACTGGTCGTTCTACCTGGGCGAGATCGCGCTGTGGAGCTTCGTCATCCTCCTCCTCACCGGCGTCTACCTGACCCTGTTCTTCGAGGCGTCGACGCAGGAGGTCGTCTACCGGGGCAGCTACGCCCCGCTGCGGGGCGTGGAGATGTCGCGGGCCTACGAGAGCGCGCTCGACCTCAGCTTCGAGGTGCGGGCCGGCCTCGTCATGCGCCAGATCCACCACTGGGCCGCCCTGGTCTTCGTGGCCGCCACCACCGTGCACCTCGCCCGGGTGTTCTTCACCGGCGCCTTCCGTCGTCCCCGCGAGCTCAACTGGATGGTCGGGGTGACGCTGCTCATCCTCGCCATCGTCGAGGGCTTCGCCGGCTACTCCCTCGTGGACGACCAGCTGTCGGGGACGGGGCTGCGCATCGCCTACAACATCGCCATCTCCATCCCGGTGGCGGGGACGTGGCTGGCCTCGCTGTTCTTCGGGGGCGAGTTCCCGGGCGACCAGACGATCAACCGGCTGTTCGTCATCCACATCCTGCTGCTGCCGGCCGTGATCGCCACGGTCATCGGCGTGCACCTCGCCATCCTCGTGCGCCAGAAGCACACGCAGTTCCCCGGCCCCGGCCGGCGCGAGGACAACGTGGTGGGCGAGCGGGTGTGGCCCACCTTCGCGGCCAAGGGCCTCGGGATGTTCTTCCTCACCGGGGCCGTGCTCTCGCTGCTCGGCGGGGTGGCCCAGATCAACCCCATCTGGCTCTACGGCCCCTACCGGCCGGCCGACGTGAGCTCGGCCTCGCAGCCCGACTGGTACATGGGCTGGCTCGACGGGGCGCTGCGGCTCATGCCCGGCTGGGAGACCCGGGCCTTCGGGTACGAGATCCCGAACCCCTTCTTCGCGGGCGCCCTGCTGCCGGGGATCACCTTCACGCTGCTGTTCCTGTGGCCGTTCCTCGAGGCCCGCTTCAGCAAGGACCGGGAGCCCCACCACATCCTCGACCGCCCGCGCGACCGGCCGCTGCGCACGGCCCTCGGGGTGTCGACCCTGAGCTTCTACACGGTGCTGTTCTTCGCCGGGGCCAGCGACGTGCTGGCCATCACCTTCGACCTCTCGGTGAACGCCGTCTTCGTCACCCTGCGGATCCTGCTGTTCGTCCTGCCGCCCCTGTCCGGGTGGCTGGCCTTCCGGCTGTGCAAGGAGCTGGCCGCCCGGGACCGGCCCGGCGCCAGCGACGAGGCGACCGTCCCCGGCGTGCGGTCCCCGAGCTCCGGTGAGGAGATCCGCCAGGAGATCGCCCCCGAGGGCGAGGCCGAGCAGGAGCCGGCCTCGGCCGGCGTCCCCCGCCGCTGATTTCGGAGGATCGAGGACCGCTGCGGTCGTCGATCCTCCGGAATGGGGCGGGAGTGGCGGCTGTGCCCCGGCGCCGTCAGTCGCGGAACTTGGACTGGCGGGCGAAGCCCCAGACGGAGCCGGCCATCAGGGCGGCGCCGGGCAGCACCGCCCAGAGGCCGAGGGCCAGCCCGTTGGCCATGAGCAGGGCGCCCACGCCGAGGCCGAAGGGCCAGATGCTGGCGTGGGGCAGGTACTCCCCGCCCTCGACCTCCTCCTCCAGACCGGCGCCGCCGGCGCGCTCGGCCACCGCCGGGTCGGTGCGCAGGCGGGCCTGGCGCTCGAGGTAGCCGCCCATGAACACGCCCATGACGGCGCCCACCAGGAGGAGGACCGTCCCGGCCCACTCGTACGAGGCCAGCAGGTAGATGGCGAGGGCCACGGCGAGGAAGGCGGCGATGGCCAGGTACATCCGGGCCTCGACCCGCATGCCGGCCCGCTCGGGGTCCGCGTCCTCCTTCATCGCACCGGGGGCGCCGCGCCGGCGTCGACGGCGGCCGTCTCGACGTCACTCGAGTACAGGCCGTGGGTCTGGTCGAACACCGGCCGGTTGGACCGGATCGGCGGCAGCGGGCGGTCGAAGTTCGACGGCGGGGGCGGCGAGCTGGTGGCCCACTCCAGGGTGTGGCCCCCCCACGGGTCGTCGCCCGCGAGGCGGCCCCGGCGCAGCGTCCGCCACACGTTGTAGAGGAAGAACAGGGTGGAGATGCCGGTGAGGAAGGCGCCCACCGAGGAGACGCGGTTGAGGCTCGTCCACCCGTCGCTGTCGAGGTAGTCGGCCACCCGGCGGGGCATCCCCTCCATCCCGAGCACGTGCTGGACCAGGAAGGTCAGGTGGAAGCCGACGAACATGGTGGCGAAGTGCACCCGGCCGAGGCCCTCGCCCAGCACGCGGCCGGTGAACTTGGGGAACCAGTAGTAGATGCCGGCGAACAGGGCGAACACCGAGCCGCCGAAGAGCACGTAGTGCATGTGGGCCACCACGAAGTAGCTGTCGTGGAGGGGGAAGTCGAGGGGGGCGAGGCCAGCAGCACCCCGGTCACGCCGCCCATGACGAACGTCAGCAGGAAGCCGATGGCGAAGAGCATCGGCGTCTGGAAGGTCAGCCGCCCGCCCCACATCGTCCCGATCCAGTTGAAGAACTTCACGCCCGTGGGCACGGCGATGAGGAAGGAGAAGCCGGAGAAGAACGGGAGCAGCACCGCCCCGGTGGTGAACATGTGGTGGGCCCACACCGACATCGACAGCGCGGCGATGGCGATGGTGGCGAGGACGATGCCCTTGTAGCCGAACACCGGGCGCCAGCTGAAGACGGGGATCACCTCGGTGACCACCCCGAAGTAGGGCAGGGCGAGGATGTACACCTCGGGGTGGCCGAACCACCAGAACAGGTGCTGGTAGAGGATCGGCAGGCCGCCGTTGGTGGCGTCGAACACGTGGGCGCCGAAGTGGCGGTCGGCGAAGAGCATGGCCACCGCCGCCGTCAGCACGGGGAAGGCGACGAGCACCAGGAAGCTCGTCACCACCATGTTCCAGGTGAAGACCGGGATGCGGAACACCGTCATGCCCGGCGCCCGCATGGTGAAGACGGTGGTGATGATGTTGACGGCGGTGAAGATGCCGGAGAACCCGGTGAGGGCGATGCCGAGGAACCACAGCTCGCCGCCGATGCCCGGGGTGTACGTGCCGTCGCTCAACGGCGTGTAGCTCGTCCAGCCGAAGTTGGCCGCGCCATCGGTGCTGAGGAAGCTGGCCACCATCGTGAGCCCGCCGCCGAGGTACAGCCAGTAGCTGAACGCGTTGAGCCGGGGGAAGGCCATGTCCGGCGCGCCGATGTGGAGGGGCACCAGGTAGTTGGCCAGGCCGAAGGCGAACGGGCCGAGGAAGAGGAACAGCATGATGCCGCCGTGCATCGTGAAGAGCTGGTTGTAGGTGTCCTCCCCCACCACCTGGCGACCGGGCTCCGCCAGCTCGGCCCGGATCATCATGGCCAGGGCGCCGGCGAGCAGGAAGAAGCCGAAGGCGGTGACCATGTAGGCGAGCCCGATGCGCTTGTGGTCGGTGGTGGTGAGGAAGGCGAGCAGCCCCCGGGAGGCGGGCTCGGGGTGCTCCTCGGGCGGCGGTCCCGGCGGCGGCTCGCCGGTGCGGGGCGGGTCGAGGACGGCCACTACGCGCTCGCTCGCTGCTCGCGCACCCAGCGGTCGAACTCGTCCTGCGGCACGGCCCGGACGCCGAAGCGCATCTCCCAGTGCTGGAGGCCGCAGAACTCGGCGCAGCGACCCGTCCACTCCCCCGCCCGGGTGACGTCCACGTCGATGTGGTTGTCGACGCGCGGGATGAGGTCGCGCTTCACCAGGAACTCCGGTACCCAGAACGAGTGGTTCACGTCCTCGGCCACCAGGTCGAAGCGGACGGTGGTGCCCACGGGGAGGACGAGGACAGGGTCCTCCTCCCCGGTGCTCTCGACGTCGACGCCGAGGTCCCGGTAGCGGAACTCCCACGACCACTGGAAGCCGATCACCTCGATCTCGAGGTCGGGGTCGGCGGTCGCCCCGGTCACGTCCTCCTGGACGACGACGGTGAAGCCGAACAGCACGGCCACCACCACGAGCGGGGCCACCGTGTAGGCGATCTCCAGGGGGATGTTGTACGGCGTCTGGCTGGGGAGGTCGTCGTTGCGGCGCCGGTAGCGGAGGATCGGACCACGCCACGAGGGCCCAGATGAGGGCGGCCACGGCCAGGCCGGCGAGGACGGCGCCCTTCCAGAGCCCGAGGACGCGGTCGCCGTCGTCGGTGGCCGGGTCGGGGAGCCCGAAGTCACCGCCGCAGCCCGACAGGGCCAGGACGGCCAGTGCGAGGACGCCGGCCGGAGCCCACCGCGAGTGGGAGGTGCGGAGGCGTCCCATCCCTCCCGCACCCTAGGTCCGTCCCCCACCCTCGGACCAAGGCCGACCCGGCCTCGAACATCGGCCGCGACCGCGCCCGTCCCCGGACGCGGGTCGACCCCGAGTAGCCGACCGGCCGGAACCGGGCACGCTCCTCGGGGTCGCACCCCCGACCCGTTCCGGGCGTCCGCCCCTGGAGGCGACCACCCGGCTCGGGACCGGGCCGAGCACCTGCACGACCGGTCGCTGCCCGTCGCGATGGATCCACACCGAGGTGCGTCTCCACCGCTCCGTGCTGCGAACCGTTCGTCGCTGCTCGGTAGGTGCACCCTCCCCCCGCAACCGGGTGGGGTCAAGGGGCGTCGGAGAGATCCCCAGGAACTCCCCAGGCGGTGGACGAGATCCCCACCCGACGCACAGGGCTGCCCACAGGGGACGCGTCAGAGCGCCCCCTCCAGCTCCTCGGTCGCGCCCTTCGGCGGCCGCACGAGCGAGGCCGCCAGGGACGTACCCAGGATCGCAGCGATCACACCGAGCGAGAGCCAGATCGGGAGGTGCACCACGTGGGTGAGGACGAGCTTCACGCCGACGAAGGCGAGCACGGCGGCGAGGCCGAGCTTCAGGTAGGCGAAGCGGGTGATCATCCCGGCGAGGAGGAAGTACAGGGCCCGCAGCCCGAGGATGGCGAAGGCGTTCGACGTGAACACGAGGAAGGGCTCGTCGGTGACGGCGAAGATGGCGGGGATCGAGTCGACGGCGAACACGACGTCGGTCGTCTCCACCACCAGCAGGACGGCGAGGAGCGGCGTGGCCAGCAGCCGGCCCGCCCGGCGCACGACGAAGCGCTGCCCCTCGTAGCCGTCGGTCATGGGCACGCTGCGGCGCAGGAGCCGCAGGAGCGGGTTCCGGCCGGGATCCACGTGGTCGTCCCGCTGGCGCGCCATGCGGACGCCGGTCACCAGCAGGAAGGCGCCGAACACGTAGACCGTCCACGAGAAGCGGTCGAGCAGGGTGGCGCCGGCGGCGATGAAGCCGGCCCGCATCACGAGGGCGCCGACCACCCCCCAGAACAGGACCCGGTGCTGGTACCGGGCGGGCACGGCGAAGTACCCGAAGATCAGGGCGAAGACGAAGATGTTGTCGACCGAGAGGCTCTTCTCGATCAGGTACCCGGCGAAGTACTCGCCGGCGTGCTCCCCGCCGGCCACCACCCAGACGCCGACGCCGAACAGCACGCCGAGCGCCACCCACATGGCACTGGTGAGGGCCGCCTCCCGCATGGACACCTCGTGGGCGTCGCGGTGGAGCACGAGCAGGTCGAGGGCCAGCATCGCGGCGATGACGCCGAGCGTGGCGGCCCAGACGTAGAGGGGGACATCCATGGGTTCCTCCGGCAGGACAGGGTCGGGTGCTGTCTGCCGAAGGTCTCCCCGCCCCCCGAGGGGGACTGGCCGCACCGGGACGTCGCCGTACTGACGGCCGGCCTCGAGGGGTACTCCCCTTCGGTAGGGCCCAGGATACCCGGGGAGGGTTCGCTACCGGGTCAGGTGCACCGGCAGGTGGCGCAGCCCGGTGTGGCGGTTGCTGCGGGTCCACTCCACCGGCCCGGCCAGCTCGATCGACCCGAACCGGGGGAGCAGCTCCTCGAAGAGCACCCGCATCTCCAGGCGGGCCAGGCCGGCGCCGAGGCAGAAGTGGACCCCGTGGCCGAAGGCGAGGTGGGGGTTGGGGTCCCGCCGCACGTCGAAGTCCATCGAGCGGTCGAAGACCGCCTCGTCCCGGTTGGCGGACGCCTCCCAGTACAGGACCTTGTCGCCGGCCCGGACCCGGTGCCCCCCGAGGTCGGCGTCGACCGTGGCCGTGCGCCGCTTCGACGGTGACGGCGTGGTCCACCGCAGCACCTCCTCGATGGCGGTGCCGAGGATCGAGGGGTCGGCCCGCAGGGCGGCGTACTGGTCCGGCCGCTCCACCAGGGCCAGGAGGCCGCCGGCGATGGCGTTGCGGGTGGTGTCGGCCCCGGCGGCGAACAGCAGGGTGAAGAAGGCGTCCACCTCGGCGTCGGTCAGCTCCGAGGGGTCCTCGTCGGGCAGCGACGCGCCGACGACGACCGAGAGCATGTCGTCGGCCGGAGTCGCCCGCTTGGCCGCCACCAGCTCGCCGCCGTACTCGGTCATGCGCCGCATGGCCGCGCCCATGGCGGCCAGGTCGCGGTCCCGGCGGATGTCGAAGATGTGCTCGACGCACTCGAACAGGAGGTGGCGGTCCTCCTCCGGCACGCCGAGGAGGATGCAGATCGCCTGCATCGGCAGCTCGGCCGCCACCGCCTCGAGCACGTCGCAGGTCCCCTGCTCGGCGGCGGCCTCGAGGAGGGCTGCGCTCCGGCGGCGCAGGTCGTCCTCCAGGCGCCGGAGGGTCCGGGGGGTGAGGCCCCCGCTGACCAGGCGGCGGATCCGGGCGTGGCGGGGGTCGTCCATCATGTTGAGCATCACGCCCGCCACGGGCATGTCCTGGAGCATCGTCCCGCCGTGCTGGCGGGATCCGCCCCGCTCCGACGAGTACGTGACCGGGTCGCGGATGACCTCGAGCGCCTCGGCGTAGGTGGCCACCGACCAGAACCCCTCGCCGTCGGGCGTGTGCGCCGTCGGCTCGTGCCACCACACCGGGGCCTCCCGCCGGTGGCGGACGAAGAGATCGTGGGGGAACCCGTCGGCGAAGGCGTCGAGGTCGGTGAGATCGATGCCGGCCAGCTCCGCCGCCCCCACGCTGCGCACGCTAGACAGTGCCGCCGTGGCTGGGACCCGCCCGCCGCCGGTCGCCCTCGACGACCTGGCCGACCCCCGGTTCCCCGACGACGTCGCCCCCATCCTGGAGGCCATGGCCGCGGCCGCCGAGGGCCTCGACCTTTCGCCGCCGGCGCTCATGGCCGCCGCCTCCGACGCCACCGGTCTCGACGACTTCGGCGACCTCACCTTCGTCGGGCGGCTCGACGTCCTCTGCACGGCGCTGCGGGAGGAGGCGGGCCTGAGCCCGGCGGGCCTCGTCTCCCTCCACACGCAACTCGTGTCGCTGCTGCGCAACCGCCTCCTCCACCAGGACCTGCTGACCACCCACCCCGAGATCCTGGACGAGCGCATCGAGCGGCCGCTGGTGATCGCCGGTCTGCCCCGCACCGGGACCACCCACCTCCACAACCTGCTCGCCGCCGACCCGGCGCTGCGGTCGCTCCCCTACTGGGAGAGCCTCGAGCCGGTGCTGCCGGAGGACGAGCGGACGGCGGTGGCGGCGGGCGCGCCCGACCCCCGGCTCGAGCGGTGCCAGCTGGGCCTCGACGTCGTCAACGGCGCCATGCCCCACTTCCGGCGCATGCACGACATGACCGTCGACCACGTCCACGAGGAGATCCACCTCCTGGCCATGGACGTCTCCACCATGCTCTTCGAGACGCTGGCCCTGGTCCCCTCGTGGCGGGACGACTACCTCGGCACGGACCAGACCCCGTCCTACGGCTACCTCAAGTCGGTGCTCCAGGCCCTCCAGTGGCTGCGGGGCGGCACCCGCTGGGTGCTCAAGTCGCCGCAGCACATCGAGCAGTTCGGGCCGCTGCTGGCCACCTTCCCCGACGCCACGGTGGTGGTGACCCACCGCGACCCCGTGGCGGTCACCACTTCGGTGGTGACCATGCTCAGCTACACCGCCCGCCTCTCGACCGCCCGCGTCGACCCCGTGGCCATCGGGCACTACTGGGCCGACCGGCTGGCGCGCATGCTGCGGGCCTGCGCCGACGACCGGGACCTCGTCCCCGCCGACCAGTCGATCGACGTGCCCTTCCCGGAGTTCATGGCCGACGACGTGGCCATGGTGGAGCGCATCGACCGGGTGGCGGGCCAGCCCTTCACCCCCGACGTGGAGGCGGCCATGCGGGCGTTCATGGACGAGCACCCCCGTGGCCGCCACGGCGGCGTGCGCTACGACCTGGCCGCGTTCGGGCTCGACGCCGGCGAGCTGCGGGAGCGCTTCGCCTTCTACACCGAGCGCTTCGGCCTGGACCCCGAGCCTCCGGGACGGGGGTGAGCACCTAGGGTCGTTGTCGTGACAACCACGCGAGCGGACGAGCGGGTGCCTGGCCGGTGGCGATGGGCGCGGCGGCTCGTGCTGCTCGGCGTGGTGGCCGTGGTGGCCGCCGGGTGCGACCTGGAGGCCATCCCCGGGCAGGGGCCCCTCCGCTACCGCGACGAGATCTTCACCAGCACCACCAAGACGGCCGACGTCGCCTACGGCAGCGCCGTGGGCCAGTCGGGGCAGACCGAGACGCTCACCCTCGACGTCTACCGGCCCGCGGGCGACACGGTGAACCGGCGTCCGGTGATCGTGTGGGTCCACGGCGGGAGCTTCCGCAGCGGGACCAAGTCCTCGCCGGAGATCGTCGACGAGGCCACCACCTTCGCCCGCAAGGGCTACGTCACCGCCTCGATCAACTACCGCCTGTCGTCCACCGGGTGCGGCGGTGCGGCACCGCTGGGCGAGTGCGTCAACGCCATCAACCGGGCCCGAGAGGACGCCCAGGCGGCCGTGCGGTTCTTCCGGGCCCGGGCCGGCACCTACGGGGTCGACCCCACCCGCATCGCCATCGGCGGCTCGTCGGCCGGCGCCATCACCGCGCTCAACGTCGGCTACCAGCCGAACCACCCCGGGAACAGCGGGAACCCCGGCTTCTCCTCGGCGGTCGGCGGGGCCGTGTCCCTCTCGGGCGCGGTGATCTTCACCGGCGAGGTGGGCCCCGGCGACGCCCCCGCCCTGCTCTTCCACGGCACCGAGGACGGCCTCGTCCCCTACGCGTGGGCCGAGGACACCGTCGAGGCGGCCCACGACGACGGGCTGCGGGCCTACCTGGTCGGCTGGCAGGGCGCCGGGCACGTGCCCTACTCCCAGCACCGCGACGAGATCCTGTCCCTGACCACGAACTTCGTGTATCGGACACTCGACGCCGGGAACGCCGCCCGGTAGGCAATCGCTTCACCTGGAGCGGGATCGTGCCGATCCTCGGGGCGTCCGGACGGACGTCGAAAGGATCGGCCGATGGCGCGCCCCGGGCTGCTCGGCACACGTGAGACGGCGACCCAGGCCGACCCCGAGGAGCTACGGCTCGCGCTGCACGCCGCCCAGGTCGGCGCCTGGACGCTCGACCTGCGGACGGGTCAGATGCGCACCGCGGGCACCTACGGGCAGCTCCTGTGCGGCCCTGGCACCCCGGACGACTTCGCCTTCGGCACCTTCGCCGACTTCCTGCAGGCGGTCCACCCGGACGACCGCGAGGAGGTGGCCGCCAGCCCCTTCGCCCTCCTCGCCCAGGGAGGGTCCTTCAGGAACGAGGTGCGCATCGTCTGGCCGAACGGCGAGGTGCGGTGGCTGGCCAGCAACGGGCGGGTGCTGGCCGACGAGCACGGCCAGCCCGTCAAGGTGACCGGCGTCCTCCAGGACGTGACCGAGCGGCGGCGCGCCGAGGAGGAGCGGACCGCCCTGCTGGCCGCCGAGCGGGCGGCCCGGGCCTCGGCCGAGGAGAGCAACCGCCGCCTGGCCCAGCTCCAGCGGGTGACCGAGGCGGGGCTGGCCCACCTCGGCGTGGACGACCTGCTCGTCGAGCTGCTCGAGCGGGTCGAGGAGGCGCTCCGGGTCGACGCCGTGGCCGTGTGGCTCGCCGGCGAGGACGACCGCCTGGCCGTCCACGCGGCGGTCGGGATCGACACGCCGGCCCTCCCCCTGCTCTCGTGGGAGGAGAGCCGCGGCCTCACCCGCCGCCTCTCCGACTGGCGCCAGCCCCTCGTCCTCCAGGACGTCGAGCTCGCGGAGCGCTCCCAGGCCCACCTCCGGGCGCAGGACCTGCGCTCGCTGGCCGTCGTCCCCCTCATCGTGGAGGGGCGCATCACCGGTGTGCTCATGGTCGGCACGCGGGCCGTCCGCCGCTTCGACGACGACGAGCTGGCCCTGCTCCAGCTGGTGGCCGACCGCATGGCGCTGGCCATCGACCGGGCCCGCACCTACGAGCACCACCACGCCATCGCCGAGACCCTCCAGCGCAGCCTCCTGCCGGACCGGCTGCCCGAGCTGCCCGAGGCGGCGCTGGCCGGGCAGTACCTCCCGGGCGCAGGGGCGACGGTCGGCGGCGACTGGTACGACGTCATCACCCTCCCCGACGGCGAGGTCGCGCTCGTGATGGGCGACGTCGTGGGCCGGGGGGTGCGGGCGGCGTCGGTGATGGGCCAGCTGCGGAGCGCATGCCGCATCTACGCCGCCCAGGGGCAGGGACCGGCCGAGGTCGTCCAGTGCCTCAACGAGTTCGCCCACGACCTCGGGGCCGGCGAGATGGCCACGCTGGTGTACCTCGCCCTCGACCCCGCGTCGGGGCGGGGGCGGTTCGTCGGCGCCGGCCACCCGCCGCCGCTCGTGCGGGCCGCCGACGGCGCCACCGACTACCTCGACGTCGAGGCCCAGCTCCCGCTCGGCGCCGTGCGACGGGTCACCTACGTCGAGCACCCGGTCGAGCTGGAGCCGGGGGCGACGGTGGTGCTGTACACCGATGGTCTCGTCGAGCGGCGGGACGCGTCGCTGGACGAGGGGCTGGCCCGGCTGGCGACGGCCGTGGCCGACGCCCCGGACGACCCGGCGGGGTGCTGCGGCTTCGTCCTCCAGGCGCTGCTCGGCGGCAACCGGGCCGGTGACGACGTCGCGCTGCTCGCCCTCCAGCGCATCGAGTGCGGGGCCGAGCCGCTGTCGCTCCGACTGCCAGCGGGCTCGGAGACCCTGCGGTCGCTGCGGCGGTCCCTGCGCACGTGGCTCCGGGGCGCCGGTGCGAGCACCGACGAGACCTACGACCTCACGCTGGCCGCCAACGAGGCGGCGGCCAACGCCGTGGAGCACGCCTACGGCCCGGTGAAGGCCCACTACGAGGTGGAGGCCGCGCTGGTCGACGGCGTGGTCGAGATCGAGGTCCGGGACTTCGGGCGGTGGCGCCCGCCCCGGGACTCGGACCGGGGGCGGGGGCTGCCCCTGATGGCGGGGCTGACCGACGACATGGACGTCGAGCGGGGGGACGACGGCACGGTGGTGCGCATGCGCCGCCGGTTGGCGACCTCCCGGCGCAGACCAGGAGACGACGCATGACCACGACCACCGCAGCCACCACCGCTGTGTCCTCGCGGGGCGGGTTCACCGTGGCCTCGGTCGAGGGCGAGATCGACATCTCCAACTCGATCGAGCTCGAGACCGAGCTGTCCCACGCCGTGCCCAACGACGCCCGGGGGCTGGTGCTGGACCTGTCCGGCGTGACCTTCATCGACTCGTCCGGGATCCGGACGCTCTTCGACCTTGCCGCGAGGTTGGCGGGTCACCAGCAGCTGCTGCACCTCGTGCTGCCGGACGAGTCGCCGGTGCGGCGCACCCTCGGCATGCTCCAGATCCCGGCCGTCATGCCGGTGTTCGCCGACCTCGGATCGGCTACCAGGTGACCTCGTCGCAGCCGGTGTGGTCGTCGGGCTCCACCTGGAGGGTGGCGTGGCCCACGCCGTACCCGTCCCGGAGCACGTCCCTGGCCTGGTCGAGCACGCCGTGGCTGTCGGTCCCGGCGCGGACCATGAGGTGGGCCGAGGCCGCCTCCATCTCGCTGGTGAGGGTCCAGACGTGGACGTCGTGCACGTCGACCACGCCCGGGAGCGCGGCCAGGTCGGCGGACAACCGCTGGAGGTCGACCCCGGCCGGCGCCGCCTCGATGAGGATCCGGAGGGCCTGGCGGGCCAGGCGGTAGGTGCGGGGCAGGATCCAGAGGCCGATGGCCACCCCCACGACGGGGTCGACCCACGTCCACCCCGTCGCCGCGATGACGCCGGCCCCCACGATCACGCCGACCGAGCCCACGGTGTCGGCCAGCACCTCGAGGTAGGCGCCCTGGACGTTGATGCTGTCCCGAGCCCCCTCGCGGAGCAGCGCGAAGGCCACGAGGTTGGCCAGCAGGCCGGCGGTGGCCACGACGAGGACGGCGCCACCCGCCACCTCGGGGGCGTCGTCGAGGCGGTTGACGGCCTCGACCAGCACGTAGCCGGCCACGCCGAACAGCAGGACGGCGTTGGCCAGGGCGGCGAGGATCTCGACCCGGTACAGGCCGTAGGTGCGCCCGGGGTTCGTGGAGCGTCGGCTGGCCACGGTGATGGCCGCCAGGGCCATGCCCAGCCCGAGCACGTCGGTGAGCATGTGGCCGGCGTCCGACAGCAGGGCGAGCGAGTTGGTGACCAGGCCGCCGACGAGCTCGACGAGGAAGAAGACGACGAGGATGGCGAAGGCGAGCCGCAGGCGCCCCGCGTGGCGGGCGCCGGCCCGGAGGGCGGCGCCGCCGTGGTCGTGGTCGCCGCTCACCTCGTCGATGGTGGCGGCGGCAGGGGCCCGTGGCAAGGGACCCCCGGGCCCGCCGATTCCGGAGGATCGACTACCGCAGGGGTACTCGATCCTCCGAACTGGGGCTCGTGTGGCTCAGCAGCAGGCCTGCACCGGCCGGGCCGCGTCCTGGTCGGACGGGACGTCGGCGGTCGCGCAGGCGCCGGCGCCGCAGGTGTCGGTCGCCTGCAGGTCGCCGCTGGGCGTCTCGCTGTCGGCCAGCACCGTGTAGACCTCCCACGGCGCCCCGTCGGGGTCGTCGACCCAGACCTTGTCCTGCACGGCGTAGCAACACGTGACCTCGTCCTCGGTGGCCGTGGCCATCCCCTCGCCGCTGAGGCGGGCCGAGGTGGCGGCCACCTCGTCGGTGGAGAACACCTCGACCCCGAGGTGGTTGAGCCGGCCGTCGGCGCCCGGGTTCTCGATGAGCACGAGCTTCAGCGGCGGGCGCTCGACGGCGAAGTTGGCGTAGCCCTCACGGCGCTTGGCCGGCTCCGTGGCGAAGAGCTTGGAGTAGAAGGCGACGGCCTCGTCGAGGTCGGAGACGTTGAGGGCGAGCTGCACACGGGACACGGGTCCTCCTCGGAGGGGCTATCGTATGGACAACGGTCAATGTATCGACATCTGTCGATGGATGCAAGAGGGTGATCTCGTGGAGGTTCGGACGATCGAGGCCTGCTGCTCGCCGCTCCTGGCCGGGCCCCTCGACGAGGAGGCGGCTGCCGAGCTGGCCGCATCGTTCAAGGTCCTGGCCGACCCGGTGCGCCTGCGGCTCCTGTCGCTGATCGCCGCCGCGTCGGACGGGTCGGCCTGCAGCTGCGACCTCGAGGAGCCGGTCGGCAAGAGCCAGCCCACCGTGAGCCACCACCTCACCGTCCTGGCCGACGCCGGCCTGATCACCAAGGAGAAGGTCGGGCGCTGGGTCTACTGCTCGGTCGTGCCCGAGCGCCTGGCCATGCTCAAGGACGCCCTCGGCGGCTGAGGTGCCCGTCGAGGTGCGCCTGATGGTGGGGGGCGATTGGCCGGCTGTCGAGCGGATCTACGCCGAGGGCATCGCCACGGGCGACGCCACCTTCGAGACCGAGCCGCCGACGTGGGAGGCGTTCGACGCCGCCAGGCTCCCCGAGCACCGGCTGGTGGCCGAGGCCGACGGCGAGGTGGTCGGCTGGGCGGCGGCCTCGGCCGTGTCCGAGCGGTGCGTGTACGCCGGCGTGGTGGAGCACAGCGTGTACGTGACACCCGCCAGGTCGGGGCAGGGAGTCGGCACGGCCCTGCTCCGGGCGCTCATCGCGTCGACCGAGGCGGCCGGCATCTGGACGATCCAGACGGGCATCTTCCCGGAGAACACGGCCAGCATGGCGCTCCACGAGCGGTGCGGGTTCCGCGTCGTCGGGCGACGTGAGCGCATGGGGCAGCACGGCGGTCGCTGGCGCGACGTGCTGTTCCTCGAGCGCCGCAGCCGCGTCGCGGGCTGAGGACCTAGCGCCCGGGCGCACGGCGGCCGACGAGGGCCACGGCCCCGGCGATCAGGAGCCCGCCGGCGAGCACGCCGGGGGTGGGGGGCTCATCCCTGGCCCACCAGTCGATGACGAAGGCGGCGACCAGCTGCGCGGCGAGCATCGTCAGCGTGGCGCGGAGGACACCGAGGGCCGCCGTGGCCACCGCGAGCGACAGCACGATCGTCGCGCCGAGGGCCCCGCCCGTGTACAGCCACGGCTCGCTCGGCCAGTCCGGCGAGCCGATGGCCCCGGCGACCGCCAGCACGCCGACCAGCGAGCCGACGGTGACGGTGCCGACGACCACGTTGACGGTCGTGGCGGCGACCGGGTCGCCGGTGGCCCTGGCGATGCGCCCGTTGAACGCCGACTGGAAGGCGACGGCGGCGCCTGCGGCGACGGCAAAGGCGACGAGGCCAGGAGCGAACTCACCCACCGGGCGGCCCACCTGCCGCGAGGACCACGGCGATGACGGCGAGCACCATGGCCTGCACCCGCGCCGCCGTCACGGGCCGCTTGCCCCCGGGTGCGACGCCGAGCCGGTCGACCGCCAGGCCGAAGCTGATCTGCCCGGCGAAGAAGGCGACGGTGAAGATCGCCACCCCGATCGTGTCGACGGTCACGGCGCCGGCCACCACGACGATGGCGCCGCCGAGGCCGGCGGTCAGCGTCCACCAGGGGACGGGCCAGGTCCGCAGCCGGGCGAGCGTGCTCCTGGTGCCCGGTCGGAGGGACACGGCCACGAGGACCACCACGAGGGCGACGGCGAAGTTGACGAGGGACGCCAGCAGCGCGCTGTCGAGGCGATCGCCGAGGGCGGCGTTGACCTCGGGTTGGACGGCGCCGAACACACCGGCCACCAGCGCAATGGCGACGATCGGGGCGGCCCGCTCCTCGACCCTCGCCGGCGTGGTGGTCGCCGCTCGTCCGCCGTCGTCGATCCCGCATGTTCGCAGCCCCTCGCCCGGGGCCCACGACGGTCAGTCGCTCACCGCCTTGGCCAGGACGACCGGGTGGACGGCCGGGCACCCGGCCTCCCGCAGGGCGGCGGCCACCACCGTCAGGGTCCAGCCCGAGTCGACGACGTCGTCGACGAGCAGGACCGGCCCGGCGGGGAGGGGGCTGCTCACCGCGAACCCGCCCTGGACGTTGCGGAGCTGCTGGACGCTGTTCGCCATCTCCGCCTGCGGCCGACCGGGACGGGTGCGGGCCACCGCGTCCCGGTAGGGCAGCGCCAGGCCGCTCCGCCAGGCGCTGTGCGGCCTCCGTGACGATGCCGGCGGGCGAGCTCGAGGGCACGGACGTCACCCACGTCGGCGCCGGGTCGGGCGCCACCCCCGGACCAGGCTCGCCGCGGCCGTCGACGAGGCTCGTCGGGGAAGCGGTCGTCGTGGTACCTCGACTGCCGCACCACCGACCCCCAGCCGCCGTCGCCGAGGACGGACAGGGCCCGGCCCGGCCCGGCCTGCTGGTCGACGGGGATGCGGGGCCGGGCCGCGCCGCGGATCCACTGCTTCCTGCGGCTCGATCGTCAGCGTGGCGCTCCGCAGGAAGGCGCCGGCGTCGGCCACGAGCGGCCGGTCGAGGTCGCCGGATCGAGCGGCTGCCCGGTGCAGCGGTCGCAGCGGCCGCACGGCCTCGCGTCGCCGGGTCGTCGAGCTGCCGGCGGAGGAACACCATGCGGCAGCCGTCGGTGGCGGCGTACGCCGTGCATGGCCTCCTGCTCGGCCCGCCGCTGCGCGGTGACCCGGCGCGACCCGCTCGCTCGGCGTAGGTCCACGGCTCCGGCGTCCGCCGCCACCCGCCGTCGGCCTGCTCGACGGCGCCCTCGACCTCGAGGACCTTCAGCATGGCCTCGATGCGGCGTGCGCCGGACGTTGACCGCGGCCTCGATCTCGCCGAGCGGCACGGGCCCGCCCTGCTCCTCGAGCAGCGCGATCACGGCCTCGGCCTGGTGCCGGGGCGGGAAGGCGGTGCGGATGAAGTAGTCCTGGATGTCGGCGTCCTCGTGGCCCCGCAGCAGGATGCCGTCGGCCGACGGTCGAGGGCGCGGCCGGCCCGGCCCACCTGCTGGTAGTAGGCGATCGGCGAGCCCGGGCTCTGGTAGTGGACGACGAAGGCGAGGTCGGGCTTGTCGAAGCCCATGCCGAGGGCGGAGGTGGCGACCACCACCTTCACCTCGTTGGCCAGCAGGCGCCGCTCGATCTCGACCCGGTCGTCGCTGTCGCCCTGGCCCGTGTAGGCGACGGCGTCGATGCCCTGCGTGCGCAGCCAGCCGCTGACCCGCTCGGCGTCGCCGACGGTGAGGCAGTAGACGATGCCCGGAGCCCGGCGAGCGTCGGGGAGCCGCTCGGCCAGCCACGCCAGGCGGGTGGCCGGGATCGGGCAGGTCGAGCACCGACAGGCGCAGGCTCTCGCGGTCGAGCGGGCCGCGGATGACCTCGAGGTCGTCGCCGAGCTGGTCGACGATGTCGGCCGACGACCCGGTCGTTGGCGGTCGCCGTCGTGCACAGCACCGGGACGCCCGGGCGGCAGCGCGGTCGAGGACCCGCTGGATGCGGCGGTAGTCGGGGCGGAAGTCGTGGCCCCAGTCGCTGATGCAGTGGGCCTCGTCGACCACGAGCAGGCCGACCGAGCCGCACCAGGTCGGGCAGGACGTCGCGCGCGGAACCGCGGGTTGTTGAGCCGCTCGGGCGAGATGAGCAGCAGGTCGACCTCGCCGTCCGCTGACCCGGGCCTCGATCTCGTCCCACTCGTCGCGGTTGGTCGCTGTTGATGGTGGCGGCGCGCACGCCGAGGCGGCTCGGCCGCCTCGATCTGGTTGCGCATGAGCGCGAGCAGCGGCGAGATGAGCACGCGTGGCGCCGGCGCCCCGGTCGCGCAGCAGGCGGGTGGCGATGAAGTACACGGCGCTCTTGCCCCAGCCGGTGCGCTGGACGACGAGGGCGCGGCGCCGGCGCGGTCGACCAGCGCCTCGATCGCCTCCCACTGGCCCGACGCGGAAGCTGGCGTCGGGGCGCGCCGTCAGGCGGTGGAGCAGCTCCTCGGCCTCGGCCCGCAGGGTCACCCGGTCGGTTGTAGCAGCGGGGTGTGACGGTTCCGGGCGGCGGCGGCCGACCTGCGAGCATGGGTCATGCCGGGGGCGAGCACCTACGACGTCCTCGGCCGGGTCGGCCTGCCCGCCCCCGTGGCCGAGCTGGCCCGCCGCCGATGGGACGTGGTGGTCGTCGGTGGCGGTCACAACGGGCTCACCGCCGCTGCCTACCTGGCCCGGGCCGGCCGCTCGGTGCTGGTGCTCGAACGGGCCGAGCGCCTCGGTGGCGCCTGCACGCTGACCGAGCCCTGGCCCGATCCGGCCTGGAAGGTGAGCCCCTGCGCCTACCTCGTCGGCCTGCTGTCGCCACTCGTCATCGACGAGCTCGACCTGCGCCGCCACGGCTACCGGGTCCACCCCGCCGACCCGCACCTCTGGTGCCCGTTCGAGGACGGGACGTCGCTGGCCCTCTGGAACGACCGGGAGCGGAGCGCCGCCGCCATCCGGGCGATCGGGGCGTCGGCGGCCGACGCCGAGGGCTACCTGGCGTACGAGGAACTCTTCGCCACCATCCGGTCCCGCCTGCGCAGCCCGGCCCACGACACGTGGATGGGAGCGTCACCGAGCCGGGACGAGGTCGAGGCGCTCCTCGGCCACGATCGGACCCTCGTCGACGTGGTCTTCGAGGCGTCGATCGCCGACGTGGTCGAGGGCCTCGTCGCCGACGAGCGGGTGCGCACCGCGCTCACGGGCCAGGGCTGCATCGGCACCTGGGCCGGACCGCGGGACGCCGGGACCGCCGGGGTCCACCTCATGCACAGCATGGGGAGCCTGGAGGGGATCGGGGGGGCCTGGGGCTACGTCGAGGGCGGCATGGGACGGGTGGCGTTCGCCCTGGCCGATGCCGCCCGGGAGGCCGGCGCCGTGCTCGCCACCGGCGTCCCCGTCGCGGCCATCCTCCCGGGCGAGGGGGTCAGGCTGGAGGGCGGCGAGCTCGTCGGCGCCGACGTGGTGGTCTCCAACGCCGACCCGAAGCGCACCCTCGGCCTGCTCGGCGCCGTCGCGCCGGACGGGTACCGGGCCCGCCTCGAGCAGTGGTCGGTCGAGAGCCCGGTGATCAAGCTCAACTGCGGGCTCTCCCGACTCCCCACCTTCTCGGCCGCCGCCGAGGACGGCGTGCCGCACCGAGGCATGGTCACCATCAGCCGGGGGACCGACGTGGCGCAGGCGTCCTTCGTCGCCGCCACCCGGGGGGAACCGGCGCCGGACTGGTGCGAGCTGTACTTCCACACCGCCTACGACCCCTCGATCGCCCCGGCGGGCAAGCACGCCATGAGCGTGTTCGCCCAGTACGTGCCCTACACCCTGGCCGAAGGGACGTGGGACGAGCGCCGGGAGGAGATCGGCGACCGGGTGCTGGCGGCCGTGAGCCGCTTCGCCCCCGACGTCCTCGACGTGGTCGAGGAGCGGGAGGTGCTCGGCCCGCCGGACATCGAGGCGCGGATCGGCCTCACCGGAGGCCACATCTTCCAGGGGAGCTGCCTCCCGGCGCAGATGTGGGACCGCCGCCTGTCCGCACGGACGCCGGTCCCCGGCGTCTACCTCTGCGGTGCCGCCACCCACCCCGGCGGCAGCGTCATCGCCGCCAACGGCCGCAACGCGGCCATGGCCGTCCTCGCCGACACCGCCGAGGACTGACCGTGCTGGCGACCCTGGGCTACGGCTTGCGCACCTCGAAGAGGGTCCGGGACATCGTGGAGTGGAACGCGCCGTCACGTTCGATCTGATCGTGCAGGTCTCGCAGCCGGCGGCGGTAGCGGTCGACGGTGAAGTCCGGGACGGTCCAGACGACCTTGCGGAGGAAGAAGACCATCGCTCCGACGTCGAAGAACGCCAGCCGCAGGCGTTCGTTCCGACACTGGACGACCTCCAGCCCGACCCCCTCGGCGCGGGTGGCCTCGACCTCGTGGTGCCGGCCGTCGGACGGTTCGACGGGTCCGAGGAAGAACTCGCTGATCTCGACGTTGGTGCCGCTGCCGACGTGCTGCGCGAAGTACGTGCCCGCCGGAGCGAGGGCCCGGGCGATCTCCGACCAGTGGACGGTGGCCGGGTGGCGGCTGGTCACGAGGTCGAACGCGCCGTCGGCGAAGGGCAGCGGCGCGTCTTCGGGAACGGCGACGAGAGCGGCGCCGAGCGGATGCAGCAACGCCGTCGCCCTGGCGACGTTCGGTGGCCACCCTTCGGTCGCGACCATCGTCCGTGGGAAGCTCTCGGCGCCGGCGCCCGCGAGCACCTCCCCACCACCGGTCTGGATGTCCAGCGCGGCGGACGCGGCAGCGAGCTTCCTGCGGAGGAGGCGCTGGTACCCCCAGGACGGGCGCTCCTCCGTGGCCCGTCCGTCGAGCCAGGAGAAGTCCCAGCCTTCGACCGGCGCGGCGGCCGCCTCATCCACGAGCGCGTCGAACGATGCGTGTTCGGGCGGCATGGCTTCACGACTTCCCTGGGCCCGCCGCGGAAGACGTTGCGCCCCGCCAGAGGGCGAGGAGCGCTTCGTTGAGGGGTGGGCCGGTGAGCTGCACCTCGTGCCCGGCGCCCGCCACCACCGTTCGGGATGCGCCGATCCGCTCGGCCACATCGTCACAGACGGCGTCGAAGCCGGCGCTGTGGCCTCCGGAGACGACGACCTTCGGGAAGGACGCCTCCGCCAGCCGCTCGAGGGGCAGCTCCGAGTACCAGCCCGGCCGGCCCCGGCGGAGCAAGGGCGTCAGCGGCACGGCGGCGGCGAGGAAGTCGGGAGGGAACTCGTCCGGGTCGCTCCCGACCGCCTTCAGGAACCGAACCACCCACTCGTCATCAGGGCTGTCGAGATCCCACATCGAACGGATCCCTTCGACGAGCGACCTCCCTGCGGGCCGGTCCTGCCCGAGCGCGAACGCGGCGGGCTCCAGGAGCACCAACGAGCGGGTGGCATCAGGACGGTGGGCGGCGGCCATCATGGCGCCGAGGCCTCCGTAGGAATGGCCGACGAGGTGGGCCCCGTCGCCCATCAGACCGGCGATGTCCTCGCCGTCGGCCACGAAGTCCTCGCCGTCGGCAGCTGGGCTCCGGCCGTACCCCCGCCGGTCGATCACCAGGAGGCGGAAGCCCTCGTCGGCGAGCGGGCGCTGCGCCTCCCACTCCTCGCTGCCGGTGGCCAACGAGCCGTGGACGAGCACGACGGGGGCTCCCTGGCCCCACGACTCCACGAACAGATCGCTCACCTCGGTCTCCTTCCGAGCAGGCGCGGGCTCCATCGTGCAACGTTGGCGCCATGGCTCGCACGACAGACACCCCGGCCCCCGCTGGTCTCGCCGACGTCCTGCAGTTCCCGCTCCTCGCCGCGCTCACCGGCCGGCGGGCCCGCCGCTTCTCGATGGGCGCCGAGATCCCGGACGGTCCGCTGGCCTACGCCTCGCGCCACGACCCGGAACCGCTCACGGACCTCGAGAAGATGCTGGTCCTCACCGCCGCAGGCGGCTCGTCCGGCTGGAACTACCTCATCACCCGCAACGCCCGGTACGCCCCCCACCTGGCCAACTACAGCGGGAGCGCCACCGGGCGCACGTTCCCTTCGGCCGCCGCGTTCGCCACGAGCGAGCTGTTCTTCACGGACGACGACGGCGTCTACCTGTTCGCCACGAGGGACGCCGGCGACCTGACCGAGGGGGTCGACCCCGTCACCGACCCCGTCGGGTGGGTGGACGCCCATCGCGGACGGATCAGCAAGGTGAGCGACGGGCGGCTCGACCTCCCGCCCGAGGAACCGCACATGGAGGGTCACAACACCTGGTGCGCCAACCGCCCCGGGTCCCTGCTCGTGCTACCGGTGGCCGACCTCGCCCAGCACCAGCTCGCCATCCTCTGCTTCTTCACCCAGAACGGCCTCTGCGTGTACGACGACATCAACGGAGGGCCGATCCCCGGCATGGACCGGTTCGCCGACCTGGTGGCGGTCGACGAGCCCGTCCCCCTCTCCTTCACCGAGCAGTACACGCTCACCGAGGCCACCGCCGAGCTGGCGACCTCCTGCTACGCCGGTGTGCTGATGCTGCAGGCCATGGGCCTCGGCGGGTGGATGTTCGACGGTCTGGAGCGCCACAGCGTCCTCGGCGCCAGTGGCGACCCCGGCGTCCAGGGGCTGGGCTTCCGCTACGACACCGACCCCCGGTGGCCGCTGCCCAACCCCACGGGCCGGGAGGGGGTCTTCGAGGCGTACTGCCCGCCCCACCACGCCGACATGCGGGCGGCGGTCGACGCGTTCACGGAACGGAAGTTCGGTCCAGGGGGCCCGTTCCACCCCGATACGCCGGGACCATGGAAGGAGAGCTCCAGGATCCGGACGGCGGCGGTGCCCCACGACGATCACTTCAAGGACTGCGTCACCCTGCAGGCGGAGTACATCTACGAACGCTTCGGACGCTTCCCCGGCACGGTGCCGTCCACCTTCTGCCTGACGTACCTCCAGGCCCATCACCTCGACCTGGAGTTCTACGACACCAACTTCGGGGACGGCGCCTACTTGCCGACCCACGCCAACCACATGGCCAGCTGGCACTGAGGTCAGGAAGGCGGTGGGGGACGGCGCCCTCGCAGCGGGAGCCTGGTGGAGACGATGGGATTCGAACCCACGACCCCCTGCTTGCAAAGCAGGTGCTCTGCCAACTGAGCTACGTCCCCGTCCAGGGGCAACGCTAACGCTCGGCGGCGGACTTGCCGGACCCGCAGGGAGTCCTCAGCCAGTCCGATCAGGGCGTTCGGTCCTCCCATGCCGGCCGCTGGGGCTCGTCGTTGTGCACGATGACGTCGGCGTGATCGGTCGGGCGGGCCGCGTCGGCGTAGAGCTGCTGGGCGGGTCGGTACCGGTTCCGGTGGCGCCGCTCGACGTCGGTGACGGACCCGAACAACACCCGGTCTCGGGTCCGGGCGCGATCCAGTGTCTCCTCGAACGCGGCGGACACGAGGATGCGCAGGTCCCACCGGTCGACCAGCTCCGGGCGCAGGAGGAACACGCCGTCGAAGAGCAGCACGGCATCGGCGGCTGCCGTCGAGACCGGCGGGGACAGTGCGGTGTCCGTGCGGTAGTCGAAGACCGCCGGCTGGAACCTTCGGTCTCCGCCCGGGCCGAGGGGATCGAGCAGGACCCGGTGCAGCGCGTCGTAGTCGAAGCTGTCGTGGTAGCAGGCTTCGCCAGAGTGCTCGCCACGCCGATAGCGCTGTGACCGGGGGACGAGGAAGCCCTCGATCGACGCGCGGATGACCTCGCGGCCCTGCTCGCGCAGGACGACGGCGAGCTCGTCGGCCAACGTGGTCTTGCCGGCCGCGGGCGGTCCATCGACGGCGACCCGCGTCGGGTGCGCGACCGGAACGGATCCGACCGCTTCGGCCAGCCGACTGAGCAGCTCGTCGCGGCTGCCGTTGTCCATGTCCCTACTGTGGCGGACGTGGGCGGACGCTTGGAGGGGAAGGTGGCGCTGGTGACCGGCGCCGCTCGGGGGACGGGCGCCGAGATCGCCCGGTGCTTCGTGGCCGAGGGAGCGCAGGTGCTCCTGGCCGACGTGCTCGACGACCGCGTCGGTGCCGTCGCCGACGAGCTGGGCGCGGCGGCGACCGCTCACCGCCTGGACGTCACCGACGAGGAGGCGTGGGATGACCTCGTCGCAGGCCTCGACCGCCTCGACGTCCTGGTCAACAACGCCGCCGTCCTGCACCTCGCCACCATCGACGCCACCACGACCGCCGCCTTCGAGTCGGTGCTGCGGGTGAACGCCCTCGGGCCCTTCCTCGGCACCCGAGCCTGCCTGCCCCTGCTGCGGGCCTCGGGCCGGGGCTCGATCGTCAACCTCGGGTCCATCGACTCGGTGGCGGGCGCCCCCCTCACCGCCGCCTACACCGCCTCCAAGTTCGCGCTGCGGGGCCTGACCAAGGTGACGGCCCTCGAGAACCGGCGCTTCGGCGTCCGGGCCAACGTCGTCTGCCCCGAGGCCGGGAACCCGGAGATGCACCCGCCGGTCGTGGGCTGGGAGCACCTGGCCACGACGCCGGGCCCCGCGCCGCCGGGCCGGGGCCCGGCCGCCGTGGCGCCGGCAGCGGTCTTCTTCGCCTCCGAGGAGTCCGCGCTGTGCACCGGCACGGAGCTCGTCCTCGACGCCGGCCGCATGGCGGGGCAGTACTTCGACCTCCCCGACGAGCTCTACGCCGCCCGGCCCGGCGCCGACTGACGACCGGGACCTACCCTGCCGCCAAGGCGAGCAGGGGGTGGGCCATGGGGGTCACGGGCCTGGGTCGGACCATCGGAGCCTCGGACGTCTCGGTCAGGCTCTCGGCCACCTACTTCTGCCGACAACCCCCTCACCGTCTGCCCCACCTCCGGACCATCGTCCCCACGTGAGACGCGCCTCACCATCGCCATCGCCCTCGTCGCCCTCGCCCTCGCCGGCTGCGGCGACGACGACGACGGCGGCGGCGGCGGCGACACCCCGGCCGCGGCCCCGCTCGAGGCCGCCCAGACCGGCGAGCCGTTCGCCGAGCCGGCCCGCAACGAGTCGACCGACGGCCGCCTCCGCTTCGACCTGGTGGCGAGCGACCAGGGGATCTCCGTGGCCGGCACCGACGTCGACGGCCGGGCCTACGACGACGCCATCCTCGGGCCGACCCTGGTGGTGAACCCGGGCGACACCATCGACCTCACCCTCGACAACCAGCTCGACGCCCACACCAACATCCACTTCCACGGGTTGCACGTCTCGCCCGAGGGCAACGGCGACAACATCTTCCTCTCGGTCGAGGCGGGCGAGACCTTCGCCTACTCGCTCGAGATCCCGGACGACCACCCGCCGGGCACCTTCTGGTACCACTCCCACGCCCACACGCTGTCCGAGGAGCAGGTCTTCGGCGGGCTCTCCGGCGTGATCCTCGTGCAGGGCCTCACTGCGCTCCTGCCCGCCGACCTGCAGGACGTCGAACCGGTGGTGATCGCCCTCAAGGACGCGCAGGTCGTCGGGGACGTCATCGAGACCGACGACATCGACAGCAACGCCCCCACGCTGCGCACGGTCAACGGCCTCCACCTCCCCGTACAGGAGATCGCCCCCGGCGAGGTGCAGCTCTGGCACCTGGCCAACATCGGCGCCGACATCTGGTACGACGTCGAGCTCGAGGGCACCCCCCTGACTGTCGTCGGCGAGGACGGCAACCCCGTGTGGGAGGTGACGGAGGCCGAGCACCTGGTCCTCCCGCCCGGCAAGCGCTTCGAGGTCCTCGTCACCGGCCCTGCGGCGGGCGACCACGCCTTCCGCACGCGGCGCTACGACCAGCAGGGCGACGTCTACCCGGCCACCGACCTCATGACCGTCCGCGCCCGGGGGACCGCGGTGGCCACCCCGGCCATGCCGACGTCACTGATCGAGCCGGCACCGATCCCCGAGGAGGAGGTGGTCGAGCGGCGCACCTTCACCTTCAGCGAGCAGGACGCCGAGAACCGGTTCTTCATCAACGACAAGGAGTTCGACGCCGACCGCGTCGACGTCCGCCCCCGGCTCGGCACGGTCGAGGAGTGGACGCTGCGCAACACGTCGACCGAGCAGCACCCGTTCCACATCCACGTGAACGACTTCCAGGTGATCTCCGTCGGCGGGCAGCCCTACGCAGCGCACGGCGTCCAGGACACGGTGGCGCTCATCCCCGGCAAGGACGTGGTGATGCGCACCCGCTTCACCGACTTCCCCGGGAAGTTCGTCTTCCACTGCCACATCCTCAACCACGAGGACAACGGGATGATGGCGGTGGTCGAGGTGGTCAGGTGACGGCAGCGCCCGACGTCGAGGACAGCGTGCGGCGCATCACCTCGATGCCCTGCGCCATCATCCCGGCGACCACGGGCGCCACCTCGTCGGGCAGGACGTCGGCCACCCACACGAACCGGCACCGGTCCTCGCCCTCGGGCACCACCGTCGCCGACGCGTTGTGGTGGGTGAACGACAACCCGCTCTCGATCACGGAGTAGGCGAGCCGCCGCGCCCCCTCGTCGACGCCGACCAGCAGCTCGCGGGCCACGCCGCCGTTGGCGAAGGTGACCGTGCGCACATCGCCGTCCACCTGCGTGTCGACCACGAACCCGGGGGCAAGTCGCTCGTGCAGGGCACCGAAGTCCCGCAGCGCCGCCCACACCTCCTCGGCCCTGGCGTCGACAACGGTCTCCTGGATGATCGTGGCCACGGCTGCTCCTCAGTCGCTCGGTGCGGGCCGCACCGGCCAGCACAGCTCGGTGCGGTAGTCGTCGGGATCGTCGGTGTCGGCGGGACCGACGAGGTAGTGCTCGCGCACGGCCACGCCGGTCGGCTCGGCGTTGGCCGCCACCCACGCCCCGAGCTCGCGATAGGTGTCCTCGAGCGTGTCGTAGGCACCGAAGTGCGCCAGCACGGCCACGTCGGCGGCGGACAGCTCGTCCACCCGGACCCCCGCCGAGCGCCACGGCGCGGGCAGCAGCGGCGCGGAGACCACCGGCAGGAAGGCCACCACCTCCTCCGCGTCCTCGTCGAGGGGCGGCGGATAGCACCCGCCGAAGGCGCCGTCGACCACGGCGCCGCTGGCCGTCGCCGCCTCGACAAGCAGCTGGCGGGCCCGGTGGAGGAACGGCTCCCACTCGACCTCGGCGATGGTGGCCTCGCACGCCAGCACCACCGCCGCCCCGTCGGCCCGGCGGTGCACCGGCGTGTGCGAGGCCGGGGCCTCGACCGCCCGGGAGAGCTCGTCGATGGCCCGCTGCGTGGAGGCCAGGCGGTCCTCCAGCACGGCACCGTGCTCGGCCAGCACCTTCCGGGTCACCTCCGGGTCACGGGCGACGAGCACCGACCGCACCGCCTCGAGCGGCAGGTCCAGCTGGCGCAACCGTCGGATGATGGCGGCGTCGGTGAGCTGGGCCACCGTGTACGACCGGTACCCGGTGGCGGGGTCGACCTCGGCGGGGACCAGCAGGCCGGACTCGTGGTAGGCCCGCAGCGCCTTCACCGAGAGCCACGACGCCCGTGAGAACTCACCGATCCGCAGCAGGCCGTCCTCGGACATGACCCCATCCTCCGGCCTCCCCCCGGGGGAGGGTCAAGGGCGGGAATGACCGGATCACCGGGGGCGTTGAACACGTTCATGCCGCGTTCTGTCGCCGTGACCTTCGACTACCTCTGCCCGTTCGCCCGCAACGCCCACGAGGCCGTCGTGGCCGCGCTGCGAGACGGGTCCGACCTCGACGTGCGCTTCGTGCCCTTCTCCCTCGAGCAGGCCCACGTCGAGGAGGGGCAGCCGGCGGTCTGGGAGGCGCCGACGGACTCCCTGCGCCGGGGCGTGCGGGCGCTGGCCTACGGGATCGCCGTGCGGGACGAGTTCCCCGAGTCGTTCCTCGACTTCCACGTGGCCGCCTTCGCCGCCCGCCACGACGAGGGGCGCAAGTTCGAGGCCGACGTGCTCGACGACGTGGTGGCCTCGGTGGGCCTCGACGTGGAGGCCGTGCGCAAGGTGATCGACACCGGGCGGCCGCTCGAGGCATTGGCGGCCGAGCACGACGAGGCGGTCTCCCGCTGGTCGGTGTTCGGCGTGCCCACCTTCCTCGCCGGCGACGAGGCGGTGTTCATCCGCTTCATGGAGCGGGGCCGGGTCGACGACCTCGACCGCGCGCTCGACCTCCTCGACTGGACCCGCCTCAACGAGTTCAAGCGCACGACGATCGCCCGCTGACCGTTTCGGGGCGTTCGCGGCCCTCGTCCGCGCGAGACTCTCCCGCCGTGGCCCGCCGACGGACGATCGCCCGAGGGAGCGCCGCCGTGGCCGCCACGGCGCTGCCCCTCCTCCTGACGACCCAACCCGCAGGCGCGGCACAGGACGGGGACGACATCCGCCAGTCGCTCGGCTTCGTCACCCTCAGCGGGCAGCTGGTCTCGTGCGAGCTCCAGGGCCACGGCTTCCACGACACCGTGCGGGACGGCGGCTACGCCTTCGGCAGCAGCATCACCGAGAACCGGGCCGAGTGCCAGGGCTTCCTCACCATCAACCTCGCCTACACCGACGCCGGCGGCGTGCCCCAGCACAACACCGCCAGCGGCGACGCCCGCACGCTCAACATCGAGTCGTTCGGCGCGGTCAGCTCGATCAACATCACCCACTCGATCGACTTCAGCGCCTGCGACGCCGCCCGGAGCCCGAACGGCTGCAGCATCGCGTTCGACACGCGGCCCAAGTAGGGCTGGGCCGATCGGCCCACCGTGCGTCGCCCGCCGAGGGTCGAGGGGTAGGTTGACCCCATGGGCATCGGAGCCAGCATCTTCCTGCTGGCGGTGGGCGCCATCCTCACCTTCGCCGTGAACTGGACGGTCCAGGGGGTCGACCTCGACGCCGTCGGGATCATCCTCATGATCGCCGGGTGCATCGGCCTGGCCGTGACCCTGGCCATGCTGAGCCGGACCTCGGCCCCTCGCGTCACCGAGTACTACGAGGACCCGGCCCGGCGCACGTACCGCCGCGATCCCTGACCGGCGCGCGGTGCGCGTCTGGCGGGCGTCCGAGCTCGGCGAGCCGACCGACGTCCTGCGCCTGGAGCAGGTCGATCCGCCCCGCCCCGGGCCAGGCGAGGTGGCCGTCAGGGTCGAGGCCTGCGGGCTGAACTTCGCCGACGTCCTGCTCCTGCGGGGCCAGTACCAGGAGAAGCCACCGCTCCCCCTCACCCCCGGCCTCGAGGTCGGTGGGGTGGTCGAGGAGGTGGGCGAAGCGATCCCCGACGAGCTCGCCCCTGGCACCCACGTCCTGGCTCTGCCCGCGCTCGGCGGCGGGCTGGCCGAGCGGGTGGTCGTGCCCGCCGACGCCGCCCTCCCCCTCCCCGACTCGTTCCCGAGCGACGAGGCCGCCGCCCTCCACGTCACCTACCAGACCTCGCACATCGCCCTGCACCGCCGGGCCGGCCTGCAGGCGGGTGAGACGTTGCTCGTGCACGCCGGGGCCGGAGGGGTGGGCTCGGCCGCCATCCAGCTGGGACGGGCCGCCGGGGCCCGGGTCCTCGCCACCGCCGGAGGCCGCGACAAGGTCCAGCTGTGCCGGGAGCTGGGGGCCGAGGTGGCCATCGACTACCGCAGCGAGGACTTCGTGGCGGTGGTCGAGGAGCACACCGACGGGCGGGGGGCCGACGTGATCTACGACCCGGTGGGCGGCGACGTCTTCGACCGCTCCCGCCGGTGCCTCGCCTGGGAGGGCCGCCTGCTGGTCGTCGGCTTCGCCAGCGGGCGCATCCCCGAGGTGCCGGCCAACCACGTGCTGCTCAAGAACTACAGCGTGGTCGGCGTCCACTGGGGGCCGTACGCACGTCGCGAGCCGTCCCTCATCACCGCCACCCACGCCGAGCTGGTGCGCCTGCACGGGGAGGGCGCGGTCCGCCCGCTCATCGGCCGGCGGGCCCCCATGGCCGAGGCGCCACAGGCCCTCGCCGACCTCGGCGGAGGCCGCACGGTCGGCAAGGTGGTAGTCCTTCCGGATGCCTGATCCGGCGCTGGACCTCGTCGAGGAGCTGCTCGCCCTCCCCACCGCCCCCTTCGTGGAGGACCTGCCGGCCCGCTACGTGCTCGACCGGGCGGCCGGCGTCGCCGGGCTCGAGTCCGGCCGGGACGCAGCCGGCAACGTCGTCCTGCGGGCCGGACGGGCCGACACCGGCCGGCCACCGCTGGTGCTGGTGGCCCACCTGGACCACCCCGGGTTCGTCATCGACTCCGTCGAGGGGACCACGGTCCGCCTGCTCTTCCGCGGTGGCGTACGGGCCGGCGTGGCCCGGTCCGGCTCCCCCCTGCTGTTCTTCCGGCAGGGCGAGCACGAGCCCGCGGGCCGGGGTCGCCTCCGGGTGCCCGAGGAGGCCGACGGCCGGCTGCGGGGCGGGACCGCGCTCGTCGACGAGGGGGAGGCACCGGAGGGCGGGTTCGCCGTCTGGGGGTTCCCCGGCGTGCGGGTGAAGCCGAAGAGCATCGAGGCGCGGGCGTGTGACGACCTCATCGGCGCTGCCGCCGTGGTGTCGGCGCTGGAGCTGGCGGCCCGGGCCGGGGACGGTCCGCCGGTCATGGGCCTGCTGACCCGGGCCGAGGAGGTCGGGCTGCTCGGCGCCCTGGAGGCGGCCCGCCTGGGCACCGTGCCCGAGGACGCCCACGTCGTCTCCCTCGAGTGCTCGAAGGCCCTGGCCGATGCCCCCCAGGGCGGCGGGGTGGTGATCCGGGTGGGCGACCGGGCCACCATCTTCGACCCCGCCCTCACCGCCGCCCTGGTCGAGCGGGCGGATGCGGTGGACGGCCTGCGCTGGCAGCGCAAGCTGATGGACGGGGGCACCTGCGAGGCCACCGCCTTCGGCGCGTCCGGGTGGCGCACCTCGGGCCTGGCCGTGCCCCTGGCCAACTACCACAACGCCGCCGACGACGGGTCGGGGGTGGCGCCGGAGTCCGTGCTGATCGAGGACTTCCTCGGCGAGGTGCGCCTGCTCGAGGCCCTCGTGGCTGCCCCCCTCGAGCTCCCCGACGGCCCGCCGGCGTGGCTGGCCGCCCAGGCCAAGGACGCGCGGAAGGCGCTGAGCGCGGGGTAGCCCGGCCTCGGCATACTGCCGGGCGTGCCCGAGCTGCCCGAGATGCAGGCGCTGGCCGAGCGGCTGGACGCCGTCGTCGGCGGCCGGCAGCTGACCTCGGTGGTGCCGCTCCAGTTCTCGGCCCTGAAGACCGTGGCCGACCCCGCGGCCCTGGTGGGGCGCACGGTCGAGGGCGTGGGCCGCCGGGGCAAGTTCCTGGTCTGGTCGCTCGACGGGGGCGACCGCCTGCTCGTGCACCTGTCGCAGGGCGGGCGCATCGACGTCGAGGAGCCTCCCAAGACGACCAAGGCCAAGGGCACGCTGCTCCGGCTGGGCTTCGGCGACGTCGCCCTCCTCCTGAAGGAGTTCGGCACCGAGCGCAAGGCGGGGTGGTGGGTGCTCCCGGCAGGCGACGAGGGGCCGCTGGCCACCCTCGGCCCCGAGCCGGGCACCGAGGAGTTCCGGGACCTGCTGCGCACGTCGACCGACGGTCGCCGCGTCCACACCATCCTCCGCGACCAGCACACGGTGTCGGGTATGGGCCGGGGCTACACCGACGACGCCCTGCACCACGCCAAGCTCTCCCCCTTCGCCAGCCTGCGGTCGCTCGGGCCCGAGGAGCGGGAGCGGCTGCTGGCGTCGATCGACGCCGTGATGGCCGACGGCCTCGCCGCCGAGCGCCGCCGAGAGGGCGGGCTGCCCACCAAGGTGGGTGACCACTGGGTGGTCCACAAGCGGTCCGGCTCACCCTGCCCCACCTGCGGCGACACCCTCCAACGGGTCTCGTACGAGAGCTACGAGGTCACGTACTGCCCGACGTGCCAGACCGGGGGGAAGGTGCTCGCCGACCGCCGCCTCTCCCGCCTGCTGAAGTAGGGGCGTGGACCTCCCCGTCTGCCCCCCCGTCGCCCCGATGCTGGCGAAGCTCTCCCGGGAGCTCCCCGTGAAGGACGGCCTCGTCTACGAGCCGAAGTGGGACGGCTTCCGCTGCATCGTCTTCCGCGACGGCGACGAGGTCGTGCTCGGGAGCCGCAACGAGCGGCCGCTGACCCGATACTTCCCCGAGCTGCTCGACCCGGTGCGGGCCCAGCTCCCCGACCGGTGCGTGGTCGACGGCGAGATCGTGATCCCGAGCCCGGACGGGCTGGACTTCGATTCGCTGCTCCAGCGCATCCACCCGGCCGAGTCGCGGGTGCGCATGCTGGCCGAGGAGACCCCCGGCTCGTTCGTGGCCTTCGACCTGCTGGCCCTCGGCGACGACGACCTGCGGCCACGACCCTTCGCCGAGCGGCGGGCGCAGCTGGAGAAGATCCTCGAGAAGGCCCGCCCGCCCATCCACCTGACCCCGGCCACCGACGACCCCGAGCTGGCCCGCCAGTGGTTCTCCCGCTTCGAGGGGGCGGGCCTCGACGGCGTGGTGGCCAAGCCCGTCGACGGGCCGTACCTCGAGGACAAGCGGGCCATGCTCAAGGTGAAGCACGACCGCACCGCCGACTGCGTGGTGGGGGGCTTCCGCTGGCACAAGGACGGCGAGGGCGTCGGCTCGCTGCTGCTCGGGATCTACGACGACGAGGGGTCGCTCCACCACGTCGGCGTGTGCACCTCGTTCAGCGTGGCCCGGCGCAAGGAGCTGGTGGGCGAGCTGGCGCCGCTGCGGGACGGCGCCCTCGACGGCCACCCGTGGCAGGCGTGGGCCGAGGCGGAAGCCCAGGCCGGGGGCCAGCGCCTCCCGGGTGGGGGCAACCGGTGGAACCGGGCCAAGGACATGTCATGGGAGCCGCTGCGGGCCGAGCGGGTGGTGGAGGTGTCCTACGACAACCTCCAGGGCGACCGCTTCCGCCACGCCACCCACTTCGTGCGCTGGCGCCCCGACCGGGACCCGGCGTCGTGCACCTACGACCAGCTGGAGCGCCCCGTCCCCGAGGAGCTGGCCGCCGTCTTCGGGGCGCGCTGACCGAGGGCGACCCCGAGGTGGACGGCGGCCAGACCGGCCGCCCCCACCGCCAGCAGGACGACGACGACGCCGAGGTACACCCACCCATAGGGGTCCCACTCGATCTCGTCGTTGAAGCGGATCACGGCCAGCAGCTGGAGCAGCCCGATGGCGGCGAACCAGGCGGCCACCGGGTAGAAGCGCCGCCAGCACCCCTCCCATGCCGCGGCCGCGGCGGCGAACCCGATGCCGGCCAGCCAAGCGCCGATGATCCGGCCGGTGAGCGGCGTCAGGACCCACGGCCAGAGGTCGGCGGTCTCCTCCGGTGCGAGGAAGAGGGCGATGGCAGCGGCCACCAACACCGTGCCGAGGGCGGCGAGCACCCAGGTCGTCCATCCCGGGAACGGTTGGCGGGGAGACGGGCCGCCGGGCACCCGCCGTTGGTCGCTCACCACCACGAGCAGCACGGTGGGGAAGGCGACGTAGGCGGCCAACCACGCCCAGCCGAAGAACGACTCGAAGTCGAACTTGTCGTGGTGCATGAAGGTTGCGGCCAGGCTCAGCAGCATGAGGATGGTGACCGGGGGGAGCACGATCCACGCTCGGTCCCAGTAGCGCTCCCGCGACGCCAGGAAGGCGGCCACCGCCGTTCCCCAGAATCCGGCACCGATGAACGCTGCGCTGATGTCGGGGACGATCGTCCACGCGAACCAGTCCTCGGTGTCGCCGGCCAGCACGAAGGCCAGGAAGCCGCCGAACAGCGTCAGCCCCGACGCCAGCAGGTACGTCCTGCGCACCGCCGGCACCACGGGGCGCACCGCATCCGGCGCAGTCACGTCGCCGCCCACCCGCATGCCCATCGCCGACCCCCCGCCGCGCGAACGGGGAGTGGGCTACCAGACCGGCGGTTCGGGCGTCAACGAGGTCGACCGGTTCCCTAGGCTCCCGCCATGCCCGAGAGCTTCGTCGTCGAGCGGGAGCAGCGCATCCACGCGTCGCCCGCCGCCATCCAGGAGCGGATCGTCGACTTCCGGCGCTGGCAGGCCTGGTCGCCGTGGGAGGACCTCGATCCCGGACTGCAGCGGACCTATTCGGGTGCGCCGTCGGGGATCGGCGCGGTGTACGAGTGGGACGGGAACCGCAAGGCGGGGAAGGGGCGCATGGAGGTCACCGACGTCGAGCCGAACCGGTCCACCACCATCGACATCCACTTCCTCAAGCCCTTCGACTCCCGCAGCGTCGCCACGTTCACCACCGAGGCGCAGGGCGACGACACCCTCGTGCGCTGGTCCATGACCGGCCCGAAGACGTTCATCACCAGGGTGATGGGCATCTTCAAGCCCATGGACAAGATGATCGGCCCCGACTTCGAGAAGGGCCTCGACCGCCTCAAGGCGGACGCCGAAGCCGGCTGACCCTCGGCGGCGGTCTCGTTCGGTCAGGCGGCCGGGAGGGTCCGGCGGGGGCGGCCCCAGCGCCGCCACGCCCACCGACCCGGCAGGGCCACGACGGCGGCCACGGCCAGGAAGGGGAGGGCGAAGCCGAGGGCGGTGGCCCCGGCCCTGGCGGCGGTGGCCAGCGCCCGGCCGCCGGTGCGCAGCCCGTCGGCGAAGGTGGGGTCGTCGTCGGGCACGTCGGGCTGTCCCGCCGAGCCGGGCACCGGGGTGAGCGTCACCGTCACGGTGGCCAGGTCCACGGACGCCCGGAGCGTGCGCAGCTGACCGGTGAGCGACTCCAGCTCGCCCTCCCGCCGGGCCAGCTCCCCCTCCACGGCCACCACCTGGGGCACGTCGGCGGCGTCGGCCAGCAGCGCCCGCAGGCGGTCCACGCTGGCGGTGGTCGCCGCCAGGCGGCCCTCGAGGTCGACCACCTGCTCGGTGACGTCGTCGCTGCCCACCCGCCGCTGCACGAGGTCGCCCAGCCCGGCCACGTCGGCCAGCACGTCGAGGAAGGCGTCGGGCGGCACCTTGAAGGTGAGGACGGCCCGGGCGTCCCCGGACAGGTCGCTGCGCTGCCCGGCCAGGAACCCTCCGGCGGCCTCGACCACGGCGAGGGCCCGCTCCGATGCGCCCGGCACGTCGTCGACCCGGACGTCCAGCTCCGCCGTGCGGATCACCGCCCGCTCGGCGTCGGCCAGCTGGGCGGCGGAGCGGACGACGGCGCCGGGCTCGAGCGTCCCCTCGGCGTCGGCGGCCTGGGCCACCTCGCTCCCGGCTCCCCCACCCCCGCCGTCGTCGCCGGCCACGGCCGCGTCGGACGACGCCGACCCGGCATCGTTCCGGTCGGCGGAGGAGCACCCCGCCACCAGCACCAGCACCGTGACCCCGAGCACCACCAGCCTGCGCACGCCCCTTGGACGGACGTCGGCGCCCGCCCGGTTCCGGGCCGCCCCCGTTCTTTGGCCGTCTACCGACACCTCCGGTAGGGAGAGAACCAAAGAACGGGTGGGGGCGGCGTCGGGCGCCGCGGCCACGGGTGCAGCTTCCCATGCCTGGGTACCGTCGCGGCGGTGCCGCTCAGCACCGGCAACCCCGCCGCAGACGCCGCCGACGACTTCAACCGCGTCCGCCGCCAGCACGTCGTCGGGCGCCTGGTGGCTCGCCTCCGCGGGGCCCCGGGCGACATCGACGTCATGCTTCCGTTCGACGAGGTGGTGGCCGCCCTCGGCCAGCGCGGTCTTCGGGACCTGGGCCTGCGCATGGTCGACCTCGACACCGTGGTGGGCACCGTCGATCGGACCCGGGACTTCGATCGGCAGTTCCGACCCACCACCAGCCGGCCCCGCCAGCGGTTCGAGCGCCTCGCCGCCGCCATCCGCCGGGGCGAGCCCATCGACCCCATCGACGTCTACCGGGTGGGCGAGGCCCACTTCGTCCGCGACGGCCACCACCGCGTGGCCGTGGCCCGGGCCCTCGGCATCCCCTCGCTCGAGGCCCACGTGGTCGAGGTGCTCACCGAGGCCGGGGCGGGCCGTGACCTGCATCTGAGCGACCTGCCCGTGAAGAGCAGCGAGCGCCTGTTCGCCGAGCGGGTGCCTCTGCCCCCCGAGGGCCGGGCGCGGGTCCACCTCTCGGACCCCACGGGGTACGGGACGCTGGCCGAGAACATCGAGGCGTGGGGGTTCAGGGCCATGCAGAGCGCCGGCGACCTCCTGGACCGGCCGACGGTGGCCGAGCGCTGGTTCGCCACGGAGTACGTGCCGGTGGTCGACCTCCTGCGGGAGGCGGGCCTGCTCGGCACCGCCGAGCCGGAGACCGAGGGCTACATGCGCCTGGCATGCGAGCGCTGGCGCCTGCTCCAGACGTGGCGCTGGGACGACGAGGTGATCGAGCGCCTCCGAGCAGCCAAGGGCGGGCGCTAGGAGGCTGCTGAGCAATCGGCGTGCGGATCGCCGAGCTGCTCGGTGCCTCTGGCAAGGACCGACCGACGAAGGAAGTGCCTTGCCCACTTTCGAGGAGGGAGGACGCCGCCAGCGGCGGCGACAGCCGGTGAGGCGTGCGCTGCCTTGCTCGGCAGCCTCCTAAGAGGCGGCCGACAGCTCCTCGTGCAGGAGGTTGGCGCCGGTCTGCGGGTCGAACAGGAGGATCCGCCGGGCGTCCAGCCACAGCTCGGCCTCCTGGCCCTCCTTCAACTGGCTGGCGGGGTCGATGCGGGCCACGATGTCGCCGCTGGCCCCCGGGATCTCCGTCGTGCCGAGGTCGCTGACGTCGGGCAGGTCGTCGGCATGGGCCGTCTCCTCGACCTCGAAGTGCACGTAGAGCTCGGAGCCGAGCCACTCGACCACGTCGACCGGCACCCGGAAGGTGGGACCGTGGTCACGAGCCTCGCCCACCAGCTCGGCGTCCTGGAAGTGCTCGGGGCGGATGCCCACCACCACCTTCGTCGGCGGCGACGAGCCGAGCTTGGAGAGGACCTCCTGCGGCAGCGGGACGTCCACCATGGGCAGCTTGAGGGTCCCGTCCGCGAGCTCGCCGGAGAGCATGTTCATGGCCGGACTGCCGATGAAGCCGGCCACGAACAGGTTGACGGGCTCGTTGTACAGCTCCCGCGGTGAGGCCACCTGCTGGACGACGCCCTTGCGCATGACCGCCACCCGGTCGGCCAGGGTCATGGCCTCCACCTGGTCGTGGGTGACGTAGATGGTGGTGGTCTCGAAGCGGTTCTGGAGGCGGGAGATCTCCGTGCGCATCTGCACCCGGAGCTTGGCGTCGAGGTTCGACAGCGGCTCGTCGAACAGGAAGGCGTCGGGCTCGCGCACGATGGCCCGACCCATGGCCACCCGCTGGCGCTGGCCGCCGGACATGGCCGCCGGCTTGCGGTCGAGAAGCTCGGTCAGCTCGAGGATGCGGGCGGCCTCGTCGACCCGGCGGGTGACCTCCTCGTTGGGCATCTTCTTGATCCGCAGGGGGAAGGCCATGTTCTCCCGCACGGTGAGGTGGGGGTACAGGGCGTAGTTCTGGAACACCATGGCCAGGTTGCGGTCCTTGGGGTCCAGGTCGTTGACGACCTTGTCGTCGATGCGCAGCGTGCCCTCGCTGATGTCCTCGAGCCCGACGATCATGTTGAGGAGCGTCGACTTCCCGCAGCCGGAGGGCCCGACGAGGATGAAGAACTCCCCGTCCTCGATCGTGAAGTTGGCCTTGTCGACGGCCACGGTGCCGTCGGGGAACCGCTTGGTGACCGAGTCCACACCGATGACGGCCATGCGCTGCCTCCTTGGGCCTTAGCCCTTGACGGCGCCGGAGGTGAGGCCGGCGACGATGCGGCGCTGGAAGATCAGCACCATGATGATGATCGGGATCGTCACCACGACGGCGGCGGCGGCGATGGAGCCGGTCGGCTGCTCGAACTGCGAGCTGCCGGAGAAGAAGGCCAGCGCGGCGGGCACGGTTCGGGCCCGTTCCGTCGACGTCAGCGTGATGGCGAAGAGGAAGTCGTTCCAGGCGAAGATGAACACGAGGATCGCCGAGGTGAAGACGCCGGGCGCGGCCAGCGGGGCGATGATCTTGCGGAAGGCCTGGAACGGCGTGGCCCCGTCCACCCGGGCCGCCTTGTCGAGGTCCCACGGGATCTCCCGGAAGAAGGCGGACAACGTCCAGATGGCCAACGGGAGGGTGAAGGTCATGTACGGGATGATCAGGCCCGCCCACGTGTCGTAGAGGCCGAGCGAGCGCCACATGTTGAACAGGGGGCCGATCACCGAGATGGGCGGGAACATGGCGATGGCCAGCGCCCCGCCGAGCAGCACCGCCTTGCCCGGGAAGTCCAGGCGCACGATGGCGTAGGCGGCGAACATGGCCAGCGTCACGGCGATGAGCGTGGACAGCAGGGCGATGCCGATGGAGTTGCGCAGCGCCGAGGTGAACTGGCCGGAGTCGAAGATCGACCGGTAGTTCTCGAAGCTCACCGACCGCGGGAAGAACTTGCCGTCGGTCAGGTCGGCCGGCTTCTTGAGCGAGAGCGACACGATCCACGCCACGGGGACGAGGGCGTAGATCACGACCACGACCGCCCCGATGGCCCAGAAGGCGCGGTTGCCCTGCTTGCCCTCCATCAGCGCTCTCCTCGTTGCTGGGCCAGGTTGGCGCCGAAGCCCTTGACGTACAGGGCGGCGATGATGATCACGCAGACGAAGATCAGCACCGACACGGCCGACCCGATGCCGAGGTTCAGCCGGTTGACGAGCTGGTTGTAGCCGAGGATCGACACGGTCTCCGTGTTGTTGGCGCCCCGGGTCATCACGAACACCGAGTCGAAGACGCGGAAGGCGTCGAGGGTGCGGAACAGCAGCGCCACGAGGATGGCCGGCTTGATGAGCGGCAGCGTGATCTTGGTGAATCGCTGCCACGTCGAGGCCCCGTCGACCCGGGCCGCCTGGTGCAGCTGCTCGGGCACGAGCACCAGGCCGGCCAGGAGCAGCAGGGCCATGAACGGCGTCGTCTTCCACACCTCGGTGAGGATGATCACGAACAGGGAGCTGACCCGCTCCCCGAACCAGTCCTTGTCTGTGGTGTTGACGAGCCCGTTGACGAACCCCGTCGTCGAGTCGAAGGCGAAGCGCCAGGCCAGGGCGGCCACCACCGTGACGATCCCGTAGGGGATGAGGATGGAGGCCCGCACCGTCCGTCGCCCGAACAGCGCGCGGTGCATCAGCAGGGCGAGCCCGAGACCGAGCACCAGCTCGATGACCACCGAGATGGCCGTGATGATCAACGTGGTGAACAGGTCGTCCCACCAGAGCGACGAGCCGAGGACGTCGACGTAGTTGTCGAGGCCGATGAACTCCTTCTCGTCGGGGAAGCGGAGGTCGTAGCGCTGGAGCGAGAGCCAGACGGCGTAGACGATCGGGTAGCCGGTGACGAGGAGCATCACCACCACCGCCGGGGCGCAAAGCAGCCACCCGAGCCGGCGCTCGCTGCGGGCCCGGCCGCTCAGCTTCTTGCGGCCGCCCGGCGGGCCGGCGCCGTCGGGACGCCCGTCGGGGGAGCCGCCGGGCGGTGTGCCCGCCGTCTCAGATCGCGTGCGGAAACACTCACAGGAGGCCCTCGGACCGGACGGCCTGCCCGACCTTCTCCTCGAGCGACTCGGCGTCGCCCTCCGGATCGATGGAGCCGTCGGGTGGATGGTGGTGTAGATGACCCTCGAGATGTCGTTGTAGGCCGGGGTCACCGGACGGGGCCCGGCCTCGTTGATCGAGTCCCGCAGCAGGTCGGCGAACGGGTAGTTCTCACGGAGGGCCTCGTCGTCGTACAGCCGACCCAGGGTGGGGGGCAACCCGCCGTCGGTGGCGTAGCGGATCTGGTGGTCGGCCGAGATGAGGCACCTGGCGGCTTCGACGGCCTCGTCGGGGTGGTCGGTGAAGGCGCCGATGCCGATGTTGCCGCCGCCTAGGGGCGGCGAGCACGGCTCGCCCTCCTCCACGCCGGGGTAGCGCGCCCACCCCAGGTTGTCGAAGACGTCCGGGGCCTCCTCCCGGGCACTCGGGAAGATGAACGGGTAGTTGACCATGAAGGACGAGCTCCCCGTCTGGAAGGCCAGGCGGCCGATGTTCTCTTCGCTGTTGGACAGCGCCGGGTCGGCCGCCGATGACTGGGAGAAGTCCCGGAGGACCTCGAGGGCCCGCTGCGTGGCCTCGTCGCCGATGGTGACGTCGGGGTCGTCGCGGATTGCCTTCCAGGACGGTCCCCCCGGCCGAGGCCAGCAGCGCGTTGAACCACACGGTGAGGCCCTCGTAGCGGGAGCCCTGCGCCTGGACGAGGCGCTCACCCTCCGGCAGCGCCTCGGCCGCCTCGATGAGCTGGTCCCAGGTCTCGGGCGGGTCGTCCACGCGGTCCTTGCGGTACCAGAGCAGCTGGGTGTTGCTCGTGATCGGGGCGCCCCACAGCCGGTCCTTGTAGGTGGCGGTGGCCAGCGGGCCCTCGAGCACGCCCTCGGTGATCTCGTCGGCCACCTGCTCGTCGAAGGGCAGCAGCCACCCGGCCTCGGCGAACTCGGCCGTCCAGATCACGTCCATGAACATCAGGTCGACGTCGCTGTCCTCGGCGGCCAGGCGCCGCACGAGCTGCTCGCGCTGGCCGTCGGCCGTCGTCGGGAGGTCCTGCACCTCGATGCGGTAGCGACCCTCGGCGGCCTCGGTGCAGTCCGCGGCGGCGGCGTCGAAGGCGCCCGAGGGCTCGGGGAACGTGTACCAGCTGAGCGTCGGTGTCCCGCCCTCGTCGCCGCCACAGGCCACGAGCCCCGCGGTGAGCAACGCCAGTACGCACAGGGCCCGTCCGACGGAGCCCCGACCCCCTCGTCCTCCAGCCACCTTCCCCCCCTGGGTCGGCTGCGGGGCGTACGTACCCGACGGCCAACCGCTCGAACCGCGCCGAGGGAGACGGCGTACCGTGGAGCCCGTGCTCGACTACGGGAGCCTCGACGCCGCCGTCGGGGAGAACTGGTACGACCTCGACCCCGACCTGCAGTCCCGCGTGCAGCGCGACACGCCGGCCGAGGACCTGGACTGGGCCACGGCGAAGCTCCGTCGCATGGGCGAGCTCGTGGGCGGGCCCGTGGCCCGCAACGCCGACATCATCGACGCCCACCCGCCGGAGCTGGCCCGGTGGGACCGCTGGGCCGACGAGATCGGCGAGGTGCGCCACCACCCCGCCACCCTCGACTCCAAGCGGGCCCTGTGGGAGGTCGGCTACGTCTCGGGCTTCGCCGCCGACGAAGCCGCCCGGGGTCGCCCGGCGCCGGCCGTCGTCCTGGGCGGTGCCAACTACCTGCTGTCGCAGGCCGACACCGGTCAGGTGTGCAGCCTGGGCATGACCAGCGGGGTGGCCGGGCTGGTCGAGGCCTACGCCCCGCCCGACGTGCGCGACCGCCTGCTCGCCGGCCTGCGGGCCGACCGACCTCGAGTCCGGCACCGACGGCTCCATGTTCCTCACCGAGCGCGACGGGGGCTCGGACCTCGGGCGCACCGTGCACTGCACGGCCCGGGACATCGGCGACGGCCGGGTGCTCATCTCCGGCGAGAAGTGGTTCTGCTCCAACGTCGACGGCGCCGCCATCGTGATGCTGGCCCGGCCCGAGGGCGCCCCCGACGGCCCCGCCGGGCTCGGCCTCTACCTGGTGCCCAAGGAGCTGGACGACGGCTCCCGCAACGCCATGAAGATCCGTCGGCTCAAGGACAAGCTCGGCACCAAGTCGGTGCCCACCGGCGAGGTCGAGTTCGACGGCGCCCTCGGCTACGCCCTGCGTCGCCAGGACGGTGAGGCGTCGGCATCGGACGCCGGCGGCCTCGGGCGGATGATGGAGATGGTCAACGGGTCGCGCTTCGGCGTGGCCATGATGGGCCTCGGCATCGGTCGGCGGGCCTTCCTCGAGTCGGCCATCTGGGCCCACCACCGGCGGGCCAAGGGTCGCGAGCTCGTCGACCTGCCGCTGGTGCGGGAGTCGCTGGCCGACCAGCTCGTCGAGCTGGAGGCGGCCTTCGCCCTCGGCTTCGAGTGCGCCGCCGCCAGCCGGCGCCCCGACGGCGTGCGCCTGCGCCGCATCCTCGTGCCCGCCGCCAAGGTGCGCCTGTGCCGCCTCGGCGTGGAGGGGGCCACCGCCGCCATCGAGCTGCACGGCGGCAACGGCTACTGCGAGGACTGGGGCCTGACCCGCCAGCTGCGGGACGCCCAGTGCCACACCATCTGGGAGGGCACGGAGAACATCTGCGCCATCGACGTGCTGCGGTCCATCCGCCGCGACGGCGCCCACGAGGCGGTCCTGGCCAGGATCGACGCCGCGCTGGCGGCAGCGGCCGATGCTCCCGCCTTCACCGCTGCCGCGGTCGACGCCGTGGCTGCCGCCCGGGCCCGGCTCGAGCAACGGGTGGCGTCGCTGCCCACCTTCGACCCGGACCACGCCGAGGCCGGCGCGCTGCGGCTGACGGGGGCCATCGTCGCCGCGGTGTCGGGGGCGCTCCTCCTCGAGGAGGCCGCCGTGGCCGACGGCCTGCGGGTGCACAAGGGCCTCGTCGCGCTGCGGTTCGCCCGGCGCCACCTCGGCGCGGAGGGCGCCGAGGACGACCGCACCGCCGAGCTGGCCAGGGAGCTGGTGGGCTTCGCCGGCGACGGGGAGCTCGACGAGGCCGCCGCGGCGAAGGTCGCCGCCTGATGGCCGAGAGCTCCCTGCCGGTCGAGCACCTCTTCGACCTGCACCTCGACGTGACCATCCCGAGCATGATCCCGGGCGGCCCGGCGGGCACCCGGATCACCGTGCAGGTCACCAGCGGCACCTTCACCGGGCCTCGCCTCCGCGGCACGGTGGTGGGTCCGAGCGCCGACTGGGCCGTGGCCCGGGCCGACGGCAGCCTCAAGCTCGACGTGCGCGTCCTGCTGCGCACCGACGACGGGGCCGACGTGTACATGAGCTACTCGGGCATCGGCCTCGACGCCGGCGCCTCGTTGCGGACGGCGCCGCAGTTCGAGACGGGGGACGAGCGCTACGCCTGGCTCAACACGGTTCAGGCCGTGGCCACCGGCTCGTCCGACGGCACCGTCGTCGACTACCAGGTCTACGTCCTGCGCTAGGCGCCGGGGCCGGACTCACGCAGCTCGGCCACCCGGTCGAGCGCGTCGCGCAGGGCCTCGATCCACTCGCCCTCGTTGGCCGCCACCATGCGGACGCACCAGGCCAGGGCCTCGCTCCGGCTGCGGGCCACCCCCGCCTCCATGAGGAGGTCGAGCACGGCCCGCTCGGGCATGCGCAACCGGGTCATCACCGGGACGGACACGGTGGTGAACAGCACCGTGGTGCCGTCGCACGTGGCGCCCCACGAGACCTTGCGCCCGAAGAGGTGCTGCGCCTCGGCGGCGATGCGACTGCGCACGTCCCGGGTCTCCTCCCGGAACCGGTGGACCCGGGCCAGCGCGGCGGCCCGAGGGTCACCGAGACCGGCCGCCTCCGGCCCGGGAGCGGTGAGCTCGCCCACCACGACGATCTCGTCCCGGTCGACCCGCACCTGCGGTGCCCCCGAGAACCAGGTCCGGGGGACGTGGCGGGCGAACCAGGTGGAGAGGTCCGTCCGCGTCACGGCTCCGTGATAGCCGAAAGGCCGCCGGTCCCCTGGACCGGCGGCCCCTCGGCCTCAGATCGCTCGCTCGACTAGACGGCGACGGCGCTGGCGTCCAACCGGCTCTTCCATGCGCTGGTGGCGCCGACGGCGGCCGCGAAGTTCGCCTTGCGGCGGGCCACCACGGTGCCCGAGGCCGGCTCCGGCTCCGGCGGGTTCTCGTCGAACTGCGCCGTGATGCCCTCCTTCAGCATCCCCAGCGCCTCCGAGCGGAGCTGTGACACCCGGGACTCCGTCACGCCGAGGAAGCGGGCCAGATCGGCCGACGTGCGCCCCTCGAGGAAGTACCCGATGATCACCAGCCGGTGCCGCTCGGGGAGCAGGCTGACGGCGTCCCGCACGTACGCGTGCAGCTCCCGGAGCTCGAGCTCCTCCGACGGCTCCAGGTGCCGCGTGTCGATGACGGTGTCGCCGAGGGTCAGGCCCTCGTCCTCGTCGTCGGCCACCCGGTGGTCGAGCGCCAGCACGACCGAGCGGTGGATGCGCTCCTGGAGCCGCTGGAGCTGCTCCGGCGTGGTCTCCATGGCCTGGGCCATCTCCTCGGGCGACGGTGTGCGCCCGAGGTCGCTGGCCAACTGCTGCGCCGTGGACTCGAGGGTCCGGGCCAGCGTCCGCACCGAGCGGGGGGCCCAGTCGGCCGCCCGCACGGCGTCGAGGATGGCGCCACGGATGCGCTGGGCGGCGAACCGCTGGAACGGCACCCCCCGCGAATCGTCGTAGCGGCGGGCGGCCTCCACGAGGCCCAACGCTCCCGCCCGTGCCAGCTCCTCACGATCGACGTGGCGGGGGAAGTGCACCGCCACCTGGAAGACGATGTGTCGCACCAGTGGAAGGTGCTCCTCGATCGCCTCTCGCTGTTCAGTTTCGCCCATGCCCATTGGTCTGTCGCCCTCCTACGGCTGCCCGGAACAGCAACGGCAGGAACGGCCGAGGGCTTGAGCGGAAATGTTGCGGACCCGTTGCGATTCGGCTGCGGTGGAGCACGTCGTCCCTGCTCAGGGTGCTTGACGGGCGCAACCATGGCCCGCCTGCCAACACAATGGCTGGTCACCGGAACCGGACAATCGGCACGGCCCTGGAATGAGGAATACGGTCAGATCAGACGTCCAGGGGAGGCAGGACATGGCGCACGCGGGAGTGGTCGGGAATCGGGCGGCGCGGCGGCGGGCGGCGAAGGCGGCGCTGGCGCTCGGCGCCTCGGCGGTGACCGTCGGGGCCGTGGGGGTGGTGCCGGCGGGCGCCGGGGTGCCGACCCCGACGACGACGGCCACGTGCTCCATCGTCGACTTCGGCGGGCAGCCGACGCCGGAATCGAAGCTGCGCACCACCGGGCTGGCCCCGAACCGCGACTTCGCGACCTGGATCTACGCCGACCTCGACGGCGGTTCGTTCTCGTTCGACGGCTTCTACTTCAGGAGCGATGCGAACGGCGTCATCGAGCCCTTCCCCTTCACCGACGACCCACCGACGTACTTCGCGTGGACCGTCTACGACGACCTGAACTCGAACGATCGATGGGACCGCGACGTCGACCGCACCTACTACCGCGGCGAGGGGACCGTCACCGACTGCCCGCAGACGATCACCCTCTCTCCAAGTAGGCCGACGTCAGGGCGTCTGCGCCGCCCCTTCGAAGACCGCGGCACGCACGCCCCGGCGGGCCAGCTCGACGAGGAACGGCAGGGGCTCCACCAGGGTGGCCAGGCCGGCTGCGCCCGGGCGGCGCAGGCGACCCTCGGCCACCCACACGGCGGCCACGGCGGCCACGGCCCCGGCGGCCACCGCCGGGCGGTCGAGGGCTCCGAGCACGACCGTGTCCCGACCGGTGCCGCGACGCCCCCGGACCTCGACCCGGGCGGCGCCGGTGGCGCCCTCGGGGTGGGGACGGCGCAGCATCGGCAGCCAGGAGGTCAGGCGGTCGCGCCGGTTGGCGCCCACCCGCCCCGTCACCCGCTGCACGCCGGGGAAGGCCGGGACGAGGAGGAGGGCGTCGGGCACGGCGGCCCGGTAGCAGTCGGCCGCCCCCACGGGGTCGGGGAACCAGCACAGCTCCCGCCCCGAGCCGGCCCGGCGGCGCACCCAGGCCCCGTCCCGCCAGTCGCGGACCTCGCCGCCCCGGAGGGCCCGGTGGTGGGCCCGAGCACAGGCCGGCCCACCCGTCCCCGCCTTGGCCACGTGGACCTCGTCCACCGCGTCGAACGACGCCGCCGCGTGGGCGGCCAGCAGGTCCGTGAGGCCGGGGGCGAAGGCGGCGCCGGCCACGACGCTCGTCCCCCGCTCGCGAGCCTCGGCGTCGAGGTCCAGCAGGGCGGTGACGTCGTCCGGGTCGTCCGAGGTCGACACGATGGCGGTGCCCTGCTCGAGGAGGCGCTCGGCCCGGGCCCGGTGCTCGCCACGGGGCGTGGCCAGCACGCCCACGTCGGCCCCGGCGGCCCAGCCCTCACCGGGATCGGCTTCGACCACCCGCTCGTCGGCGATGGCGGCCACGCACCGCTCGGCCGCTCGCGGGTCGGCGTCGGCCACGGTGACGGCCTCGACGCTGGGCGTCGACGCCAGCTGCCGGACGGCTCGGGAGCCGACGGCGCCGGCGCCGAGGACGGCGATCCGCACTACCGCAGGTCGGGGCCGGAGAGCTCCCGCCAGCCGCCCGTCTGCGGGGGGACGCCGCCGGAGCCGCGGAGGCGCAGCACCCCGGCGATCAGGCTGGCCACGCCGGCCGCCAGCAGCGCTCGACGGAGCATGCGGACGACGGCCACGGCGGTCACCGTAGCCCGGTGGCGGGGGCGGTCAGGAGGCCGGGCTCCGGTTGGTGCGCCGGGCGCGGGCCTGCTCGTAGAGCTCCTTGGCCTTGCGCTGGTTCTCCGGCTTGCGGGCCTCGCGCATGGCCATGTTGAACAGCCCGGCGACGGCCGCGCCCCGGAACATCTTGCGCATCATCCCCATGTCTCCTCCTGGTGACCGAACGGCTGACGGGCGCTCTACCCAGAAGGGCGGCGGGCCCTACGTGGGTGCGGTGGTCACCAGGAAGCCGGTCAGGACCACGCCGCCGACGGCGCCGTTCGAGAACAGCGCTCCCAGGCGCTCGAGGTCCGGCACCTCGCGCCGTGAGGGCCCGGTGGGCTGCACGGGGGCGGTGTTCCAGCTACTTGGCGCTGATCGTGCGGAAGAGCACGCCCCGGGAGTCGGTCACCGGGCGGTCGTAGGTGAGGCCCCAGCCCCCGCTCCGGCGCGTGAGCGCAGGCCCTCCCTCGTCCCCACCCCAGCCGGACAGCAGGAAGCCGTCGTTGTCTTGGACCGCGCCCGCGTCGGTCACGGTCGTGCCGAAGAGGTTGTAGCCGGAGGCCCGGTTGTCCCGCCAGGCCACCAGGAAGGTGCTCCCGCTGGCGGCCACGTCGGGGAGCTCCTGGTTCTGGGGAGCGGTGGAGACGGGGATGCCGTTGGTGTCCTGGACGGCGCCGGCGGCCGTGACCCGAGCGGCGAAGACGTTCGACGTGATCGACCCCCCGCGGCCGTCCCGCCAGGCCACGAGGTACCGGGCCCCGTTCCAGGCCACCGCCGGGGTGTCCTGGCGGTGGTCGGCACCCGAGACGACGAAGGAGGTGCCGACCGTTCCGGTGCTGGCGGTCACCCGCGCCGCCCTGATGTCCCCGCTCCCGTCCCCGGTGCGCCCGTCCTCCCAGACGACGATCCCGTTGGCGCCGTCGGCGCCCACGTCGGGCGCGTCCTGGTCACCAGCAGCCGTCGCCACGGCCCGGCCCCCCGGCCCGTCGGCGACGGTTCCGGTGGAGCTCACCCGGCTGGCGAACACGTCGACGTCGACGCCGTTGCGGTCGTCCTCCCACGCCACGAGGAAGGACGATCCCGTCCACGCCACCGCCGGGTCGCGCTCGTTACCGGCCACGCTGGTCACCGGGAACAGCGACCCCACCAGACCGCCGCCGGCGCTGACCCGGGCGGCCCAGATGTCGGCGTCCTCTTCGATGCCGTCGGCCTCCCACACCACCAGGTATGAGCTCCCGTTCCAGGCCACGGCCGGATCGGTCTCCGTTCGGTAGCCCGGCGCCGCGAGCGGGATCCCGGCGTCGTCCAGGATGCGGCCGTCCGCGCCGACCCGGACGGCCCCGATCGTCCTGCTCCCCGTGATCCCCTGCTCCCACGCGACCAGGGCGTTGCTGCCGTCGAAGGCCACCGCCGGCTCCACCTGGGCGCGAGCGGCGGTCGAGACGGCGATGCCGGCGGGATCGAGCACGGCGCCGGCCGAGCCGACCCGCGCTCCGTAGATGTCCTCCTCGCCCCACCGTGCATCGGTCCAGACCACGAGCGAGGCCGACCCGCTCGGTGCCAGGGCGGGACCGACCTGGTTCCGCGTGGCGGCGGAGACGACGAACCCCTCCGGGTCGAGCACGCTCCCGTCGTTGGCCACCCGGGCGGCGAAGAGGTCGAACTCCGGGGTCTCCCGCCCGTCCACCCACCCCACCACGAAGCCCGACCCGGTGGCCACCACCGCCGGGGAGAAGCGCCCGAAGGACCCCGTGGTGATGGCGAAGCCTCCCGCATCCTCCAACGTCCCGCCGTTCGTGACCCGGGCGGCGAAGATCTCGTCCCGCCCGTTCCTCGTGTCCTGCCAGGCCACGAGGAAGCGGCTGCCGTTCCACGCCAGGTGCGGTCGGCTCTGGATGCCGGCCGCCACCGAGATGGTGACGTTCGATACCAGCGCGCCGGTGCTGCTCAGGCGGGCGCTCTGGATGTCGGTGCTGTTCGACTGCCACACCACGAGGAACCGGCTCCCGCTCCAGGCGATGGCCGGGTGCCGCTTGGGGCCCGAGCCGCCGACGCTGACGACGGCCTCGACCGACCCGAGGCCGTTCACCCGGGCGCCCGTGACGTTGCCGCCCTGGAGGGTCCACACGACGACCGCGCCCACGCCGTTCGACGCGACTGCGGGGTCGGTCTCCGCGGCGATGGTGTTGGTCACCGTCACGGCGCTCCCCGTCAGGGTGCCGCCCAGGCCGACCCTCACGGCCCAGAGGTCGATGTCCAAGGACCCCGGCGATGCCTCCTGCTCCCAGACCACCAGGAAGCCGGAGCCCGGCACCCAGGTGACGGCCGGGTCACGCTCGTCGATGGCGGGTTGGGAGGCGATGGGAAGGCCGTCGGGGTCGAGAACGACGCCATCGGGGCTCACCCTGGCGGCCCGGATGTCGTACTGGTCGCCGCCGCGGCGGTCCTCCCACACCACGAGGGTGGTGTCGGGCTCCTCGCCGTTCGAAGGGAAGGTGGCGGCCGCCGGCGCCGCCTGATCCAAGGGCGCCATGACCACCGCCCGCTCGGGCCCCACCGTTGGGTCGAGGGTGAGGGGGTAGGCGGCAGAGGCGAGCACGGCGGCGGGCACGTCGAGGGCCAGCCGGCCGTCCGTCACCGAAGGCAGGGCGCGATGCAGCTCGGCCCCCGTGGCGTCGACGACCACCAGCTCGCCCATCCGCACGACCGAACCGTCGGCCAGGCGGAAGCGGAGCTCGTGCGCGGACCGCTGAGGATCGCCCAGCGCCCCGTCCACCGTGGCCTCCACGCGGAGGTCCCCCCCGCCGGGGAGCGGGCGGTCGAGCACCACGTCCCACTCGAGCTCACCGTCGCGGGCAGTCACCTGCTCCGTGACCCCCGGTGCCGCGTCGCGCCGGGCGACGTTCTCGTCGCCCTGCCAGCCGCCGGGGTCGAGGCCGACGGCCCGGTCGCCGCGATGGAGCGAATCCAGGGAGACCGTGAGGCCGTCGCCCCGGGCGTCGGGCGACGCGAGGGAGAAGCCGGCGTCGTCGAAGGCCGCCCGGTAGGCGTCGTCGGACGCGCCGAGGCCGCCGGCGCTGGCAGGGGTCACCCGGTGGCGGATCCGCTCCACGACCTCGTCGCTCGTCGACATGGTCGTCCCCGGTGGCGGCGGCTGCGGGAGGAGAGGGACCGCGTGGCGGGGACGCCTGGGTCGCCCGCCGTGTGGGCAAGAGACCGACCGGGCCCGGCGGCCGCGGCGAGGGCAAGGACCGCCAGCAGGGAGAGGGCCCGTCGGTGGTGTTGCCTCCCTCGCAGAGGTCCCATCGCCTGCCTCACGCCGGCAGCCCGCGAACTGGGGCTCCCGCAGCTCGCGTTCGGCCCCGTGGCGACTCTACGCGTGGAGTCGGCCGGGTGGGAAGGGCCTGCCCCTGCGGCCGGTGTCGCCGATCACCCCCGCAGGGTGCCCCGTCCGCTGGCGTTCACGAGGCTCTGTGGGGCTAGCTGGAATCGAACCAGCGACCTCATCCTTATCAGGGATGCGCTCTAACCGACTGAGCTATAGCCCCCGGGTGGAGCGTCCAGCGTAGAGGACGCCGGCCGGGACGGCAGCGGGACATCGGCCGGTGGTCAGGCGGCGTCGACGGTGGCGCGGGGGAACAGCGCCGCCAGCCCCGGCGGCGGGCTGAAGGGCGCCCACTCGCCCTCCCGCTGGGCCAGCCGGTCGGCCACCACGACGAGCACGGCGGGGTTGTGGCCGAGACCGATGTGGCTGCCCCGCACCTCGACGCTCTCGCGCCGGGGCCCGGGACGCTCGACGCACAGCTGCCAGGGCACCACACCGTCGGTCCTGGTGTACACGGCGGTGGTGGGCACGGTCAGCGCTCCCCCGGCGCCCCGGCCCACGTCCCGGCGCACCCGGGCGCGGTGGTCGGCATCGCCCGGCGTGTCGCGGAGGGGTGCATCCGCGTCGAGCGTGCGGAATGGGCTCCCCAGGGTGATGACCTGGCGCACGGCGTCGGGCGCGAGCCGGGCGATCTCCCGGGCGTAGATGCCACCCAGGCTCCAGCCCACGAGACTGATCCGTCGGCCGTGCTGGTCGGCGATGGCCCGGACCCGATCGCGGAGGCCGGCCCTGATGCGGGCGGTGGGACCGGTGTTGCGGCCCAGCCGCCAGCCGTGGGTGTGGTAGCCGCGGGTGCGGAGGAACCACCGGAGGGGGCGGGTCGACTCGTCCGAGGCGGCCAGACCCGGCAACACCAGCACCGGGTGGCCGTCGCCCTTCGGCGCCAGCTGCAGCGCGGGCACGGTGGCGGCGAACGCGCCGAGCTCGAGCACCGCACGGGACTCGAGGAGGACGCGTCCGAGGGTGGGCTGCTTCAGGGCTCCGCTGGACGCCATCCCCCCGTTGTAGCGGCGGATCGCCGCCCCGCCGCGCTAGATGCGGGTCGAGGTGGTCGGCGCGTCCTCGGACAGCGTCAGGCGCAGACCGCCGACCGTGTCGCTGATGAGGTTGTAGAGGACGGCCAGGAGCACGTTGCCGAAGGTGCCGGCGATGGAGAGGACGACGCCGATCAGGGCCGCGCCCCGGAGGATCTTGCCGGGGAGGAACTCGTAGTCCTCGAAGCCGAAGCCGGCCATGGCGTCCTCGATCCCGCTCACCAGGCCGACGCTGGCCGCCGCCGCCCAGAGCAGCACGCCGGCGGTCAGGAGGATCAGGACCATGCTGAACCAGAACAGGGCCGACACCTTGAGCACCGCCCACGGGTCGACGCGCCGGAGCACCACACGGCTCGTGCGGGGGCCGGCCGGCTTGGCCCGGAACCCGCTCGAGGCGGGCTGCGGGGGGGCGGAGGGCTGCACCCGTGGCCGGTCGACGGTGTCGACGGGCGGGGGCGGCAGCGGGTCGGAGAGGCTCAAGGCCCCTCGGCGCTCGGCCGGCACGGCTCGAAGTGTACGGGATCCGTGCGCGGCAACGGCCGACAGAGGCCGACCAGGGGTCCCACGCCGGCCAGCCGCTCGGCTACTGATCGGGGCACGTCCACCGCTCTACCCCGTTCGTGGGCCGACGTCCCGGGACGGGCCACCGGGTACGGGTTGCCCGCTCGAGCCGCCCACAGCGCCCGCTGGGCCGCCGGTGAGCGGTACCCCGACGTCACCGGCACCGGTGCGCCGAGCAGCGCCTCGGCCCGGGACAGGGCCGTGACCAGCTCGGGGACCAGGCCCCCGCGCCCTGCCCCTCCCCCGCCGCCCGGGGCCACGCCCTCGGCCCGGGCCGACGCCGATTCCCCCGCCACGCGCACCTCGGCCACGAAGGCGGCGCCGTCCCGCCGGGCGTCGACCAGCTCGGCGCCGTTGGCCCGGGCCACCGCCCGGGCGGCGTCCTCCCCCTCGGCCGCTCCGGCCAGCGCAGCGGCGTCGGCCGCGGTGCGGGCCCGGCCGGCGGCCACCGCCACGCCCCCGAGCCGGCCGAGGACCAGGCACAGCCCGCCCGTGGCCACCACCAGCAGCGCCACCAGGGGCACGACCGACCCCCGTTCCCGCCCGTTCCCCACCGTCGACCCTCCACCAGCACGCCGGTTGTGGGGGGAAGCGGGGTGGTGCGGGGGTGCGGTGCGCTACTCGGGCTCCTCCGCCTCGACCGCAGAGGTCATGACGGGCGCCACCGCGGCCACCGTCTGGTCCTCGCCGAGGGTCATGACCCGCACGCCGCTGGCGTCGCGACCCTGGGAGGAGATGTCCCGCACCGCGGTGCGGACGGTGTGGCCCCCCGAGGAGATCAGGAAGATCTCGTCGTCGAGTCCCACCATGAAGGCGGCGGCCACGCCACCGCGGCGGTCGCTGACCTTGATGCCCCGCACGCCCATCGTGCCCCGGCCCTTGCGGGCGAAGCGGTCGAGCTGGATGCGCTTGCCGTAGCCGCCCGTGGTCACGATGAGCACGGCGGCGTCGTCCCGGGCCACGTCGCACGACACGATCTCGTCGTCGGCCCGCAGGCGCATGCCGATGACGCCTGACGCCGCGCGCCCCGTGGCCCGCACGCTCTCCTCGGAGAACCGCAGCGCGTTGCCGGCCTTGGTGACGAGCACCATGTCCTCCTGGCCGCCGGTCTGCACCACCCGCACCAGCTCGTCGCCCTCGCGCAGGTTGATGGCCACGAAGCCCTCGCGCCGCGACTTGTCGTACTCGCTGAACCGGGTCTTCTTGACCTGGCCCTTCTTCGTCGCGAAGAACAGGAACCGCGAGGTCTCGTAGTCCCGCGTGTCGATCACCGCCTGGATGCGCTCGTCCGGCGCCAACGGCAGCAGGTTGACGATGGCCGTCCCCCGAGCGGTGCGGTCCTTGACCGGGATCTCGTGCGCCTTCAATCGGTACACGCGGCCGGTGTTCGAGAAGAACAACAGGTAGGCGTGGGCCGACGTGGAGATGAGGCGGGTGACGAGGTCCTCCTCCTTGAGGCGTGCCCCCGTGACACCGCGCCCACCGCGCCCCTGGGTGCGGAAGGAGGTGGCCGGCGTCGCCTTGACGTAGCCCGCCTTGGTCATGGTGACGACGAGCTCCTCGTCGTCGATGAGGTCCTCGATGGCCATGTCGCCGGGGTCGTAGGTGATCTCGGCCCGGCGGGGCGTGGCGTACTCCGCCCGCACCTCGGCCAGCTCCTCCTTGATGACGGTGCGCAGGCGACCCTCGTCGCTCAGGATGGCCTCGAGGTCGGCGATCTTCTCCCGCAGCTCGGCCATCTCCGACTCGAGGTCGGACCGGCCCAGCCTGGTCAGCCGCGACAACTGCATGTCGAGGATGTGGTTGGCCTGGATCTCGCTGAACGAGAACGGCTCGGCCATGAGCCCCTCGCGGGCGGCGGCCTTGTCGTCCGACGCCCGGATGAGGGCGATGATCTCGTCGATCATGTCGAGGGCGCGGAGCAGCCCCTCGACGATGTGGGCCCGGGCCTGGGCCTGGCGCAGGCGGTACTCCGAACGCCGGCGGATGACCTCGACCTGGTGGTCGACGTAGGCCACCAGCGCCTGGCGCAGGTCGAGCGTCCGGGGGATGCCGTCGACGAGTGCGACCATGTTCACGCCGAAGCTCGTCTGCAGCGGGGTGTGCTTGAACAGGTTGTTCAGCACGACGCTGGCGTTGGCGTCCCGCTTCAGCTTGATGCTGAGCCGGGTGTCGTCACCGGCCGAGTCGTCGTTGAGATCGGCGATGCCGTCGAGCTCCTTCGACTCGACCAGCTCGACGATGCGCTTGAGGATGGCCGACGGCGACGCCTGCCAGGGCAGCTCGGTGACCGTGATGTAGGTGGCGCCGTTCTTGCGCTCCTCGATCTCGGCCCGGGCCCGCACCCGGATGGAGCCGCGCCCGGTGCGGTAGGCGTCGAGGATCCCGGCCCGCCCGAGGATGAGGGCACCCGTCGGGAAGTCCGGACCCTTGACGAAGCGCATGAGGTCGTCGGGGGTGGCGTCGGGGTTGTCGAGGAGGTGGGTGGTGGCGTCGATGACCTCGCCCAGGTTGTGGGGCGGGATGTTGGTGGCCATGCCCACGGCGATCCCCTGGCTCCCGTTGACGAGGAGGTTGGGGAAGCGGGCGGGGAGGACGGCCGGCTCGGTGAACTCGCCCGAGTAGTTGTCGATGAAGTCGACCGTGTCCTCGTCGATGCCGTCGAGGAGGACGTTGGCGATGGCCGCCAGCCGGCACTCCGTGTAGCGCTGGGAGGCGGGCGGGTCGTCGGGGGAGCCGAAGTTGCCCTGGCCGTCGATGAGCGGGTGGCGCAGGCTGAAGTCCTGGGCCATGCGCACGAGCGCGTCGTAGATGGCGCCCTCGCCGTGGGGGTGGTACTTCCCCATGACGTCGCCGCTGACGCGCGCGCACTTCAGCCGGGGGCGGTCGCTGCGGGCCCCCATGTCGTGCATGGCGTAGAGGATCTTGCGGTGCACCGGCTTGAGGCCGTCGCGCGCGTCGGGCAGGGCCCGGCTGACGATGACCGACATGGAGTACTCGAGGAACGAGCGCTCCATCTCCTCCTGGATCTCGATGGGCTCGATGCCCGCGATGGGGCCGCCGCCCGCCGTTCGACGTTCGCTCATACGTCGAGGAACCTCACGTCCTTCGGCGTTCGTCACGATGAAGTGCTTGCGCAGCTGCACGTCGTCACCCATGAGGACGCTCATGACGTTGTCGGCCAACGCCGCCTCCTCCACGGTGACCTGCAGCAGGGTGCGCCGGGCCGGGTCCATCGTCGTCTCGCCGAGCTCCTGCCAGTTCATCTCGCCGAGGCCCTTCAGGCGGTTGAACTCGTAGCGCTTGCCCGGGTGCTCGGCCAGGAAGCGCTCACGGGCGACGTCGTCCTTGAGGTACTGCTTCTCCTTGCCCACCGTCACCGCGTACAGCGGCGGCTGGGCGATGTAGACGAGGCCGGCTTCGACCAGCGGCTGCATCTGCCGGTAGAAGAACGTCAGCAGCAGCGTGCGGATGTGGCTGCCGTCGACGTCGGCGTCGGCAGCGATGATCACCTTGTGGTAGCGGACCTTCTCGATGTCGAAGTCGTCGCCGATGCCGGCGCCGATGGCCTTGACCATCGAGGCCACCTCGGCGTTCTTCAGCATCTTGTCGATGCGGGCCCGCTCGACGTTGAGGAACTTGCCCCGGATGGGGAGCAGCGCCTGGATCCGCGGGTCGCGGGCCCGGATGGCCGAGCCGCCGGCGGAGTCACCCTCCACCACGAACAGCTCGGACTCGCGCGGGTCGCGTGACGTGCAGTCGCGGAGCTTGTCGGGCATGCCCGCGCCCTCGAGCGGCGACTTGCGCGCGGCGGCCCGGGCCTGGCGGGCCGCCACGCGGGCGCGTGCCGCCTGGATGCTCTTCTGCACCACCTGGCGGGCCTCGGCGGGGTGCTCCTCGAGCCACTCCGCCAGCTTCTCGTTGGTGGCCCGCTCCACCAGCGAGCGCATGCTCACGTTGCCGAGCTTCGACTTGGTCTGGCCCTCGAACTGCGGGTCGGTCAGGCGCACGCTGACGATGGCCGTCAGGCCCTCGCGGATGTCCTCGCCGAGGAGGTTGTCGTCCTTGCCCTCCTTGAGGAGCGAGCGGGCCCGGGCGTACTTGTTGACCGCGTTGGTCAGCGCCTTCTTGAACCCCTCCTCGTGCATGCCGCCCTCGTTGGTGGCGATGCCGTTGGCGAAGGAGTGCAGGCCCTCGTGGTAGCCGGTGTTCCACTGGAAGGCGATCTCCACCTCCTGGCTCTCCTCGGAGGCGGCGTAGTAGCCGACCCGCTTGAAGAGCGCCTCCTTCGAGTGGTTCAGGTGGCGGACGAAGTCCTCGATGCCGCCGTTGTACTTGTAGACCTTGGGCTCGTTGTCGTGGCCCTCGCGCTCGTCGACGAAGCGGATCTCGAGGCCCTTGTTGAGGAAGGCCATCATCTGGAGCCGCTCGAGCAGCGTCTGGGCCCGGAACTCGACGCCCTCGGACGAGAAGACGTCCGGGTCCGGCCAGAAGCTGATGGTGGTGCCCGTGCGCCCGCGGGGCGCCTTGCCCACGACCTCGAGCTTCCCCTGGGGCTTGCCGCCCTTGGCGAAGTCCATGCGATGGTGCTTGCCGTCGCGGTCGACCTCGGCCACGAGCTGGCTCGACAGCGCGTTGACCACCGACACGCCGACGCCGTGGAGCCCGCCGGAGACCTTGTAGCCGCCGCCGCCGAACTTGCCGCCGGCGTGGAGCATGGTGAGGGCGACCTCGACCCCCGACTTCTTCAGGCGGGGGTGGGGGTCGACGGGGATGCCGCGGCCGTCGTCGACCACGCGGCAGCCGCCGTCGGCCAGGAGGGTCACGTCGATGCGGGTGCAGTGGCCGGCCATGGCCTCGTCGACGGAGTTGTCGACGACCTCGTACACCAGGTGGTGCAGGCCGTTGAGCCCGGTCGAGCCGATGTACATGCCCGGCCGCTTGCGCACGGCCTCGAGGCCCTCGAGGACCTGGAGGTCCTTGGAGCCGTAGGAATCCTCAGCCATGGCGCGCCCTTCGGGGGGGATGGGGTACCAGGCGATCTCGCCTCCGACCGGGCGCCCGGGAGCGCAGGTCGAGGGGGCGGATCACGATGGATGCAGTCTACCAGCGGGGGGTGACAGCGAGGCTGACCTCAGGGGCCCTTCAGCGAGCCGTTCCGGCCGAAATCCCGGCCGCTGGGCCGTTCTTCGCGCACTTCGGGCTCACCCCCTGAGCCCTTCTGCGCACAGTGCGTGTTCGGGCCGCTCAGCGGCGGACGTGCAAGGTGATGCGCTCGACCACGCCGGGGCCCGTGACCTCGGCCACGCGGGCGAGGAGGTCCGCCTCGAGCCACCGGAGCTGCGCCGCCCACACCGGGTCGTCCACGGCGAGGGACAGGACCCCGTCGCGCACCCGAGCGCGGCGTCGTGTGGGCGGCCACCGCGTCGCCCACCACCTCGGGCCAGGCCCGCACGAGCCGGGCGGTGGCCGACGCCGGGGGCAGCCCCAGCCCGCGCGACACGCGGTCCAGGGACTCCCCCACCTTCCGGGGCCCGGGCGGCTCGGCGTCGGGCCGCCACCCGCGGGGGCTCATCCGACGTCCCCCACGGGCGGGTCACCGGCGGGGGTCAGCAACCGGCCCTCCCGCACCCGGACCACCAGCTCGGGGGTGGTCCCGGGCGGCAGGCCCACCGCCGTGGTGAGGAGCGCCTGGCCGGCGGGGAGGGCCCGCAGCAGCGCCGCCGCGCGGGCCGCGTCGAGCTCCGAGAACACGTCGTCGAGGAGCAGCACGGGCCACGCCCCCGTGACCTCGGCCACGAGGTGGTGGCCGGCCAACCGCAGGGCCAGCGCCAGCGACCGCTGCTCGCCCTGGGAGGCGTGCGTCCGCGCCGGTCGGCGCTCGAGGAGCACGTCGACGTCGTCGCGGTGCGGTCCCACCGTCGTGACCCCGCGCCGGAGGTCCTCCACCCGCGACCGCGGCCAGCGCCGCGGCCAGGCCGCCCTCCCGCCAGTGCGGCGCGTACACCAGGCCCACCTCGCCCGCCTCGGCCCCGCCCACGTCCGCATGGGCGGCGGCCACCAGCGGGGTGAGGCGCTCGACGAGTCGGGACCGGGCCAGACCGAGCGCCTCGCCGAGCTCGGTGAGCTTGGCGTCCCACACGTCGAGCGTGGTCACGACGTCGGGCGAGGCCCGGCCGCCGGAGGACCGCAACAGCGCGCCCCGCTGGCGCAGGACCCGCTCGAGATCGGCCCGGGTCGCCGCGTGGCGGGGGGCACAGGCCACCAGGAGGTCGTCGAGGAACCGCCGCCGCTCCCCTGGCCCGCCCTTCACCAACGCCAGGTCGTCCGGGGAGAAGACGGTGGTGCGCACGGTCCCGAGGAGGTCACGGCTCCGCCGCAACGGTGCGCGGTTCACGAGCACGCGGTCCCGTCCCGTGCGGGTGAGCTCCGCCTCCACGAGCGTGGTCCTCGCCGACCCCTCGGCCTCGGTGCGCACGACCGACGCCCGCAGGACGGCCCGCTCGTCGCCCTCCCGCACCAGCGCCTCACCGGGCGCCCCCCGGAACGACGACAACGTGGCCAACCACCCGACCGCCTCGAGGAGGTTCGTCTTCCCCTCGCCGTTGCCGCCCGTGACCACGGTCAGGCCGGGTGCCGGCTCGAGGTCCGCCGCCTCGTAGTTCCGGAACGCCCGCAGCTCCAGGCGAGCCAGCGTCGTGGTGCCCGGCACGTCTCCTAGGAAACCCGCACGGGCATGAGCAGGTACAGGAAGTCTCCGCCCTCGCCGCTGCGGATGACGGCCGGCTTCAGGGCGTCGACCGTCTCGATCGCCACCTCGTCGCCGGGCACCGCCTCCACCCCCTCGGCCAGGTAGTCGGGGTTGAACGCGATGACCATCTCGCTCCCCTCGTACTTGGCGTCCAGGTCCTCGTGGGCCTCGCCCACGTCCTGGGTCACGGCCATGAGCTCGATCCCGTCCGGGCGCAGCGTGATGCGCACCGGCGTCGCCTCCCGGGCCAGCAGGCGCACCCGTCGCAGCGCGTCGAGGAGCGGCTCGCGGCCGACGATCACGCGGTTCGGCTGGGCGCTGGGGATGAGCTGGCGGTAGTTCGGGAACTCGCCCTCGATGAGCCGGGTCGTCAGCCGGGCCGTCCCCACCTCGACGGTGGCGTCCCGCTCCCCCAACCGCAGGGTCGCCTCCTCGACCCCGCCGAGGAGCCGGGCCAGCTCCCCCAGTGCCCGGGACGGCACCAGGACCGCCTGGCCTTCGGCCAGCACGGAGGCGCCCGACAGGTCCCGGACCGCCAGCCGGTAGCTGTCCGTGGCCACCAGGCGCAGGCCGTCGCCCTCGGCGGCGAGGAGCACACCCGTGAGGATCGGCCGGGCGTCGTCGCTGCTGGCCGCCCGCACCACCTGGCGCAGCGCCTCGGCCAGCGCGGCGGCGGCCAGGGTCACCTGCTCGCCGGCCGGCTCGGGCAGCCGGGGGAAGTCGTCCGCCGGCAGGAGCCGCACCGTGAACGACGACCGCCCCGAGGAGATCCGGGCCTCCTCGCCGTCGGCCGCCACGGTCACCGCGCCGGGCTCGAGGGCCCGCACGATGTCGTTCAGGAGCCGGGCCGGGGCCACGAAGACGCCGTCCTCCCGCCCCCCCACCTCCGACGAGGCGGCGATGGTGAGATCGAGGTCGCTGCCGGTCACCACCAGGTGGTCACCGGACAGCTCGACCTTCACGCCCGACAGGACGGCCAGGCTCCCACCCCTGGTCGCCACCGCGCGGGTGGCGGTGCCGAGGGCATCAGCGAGGGCGTCGCGTTCGCAGCGGAACTCCACGGCTTCTTCTCTTCCTCTTTACAGGTATGGATCTGTAGTGATGGAGGTAGTACTGGGGATTGGGGAGAAGTGGGGGTTCTCCCTGGTGGCACCCGGTGTGGGCTCCCCCAGCGCGTCCCCAGCCAGCCACAGGGGTCCGTGGCCGGCTCGAGCGGCGGGGGATGAGGTGTGGGCAACAGGGACCACTGTGCACGGGCCCTCCCCATCCGCGCCACAGCCCTGCCCACAGGTCAGCCATCGGCGCGGACGATCTTCATCAGCTGGGCCACCTCGTCGTAGATCTGGCGGTCGGTCTGGAGCAGCGACTCGATCTTGTCGACGGCGTGCATCACGGTGGTGTGGTCCCGGTTCCCGTACTCGCGGGCGATGGCCGGGTAGCTCAATTCCGTCAGCTGCCGACAGACGTACATGCCAACTTGTCGAGCGGTCACCAGTGGCTTGACCCGGCTATGTCCGCAGATCTCCTCGACCGGGTAGCCATAGAACTTCGATGTCGCCTCGATGATGCGCTTGGCCGTGATGGGTCGGGGCTGGGCGTGGCTGAGGATGTCGCTCAGCACGACGCGGGCCATCTCCTCGGTGAGGGGGGCCCGGTTGAGGCTGGCGAAGGCGGACACGCGGGTGAGCGCCCCCTCGAGCTCGCGGATGTTGTTGGTGATGGCCGTGGCGATCAGCTCGAGGACGTCCGGGGGGATCTCAGCGGCGAGCGGCTCGGCCTTCTTCCGCAGGATGGCCAGGCGGGTCTCGAGGTCCGGCGGCTGGATGTCGGTGATGAGCCCGCCCTCGAAGCGGCTGCGGAGGCGCTCCTCGAGGGTGGCGATGGCGCGCGGCGGGCGATCGGAGCTGAGGACGACCTGGCCGCCGCTGGCGTAGCACTCGTTGAACGTGTGGAAGAACTCCTCCTGGAGTCGTTCCTTGCCTTCCATGAATTGGATGTCGTCGACGAGGAGCACGTCGTTGTTCCGGTAGCGACGCTTGAACTCCATTCCCGAATTACTTCGGATGGAGTCGACGAACTCGTTCATGAATTGTTCGAGTGAGACGTAGCGGACGCGCGAGCTCGGGTAGATCCGGGTGACGAGATCGCCGATGGCGTGGAGGAGGTGGGTCTTGCCCAGCCCGGCGACGCCGTAGATGAAGAGGGGGTTGTAGGCGTCGGCCGGCTTCTCGCCGACGGCCATGGCCGCGGCGTGGGCGAAGCGGTTGGAGTCGCCGGTGACGAAGGCCTCGAACGTGTACCGCGCCGCGGCGGGTGCGTCCCGGAGGAAGCGGGAGCGGGGGGAGTCGGGGTCGATGACGGGGTCGGGCCCGGCCCCGTCGCCGCCCAGCGGGTCGACCGCGAAGGTGGGGTCCGGTGCAGTGAGGTCGAGCACGGTCAGGTCGTCCTCCACGTCGGCGTCGGGCACCACGACGAGCTCGAGGGCCATGGGCTTGCCACCCTCCTCGGTGAGCGCCCGGTCGAGATCAGGGGCGAAGCGGCTGCTGATGCGCTCGCGGACGATGGTGCTGGGCACGGCCACCACGAGGCGCTCGTCACGGAGGTCGAGGGGTGTGGCCGAAGCGAAGCAACTGCGCCAGGTGGACTCCGCCACCGACCCGCGCAGCGCCTCGGTGCACGTCGTCCACAACCGTTCCGCCTCGTTCACGGGCCGCCTGCCCTCCGCCTCAGATCCCGACATCCCCGCGAGGTCCACAACACCATCCACACCTGTGGACGACGGGAGGTCGCGTTCCTCCCAGAACAGGAGGCCCCAGCTGCGGCGTGGTGCGGGCCGCCCGTCCGGACCGTGCCCCCGCATCGGAGGGCGTCGGCAGGGCGACTGGCGGACCGTAGCACCGGGCCGCACTCCCGACGCAAGGCCCCGTTTCCCCCGATCCGGGCCAAACCCGGGCGCAACGGAAGGCCCTCGCGGGGTGCGGGAGCCGACGGGCGGTGGAGTACCCTGGCCAGCGCTGGCGCGCCCTCTGCGCCCGGCGCGCTTCTGCGAGGAGGAACACGACGTGAAGCGCACGTTTCAGCCGAACAACCGCAAGCGCGCGAAGAACCACGGGTTCCGCCACCGGATGTCCACCCGAGCGGGGCGGGCCATCCTGGCTTCCCGCCGGCGCAAGGGCCGCGCGCGCCTGTCCGCTTGAGCGCGGACGTGGCGGCGGCGTGGCGGATCCGTGATCGCGCCACCTTCACCGCCCTGCGGACCGGCCGCCGAGGCCACGCCGGCCCGGTGCGGGTGACCTGGGTCCCCGAGGGGGACGAGGGCACGCCGCCGCGGGTCGCCTTCGCCGTCGGCCGCCGGGTGGGGTCCGCCGTGGCCCGCAACCGGCTGCGGCGCCAGCTCCGCGCCGTCGTCGCCGACCTGGCCACCGAGCTGGCGCCCGGGGCCTACCTCGTCGCCTACCGGGGCGCCCCCGATGTCTCCTCTGCCGAGTTGCGCCAGGAAGTCGCTGCTGCTGCAACGATCGCCGGCGCACGCACCGCGGGGGACCGGCCGTGAGCCCCGTGGCCCGCCTCGCCGCCGGCGCCATCCGGGGCTACCGACTGGTCACGGCCAGCCGCCCGTCGCCGTGCCGCTACGAGCCCACGTGCTCGGCCTACGCCCTCGAAGCCGTCGAGCGGCACGGGGCGCTGCGGGGCGGGGCCCTCGCCGCCCGCCGGTTGCTGCGCTGCCACCCCTGGGCGGGCGTGGGCGTCGACCCCGTCCCCGGTTCGGTCGGGGAGGCCTAGGTGTTCCAGTTCCTCGCCGACGTCCTGGCGTTCTTCTACGACATCTGGCCGTCGTACGGCGGCGCCATCATCCTCTTCACCCTCGCGGTGATGCTGGTGCTCTCGCCGCTGGCCATCAAGAGCACGCGGTCGATGATCCGGATGCAGCGCCTGCAGCCGGAGATGAAGAAGCTCCAGGCCAAGCACAAGGACGACCGCGAGGCCCTCAACCGGGAGATGATGGCCTTCTACAAGGCCAACAACGTCAACCCGTTCAGCTCGTGCCTGCCGCTCCTGCTGCAGATGCCCGTGTTCATCGTGCTCTACCGGGTCCTGCAGCGGGCTCACGAAGACGGAGGACGGGACCTTCGACCCGGCCTACCTCAGCCACGACTCGGCGCTCTACAAGGACCTCACCACCGAGAACAAGATGATGTCCTTCGGGATGGACTTGTCGAAGTCCGCCCTCGAGGAGCTCCAGGACCGGGGCCTCGTGGTGGCCATCCCCTACATCCTCCTCGTCGGGATCGTGGTGGTCACCAGCTTCGTGCAGCAGCGCCAGGTCCAGGGGCGCAACCCGAACGCCAGCGCCAACCCCCAGCAGCAGATGATCGGGAAGATCCTGCCGTTCATCTTCATCCCGATCTCGATCAGCCTCCCGGCCGGCGTCGTCATCTACTTCGCCGTGTCGAACCTGGTCCGGGTGGGCCAGCAGGCGCTGGTCACGAAGCTCGAGTACAGCCACGATGCCACGCCCGCCGTGAGCGGGGTCCGGGAGGCCGAGGCCACGCCGAAGGAGCCGAAGTCGAAGGCCAAGCCCGGCGACGCCCTGAAGCCCACCGGAGACCCGAAGTCGAAGCCGCAAGGCGACCGGGGGTGGCAAGGGCCCCAGCGGGAACGGCGCCGGCGGGCGCCCGCCCCCCGGCGAACGGCGCCCGGCGCTCCGGGACGCCGGCGGGATCCGGCGCCCGGTCCCGCAACCGCAAACGGAAGAGGAAGTGACGTGGAGTGGGTGGAGACGACCGGCCGCTCGGTCGAGGAGGCCAAGGATGCAGCGCTCGACCAACTGGGTGTGGACGAGGCCGATGCCGAGTTCGAGGTGGTGGCCGATGCCCGCAGCGGCCTCTTCGGGCGCCTGCGCCAGGAGGCCCGGGTGCGGGCCCGTGTCCGTCCCACCACGCCGCCGCCCAAGGTGGACCGCCGCGAGCGCCGGAAGCGCAGCGGCCGTGACAAGGACAAGGACGCACCCAAGGCCGCTGCTTCCGCGGGCGACGGTGGCGGCCGCGGCGGTGGTCGTGGGGGGAGCGAGGCCGCACCCCGACGGGCCCCGCGACGGGAGCCGGCTCGCGAGGCGGCGGCCGTGAGCGCCGACGACCCGAGGGACGACGACGTGGAGCCGGCCTCGGCGGCCGACGTGGGCGCCGCCGCCAGCGACTTCGTGCGGGGCCTGGTCGACGCCTTCGGCGTGGACGGCACGACCTCCGTGGCCGAGCTCGACGTCGACACCATCGAGGTGCGGGTCGAGGGCAGCGACCTCGGCCTGCTCGTGGGCCCGAAGGGGGCCACGCTGGGCGCCGTCCAGGAGCTGACCCGCACCGTCACCAGCCGGGTCGAGCCGGGCGGGCGCAACATCCGGGTCCACGTCGACGTGGCCGGCTACCGGGCCCGACGGCGGGAGGCGCTCGAGCGCTTCACCCAGCAGGTGGCGGAGACGGTGCTCGAGAGCGGCCAGGCCACGGCCATGGAGCCCATGAACGCCGCCGACCGCAAGGTGGTGCACGACACCGCCAACGCCATCGACGGCCTCCGCACGACCTCCGAGGGCGAGGAGCCCCGCCGCCGCGTCGTGCTGCACGCCGAGGCCGACGCCGGCGACTAGCGCGAGCGCCGGCCGGGACGACGCCCTGGGCGCCGTGCTGGCCGAGGCCCGGGACCTCGGGTTCCTGGGTCCGGGCCCCGTCGAGGCCCAGCGCGAGCACGCCACCGCCTTCGTCGCCCCCCTGTCCGACCGCCCCCCGGGCCTCGGGGTCGACCTGGGGACGGGCGGCGGCATCCCCGGCCTCGTGGTGGCCACCGCCCTGCCGTCCTGGCGCTGGGAGCTCGTGGAGACCGGCGCCCGCCGGGCGGCGTTCCTCGAGCGGGCCGTCGACGCCCTCGACCTGGCCGACCGGGTGCGGGTGCGCCAGCTGCGGGCCGAGGACCTGGGGCGCACGCCCGGGGAGCGGGCCCGGGCCGACGCCGTGACCGCCCGGAGCTTCGGCCCGCCGGCGGTGACGGCGGAGTGCGCCGCCCCCCTGCTGCGCGCCGGCGGCGCCCTGGTCGTGAGCGAGCCCCCCGGCGGGCGGTCCGATCGCTGGGACGAGGCCGGACTCGCCCACCTGGGCCTCGGGGCGCCCGAGCAGCGCCCCGGGCCGCCCGCGCCTGGCCGTCCTGGTGCAGGTCACGCCCTGTCCGGCCCGCTACCCCCGGAAGGCCGGCCTCCCGGCCAAGCGCCCGCTCTGGTGACGTTCCACGTGGAACAGGGGCCCCGCCGGGCCCCTGTTCCACGTGGAACGAGGGTGGTCCCTCCCTTGGGCGCCCGCCCCGGGCAGGATGGGGGCCCATGACCGACGTCGAGGCCCGCGAGGTCTCGCTCCCCGTCGTCGGACCCACCCCCCGGGCGCTCCCCCGCATCTTCGCGGTGGCCAACCAGAAGGGCGGCGTGGGCAAGACGACCACCGCCGTCAACCTGGGCGCCTGCCTGGCCGAGCTGGGCTACCGGGTGCTGGTCTGCGACCTCGACCCCCAGGGCAACGCCACCACCGGCCTCGGCGTCGACGCCCGGGCCCTGGCGGCCAAGGGCGCCCCGTCGATGTACGACGTGCTCCTGCACGAGGTGCCCATCGAGGACTGCCTCGAGCCGTCGGCCGTCCGCCACCTCTTCGTGGCCCCCGCCACCCTCGACCTGGCCGGTGCCTCGATCGAGCTGGTGCCCGCCTTCAGCCGCGAGCTGCGGCTGCGGCGGGCGCTGGAGGGCGTCCTCGGCACCTTCGACTACGTGTTGATCGACTGCCCGCCCTCGCTCGACCTGCTCACGGTCAACGGCCTGGCCGCCGCCAGCGAGGTGCTGGTGCCGATCCAGTGCGAGTACTACGCCCTGGAGGGCCTCGGCCAGCTGATGCACAACGTGCAGCTGGTGCAGCGGAACCTCAACCCTCGACTCGAGGTCAGCACCATCGTGATGGTGATGTACGACGCCCGCACGAAGCTGGCCGAGCAGGTGGTGGCCGAGGTCCGCGAGCACTTCGGCGACGCGGTGTGCCGGGTGGTGGTGCCCCGGGTGGTGCGGCTGTCCGAAGCCCCCTCGTTCGGGCAGCCGATCACCACCTTCGATCCGACCTCGCGTGGGGCTGTGGCCTACCGCGAGCTGGCGCTCGAGGTGAGTGGTGGGCCAGCGCGGCCTCGGTAGGGGCCTGGGGGCGCTGCTGCCGGCGGAGGCCGCGCCCGCCCCGGCCCCCGCGCCCGGGGGCCCGGCCCTGCGGGAGGTCCCGGTCGACCGGCTGCGCCCCAACCCCCGCCAGCCCCGGCGCACCTTCGACGAGGAGCCGCTGGCCTCGCTGACCGCCTCGGTGGCGGCGCTCGGGATCCTCCAGCCGCTGCTGGTCCGGGAGCTCGGCCCCGGGGACTACGAGCTCATCGCCGGCGAGCGCCGCTGGCGGGCGGCCCAGCGGGCCGGCCTCGTCACCGTCCCCGTGCTCGTGCGCCAGGCCGACGACCTGGCCTCGCTCGAGCAGGCCGTGGTGGAGAACCTGCACCGGGCCGACCTCAACCCCCTGGAGGAAGCGGCGGCCTACGCCCAGCTGCTCGAGGACTTCGCCCTCACCCACGAGCAGCTGGCGGCCCGGGTCGGGCGCAGCCGGGCGGCGGTGAGCAACACCCTGCGCCTCCTCCAGCTGCCCGCACCCATCCAGCGGTTCCTGGTGGAGGGCACCCTCACCGCGGGCCACGCCCGGGCCCTGCTCGGGAGCGGCGACCCCGCCTTCCAGGAGGCGCTGGCCGCCCGGGCGGTGCGCGAGGGCCTCTCGGTGCGGGCGGTCGAGGAGGCGGTGCGGGCCCGTGAGGGAGGCGCCACGCCGACCCCCGCCGCGCCCCGCTCGGGCGCGGTCCGCGGCTGCCGGGCTTCGCCGAGCTGGAGACCCTGCTGGCCGAGCACCTCGCCACCCGGGTCACGGTGGAGGAGCAGGGGAAGCGAGGTCGGATCGTCGTGGCGTTCGCCGACCTCGACGACCTCGAGCGCATCTATCGCGCGATGGTCGAGGGTGCGTCGACACCCTCGACCCCCACCTGACGGCTGGAATCCCCAGGATGTGGTCAACCCTGGGGAGAAGGGTCAGGGTCGAGCCGGCCTGAACCGGACGTCGAGGGACAGATGCCCCCGGCCGCTAGGCCACGAACTCCGCGAGGTCCCCCAACAGGGCGTTCTTGCCCTTGGCCCCCACCATGCGCTTCTTGGGCTGGCCGTCCTGGAACAGGATCAGGGTGGGGATGCTCATCACGTCGAAGCGACGGGCGGTCTGGGGGTTGTCGTCGACGTTGAGCTTCACGACCCGCAGGCGTCCCTCGTACTCCTCGGCGATCTCCTCGAGGACCGGCGCGATCATCTTGCAGGGCCCGCACCACTCGGCCCAGAAGTCGACGAGCACGGGCTCGGTGGCGGCGCCGATCTCCTCCTCGAAGGTGGCGTCGGAGACGGTCGTGGGGGCCATGCTTCCTCCTTGTCCGCTGGTGGTCACCAGTCGGTCGGTGTTTCGGCGATGTCGGGCGGGGCGGCGCCGGTGGCCTCGAGCCACCGCTCGGCGTCGATGGCGGCCATGCAGCCGGAGCCGGCGGCGGTGATGGCCTGGCGGTAGGTGTGGTCCTGGACGTCCCCGCAGGCGAAGACGCCCGGGATGTTCGTGGCCGTGCTCTCCGGCCTGGTCACCAGGTACCCCGCATCGTCCACGTCCAGCACCTCGCGGAACAGGTCGGTGTTGGGGCGGTGCCCGATGGCCACGAACAGGCCGCCGAGCTCGAGCGGGGAGCGGGTCCCGGTGGTGACGTCCTCCAGGACCACGCCCTCGAGCCGCGAACCGCCCACCAGCTCCGAGACCCGGACGTTCCAGACGAAGTCGATCTTGTCGTTCTTGAACGCCCGTTCCTGCATGATCTTCGACGCCCGGAGCTGGTCCCGGCGGTGCAGGATCGTGACCCGCTCGGCGAAGCGGGTCAGGAAGATGGCCTCCTCGATGGCCGAGTCGCCACCACCGACCACACCGATGCGCTGGCCGCGGAAGAAGAAGCCGTCGCAGGTGGCGCAGGTGGAGAGGCCGTGCCCCAGGAGCCGCTCCTCGTCCGGCAGCCCGAGCATCAGCGACTGGGCGCCGGTGGCGACGATGACGCTCGAGGCCCGGAACGACGGCTCGGGCGCCGACGGGTCGCCCACCCAGAGCCCGAAGGGTCGGGACGAGAGGTCGACGCGGGTGACCTTGTCGGTGCGGAACTCGGCGCCGAAGCGGGCGGCCTGGGACCGGAAGTTGGCCATCAGGTCCGGGCCCATGATCCCGTCGACGAAGCCGGGGTAGTTCTCGACCTCCGTCGTCAGCATGAGCTGACCGCCCGGCTGGTCGGTGGTCGACGAGAGCTCGCCCTCGATCACGAGGGGGGCGAGGTTGGCCCGGGCGGTGTAGATGGCTGCGGTCAGGCCGGCGGGGCCAGACCCCACGACCACCACGTTGCGGACCTCGGTCAACGTCAACCCTTTTCGTTCTTGGCGGTTCTCCTCGTCCAGATGAACAGGCCCGCGAGCACAAAGATTCCGCCCACGATCAGGTAGGCGAGCCAGACCTCCCGCTGCCAGACCAGGTCGATCAGCTCGATGAGACCGCGGACGGACGCCGATGGCGAAGAGAACGGCGATGGCGATCCCGACGACACCGGCCAGCAGCCCGTAGACCACGAGCCGGACGACCCGCTCGAGCGGATCGGCGGTCTTGGCCCGGACGGACTGGACCGCCTTCTCGATGGCATCGGCGGTGGCGCTGGCCCAGTCCTCCCCGGCCCCGGCACCCTGGTCGTCGGCGCGTGCGAGCTGCTCGGAGGAGACGGCCACGGACGCACCCTACCCAGGGTGGCCCGACCGGTCCCGACACCGCCGGGGGCCGCCCGCCGCGACCGCGACCTGGTCACCTGGTCAGCGCAGGTCGACGTCGGCCAGCCGGGCACAGCCCCCGACGGCCACCACGACGGCCCGGGCCCCGTCGCTCAGCACCTCGGCCGGCTGCCCCCGCCAGACCAGCGAGGCGCGGAGCCGCAGGGGCTCGAGCGTGAGGTCGGCGGCGAGGAGGCTCGCCACGCACGGGTCGCTCGCCGCCGGCCCGGCGTCGGCCGCCGCCTCGGTGGCCAGGGCCTCCTCGACCCGCCGGGCGAGCTCGCCCTCGTCGTCCACCACGCCCAGGTCGGCCTGGGCCGAGCGGCGCAACCCCGGCGCCTCCGATGCGGCACCGCCGGTGTCCCCGGAGGCGGCGTCGTCGCCCTCGGATCCGGACTCGGCCTGATCCCTGCTCACCGACGCCGCGGAGTCGCCCCCGTCGCTGTCGTCGCCACCACCCAGCTGGGGGACCACGGCCGCCACCAGGGCGAGGAGGGCGACCACGGCAGCAGCGGGCAGCAACCAGGCGGGGACCTGCCGTCGTGGACGGCGGGCCAGCGGCACGACCCGCCGGTCGGCGCCGGCCAGCGCGGCGGCCACCGCGGCCTCCCGGGCCTGGTCGGAAGGGGCCGGCGGCGGAGTCGCCACCAGGGCGGCCACCGCCGTCAGCGCCTGGGATCGCTCGGTGCAACGGGAGCAGCCGGCCAGGTGGGCGCGCTCGTCAGCCGTCCCGTCCCCGTCCTGGAGGGCGGTCAGCTGCTCGTCGTCGAGGTGGGAGGGGGTGCTCATGGTCGGGAACTCGGACGTGGCGAGGGGTCGCTCGGGTTCCCGGCCACCAGATCGGCCAGCTGACCCCGACCCCGGGCGATCCGCGACCGGACGGTCCCCGGGGGGATGCGCAGGACCTCGGCGATCTCGGCGTAGTCGAGCCCGCACAGGTCACGGAGGACCACCGCGGCGCGGAACTCCGGGGCCAGGCGGGACAGGGCGGCGTCCACGTCGAGCCGGGCGGCCACCGCCGCGGCGTGGTCGGGTCCGACCGCCGGTCCGTCGATCGGGCGCTCCTCGTCGAGCCCGGGGAGGGGCCGTCGCTGTCGCCGTCGCAGCTCGTCGAGGCAGGCGTTGGTCGTCACCCGGTAGAGCCAGGTGGTGAAGGCGGCGTGGCCGTCGAAGCGGGGGAGCCCTCGTACCACGGCCAGCAGGGCCTCCTGGGTGGCGTCAGGGGCGTCGCTCGGCCCGCACATGCGGGTGCACAGCGCGGCCACGCGGTCGTGGTGCCGGCGGAGGAGCGCCTCCAGCGCGTCGCGATCGCCCTGCTGCGCGCCGGCCACCAGGTCGGCGTCGGGGCGCTCGGGCCCGGGCGGCGGGGGCGGCGCGATGGGCGGAGCGTAGGGGCGCGGCGGCGTCCGGGGCCCGCACCCCTCGGGCCCGCCCTACCGGGTGTCGCCGCGCACTTCGATCTCGCCGAGCACGGCCCGGCCCGAGTCGCCGACGTCGGTGAGCCAGACGAGGACGGCCGTGCCGTCGGCACCGTCGACGTCGAAGGTGTGGTTCCCGGAGAGCGCCGAGCCCTGCGCCCGGGGCTCGCCCCAGCCGGCCAGGTCGGGTGCGGGGGACTCGGCCACGTAGACCTCGGCCGCCCACCCCTGGGTCTCCGTGGTCACCTCCACCTCCGAGACCGACGACGGCGAGGCGAGGGTGAGCACCAGCCCGACGCCCTCCTTCAGCGAGGAGAGCTCGCTGTTGTACTGCTCGGTGGTCCAGGGGGTGGCCGGGTCGCCGTCGTCCACGTTGGCCGTCAGCTCGGGGTGCTCGCCGCCGCGACCGAGGGGGTCGAAGTCGGTGACCGCGGTGACGTCGAGCGGGTCCCCGCCACCGAGGGGCGTGCCGGAGAACAGGTCGCGGGCGGGTTCGGTGCGGCCCAGCAGCGCTCCGACCAGGCCGAGGGTGGCGGCGACGACCACGACCAGCAGCGCCAGGGCCGGCCAGGACCGCCGATCGCCGGTCCGCGGCGGGGCCGGTCGCGCCGGCGCCGCCACCGGGGCGGGCGCGTAGGTCGTGGCGCCCGGGTAGGTCGCGGCGCCCGGCACCGGGTAGGCCGCGGTGGCGCTGCCCGGGAAGGCGGCGGTCGGGTCGGGGCGGGTGGTGGCGGTGGTGTCGTGCATGCCCGGCGGGCGGAGGTCGACGTGCTCGAGCGCGTCGCGCAGCGCCGCCGCCGTCGGGAAGCGGTCGTCCGGGCGGCGGGCCATGGCCTGCATGACGATGGTCTCGAGGGCGGGCGGGACGTCGGCCCGCAGGGCGCGGGGCCACGTCGGTTGCGAGTGGAGCCGGGCCAGCGCGGTGGCCGTGACGTTGTCGGCGGCGAACGGGGGCTGCCCGGTGGCCGCTTCGTACAGGACCACGCCGAGGGCGTAGACGTCGGAGCGGGGATCCAGGGGCCGGCCCTCCACCTGCTCGGGCGAGAGGTACTTGGCCGTGCCCACCACTTGGCCCACCTCGGTGAGGTCGGACGTGGCCTCGGAGGCCTTGGCGATGCCGAAGTCCGTGACGAGCACCCGACCGTCCTCGGTGAGGAGGATGTTGCCGGGCTTCACGTCGCGGTGGATGAGGCCACCGCGGTGGGCGACCTCGAGGGCGTCGGCCACCTGCGCCCCCACCGCCGCCACCCGCCGGGGCGGCAGCACCCCCTGCTCGTCGAGGACCGCCCGCAGCGTCGTGCCGCGCACCAGCTCCATGACGATGCCCTCGAAGCCGTCGTCGGTCCACGTGTCGAAGACGGCCACGATGTGGGGGTGGCTCAGGCGGGCCGCGGCCACCGCCTCGCGCCGGAAGCGGGTGACGAAGGCCTCGTCCGCGGCGAGGTGGGGCAGGAGGATCTTCACCGCCACGGGGCGGCTCAGGATCTCGTCGACGGCCTCCCAGACCTCGGCCATGCCCCCCCGTGCCAGCCGCCGGACGAGCCGGTAGCGCCGGGCGAGCAGCCGGTCGGGGGCCAGCGCGGGGCCAGTGGGCGGAGGGCTGACGTCGGGCACGCCGCCCCCACCGTACCCGGGGGTCCGCCCCGGCCCGGGTGTGCGGCTCAGGCACGTGACGGCCCGGCGACCTCCGCTACGTGCCGGGCACCCCGTTGGAGGTGGCGTCGATCTCGACGTCGTACCAGTCGTGCACCGACGAGAGCTCGTCCAGCACCACCGGCTCGACGTGGCGGACCACCCGGACCTCCACGCGACCCTGCGGGTCCACCTCGAAGCCGATCAGCTGGGCGCCGGCGGACTCGACCACGGCCCGGGCCTCCCGCTGCGACGTGCGGGGCTTGCCGGTGTCGGCGAGGCGCTCCTCGGCCAGGTTGGCGGCGTCGCTGGCCACGCCGCGCAGCTCGAGGCGGGTCGCCGCCGGGCGGCCGAGCTCGACCGCCAGTCCGATCGCGAGGCCTCCCGCCACGGCGGCCTTGAGCAGCCAGGGGACCACGTGGACTCAACGGCCATCGCGGGCGGCAGCTTGAGCGAAAGGGGACGATCAGCCCGCCGACGCGGCGACGAGGCGCCGGCGGCGCCGGACGGTCCGCCAGTGGCGGGCCCACCACACGAGCAGGAACGCGCCCGCCCCGCCGGACAGGATCAGGCCGAGGCCGGACGGCGCGGTGGCCCGCACGGTGATCGTGCGGTTGGCACCGAGCTGCAGCTGCCCGTCGCACGAACGCACCTCGGCGTCGAGGGGGAAGGCGCCCGGCGTGCGGGCGCGGACCCGCACCTCGACGGGCGTGTTCTCGGCCGAGAGCGTCAGCGGCTCGTCGTACCGCCCGGGCGAGCTGCCGGGCTCGTCGAGGAAGTCGAGCTTGTCGCTGGTCAGGTGCAGGCACACCTGGAGGGGGAAGGGCGGCGCGGCCGTCAACGTCAGGGGGAGCGTCCCCTCCTGGGCCGTGAGGCGGAAGCCGCCGGGGTCGACGAGCTCGACGCTGTCGCGCCGTCCCGCCACCCGGGCCGCGGCGCCGACGAGGTACTGGCGGCGCCGGTCGGCGTCGGCGGCGCTGGCCGAGGACAGGATGAGCAGGCGGCGCACGAGGTCGACCTCCGGGTCGAGCGGCCCGGACAGGAGCGCCAGGCTGTCCGCCGACCGCCGCAGCCGGCGGACCTGGGTGGGGTCCGGCTCGCCGATTGGCGCGGGCGGGTCGGCCATCGTGCGCTCGACCGGCTCGCCCCCGACCTCCTCGGCGGGCACGCCGGTGAAGAGCCCGTCGAGGGTGACCGGGCGCAGCAGGGGGTTCGCCCCCAGGCCCGCGAGCGTGGCGCGCACCAACGCGGCGTCGGTCGGGCTGCCGCGTGGCGGTGCCACCGCGACACCGCGGGGGTCGAACCCCGGCGCGTCGAGGTAGAGGACGGAGAGGTCGGCCAGCAGGTGGTCGGCCGCGAGCACGGGGTCGTCGTCCCGGTCGAAGTGGGCCTGGAGGTCGGGGTCGAGGACGGCCGCGGGGAGCGAGCCGTCCACGTCGTCGGCGACGGTGACGGGCGCGGTGGGCGTGAACCGAGGCGTGTCGTCCCGGGGCTCGAGGCGGTCCTCGGCCACCACCACGCGGTCGGTCGGGAGGAGACGGAGCGCCGTGAGGCCGCGGCTCGCCGAGCCGGTCGTCGGCCCACCAGGTGCGGTCGTCGACCTCCACGTCGGGGAGACGGGTGACCAGCGCGGCACGCCCCCGGACGACGGCTTCGCGCACCTCGGTGCTGAGGTCGGTGGCCACGAGCTCCTCGACGTCGGGGTCGACGTACGGGCGGGCCAGCACCGTCCGCTGGCGGGCGGCCCGCTGCAGGTCGGACAGCGCCTCCGGCCGCTCCTCGGCCATGGCGTCGAGCGTCTCCGGCGCGGGCGCGAGCGTCACGGGGACGTCGGAGCGCGCCAGCGCCGCGGCCAACGACTCGAGGGCGGGACCGTCCCGCTCGAGGTCGACGTCACCGTCGGGCTGCAGGGCGGCCGCCGCCTCGACGGGCTGGACCCAGGCCACGGAGAGCGGGGTGGCGTCGCGGTCCGGTCCGGCGGGCAGGCGCACGAGGTGGGTGAGGAGGCGGTCGAGCTCGCCATCGGGCCCGTCGAGCGAGACGGTGATGGGGTAGACGGCGGCCGTCGAGCGCAGGCCGAGCTCGTCGCTCGGGAGGGTGACGGTCACGCTGCCGTCGACCTCGCGGCGGCAAGGTGGCGAGGGGGAGCGAGCGGGGGCGCGGATGGGGCTCCCGAGGCCGGACCGGTCGAGGCCCCGGGTGAACGCACGGCGGCCGCGGTTGCAGATGCACGGGTGCACGGCCACGCGGACGGCGAGGCCGTCCGCCGGCTCCGCCCCGTCGATGCGCAGGTGGAGGGTGAAGGGGCCGTCCGGCTCCACGGGGGGCGTGGTGGTGGCCAGGCGCACGCGGGGGGCGTCCTCCTGGGCGCCGGCCGCCGGTGCGATCGCCAGCCCTGCGGCCACGACCGCCGCCAGGAGGGCAGCGACGGTCGCCCTCACTGCGCCGGGGCGGGCACCTGGAGGTTCCGACCGAGCACCGCCAGCCCGCTCGGCGCCATCCGGAAGCCGAGCGACTCGTAGAGGCGTCGGGCGCGGTCGTTGTCCACCTGGGTGTTCACGACGGCCCGGGCCGCGCCCCGCCGCCGGAGCCACCGGAGGCCGTCGACCAGCAGCGCCCGCCCCAGCCCCGCCCCCTGGAGCTCGGGGGCGACCGCCAGGCGCTGCACGTAGCCCCGGCGGGCGGCGCGACCGACGATGGCGTAGCCCACCACGCCGTCGGGGGCCGCCACCCGGAAGCGACTGGTGGGCGTGGCCGCCAGCGCGTCCGCCAGGCCCTCGGCATCGAGTCGCCAGAACGGCGGGAAGGCGGCGCCGTCGACGGCGAGCACCGTGGGCCGATCGGCCGGCCGGGCCCGCCGCAGCGGCGCGGGGGGACCCGGCGGGAGGTCGGTCAGGTCGTGGACGAGGAGGTGAAGGGGCTCCCGCACGGTGAACCCGGCGTCGAGGAAGCCCCGTTGCTCGACGGGCGACAGCGCACCGGTCAGCACCTCGCCGAAGCCGCGAGCGGCCAGCAGGTCGCAGCAGTGCCGGACCATGGCGGCGGTGGGCGGCGGGACCTCGCCCACGGGGGCGAGGTAGCCCACGTGGGACCCGACCCGCCAGGTGCCGACCCGCAACCGCTCGGGACCCCGGCGCACGACGTCAGAACGCGCCATCCAGGGGGCACGCTACCGGCGCCCCCTCGCCGTCCCGTGGCTGGTCCTCCCCGTAGGGTGGCCGCGTGGTCCCCGAGCGGCTGGCGGCCGTGTTCGCCGAGCTCGCGCCGGTGGCCGAGCGCTTCGAGGCGGCCGGTCACCGCCTCTACCTGGTGGGCGGCACCGTCCGGGACTTGCTCCTCGGGCGCGACGCTCCATCGAGACATCGACCTCACCACCGACGCCCTCCCCGACGAGATCGAGGCGCTCGTGCGCCCGATGGCCGAGTCGGTCTGGTTGCAGGGCAAGCGCTTCGGGACCATCGGGTGCACGGTGGGCGGCCGCACCCTCGAGATCACCACCCACCGGGCCGAGGCCTACCGGCCCGACAGCCGCAAGCCCGAGGTGCGCTTCGCCGACGCCATCGAGGCCGACCTCTCCCGCCGTGACTTCACCGTCAACGCCATGGCCCTGCGCCTGTCGCCGGGGGCGGCGCCCGAGGGCGTGGCCCTGATCGACCCCTTCGAGGGCGCTGCCGACCTGGCCGCCGGGCGCCTCCGCACCCCCCTCGACCCGGAGACGTCGTTCTCGGACGACCCCCTCCGGATGCTGCGGGCCGCCCGCTTCATCGCCGGGTACGACCTGACGCCCGACGCCGACCTGGTGGCCGCCGTCCGGGCCATGCACGACCGCCTGGAGATCGTGTCGGCCGAGCGCATCCGCGACGAGCTCGACCGCCTGGTCGTGGTCGAGCGCCCCGGCACCGGGCTCTGGTTCCTGGTCGACACGGGGCTGGCGGCCGGGTTCCTCCCCGAGCTGCCGGCGCTGGCGGTGGCCCAGGACCCCGGCCACCGGCACAAGGACGTGCTGGCCCACACGATCGCGGTGGTGGAGCGGGCGCCGGCCGACCGGATCCTGCGGCTGGCCGCCCTGCTCCACGACATCGGCAAGCCGAAGACCCGTTCCTTCGAGCCCGGCGGCAAGGTCACCTTCCACCACCACGAGGTGGTCGGCGCCCGCATGGCCCGCGAGCGGATGACGGCGTTGCGCTACTCGGCCGACGACATCGAGCAGGTGAGCCGGCTGGTCGAGCTGCACCTGCGCTTCCACGGCTACGACGAGGGGGACGGGGGCTGGACCGACAGCGCCGTGCGCCGCTACGCCCGGGATGCGGGGCCGTTGCTCCAGAAGCTGAACGACCTGACCCGGGCCGACTGCACCACCCGCAACCGCCGCAAGGCGGCCGAGCTGGCCGCCCGCATGGACGGCCTGGAGGCGCGGATCGCCGCCCTCGAGGAGTCCGAGCAGCTGGCCGCCCTGCGACCCGACCTCGACGGCAACGAGGTCATGGAGCTCCTCGGGATCGGCCCCGGGCCGGACGTCGGGAGGGCCATGGCCTTCTTGAAGGACCTGCGGATCGAGCAGGGCCCCCTGGGCAAGGAGGAGGCCGGTCGCCTCCTCCTCGACTGGTGGAGGACCGGCACGGCCCTCGACACCTAGGCGGCGAGGCCGGCCGCCGCCCGCTCGGCCCGGTCCGCCACCTTGGTGCGCAGGAGGGCCAGCGCCGCGAGCTGCAGGGCGGCGCCGACGGCGAACGCGGCCGGCTCGGAAGCGAGGGCCACCACCACGCCGAGCGCGGGGGCGCCGATGCCCTGTGAGAGGTCGAAGAAGATGGAGAACGTGGCCACTGCCGAGCTGCGCTCCGCGGTCGGCGTGGCGTCGACCACCAGGCGCATCAGCGACGGGTAGAGCAGCGACGTGCCGAGCGCGAACAGCGCCGTCCCCCCGTAGAGCCCGGCGGCCGAGCGCAGGACGGCCAGCGTCGCCAGCCCGAGGCTCAGCAGGCCGAGCGCCGTCGAGGCCACCCGCACCGGCCCGGCCCGGTCGGGGATGCGGGCGCCGAAGATCCGCACGGCCAGCACGAGCACGGCGAAGGTGGAGAACACCGCCCCCGAGCTGCCCGCTCCGACCTCGTCCACGTAGAGCGGCACGAAGGTGGTGAAGCCGGCGAAGCCGATCAGCGAGAGGCCGAGCACCATGCCCGGCCCGAGCCCGGCGGCGTGGAGGAGCGAGGGCCGACGACCGGGCACCCGCCCGCCGGTCTCCCCGGGTGGGAAGGGGGGCGTCCACCACCCGAGCACGGCGGCGGCGAGGCAGAACCCGGCCGACACGAGCCACGCGGCATCGGCCCCGGCGCCGTCGAGCACCGCCTCGCCGAGCGCCGGCCCGAGGGCCAGGCCGCCGTAGACGGCGACGGAGAAGTAGCTGGCCGCCTCGCCCCGACGGCTCGGCGGGGCCAGGTCCTGCACCGCGGTGGCCGCGCCCACGAACACGGCGGCCTCGCCCACGCCGGTCAGGACCCGGAGGACCACCAGCGCGGCGAGACCGTCGGCGAGCGTGTAGGCGGCCACGACGGCGGCGAGGACGACGGAGCCGCCGACCATGAGGAGGCGGCGGCCCGAGCGGTCGCCCAGCAGGCCGGCCCACGGCCGGAGGATGGCGGCGGTGAGGCTGAACGCCCCGACGGCCACGCCGACGGCGACGCCACCGCCCCCGAGCTCGCGCTCGACGACGAGGGGGACGACGGGGACGAGGACGCCGAGCCCGACGAAGTAGGCGAGGGCGGCGACGGTGACGAGGACGAAGCGCCGCGTCAGGAGCGGCGGGCCGGGGGGCACCTCCGCAGTCTGGACCCGGGCGGCGAGGCCGCCGCCCGGGTTCCGGGTGGGCCTAAGCCGTGGGGGCGGCGACGTCGCCGGCGGCGGCGGCGGCGGCGAAGGCCTCGACCAGCTTGTGGGCCTCCTCGTCGCGGTACTGCACCGGCGGGGACTTCATGAAGTAGGCCGACGGGCCGAGCAGCGGACCGCCGATGCCGCGGTCGAGGGCCACCTTGGCGCAGCGCAGCGCGTCGATGATGACGCCGGCCGAGTTGGGGGAGTCCCACACCTCGAGCTTCAGCTCGATGTTCAGGGGCACGTCGCCGAAGTTGCGGCCCTCCAGGCGGATGTAGGCCCACTTGCGGTCGTCGAGCCAGGCCACGTGGTCGGACGGGCCGATGTGCACGTCGCGGGCGGTGATGCCGTGGTCGAGCTGGCTGGTGACGGCCTGGGTCTTCGAGATCTTCTTCGACTCCAGGCGGTCGCGCTCGAGCATGTTCTTGAAGTCCATGTTCCCGCCCACGTTCAGCTGGTAGGTGCGGTCGAGGACCATCCCGCGGTCCTCGAACAGCCGGGCGAGGATCCGGTGGACGATGGTGGCGCCCACCTGGCTCTTGATGTCGTCCCCGACGATGGGCACGCCGGCGTCGGTGAACCGCTGGGCCCACACGGGGTCGCTGGCGATGAAGACGGGGATGGCGTTGACGAAGGCCACGCCGGCCTCGAGGCAGGCGGTGGCGTAGTGCTTCTGCGCCTCCTCGGAGCCCACCGGGAGGTAGGAGACGAGGACCTCGGCGCCCGAACCGGCGCAGCTCGGCGGCCACGTCGACGGGCTCGAGGGGGCTCTCCTCGCAGGTCTCCCGGTAGTACTTGCCGAAGCCGTCGAGGGTCGGGCCCCGCTGCACCGTCACGCCGAGCTCGCCGACGGGGGCGAAGCGGACCGTGTTGTTCTGCCCGGCGAAGATGGCCTTGCTGGCGTCGATGCCCACCTTCGTGGCATCGACGTCGAAGGCGGTGACGAGCTCGATGTCGCGGATGTGGTAGCCGCCGAGCTCGACGTGCATGAGCCCGGGCACCTCCTCCGAGGGATCGGCGTCCTTGTAGTAGGTCAGGCCCTGCAGGAGCGAGCTCGCGCAGTTGCCCATGCCGGCGATGGCCAGCTTGATCGTGCTCATGCCGAAGGTCCTCCGGTGGTCGAGGGTTGCGGGGATCGGGGATCAGGGGATGCGTGCTCGGCGGCGATGAGGCCGTCGAGCCAGGCCAGGTCGCGCTCGGTGACGTCGGCCTCGCGCTCGAACAGCGAGCGGCGGTAGCGGTCCAGGGCGCCGCTGGCGCCGGTGGTGGTGCGGGTCTCGGCCAGGCGCTCGACCAGCGTCGCCCGCCGCCGCTCGAAGAGGGCCAGCCGGGTGGCGGGGTCGCACCAGCGGCAGAGGGCGAGCTTCACGCCGAAGGTCCGGTCGTCCTCGCCGGGCTCGGCCACCAGGTCGCGGAGGCGGGCCTCGCCCGCCGCCGTGAGGCCGAAGACCTTGCGGGTGCGGGCCCCCCGGACCGAGCGGGGGCGCCGCCGGGACCGGGACCGGAAGGCGGCCAGCTCGCCGCTCAGCGACCCGGTCATCGGGATGGGGGTGCCGCCGGTCTCGTCGGGCTCGACCTCCCGCACCAGCCCGTCGCGCTCGAGGCGGGCCAGGGCCGGATAGAGGGAGCCGAACGAGACGGAGCTGCCCGGGCCGAGCAGCTCGCGGACAGCGCTTGCGCAGCTCGTAGCCGTGGAGGTCCCCCTCCCGCAGCACGCCCAGGACCGCCAGCTCGACCACGCTCGTCAACATATCGGCTCGATATATCGACGACAACTATTCGCCCGGCGGCCACCCGCCGAGCACCGGCTGCGCACCTGCCGACCACCCGGGACCATCCGCCCGCGCCGCTCCAGGAGCGGCGATACCGTTGCGCCGGTGCCCGGGCCGCGCGGCGAGATCGACTACCGACTGGCCCGGCGCTCGCGGATCAACGCGTTCCGGAAGGGCCGGCTGAGCCGCCACGACGTCTGCGACGCCCATCCCGACCTCGTCCGGGCGGCCCGCAACGTCGGCGAGCCGACCGAGGAGCGGTGCCCGATCTGCGAGGACGCCGACCTCGTCCACGTCTCCTACGTCTTCGGCCCCCGCATGCCGTCGCGGGGGCGCTGCGTCACCAGCGCCGCCGAGCTGCGCAAGGTGGCCCGGGGTGTCGGCGCGGCGAAGAGCGACCTCGCCTGCTACGTGGTCGAGGTGTGCCCCGTGTGCTCGTGGAACCACCTGGCCCGGGTCTTCCTCGTCGCTCCCGGGCGCGCCCGCTCGGCGCCGAAGTCGGCCTCCCGGTGACCGACGGCCCCGCCCCCGACGGCGGGGGCGAGGACCCGACCGCGACCGGCGCCCGGACCACGCTGCCCTTCGAGTCCTCCCCGGAGCAGGTGTTCGCCGTGCTGGCCGACGGTCGCCGCTACGCCGACTGGGTGGTGGGGGCCAAGCGCATCCGCGACGTGGACGACGCGTGGCCGGCCGAGGGCTCCTGCTTCCACCACGAGGTGGGTGTCGGCCCCCTCACCATCAAGGACTCGACGAAGCTGCTCGCCTTCGAGCCACCTCGGAAGGTGGTCCTCGAAGCGCGTGCGTGGCCCGCCGGGAGGGCCCGGGTGACCATCACCGTCTCGCCCCGGGACGGCGGGCGGAGCGAGGTGCTCATCGAGGAGGTCCCCACCGGGGGCCCGGCCAAGACCATCGACTCGTGGCCGCTGCGGCGGTTGACCATGCTCCGGAACGTCGAGTCGCTGAAGCGCCTACGCCGGATCGCCGACGGGCCCGGGAGCTGACCCGCCGCCGGCCCCGACCTCCTCGTGGGGGTAGTGGGTGCGGCACGGGAAGCACCAGTGCTCGACCTCGTCGACGACCTCGATCCGCTCCTCGGTGTCCCACGCCGCCGGGGTGACGTAGACCCGCCGGACGTCGATCACGTCGGCGGCGTCGCTGCCGCAGCTGCTGCAGCGGACCGTCTCCTGCGCCACGGGTGAGGACGCTACCGCTCGGGTACTCTGACCCCGCCGCCGGCAGCCATCGGGGCGCTGGACGGTAGGAGGAACAACCGTGCCCGCACGCGTCACCGTGCCGGCCGTGCGGAGCCACAAGGCGTCCGCCGGCTCCCCGCCGCTCGTCATGGTCACCGCCTACGACGCGCCCACGGCCCGCCTGGCCGATGCCGCCGACGTCGACCTGCTGCTGGTCGGCGACTCGCTCGCCATGGTCGTGCTCGGCTACGACGACACCCTGTCCGTGACGGTGGACGACATGGTCCACCACACCGCGGCCGTGACCCGCACGGCGCCCCGGGCGCTCGTCGTGGCCGACCTGCCGTGGATGAGCTACCACGTGTCCGCCGAGGACACGGTCCGCAACGCCGCCCGGTTGATCCGGGCCGGGGCCACCGCGGTGAAGCTGGAGGGCGGCGCCAAGCGGGTCGACATGGTGCGGGCGCTGGTCGACGCCGAGATCCCCGTGATGGGCCACCTCGGCCTCACCCCCCAGTCGGTCCACGCCCTGGGCGGGTTCAAGGTGCAGGGCCGACGCCCCGAGGCGGCCGACGCGCTCGTGGAGGACGCCCTCGCGCTCGTCGACGCCGGCGTGTTCGCCGTGGTCCTGGAGGCGGTGCCCGCCGCCGTGGCCCGCCGGGTGACCGAGGCCGTGCCCGTGCCGACCATCGGGATCGGCGCCGGCCCGGCGTGCGACGGCCAGGTCCTCGTGCTCCACGACCTGCTCGGGCTGGAGGACCGCGTGCTGCCCCGCTTCGTCCGGCGCTACGCCTCGCTGCGGGCGGAGGGGACGGCCGCCGTGGCCGCCTTCGCCGCCGACGTCCGGGCCGGCGCCTTCCCCGGTCCCGACGAGACCTACGAGCCCGAGGCGGGGTTCGAGGTGGAGGCGCGCGGGCTGCCAGCATGACGGGGTGATCCCGGCCCGCTGGCGCTGGCGCATCGGGACGCTGCTCGTCCTGGGCGTCGTCGTGTTCCTGGTGGTGCGCGGGTCGAACCGGCCCGACGACCCGGAGCTGGCCCCGCCGTCGACGACCACGGGCGCCGGCGCCGAGACCGCCGGCGACGAGGGGCGACGACGCGGCGCGGTCGCCCCTGGAGGGGTTCGACGAGGTGGCCTTCCGGATCTCGCCGGAGGGGGCCGCGGCCAGCACGTGGTGCGCCCTCCTGGCGGCCCGGCTCGAGGAGCGCCAGCGGGGCTGAGCGACCAGGACGACCTGCGGGGCTACGAGGCGATGGTCTTCCGCTTCGACGAGCCCTCCACGACGCGGTTCACGATGCAGGACACCCGCATCCCGCTGTCCATCGCCTTCTTCGACGCCGACGGGGCGTTCGTGTCGGCCCGGGACATGGACCCCTGCCCGCCCGACAGCGCCACCTGCCCCACCTACGCCGCCGACGCCCCCTTCCTCCACGCCCTCGAGGTGGAGCAGGGGGCCCTCCCCGCCCTGGGCATCGGCCCGGGCTCCCGCCTCTCCTTCCCGGACGGGTCCTGCCCCGACGCCTAGGGCCGGGCTGGGCCTCGCTGCGGGGCTCTTGTCGAGTTGGCTACCTCGGGGTCGCCAACTCGACGAAGGCGACGCGGCCAGGGCTGAGCCAGGGTGACCGAGGGGCCCCGGGGTAGCTGTCACACCCCCGGCGTAGGTTGTGGCCCATGCGGACCCGGCCTACGATGACGGCCCGATTCCACCCTGCCCCACCGTGGGGCCCCGCCCACGTCGGCGGGTCCGGAGGGAGGTGACGGTTCGCTCATGCGACCGTACGACGTCATGCTCATCCTCGAGCCCACACTGGAGGAGTCCGCCATCCAGGCGGTCGTCAACCGCAGCACCGAGCTGCTCCAGGCCGGCGGGGGGACCGTCAACCGTGTCGACAAGTGGGGCCGCCGTCGGCTGGCCTACGAGATCGGCCACCGCGCGGAGGGCTCCTACGTCCTCCTCGAGGTCTCGGCGGAGCCGTCCGCCCTCGACGAGCTCGACCGGACCCTGCGCCTGGCCGACGACGTCATCCGCCACAAGATCGTCCGGGTGCCCCGGCACGCCGGCGGCCGGGTGCGACCCCCGGTCGTCGTCGAGGAGACCGCCGCCGCGCCCGAACCGGCCAGCACCTCCTGAGGGGAAGGAACTCCGATGCCCGACAACACCGTGACCCTGGTGGGGAACGTCACCCGTGAGCCCGAGCTGCGCTACACCGCCGCCGGGCAGGCCATGGCCAAGTTCGGCCTGGCGGTGAACCGCCGGTGGCAGAACCGCCAGACCAACGCCTGGGAGGAGTCCACCTCCTTCTTCGACGTGGTCGCCTGGCGCGAGATGGCCGAGAACGTCGGCGAGTCCGTGGCCAAGGGCACCCGCGTCATCGTCACCGGCCGCATGGAGCAGCGCTCCTACGAGAACCAGGCCGGCGAGCGCCGCTCGGCCGTCGAGCTGGTGGCCGACGAGATCGGGCCGAGCCTGCGCTGGGCCACGGCCAAGGTGGTCCGCAACGAGCGTCGGAGCGAGGGCGACGGCTTCGGTGGTGGGGGCGGCGCCGGCGGTGGTGGTGGTGCCGGCGGCGGCGGCGAGGAGCGGCCGGCGGCCGCGGCGGCGGCGCCGCGGTACGAGGACGAGGAACCCTTCTGATGGCCCGCAAGAAGTCGTCGACCAACAGCAGCAGCAGCCGGACCGAGCGCAAGGGCAAGGACACCGGGAAGAAGGTCCGCAAGAAGGTCTGCGTGTTCTGCAAGGAGCACGTCGACTGGGTGGACTACAAGGACGTCAGCCTGCTCCGCCGGTTCATGTCGGACCGGGCCAAGATCCGGGCCCGCCGGGTCACGGGCAACTGCGCCCAGCACCAGCGCGACGTCGCCGTGGCCATCAAGACGGCGCGCGAGCTGGCGCTCCTGCCCTACGCCACCCGGGTGACCTCGAGCCGCGGCGGCGGCCGTGGCGGCAGGGGCCGCGACCGGGACGACCGTGGGGACCGCGGCGATCGCGGCGACCGGGGTGACCGGGGCGCGCCGCGCGAGGAGGCGGCGGCGCCGGCCGACGAGGCTGCGCCGGCCGACGAGTCGGCTCCGCCCGACGAGGCGCCCGCCGCGGCCGACCCGGTGGAGGTGGCGTGAAGGTCGTCCTGCGCGCCGACGTCAGCCGCCTCGGGAACAAGGGCGACGTGCTGGACGTGGCCGATGGCTACGCCCGCAACTACCTCGTTCCCCGGGGCCTGGCCCTCCGGGCCTCCCCGGGGGTCATGGACCAGGCGTCGGCCATGCGCCGCTCCCGCGACGTGCGCGACGCCCGCGAGCGGGCCGCCGCCGAGGAGGTGGCCCGCGCCCTGGTGCCCCAGGTCGTGCGCATCACGCATCGAGCCGGCGGGGGCGGCCGCCTCTTCGGCTCGGTGACCACCACCGACGTGGCCGACGCCGTGCGGGAGCAGACCGGCATCGAGCTCGACCGCCGGCGCCTGCACCTCGACGAGCCCATCCGGGAGGTCGGCACCTTCCGGGTCACGGCCCGCCTCCACTCGGACGTCGAGTTCCCCGTGACCGTCGAGGTCGGGCCCAGCCTCTGACCCCTCGGCGGGGCGCGCGCCCCGCCGACCGACAGCTTCCGGCACCACGCCCGCTGGCGGCGCGCGCCCCGGCACCGGGTGGTCGCCGGGCATCCACCTCCCGTCCACGTGGAATCAACAGGCTTGTTCCCCTTACGTCCCACAGGGTCAGCCCGGAAACCTGAGGAGCCATGACGGACCTCGCGACCTCCCCGCCGCGCACCCGCGACGTCGGTCGGGTCCCCCCCCACAACCTGGAAGCCGAGGAGTCGCTCCTCGGCGCCATGCTCCTCACCAAGGACGCCATCGTCGCCGCCACCGAGGTGGGGGTGTCGGCCGACGACTTCCACAAGCCGGCCCACGGCCACGTCTTCGACGCCGTCGTCGCCCTCTACGGCGCGGGGCGAGCCGGTCGACCCGGTGACGGTGGCCGAGGCCCTGAGCCGGGCCGGGCTGCTCGAGGCCATCGGCGGCCCGGCCACGCTCGTCAACCTCCAGGCCCGGACCCCGGCGACGGCCAGCGCCGGGCGCTACGCCCGCATCGTCGAGGAGCACGCCCTCCTCCGCCGGCTCATCGGCGTGGCCGGCGAGATCGCCGAGCTGGGCTACGGCCTCCCCGACGACGTGCGCACGCGCCGTCGACCGGGCCGAGGCCCTGGTCTTCCAGGTGGCCCAGCGCCGGGTGTCCGACACCTCCCGACCGCTGCGGGACGTCCTCGACCGCGCCCTCGACCGCCTCGAGATGCTCTACGACAAGGGCGACGCGGTGACCGGGGTGCCCACCGGCCACCGCGAGCTCGACGACATCACCGCCGGCCTCCAGCCGTCGAGCCTCGTGATCGTCGGCGCCCGCCCCGGCGCCGGCAAGACCTCCTTCGCCCTCGGCATCGCCGCCCACGCCGCCCTCGAGGCCAACCGGCCCGTCCTCTTCTTCTCCCTGGAGATGGACCACCAGGAGATCGCCCAGCGCCTCCTGGCCGCCGAGGCCAAGGTGGAGAGCACCCGCCTGCGCAACGGCCGGCTCCAGGACGCCGACTGGAACAAGCTCATGCACGCCATCGGGCGCATGGCCGAGGCCCCCCTCTACGTCGACGACAACCCGATGACGTCGGTGCTCGACATCCGGGCCAAGGCGCGGCGCCTCAAGGCCAACCTCGGGCGACCTGGGGCTGGTGGTCATCGACTACCTCCAGCTGATGACCGGCCGGACCAAGGCCGAGAACCGCCAGGTGGAGGTGTCGGAGATCAGCCGGGGCCTCAAGATCCTCGCCCGCGAGCTGCAGTGCCCGGTCATCGCCCTCTCGCAGCTGTCCCGGAACCTCGAGCAGCGGGCCGACAAGCGACCGGTGCTGGCCGACCTCCGGGAGAGCGGCAGCCTCGAGCAGGACGCCGACGTGGTGATGTTCCTGTACCGCGACAAGCTCTACAACCGCGACAGCGTCGACCAGGGCGCCGCCGAGGTCCACGTGGCCAAGCACCGCTCCGGGCCGACCGCGACCTTCGAGCTCGTCTTCCTCGAGCGCTACACCCGCTTCGCCGACCTGGCCAAGGACATCTGACGCTACCGCCGGCGGTCAGCAGCTTCACGACGGCGTCCACGTCGGCGAGGTCCTCGAGCACGGCGTCGGCGTCGGTGGCCCGCAGCTCCTCGAGCGGCCGCGTGCCCGGTGGCCACCAGGGCGCAGCGGACGCCGCCGGCCCGGGCGCAGGCCAGGTCCCGGGGCGTGTCGCCCACCACCCAGACGTCCTCCGGGTCGAGGGCGAGCCCCCGCAGTCGCCGGGCCCGGCTCGAGGGCGACGGGGACGAGGGCGGTGCGGTCGGCGTCGTCCGAGCCGAAGGCGCCGATCTCGAGGTCGATCCACCGCGTCAGCTCGAAGGCGGCGAGCTTCACCGCGGCGTTGGCCTCGGTGTTCCCGGTGAGCACGCGTGGAGCGGATCGACGGGTCGGCGTCGAGGGCCCGCAGCACCTCGCGGGACCCCGGGGAGCACCACGCCGTGCCGGCGCAGGTCGTCGGCCGCCGCCGCGAGGCCCTGTTCCAGCGCGGCCAGCACCGCCGGCAGGTGCTCGGCCGCCTCGGCCTCCTCCAGCGCGGCGAAGGCGAGGATCTCGAGGGCGATCTGCGGGTCGGTCTTGCCCCCCATCCTCAGCCGGTGGTCGCCGGGGTGGCGCCCGAGCACGGCGGTCACCGCCTCGTCGAAGACGTCGCGGGCCACGCCTCCTCCCCGCACGAGCGTCCCGTCGATGTCCCACAGCACCAGTCGAGCCACGGCGCCATCCTGGCCGCCCGGCGGGCGCGAGGATGCGGCATGGACCTCGGCCGCACCGGCATCTGGACGCACGCCCTCGACATGCAGCCGGTCGGGCGGGCCCAGGAGCTGGTCGGCGAGCTCGAGTCGCTCGGGTACGGCGCCGTCTGGATCCCCGAGGCGGTGGGGCGGGAGGCCCTGAGCTCGTCGGCGCTGCTCCTCCCCGGGGGCGAGCGCATCGTGGTGGCCACGGGCATCGCCAACCTGTGGGCCCGCGACGCCATGGCCATGTCGGCCGGCCACAAGACGCTGACCTCGGCCTTCCCCGACCGGTTCCTGCTCGGCATCGGGGTCAGCCACCAGCCCGCGGTCGACGGCCTCCGGGGCCACCGGTACGAGAAGCCCGTGGCCACCATGCGGGCCTACCTCGACGCCATGGACAGCGCGCCTCTACTTCGCCGACCCGCCCCCCGTGGAGCCGGTGCGGGTGCTGGCCGCCCTCGGTCCGAAGATGCTGGCGCTCGCCGCCGAGCGGGCCGCCGGGGCCCACCCCTACTTCGTGCCCCCCGAGCACACGGCTCGGGCCCGGGAGGCGCTCGGTCCCGACCGGATCCTGGCGCCCGAGCAGGCCGTCGTGCTGGAGACCGACCCGACGACCGCCCGGGAGGTGGCCCGAGCCCACATGGCCACCTACCTCACCCTCCCCAACTACACGAACAACCTCCGTCGCCTGGGCTGGTCCGAGGAGGACCTGGCCCCGCCGGGCAGCGACCGGCTGGTGGACGCCATCGTGGCCTGGGGCGACGAGGAGCAGGTGGTGCGCGCGGGTGGCCGAGCACCGCGCCGCCGGCGCCGACCACGTGTGCCTCCAGGTCCTCGACGCCGACATGCGGGCGGCGCCCCTCGAGGGCTGGCGCCGGCTGGCCCCCATGGGGGGCGCCACCGCCGCCAGCTAGGGCCGCCGCCGGTTCGGGCCGCTCCAGCCCGCCGGCGCCGGCGTCGGTCGGCGCAGGGCCCGCACCGCAGCCGCGGCGAGCGGGGCGGCGCACAGCCACCACGGCGGCGACGACCAGGAGGACGGCGCCCGTCCGCAGGGCGCCGGACACGTCGGCGACGCGACCCGAGCGCGTGGAGCCCCCGCGGACCGAGCACCACGGCCCAGTCGTGCGGTCCGCCGGCCCCCGCCGGTCCCGGCTCGCCCGCCTCGACGACGTCGGCCGCGGCGGCCGTCAGCACGGCTGCCGCCCAGGCCAGGCACAGGGCCCCGGCGTGGCGCTCGTCCCCGGACCGGACGAAGCGCACGGCCAGGGCCAGCGGGACGGCCACGGGCACCACGACGCCGCCCAGGGCGGCCGGCAGGGGCGTGGCCACGGGCTGCCCGACGAGCTCGCCCACGAGGTGCCCGAGCGAGGCGAACCCCAGGTCGACGACGGCCAGGACCGGGACCCGGGGCAGGGGACCGAGCGCCAACCAGCCCACGAGGAGGCAGAGGGCGAGGGAGCCGAGTTCGCGCCACCGCAGAGCCACGAGCGACGGATCGGGCGTCCGGCGGCGCAGCTGGAGCGGGTGTCACCAGGTCGACGACGGAAGGGTGACGGGAGGGGCGGAGGCCACGAGCGCCGGTGCCCTTCCGGGCAGCCGTCGACGCCTGCGTTGGAGGGGTGTGTGTACCCCCGCCCCCGTCCCGTCGTGCCGGTGATGGGCGATGTCACCGACGCCCACCCTTCGGAGGGGGTGTGGTGATGTTGAGAGAAATCTCACGGAGAGTGACGAATGGCCCAGTCGGTAGCCTGCCGGGGTGTTCCTCGGCGAGGACCTCCTGCCCCTCCTCGTGCTGGCGCTCGGCGCCGCCATGGCCGTCGGCAGCACCCTCGGCCCTGGTGCGGCCCCGCCAGCAGACGCCGGAGGGTGAGCTGGAGCGCCCGCCCCTCGGCCGCAGCGCCGTGATGATCGCGGTGGGGGCGATCGCCGCGATCTGGGCGGTGGCCAGCCTCGTCGCCGGCTGACGGGCCGCCACCGCCTGACGGCCGGCGCCCGAGCCGCGAAGCTCGGGGCCGTGGCCCGAACCCTCCCTCCCGACGTGCGCGCACCAGGAGCGCGGCGCACGCTCCCCGCCCTCCTCGCCGCCGCTGGCTTCACCGGGTTCGCGGCCGGCGCCGTGCTGGCCCGCCAGCCGGGGGTCTCGGACGCGGAGCGACGGGTCTTCGCCGCCGTCAACGGGCTACCGGTCGTCCTCCACGTGCCCGTGTGGGCGGTGATGCAGCTGGGCAGCCTCGGCGGGGTCGGGGCCACCGCGGCGGTGGCGGCCCGGGCCGGGAACCCGCGGCTGGCCGCCCGCGTCGCCGTCTGGGGCACGGGCACGTGGCTCGGCGCCAAGGCGGTGAAGCGCGCTCGTCAACCGGGCACGACCGGGCGGGGTGCTCGACGTCGGCGCGGGTGCTCGGGCGCGAGCAGGGCGGGCTCGGCTACCCGTCGGGCCATGCCGCGGTGGCGGCCAGCATCGGCGCCCTGGTCGCACCCGCTCTGCCGGGCCGCTGGCGGGCGGCGGCGTGGGGGACCGTGCTGGCGGTCGGTCCGGCGCGCGTCTTCGTCGGGGCCCACCTCCCGCTCGACGTGGCCGGCGGCATCGCCTTCGGCGTCGGGGTGGCCGGGCTCGGGCGGCTGGTCGACGGCGGCTGATCCGTGGCCTCCCGCCGGCGGTCGTCCGCCACGCCGGTCTACGTCGAAGTGGGGAAGAAGCGCACCTTCGTGTCGGCGCGCGACTGGCCCGGCTGGTGCCGGGTCGCCAAGGACGAGGAGGCAGCCCTGACCACGTTGGCCGACTACGGGCCCCGCTACGCCGTCGTGGCCGCCGAGGCCGGCATCGACTTCCCGGCGACGGTGGCCGACCGGTTCGACGTGGTCGAGCACCTCCCGGGGGACGCCTCCACCGACTTCGGCGCCCCGGGCGCCGTGGCCGCCGGTGACGGCGACCCCCTCTCCCCGGCCGAGGCGCGGCGCCAGGCGGCGCTGCTCGAGGCGGCGTGGGCCGTCTTCGACCGGGTGGTGGCCGGCGCGCCCGCCACCCTGGCCAAGGGCCCGCGGGGTGGGGGCCGCGACCGTGACCCCATCGTCGACCACGTCGTCGGGGCCGAGGCCGCCTACGCCCGCAAGATCGGCATCGCCCACAAGGCCCCGAGCGGGGCGGACGCCGAGGCGGTGGCCGCATTGCGCACCGAGATCCTCGAGGCCGTCCGCGACCCGGAGCTTCGGCTCGCCACCCCGGTCGAAGCCGTGGCCGGGCCGGTACGCCCTCCGCCGCATCGCCTGGCACGTGCTCGACCACGCCTGGGAGATCGAGGACAAGTCGTGATCGCCCGTCGCGCCCGTGTGCGCTACGGCCCGGGCACGACGGCCGTCATCACCGGCGGCGCCGGGGCGATCGGCTCGGCGCTGGCGGCGGAGCTGGCCCGCCGGGGGGTCACGGTGGTGCTGGCCGACGTGGACGGCGTCGCCGCCGAAGCCGCCGCCGCGCGACTCGGCGACGGGGTGCACGGCGAGGCCCTCGACGTGCGCGACGGCGAGGCCTTCCTCGCGCTGGTCGATGGCGTGGAGGCCCGGCACGGCCCGCTCGACGTGCTCGTCAACAACGCCGGTGTGGGGGTGGCGGGGCCGGTGGAAGGGCTCTCCCCCGAGCACTGGCACCGGTCGCTCGACGTCAACGTGGGCGGGGTGGTGAACGGGGTGGCCGCCGTCTACCCCAGGATGCGGGCCCGGGGCACCGGCCAGATCGTCAACATGGCGTCCGTGGCCGGCCTGCTCCCGCTGCCGCTGCTGGTGCCCTACGCCACCACCAAGCACGCCGTCGTCGGGCTCAGCACCAGCCTGCGGGCGGAGGCGGCGGGCACCGGCGTGCGCGTCACCGTGGTGTGCCCGAGCGCCGTGCGCACCCCCATGCTCGCCCGCGCCGTTCCGGAGGGCCTGCCCGACCCGTCGGCGCCCGAGTCGGTCGACCCGGCCCGCTACCTGACCGCCGGTGGCTCGCCGCCGGCCACCACGCCGGAGGCCCTGGCCGCGGAGGTGGTCGAGGGCATGGCCCGGGACCGGGCGGTGATCGTGGTGCCCCGTGCCGCCCGGCGGCTGTGGCTGCTGGGTCGGCTGGCGCCGGGGACGTTCCTCCGCATCAGCGCCCGCAACGCCACGATCGAGCGCCGCCGCGCCCTCGACCGCTAGCTCGGCGGTGAGGGGACGAACCGGTAGCCCATCCCGGGCTCGGTCAGCAGGTAGCGGGGCCGGGCCGGATCCGGTTCGAGCTTGCGCCGGAGGTTGGCCATGAAGACGCGCAGGTAGTTGGTCTCGGCCCGGTACTCGGGACCCCACACCTCCTGGAGGAGCTGGCGCTGGCTGACCAGTTTCCCGGGGTGGCGCACGAGGACCTCGACGAAGTGCCACTCGGTGGGCGTGAGGTGGACCTCCTCGTCGCCCTTCGTCACCACCTTGGCGGCGAGGTCGACCACGAAGTCCGGGGTCTCCACCACCGGCTCGTCGGCTGCCGGCAGGCGCCGCCGCACGACGGCCCGGAGCCGGGCCAGCAGCTCGTCCATCCCGAACGGCTTGGTCACGTAGTCGTCGGCCCCGGCGTCGAGCGCGGCCACCTTGTCGCCCTCGCCCTCCCGGACGGAGAGGATCACGATGGGGACGTCGGTCCAGCCCCGCAGGCCCCGCACCACCTCGAGCCCGTCGATGCCGGGCAGGCCCAGGTCGAGCACCACGACGTCAGGTCGACCCCGGGCGGCGAGGGCCAGCGCCGCCTCGCCGTCGGCGGCGAGGTCCACGTCGTAGCCGCGGGCCCGCAGGTTCGTGGCCAGCGCCCGGCGGATCTGCGGCTCGTCGTCGACGACGAGGATCCGCGTCACGGCGCGCCCGCCGGCGTGGGTGTGGCTGGCTCGACCGCCTGGCGCGGCAGGGTGAGGACCACGGTGAGCCCCCCGCCCGGCGTCTCCTCGAGGGCGAGGCGGCCGCCGACGGCCTCGACGAACCCCCGGGCCACGGCCAGGCCGAGCCCGACGCCCGCCCGTCCCGTGTCCCCGAGGCGCTGGAAGGGGGCGAACACCCGCTCCCGATCGTCCTCCGCCACCCCCGGTCCCCGGTCCACGACGAGCAGGTCGATCCGCTCGCCCACCTCGCGGGCTTCGACCCGCACGCTCCGGCCGGGCGGCGTGTGGGCGGCGGCGTTCGCCACGAGGTTGGCCAGCGCCCGCTCCAGGAGCGCGGGATCGGCGAGCACCGCCGGGAGGGTGGCCGGCACGTCGACGACGACCCCTCGTCCCCGGTCGGGCAGGGAGGCCAGCGCGGCGGCCACCACCTCCTCGAGCCCCACGGGGCGGGAGCGCACGGACAGGGCGCCGGCCTCGAGTCGGCTCATGTCGAGGAGGTTGCCCACGAGCCGGTTGAGGCGGTCGGCCTCCTCGTCGATGGTGGCGAGGAAGTCGGTCGTGGCCTCGGGGCTCCAGGCCACGTCCCGCTGGAGCAGGCTCGTGACGGCGGCCTTGATCGAGGCCAACGGCGTCCGGAGGTCGTGCGACACGGCCCGCAGCAGGGCCGTGCGCAGCTCGTTGGCCTCCGACAGCCGGGTGGTCTCGGCTGCCTCCCGGCGCAGGCGACCCTGCTCGACGGCGGCCCGCAGCTGCGCGGCGAAGGCCTGGAGGGTGTCGAGGTCGTCCGCGGCCACGGGCCCCACGAGCACGAGCTCCGTCCCACCGCCGAGGGGGAGGTGCTCGCCGCCGGGAGCTGCTCCTCCGGGAGCCGGCCGGCCCCGGCCACCACCCGGGACCCCTCGCCGTCCTGCTCGACCACGGCGCACCCCTCGAGCCCGAAGGTCTCCTGCAGCTGCTGCACCAGTCGGGGCAGCGGGTCGACGTCCCCCACGAGGGTGGCCGACGACCGGGCCAGGGCGGCGGCCTCCAGCCGCGCCCGCGACGCCTCGGCGGCGCGGCGCAGGGTCTGCTGGACGAGGAGCGACACCACCAGGCCCACGCCGAGGAAGACGAGCAGGGCGATGACGTGCTCGGCCTCCCCGATCGTGAAGGTGTGGGTCGGCTCGGTGAAGTACCAGTTGGCCAGGAGGGAGGAGCCGACGGCGGCCGTGAGTGCGGGACGGAGCCCTCCGATCGTGGCCACCACCACGACGAGCGCCAGGTAGAGGAGGAGCACGGTGGGCAGGCCCACGCTGCTGCCGAGCGTGGAGAGGGTCACCGTCAAGCCGGGCAGCCCCACCAGGACCACGAGCCAGCCGGCCACCCGCCGGCGGCGCGGGGAACAGCTCCCGGTGCCGAGTGACGCGGCAGCGGGGTGACCACCTCGGTGTCGGGACCGGTGGAGATGACGTGGACGTCGATGGGACCCGACAGGCGGAGCACCTTGCCGATGACCGAGCCCTGCCACAGCTCGGCGATGCGGCTGCGGCGGCTGGCCCCGAGGACCAGCTGGGTGGCGTTCTCGGCCCGGGCCAGGTCGACGAGGCCGCTGGCCACGTCGGCGCTGACCACCTCGTGGTACTCGCCGCCGAGGTCGGTGAGCAGGCGGCGGTGTCCTCGAGCAGCGGCGAGGCGGCCGTCGCCAGGCCGTCGGAGCTGCTCACGTGCACGCCGAGGAGGTCGCCCCGGCTGCGGGCCGCCATGCGGGCCGCCCGGCGGATGAGCTGGTCGCCGCCCGGGGCGCCCGGTGAGCGCGACGACCACCCGCTCCCGGGTCTCCCAGGGGCGGTCGATGCCGTGGGCCTCCCGGTACTCGTCGAGCGCCTCGTCCACCCGGTCGGCCAGCCACAGCAGCGCCAGCTCGCGGAGGGCCCCGAGGTTCCCCGCCCGGAAGTAGTTGCCCAAGGCGGCGTCGACCTTGTCCGCGGCGTAGATGTTCCCGTGGGCCATGCGCCGGCGTAGGGCCTCGGGGGTCTGGTCGATCAGCTCGATCTGCTCGGCCTGGCGCACCCAGGCGTCAGGCACGGTCTCCTGCTGGCGGGCGCCGGTGATCCGCTCCACCGTGTCGTTCAGCGACTCGAGGTGCTGGATGTTGACCGTGGAGATGACGTCGATGCCGGCGTCGAGCAGCTCGTCGATGTCCTCCCACCGCTTGTCGTGGCGGCGACCCGGGGACGTTGGTGTGGGCCAGCTCGTCGACGAGGGCGACGCCCGGCCTCCGGGCGAGGACGGCGTCGAGGTCCATCTCCTCGAAATCGGCGCCCCGGTGGGTGAGGGTTCGGCGGGGGAGGACCTCGAGCTCGCCGACCTGATCGGCGGTCCGGGCCCGGCCGTGGGTCTCGACGAAGCCGACGACCACGTCGGTGCCCCGGTCGGCCCGGCGCCGGCCCTCGCCGAGCATGGCGTAGGTCTTGCCCACACCCGGCGCCGCTCCCAGGTAGATCCGAAGCCGGCCGCGCCGCACGCCCCCAGTCTCGCTGGTCACCCCTGGGTGTCGAGGGCCAGGTTCAGCTCGAGCACGTTGACGCCCCGCTCGCCGAGGACGCCGAGGTCCCGGTCGGAGGTGTGCTCCGACCAGGTCGAGGACGACGCCCACGTCGAGGCCTCGGACCCGGGCCACCCGAGCGGCCTGGAGCTCGGCGTTGCGCACGGAGATGTGCGGGTCGAGGCCCGAGCCCGAGGCGGTGATGGCGTCGACGGGGACCCGCTGGTCCGCGCCGAGCCCGTTCTCGTCGCGGTAGGCGGCCACCCGTTCCCCGACGGCGGCGAGCAGGTCCGGGTTCGTCGGCCCCAGGTTGGAGGCTCCCGAGTTGGCGATGCCCGTGGAGGGGTCGGAGAGGTCGGCGGGCGCTCCGTCCTCCGCTGGTCCCCGGCGGCGCCCGCCGCCGCCGCGGAGGGCCGGGGGTGGAACCACTCGTCGCCGCTGAAGCCCTGCCGGACGAGCGACGAGCCCACCACGCGCCCGTCCCGTTCCACCAGCGACCCGTCGGCCTCGTGGCCGAACAGCGCCTGGCCCACCCCGGTGACAGCCAGCGGGTAGGCCATCCCGGTCAGCACGGTGAGGACCAGGAGCATCCGCAGTGCGGCGGTCAGCTGGTTCCTCATCAGCCCACCCCCACGGTCGCCAGCACGAGGTCGATGGCCTTGATCCCGACGAACGGCGCCACGAGCCCGCCGAGCCCGTAGACGAACAGGTTGCGCCGGAGGATCGACGCCGCGCTCGGTGGCCCGGAACATGACGCCGCGCAACGCCAGCGGGATCAGCGCCACGATCACGAGGGCGTTGAAGATGACGGCGGAGAGGATGGCCGATTCCGGCGTGTCCAGGCGCATGACGTTGAGGTCGTCGAGCTGCGGGTACACGGCCACGAACATCGCCGGGATGATGGCGAAGTACTTCGCCACGTCGTTGGCGATCGAGAACGTGGTGAGCGACCCGCGGGTGATCAGCAGCTGCTTGCCGATCTCGACGATCTCGATGAGCTTCGTCGGGTTGGAGTCGAGGTCCACCATGTTCCCCGCCTCCTTGGCCGCCTGGGTGCCGGTGTTCATGGCCACGCCGACGTCGGCCTGGGCCAGCGCCGGCGCGTCGTTGGTGCCGTCGCCGGTCATGGCCACCAGGCGGCCGCCCTCCTGCTCCTTGCGGATCAGGGCCATCTTGTCCTCGGGGGTGGCCTCGGCCAGGAAGTCGTCGACACCCGCCTCGACGGCGATGGCCTTGGCCGTGAGCGGGTTGTCGCCGGTGATCATCACGGTGCGGATCCCGAGCCGGCGCAGCTCGTCGAAGCGCTCGGCGATCCCGCTCTTGACGACGTCCTTGAGGTGGACGACGCCGAGGATGCGGTCGCCATCGGCCACGGCCAGCGGCGTGCCCCCGCTCGTGCTGATGCCCTCGACGATCGGGTCGAGCGCAGGCGGCACCTCGCCCCCCTGCTCCTGCACCCAACGGCGGACGGCGTCGGTGGCGCCCTTGCGGATGCAGCGGCGGCGGCCGTCGTGGGCCACGTCGACCCCCGACATGCGGGTCTGGGCGGTGAAGGGCACCAGCGTGGCGCCCGTCAGCTCCCGCCCCCGGATGCCGTAGCGCTCCTTGGCCAGCACCACGATCGACCGGCCCTCGGGCGTCTCGTCGGCGAGGCTCGAGAGCTGGGCGGCATCGGCCAGCTCCCGCTCGTCCACCCCGGGGAGGGTCAGCAGCTCGGCCGCCTGGCGGTTGCCCAGGGTGATCGTGCCCGTCTTGTCGAGCAGCAGCGTCGAGCAGTCGCCGGCCGCCTCCACGGCGCGGCCCGGACAGGGCGAGGACGTTGCGCTGCACCATCCGGTCCATGCCGGCGATGCCGATGGCCGAGAGCAGGGCGCCGATCGTCGTCGGGATCAGGCACACCAGCAGGGCGACGAGGATCACGACCGACTGCTCGCCGCCGGAGTAGATGGCGAAGGGCTGGAGCGTGACGGTGGCCAGCAGGAAGATGATGGTCAGGCCGGCCAGGAGGATGTTCAGCGCGATCTCGTTCGGTGTCTTCTGCCGGGCGGCGCCCTCCACGAGGGCGATCATCCGGTCGAGGAAGGTCTCACCGGGGCGGGCCGTGATGCGGACCACGATCACGTCGGACAGGACCCGGGTCCCGCCGGTGACCGCCGACCGGTCGCCACCCGACTCCCGGATCACCGGTGCCGACTCCCCGGTGATGGCCGACTCGTCGACGCTGGCGATGCCCTCGACGACCTCGCCGTCGCTCGGGATGATCTGCCCGGCGGACACCACGACGACGTCGTCGGGTCGCAGCACGGAGCTGGGCACCTCCTCTTCGGCCCCGTCCGGCCGGCGTCGGCGGGCCACCGTCTCCGAACGGGCCCGGCGCAGCGTCTCCGCCTGCGCCTTGCCCCGGCCCTCGGCCATGGCCTCGGCGACGTTGGCGAAGAGGACCGTGAACCACAGGAACAGGGCGACCAGGGCCACGAAGAGGTGGTTCACGTCGTCGTCGCCGAGGTCGCGGAAGAAGAGGGCCGTGGTGAGGACGCTCCCGATCTCCACCACGAACATCACCGGGTTGCGGACGAGGGTGACCGGGTTGAGCTTGCGCACGCTGTCGGCCAGCGCCCGCCGCAACCAGGGGAAGCTCGAGCAGGGGTCGTCCGGTCACAGCCCGAGCTGCTCCGTGATCGGCCCCAGCGCCAGGTTGGGGAAGTAGGTCAGGCCCACGACGATCACCACCACCCCGACGAGCAGCCCGCCGAAGAGGGGGGTGCCCGTCGGGAAGGTCCCGGCCGACGCCGGGGCCGGTTGCTTGCGGGCCAGCGACCCGGCGATGGCGAGCACCGGCACGATGAGCAGGAACCGCCCGACGAGCATGCTGACCGCGAGCGTCGTGTTGTACCAGTCGGTGGCCCCGGTGAGGCCGGCGAAGGCGGACCCGTTGTTGTTGCCCGCCGACGTGAAGGCGTAGGTGATCTCGGTCAGGCCGTGGGGACCGTCATTCGGCCGCGAGGCCAGGGCCGTGTCCAGCACGAGGGAGGCGGCGCTGAACCCCAGCACCACGAGCGGCACGGCGAGCAGGTAGAGCACGACGAGCTTCACCTCGGTCGCCTGGATCTTCTTGCCGAGGTACTCCGGCGTACGGCCGACCATGAGGCCGGCGATGAAGACGGCGGTCAGGACGAACACGAGCATCCCGTAGAGCCCCGCGCCCACGCCGCCGGGGCTCACCTCGCCGAGCATCATGTTGACGAGCGGCACCGCCCCGCCGGCGGGGGTGAAGCTGTCGTGCGCGGCGTTGACGGCCCCGGTCGACGTCCCGGTCGTGGTCGCGGCGTAGAGCCCGCTGGCGGCGGGACCGAACCGGACCTCCTTGCCTTCCTGGTTGCCGCCTCCGGCCAGCTGGGACACCACCGACTGGTCGGCCCCTCCGCCTCCAGCGCGGGGTTGCCGTTCCCCTCGAAGGTCATCGCCAGGAGGGCGCTCCCGAGCCACAGGACGAACATCGCCCCGAAGACGACCCAGCCCTGCCGCCCGTCCTTGGCCAGCTTCCCGAAGGTGTAGGTCAGGGCGAACGGGATCACGAGGATCAGGAACAGCTGCAGGAGGTTGGTGAACGCCGTCGGGTTCTCGAAGGGGTGGGCGGAGTTGGCGTTGAGCGGCCCGCCGCCGTTGGTGCCGAGCTCCTTGATCGCCTCCTGGCTGGCGACGAGGCCGCCGGCGAGGGCCTGGGGGAGGCCGTCCAGGGTGTCGATGCGGAGGAACCCCCGCAGGGTCTGGATGACGCCCTGGCTCACCAGCAGCACCGCGGCGAGGAAGCTGAGGGGGAGGAGGATCCGGGTGATCGACCGCGTGAGGTCGACCCAGAAGTTGCCGAGGGTCTCCGACCGTCGGCGCACGAGCCCCCGCACGAAGGCGATGGCCACCGCCATGCCCACGGCGGCGGAGACGAAGTTCTGCACCGTCAGCCCCACCGTCTGGACGACGTGGGACATCGTCGACTCGGCGGCGTAGTTCTGCCAGTTCGTGTTGGTGACGAAGCTCACCGAGGTGTTGAAGGCGAGGGCCTCGGGCACCTTCCCGACGTCGGTCGGGTTGAACGGCAGCGCCCCCTGGACCCGCTGGAGCAGGTAGAGCAGCAGGACCGACACCAACGAGAAGGCGAGCACCGAGCGGGCGTACGCGGACCAGCGCTGCTCGCGCCGCTCGTCGACGCCGACGAGGCGGTACACGAGGCGCTCGACAGGGAGGAAGACCCGGTCGCCCGGGGCCGATCCCCCGCCGTACACCCGGGCCATGTACGACCCGAGCAGCGGGGTGGCGGCCGCCACCAGCGCCACGAGGACGCCGAGCTGCACCCACGAGGTCGTCGTCATCGTCTAGAGGCGCTCGGGGAAGAGCAGGGCCACGACGAGGTAGCCGGCGACGACGACTGCAAGAACGAGGGCGACGGCGTTGTCGATGCCCATCAGCGGGCAACCAGGTCGACGTCGGTGTCGACGTGGTCGTCGGTCTCGGTGCCGGGACGCTCCCGTCCCACCAGGCGCTCGCACGCCGTCACGTAGAGGGCGGCCAGGGCGAAGAAGGCCAGGGCCACGGCCACGAAGAGGAGATCAGCCACCCGGAGCTCCGCTGCGGGCCGGCCGGTCCAGCGCGAAGGCGAGCTGGTCGGCCCACGTGAGGGCCAGGTCCCGGCGCCCGACGGGCAGGTCGGTGCCCGACGTCGGTCGCTTGGGATGGAGGACGAAGCGGCCGAGCTGCCGGTCGACCACCGACACGGGGATCTCGACCAGCCACGTCTGCGGCCGGGAGGGGTCGAGGGGAGGGGTGCCCGGGGGGATCACCACGCCGAGCGAGGTGATCCTGGGCATGGCCCCGACCTCCAGGCCCGGCAGGTAGGTGGCCGATTCGAGGTCGAGCAGCTGGGTCAGCTCCAGCTCCAGGCGCTCGACGAGCGCCTCCGGCGACCGCTCCGCCGCCCGGGTGACGTCCCGCACCCGGCGGAGGTCGTCGCGCCGCTCCTCCAGGCTGGCCTCGGCCTCGGCCCGATGGGCCACGAGCGTGGCTGCGAGGAGGCCCGGGACCAGCAACAGCAGCGTCTTCACGACGTCGTCAGCGCCATGGATGACCAGGGAGCCGTACGGCTCGGTGTGGAAGAGGTCGAACGACAGCGCGGCGCTGACGGCGGCGATCGCCGTCGGCCATCGACCGCCGAGCAGGGCGATCCCCGGCACGATTGCGGCGAGCACCAGGAGGGCGGTGGAGTTGTCGATGTCGTGGCGCACGGGCACCAGCGCCACCGCCGCCACCACGGGGAGACCGGCGGCCACCCCACCCCGGAGCACCACCTGCCGCATCGCCATGGGTCCGTCCTACGGCGGGGGCGCCGACACCGCCATGGGCTTGACGCCGTCTTGACGCCCCGACCGCAGGAACTTCCAGGTCGTTGACGCGCCGGCGCAGGCGACGGGTTCGGGCCGAGCTGCGTCTTGACGCGTTCTTGACGCGGACCACCGGTTCCTTGACGGCGCCGTGACGCCCCCCGCGGGTTCACTCCTTCAGGGGGATCCATCCCGAGCGAAGGACACCATCCCGATGAGCGTGGTCACGAGCGATGAGCACGATGACCTCGCGCCAGTCGAGGGCGGCCCCGCGCCCCTGCCGGTCCAGCCCCCGGTGGCCCTGCCCCCCGACAGCGTCGGCTACCGGCTGAAGCGGCGGTTCCTCGGCAAGCCGCTGCACAGCGACGAGCTCGAGCACCAGCGCCTCGGCAAGCCCACCGCGCTGGCCGTCTTCGCCTCGGACAACCTCTCGTCGTCGGCCTACGCCACCGAGGAGATCCTCCACGTGCTGGTGCCGGCCATCGGCCTGGCCGCCTTCTCACTCGTGGTGCCCATCACCCTGGCCATGGTCGTGGTGCTGGGCTTCCTGATCCTCAGCTACCGGGAGACGATCAAGGAGTACCCGTCGGCCGGCGGCGCCTACCTCGTCACCCGGGACAACTTCGGCATCGTGCCGGCGCAGGTGGCCGGGGCCTCGTTGCTGACGGACTACATCCTCACCGTCGCGGTGTCGGCGTCCGCCGGCACGGCCGCGCTGGTGTCGGCCTTCGACGGGCTCGTCCCCTACCGGATCCCCATCGCCCTCTTCTTCATCGCCCTCATCGCCTTCGGCAACCTCCGCGGCGTGAAGGAGTCCGGGAAGGTCTTCTCCGTCCCCACCTACTTCTTCATCCTCACAATGGGGCTGCTGCTCGACGGTCGGCCTCTGGAAGTACCTGGCCGGCGACCTGCCCGTGGTCGGCCGCGAGGTCGAGGGGAACGTCCACTGGGGGACCGGGGGGGACGGCCTCCTCATGGGCGCCGGCCTGTTCGCGGTGCTCCACGCCTTCGCCTCGGGCGGGGCGGCGGTGACCGGCGTCGAGGCCATCTCGAACGGCGTCCCCGCCTTCCGGAAGCCCGAGTGGAGGAACGCCCGCCAGACCCTCGTGCTCATGGGCACGGGCCTCGGGATCATGTTCCTCGGGCTGTCGATGCTGGCCGCCCACATCAAGGTCGCCCCCTTCGAGGGGGGGACACCCACGGTCATCTCCCAGGTGGGCGAGGCCGTGTTCGGGGACAGCCCGCTCGGCCAGGTCCTCTACTACGCCCTCCAGGCCGGCACGATGCTGATCCTGATCATGGCGGCCAACACCGGGTTCGCCGACTTCCCCCGCCTCGCCTCGTTCCAGGCCGGCGACAGCTTCCTGCCCAAGCAGATGACCAAGCGGGGCCATCGGCTCGTCTACTCCAACGGGGTCCTCGTCCTGGCCGGCGTGGCCATGCTCCTGGTGGTCGTGACCGGGGCCGAGGTCACCAACCTGATCCCCCTCTACGCCATCGGCGTGTTCACCGGCTTCACACTGTCCCAGGCCGGCATGACGCGGCACCACTTGCGCCGCAAGGAGTCCGGCTGGCGAAAGGGCCTGCTCATCAACGGGTTCGGCGCCTTCCTGTCGGCCGTCGTCGCCCTGATCATCGCCGTCACCAAGTTCGCCGACGGCGCGTGGGCCATCCTCATCCTCCTTCCCCTCCTGGTGGTCCTCCTGCTGCGGCTGAACCGCCAGTACGCGGCCGAGGCGGTGCAGCTCGAAGAGGACGTTCCCGCGGCGGTGGTGGCCCCGATCCTGCGCCGGCACGTGGTGCTGGTGTTCCTCGACTCGCTCGACATGGCCACGGCCCGGGCCATCCAGTACGCCCGCACGCTCACGCCCGACGAGCTGCGGGCCGTCCACTTCGCCATCGACGACATCCACGCGCGCGAGCTGGCCGAGCAGTGGCGGCGCCTGGGTCTCAGCCGCGTCTCGCTCGACGTCGTCGACTGCCCGGACCGCCGGCTCACCCGGTGCGCGCTCGAGACCGTGGCCCGGGACCTCGCCGACGGCGACACCGAGGTGAGCGTCCTCCTGCCCGACCGGAAGTACCGGGGGCTGTGGCACCGGCTGCTGCACGACCGCACGTCCGAGGCCATCGAGCGCGACGTCTCGATGCTGCCCCACGTGAACGTCACCACCGTGCCGTTCCACTTCGACACCCGCCGGCCTGCCGGCCGGGCCGGTGCCGCGCGCGGCGGCTCGCCAGGCGGCCGCTGTCATCGCCGCCGGCGACGGGCGCGCGCCGAGCGGGGGCAACGGGTCGGCGCCGGAGCAGCCGTCGCCGCGGCAGGGGATCACGCCGATCGCCGAGGTCCGGTTCCGCCAACGGGTCACGGTCGAGGGGCGCGTCCGCTCGCTGCGGGTGCAGCCGCTGGCGGCGGCGCCGTCCATCGAATGCGTGCTGGTCGACGGCACCGGCGCGCTCAGTGCCGTGTTCTTCGGGCGGCGCTCCATCCCGGGGGTCTCGGCCGGCACCCGCCTGCGGGTCGAGGGCATGGCGGGGGAGAGCAGGGGACGTCTGGCGCTGCTCAACCCCACCTACGAGCTGCTCGGCACCGACGGGGCTTGACCTTCAAGCCCACTTGAAGGCGTACCGTCCCGGGCATGACCTACCGGATCGCCGAGGTGGCCGAGCGCACGGGGTTCTCGGCGCCGACGCTGCGCTACTACGAGGAGATCGGGCTGCTGCGGCCGGCGGCGCGGACGCCGGCCGGCTACCGCATCTACGACGACCGGGCCATCGAGCGCCTGCGGTTCGTGGCCCGGGCCAAGCGCCTCGGGTGCACGCTGGAGGAGATCGCCGACCTCGCTGACGCCTGGGAGCGCGACGACTGCGCCCCCGTGCAGCACCGCCTGCGGGGCCTGGTCGCCGGCAAGCTGGTCGACGTCGAGGCGCGGCTCGGCGAGCTGCTCGCCTTCCAGGCCGAGCTCCGGGCGGCGGCGGCCGTGCTCGAGGGGGCCCCGCTCGACGGACCCTGCGACGAGACGTGCGGGTGCGTGGCCGAGCCGATCGCCTGCACGATCCGGGACGACGAGGTCGACGACCGCATCGCCGTCATCGAGCGGTTGCGGGCGGCGGCGACCTCCGTCGAGCGCACGGAGACGGGCCTGGCGTTGCGATTCCCCGCTGACGACGCCGACGTCGAGGCCGACGTGCGCCGGTTCGCCGTCGACGAGAAGCGCTGCTGCGCCTTCTGGGAGCTCGCCGTCGTGGAGGAGGCGGACACCCTCGTCCTGCGCTGGGACGGTCCGGCGGCGGCCGGCCCGCTGCTCGACCGGCTCGACGCCCTCCTCCGGACCGACGAGCCGGTGGAGCTCCTGCGGGGCGCGCTGTAGGACTCGGCCGAATCCGCTGGACGGGGGAGTCGGCAGCCGATGGCATGACCGCTCGTCATGCCCCCGGCGAAGATGCACCGCGGCCAGGTGGACATCGACGCGCCGCTCGTGCGCCGCCTGCTGGCGGCGCAGTTCCCGGCGTGGGCCGATCGATCGCTCGTGCCCGTCCGCTCCACCGGCACCGTCAACGCCATGTACCGCCTCGGCCCGGACCTCGCCGTTCGCCTGCCCCTGCTGGAGCGGTGGGCCGACGGGCTGGCCAAGGAGCTCGAGTGGCTGCCCCGGGTGGCCCCGCACCTGCCGCTGACCGTCCCCGAGCCGGTGGCCGCCGGCGAGCCGGGCGAGGGCTATCCGTTCCGCTGGGCCGTGTACCGGTGGCTCGATGGTGCGACCTGGTCCCGCGATCTCGTCCGCGACCCGTGCGGGGCGGCGGAGGAGCTGGCGGCGTTCGTCCACGCCCTCCACCGGCTCGACACCACGGGCGCGCCCCGACCGCGCCGCGGCTCCTACGGCGGGCCCCTGCCCGACCGGGACGAGGGCGTGCGATGGGCCATCGCCGCCGCCGACGGCATGGTCGACACCACCGCCGTGACGGAGGCGTGGGAGGCGGCCCTCGAGGTCCCGGCCTGGGACCGCCCACCGGTGTGGGTGCACGGCGACCTGCTGCCCGGCAACCTCCTCGTCCGGGACGGCCGGCTCCACGCGGTGATCGACTGGGGCAGCTCGTGCGTCGGCGACCCGGCCTGCGACGTCCAACCGGCCTGGACCCTGTTCACCGGCGAGAGCCGTGACGCCTACCGGTCGGCGCTCGGGATCGACGACGCCACCTGGGAGCGGGGCCGGGGCTGGGCCCTGACCCGCGTCATGAACGTGGCCTACTACGCGGAGACCAACCCGCTGTTCGTGGCCGACGCCCAGCGCACCCTCGCCGAGGCGCTCTCCGAGCGCGGGTGACGCGGCGCTGTAACGGTCCCCTGAGACGCTGCGACCTCAGCGTTCGACGTCAGAGGAGGCGAACATGGATGTGTTCAACGGGGTGTTCCCCATCCAGGCCGGCAAGGAGGAGGACGCTCGAGCCTTCGCGGCGGAGACCTTCGGGGCTCGGCGCGCGGAGTACGAGGCCCACCTCGAGCGTGTCGGCATCACCCGGGAGACGTGGGCGCTGCAGGAGACCCCCATGGGGAGCCTCATGCTCGTGTGGTTCGAGGGCGACGTGGAGAAGGCGTTCACCGACCTCGCCACGGACGACTCCGAGTACATGGCCTGGTTCCGTGGTCGGGTCCTCGACGTCTGCGGTGTCGACCTCGGCGCTCCGCCGGACGGCCCGCCCCCTGCGGTGCTCGTCGACTGGCACGCCTGACCCGACAGGGGCGGCCGATCCGGTTCCCTGCCAGGGAGCGGTAGGCATCTCGCATCTCATCGGCGGCGACGACGTCGCCGGGAACGAGCGGGGGCGTCTCGTCCGGCGCGACCGGCAGCGCGACCTTGCGCTACTCCGGTCTGCGTGGTCTGCGTTCGAGCGTGGCGTGTAGTCCGCTAGACCGGCAGGGCGGCGCTCCATGGATGGGTTCTGGTCATCGTGGGCGAAGCGACCAGCACGGCGTGCGGGGTGTCTCGTTCGCGATTGTTGCTCGTCACCTCCAGGGTTGCAGTTCGGGGGCTGGTCCTCGACCGAGGAGCCACGCCATGAGTTCGCGCTCATCGGCACGTCCCGGCAGTCCGGCGAGCAACCGAGGAAGTGCCTTGTTCACCAGGCTGTCAGTCCAGTCCGAGGACCGAATCGTGAGCCCGAGGTCGACGAGGTGCACTTCGACCTCCCACCATCGCATGAACGGGAGCAGCGCGACTGGGTGCTCGTCGCCAGCGCCGGTCCGCACGGGTCGGGCCCACACCTCATCAGGGAGCGACTGAAACAGGTCGTCGAGTGTGAGCGACCAGCTCGTTGCATCGTTGCGCAGAGCGGCGGCATCTCGGTTGGCTCCTGCTTCGATCTCCGCCGCTCGCCCGGCGCGGCCGCCCTCGTACTGGTCGATGACTTCCGATCGCACAGCGGCGTCGATCCGTCGACACATCGATTCCGCGTTTCGCGCGAGGTGCGTGAGAACATGGCCGACGGACCAGCCTGGCAGCTTCGAGGCACGCCTGACCTCGGCATCGCCCAGGTCGGCCACCACGGATCTGAGCAGGTCGTGCGCGACCCGACACCCCTCGATGTCGGCTTGGGGCCTCACCGTGTCTCCGAAGGAACGTGGTAGGGGGTGTCGGCCTTCATCCCTCGCAGCCGGGTTCGGCCGGCGGGCTGCCACGAGCGCTCGCCATCGCCGACCTCCACGACCTCAGCACTCGCGGCGATGCCGCTCGGCAATGACTTGGCGAGGTCGGAGAGCCGCGCCGCCTCGTTCACGGTGTCTCCTATCACGGTGTATTCATAGCGGGTCTCGTTTCCGAGGTTCCCGGCGGTCGCCGGACGCGAAGCCGCGCAACACGACCTGAGGCAGGAAGTGGTGTGTCTTGCTCCGTTCACCCACGGACCCCAGTGAACGCCGAGGGATCGGCCCCATCGCAGGGGTTGTTCGCGCGCGAGTGCCGGATGAGTGGCGGATGGCCCGCTGATGCGCAAGGGGCGGATCGAGCCATAGTCGGCGCTGACCAGCCACTTCGAACGAGAGCGGGTGACGGGAATCGAACCCGCGTTCTCAGCTTGGGAAGCTGATGTTCTGCCTCTGAACTACACCCGCGACGGCGGGCATCGTACCGCCCGCGCGGGGGCCGGTAGCGTGCCGGCGTGATCCTGTCGGACCGGACGATCCGGGAGGAGCTGGCCTCCGGGCGCATCACCATCGAGCCCCTCGGGGAAGGCGCCCTCCAGCCGAGCTCCGTCGACCTCCACGTCGACCGGTTGTTCCGGGTGTTCCGGAACCACACCACCCGCGTCATCGACGTGAAGGAGGACCAGGCCGACCTCACCGAGCTGGTGGAGGTGGGCGAGGGCGACGCCTTCATCCTCCACCCCGGCGAGTTCGCCCTCGGGTCCACCTCCGAGCGGGTGGCCCTGCCGGACGACCTCGTGGCCCGCCTGGAGGGCAAGTCGAGCCTCGGCCGCCTGGGCCTCCTGATCCACAGCACCGCCGGGTTCGTCGACGCCGGCTGGGACGGCCACCTCACGCTCGAGCTCTCCAACGTGGCCAACCTGCCCATCACCATCTACCCGGGCATGAAGATCGGCCAGATCAGCTTCCTGCGGATGACCACCCCGGCCGACCACCCCTACGGGACCGGCACCCTCGGCTCGAAGTACCGGGGCCAGCGGGGCCCCACCGCCAGCCGCTACTTCGAGAACTTCCGCCGCTGACGGCGAATCGCTGACCGCAGCGGTTATCCGGTTGCCATGCCGGTGGCCGGGCGGTCCGATGGGCCGGTGGCCGCCAGGAAGATCTACTTCGACGAGCGCGCCGCCCGGTCGTACGACGCCACCTCGGCGGACATGTACGACCCCGCCGTGCTCGACCCGGCGGTGGACTTCCTGGCCGATCTCGCCGGCGACGGCGCCGCCCTCGAGCTCGGCATCGGGACCGGCCGTGTGGCCGTGCCACTGGCGCAGCGGGGCGTCCGGGTGCACGGGATCGAGCTGTCACCGGCGATGGCCGAGCAGCTGCGGGCCAAGCCCGGCGCCGACGGCATCGGGGTGACGGTCGGCGACTTCGTCTCCACGACGGTCGGCCGCACGTTCGGCCTCGCCTACCTCGTCTACAACACCATCACCAACCTGACGACGCAGGCCGACCAGGTGGCGTGCTTCCGCAACGTCGCCGCCCACCTCGACCCCGGCGGCCGCTTCGCCGTGGAGGTGTACGTCCCCGTCCTCCGCCGGCTCGCACCCGGGGAGCGCCACCTGCCCTTCAAGGTGACGCCCACCCATCTGGGCATCGACGAGTTCACCGACCCGGTGGCGCAGATCTCGTGGTCCCACCACTACTTCGTGGTGGGGGACCGGCTCGAGACCTTCTCGCAGCCGTTCCGGTACGTGTGGCCCTCGGAGCTCGACCTCATGGCCGAGCTGGCGGGGCTGCGGCTGCGGGAGCGCTGGGCCGGCTGGGACCGGGCGCCCTTCACCGAGGACAGCGAGTCCCACGTCTCCGTCTGGGAGAAGCCGGCCTGACACTCCGTTCTTTGGCGGTCTACCGACACGTGCGGTAGGGAGAGAACCAAAGAACGGGCGGCGGGCGGCGGGCGGAGCCCGGCCGCTACTCGGCGGGCTCGACCTCGGGGTCGGTGTCGTCGCCGGCGCCGCCACCGATGCGGGCCGGCTCCTCGTCGGCCACGTTGCGCCGGGGGCCACCGCCGTTGGCCGGCGCGGTGGGCCGCTCGAGGGCGTCGAGCAGGTGGATGGAGATGTCGGCCACCCGGACCTCGTCCTCCTCCTTGCCCTGCCCCTTCACGCCGTCGTCCAGCATGATGTAGCAGAAGGGGCAGGCGGTCGCGACCCGCGTGGCGCCGGTGGCGATGGCCTCCTGCGCCCGCTCGTCGTTGACCTTCTTGCCGATCGTCTCCTCCATCCACATGCGGGCGCCGCCGGCGCCGCAGCACATGCCCTTGGTGCCGGTGCGGCCCATCTCCACGACCTCGACGCCGGCGATGGCGGCGACGACCTTGCGGGGGGCCAGGTACACGTCGTTGTGGCGGCCGAGGTAGCAGGAGTCGTGGTACGTGACCCGCTCGTCGAGCCGGGCCCCCGACAGGTCGAGCTTCCCGGTCTCGATGAGGTGCTCGAGCAGCTGGCTGTGGTGGATCACCTCGTAGTTGCCCCCGAGCTGCGGGTACTCGTTGAGCAGCGTGTTGAAGCAGTGCGGGCACTGGGTGACGATCTTCTTCACGCCCATGCCGTTCAGCGTCTCGACGTTCTGCATGGCCAGCATCTGGAAGATGTACTCGTTGCCCGAGCGCCGGGCCGGGTCGCCGGTGCACATCTCCGACGGCCCGAGGATGGCGAAGTCGATGCCCGCCCGCTGGAAGAGCTTGGCCGTGGCCTGGGTGACCTTCTGGTTCTTGTCGTCGAAGCTGCCGGCGCAGCCCACCCAGTAGAGGTACTCGTGCTCGAGGGCGTCCGAGCCGTCGACGATGTCGATGTCGTCCAGGTCCTTGGCCCACGCCGCCCGGTCGCCCTGGCTCATGCCCCACGGGTTGCCCTGGTTCTCCATCGACCGGTAGGCGTTGCCCAGCTCGGTCGGGAAGTTCGACTCCATCAGCGACAGGTAGCGCCGCATGTCGAGGATCTTGTCGAGGATCTCGATGTTGACCGGGCAGATCTCGTCGCACGCCTTGCACGACGTGCAGGACCAGATCTCCTCCGGCGTGATGCGCTCGAACAGCGAGTCGGCGGTGATGGTGATCTCCGGCACCGTCCCGATGGGCGGCGGGATGGGGCCGCCGGCGGCGGTGGCGGCCATGACCTCGCCGGTCTTGAGCACGATCTCCCGGGGGTCGAGCGGCTTGCCGGTGGCGTGGGCCGGGCACACGCTCGTGCACCGCCCGCACATGGTGCAGGCGTCGGTGTCGAGCAGCTGCTTCCAGGTGAAGTCCTCGATGGTGGAGGCGCCGAAGCTCTCGAGCTCGGTCTCCATCAGGTTGGGCATCGGCTTCATGGCGCCCTTGGGCCGCTCCCGGTCCTTGAGGTACAGGTTCAGCGGGCTCGTGAACATGTGCCGGAGCATCGTCATCGGGAGGATGGCCAGGAAGGCCATGAACGTGAGCACGTGGGCGATCCACCAGCCCCGGTGCCAGTTCGACAGCGCGCTGGCGCTCATCCCGTCGACCAGGCCCGACAGCGGCCAGCCGACGATCGACCACTCCTCGAACTGCGGCCGGCCGTTCAGGGCGATGCGGAAGGTCTCGGCCCCGAAGCCGGTGACCCCGATGGCCAGCAGCGTCCCGAGGATCATGGCGTGCTCGGGCTTCGACTTGATGCGGATCCGGTAGACCCGCTGGACGTACCGGCGGTAGATCGCCCACAGCACGCCGACGGTGAACACGATCCCGGCCACGTCGGCGATGAAGGCGTAGCTCTGGTACACCCGCCCGTGGAGGAACTTCAGGCTCTCCGGCATCTGGTGGTCGATCTCGAGGGTCAGCGTCACCGCCAGGAGGACGAGGAAGCCGAAGTAGATCATCGAGTGCATGAGCCCGGCGCCCCGGTCCCGAAGCAGCGTCTGCATGTAGACGCCGGCCCGGAAGTCCTTCAGGCGCCGCCCGACGTTCTTGCGGGTGGTGGCCCGCCGGTCGGGCCCGCCCCGCTCCCAGTTCTGCACCCGCTGCGCGAAGTGGAACGACCCCCAGATGACGAAGGTGGCCGTCACCGTGTAGAAGGCCAGGACCCAGGCGTCCGGGATGTTGCCGAGGACCTCGCGGTGGACGGGCTCGTCGGTGTCCCGCTCCCAGAGGGTGGACGACACCCACGAGCCGAAGGCCCCGATGCCGATGATCAGGCCGATCGCGAAGGCGACCACCGACGCCTTCGGCAGCTTCAGCTGACGGGGCTTGGTCTCCTCGGCGTCAGCGGGCGACGTGGTCGTAGCCATGGCGGTACCAAGGTACCGGGGCCATCTGGGCAGAGCCCAGACGGGACGGCCGGTGCTAGTGGGTCAGCGCCTTGCTGTCGGCGTCCCGCAGCCGGCCGGCCATGGTGGCCAGCATCTTGTGGGCCATGCTCGGCACCTCGTCGAGCACCCCGCTGAACTCCCGCTGCCCGAGGATGAGCAGCGTCATCGGCGTCTCGGCCACCACGGTGGCCGACCGGGGGCCCCGGTCGAGCAGGGCCAGCTCGCCGAAGTACTGGCCCGGGCCGAGGTCCGCCGTCTTGCGGTTGTTCTTCCGGACGCTGGCCTTGCCGTCGAGGATGAGGAAGAACTCGTGGCCCGTGCGGCCCTGGTCGACCAGGACCCGGCCCGGCTCGACCTGTACCTCCTCCGGACCTTCGCCACCCGCTGGAGGTCCCGCTTCGACAGGCCCGTGAACAGGGGCACGTTGGCGAGGTGGTCCAGGTAGTCGGTGCTCCGACGGCGAGCCATGGGCGCGGAGGCTAGCCGCGGCGCGCGTGGCGCTGCCGGACGAGGTGCCGGGACCGTTCATCACGGGGAAACGGCCCCGCAACAGTGGCTCCCTACCGTCGCCCACCGTGGACGTCGTCCTGGTGCGCTGGCCCGGCGAGGCGGCTCGCCGCCAGCGCCTGGTCGACGAGCAGCGGCCCCGCCTGCTCCTCGTCGAGGGCGACGTCGCCCCGCCCGACGCCGTCGACTGCCTCGAGGACTGGATGCGGGTGCCGGTGGACGAGGTCGACCTGGCCGCCCGCATGCGGGCCCTGGCGGTGCGGGCCGACGTCCACGCCGCCCCGGACCGGCCCGACCTGGACGACGACGGGGTCCTGCGGCGGGGACGGAGCTGGGTGTCCCTCCCCCCGGTCGAAGCCCGGCTCACGGCCGCCCTCCTCGACCGGCTCGGGACGGTGGTCAGCCGGGAGGCGCTGGCCCGTGCCGGCTGGCCCGACGGGGCCCCCGGGCGCAACGCCCTCGACGTCCACGTCCTGCGGCTGCGGCGCCGGCTGGGCCCCGTCGGACTGGTCATCCGGACGGTCCGGTCCCGGGGGTACCTGCTGGAGGCCTCGCCGTCAGATTCCGGTCAGGCAAGCGTTGCACTGGCGTGACCGGGTGGGAACGGCCGGGAAACCGCCCGCACCTAGGTTCAGGTTCAGGTCATCTCTCCATCTCCGCCTCGCTGAGGAGTCGACGTGCAACTGATCACCGCAGTCATCAAGCCCTACGCCCTCGATGCCGTGAAGGACGCCCTCAAGGGCGCCGGGGTCAACGGCCTCACCGTCACCGAGGTCCGGGGCTTCGGGCGCCAGAGCGGGCACACCGAGACCTACCGCGGGCACCGAGTACACGATCGAGTTCGTGCCCAAGGTCAAGGTCGAGGTGCTGCTCGACGAGTGGACGTCGACAAGGTGGTCGACACCATCGCCGCCGCCGCCCGCAGCGGGAAGATCGGTGACGGGAAGATCTGGGTGACCGACGTCGGCCGGGCCGTGCGCATCCGCACCGGCGAGGAGGGTCCGGACGCCATCTGAGCGCGACCACGTCCGCTGATCCCCCCACCAGCGGCAGGGAGCCGGGGCCTGGCCCCGGCTCCCGTCGCGCCGGAGCTCAGGTCGGTGGCTGGGGATCGGCCGGGTCGTCGGGCTCGGCGTCGTCCGGAGTGGCGGAGGCCTGGTCGGCCACGGCCTCGGGCCGCCCGCGCGGCCGCCTCGGGGTCGCCCAGGTAGCCGGACGACGTCGGGCGGAGGCGCTCGTCGAGCTCGTAGACGAGGGGGATGCCGGTGGGGATGTTGAGCTCGGCGATGTCGTCGTCGGAGATGCCGTCGAGGTGCTTCACCAGGGCCCGCAGGCTGTTGCCGTGGGCCGCCACCAGCACCACGCCGGCCCTCGACCAGGTCGGGGACGATGGCGTCGTACCAGTAGGGGAGCATCCGCTCGACGACGTCCTTCAGGCACTCGCTGGCCGGCAGCAGGTCGGGCGGGAGCATGGCGTAGCGGGGGTCGTGGCGGGGGTGGCGCTCGTCGTCCTCGCCCGAGCGGCGGCGGCGGGACGTCGTAGCTGCGCCGCCAGACCAGCACCTGCTCGGCGCCGTACTGCGCCGTGGTCTCGGCCTTGTTCTGCCCTGGAGGTCGCCGTAGTGGCGCTCGTTCAGCCGCCAGTGCCGGCGCAGCGGGACCCAGAGCCGGTCCAGCTCCTCGAGGGCCAGGTTGGCGGTGCGGATGGCCCGCTTCTGGAGCGAGGTGTGGACGACGTCGACGTCGACGCCGGCCTCGCCGAGCAGCCGCCCGGCCGGCCTGGCCTCCTCCTCGCCCGAGCTCGGTCAGGTCGACGTCGTGCCAGCCGGTGAAGAGGTTCTCGTCGTTCCAGGTGCTCTGGCCGTGGCGGAGGAGGACGAGGGTGGGCACGTCAGCGAGGCTAGACGGCAGCAGATCCTGCGTCCACCGCGCTCAACTTGCCATGTGCGACAGGGCTCAACTTAGGGAGGGTAGCATCGCCGTACCACTCGATCGCACCCCCGCTCGGAGGAACCCCCATGCCCAAGGCCGTCGGCATCGACCTCGGCACCACCAACTCCGTCGTCAGCGTCCTCGAGGCGGGCGAACCCATCGTCATCCCCAACGCCGAGGGCGGCCGCACCACCCCGTCGGTGGTGGCCTTCTCCAAGACCGGCGAGGTCCTCGTCGGCGAGGTGGCCAAGCGCCAGGCCATCACCAACCCCGACCGCACCATCCGCTCGGTCAAGCGCCACATGGGCACCAACTGGACCGTCGACATCGACGGCAAGAAGTACACGGCCCAGGAGATCTCGGCCCGCATCCTGCAGAAGCTGAAGCGCGACGCCGAGGCGTACCTGGGCGACACGCGTCACCCAGGCCGTCATCACCGTCCCCGCCTACTTCAACGACGCCGAGCGCACCGCCACCAAGGAGGCGGGCCAGATCGCCGGCCTCGAGGTGCTGCGCATCATCAACGAGCCCACGGCGGCCGCCCTGGCCTACGGGCTCGACAAGGAGGGCGCCGACCAGACGATCCTCGTGTTCGACCTCGGCGGCGGCACCTTCGACGTGTCGGTGCTCGAGATCGGCGAGGGCGTCTTCGAGGTCAAGTCCACCCACGGCGACGTCCACCTCGGCGGCGACGACTGGGACCAGCGGGTCATCGACTGGCTGGTGCAGTCCTTCAAGGCCAAGGAGGGCGTCGACCTCAGCGCAACGACAAGATGGCCCTCCAGCGCCTCAAGGAGGCGGCCGAGAAGGCCAAGATCGAGCTGTCGAGCACCCAGTCGACGCAGATCAACCTGCCCTTCATCACCGCCACCTCCGAGGGGCCGAAGCACCTCGACGAGACCCTCACCCGGGCCAAGTTCCAGGAGCTGACCGCCGACCTGCTCGAGCGGTGCAAGGGCCCGTTCGAGCAGGCCATCAAGGACGCCGGGCTCGACCAAGGGCGACCTCGACCACGTCATCCTCGTGGGCGGCTCCACCCGCATGCCCGCCGTGCAGGAGCTGGTCCAGACCCTCACCGGCAAGGAGCCCCACAAGGGCGTCAACCCCGACGAGGTCGTCGCCGTCGGCGCCGCCATCCAGGCCGGCGTGCTCAAGGGCGAGGTCAAGGACGTCCTGCTCCTCGACGTCACCCCGCTGTCGCTCGGCATCGAGACCAAGGGCGGCGTCATGACCAAGCTCATCGAGCGCAACACCACCATCCCCACCCGGCGGACCGAGGTCTTCACCACGGCCGAGGACATGCAGCCGTAGGTGGAGATCCACGTGCTCCAGGGCGAGCGGGAGATGGCGATGTACAACAAGACGCTCGGCAAGTTCCAGCTGGTCGACCTGCCGCCGGCGCCCCGGGGCGTGCCGCAGATCGAGGTCACCTTCGACATCGACGCCAACGGCATCGTCCACGTGTCGGCCAAGGACCGGGCCACCAGCAAGGAGCAGTCGATGACGATCACCGGCCAGTCCTCGCTGGACAAGGACGACATCGACCAGATGGTCCGGGACGCCGAGGCCCACGCCGAGGAGGACCGCCGGCGCCGGGAGGAGGCCGAGGTCCGCAACAACGGCCGACACCCTCGTGTACCAGACCGAGAAGGTGCTCCGGGAGCAGGGCGACAAGGTCACCGGCGCCGAGAAGGAGGCCGTCGAGACGGCCCTCACCGAGCTGAAGGAGGCCCTCGCCGGCGACGACGTCGACGCGCATCCGCACGCGCCACCGAGGCGCTGATGACGCGCCAGCCAGACGTTCTCCCAGCGGCTCTACGAGGCCGGCCTCGGCCCGGGCGGCGAGGGCGGCGACGCCGGCACCGGCGACGGGGCCGGCACGGCCGCCGACGACGACGTCGTCGACGCCGAGATCGTCGACGAGGACGCAGGACCGCGTCCGCATGAGCGACGTCCGTCCCGAGGGCCGAGGACGAGGCGCGGCGCCGTCGCCGGAGGCCGAGCGCGGACCGACGTCCCCGCCGGCCGGCGCCGACGCCGAGCCGTCGACGCGACGAGCCCGACGTCCGCCTCGGTGGAGGGCGCTCGTCGGCCGACCTCGAGCGGGTCGTCGCCGAGCGCGACGAGTACCTGCGCCCTGGCCCAGGCCAAGCAGGCCGAGTTCGAGAACTACCGGAAGCGGGTCATGAAGCAGCAGGCCGACCACCTGGCCCACGCCGCCGCCGTCGCTGGTCGAGAAGCTGCTGCCCGTGCTCGACGCCTTCGACGCCGGCGTCGCCCACGGCGACGAGTCGGTGGCGCCCGACGCGGGCCCAGCTGCTCGGGGTGCTGGAGAAGGAGGGCCTCGAGCGCATCGACCCCGTCGGCGAGCCGTTCGACCCGAACGAGCACGAGGCCGTGGCCAACGAGCCGGGCGACGGGGGCGAGCCGGCCGTGGCCGAGACCCTGCGCGCCGGCTACCGCTGGAAGGGCCGGGTGCTGCGCCCCGCCATGGTGAAGGTGCGGAGCTAGGGGGAGTGCGGCACTGATGGCCCCGCAGCGGGAGTGGTTCGAGAAGGACTACTACGAGGTCCTCGGCGTGGCCGAGACGGCCAGCCAGAAGGAGATCACCAAGGCCTACCGGAAGCTGGCCCGGGAGCCCCACCCCGACGCCAACCCGGGCAGCGAGGAGCGCTTCAAGGAGGTCTCGGCCGCCTACGACGTGATCGGCGACCCCGAGAAGCGCAAGGAGTACGACGAGGTGCGCAAGCTGGGCCCGGTGGGCGCCGGCTTCGGCGGCCCCGGCGCCGGCGGCCCGGGCGCCGGGCCCTTCGGGGCGGCGGCTTCCGGGTCGAGGACATGGGCGACCTCGGCGACCTGTTCGGCGGGCTCTTCAACCGCCGCGGGCGAGGCGGCCCGGCCGGCGGGCCGGGTCCCGGGCCCCGGCGGGGCGCCGACCTCGAGGCCGAGCTCACCTGTCGTTCGACGACGCCGTCCACGGCGTCACCACCACGGTCAACCTCACCAGCGACGCCGCCTGCCCGACCTGCCACGGCACCGGGGCCGAGCCCGGCACCACGCCGGTCACCTGCCCGGTGTGCGACGGCCGGGGCGTGGTCGACGACAACCAGGGCCTGTTCAGCTTCTCCACGCCGTGCCGGAACTGCGGCGGGCGGGGCGTGCTCATCGAGACGCCGTGCCCCACCTGCCACGGCAGCGGCGCCGAGCACCGGCCCCGCAAGGTCAAGGTCCGCATCCCGGCCGGGGGTCGAGGACGGCCAGCGCATCCGGCTGAAGGGACGGGGCGCGCCCGGGCCGCAACGGCGGGCCCGCCGGCGACCTCTACGTCGTGGTCCACGTGGCCGACCACCCGCTGTTCGGCCGGAGGGGCGACGACCTCACCATCACCGTGCCGGTCACCTTCCCCGAGGCGGCCCTCGGCGCCGACATCACGGTGCCCACGCTCGACGGCACGCCGGTGACCCTGCGCATCCCGCCGGGCACCCGCTCGGGCCGCACCTTCCGGGTGAAGGGCCGGGGCGTGCCCGCCCGAGCGCCGCACGGCGACCTGCTCGTCACCGTCGAGGTCGCCGTGCCCGCCTCCCTGTCCGATGCCGAGCGCAAGGCCGTCGAGGCGCTGGCGGCGGCGTCCAACGGGTCCCCGCGAGCCCACCTGGGGGTCGAACGATGACCGCAGATCCATGCCCGACGGCCGTCTACGTCATCTCGGTGGCGGCCGAGCTGGCCGGCGTGCACCCCCAGACCCTGCGCATCTACGAGCGCAAGGGCCTGGTCGACCCGGCCCGCACCGGCGGCGGCAGCCGCCGCTACAGCGAGGACGACATCGAGCTGCTCCGCCGCATCCAGGACCTCACCACCGAGGGCCTCAACCTGGCCGGGGTGAAGCGGGTGCTCGAGCTGGAGGCCGAGCTGGCCCGGCTCGAGGCCGAGCTCGAAGGGGCCCGGGCCGAGGCCGCGCCGGCGGCGTGGAGCGCCGGGACCTCGTCCCCCTCTCCGAGGCCCGCTGGCCGTTCGGGAATCGATCCCGAGCCCGGTGATGTTGACAGTGATGCACTCAAGATCCCGACCGTAGGAGGAAGCCGGACGCATGGCCCTCGACCCGAACCGCTGGACCCTCAAGACCCAGGAGGCGTTCAACGCCGCCCTCGACGCCGCCCGCCGCGCCAACCACCCCGAGGTCACGCCCGACCACCTGCTGGCCGCCCTGCTCGGCCAGGACGAGGGCGTGGTCCTGCCCCTGCTCCAGAAGGTGGGCGTCGATCCCCGTGTGCTCCGGCGCGACGGTGGCCGACCGGCTGGCCGGTGCCCCCAAGGCCTACGGCGGCGGCGAGCCCCAGCATGGGCCGGGCGCTGCGCGACGTCCTCGAGCGGCCGACGCCGAGCCGCACCAGCCTCGGCGACGAGTACCTCTCGACCGAGCACCTGCTGCTGGCCCTGGCCGACCTCGTGGGCGCCACCCACGAGGAGCTGCTGGCCGCCCTCCAGGCGGTGCGGGGCAGCCACCGGGTCACGAGCCAGAACCCCGAGGAGGCGTACCAGGCCCTCGAGCGCTACGGCCGCGACCTCACCGAGGCCGCCCGCCAGGGCAAGCTCGACCCCGTCATCGGCCGGGACGAGGAGATCCGCCGGGTCATCCAGGTGCTGTCCCGCCGCACCAAGAACAACCCGGTCCTCATCGGCGAGCCGGGCGTCGGCAAGACCGCCATCGTCGAGGGCCTCGCCCGCCGCATCGTCGAGGGCGACGTGCCCGAGGGCCTCAAGGGCAAGCGCCTCATCAGCCTCGACCTGGCGGCGATGGTGGCCGGGGCCAAGTACCGCGGCGAGTTCGAGGAGCGGCTGAAGGCCGTCCTCAAGGAGATCACCGACGCCGAGGGCGAGGTCATCACCTTCATCGACGAGATGCACACCATCGTGGGCGCCGGCGCCGCCGAGGGCGCCATGGACGCCGGCAACATGCTCAAGCCGATGCTGGCCCGCGGCGAGCTGCGCATGATCGGCGCCACCACGCTCGACGAGTTCCGCAAGCACATCGAGAAGGACGCCGCCCTCGAGCGCCGCTTCCAGCAGGTCTTCGTGGGCCAGCCGTCGGTCGAGGACACCATCGCCATCCTCCGCGGCCTGAAGGAGCGCTACGAGGTCCACCACGGCGTGCGCATCCAGGACGCCGCGCTGGTGGCGGCCGCCGTGCTGTCCGACCGCTACCTCACCGGCCGCTTCCTGCCCGACAAGGCCATCGACCTCGTCGACGAGGCGGCCAGCCGGCTGCGCATCGAGATCGACTCGATGCCCACCGAGATCGACGTCGTCGAGCGCCGCATCCGCCAGCTCGAGATCGAGCGGGTGGCGCTGGCCAAGGAGACCGACGCCGCCTCGGTCGAGCGGCTCGACGGCCCTCGACCGGGAGCTGGCCGACCTGCGCGAGCAGTCCGACGGCATGAAGGCCCACTGGCAGGCCGAGAAGGACGCCATCGCCGAGATCCGCCGGCTCAAGGAGGAGCTGGAGGCCAAGCGCTCGGAGATCGAGCGGGAGGCCGACCTCGAGCGGGCGGCCGAGATCCGCTACGGCCAGATCCCCGAGCTGGAGCGGCAGGTCGCCGAGGCCACCGCCCGGCTCGACGAGCTCCAGGCCGAGCAGAAGATGCTGAAGGAGGAGGTCGACGAGGAGGACGTCGCCGAGGTCGTGAGCAAGTGGACGGGCGTGCCCGTGACCCGGCTCATGGAGGGCGAGGTCCAGAAGCTCGTGCGCATGGAGGACGTCCTCCACGAGCGGGTGGTGGGCCAGGACGACGCCGTGCGGGCGGTGGCCAACGCCATCCGCCGCAGCCGGGCCGGCCTGTCCGACCCCCACCGGCCCATCGGCTCGTTCCTGTTCCTCGGCCCCACCGGCGTGGGCAAGACCGAGCTGGCCCGGGCCCTGGCCGACTTCCTGTTCGACGACGAGCGGGCCATGGTCCGCATCGACATGTCCGAGTACATGGAGAAGCACTCGGTGTCCCGCCTCATCGGGGCGCCCCCCGGCTACGTCGGCTACGACGAGGGCGGCCAGCTCACCGAGGCGGTGCGCCGGCGGCCCTACGCGGTGGTCCTGCTCGACGAGATCGAGAAGGCCCACCCCGACGTGTTCAACGTCCTGCTCCAGCTGCTCGACGACGGGCGGCTCACCGACGGCCAGGGCCGCACGGTCGACTTCACCAACGTCGTGCTGATCATGACGTCGAACCTGCCGGGCGACCCCCGCGAGTTCTTCAAGCCCGAGTTCATCAACCGGGTCGACGACATCATCCGGTTCCGGTCGCTCGGCCGGGAGGACCTGGCCGCCATCGTCGAGATCCAGCTGCGGGCGCCTGCGCCAGCGGCTGGCCGCCCGCCGGCTCACCCTCGAGGTGACCGACGCGGCGACGGAGGCGCTGGCCGAGGAGGGCTACGACCCGGTGTTCGGGGCCCGGCCGCTCAAGCGGCTGCTGTCCAGCGGCGCCATCGCCGACCCGCTGGCCCTGGCCCTGCTCGAGGGCCGCTTCGCCGAGGGCGACACCGTGGTGGTCGACGCCGAGGGCGGCGAGGTCGTGCTCCGCGAGCACGCCGAGCCCGTCCTCGTCGCGTAGAGGACGTCGTTCTGCGCCTGCAGAACGGGGCGTTTTCCGCTCCGATCTGCAGGCCGGTTCGGCTAGCTTCGAGTCACGTGCCGGGGACCGTCGTCGTCGGGACCCAGTGGGGCGACGAGGGCAAGGGCAAGCTCACCGACATCCTCGCCGAGGGACATGGACATGGTGGTCCGCTACCAGGGCGGCCACAACGCCGGTCACACCATCGTGGTGGGGGAGCAGAGCTTCGCCCTCCAGCTGGTGCCCGAGCGGGATCCTCCACCCCCGGACGACGAACGTCATCGGCAACGGCGTCGTGGTCGACCCCGCCGTCCTCCTCAGCGAGGTGGACATGCTGGAGGCGCCGGGGGATCGACACGACCGAACCTGGTGGTGAGCGGCAACGCCCACCTGATCCTCCCGTACCACCAGGAGCTCGACCTGCTGGCCGAGCGCTACCTCGGCAAGAACAAGCTGGGCACCACCAAGCGGGGCATCGGCCCGGCCTACGCCGACAAGGCGGCCCGGGTCGGCCTCCGGGTGCAGGACCTGCTCGACCCCAAGATCTTCCGGGAGAAGCTCGACGTCGTCCTCAAGGAGAAGAACGCCGTCCTGGCCAAGGTCTACAACCGCCTCCCGCTGTCGGCCGACGAGATCGCCGACCGCTACCTCGACGAGCTGGCGCCCCGCCTGGCGCCCCGCATCGCCGACACGGTGGGCCTCGTGCACGAGTGCGCTCGACGCCGGCAGGGAGGTCATGTTCGAGGGGGCCCAGGCCACGTTCCTCGACCTCGACCACGGCACGTATCCCTTCGTCACGTCGTCGAACCCGGTGGCCGGCGGCGCCTGCGCCGGCGCCGGCGTGGGACCCCGTGCACCTCGACCGCATCGTCGGGATCGCCAAGGCCTACCTGACCCGCGTCGGCTCGGGCCCGTTCCCCACCGAGCTGCTCGACGACGAGGTCGGCGACCTGCTGGTCGAGCGGGGCCACGAGTACGGCACCAACACCGGCCGCCGCCGCCGCCCCGGGTGGTTCGACGCGGTGATGCTGCGCCAGGCCGTGCGCCTCAACAGCCTGAGCGAGATCTTCCTCACCAAGCTCGACGTCCTCGACACGCTCCCCGTGGTGAAGGTGTGCGTGGCCTACGACATCGACGGCACCCGCATGCGCCACCTGCCGTACCACCAGTCCGACCTCCACCGGGCCGTCCCCGTCTACGAGGAGCTGCCCGGCTGGCAGGAGGACTGCACGTCGGCCACCACCGCTCGAGGAGCTGCCGGCCAAGGCGCGCGACTACGTGCTGTTCCTGGCCGAGCAGGGCGGCGTCCCCGTCAGCTACGTCGGCGTCGGCCCCGGCCGCCTCCAGACCGTCCACATCACGTGACGCGGGTCGCTCGTGGTCGGCGGCGGGGGCCGGGAGGCCGCCCTGGCCGAGGTGCTGGGGCGCACCGCCGACGAGGTGGTGGTGACCCCGGGCAACCCCGGGATCCCCGGGTCGACGGGCCCCGGGCCGGAGCCGGAGGACATCGAGGCCGACCTCGTCGTGATCGGCCCCGAGGTGCCCCTCGTCGCCGGCCTGGCCGACCGCCTCCGGGCCGCGGGGCCGGCTCGTCCTCGGCCCCGGGGCCGACGGCGCCCGCCTGGAGGGCTCGAAGGCGTGGATGAAGGACGTGCTGGCGAGCGCCGGCGTGCCCACCGCCCGCTCCGCCGCCTTCACCGACCCGGACGGCGCCGCCGCCTTCCTGCGCACGCTCGGCCCGCCCTACGTGGTGAAGACCGACGGGCTGGCCGCCGGCAAGGGCGTGCTGGTGACCCCCGACCGGGCCGAGGCCGAGGCCGACGTGCGGGCCAAGCTCGCCGGCACCAGCTTCGGCGAGGCGGGCCGCACGGTGGTGATCGAGGAGGGCCTCGTCGGGCCGGAGCTTCCATCCTCGCCGCTGTGCGACGGCGAGCGGGCCGTCGCCCTGGCCCCGTCCCGGGACCACAAGCGGGTGGGCGACGGCGACACCGGCCCGAACACCGGCGGCATGGGCGCCTTCTCGCCGGTCCCAGGCGTGGGCGACGCCATCGTGGGGGAGGTCATGGAGCGGGCGGTCCTGCCCACCCTGGCGGCGCTCCGTCGCCGGGACATCGACTACCGCGGCGTGCTCTACGCCGGCCTGATGCTCACCGAGGAGGGGCCGAAGGTGATCGAGTTCAACGTGCGCTTCGGGGATCCCGAATCGCAGGTGGTGCTGCCCCGGTTGCGCAGCGACCTGGTGGCGCTGTGCGCCGAGGCCGCCGCCGGTCGGTTGCGCACCGAGGCCACGTTCACGGACGAGGCGGCGCGTGACGGTGGGGCTGGCCAGCAAGGGCTACCCGACGTCGTCGACCGCCGGCGACGTGATCGACGGCGTCGAGGCGGCCGCGGCCGTCGGCCCGGCGTGTCCGTCCACTGCGCCGGCGTCGACCAGGACGGGCGACGGGCGCCTCGTCACGGCCGGCGGCCGGGTGCTCTTCGTCACCGCCCTCGGGCCCGACCTCGCCCACCGCCCGCTCCCGGGCCTACGACGGCGTCGACCGCATCTCCTTCCCGGGGATGCACTTCCGGAAGGACATCGCAGCATGAAGGTCGCCATCCTCATGGGCTCCGCCTCCGACAAGGAGAAGATGCGCCCCGCGGGGGAGACGCTCGAGTCGTTCGGCATCGAGGTCGACGAGCGGGTGCTGTCGGCCCACCGCAACGCCGAGCAGGTGACGACGCTGGCCACGTCAGCCCGGGAGAACGGCTACAGCGCCTTCATCTGCGCCGCCGGGATGGCCGCCCACCTGGCCGGCGTGGTCGCCGCCCACACCACCCTGCCGGTGGTGGGGGTGCCCATGTCGGGCGGCGCCCTCAACGGGGTCGACGCCCTCTACAGCACCGTGCAGATGCCGAAGGGCGTGCCGGTGGCGACGGTGGCCATCGACGGGGCGATGAACGCCGCCCTCCTCGTGGTGCAGATCCTCGCCGTGGCCGACGAGGGGCTGGCGAAGGCCTTCGCCGACGACCGCAAGGAGCGCTTCGGTCAGTGACGCAGGTCCACGATGTCAGCGGGTCGCCGCTTGCGGCGCAGGTCCGAACGGGACCGCAGGGCGCACGGCAGGCACACCGGCATGACGGCGTCGGGGTCGGCGTAGACGAGGCAGCCGGCGCAGGCGGCGCGCTGGCACGCCGAGCAGCGGCCTCCGCTCGGCGCGAAGGGGTGGGCGTCGCACACGCCGTCCATCCACGCGGTTCTCGGCACGAAGGGCGGCGACCTTGAAGGACATCGTCCCCGACCTCCTGGCCACCCGCTACGCCAGCGAGCCGATGGCCGACCTGTGGTCGCCGCGCCACAAGGTCGTCCTGGAGCGCCGGCTGTGGGTGGCCGTGCTCGAGGCCCAGCGGGACCTGGGGGTTGCCGTCCCCGACGCGGTGATCGAGGACTACCGCGCCGTGGTCGACGCCGTGGACCTGGCCTCCATCGAGGCCCGGGAGCGGATCACCCGCCACGACGTCAAGGCGAGGCTGGAGGAGTTCTCCGAGCTGGCCGGCCACCAGCTGGCCCACCGGGGGATGACCTCGCGGGACGTCACGGAGAACGTCGAGCAGCTCCAGGTCCGGCTCGCCCTCGAGCTCGTGCGGGACCGGGTGGTGGCCACGCTGGCCCGCCTGGCCGAGCGGGCGGCCGAGCACGCCGGGACGGTCCTGGCCGGGCGCACCCACAACGTGCCTGCCGCTGCCATCACCCTGGGCAAGCGCTTCGCCGTGGCGGGGGAGGAGCTGCTGCTCGCCCTCGAGCGGCTCGAGGAGCTGCTGGCCCGCTACCCGCTGCGGGGCCTGAAGGGGCCGGTGGGCACCTCGGCCGAGCAGCTCGAGCTCCTGGGCGGCGACCCCGGGCGGGTGGACGAGCTCGACCGGGCCCTGGCCCGCCGGCTCGGCTTCGAGCGGGTGCTGACGAACGTCGGCCAGGTCTACCCCCGCTCCCTCGACCTCGACGTGGTGGCCGCGCTCGTGCAGGCCGTCTCCGGGCCGGCCAGCCTGGCCGTGACCCTCCGGCTCATGGCCGGCCACGACCTGGCCACCGAGGGGTTCGCCGAGGGCCAGGTGGGCTCGTCGGCCATGCCCCACAAGGTCAACGCCCGCTCGTGCGAGCGCGTCGGGGCGCTGGCCACCGTGCTCAAGGGCCACCTGACGATGGTCGCCGGGCTGAGCCGGCGTCACCTGGAACGAGGGCGACGTGGCCGACTCGGCCACCCGGCGGATCGCCCTGCCCGGTGCCTTCCTGGCGACGGACGGCCTGTTCGAGACCTTCCTCACGGTGCTGGCCGAGGTGGCGGCGTTCCCGGGCCCCATCGAGCGGGAGCTGCGGGGGACCCTGCCCTTCCTCGCCACCCCCCGGATCCTGCTGGCCGCCGTCGACGCCGGCCTCGGGCGCGAGGAGGCCCACGCCCTCGTGCGGGAGCACTCGCTGGCGGCCGCCGCCGCCAGCCGGGACGAGGGCCGCCCCAACGACCTGCTCGACCGGCTGGGCGCCGACCCCCGCCTCCCCCTCGACGCCGGCCAGCTGGCCGCCCTGGTCGCCGACCCGGTCCGCTTCACCGGCGCCGCCGACCGCCACGTGGCCGCCTTCGTCGACGCCGTGGCCGACGTCGTGGCCCGCCACCCGCAGGCCGCGGGCTACACCCCCGAGCCCATCCTGTGAGCCCCGATGCACTCTGTGCGCAGGAGGGCTCGACAGGTGGACCCAACTGCGCACAGAGTCCTCTGGGTGCCGGCGGACCGCATCTAGCGTGGCGGCCGTGAGCCACCCCTGGCCCGACCTCGGCCTGCCCCACCTCAGCTCGGGCAAGGTGCGGGAGATCTACGACGCCGGGGGCGGTCGCCTCCTGATGGTCACCACCGACCGGATCAGCGCGTTCGACGTGGTGATGGAGGAGCCCATCCACGAGAAGGGCCGGGTCCTCACCGCCATGACCGCCTTCTGGTCGGAGGAGCTGGGGGACGTGGCCCCCACCCACCTCATCGCCACCGACCCCGACGACCTCCCCGAGCCGGCCAACCACCCGTCCCTCGCCGGTCGGGCCATGCTCTGCCGCCGGGCCGACATGCTCCCGATCGAGTGCATCGTCCGCGGCTACGTCACCGGCTCGGCCTGGAAGGAGTACCGGTCCTCGGGCACCGTCCACGGCGAGCCCGTGCCGAGCGGCCTCCAGGAGTCCCAGCAGCTGCCCGAGCCGATCTTCACCCCGTCGACCAAGGCCGAGGCGGGCGACCACGACGAGAACATCAGCTTCGCCGCCGCCGTCGACCTCGTCGGCCGGGAGGTGGCCGAGCGGGCCCGGGACATCTCCCTCGAGCTCTATCGACAGGGTGCGGCCCGGGCGGCCGAGCACGGCATCGTCATCGCCGACACCAAGTTCGAGTTCGGCTTCGCCGACGACGAGCTCATCGTCTGCGACGAGATCCTCACCCCCGACTCCTCCCGCTTCTGGCCGGCCGAGGGGTGGTCGCCCGGCAGCACGCCGCCGTCGTTCGACAAGCAGCCGCTGCGGGACTTCCTCGAGACGACGGGCTGGGACAAGACGCCCCCGCCGCCACCGCTCCCGCCGGAGGTGGTGGAGGCCACCAGCGCCCGCTACGTGGAGGCCTACGAGCGGGTCACCGGCCGCTCCCTGGCGCACTGGCACGGCACCCCCACCCCCTAGGATCAGAGGGTGACGTTCGAGGCGTTCGTCGAGGTGCGCAAGCACCCCGGGATCGCCGATCCGGAGGGCGCCACCATCGAGCGGTCGCTCCCCACGCTGGGCTTCACCGGCGTCTCGGGGGTCTCGGTGGGCAAGGCCTTCCGGCTGCAGCGTCGAGGCGCCCGACGAGGCCGCCGCCCGGGCCACCGTCGAGGCCCTGGCCGAGCGCCTGCTGGCCAACCCGGTGCTGGAGGAGGTCCGGGTCAGCCTCTCCGAGGGAGCTCCCGCATGACGAAGGTCGGCGTCGTCCTCTTCCCCGGCTCGAACTGCGAGCAGGACGTGCTCGAGGCGGTGCGCCGCCTCGGGGCCGAGGGCGAGCTGCTCTGGCACGGCGACGCGAGCACCACCGGGGTCGACGCCGTCGTCGTGCCCGGCGGCTTCGCCCACGGCGACTACCTCCGCCCCGGCGCCCTGGCCCGCTTCAGCCCGGTGATGGGGGCGGTGACCCGATTCGCCGCCGAGGGCGGTCCCGTGGTGGGGATCTGCAACGGCTTCCAGGTGCTCACCGAGGCGGGGTTGCTCCCTGGTGCGCTGTCGAAGAACGCCGGTCTCACCTTCCGCTGCGAGATGACGACCCTGCGCGTGGATTCACGGAAATCGGCGCTGACCGAAGGTGTGGAGGAAGGGACCATCCTGCGGGTCCCGATCAACCACTTCGAGGGCAACTACCAGTGCGATCCGACGACGTTGGCCACCCTGCGTGACGAGGATCGGATCGTGCTGCGCTACGTGGACAACCCCAACGGATCGGTCGACGACATCGCCGGCATCTGCTCGACCGATGGGAACGTGGTCGGCCTCATGCCCCACCCCGAGCGGGCCAGCCACCCGCTCCTCGGGTCCGAGGACGGCAACGCCCTGCTGACGTCGCTGCTGGCCGCCGCCGCCCGCCGCGCCGGCCTGGCCGTCAGCTCGCCGACCGGGTGATCCCCGCCCGCTTGAGGATGGGCGCCGACACGCCCAGCTCCCGCCAGGCGGCGTAGCTGATGCCCTTGCGCTGGCCGTAGGACCGGGCCGTGGAGACGAAGTCGTCCTCGAGCCCGGACAGGTCCACCGTGGTCTGGAGCGACTCGCGCTCGTGGAGCAGGTCGAGCCGCTCCTGGATGAGGGAGAGGCGCTTGACCGGGCTCGCCGACTCGAGCGTGGCGTCGATCGTGGTCAGCCGCTTGTCGATGGATTCCGGGGTCCGCTTGCGCCCCCGCTTGGGCCGGTGCGACTCCAGCGCATCGAGGTAGGCGGAGATGGCCCGGCTCTCCGTGCGGCCCTGCGCCATTGCCGCCTTGTGGGAATCCGTCACCGTCCGCTTCTTGCGTGCCATGCCCCAACTGTGACGGTCCATTTCCCTAAATGCAATTCATCCGGCCCCGGAAATCGGGCCCAAATCGGGCCGCTACGGTGCGGGCGATGACCCCGCCGCTGCACCGCGCCCTCGGCCTGACCGACGACGAGGCGGCCGACATCGCCCGCGTCCTCGACCGGGACCCGAACCCCCTCGAGCTGGCCATGTACGCGGTGATGTGGTCCGAGCACTGCTCGTACAAGTCGTCCCGCGTCCACCTCCGGCGCCTGCCCAGCGAGGGCGAGGCCGTGCTCGTCGGTCCGGGCGAGAACGCCGGGCGTGGTCGACGTGGGTGACGGCATCGCCGCGGCCATCCGCATCGAGAGCCACAACCACCCGTCGGCCATCGAGCCCTACCAGGGGGCGGCCACCGGCGTGGGGGGCATCCTGCGCGACGTCTTCACCATGGGGGCCCGTCCCATCGCCCTCATGGACTCCCTGCGGGTCGGGCCCCTCGACGAGCCCCGCAGCCGGTGGATCCTCGAGGGGGTCGTGGCCGGCGTGTCGGGCTACGGCAACGCCGTCGGGGTGCCCACCGTCGGCGGCGAGGTGGTGGCCGACGCCACCTACGCCGAGAACCCGCTCGTCAACGTGCTGTGCCTCGGGCCTGCTCCCCGTCGAGCGCCTCGTCCTGGGACGGGCCTCCGGCGTCGGGCAACGTGGCCGTCCTCCTCGGCTCGACCACCGGGCGGGACGGCATCGGCGGCGTGCTCGGTCCTGGCCTCTGCCGGCTTCGGCGGCAGCGACGAGGCGGAGGAGGCGGCCAAGCGCCCGAGCGTCCAGGTCGGCGACCCCTTCGAGGAGAAGCGGCTGATCGAGGCCTGCCTCACCCTGCTCGACGCCGGGCTGGTCGTCGGCATCCAGGACCTCGGCGGCGCCGGCCTGGCCTGCGCCACCAGCGAGACGGCCAGCCGGGGCGGCGTCGGCATGGACTTCGACGTGTCGGCCGTGCCGCGGCGGGAGCCGGGGATGACGCCGGCCGAGGTGATGACGAGCGAGAGCCAGGAGCGGATGCTGGCCATCGTCCGGCCGGACGACCTCGACGAGGTGCTGGCCGTGTGCCGGCCGCTGGGAGGTCCGGGCCACGCCGGTGGGCCGGGTCACCGACGGCGACCGCCTGCGCATCCTCGAGGGGCCGGACGGCGAGGTCCTGGCCGACGTCCCCGCCGCCTCGCTGGCCGAGGACGCCCCCCGCTACGAGCGGCCGCTGGCGCCCCCGCCGCCGGTCCCCGCCGTGCCCGCCGGCGCCGCCTCCGACGACCCCGGGGCCGACCTCCTGCGGCTGCTGCTGGGCACCGCCTGGGTGTGGACGCAGTACGACTGGCAGCTGTTCCTGAGCACCGTCGAGGGCCCGGCGGCGACGCCGCCGTGCTGCGGCTGAAGCACCCCACCACCGGGGTCGACACGGGACGGGCCCTGGCCGTGACCGTGGACGGCAACCAGCGGTGGTGCGCGGTCGACGCCGAGGCGGGCACGGCGCTGACGGTGGCCGAGGGCGTCCTGAACCTCGCCTGCGTGGGCGCCCGACCGATGGCCGTCGTCGACTGCCTGAACCTCGGCAACCCGGAGCACCCCGAGGTCATGCACCAGCTCGCCGGCGTCGTCGACGGGATGGCCGAGGCGTGCCGGGCCCTCGGCGTCCCCGTGGTGGGCGGCAACGTCAGCCTCTACAACGAGAGCCGGGGGCGGGACATCGATCCCACGCCCGTGCTCGGCACCCTCGGGGTGGTCGACCGGCTCGAGCGGCGCCCGCCGGGGGTGGCCCTGGCCGACGGCGACCACGTGCTGCTGGTGGGTCCCCGCTCGTCCGAGCTGGGCGGCTCGCGCTGGGCGGCCACCGCCCTCGGGGAGGGACGGCCCCTCGGCCCGCTGCCCGAGCTCGACCTGCGGCGTCCACTCGGCCGTGGCCGGGCTGGTCCGCGCGCTGGTGGCCGACGGGCTGGCCACGGGCATCCACGACGTGGCCGACGGGGGCCTGGCCGTCGCGCTCGGGGAGCTGGTGGCCCGCAGCGGCGTCGGCCTGCGCCTCGGGAGGATCGACGGCACCGGCGAGCTGTTCTCGGAGGCGCCCTCCCGGGTGGTGGTGGCCGCGCCCGCGGCGGTCGTGGCCGAGGTCGAGCGCCGCGTGCCGCGGACGCCGGCGTGCCGGTCGTCGACCTCGGCACCGCCGGCGGCGACCGCCTGGTCGTCGACGGGCTGGTGGACCTGGCCGTGGCCGACGTGGTGGCCGCCGAGCGGGACGCGCTGCCCGCCGCCATGGCCCCGTGAGCCCGAGCGCCCTGCGTTCTGGCCTGCAGAACGTGGCGCATTCCGCACCGATCTGCAGGCGAGAACGGGGGTGTGGGGGGTGAGCACGGCCCTGGCGGTGCTGGCCTTCGTGGCCGGCGCCGTCGTGGTGGGGGCGGTGGTGATGTCGGCCATCAGCACCGTGGTGGTGCCGCGGGGCGTGCCGGTCCGCCTGAGCCGGGCGGTGTTCCTCGGGGTGCAGCGGGCCATCGCCGTGCGGGTGCGCTTCCAGCGCCGCTACGAGGACCGCGAGCGGATCCTCGCGTACCACGCCCCCCTCTCCCTGCTGGTCCTGCCCGTCGTCTGGCTCTCGCTCGTCCTGCTCGGGTACATGGCCATGTTCTGGGCCCTCGGCGTGCGCCCGCTGCGGGAGGCGTTCATCACCAGCGGCTCCTCGGCCCTGACACTCGGCTTCACCGCCGCCCACGACATCCCGTCGAGCCTGGTGGCCTTCACCGAGGCGGCGACGGGACTCGCCCTGCTGGCCCTCCTCATCACCTACCTGCCCTCCATGTACGCCGCCTTCGGCCGCCGGGAGGCGTTGGTCAGCCTGACGTCGACCTTCGCCGGCACGCCGCCGAGCGGGACCACGCTCCTCGAGCGCTTCGCCCTCATCTCCGGCCTCGGCGAGCTCGACGACCGGGTGTGGGAGCCGTGGCTGGCCGGGTTCATCGACATCGAGGAGAGCCACACCTCGCTCGGGGCCCTGACGTTCTTCCGCTCGCAGTCGCCCGCCCGCTCGTGGGTCACGGCCTCGGGCGCGGTCCTCGACGCCGCCTCGCCTGTACTCGAGCAGCGTCGACGTGGAGCGCTCGGCGTCGGCCGAGCTGTGCATCCGGGCGGGGACCCTGTCGTTGCGGGCGGTGGCCGGCTTCTTCGGCATCGACTTCGACCCCGACCCCGACCCCACGGACCCCATCTCGATCACCCGGGACGAGTACGACGAGGCGGTCGCGCGGCTGGCCAGGGCCGGTGTCTCCCTGAAGGCCGATCGGGAGGCGGCCTGGCGCTCGTTCGCCGGCTGGCGGGTCAACTACGACACGGTCCTCCTCGGCCTGGCCGGCTTCACCCAGGCGCCCTACGCCCCCTGGTCGTCCGACCGCTCGCCGGCCACCGTCCACCGCCCGCCCGTGCTCCGGCCCCGTCGCCGACCGAACGGGTGAGGGAGCGGTGGAACCCCCTGCCACCCGTGGCACCATGGCAGTCGTGGGTCCCCCCGAGCCCGAGCCCGACGGCGCTCCTCGGGAGGCGTGCGGGGTCTTCGGGGTCTACGCCCCCGGCCAGCCCGTCGCCTCCCTCGCCTACCTCGGCCTCCACGCCCTCCAGCACCGCGGCCAGGAGTCGGCCGGCATGGCGGTCAGCGACGGCACGACCATCGTGGTCGACAAGGACATGGGCCTCGTCACCAACGTCTTCAACGAGCGCCGGCTGGCCTCGCTGACCGGCCACCTCGCCCTCGGTCACACCCGCTACTCCACGACGGGGTCGAGCACCTGGCGCAACGCCCAGCCCGTCTTCCGGGACGTCGGCTTCGCCCAGTTCGCCCTCGGCCACAACGGCAACCTCGTCAACACCGAGGCCCTGGCCGAGGAGGCGGGGATGCTGCCGGGCACGGTGGCGAGCGACAGCGACCTGGTGGCCGAGCTGCTGGCCGCCGAGCTGCGCCGGACCGGCCCTCGCGACGACGGGCGCGACCTCGAGCACGCGCTGATCGAGGTGCTGCCCCGGCTCGAGGGCGCCTTCTCCTTCGTGCTGGTGGACGAGGACCACGTCATCGGGGTGCGCGACCCGACGGGGCATCCGGCCCCTGTGCCTCGGGTACCTGGAGGCGGGCTGGGTCCTCGCCTCGGAGACCCCCGCCCTCGACGTGGTCGGCGCCCACATGGTCCGCGAGCTCGAGCCGGGCGAGCTGGTGGTGGTCGACGGCAGCGGCCACCGATCGGTCCACCCGTTCCCGGCCGACCGCATCGACCCCAAGCTCTGCCTGTTCGAGTTCGTGTACTTCGCCCGGCCCGACAGCCAGCTCTACGGCCGCAACGTCCACGCCGCCCGCCAGCGGATGGGCGAGCTGCTGGCCGAGCAGGCCCCGCTGCCGCCCGACCCCGAGAACCGCCCGGCCATGGTCATGCCCGTCCCCGAGTCGGGGGTCCCCGCCGCCCAGGGCTTCGCCCGGGCCTCCGGCATCCCCTACGGCGACGGCCTGGTCAAGAACCGCTACATCGGGCGCACCTTCATCTCGCCCAGCCAGGAGCTGCGCAGCCTCGGGGTGCGCATGAAGCTCAACCCGCTGAAGGAGAACATCGCCGGCAAGCGGCTGGTGGTGGTCGAGGACTCGGTGGTGCGGGGCACGACCCAGCGCAACGTCACCCGGATGCTGCGGGAGTCGGGGGCGGCCGAGGTCCACCTCCGGGTCACCTCCCCGCCCTACCGCTGGCCCTGCTTCTACGGCGTCGACACCGGCGACCGCTCCGAGCTCCTGGCCGCCTCGCTCACGGTCGAGGAGATCCGCGACTACCTCGGGGTCGACACGCTCGCCTACCTCACCCTCGACCGCCTGGTGGCCTCGACCGGGGCGCCCGGCGCCGGCTTCTGCGACGCCTGCCTCACCGGCGAGTACCCCATCCCGGTGCCGGTGAGCCTGCGCAAGGGCGTGCTCGAGGGCAACGACATGCCGCCCACCGAGCCGGACTCGGGCCTCCAGGCGGCGCACCTCGCCCCCGGTGGGTGAGACCTACGCCGCCGCCGGCGTGGACATCGACGCCGGCGAGGAGCTCGTCCGGCGCATCCGCTCGTCCGTAGGCGACGCCAGCCGACCCGAGGTGCTGGGGGGCATCGGCGGCTTCGCCGGGCTGTTCGCCCTCGGGCGACGGGCGCCGGGACCCGGTGCTCGTCGCCTCCACGGACGGGGTGGGCACCAAGGCCCTCGTGGCCGCCGAGGCCGGGCCGCCTCGACACCATCGGGATCGACCTGGTGGCCATGTGCGTGGACGACCTGGTCTGCACCGGGGCCGAGCCCCTCTTCCTCCTCGACTACGTGGCCGTGGGCAAGCTCGACCCGGAGGCGGTGGCCGCCGTCGTCGGCGGGGTGGCCGAGGGCTGCCGGCGGGCCGGGTGCGCCCTGCTGGGCGGCGAGACGGCCGAGCACCCGGGCGCCCTCGACCCGGACCACTTCGACCTGGCCGGCTTCGCCGTCGGCGTGGTCGAGCGGGACCGGGTCCTGCCGGTCGGCGTGTCCCCCGGGGACGTGCTCATCGGCCTGCCGTCGCCGGGCCTGCGCTGCAACGGCTACTCGTTGGCCCGCCGGGTCCTCCTGGACGTCACCGGGCTGGGCCTCGACGACCCGGCCTGGCCCGATGCGCCCCGCACGCTCGGCGAGGAGCTGCTCGAGCCGTCGGTCATCTACGCCCCGGCGGTGCGCCGGCTGTTGGCCGCCGTCGACGTGCGGGCGCTGGCCCACGTCACCGGAGGCGGGCTCGTGGGCAACCTGCCCCGGGTCCTGCCCGACGGGACCGACGCGGTGGTCGACCCCCGCACCTGGGAGCGGCCCCGCATCTTCGGGGAGATCGCCCGCCTCGGCGAGGTCGAGGAGGACGAGATGGCCCGGGTGTTCAACCTCGGCATCGGGATGGTGGCCGTCGTCCCCCCCGCCGAGGAGGGGAGGGCCCTCTCCGAGCTGGCCGCCGCCGGGGTGCGGGCGGTGACCATCGGCGAGGTGGCGGCCGGCGAGGGCCAGGTCCGCCTGGCCGCCGGCTGGTGAGCGAGCCCCGGTTCCCGGAGCTGGTCGCCCACCTGCGGGAGCACGCGGTGCGGACCAACGGCTTCACCCTCAAGTCGGGGAAGACCAGCCAGTGGTTCATCGACGCCAAGCAGACGACGTGCCGGCCCGACGGGATGCTCCTGGTGGCCGACGCCCTCCTGTCGGTGCTCCCCGAGGACGTCACCGCCATCGGCGGCCTGACCATGGGCGCCGACGGCGTGGCCTTCGGGACCGCCGGGGTGGCCGCCGCCCGGGGCGGGCGCTGCGCAGCTTCAGCGTGCGCAAGGAGGTCAAGGACCACGGCGGCGGGGGCCGCATCGCCGGCGCCCTCGAGCCCGGCGACCGGGTGGCGATCACCGAGGACGCGGTCACCCGGGGGGTCTCGATGCTGGAGGCGGCCGACGTGGTCCGGGAGGCCGGAGCGGAGCCGGTGTGCCTGGTCCCGGTGGTCGATCGGGGCGGGACCTGCGGCGCCATGGCGGCCGATCGCGGGCTCGTCTACGTGCCCCTCGTCACGGCTCCCGACCTCGGTTTCCCGTACGAGGGATGACCATCCACTCCTTTGCGCTGGGGGACGGCGTAGGTTTGCGGACGATTCGTACACGACGGGTGTCCGTGTACTTCGCAGCCACCCTGCCCCCTCACCAGGACGAGCCCCCCATGCCGGCACAGAAAGAGCGAGCCATGGCCCAGACCGACGACCCCGATGCCCCGGACGCCCTGCTCACGCCTTCGGAGGTCGCCCAGCTGTTCCGGGTCAACCCGAAGACGGTGACGCGGTGGGCCCGGGCAGGCAAGCTCACCGCCATCCGCACCCTCGGCGGCCATCGGCGCTTCCGGGCGTCCGAGATCCGGCGTTGCCTCGAGGACCTGTCCTCCGAGGAAGCGCCGGGCACCGACGGCACCCGCACCTAGCGGGGCCGGCTCCGGCCGGCACGTGGCCAGTCCCAACCCGGCCTACTCGGTCCGCTTGCGGGTCGAGGTGGGCAACACCCCGGGGTCGCTGGGGCGACTGGCCACGGCCATCGGCGAGGCCGGCGGGAACATCGCCGCCCTCGACATCGTCGAGGCCACCACCACGGCGGTGGTCGAGGACGTCACGGTCGACGCCCGGGACGAGGACCACGCCGCCGCCATCCGGGCGGCGGTGGAGGCCCTCGACGGGGTGCACGTCCACAGCGTCCTCGACCGCACCTTCCTGCTCCACGTGGGCGGGAAGATCGAGGTCCGGTCCAAGATCCCGCTGCGGGACCGGGCCGACCTCTCGATGGCCTACACCCCCGGCGTGGCCCGGGTCTGCAACGCCATCGCCGCGGACCCCGACCAGGTCCACACCCTCACCATCAAGCGCAACACGGTGGCCATCGTCACCGACGGCACGGCGGTGCTCGGCCTCGGGGACATCGGGCCCGAGGCCGCGCTGCCGGTGATGGAGGGCAAGGCCCTCCTGTTCAAGGAGTTCGCCGGGGTCGACGCCTTCCCCATCTGCCTGCGGGTGGACCGGGAGGACCCGGCCGGCGCCGATCAGCTGGTCGAGGCCGTCGAGCGGCTCGAGCCCGTGTTCGGCGGCGTCAACCTGGAGGACATCGCCGCCCCCCGCTGCTTCGACGTGGAGGAGCGGCTGAAGGCGAGCCTCGGCATCCCCGTCTTCCACGACGACCAGCACGGCACCGCCGTCGTCGTCCTGGCCGCCCTGCGCAACAGCCTCCAGGTGGTGGGCAAGCGCATGGAGGACCTGAAGGTGGTCATCGCCGGGGTGGGGGCGGCCGGCGTGGCCATCGCCCGCATCCTGCTGGAGGCCGGGGTGCCCAACGTGATCGGCGTCGACCGCAAGGGCGCCGTCTACGACGGGCGCAGCGACCTCAACGCCGCCAAGCAGTGGTTCGCCGAGCACACCAACCCGGAGTCCCGCAAGGGCGCCCTCCACGAGGTGCTGCCCGGCAGCGACGTGTTCGTGGGGGTCAGCGGGCCCGGGCTGCTGCTGCGGGACGACCTGCGGGTGATGAACCGTGACCCGGTCGTCTTCGCCCTGGCCAACCCCGACCCGGAGATCGTCCCGGAGACGGCCGCCGGGATGTGCTCGGTGCTGGCCACCGGCCGCAGCGACTACCCGAACCAGATCAACAACGTGCTCTGCTTCCCCGGCATCTTCCGGGGAGCCCTCGACGCCGGGGCCTCCAGCATCACCGAGGGCATGAAGCTGGCGGCGGCCGACGCCATCGCCGCTGCCGTCAGCCCCGCCGAGCTGTCGCCCAACTACGTGGTGCCGAGCGTGTTCAACAAGCGGGTGGTCGAGCTCGTGGCCGCCCAGGTGGCGGCCGCCGCCCGCGCGGAGGGCGTGGTCCGCTCCGCCTGACGCCGGATGCGCCGGCTGGTCACTTCGTCGCGCACCCCCGGGCCCGCATGTCGTCCGACTGGAGGGCACCACCCTCCAGGTGGAAGGCGGAGTCGTAGTAGAAGGACAGCAGGTTGCTCGTGCACGCCCCGCCGATCCGGTAGGGCACGTTGCCGGCGAAGGGATCGGTCGGGTGCGCGGCGGCCCGCTGGGGGTCGTAGGTCCCCGCGCCGATCGAGTGGCGATCGGAGGAGTCGTCGAAGGTGAGGGCCGTGAGGCGGGCCCGAGCCCGCCGATCGCCCTTCAGGTACCGGTCGAACCACGCCAGTGAGTAGTAGAAGGCCACCCGCTCGCCGTTGCGGCTCGCCGGGAAGTCGGCCGGCGTGGGCTGGTACCCGAACTCGTAGTGGTCGCTGGCGCGCGTGGTGACCGCCATCACGTCGACGCCGGCGGCCGCCAGCTGGTCGAAGGCGCCGAGGCGCCGCCTCGGCGGCGGGGCGCTCGTCATCGGTGCCCCGGTGGCGGGGAAGTCGTAGTCGGTGCCGAAGAACAGCGCCGGCGTGCGCCGCGGGGTCGCCGGGTCCAGGAGCAGGTCGAGGTTGTCGTAGGCGACGACGGCGTCGACCCGTGGGTCCTGCTGCCCGATCGGGGTGACGGCGATGGCGCCGAGCGAGTGCCCGGCGATCCCGAGGTGGTCCCGGTCGACGTTCTGCCAGAAGGGGTTGTACGTCGGTGTCCCCGCCGCGTTGGTCCCGAGGGCCCAGGGGTACGGGCTCGACGGCGTCGACAGGACGAAGTCGATGGCGGAGCTGGTGTCGACGGGCTGGTTCGTCGTCGGGCACGTCGTCTGGGTGCCGTCGGGGGTGTGACCGCAGTTCTCGCTGTCACCCTGCCCCTGCGGGTCGATGATCAGGACGACGTACCCGGCCTCCGCCATCCCCTCGGCGAACCAGGCGTTGACCTCGTTGTACGACTGGAGGCCGGGGGTGAAGGTCAGCGCCGGGTACCGCCGGGTCGTCGAGAGGGGGGCGAACAGGCGGGCCCGGAGCTTGGCGCCGTTGCGGTTGATGATGGAGAACTTGCGCTGGCGGCCCCGTCCGCTCGCCGCCCACTCCTCGGGGCTGCGGAACGGGTCGGCCACCTTCGCCTGCGGGCTGGTGCAGCAGTTGACGTGGATGCGGTTCGGCTCGGCCGCCCACTCGGCCTGCGTGGCGGTGAACTCCGCGATCTCGATCGCGGTCTGCTGCGCGTTCTTCTCCTGGAAGGCCGGGCTCGTCTGGGCGTCGTTCCGCCGCTGGTACGAGCAGCCGACGTTGTTGAGGTCACGAGCGGTCCACGCCGGCGTGCCCGGGTCGGGATCCCCGGCGTACTGGTCGCACACGCCGGCCGCGGTGTTCGGCGGCACCGGTTGCGTGGCCGGGGCGGCCGCGCCCGGCAGGGCGGTGGCGAGCGCCAGCGCCGAGCCGCCGAGGAGCGTCGTCAGGGCGGAGGACAGGCGTCGGGTCCGGGCATGCAACGCCGGCACCGTACCGATTCCGGGCTCAGGCCGCTTCGGCCCCCGCCTTGAGCCGCTCCAGGGTCTCGGCCATGCCCCGCCGGACGATGGCGTCCGGATCGCGACCGAGCAGGCGCAGGGCGTAGGCCAGGCGCACGGACGGCGGCTTGGGACCGACCTCCTCCCGGTACTCGGTGACGCGGGTGCCCCCGTCGACGGGATCGAACCGGTAGCCCCAGCGCATCCCCGACCTGTCGACCTCCCAGGCGAAGTGGCGGGGCTCGTCGGCCACCTCGACGGTGGACACCGTCGACCACCGCAGGAGGCCCCGCTTGTTGCGGCCCTTGAAGCGGGCCCCCACCACCGGTCCCGACGATCCGTCGACCCACGTGCACTCGTAGCACTCCGGGCTCCACCGCCCCATCGACGTCACGTCGGTGAGCAGCCCCCACACCCGCTCGGGCGGGGCGGCGATGTCGATCGAGGTCTCGTCCACGGGCGGGATGATGGCACCGGGCCCCTCGGCCCGCCCTACCCCGCCCCGGCCCGGCCGCCTACCGTGGGCCCGCGGGGCGAGGTGGAGGAGGGGCGGTCATGGGGGCTCGACGTGCGCTGGTGTTCGCAGGACTGCTGCTGACCCTGTTCCTGGTCCGGATCGGTCCCGTCGACGCCGCCAACATCACGGTCACCACGACGGCCGACGAGACCATCGCCAACGGGCAGACGTCGCTGCGGGAGGCCTTCACCACCGCCAACGGCAACGGGCAGAACGACACCATCACCCTCCAGGCCGGCGCCGACTACGAGCTCGACTTCTGCGTAGCCGGCCCGCTGACCCACACCGCCCCCCACAGCCTCACGATCCAGGGTGGGGCCGGCACCAGCCTCCACAACACCTGCATCGAGTCGCAGACCATCGTCGACAACGACACCACCGCCGGGCTGACGATCAACTCCCTCGAGATGATCGGCTTCCTGGTCGACGACAGCGCCTTCGTCGACGGCGCCGCCATCGACGTCGCCGAGGGCGGACCCCTCACGCTCAGCGGCGTCGAGATCCACGGCTTCTCGTCGGGCGGCGGCTCGATCGTCAACGGCCCGGACTTCGCCAGCGGCTCCGTCACGAACTCGGAGATCTGGGGCAACGAGGGCACCGGCTACACGGGCTCCTTCGGCGGCCTCACCCTCACGAACTCGGAGGTCCGCGACAACGACGGCCGCGGCGTCGCCCTGGTCGACGGCACCCCGCTCACCATCTCGGGCTCGTCCGTGAACGACAACACCGGGTCGGGGGCCACCACCACCGGGCAGGGCCACACCGACGCCACCATCACCAACTCCCACTTCGACGGCAACGGCGACCTCGGCTTCTCGTGCAGCGCCTGCGACCAGGTCAGCATCAGCGGCTCGACGGTGGCCGGCAACGGGCAGGACGCCACCACCGGCGCCGGGTTCGGCGGGGGTGGGATCAAGGTGGCGTGGGACGTCGACGGGCTCGAGGACGCGCCGGTGCTGAGCATCACCAACTCGACCGTCGCCTTCAACCGGGCCGTCCACTCGGGCGGCGGTGTGGCGGTGACGATCCTCGAGGCCTCGGAGCCGGCCGCAGCGGCCCCGGCACTCAACGTCTCGGGCTCGAACATCAGCGCCAACCTCACCGAGCTCGACCTCGACATCGACGGCGCCGGCATCTACGCCGAGCTGGGGAACATCTCGGTCACCAACGGCTCGACCATCAACAACAACCACGCCGGCCCGGCAGGCGGCGCGACGTCGGCCGAGGGCGGCGGCATCTGGCAACGCGACCTCGCCGCCATGGACGGCGCCCGCAGCCTGTCGATCACCAACTCGACCGTGAGCGGCAACGAGGCCAACGGCATCGGCGGGGGCGTCTACGCCGCCCACAGCGGCACCGTCTCGGTGACGGGCTCGACCCTCGACGACAACCTGGCCGGCGGCGGCAGCGGCGGCGCCATGGCCACCTTCGGCACCGCGACGACGGTGACCACGTCGAAGGTCCAGGGCAACGACGCCGACACCGGCGGCGGCCTGGCCCACACCTCCTTCTCCGGCTTGCCGGTGGGGTCCCTGACCGTCGAGCGCTCGACCCTCAGCGGGAACACGTCGTCGTTCGCGGCCAGCGGCGGCGGCGGCATCTTCGTCAACGTCGGCGGCGCCGGCGCGCTGGCCACCGTGCGGAACTCGACGGTGACGGGCAACACCTCGGCCAACTTCGGCGGCGGGATCATGGTCATGCAGACGTCCCGCCTCACGGTCAACCACGCCACCGTGGTCGACAACACGGGTGCCACCGGCGCCAACGTCTACGTGGCGGCCGGGGACTTCCGCACCAGGCGGGCGGCCATCGCCCTCCCCCACGGGAGCGGCAACTGCGCCTTCTTCTCGGCCGCGACCGTGAGCGAGGGCTTCTCGTGGGCCGACGACGTCACATGCAACCTCGGGGGCACCGACGTGGAGGCGCCCGGCGTCAACCCCCAGCTCGCCGCGCTGGCCAACAACGGCGGGCCGACGCCCACCCGCAAGCCCTCGCCGAGCACCCCGCTCGACATCGTCCCCGCCGGGTCGTGCACCATCGGCATCGACCAGCGGGGCACGGGCCGCCCGCTCGGCCCCAACTGCGAGGCCGGGGCCGTGGAGATCGACGAGACCGCCTCGAAGTAGCGGGGGTCAGAAGTCCCAGATGGTGGGGGTGTCGGCGAAGTCGTCGTCGTCCAGCCCGAACACGCGGCGGGGGTCGATCCGGACGGTGGCGTTCACCTCCGGGTCGAGGAAGGCCACGTCGTAGGTCACGTCGTACTTGGCGTTCATCAGGTCGACGACCCGCTGGAGGACGGCGAGATCGGTGACGACGATGGCTCGACCCTCGACGACCACCGGCTGCATCGCCCCTTCGGTGGTGACGACGCAGCGGGGATCGGCCCGGAGGTTCCGGATCTTGCGGGAGCCCACGGCGCTGCTGAACCAGAGGGCGCCGTCGTCCCACATGGCCCACACGGGCATGGCGTGGGGACGGCCGTCCGGCCACGTGGTCACCAACCAGTCGTTGCGGGGGGCGGCAAGGCGCTCCTCGGCCCAGACCCTCGTCGGGGCCGGCGATGCCGTAACCGGGCATGTACGGGCGACGGGCGGCCGGGGTCCCCACGCAGCGCTCTTCGCCCACGCTCGCCCCCGCTCGCCCAGCGCCGCCGCGCCGGTGCCCCGGTGCGCCGCGGAGCCGACCCGTAGCCTCCCGGGGCATGGCCGCGGCCCCCGACACCCGCTACACCAGCGCCGGGGGCCAGCGGGTGGCCTACAACGTCACCGGGACCGGACCCCCCGACCTGGTCTTCGTCCCCGACTGGCTGAACAACGTGGAGCTCGCCTGGGACGTGCCGTCCGAGGCCCGCTACCTCGAGCGCCTGGCCTCGTTCAGCCGGCTCATCTCGCTCGATCAGCGGGGCACGGGGCTCTCCGACCCGGTGCCGCTCGACGCCCTCCCCACCCTCGAGGAGTGGATGGACGACGTGCGGGCGGTGAGCGACGCCGCCGGGGCCGAGCGGCCCGCCCTCATGGGGTTCGGCGGCGCCGGGCCGATGTGCCTGCTCTACGCCGCCACCTACCCGGACCGGGTCAGCGCCCTCGTGCTGCACCAGACCTGCGCCGCGGGTCCGCCGTGCACCGGAGTACCGAGCCGGCATCCCCGACGGTGCCGCCGACTTCTTCCTCGCCTTCGTGCGCGACCACTGGGGCTCGCCCGAGTGGTTCGACCTGGTGGCCCCCGGCACGGCGTCGGACCCCCACCTGCGGGCGGCTCTGGCCCGGGTCCAGCGGCAGTCGGCCAGCCCCGGGTCGGCGCTCGCCATGATGCGCATGGTCGTCGACGTCGACGTCCGGTCCGTCCTGCCCACCATCGCCGTGCCCACGCTGGTGGTCCATCGCCGGGACGACGCCGTGATGCCCGTGGGGCACGGCCGGTACCTCGCCGAGCACATCCCCGGCGCCCGCCTGGTCGAGGTGCCCGGTCGTGACTACCTGTACTTCGTGGGTGACCCGACGCCGGCACTCGACGAGATCCAGGAGTTCCTGACCGGGGTGCGGGAGCAGGCGGTGCCCGACCGGCAGCTGCTGACGGTCCTGTTCACCGACATCGGCGACTCGACCCGGCTCGCCACCGAGCTCGGTGACCGTGCCTGGCGCGACCTGCTGGAGAGCCACCACGCCGCCGTCCGCCGCCAGCTCGAGCGCTTCCGGGGCCGGGAGGTCGACACCGCCGGCGACGGCTTCTTCGCCACCTTCGACGGCCCGGCTCGCGGCATCCGCTGCGCGCAGGCCATCGTCGACGCCGTGCGCCCCCTCGGCCTCTCCGTGCGAGCCGGCCTCCACACCGGCGAGTGCGAGGTCATCGGCGACAAGGTCGGCGGCATCGCCGTGCACGTCGGGGCCCGGGTGGCGGCGGCGGCCTCGCCCGGCGAGGTGCTGGTCTCGGGGACCGTCCGTGACCTCGTCGCCGGCTCGGGCATCCCCTTCACCGATCGGGGCCGCCACCCGCTCAAGGGCCTGCCCGGGGAGTGGCCGCTCTGCGCCGTGGGCGCCCCGGCCTGATCGGGGTCGCGGCCTCGGTCAGATGGGGATCAGGATCGGGACCTGCGGACGTAATGGTGCGATGACCCACGGGCAACCCGGCGTCCGTAGGTTCCCGTCGTGGCCGAGGTGGCGTCACGACCGATCGTCCTGCGCTGGCCGGAGGAGCACGAGCTCCGGGCCGCGCTGCGCGCGGCCGGGGTGCCTCGTCTCCTGATCACCGACGACAGCAGGTCCGTGCCGACCGACGGGGGCCCGCTCGAGGACTGGGTGAGCTCGTCCGCCGGCTCGGAGGAGATCGAGACCCGCACCACCGCCCTCGCCCACCGGGCTCGCAACGGCACGCGCGCCTCGCCCACCGTCGACGACGACGACCTCCTGCGGTTCGGGGACCGGTGGGTCGCCCTCGGGGCCCTGGAAGCCCGCATGGCCCGCCTGCTGGTCGAGCGGTTCGGCGCCGTGGTCCGCCGGGCGGAGCTCACCCGGGCGGCGTGGGGCGAGGCGGTGCTCCCGGCCAACAGGACCGATGCGGCGATCCACCGCTTCCGCACCCACGCCGCGACCATCGGGCTGCGCGTCGTCACCGTGCGCAGCAGGGGCTACATGTTGTCCGACCCTGCCGCACCGTCCTGACGTCAGGGATGCGTCAGGCGCTCGTCCACCAGTGGTCACGTTCAGAGAACAGTCACGCAACGCGCCACTCCTATCGTCCGCGCCGAGTCCCGGAACCGCCGGGTGGGAGACGGAAGGACCAATGTGACAAGACTGCGAAGGCGCGCGGTCGCCGCTGCAGGCATCGCCGCCGTGGGACTCGTCGCGACGGCGGGGCCTGCACTGGCGCAGACCTCACCGACCGTCGAGAGCGTCGATGAAGGGCTGTCCCTCCTCGGCACGCAGATCAACCTGCTCTGGGTCGTCATCGGGGCGGTGCTCGTCGTGTTCATGCAGGCGGGCTTCGCGCTCGTCGAGACCGGGTTCTGCCGGGCGAAGCACGCCGCGCACGTGGTGTCGACCAACTTCGCCATCTTCGGTCTCGGGTTCATCGGGTTCTTCTTCGTGGGCTACGCCTTCGCCTTCGGCGGCTTCAGCACCGCGCTGATCGGACTCGACGAGCCCACCGGCGGAGCCTTCATCGGTTCCGGGGAGTGGGTGTTCCTCTGGAAGGGCGGGTTCGCCTTCGCTGGTGTGAAGCCCGAGCTCCTGGCCGCCACGAGCGGCTTCTTCCTCTACATGGTCGCCTTCATGGACACCGTGGCCACCATCCCCACGGGCGCCATGGCGGAGCGGTGGAAGTGGAAGAGCTTCGTGGTGTGGGGGCTCTTCTGCGGCGCCCTCTACTACCCGCTGTTCGCCGCCTGGACCTGGGGCGGCGGATGGATCAGCCAGCTGGGCAACAGCCTCGAGCTGGGCTTCGGCTACGTGGACTTCGCCGGCTCCGGCGTCGTGCACGCCGTGGGCGGGGTGGCGGCGCTGGCCGGCGCACTCGTGCTCGGACCCCGCATCGGGAAGTTCGGCAGGGACGGGAAGCCCCGGGCGATGCCCGGGCACCACATCCCCATGGCCCTCCTCGGGACCTTCATCCTGCTGTTCGGCTGGTTCGGCTTCAACGCCGCCTCGACCTTCGCGGCCACCGACATCCAGTTCGCCACCGTGGCCCTCAACACGGCCATCGCCGGCGCCTTCGGCGGGATCGTCGCCATGGTCTGGATCACCCGGCGGACCGGCAAGCCCGACCCGGGGATGATGGCCAACGGCATGCTGGCCGGTCTCGTCGCCATCACCGCCCCCTGTGCCTTCGTGCAGCCCTGGGCGGCGGCGGTCATCGGGGTCATCTCCGGTGTCGTGGTCATCGAGGCGGTGTTCTTCGTCGAGCGCAAGCTCAAGGTCGACGACCCGGTCGGCGCCATCGCCGTCCACGGCGTGAACGGCTCGCTCGGCGTGCTGTACGTCGGGATCTTCTCCTCGGGGATGTACGGCGCCGGCTGGAACCTGACGACGAAGGGCTCGGCCGCGACGGCCGAGGGCGTCACCGGGATCCTCTACGACGTCAGCCTCGGCGCCAAGCAGCTCGCCGCCCAGGCCATCGGCGTGGCGGTGATCTGGACGGTGATCTTCGGGATCGCCTTCGCCTTCTTCAAGATCCAGAACGCGCTCACCAAGGGCGGCATCCGGCCCGACGCCGAGGATGAGCTGGCGGGCATGGACCTCCCGGAGATGGGCGTGCTGGCCTACCCCGAGTTCAACGGGAGCGCCGGCTCGCTCGACGTGAGCGGCACGGCCGAGAGGGTCGGGTCGGAGGAGAAGGTCCTGAGTCCATGAGCCGGGGGGCGGCCGCGACCGCGAGGTTCGGCCGCCCCCTCCGCGAGTTCCTCGCCACGGAGGCGGCGGGCGGCACCGTGCTGCTGCTCGCCGCCTTCGTCGCGCTGGCGTGGGCGAACTCGCCGTGGGACGCGGCCTACCACTCGCTCCTCGACACCGAGGTGGTGGTCGGGGTCGGCCGGTGGTCGGTGGAGATGTCGTTGCACGACTGGATCAACGACGCGGCGATGACGCTCTTCTTCCTGGTCGTCGGGCTCGAGATCAAGCGGGAGCTCGTCCACGGCGAGCTCCGCGACGTCCGGGCCGCCGCCGTCCCGTTGATCGGTGCCGCCGGGGGCATGCTCGTCCCCGCCCTGATCTACGTGGCCTTCAACGCCGGTCACGCCGGGGCCCGGGGATGGGGCGTCCCGGTGGCCACCGACATCGCCTTCGCCGTCGGCGTCCTGGCCGTCCTGGGCCGGCGGGTGCCGGCCGGCCTCAAGCTCCTGCTCCTCACGCTCGCGGTGGCCGACGACGTCGGCGGGATCGTCATCATCGCGGTGGCCTACGCCGACGACATCGGGCTGGAGTACCTCGCCCTCGCCGTCGCGGCCCTGCTCTCCACGGTGCTGGCCCGGCGCTTCGGCGCGCCGTGGCTGGTGCTCCCGCTGGCGATCGTGGCCTGGCTGGCCACCCGGGCGTCCGGCATCCACGCCACGATCGCCGGCGTGGGGCTGGCCATGGTGACGCCGGCCCACGCCGAGCGACCAGGCCGTGTCACCGCCGAGTGGGCCGACCAGCTCGACCGGGACCCCACCACGGACGAGCTGAAGCAGCTCTGGTACCTCGCCGGGTCGGCGTTGTCGCCGGTCGAGCGCATCGAGCACCGGCTCCACCCCTACACCAGCTTCCTGATCGCGCCAGCCTTCGCCCTGGCCAACGTCGGGGTGCGCTTCGGCGACGTGTCGTTCTCGGGAGGAGGAGCCGTCCGCGTGGCCCTCGGCGCCGGCCTCGGGCTCGTGGTCGGCAAGCTCGTCGGCGTCACCGGCGCCATGTGGCTGTCGGTGCGCACGGGCGTCGGACGGTTGCCGTCCGACGTCGAGTGGCGCCACGTCGTCGGTGGCGGGTTCGTCGCCGGCATCGGCTTCACCGTGTCGCTGTTCATCGGCGCCATCGCCTTCACCGACGAGTCGCTCCGCGAGGTGGCCACCGTGTCGGTGCTGGCCGGCTCGGTGCTGGCCGCGCTCCTCGGCTGTGCCTGGCTCTCCGCGGTGGCCCGCCGTGAGGTCGTCCCCGCCACGACGACCTGAGTCGCCGCCTTCGGGGTGACTGGCGGCGACCTCAGCGCCGGTCGAGTCGGCCGGCGACGGGGTCCCAGCGAGGCACGGTCCCGGACCACTCGTCGAGCGGGGCGCAGTGCCAGACCCACGCCGCGCCGAGGGACGGGCGGCCGGGCAGGTCGCGGCGGCCGTTGGCCCACAGGAGGGCCGTCAAGGGCTCGGCGTCGCGCGGCCACCAGGGGAAGAGCCGGTCGAGCACGAGGGTGACGAGCCGCTCGTCGGGCGTGGACCGTGCCCCGAGCCCGTCGGCGATGTCGGCGGTGTGCACGAGCAGCTCGTCCATGCCCATGGCCACGAACCCGCTCGGGTCCGCCCTGCCCGCCGCGTGGTAGGCGCGCGCCGACGCGGGAGCAGCCCGGGCCACCTCGGCGAGGATCCGGGCCATGACCTCGGCGGTCCAGAGCAGGTCGCCCAGCGGCGCGCCCGACGCCACGGCGAGGGCGAGGGGCCGGAAGGAGGCGGCCCGAGTGGCCAGCACCGGGGCGTAGGCCAGGCCGCAGACGTGCTCCAGCGTCTCCCGGCAGGTCCAGTCGAGGGCGCCGGCGGGGACGTCCCAGTCCTCGTCCAGCAGCGGGCCGAGCACCGCGACGCAGGCGTCGGCGGTGGCGATGAGGTCGTCGGGCCCGGGACCGGTCATGGCGCCGGCAGGCTGCCACGCCGACCCCGGCCGTTCTTTGGTTCTCTCCCTACCGCAGCGGTGGCCGAGCGGCCAAAGAACGGAGGCGCCCTGTTTGCGGACGGCGATCAGGGCCTCAGGAGTAATCGGGACCGGCGTCGATCCGGTGCGCCGCGGGAGGTTCGAGGTCGACTCTGACAGTGAGCAGGTCGGTGCCCATGGCTCGCACCATGAACCCATTGATCGGTCGGCCGATGGACCGGAGCCGCGCATGCGGGTCGTCGTCGGGACAGACCCGGGCGCGCCCAGTCCGCCACTGCCGGCCGATGCGGAGCCGCACCTCGGGGTTCGCTTCGATGTTGCGCACGTAGCCGGCCCGGGCGCCGTGCTCGGCCACGATCCAGAACGTCCGGCCGTCGTGAGCGAGGCCGTTGCCGACGGGATTGCGGCGCAGCCGACCCGTAGTTCGGCCCACGGTCTCGAGGAGCGCGTGGGTGGGTGGCAGCACCCCGAGCGCGAGCGCGAGGCGCATCGGCGGGTTGACGACGAACTTCTGCACGAGGCGGACGAGCCGGCGCTTCATCGTGACGGCGACCGCCGGTGCGGCGTCGGATACGGGGTGGAGGGCCTCATGCTTCCAGGGACACCTCGCGCCTCAACACCTGTCAAGGCCGAGCCGGAAGTGCGCGGCGCACGACGCGGACCAGCCGTGTCGGCGGTGGCGCCCAGGGCTCTCGATCATGGGGGTCCCACGCGTACGCCGGCGTGGCGTCGCAGACGAGATCGGTGACCTCCGGGACGCGCAACTCGTCGGCCGACCACCGGTACAGCTCCGTGAGGCGGGGCACGATGACGCCCACGTCGAGAAGCCGCCCGATGGTGTGCTCGTTGGCGGTGTAGTCATCGAGCGAGTCCTCCAAGGGGTAGCGGTCGGGTAGTACCCGCGACACCGAGAGAAAGATCCCGGTCATGGCCCGCCTCGGATCGCCGAGCCAATGGGCGATCGGCGAGAGCCAGGCCAGCGCGAGCCGCGGAGCGGCGACGAGGGCATGGGCGTACAGCAGGCGGATCAGGACGAGGTTGATGAAGAACCTCTCGACTCGGTTCTCGCGCTCGGCCAAGTCGCGATGGTCGAGGTACGCGGTCACGATGGTGACGTTGTGGGCCCGGTACCACGAGCGCGAGGAGGGCTGTCGCGCGAAGGCAACCGATGGCTCGACGCTGCTCGACGAGGCCGGACCCGGGTGGCCGAGCACGCGGGCGCGCGCCTCGCAGGTGTCGCGCAACAGTCGTTCGTTCACCGCCCTCCACCAGGGGCTACCTGGACGCTCATGATCAAGTGGGTTCAGGAGGCCACGACGTACCTGCCAGCCCATGAATGCAAGCGCTGCACGCCGATACCGGAGGTGCAGCGGTGCGGCACCCGGACGGGGGGCGTAGGACGACCGGAGCAGGTCCAGACGGCCCTGAGGATCGTCCCGAACCTCGGCGACGTGCCGGGCGGCCACTTCCGCGGCGGGGACGCGGTCAGGCGACTCTCCGAACACTTGGGTGCCGCCGCCCCGATCGTTCACCGCGGCAAGTATCGCTGCCACGGACGCGCCGAGATCCACCGGGACGACGAGGTCGTCCTGCCGTGCACCCTAGGCAACGAAGGTCGGCGGCACGGGCGAGCGTTGACCCGTACGCTCCATGGCGGTGCAGGGGACGGGCACGGTGACGGTGCTCGTCACCGACCTGGTGGGGTCGACCGAGGTGCGCGTCGCAGTGGGCGAGCACGCCGCCGACCGGCTGCAACGAGCGCACGACCGCCTCCTCGCCGACGTCGTGGCGCACTACGGCGGCTCGGTCGTGAAGGGCACCGGTGACGGGGTCCTCGCAACGTTCGCCGGGGCGGCCGACGCAGTGTCGGCCGCAGTCGAGGTGCAGCAGGCGGTCCACGCGTGGGACGCGGGCCCCGGCGGGCGCCAGGCGGTGCGGATCGGCATCAGCGCCGGCGACGTCACCTGGGAGGGTGGCGACTGCTTCGGGACCCCGGTCATCGAGGCCGCCAGGTTGTGCGCTGCCGCCGACGGCGGGCAGGTCCTGGTGGCGGACGTCGTGCGGGTGCTGGCCCGTGGGCGGCACGGCAGCCCGTTGACCGCGCTCGGCCCGCTCGAGCTCAAGGGGCTGCCCGAGCCGGTGGCCACCTACGAGGTGACCTGGGAACCCAGGGCCGTAGCGGGGACCCGGGTGCAGGTCCCGCTGCCGTCGGCGTTGCGCCCCGACCGGGAGTTCACGTTCGCCGGTCGGGAGGCGGAGCTCGGACGCCTCGTCGAGCACTGGTCCGCGGCACGGTCGGGCGAGCGGCAATGCGTCCTCGTCGGCGGAGAACCCGGCATCGGCAAGACCAGACTGGCGGGCGAGATCGCCTCCGTGGCTCACAGCGACGGCGCCACCGTGCTCTACGGGCGGTGCGAGGAGGACATGGGCTTCTCGTACCAGCCCTTCGTCGAAGCCCTCCAGCACTTCGCCGGCCACACGGACCCCGGCTCGCTCGCGAACCAGCTCGGGCCCTACGGCGGTGACCTGGCACGCGTCTGCCCTGAGCTCACCGACCTCGCTCCCGGCCTGCCGCCGGCGTTGCAGTCGGAACCCGAGGCCGAGCGCCACCGGCTCTTCGAGGCCATGGCGGGCTGGCTGCGGGCGGCGGCCGACGACCAGCCCGTGGTGCTCGTCATCGACGACCTGCACGGTGCCGCCACCCCGGCGCTGCTCCTGCTGCGGCACGTGCTGCGCGCCACCGAGGGAGCCCGGCTCCTGGTCCTCGCCACCTACCGCGACACCGAGCTCGGGCGCACGCACCCGCTGGCCGACACGCTGGCGGAGCTGCGCCGCGCCCGTGGCGTGGAGCGCCTGTCGCTGGTCGGTCTGGACGAGCCGGAGCTCGCCATGCTGCTGGGCCAGCCGGCGGATGCGGCGCTGACCAAGCTGGTCTATGCCGAGACCGAAGGCAACCCGTTCTTCGCCCGGGAGGTGCTGCGGCACTTCCAGGAGTCGGGGGCGCTGGTGAGGCGAGCCGGCGGGTGGACGGTCGAGGGGGTCGTGGCCGAGCTCGGCATCCCCGAAGGCGTGCGCGAGGTCGTCGGCCGCCGGCTCGTGGCGCTCTCCACCGCCACCAACGACGCGCTCGCGGTCGCCTCCGTCGTCGGGATGGACTTCGCCTTGCGGGTGCTGGCACCGGTCACCGGTTTCGACGAGGACCAGCTGGTGGTGGCGCTCGACGAAGCGGTCGCGGCCCGGCTGGTGACCGAGCTCGGTGTGGGTCAGTATCGGTTCGGACACGCGCTCGTCCGCTCGACGCTCTACGAGGAGCTCGGTCTGACCGCCCGGGTGCGCATGCACCGCCGCGTCGGCGAAGCGATCGAGGCGGCGACACCCGATGACGTGTTCGCGCTGGCCCACCACTTCGGTCTGGCCGCCGCCGGTGGTCAGGGGACGGTCCGGGCGGCCCGGTACCACGTGCTGGCGGCGCAGCGGGCCCTCGCCACGCTGGCCGCCGACGACGCCCGGTCCTCGGCGCTCGCCGCCCTCGACCTGCTCGACGACGGCGAGGACGACCTGCTCCGTTGCGATGCGCTCACCTGCCTGGGCCGGGCCGAGCGGATGCTCGGTCTCGGCGACCACCGCGAGCACCTCATCGAGGCCGGCCGCCTCGCCAGGGCACACGGAGACGTCGAGCGCCTGGTCGCCTCCACGCTGTCCAACGGCGGCGGCGTGGGCGACGTCGCCGGGGCCGACAACGAACGGATCGAGCTCATCGAGGCCGCCCTGGCGGCGGTCGGCCCCGACGACACATCCGATCGGGCTCGCCTCATCGCGCTGCTCGGACTCGAGCTGGGCGCGTTCGTCGGCGCGGCGTCGGAGCGGGCCTTTGCGATCGCCGACGAGGCGCTGGCGGTCGCCCGTCGGGTCGGCGACGATGCCACGCTCAGCGAGGTCATCCACATGCACTTCGACGCCACGTTGGCTCCCCACACGAGGGCACAGCGGCGCGCCCTCAGCACCGAGAACCTCGCGCTCGCGGAACGGGTCGGTGATCCGGTCGCGCTCGGCTGGGCCCTCCAAGACCACGGCTGGGTCCGGGCCGAGTACGGCGAGTTCGATGCCATCGTCGATGGCATCGAGCGGATGGCCGCGATCGGTGACGACTTCGGGATCGGCGGCATGAGCCGCGGCCGCACCCTGATCCGGACCGCCAAGGCCCTCGCCGACGGCCGGCTGGCGGAGGCGGAGGTCCTCGCCGACGAGACACTCCGCGTGTTCACGGAGACCGGTCACCGGTCCGCCTTCACCTTCTACGCGGCCGTGCTGATCGGGATCCGACGCGACCAGGGCCGGTTGGAAGAGCTCGTCCCGCTCGTGGTCGACGCGGCGCGGGACAACCCCAACCTCCCGGCAATTCGAGCGGCGTTGTGCATGATCTACGCCGACCTCGACCGGTTGCCGGAAGCGGGTGAGCTCCTGCGCGAGCTGGCCGCCGACGGCTTCTCCGCCCTCCCCTACAGCTGGACGTGGCTGGCAGCGATGTGCAACTGCGCCGAGGCGAGCATCCGGCTCCGCGACGAGGTGACCGCCTCGGCCCTGCTCGACCGGCTGTTGCCGTACCGCGACCACTTCGCGATGACGGTGGTCCCGGTCGGCGCCGTTGCGCGCTTCTGTGCAGCGCTGGCTTCCACGCTCGGCCGCTTCGAGGAGGCGGACACCTGGTTCGCGGAGGCGGTGGCGATGGACGAGCGGGCCGGTGCCGTGAGCTGCCTCGCCAGAAGCCGCCTCGACTGGGCCCGCATGCTGCTCACCCGAAGGAGCCCGACCGACGCCGATCGCGCCGCAGCGATGCTCGACATGGTGCTGCGTGCGGCGTCCGCGGTGGGGCTGCCCACGGTCGAGCGTCGAGCCCAAGCGCTCCTCGCCGGACCGGACGCGCCGGCTGGCGCTCGATAGGGCCTGGCTCACGGAGAGCCCGAGCCCTGGACGCAGCCTTCATGCGCGACGAGCGCCGCTCGCCTGCCCGCGGTTCGCTCCCGCCGACGCCGTCTACGCTCGCCGCATGGGCTCGTCGGGTATGAAGCGCAAGGGCCGGCGTCATCTTCCGAAGGTCGGCTCGCCCGCCAACATCGACCACACGGCCCATGAGCGACGCCAGGAGGCGCTGCACCCGTTCTCGTCCGACCCGGACGCGCGGCGCGGTCCCAGTTCGACGGTCGTCGCGGTCGGCGTGTTCCTGATCGTGGTGATCGCGATCATCGGCCTCATCGCCCTCGCTGCCTGAGGAGCAGACGGCACGGCGCCGGCAGGCTGCCCACGCCCACCCCGGCCGTTCGCTGGTTCGACTCCTCGTCTCGAGCGTTCCCGTCGAAGTCGTCCGACGCCCGCACGGACGCAGAGTCGGGTTGCCGCCATCACCTGCGGCGGGCCGTGGCTACGGTGCCGCCATGGCCGAGAAGTGGACGGCGCTCGACCTGCCGAGGATGGACGGGCGCACCGTGGTGGTCACCGGAGCCAACAGCGGCATCGGCCTCGCCGCCGCCCAGGAGCTCGCGCGGGTCGGCGCCCACGTGGTCCTCGCCGTGCGAGACCCGGAGCGGGGCGAGCGCGCCGCCGGCGCAGTGCCGGGCGACCGCGAGGTGCGGCAGCTCGACCTGGCCGACCTCGCTTCCGTGCGGGCCTTCGCCGAGGCGTGGTCGGGACCGATCGACGTGCTCGTCAACAACGCCGGCGTCATGGCCGTGCCGCAGGATCGAACGGCCGACGGCTTCGAGCTCCAGCTGGGCACCAACCACCTCGGGCACTTCGCGCTCACCGGCCTCCTGCTGCCTGTGATCACCGACCGCGTCGTGACGGTGAGCTCCGGGGCCCACCGCATGGGTCGGATCGATCTCGACGATCTGAACTGGGAGCGTCGTCGGTACCGCCGCTGGCCGGCGTACGGGCAATCGAAGCTGGCCAACCTCCTCTTCACCATGGAGCTCGAACGACGCCTCACCGAGGCGGGTTCACCGGTGCGGGCCCTGGCCGCGCATCCGGGATGGGCCGCCACCAACCTGCAGGGCCGCTCCGGCGTCCGGGTGCTCGACGCCGCCATGCGGGCGGCCAACCGGTTCTTCGCCCAGAGCGATGCCATGGGGGCGCTCCCCACGCTCTACGCGGCGGCGGAGGACCTCCCCGGAGGGAGCTACGTCGGTCCCGACGGCCGGGCCGAGCAACGGGGGCACCCCACCCTCGTGGGTCGGAGCGCCGCCGCCCGGGACGCCGAGGTCGCCCGCCGGCTGTGGGAACGCTCGGAGGAGCTGACCGGCGTCCACTTCCCGCTCGCGCCCTCGACGCCGTAGCGCCTCGCCGTCCCGATCTGGCACGGATCTGGCACGCCGGCGGCCGGTTCGCAGGGCCTCGAAGTGGAAAGGCCCCGCGACCAGGGCCTTCGGAGTGGTCGGGACCGGCGTCGATCCGGTGACCTCGCGCTTTTCAGGCGGAACCGGGGTCCGGTCAGCTGCGGCTGCCAGTGGACGATGACGGGCCGTAAGGGCTGGTCAGCTGGACCATTTCGACGTCCGCAATCTTCCCGAGGGTGGCCTTGCGTTACCGCCATTCGCCGCTGGATCTGGCACGGATCTGGCACGCCGGGCGACGGCTCCTGGCCGTGGGGGGAGTGAGTCTCCGGTGACGAACAACAAGCCTGAGGAGCCATCCGCCGCTTGCCACTAGGTTGCGGTCCGGTGCTCATGGACCGCACCGAAGAGCGCGCCGCGCTTGAGCGCCTCCTGGACGGGGCGCGCCGTGGCTCGAGTGGGGTACTCGTGCTCCGGGGTGCCCCTGGGATCGGCAAGTCGGCGTTGCTCGACCACGCAGCATCGCTGGCCAGCGACTTCCTCGTGTCCCGTGTCACCGGTGTGGAATCCGAGATCGCGCTGGGCTATGCCGGCGTGCATCAGCTGGTCGCGCCGTTCCTCGACCATGTGGCCGAGCTGCCGGATCCGCAACGGCACGTGTTGGAGTCGGTGCTCGGCCTCGCCGCGCACGACCCGCCGGACTCCCTCCTCGTCTTCCTCGCGGTGCTCTCCCTCATCGATGTCGCGTCACGCGAGACCCCGATGTTGCTGGTGGTCGACGACGCGCAATGGCTCGATGAGCGAGTCGGCGCGGATCTTGGCGTTCGTGGCCCGGCGCCTGCACGCCGAGCCGATCGCGAGCTGTGGCGGTGCGGGAGTCCGCTACCGGCGCCTCTGATCCCTTTCGCGGCTTCTCGGCGTTGCCGCGTGGACGGGCTCTGCCGGACGAGGACGCCCGGGTGATCCTGGAACGGGTCGCCGGCGATCCGATCGACGGCGAGGTGGCCGATCGCCTCGTCAAGCAGACGGAGGGGAACCCCCTCGCGCTCCGTGAGATCGCTGCTGAGTTGACCCCAGAGCAGCTGTGCGGCGAGCTCCCGCTCCCCGAACCCCTTCCCGTTGGCCCACTGCTCCAGGCCCAGTTCGCCGGCCGAGCACGAATGCTGCCGCCTGCCGCTCGGACCGTCCTCCTGCTCGCCTCCGCGGAACGGCTGGGCGATCTCGCGCTCCTCAACCGGGCGGCACTGGACATCGGCGTGCCGTGGGAGTCGGCGATCGCAAGCGTCGAGGACGCCCGTCTCGCCACCTTCGCCGCCGCGGTGACGTTCCGTCATCCGCTCATCCGGTCCGCCGTCTACCACGACGCCGCCCCGGCGGATCGTCGGCGGGCGCATCGGGCTCTCGCCGAGCACTTGACGGGGTTCGACGACGTCGACGGCGCGCGTGGCACTGGGCTGCCGCTGCCAGCTCCGATGAGGAGGTCGCCCGAGCGCTGGAGGTGTCCGGGGAGCGTGCGTTCAACCGTGGCGGGACACAGGCCGCGGCGGACCTCCTCCTGCAGGGCGTCGGAGTTGACGCCGACCTCGGTCCGCAGCGTCGACAGCCTCCTCGAAGTCGTCCGGCTGCGGGCCGCGGAGGGCGACGCGGCCCAAGCGCAGCCGCTGCTCGACTCGGTGATGACCCGAGTGCGGTTCGCGCGACAGCGTGCCGTCGCAGAGTGGCATACGCAAGGCCTCGTATCGCTCGGCCAGGGCCGGGGCCGGAGCACGAGGCCCTGTCCCGGGCCGTGGCGGCGATCGACCGCTACGACAGTGGCTTCCCGCTCGACCGTTGATCACGGCCGAGAAGCCGCCCTCTACGTCGGCTCGCTCGATGCCGGTGCCCTCGGGCACGGCGTCGCAGGACGCGGAGCGCAGCGCCTGCTCCCGGGAGAGGAGTCGCTCTCTTCGAGCGAGCTGCTGGTGAGGGCGACGGCTGTCGCGCTCACCGACGGGTACCTCGCGGGCGCCGGGATGCTGCGTGGCGCGCTCGCCGGCCTGCGGGCGGAAGCCGAGCCCACTGGTGTCATCCCCGTCCCCAACCCACGCGCGCCAGCCCGCTCCACCTCCTCGCGGTCAACGCCGCTGCTGCGCTCCTCGACGACGCTGCCTTCGAAGCCGTGACCGATGGTGGACCCCTTGCCGCGGACCGGGACGCTGACCTCGTTACCGATCGCACTCGACCTGCTGAGTGTCTTCGAAGTGCTGGCCGGGCGCTTCCAGGCGCGAGGCCGCCATCGCAGAAGCGGAAGACATCCTCGCCGTGGTGGGCTCCCGTGGCCACATCGGCGAGCCCGGCGTCGGCGAGTTGTTCCTCGACGCCTTCCAGGGCGACGCGGAGAAGACGCTGGACGCGGCCGAGCGACCTAGCAGAACGCAATCCAGCGCGGGAGCGGAGTGGACCTGGATCACTCCCACTACACCCTCGTGGTGCTCGACCTCGGCGCAGGTCGTTATGCGTCTGCGCTCGAGCACTGCCTGGAGATCGACACCTACGATGTCCTTCCGATGTCGACCCTGGCCCTTCCTGTGCTGATCGAGGCCGCGGTTCGCTGTGACGACCGTGCGACTGCGAACGCCCGTCGATCGCTTACCCAACGAGCGACCGCCTCGGCGTCCGACTGGGCACGGACTGCTCGATTGCATGTGGGCTCTCGTCGTGAGCGGGGCCGACGCCGAGATGCGCTACACGTGCCGCCATCGATCGGCTCTCGCGATGTGCGGCGGCCTTCGACTGCGCGAAGGCACAGCTGCTCTACGGCGAGTGGTGCGACGTGCTCGTCGACGTCGCGACGACGCCGGCCGCTCCGGGCGGCCCTCGTGGCCTTCGAAGGCAGCGGGGCCAAGTGTTCGCGGACGCGCCCGGTGGGAGCCGTCCGCTACGGGGGAGCACACCCGGACGCGCCTCGACACGACTCGGGAGGTGCTGAGTGCGCAGGAGAAACAGCTCGCCCGTCTCGTGGCGAGCGGCGACACCGATGCGGACATCGCGTCGAAGTTGTACATCGGCACGAGCACGGTCGAGTACCACCTGCGCAAGATCTACCGGAAGCTCGGCGTGAGCTCCCGCACCCAGCTCGCCCGTCTCGAGCTCCAGCGGTGAGCCGGATCGGGCCGCACGTCCCGGAACCGGTTGCTCGTGCTCAGGTCGTCTCGTCAGCCATCGCCGTGGCGAGGGCGACGCGGGAAGTGGACGCCACCTTCCGGAACACCTTTCGGAGGTGCGCGTCGACGGTGTGATGGGACAGGAACAGGCGGGCGGCGATCTCCCGGTCTGCGTCCTCGGCTGTCAGCTCTGCGATGGCTCGCTCGCTCTCCGTCAGCTCTTCCAACCCCAGCGCTGCGGCGAGCGGCGCTGGGGCGTGCGGTCACGGGACCGACGTGCACGAGCGCAGCTCTCATGCGCCGTCGTCCCGTCAGCGGCGTCACGCTTGCCGACACCGACGACCGGTCCGAGTGGGAAGGCGGACGGTGCCGGTGCCGGCGCTCTTCACCGCGGCCCAAACGGACGGTCGGTCCTGATGGTTGAACACCCGGGCGGCTCGCGTGTTGCAGATCAGGAGGTCCTCGCTGACGAGCAGGAGGGGACCGCGTGTCCGACGGCGGGCACGGAGGAACGCCTCCTCCAACGAGTGGTCGCGGACGGTCCGGGGTGTCGAGGAGCCGCTGCTCGATCTGTCGCCACACTGGCGGACGAGGACGTCCAGCAACGGGGCCGCAGCGTCGACCGCCACAGGAGCGTCAGGATCCCCATGTGTTGCCGGTGTTGTGGTCGACGATGCCGCCGGACGCCTGCGCCACGTGTTCTGCGGTGGCACCGGGATCACCGCTGGAGACCGCGGAGTCGTCGTTGGCCGCCCGACGATGGATCACCGCCCTCGTTCGTCGGCGAGCACGTGTACACCGTGCCGGAGCTCGCGTTCGAGTCGGTATCCACGAGCGGCATGGCCGCCTGCTCCCGACCGCACCCGCCGTCGACCACGCCGGTCGACGGCTCTGCCAGGTCTTGGACGTCCCGTACAGCGATCACCTCTGGACCGTACGAACGCCGGCGCCGTGCTGGAATCCCCGAAGATCCCAGTTCTGGCGGTCCCGGCGCACCGCCGTGCGCCCTCCAGTGGCTTCAGGTCGACCTCGATCTCGCCACGGAGCGCGGTGAAACCACACCCCGTTGCGCGGTTGGTGGCCCGCGCTTCGCCAAGGTCGGGCCGGGATGACCCCGACGACTGGGGTTTTCACGGGTACGGAGGCGCCAGGCGCGCGCTGGTGAAGACGCACGTGCTCGTTGGATGCGCCAGGCGGCCTCCGGTCACAAGATCGTCCGCGACGGCGCACCACCACCCCCGACGGGCCGGCGAAGGAGTCAGCATGGGCCACCCCACGGAGCCACTGATGCCCACGCACGGGCGCCCGAACGAGCGAACGCGGGACCACCTCGACGGGGCCCGCCATCGGCCAGCAGCCGTGGAACCGGCCGGAGCGCACCAGGCGACGGGCGACACCGGAACGCCGTTGGCCGCGCCGGAGCGACCGGCCCGCCGGACGGGGCGGCTGGTGGCACGAGGCCAACCGGCTCGACGTCGCCGTCTACGCCGCCATCGTGGTGACCCCGACCCCGGAGCTGGACCGCATCTTCCGTCGCCTCTCGTGGGCCGTGGACCACTGGAAGCTCTGGCTGACCAGCGCCGCCGCCATGGCGCTCACCGGCGGGACCCGCGGTCGCCGGGGCGTCGGGAACGGCATCGCCGTGATGGCGGTCACCTCGACGGTCGTCCACTGGCGCTGAACGCTCGGCGACCGGCGCCGTCCCGACCGGGCCCGGCACGACGTGCCGGTCGGCCGCCACGTGTCGATGCCGGTCTCGACATCGTTCCCGTCCGGTCACGCCGCATCGGCGGCCGCCTTCGCCACCGGGTCGGAGCGCCTTCCCCGAGGGCGGCATCGCCCTGGGGGCGGCCGCCGCGCTCGTGTCGTACTCCAGGGTCCACACGGGCGTGCACTACCCCCTCGACGTGATCGCCGGGGCGCTTCACAGGACGGCGCTGGCGCAGCTCGTCGTTGCTGGCCTCGACCGTGGCCGAGCCCGGCGGTCGATCCGGTGAGCGTGCGCGATCGCCGGCGAAGCGGAGCGCGCCGTTGCGCCACGGCTGGTCACCGGTCGAACGGCTTCGACGACCGGTGCTGTTCGTCAACCCGAGCTCGGGTGGCGGCACGGCGGCCGCGCCGCCGTAGTCGAGGAGGCGCGTGTGCGCGGCGTCGAGGTGGTCGTGCTGCGGCTCCGGTGCCAGCGTGGAGGCGCTGGTCGTGGACGCGGTGGCCAACGGTGCTGATGGCCTCGGCGTGGCCGGCGGTGACGGCTCGCTGGCGGTGGTGGCCGCCAGCCGCGATGACGCACGAGATCCCCTTCGTGTGCGTCCCCGCCGGCACGCGCAACCACTTCGCCCTCGACGTGGGCGTCGACCGCCGGGACATCGTCGGCGCCCTGGACGCGTTCACCGACGGTGTCGAACGCCGGATCGACGTGGCCCGGGTGAACGGGCGCCTGTTCCTCAACAACGTCTCGATGGGCCTCTACGGCGACGCGCTGCAACGGCCGGAGTACCGCGACGCGAAGGTCAGCACGTTGCTGGCCACCGCGCAGGCGGTGCTGGGGCCGGGCGGCGCCGCGCCCGAGCTGCGCCTCGTGGATGATCGGGGCCAGGAGCACCATCATCCGCCGGTCCTGCTGGTCTCCAACAACCCCTACGCGTGATCGGCCGGTCGTGACCGGCTCGCGTCCGTCGCTCACGAGTGGGCGACTGGGGATCCTTCTCGTCGACCGACCGCACGGCGCGGCGGGCCGGCGGCCGTGAGCTCGCCCGGGCCTGGACGGCGACGTCGCTCGTGGTCGAGGCCCCGCGCCGGTGCACGCCGGGGTCGACGGCGAGGCCTCGAGCTGGCCGCCCCCCTCGAGTTCGTGATCCTGCCCCAGTGCTGCGGGTGAGGATCTCGTCCCACCACCCCGGCGTCTCGCCCGCGGGACGGGTCATCGCGAACCGTCCGTCGCCGGAAGCGCCTTGACCATCGCCGGCGGACGACCCCCGTCGGCACCACCCCCACGCCGACACCTGTCGCCAAGGAGCCCACGGTGAAGGTCCTCCCCCTCGCTGCTGCACCGTTCGCCCCACCTCTGGATCGCGACCTGCTCCCGTCGGAACGACGCGAGTACGTGCGCACCCGCCGCACCTGCGTCTTCGGCACGGCTCGTCGGGTCGACGGCCCTGCGATGTCGGTCGCCTACTACGTGCCCACGGACAGCGACGAGCTGCTCGTCTCGACCATGCGCGAGCGGGGCAAGGCCAAGGCCGTCGCCCGCAACCCCAAGGTCAGCCTGTGCGTGCTCGACGAGCGCTGGCCGTTCAGCTACATCCAGGTGTACGGCGACGCGGTCATCGACGACGATCCCGAGCTCGTGGTGGACATCATGATGGCGGTCGGCGGCCGGATGTCCGGTGAGCCCCTCGGAGACGACGCCCGACCGCTCGTCGCCGCCATGGCCCTGGAGGAGGATCGCGTCGTCCTGCGGTGCCGGCCGTACGAGACGTTCGTCACGCCGTCACGTCGCCCCGGCGGCACGGACGAGCCCGACCGCACCACCCAGTGGAGCTCCGGAGCGATGCGCTGGGACGCCGCGGACCCCGCCTGACGGAAGAGCACGCGCTCGGCAGGATGTGCCGGGGCGGCTCGAGGCGGAGGATCGTCACGAACGACCCCACCCGAACGGAGCACCCCATGCACAAGCCCAACGGCCTGCTCGAGATCGACGTCCGCGAGACCCTCGACTGGGATCCCTCACTGGACGTCAGCCGCGTCTCCGTGGATGCCGAGGACGGCCACGTCACGCTCACCGGCTCGGTCCCGACCTACTACGACAAGGTGCGCGCGCTGAGGACGTGCTGGAGGGTCGGCGGCGTGAAGGTCCTCGACAACGAGCTCCTCGTCGGCCCCCTCGGCGGGGCGATCAACGACGCGCAGCTCATCGCCGCCTGCCGCAGTGCGCTCGACCACGACCGCGTGGTCCCCGAGGGCTCGGTCACGGCCGAGGTGTTCGACGGGGGTGTCCGGCTCCGCGGTCGTGTTCGCAACCCGTTCCAGCGCGAGGCGGCGGAGATCGTCGTCAGTCGCGTCGCCGGTGTGCTCGCCATCGAGAACCTCATCGCCATCTCGCCGGAACCCATCCCGGGCGACGTCGCCCACCGCATCAACAAGGCGTTCAAGCGCAGCGCCATCATCGACGACTCCAAGATCAGGGTCACCAACGACGGGCGAACCGTCTACCTCTCCGGCACCGTCGGCTCGTACGCCGCCATGCGTGAGGCGCTCGACACGGCGTCCACCGCGCCCGGTGTGGACCGCGTCGTCAACGACCTCATGGTCGAGCCCTAGCCGTGAAGCTCCTCACCTGCGGATGGGCGTCGCACCGCGAGCGCTGAACACCGCTCGACGCCCATCCACCCGTCACCCGTTCCGCACCTCCAACGCAACGGAGCCACCATGCTCGTCACCAACCCGTTCAGCCTCTCGTACGACTTCGATCGCAGCACCCGCAGCTGGTGGGTCCTTGCCCTGAGCGGCGTCATCGGCGTCGTCGCCGGGGGGATCATCCTGCTCACCGACTGGAGCCTTGGCGACCTCGCCGTCTTCCTCGGCGCCGTCCTCGTGTTCCACGGACTGTCCACTGCCTTCACCGTGCCGCTCGACGGGTCCAGTCGAGGCTGGTCGATTGCGGCTGGCCTCCTCGAATTCGCGGTGGGCCTCATGGTCTGGGCGTGGCCGTCACCGACCCTGCTGGTCCTTTCCTTCTGGCTCGGCTGGTACGTCATGCTCGCCGGCATCACGGCCATCGCCGGTGCGATCACCGGTCGCGGCATCCTGCCATCATGGGGCCTCATGCTCGCGATCGGCATCGCCGAGGTGCTCCTGTCCCTCTGGTTGCTCGCTGGTCCGGGGATCAGCCTCGTCGTCGCCGTGCTCGCGCTCGGGCTGTGGGCCTTCGTCGACGGCGTCGCACAGATCGTGATCGCCTTCGACCTGAAGCGCATGCGGGACCAAGCCCCACGCCCGGACACCGGGCTCCGTGCCCCGTCGGCAGAGCGGCTACCTGCACCACGCCACCACCTGATCGCCCTCGACACCCACCGACACAGAAGGGAACCGAACCATGACGCTTTCAGAGCAGCTGAGCAGGCTCGCCGTCCGGACCAAGGAGGTCGAGGATCGAGCATCCATCGCCAAGGACAAGGCGAGAGCCGACCTCCAGGAGGAGGTGGAGGGAAGCGCGCCAGGCGGCCCAGTCGACCGCCGAGGAGCTCGCCAAGGACGTCGACCGGGCCACCGGCGAGGTGTCTGCGTGGTGGGACAAGGTGGGCCGGTCGTGGAACGACCACCTGGCGACCGTCCGCACCAACATCGACGAGAAGCGGGCCGCCCACGACGTGAAGGCTGCGCAGAAGGCCGCCCGTGCCACGACCGACGACGCCTCCTACGCCATCGCCTACGCCTACGCGGCAGTCGCCGAGGCCGAGTACGCCGTGCTCAACGCCGCGCTCGCCAACCAGGAAAGCCGACGAGATGTCGGCCGCACCGACCGCCTAGGGGCGGGAACCACGGACAACCCCGGGCTCGGCGGGGTGCGCTGGACCCCCTTCAGCGCACCCCGGCCGTGCTGGGGGACGAACCCATCTGGCCGAGGGAGAAGCTCGTGCTCGTCACCAACCCGTTTCGCGGCTGGAGGGTGCCGCCGTCGACCGGCGGCGACCGCCGGGGCGCGCCGTGACCCCCGGTGCGAGCTCGATGAGGATCGTCGTGCCGTTGGACGGCTCGGAGTTCTCGACCCGGGCCATCCCGGCCGCGGCGGTCCTCGGGCGTGTGGCCGGCGCAGGAATCTCCCTCGTCGGGGTGGCAACCGACCAGGAACACATCACCCCGCTGTCGCACCACGTGCACGAGGCCACCCAGCTGCTGCCAGCGGGAACCGACGTCGCCGAGGGCGTGATCGTCCACCGGGAGCCGTCGGCCGTCCTGCTGCGGATGGCAGACGACCCGGCCAAGGTCCTCTGCCTCGCCACCCATGACCACATCCCGCCGGCGGCCGCCGTCCTGGGGTCGGTCGGGTCGCAGGTGCTCGAGGGAGCCGCGCACCCGCTGTTCGTCGTCGGCGGCGCCGCCGAGGCGCAGTGCGGGCACCGACGTTGCGGTCGCCCTGGATGGCCGGCACGATCCCGAGCCACTTCTCGCCACTGCCGTGCGGTGGGCGCAGCTGTTCGACGCGCCCCTGCGCCTGCTGACCGTCTACGAGCCGGTGCCCTCCGACATCCGCCGACCCGAGCACTTCACCCGCAGCCGCGGCCCTTCGATCGACCCGGACCTGTACCTCCGGCGGGTCAGCACCCGGTGGGAGGGCAGTGCCGTGCGGGGTGTCGAATCCGTGTCGATCCCGGACCCCGTGAGCGCCGCCGGCGGCCTCGTCGATCATCTGACCCAGCGACCGGCCCTCGTCCTCGTCGCCGGCGGGGAGCACCACCGGCACCTCCTCACCCCGGATGTCCTCCGGAGCCTCCTGCGTGCCCTCGCCCTGCCGGTGCTGGTGGTCCCCGGGCCCGCCGTGCCGAGCGCCGAGAGAGCGCCGGCCGAAGGGGTCGTGGGGAGACCAGGGCCGTGAGCGACCCCGAGCCGGACGCCTCCACGCCCAGATCCCGACGGCATCTGACCCGTCCTCCGGCGCTCGACCCGCGGGTCGTGCACCACCCGGCGGTCGTCCGGCACGCGGAGGAGCGCGCCAAGAACAGCCAGCTCCGGCTGGCCGACAAGATCACGGCCGTCGCGGGCTCGATGACGTTCGTCTACCTCCACGCCCTGTTCTTCGCCCTGTGGATGCTCGTGTTCGAGGACAACCCCTGGCCCACCCTGACGCTTACGGTGTCCCTTGAGGCGATCTTCCTGTCGACGTTCGTCCTGATCAGCCAGAACCGCCAAGCCGCGTTCCAGCAAGCCAAGGCGGACCACGATTACCAGGACATCAACACCTTGCTCGTGGAGAACACGGCACTCACCCGCAGCATCCAGGACTTGACGGGGGACGTCCGTGACCGGCTGACCGAGGCTGCGACGACGACAGGGCAACGTGACGATCGAGAGCGCGGCCCCACGACCGCCGGCACACCGCCGGGACGCTCGTCGCCCACGCCGCCGCTACCACCGCGGAGCTGATGGGAGGCCACGCCAAGCCTGGGGCGGCAGCGCGACCAGGACCTTGCCGCCTTGACCAACGGATGCCTTGCCACAGGAGCCCTGCGAACAGGGCCTTCGGAGTGGTCGGGACCTGCGTCGATCCGGTGACATGGCGCTTCTTAGCCACGCCGGAGACGGGTCAACTCTGGCCTGTGAACGACTACGGACCTTGGTGCAGTCCTCGGGACCGCGGCCGGCCTTGGTGGACTCCGGCAGGGCGAGCTGTTCGGGCTCCGGCGCCAGGACGTCGACCTCGCCTTCGGATGGATCGTCGTCCGGCGCAAGCGGCTGCGCCTCGCGTCCGGTGAGGTGATCGAGGACGGACCGAAGAGCGCTGCCGGGCGGCGGACCGTCGCCCTCCCCAAGCCGCTGACGGACGAGCTGGCAGCGCACCTCGAAGCGTTCACCACCCCAGGCGACGACGCCTACGTGTTCACGTCCGTCGATGGACTGCCCGTCCAGGCGAGCAACTTCCGCAACCGGGTGTGGCTGCCGGCCGTGCGTGCGGCCGGCCTCGACGGCCTGCGGTTCCACGACCTCCGGCACACCGCCGGCACGCTCGCCGCCTACACGGGTGCCACGACCAAGGAGCTCATGGCGAGGCTCGGCCACGCCAGCCCGCGGGCAGCGATGATCTACCAGCACGCCACCGCGGATCGCGACCGGCGCATCGCCGAGGGCCTCACGGCCATGACCGTTGAAGCCGGGCTGGTGCCAGCCGGACCCACGAGTGACCGCCAGTCGCCGTCCCGATCTGGCACGGATCTGGCACGCCGGCGGCCGGTTCGCAGGGCCTCGAAGAGGAAAGGCCCCGCAACCAGGGCCTTCGGAGTGGTCGGGACCGGCGTCGATCCGGTGACCTCGCGCTTTTCAGGCGCGCGCTCTGCCAACTGAGCTACCCGACCGTGGAACGTAGGTTGTAGCGCGGTCCCGACGGGATTTGAACCCGCGACCTCCGGCTTGACAGGCCGGCGTGCACTCCAAGCTGCACCACGGGACCGTGCACCCCTTCCAGGGCGGCTTCCCACCCTACCGTGCGGGATGCGGGCGACGATCGGGCACCGAGGTCGGGGAGCACCCCCAACGGGATTCGAACCCGTGTTGCCGCCTTGAAAGGGCGGTGTCCTGGGCCGCTGGACGATGGGGGCTCGCGGGCCCGGTAGGGCCGCCCGAGGCTACCAGCGGCTCCTTGCGGCCCCGCCGGGCTACTCGGCGCTGCGGAGCGCCGTCGGCCGGGTCCGGGCCGCCAGCAGCGCCGGCCCGATGCCCACCAGCACCGCGGCCAGGAGGGCGATGGGCACGGCGATGAGCAGCTGGGCGATCGGCACCACGGGATCGGACGGGACGCCCAGGTCCTCGGCGAAGGTGCGCCACGCCCACCGCCCCACCCCGATGCCGAGGGGCACGGCGACGGCCAGTGTGATGAGCACCTCGGCCACGGACTGCCAGAGCACGCTGGCCATGAGCTGGCGGCGCACGAAGCCGAGCGACACCAGGGTGGCCAGGTGGTGCCGCCGCCGCCGGAGCGACGACAGCAGGGTGTGGGCCAGCGTGGCCAGCGCCAGCGTCAGCAGCACCGCGGCCAGCATCCCGGGCACGCGGTCGACCCGGGCCAGGTTCTCGAGGTCGCTCGGGCGCTCCGGCCCGCGGCTCGGGATGGGTTCGAAGGCGGCGGCCACCAGCGCCGACCGCTCGGCGACATCGACGCCATCACGGAACCTGAGGAGGAAGGTGTTCACCGGCGCCGTGGGCAGCAGCCGCCGCGCCCCCTCCACCGTGGTCAGCACACCCCGCCCGAAGCCCCCGGCGTCGCCGAGGTCGGGGAACACGGCCCGGCCGACGACGCGGTAGCCGGCCGTCCGCTCGCCGAGGGTCAGCTCCAGCTCGCCTCCGACGTCCGTGCCCGCCCCGCGGAGGGTGCGGGTGCCGACCACCGCCTCTCCGGGGTTCTCGGCCATCCGGCCCTCGACCATGGTCGGCAGGATCCGCCCGCGGGTCTGGTCGAGCCCGAGGATGTCGACTCGCAGGTCCCCGGCGGCGGCCTGCGTGCTGGTGCCGGAGGCGATGTCGCTGATGCCCTCGTCGGCCAGCAGGGCCTGGTCCATGGGTTCCCGGATCTCGGGCAGCCCGGGGGCGCCCTGGGTGACGTCCCACGTCCAGCCGTAGAGCTCGGGGGTATCGATCAGGTGGCCGAGGCTGGTGCTGAACACGGCGCTGGCCACGAGCAGGCCCACGGCCAGGACGATGCTGAGCAGGTTGCCCGAACCGGCCCGGGCCGAGCCCGCGGCGCCCGGGCCGATGGCGGCGCCGACGCCGAGGGCCATGGCCGGGGGCGCGGCCGTCCCCGTCAGGAACCGCACCAACCGGCCCGGGCGCTCCAGCCCGACGTTCTCCCGCACGGTGTCCCGGCTGGCGCGCACCGCCCGCCCCACCCCCGGCAGCCCCAGGAGCACGGTGGCCACCACCACCACGACGAACCCGACGGTCAGGACCAGCTCGTCGATGCGCACGCCGGGGTTCGTCTCGGCGAAGCGGGCCAGCCCGATCGGGGTCAGCGGCGACAGGGCCACGGCCACGCCGACGGCCACCGCAGCCCCGACCACGCCGACGGCGGCGATGCGCGCGATGGCGAGCATCGTCAGCTCGCGCGTCGTGAGCCCGAGGGCCCGCAGCGTGCCGCCGTCGCGGCTGGAGGCGAGGAGCTGCCGGCGGGCCGCCTGCCCGAAGACGAAGGCGGTGGCCAGGCCGACCACCGCGCCGAGGAGTCGCAGGGCGGTGGCCTCCACCCCGGCCGAGCGCCGCACCTGGCTCTCCTTGTTGGCGAGGGTGCCGAGGAACGAGACCGGGTTCCCACCGGAGAGCCGCTCGACCCCGGCAGTGAAGGCAGGGAGGTCGTCGCTGCCGTTGCGCAGCCGCACGTACAGGATGGGGCTGGAGATGGTCTGAGCGGCGTGCTCGCGATGGAAGGCCTCGGTCAGGTGCAGTGGCGGGGCGACGATGGCCGACACGGGGGGGAACTCGGCCGGCGAGGCCTCGATGCCCACGATGCGGACGCGCACGCCCGGCCCTTGGGCCACGTCCTCGAGGCCGAAGGCGTCCCCTCCGGCCACATCCTCCAGACGGTTGGCGGGGTCGCCGAGGAGCACGGCCACCAGAGGGTTGAAGTCCTCGGGACGGGCGAACTTCATCTCGATCTCGTCACCCACCTCGACGCCGAGGTCCTCGGCGAGGGCGAGGGTGGCGGTGGCCTCGTCCGCCCGGTCGGGGTCGGCCGGGCGGCCCTCGATCATGTGCCAGCGCTCGATGTCCCGGCCCGGGCGCGGGTCGTCCGTGGCGAAGGGGAACAGCTGTCCTGGACCGACCCGCCCACCTGCATCCGTGCGGCCGGCGAACACCACGATGGCGTTGGTCCGGGCGGTGGACTCGACCTCGGGGAGCTCGGCCACCGCCCCGAGGTCGACGCTGCCGGCGAGACCGAAGCCGCTCTGGCCCACCACGGCGAGGTCCGCGGCCACCGACTCGTCGACCAGGCGGGGAAACGCGGACTCGGTGCGCCGTGCGCCGGCCACCGACGCCAGCACCACGCCGCCGCCGATGCCGACGAGCAGGACGAGCGCGACCCAGCCGCGCCACTGCGAGCGCAGCTCGCGGCGGGCGACGATCCGGAGGAGGCCGCGCATGCGGGGCCCTTCGTAGCCCACGCGCCCGCGCGTCACGTGGTCACACGTCGCCGCGGAGCACCCACCCCGTGCCGTCATCGCCGTCCCGCAGCTCGACTCCGGCCGCCGTCAGGCGGTCCCGGAGGGCGTCGGCCGTGGCCCAGTCCTTCGTGTCGCGGGCCCGGGTCCTGGCCTCCACCACGGCCTCGACGAAGGGACCCACGACCTCGGCCGGGTCGCGGGCGCCGGTGCGGGCCACCTCGCCGAGCCGGACGACCATGGCCCGGAGGACGGCCCGGCCCCGGTCGAGCTCGTCCGACTGGAGCGAGTCGCGGGACCAGTCGAGCAGCGTGGCGTCGAGCTCGAGCACGACGGCCACGGCCCGGTCGACGTCGCGGGAGGCGAGAGCGGCGTCGAACGCCTCGTCGAGCGCCCGCACCTGCTCGAGGAGGGGGGAGGCCGACGGCGCAGCGGCCGTGGCGGGTGGTGGGTCGGCGTCGGCGGCCGCCGGCGCGGTTCCGCCGGGCGAGGGCGCGCGGGTGGCGGCGGCGGCCAGGTCGCCGATGGCGACCGCCGTCCCCGCCGGGAACACCTCGCTGTGCCCGTCGCACCGGACCGTGACGCCGCCCCGGCCGGTGACGGTGGCCGACCCTGCGTCGAGGTCGAGCAGCAGGGCGGTGTGCTCGTCCACCCCGAGGACGAAGGTCCCGGTCGGCAGCTCCCGCTCCAGGCGGGCCAGGCGGGGCTCGCCGAGGTAGCAGAAGCGGGTGTCGTGGGTCCCGCCCTCGGCGTTGTCGTAGTGGGGGATCACGGCGGCCCGCAGGCCGACGGCGCCGAGCAGGTCGAGCCCCTCGAGCCACACGGGCTCGGCCCCCACCTTGTAGATCTCGTACACCGGGACGGTGGCCACCCCGAGGGTGAGGGCGGCGGCGCTGGCGAAGGTGACGCAGCCGCCGGTGGCCAGCAGGTCGGCCAGCGCGCCGGGGATGGGTGAGCCCTCCCACTGGCGGAGCGCGTACGAGGGACTGCCCGGGCCGGAGAAGACGTAGTGCGCCTCGCGCAGCCGGGCCAGGGCCCGCCCGGTGGCCAGCGCGTCGGCGTCGGCCGAGCGGAACGAGGCCAGGCCGAGGTCGGCGCCGACGCTGACCCGGAAGTACTCGGTGGCCTTGCCCACGAGGTCGTCGACGTTGGCCTGGAAGCCGAAGGGCGTGTCGAGCAGCACCGCCGGCGGGCCCACCCGGGCCAGGAGCTCACGGTGGGTCTTGGCCATCGTGGGGCTGGTCTCGCCGGACCCCATGATGGCCAGCAGGCGAGGGAGGCCGGCCACGGTCGGGCCACCGTACCGAGGCCGAGCCGGCTCCAGGCGCGGTGGTCTACGGTCGCCGGCCGTGGCGGCGGGGCGGGCGCTGGGGGCGGCCGTGCTCGGCTACGTGGCCGGCACCCTGCCGTCGGCCGACATCGCCGCCCGGCTGGCCGCCCGCCGGAAGGGGGCGGTCGACCTGCGGGCGTCGGGCAGCGGGAACCCCGGAGCGGCCAACGCCATCGCCCTGCTCGGCCCCCGGTGGGGCTACGGGGTCATGGCGGCCGACATCGCCAAGGGCGCGGTGGCCGCCGTGGTGGGCCGGGGCATCGGCGGCGCCACCGGGGCCCACGCCGCCGGCGCGGCCGCCGTGGTCGGCCACTGCTACCCGGCGTGGAACGGCTTCCGGGGCGGGAAGGGCGTCGCCGCCAGCGTGGGCCAGTGCGTGGCCACCTTCCCGGTGTGGACCGTGCCCGACCTGGCCCTGGCCGGCGCGGTCGCCGCCTCCCCGTGGTGGCGCCGCCGCGCCCTCGCCGCCACCGCGGCGTCGAGCGCCGCCTGGGTGGCGGCCGCGCTGGTCTGGTGGCGCCGGGGCTGGCCCAACCTCTGGGGGCCGCCGCCCACCGCCGCCCTGCCCCTGGCGGCCGCCGCCAGCAGCGCCGTGATCCTGGCCCGCTTCGCCGCCGCCCGCCCCCCGACCCCGGCCCCGGTGCGACCAGATGTACTCAGTGCGCAGGGAGTCCCGGGGGGTGGGACTGAGCGTGCACAGAGTCCTCTGGGTCCAAGAATCGAGGCGCCGCTGGGGCGCACGGCCGAGGAGGGGGCGGCGGCACCGTGATCGGGCTCGTCACCGACTCCAACGCCCAGCTGCCGGCCGAGCTGCTCGAGCGCTACGGGGTCGAGGTGGTGCCCCTCACCGTGACCGTCGACGGCGTGGACCACCTGGAGGGCGAGGACCTCGACGCCGACGCCTTCTACGCCGCCTTCACCGGCGACACGGCGCCCACGGTGTCCACCTCGCAGCCCTCGCCGGGGCGCTTCGCCGCCACCTACCGCCGCCTCGCCGAGGCCGGGGCCGACGAGATCCTGTCGATCCACATCGGCTCGACCGTGTCCGGCACGGTCAACAGCGCCCGCCTGGGGGCGGCGGACAGCCCCGTGCCCGTCAGGGTGGTCGACACCGGCACGGCCAGCTTCGGTGTGGGCTGCTGCGTGTGGGAGGCCGCCGAGGCGCTGCGGAGCGGGGCCCCGGCCGAGGAGGCGGCGGGGGTGGCCGAGGCCCTCGCCCCCCGCGTCGGCAACGTCTTCGTCGTCGGTGCGCTCGACCTGGTGCGGGCCGGCGGGCGCCTGGCCGCCGGCGCCGAGGCGGGCGAGGGCATCCCGGTGCTGTCCCTCGTCGACGGGGCCGTGCAGGTGGTGGGCACCGCCGCCGACGTGGACGCGGCCACCGCGGTCATGGCCGACCGGGTCCGGGGCGCCGGCGACGGCCTGCGGGTGGCGGTGGGCATCGCCGACGCCGCCGCCGCCCCCCTGTGGCAGTCGCTCGAGGCCGCCCTGGCCGGGGCCCCGCAGGTGGCCGAGGTGGTCCGCTACCGCGTCGGTCCCAGCGTCGGCGCCCACACGGGTCCGGGCACGGCGGGGGCCTTCTTCTACCCGGCCTCCTGCTAGCCCTCGGCCAGGGCGGCGATGAGCGACTCGAGGAGGACGCCGAGGTAGGCGTAGATGTCGGCCAGGGGCGCAGCGGGGTCGTCCTCGTCGGGCACGGGGTCGGCGTCCTCCCGCACGTCCAGGCGGGTGCCGAGGACGAGGCGGAGCTGGTTGACGGCCGCCATCCACGCCAGCAGCTCCGCTTCGTCCAGCCGGTCCTTCTCGGCGGTCGCCTCCAGGACGTCGAGCGCCGCCCGCCGGGAGGCGAGCAGCTCCTCGTGGACCATGGCCTGGTACTGGGACTCGGCCTCTCCGTCCTGCGGGTCGGCGTAGGCCGGGGGGAACAGGCGCCGCAGCGCCGGCTCGGCCCGCACGTCGCTCTCGAGGGAGGCCCGGAGGGCGGCCACCAGCGTCCCCAGGAGCTGGCGCTCGACCTCCGGCAGCCGCACGGCGAAGTCCCCGTCCCGGGTGCGGCGCACCCGCCGGCCGATCACCGATCGTGCTGCATGGTCGCCCACAGGCCGTACTCGTGGAGGCGGAAGACGTCGAGCTCGCACTTCTCCCTCGACCCGCTGGCCACGACAGCCCGGCCCTTGTGGTGCACGTCGAGCATCAGGGCCGTGGCCTGCTCCAGGCTGTAGCCGAACAGCTTCTGGAAGACGAAGGTGACGTAGGACATGAGGTTGATGGGGTCGTTCCAGACCAGGACGATCCAGGGCACGTCGGTGGCGGTGACCTCCCCGACGTCGGGTTCCTCGACCTCGACCGGAGCGGTGGACGCCCGGGTCGTCATGCCCGCCAGCGTACGAGCTACCGGCCCGTGACCAGGGCGGGCGACGGCACCGCGCGAGCCGCCGTCACGACGGCGGCCGTCGTCGCCCGGTGCGAGAGGACGGTGCGCACCACGGCCACCCACACCGCCACCGCACCGAGGACGTGCACGCCGACCAGCAGCGCCGGCACCCCGGTGAACCACTGCGTGTAACCGACGGCGGCCTGGGCCACGAGCACGAGGAGCAGGATCCGGGCGGCGTCGGTCGCTTGTGCCGGCGCGCCGTCCCGCCACAGCACCCGCAGCAGCCCCAGGGTCAGCGCCAGCAGGACGATCACGGCGACACCGTGGACCCGGGCGACGTCCGGCAGCGCCAGGTCGAAGCGCTCGGCCGAGTCGTCGCCGGCGTGCGGACCGGTGGCGGTCACCACCGTCCCCGTGGTCACCACCGCCGCTGCGCTGGCACCCACCAGCCAGCCGAGCACCCGCGCCGTGCCGCCCACGACCGGCCGGGCCGGCCCCGGCGGCGCCCCGGCCCGGTGGTGGAGGACCACGGCGTCGGTCACGAGCACCAGCGAGAGGAGGAAGTGGGCCATCACGAACCAGGGCGAGAGCCCGTACCAGACGACCAGCCCGCCGAGCACGGCCTGCGCGGCCACGCCCACCACCAGGCCGACGGCGAGGACGGTGAGGTCCCGCCGCCGGGGGCGCCGCCGCAGGGCCCCCAGCACGGCGAGGACCACGGCCACCGACACCACGCCGGTGAAGGTCCGGTTGGCGAACTCGATCATGGCGTTGGCGTCGGACACCGACTCGGGGGCGAGCCGGCCCTCCTCGCAGGTCGGCCAGTCGGTGCACCCGAGCCCCGACCCGCTCAGCCGCACGGCGGCGCCACTGACGACGATGACCACGAGCGCCACCAGGGCGAACAGGGTCACGCGGCGGTAGGCGGCGGGGGAGAACACGGGCAGGGCCACCGGGGCCGATGGTACGGGGACCTCCCCGGGCGGCCTGCTTTGGGCTGCGGGGGGGCCGGGACCTACGCTCGGGGCGATGCAGCAGGTCGCCACCCGGGGTGGAACGCGGACCCGGGCTGCCGCCTACCTGGCCCTCACCAAGCCCCGCATCATCGAGCTGCTGCTCGTCACCACGCTGCCCACCATGGTGGTGGCCGACGCCGGCCTCCCGCCCCTGGGGCTGATGGCGTGGACCCTCATCGGCGGCGCCCTGGCCGCCGGCGGCGCCAACGCCCTGAACATGGTGGTCGACCGGGACATCGACGCCGTCATGGCCCGCACCCGGAACCGCCCGCTCGTGACGGGCGAGCTCTCTCCCGGCGCCGCCCTGCGCTTCGCCCTCACCCTCGAGGTGGCCGCCTTCCTCCTCCTCTGGGGCGCCGTCAACCTGCTGTCCGCCGCGCTGGCCGTGGGGGCGACGCTCTTCTACGTCCTCGTCTACACGCTCTGGCTGAAGCGGACCTCGACCCGGAACATCGTCATCGGCGGGGCCGCCGGGGCCGTGCCCGTGCTCATCGGCTGGACGGCCGTGCGGGGCGAGCTCGACTGGGCGCCGGTCATCCTCTTCGCCGTCATCTTCTACTGGACGCCCCCGCACTTCTGGGCCCTGGCCGTGCGCTACCGCGAGGACTACGCCGCCGCCGAGGTGCCCATGCTCCCCGCCGTGGTGGGCGTGCAGGCCACCGCCGTGCGCATCCTCGGCTACTCGCTGGTCCTGTGGGCGCTGACCCTCCTGTTCGGCCCGGTGGCCCACATGGGCGCCCTCTACCTCGGCGCCGCCGTGGTCCTCGGCGCGGTCTTCACCTGGTACGCGGTCCAGCTCCTCCGGTCGGCCACGCCGGAGCGGGCCATGCGCCTCTTCACGTGGTCGATCTCGTACATCACCCTGCTCTTCGGAGCCATGGCCGTCGACCAGCTCGTGCGGTCCGGGTTCTAAAGAGCCGACCTACCCCCCAGTAAGGTCCCCCGCCGCCATGTCCGTGACCGAGACCCGACCGTCGTCGAGCCCCGAGGCCGAGGTCGACGACGCGACGCTGGCCCCGCAGGCCGAGCCGCGAGGGCTGACCGGGTGGCTGACCACGGTCGACCACAAGCGGGTCGGCGGCCTCTGGATCGCCACGGCCGTGCTGTTCCTCGTGGTCGGCTCGGTGGTGGGCGGCATCCTCGGGGTCGAGCGCATCGACACCGGCTTCTCGCTGCTCGACGACGAGACCTTCGGGCAGGTGTACACGTTCCACGGCGAGGTGGCCGTCTTCGGCTTCCTCGTGCCCTTGTTCGTCGGCCTGGCCACCGCCGTCGTGCCCCTCCAGGTGGGCGCCCGGTCCATCGCCTTCCCCCGCACCGCCACGCTGGCCTACTGGTCGTACGTGGGCAGCGCCGGGCTGCTGTGCGCCGCCTACGTGGCCAACGGCGGACCCGGCGGCGGGAGCCAGGTCGGCGTGGACCTCTACCTCCTCGCCCTCGGCGCCCTGAACGTCGCCCTCTGCGCCGCCCTCGTCTCGGTCCTCACCACTGCCCTCGCCCTGCGGGCGCCGGGGATGACGCTGCTGCGCACCCCGCTGTTCACGTGGTCGATCGTGGTGGGCGGGGGCCTCACCCTGCTCACCGCCCCGGTGCTGGTGTCCCAGCTGATCGGCCTCTACGTCCAGAACCACTTCGGGGACGGCTTCCCCGCCGGGGGCTACGAGTCGATCGGCTGGTTCAGCGCCGTGCCCCAGGTGTACCTCCTGACCGTGCCGGCCGCCGGCGTGGCCGCCGAGGTGCTCCCGCCGCTCTCCGGCAGCCGGCTGCGCTCCCACGCCGCGGCCATGGTCCTCCTCGGGGCGCTGGGCGTGCTCGGGATCGGCGCCTACGCCCAGGACCCCGACACCTTCGACGACCTCCTCTACGTGGGCATGGGCCTCGCCGCAGTGCTGCCCGCCCTCGGCCTGGTCGCCCTGCTGGGCGACGCCCTCCGCAACGGGAAGCCCTCGCTCCGGGCGCCGCTGCTCCTCGGCGCCGGTGCCCTCGTCCTCCTCTTCCTCGGAGCCCTCGTCGGGGCCGTCCAGGTCATCGAGCCGCTCGAGCTCCAGGGCACCGTCTGGGCGGCGGCCCAGGTGCACCTCGTCCTCTACGGCGCCGCGGTGCTCGGCGCCTTCGCCGGGCTCTGGTGGTGGGCGCCGAAGCTCTGGGGCGTCCACCTCGGCGAGTGGGCCGGCCGCGGGGTCTTCGCCCTCACCTTCCTCGGCGCCCTCCTGCTGGCGGCGCCCGACCTGCTGGCCGGCCTCCTCGACAACCAGCCCCTGCTCTCCTCCGGCCCGGACGGCCAGGACCTCACCGGCGCCATGAACGTGCTGAGCGCCGCCGGCGGGGTCCTCGGCACCCTCGGCATCCTGGTGGCGCTGGGCGACCTCCTCGGCAACGTCGTGCGCCGCCGGGGCCGCCCCGCCGCCGACGACCCGTGGGGGGCCGGGACCCTGGAGTGGGCCACCACCTCACCGCCCCCGGCGGACAACTTCGCCGGACCGCTGCCCACGGTCACCTCGCCCACACCGCTGTTCGACGCAGAGGAGGCGTAGCCCGATGCTCGTGCTCGCTCCTGCGCCGCCAACGTCGCTCCGCCCGAGCATCGGGCACGTTGCGTCATCTGATCGTGGCGGCTCCGCCGCCGCAGAGGTCCTCTGATGGCCGTCACCGTGCGCGCCCCCGCACGACCGCCGTGCCCGGCGCCTCCGATCGGCCGCGCCCGCTCGTGGTGGCCACCTTCCTGGTGATCGCCGCCGGGGTGATGCTCTTCGCCGGCCTGCTCGGCAGCTACGGGGCGGCCCGCAGCGCGGCCATGGCCCGGGGCGAGACGTGGCTGCCGGAGACCGTCCTCCTGCCCAACGTCGCGTTGGCCGTGACCTACCTCACCCTGGCCATGTCCTCGGTCACCGCCCAGTGGTCGGTGGCCGCCATCGTCGTCGGCGCCCGCACCCAGATGTACCTGGCCGTCGGGCTGACCCTGGTCCTCGGGGCCGCCTTCATCAACGGCCTCACCTTCGCCTGGCAGCGGTTGGGCCTGGGGGCCGGTGACGGCGACTTCGCCACCTGGGTCTACGCCCTGACCGTCACGCACCTCGTGGTCCTGGTGGGCGCCATGGTGCTGTTCGTGGTGCTCGGCTTCCGGGCGCTCGGCGGGCAGTTCTCACGCGACGACCGGCAGTTCGTCGACTGCGCCGCCGCCTTCTGGCACTTCACGGTGCTCGCCGGCGCGGCCATCTGGATCGCCGTCTGGTTCATGGAGGGCAAGCCGACGTGATCACCGTCGGGGGCAAGCTGTGGCTCGGCGTCGCCGCCTTCGCCGTCGCCGCCCTGGTGGCGTGGCAGGCCTTCTCGGGCGGCGAGGAGCGGGGCGCCCTGGTCCTGCTCGGGCTGGCCTCCGCGGCGCTCGTCATCGGGACGCTGCTCGTCTGGGTGCGCGACGGCGACGTGGCCATCGGGTCCGGCGACGAGGAGGGGACGGCGGCGCCCGCGGCGGGCACCTCGGGCCCCCTGCCCGCCCCGTGGCCCGCCATCGGCGCCCTCGGGGTCGCCGTCACCGTGGTCGGCCTGGCGGCCGGCGGTGCCCTCCTCTACGTCGGCTTCGGGATCGTGGCCATCGCCGTCGTCGAGTGGATGGTCCAGGGCTGGGCCGAGCGGGCCACCCCCGATCCGGACGAGAACACCGCCCTGCGGAACCGGATCATGTACCCCATCGAGATCCCGGTCCTCGGGCTCATCATCGTCGGGCTGGTCCTGCTCGCCTTCTCCCGGGTGCTCCTGGCCCTGCCCAAGGAGGGCTCGACGGTGGCCGCCATCGCGGTGGCGACCACCATCCTCCTGGTGGCCGTCGTCGTGGCCGCCCGTCCCCGCATCAGCTCGACCGTGCTCACCGTCGTCCTGGTCCTCGGGGCCGTGGCGCTGCTCGGTGGCGGCGTCGTGGGCGCCGTGGCCGGCGAGCGGGACATCGAGGAGCACGAGACCGAGGAGCAGGAGACCCCGAGGCCCGAGACGCGGCCCAACACCCAGGACCCCAACCCGGACGCGCCCCCGGAGACGACGGGGGGCACCACCGAGGTGCCGGGCCCGTGACGGCGCGGCCGACTTGGCCCCGCACCCGGGGCTCGGCCACCCTGGCTCCTGTGTTCGACCGCCACGGACCGGCGGGGGTTCGGTGACGCGGCTGGGCCGCGCCCGCACCCGCCGCCTGGGCGGCCTCGTCGCCGGGCTCGCCCTGCTGGCCACCGCCTGCGCCTCCGACGCGCCCCAGGACACGCTCGACCCCGCCGGGCCCGACGCCCGAACCATCGACAACCTGTTCGGCCCGGTGATGCTGGCCGCCCTGGTGGTCTTCGTGGTCGTCCAGGCCCTGGTCATCTACGCCGTGCTGAAGTACCGCCGCCGGCCGGGGGACGCCGAGGGGCTCGACGAGGTGCCGGCCCAGGTGCACGGCAACACCCGCCTCGAGATCGGCTGGACCATCCTCCCGGCCCTGATCCTGGCCGTGGTGGCCATCTTCACCGTCCCGGTCATCTTCGACCTCAACGAGGAGCCGAAGGACGCCCTGACCGTCGACGTGGTGGGCCAGAAGTACTGGTGGGCCTACCGCTACCCGGAGCAGGAGCACATGGACGGCCCGGCCTTCACCACGGCCAACGAGCTCCACATCCCCGCCCGCGAGGAGGTGCTCCTGCGCCTCCGGTCCGAGGACGTGATCCACTCGTTCTGGGCCCCGCGCCTCAACGGCAAGCGTGACGTTGTCCCCGGCCGCGAGCAGACGTGGAAGCTGGAGGCGGACGAGGCCGGGGTCTACTCGGGCCAGTGCGCCGAGTTCTGCGGGACGTCGCACGCCAACATGCGCCTGAAGGTCGTGGCCCACGACCCGCAGGAGTGGCAGGACTGGCTCGACGACCAGCAGCGGGACGCCGAGGAGCCGACCGAGGAGCTGGCCGCCACCGGCTTCGAGCTGTTCGGGGCGCGCTGCGCCAGCTGCCACCAGGTCGACGGCTCGTACGAGCAGGTGGCCGAGGAGTCGCCGCCCGCCCCCAACCTGACCCACCTCTTCAGCCGCGACTGCTTCGCCGGCTGCATGTTCGACCTCAACCGCAACGAGCTGGAGGCCTGGCTGCGGAACCCGCAGCGCAAGGCCGGCTCCCTGATGGTGATCGGTCAGCTGAGCGAGACCGAGATCGACCAGTTGTACGCCTACCTGCGCACGCTCGAATGAGCGTGGGAACGGAGCGCGCCTAGTGGGACGACGAGCTACTCGACGTCGGCAACTCGGCCTTGTCCTCGTCGGAAGAAGCCAGCTGGTTCGGCCAGAGAAGCCGTTTGGCGACCCCGAGTTGCCGGCGTCGAGTTCGAGGAAGGCCCACTAGATGGCCCTCACCGAGGAGCGACCGCCCCTCGAGCTGACGACCGGCGCCGAGCCGGAGGCCCCCGAGCCCCTCGGCGTCTTCGCCCGACCGGTCTCGACCACGGGCTGGAAGTCGTGGCTCACCACGGTCGACCACAAGCGCATCGGCATCATGTACGGCGTCAGCGCCATGGCGTTCTTCGCCATCGGCGGCCTGGAGGCGCTGATCATCCGGGCCCAGCTGGCCCAGCCGAACGGCCAGGTGGTCGACGAGCAGACCTACAACGAGATCTTCACCATGCACGGCACGACCATGGTGTTCCTGGTCATCATGCCGATGCTGGCCGCCTTCGCGAACTACCTGATCCCCCTCCAGATCGGGGCCCGCGACGTCGCCTTCCCCCGGCTGAACGCCTTCAGCTTCTGGTGCTTCATCTTCGGCGGGCTGTTCCTCTACTCGAGCTTCCTGCTGGGCGGCGCCCCCGACGGCGGCTGGTTCGCGTACGCCCCCAACACGCTCACGAGCTTCAGCACCAGCCACGGGATGGACTTCTGGTCGCTGGGCCTGCAGATCACCGGCGTCGCCTCGTTGGTGGGCGCCATCAACCTCATCGTCACCGCCCTCAACATGCGGGCCCCGGGCATGACGCTCCTGCGCATGCCCGTGTTCACGTGGATGGCGCTGGTGTCGCAGTTCCTGCTGCTCTTCGCCATCCCGGTCATCACGGTGGCGCTGTTCCTGCTGATGTTCGACCGGCAGTTCGACGCCAACTTCTTCAACCCGGAGGCGGGGGCCGACCCGCTCCTGTGGCAGCACCTCTTCTGGATCTTCGGCCACCCCGAGGTGTACATCCTCGTGCTGCCCGCCTTCGGCATCGTGTCGGAGGTCATCCCCGTCTTCGCCCGCAAGCCGCTCTTCGGCTACCCCTTCATGGTCTTCTCCGGGGTGGCGATCGGGTTCATGGGTTGGGGCGTGTGGGCCCACCACATGTTCGCCAGCGGCATCGGCCCGGTCTCGGTGGCCGCCTTCTCCCTCTCGACGATGTTCATCGCCGTGCCCACGGGGGTGAAGATCTTCAACTGGATCGGGACCCTGTGGGGCGGGAAGCTGCGCTTCACCACGGCCATGTGCTTCGCCGTGGCGCTGGTCTCGCAGTTCACCATCGGCGGGCTGTCAGGCGTGACCCACGCCGTGTCGCCGGCCGACACCCAGCAGACCGACACCTACTACATCGTCGCCCACTTCCACTACGTGCTCTTCGGTGGGTCGATGTTCGGGATCTTCGCCGGGATCTACTTCTGGTTCCCGAAGATCTTCGGCCGGCTGCTCGACGAGCGGATCGGCAAGATCCACTTCACCATCATGCTCATCGGGTTCAACCTGGCCTTCTTCCCGATGCACATCCTCGGGCTCCAGGGCATGCCCCGGCGCCAGTCCACCTACGCCGAGGGCATGGGCTGGGACCTCAACAACCTGCTGGCGTCCGTCGGCGCGTTCCTCGTCGGCGCCTCGTTCCTGGTCTTCGTGTTCAACGTGGTCCGGAGCCGCAACAACGTGACCAGCGACCCGGACCCGTGGGACGCCCGCACCCTCGAGTGGGCCACCGCCTCGCCGCCACCGGTGCACAACTTCGACATCGAGCCCAGCGTCACCCACCTCGACGAGTGGTGGCACCGCAAGTACGCGGAGGACGAGGACGGGAAGCTCCACCGGCGGTCCGACGTGCAGCTGCTCGGCTCCACCACGGCCGCCACCGCCCTGGATGCGGAGGGCGACGCCGCCGGCCAGGCCTCGGAGATCCACCTGCCCTCGCCGTCGTACTGGCCGCTGATCGTGGCCCTCTCCCTGCCGGTGATCGGCTACGGCGTCATCTACTCGTACTGGCTGGCCGGCGTCGGCGCCCTCATGCTGTTCGGCGGGATCTACGGCTGGGGGCTGGAGCCGTCGGTCGACCCCGGGTCGGCCCACGGCCACGACCCCGAGCCCCGTCCCGACCCCGAGCCCACCGACGAGGTGGCCACCGACCCCGGGACCGAGGTCGAGGGCTCGACCGAGGCCGGCGACGGCGCCGAGGCGGAGGAACCAGCCGGGGAGGCGGAGCCCGAGGCGGAACCCGTCCCCGCAGGGGCCAGCGCCGAGGAGGCGCACTCGTGAGCGAGCTTGCGAGCGAACAGACAAGTACAGCGCCCTTGCCGGAGCGCCAGCGACGGCTGCTCATCGGTGCCCACGTCGAAGGGACGGTCCGAGGAGTGCACGACCTGAGGGTCCACCGATGAGCACGACGGTCCACCCCGGTCCGACCGGGCACGGCGAGGTCGTCGAGCCGGCCCCCGCCGACGCCGTCCACCACACCAGCACCGGCCTCTCGAACGAGAAGCTGGCCATGTGGGTGTTCCTGGGGTCGGAGTGCCTGCTCTTCGGCGGGCTCATCTCGACCTTCCTGCTCTACCGCAACCGCGGCGTCCGCAACGGCCCCACGGTGGCCGAGCTCTACGACATCCCCTTCACCTCGGTCAGCTCGTTCGTGCTGCTGATGAGCTCGCTGACCATGGTGCTGGCCCTGTCCGCCACCCAGCGGGGCGACTCGACCCGCTCCCGGATCTGGCTGCTCACCACGGCGCTGCTCGGCACCACGTTCGTGGCCGGCCAGGTCTACGAGTTCACGACGTTCGTGAAGGAGGGCCTGGGCTTCACCACCAACCTCCAGAGCTCGGCCTTCTACGTCCTCACCGGCTTCCACGGCGTCCACGTGACCCTCGGGATCCTCATCCTGCTGAGCCTCGTGGTCATGTCGCTCCGGGGCGCCCTGCCGGCGGCCCGGGCCGAGACGGTGGAGATCGCCGGCCTCTACTGGCACTTCGTGGACGTGGTGTGGATCGTGATCTTCACCGTCGTCTACCTGATCCGCTAGGCAGGAGCCCGAGCCCATGAGCCTCCAGGAAGCCGCCGCCGCCGGGGCCGCCGCCGCCGCCCACGAGGAGACGGTGACGGGGACCGGCCACGCCCATCCGAGCGACCGGTCCTACGTCGGCATCGCCCTGATCCTCGCCCTCATCACCGCCGCCGAGGTCGTCACCTTCTACCTGGAGGAGGACCTCGGCAGCATCCTCGTCCCCGTGCTGCTGGTGATGATGGTGGTCAAGTTCGCCATGGTGGCGGGCTGGTTCATGCACCTGCGGTTCGACAGCAACCTCTTCACCCGGCTCTTCGTGTCGGGGCTCGTCCTGGCCGTGTTCGTCTACCTGGGGATGCTGGCCATGTTCGAGTTCTTCTCGGAGTCGGGCGAGCCCGGACCCGCGGTGCGGGCGGAGGAACCACTCCCGTGACCGCGGGGCTGCTGGGGGTCGTGACCCGGCCCGATCCCTGGCGCTGGCAGCCCCACGTCGAGGTCTGGGTCCTCGTCCTCGCCCTCGTGGGCCTGGCTTGGTACGCCACCACGCGGGTCGGTCGCAAGGCCGTCCGCCCGGGCGAGCCGGTCCTCACCCGCTCGCAGGTGGCGTGGGGCGTCGGTGCCCTCCTCCTGCTGCTGGTGGCCAGCGACTGGCCCGTGCACGACCTGGCCGAGGAGTACCTCTACAGCGCCCACATGGTCCAGCACCTCCTGCTGTCCTACGTGGTCCCGGCCATGGCGCTGCTGGCCACGCCGACGTGGCTGGCCCGGCTCGTCGTCGGGAACGGTCGCGGCTACCGGGTGCTCAAGCGGCTGGCCCGCCCCGTCCCGGCGACCATCGTGTTCAACGCGGTGGTGCTGTTCACCCACTGGCCGGCGGTGGTGACGGCCGCGGTCGACAACGGCCCGCTGCACTACGGGCTGCACGTCCTCCTCGTGGCCGCCGCCCTGCTCATGTGGCTGCCGGTGTGCGGGCCGCTGCCCGAGCTGCGCTTCCCGCTGCCGACGCAGATGGTGTACCTGTTCGCCCAGTCGATCCTGCCCACCGTGCCGGCGGGCTGGCTGACCTTCGCCGAGGGGGCCGTCTACCCGTCGTACGACGTGCTGCCGCGGGTGTTCGGCCTGTCCGTCACGGACGACCAGCAGGTGGCCGGGATGCTGATGAAGATCGTCGGCGGCTTCTACCTCTGGACGGTCATCGCCATCATCTTCATCCGCTTCGCCACCAAGCACATGGACGACGACCGGGCTCGGGGCATGGACCTCGACCGCCGGGCCCCGGTCACCACCGCTTCGGGCGACGTCCTCACCTGGGAGCAGGTCGAGCGCGAGCTGTCGGCGGCGGGCCCGGCGCCGAAGAGCCCCGCGGACTAGGCCCGTGCCCGCGTCGCCCCGCTGGCGCTTCCGGCGGGTCGCGCTCCACGAGCTGGCCGCCCTGCTGCCCTGGCTCGTCCTGGTGCTCGTCGCCAACGTCGTCGTCGGGCGGTGGGCGGGCTTCGCCGTGCTCGGCGTGATCATCGCCGTCTCGATCACCTGGCTGGCGGTGACCGGCTCGAGCCGGGCGCTCCGACGGGCGGGCCTGGCCTACGTGCGGCTCGGAACCGGCGGCCGACCCGAGCGCTGGCGCCTGGTCCTCTTCCGCCTGACGCCGGCGGTCCTGGTCGTCCCGCTCCTGATTGCCTCCGCCACCGGGTGGAGCGTCCTGTACGCCTCGGTGGCCGTGTACCTGGCGATGTGGGTCATCGGCCTCCGCCGGGCCGCCCGCCACGGACGAGGGCTCGACCCGATGCTGGCGCTGGCCGGGCTCGACGTGGTCTGGTCGGAGGGTCGGCGTGGCGGTAGCGGAACCAGCGGGCCGCCGGCACCGGCGCCACCACCGGGGACGACGGCGGGCCCGTGACCGACCCGCGGCCGTGGCCGCCGCAGGCCGTGCTCGACACGCCGCGACGGCGGCTGGTCAAGGCCGGCGGCCGGGACCTCGTCGTGCTGGTCCTTCCGTTCGTGGCCCTGGCCGCCGTGGCCGGTGTGCTCGTCGGCCGCGTCGTCGCCCTGCCGCTCCTCGCCGTGGCCCTGCTCGTGCGTCCCGCCGTCCTCGCGGCCACCGGGACGACGCCGGGGCTCCGCCGCCAGCGCATCCGGATCGTGCAGGGAGGGAACCGGCCGGCGCCGTGGTGGCGGACGTTCCTGTGGCAGGCGGCCTCGTTCCTGGTGCTCCTCCCCGTCGCCTTCCTCCCGGACATGGGTCTGTGGCTGGTCGCGTGGGTCCCGTACGTCGCCGCCCTCGCGGTCGGCTGGTGGCGTGGACGGGGCACCGACCGGGAGCCGTTCCTGGCCCTCATGGGCCTCGACGTGGCCTGGGCCGAGGGGCCGCCTACTCCCAGCGGAACCAGCGGGCCGCCAGCACCGGCGCCACCACCGCCCACGCCAGCAGCACCAGCCACGCCCGCCCCGGCACCTCCACCGGAGACGACAGGGCGGCCGTGATCGCCTCGGTCAGGGCCGCGGTGGGGAGCAGCCGGGCGGCCGCCTCGAGGGCGCCGGGGAGGCGGTCGAGGGGCACCACCATGCCGCCGAGGAGCAGCAGCACCACGTAGACGCCGTTGGCCGCCGCCAGGGTCACCTCGGCCTTCAGCGTGCCGGCCATGAGCAGCCCGAGCCCGGCGAAGGCCACGGTGGCGACCAGGGCGGCCAGGACGGCGAGGGCGGGGTTGCCCCCCGGCCGCCAACCGAGGGCGACGGCGACCGCCACCAGCACCATCGCCTGCACCACCTCGACGGCCAGGACCGACAGGGTCTTGGCCGCCAGCAGCGCCGGGCGGCCGAGCGGCGTCGTGCCCAGCCGGTGCAGCACGCCGTAGGAGCGCTCGAACCCGGTGGCGATGGCGAGGCCCACGAACGCGGTCGAGAGGACGGCCAGGGCGAGGATCCCCGGGGCCAGGAAGTCCACCGGGTCGTCGACCCCCTCGGGCGCCGGCAGGACGTCGACGAGCGAGAAGAAGGCGAGGAGGGCCACGGGGATGGCCAGGGTCAGCAGCAGCGACTCGCCCCGCCGGAGGGTCAGGGCCAGCTCGACCCGGGTCTGGGCCCGCACCCCCCTCGTTCTGGCCTGCAGAACGCGTCGCTTTGCGGCGCGTTCTGCAGGCCAGAAGGGGGACGGCTCGGTGCTCACCGTCGCTCCTCGCCGGTGAGGCGGAGGAACACGTCCTCGAGGCGGGCCCGCCCGGCCCGCAGGTCGCCGAGGGCGAGGTCGCGCTCGGCCAACCAGGCGGTGAGGCGGGCCACCGTCGCCGGCGAGGGGGTGGCGTCGACGGCGTACTCGCCCGTGCCGACCTCCCGCACGGCGGCGCCGAGGTGGGCGCCGAGCGCGGCCACGTCGAGGCCCGGCGGCGCGGCGAAGCGGATGCCGTCCGCCCCCCCGGTGCGCAGCTCGGTGGGGGAGCCGTCGGCCACCACCGTGCCCCGGTCGAGGATCACGATGCGGTCGGCCATGCGCTCGGCGTCGTCGAGCTCGTGGGTGGTGACCAGGACGGCCACGCCCCGGGCCCTGCAGCTCGGCCACGACCTCGCGCACCACCGCCCGGCCGCCGACGTCGACGCCGGCGGTGGGCTCGTCCAGGAGGGCCACCGCCGGCCGGCCCACGAGGGCCAGCGCCAGCGACAGGCGCTGCTGCTCGCCGCCCGACAGGGTGCGCCACGTCGCCCCGGCCCGGTCGGCCAGGCCCACGCGCGCCAGGAGGGCCTCGGGGTCATCGGCCTCGTCGTAGTAGGCGGCGAACAGGCGCAGGGCCTCGAGGGCCCGGATCCCGGGGTAGACGCCGCCGTCCTGGGGCATCACGCCGACGCGCCGCGCGAGCGCGCCGTGGTCGGCGACCGGGTCGAGCCCGAGGACCCGGACCCGTCCCCGCTCCGGCCGTCGCTCGCCCACGAGGGCACGCACCGTCGTGGTCTTGCCCGCCCCGTTCGGCCCGAGCAGGGCCACCACCTCGCCGCCGCCGACCGCCAGCGAGGCGCCGTCCACCGCCGTCGTGGACCCGAGGCGGACGACCAGGTCCTCGACCTCCACCGCGGGCACCGGTCGACCGTACCGGCGCGACCCCGCCGGTACGGTGCCGGGATGCTCGACGCCCGCCGCCTGCGCACCGAGCTCGACGAGCTCACGGCCGGGCTGGCCCGCAAGGGGGTCGATCCGGCGGAGGTGGCCGGGGCGGCCGAGCTCGACGCCCGGTGGCGCCAGGCCACCAGCGAGGCCGAACGGCTCCGGGCCGAGGTCAAGGCCCTCTCCAAGCAGGTGGGGCAGGCGCGCCGGAGCGATCCCGACGCCGCCGACGCGCTCGATGGCCGAGAGCCGGCAGGTCGACGAGTCGGCGCGCGAGCACAAGGCCGAGGCCGACGAGCTGGAGGCCCGGCTGCGGGACGCCCTCCTCCGCCTCCCCAACGTGCCCGCCGCCGAGGCCCCCGACGGCGCCGGCCCCGAGGACAACGTCGTGGTGCGGGTCCACGGCTTCGACCCCGACGGCTACACGGAGGCCCAGCGGGTCCCCCACTGGGAGACCGCGCCCGCCCTCGGCCTGCTCGACCTCGAGCGGGGGGCGAAGATCGCCGGGGCGATGTTCCCGATGTACCGGGGCGCGGGTGCCCGCCTGCTGCGGGCCCTCACCGCCTTCGCCCTCGACCGCCACGGGGACGCCTTCGAGGAGATCCGGCCGCCCACCCTGGTGCGCACCGACACCATGGTCGCCACCGGCCAGCTGCCGAAGTTCGCCGACGACGCCTACCACGTCGAGCGCGACGACCTCTGGCCCATCCCCACCGCCGAGGTGCCCCTCACCTCGTTGGCCCGGGACGAGGTGCTCGACGAGGCCGACCTGCCGATGCGCCTGACGGCGGCGACCGCCTGCTACCGCCGGGAGTCGGGGGCGGCCGGGCGCGACACCCGGGGGACGCTGCGGTCCCACGAGTTCGACAAGGTCGAGATCCTCGCCTACTGCACCCCGGACCAGGCCCCCGAGGTGCACGCCGAGCTGCTGGCCCGGGCCGAGGGGCTCCTCGGGGAGCTGGAGCTGCCCTACCGGGTGCTGGACATCTGCACGGGCGACCTGGGCCAGTCCCACGCCCGCCAGTTCGACCTCGAGGTCTACGCGCCCGGGGTGGGCGCCTGGCTCGAGGTGTCGTCGGTGTCGTGGTTCACCGACTACCAGGCCCGGCGGGCCAACATCCGCTACCGGCGCCGCGAGGACCGCAGGATCGAGCACGTGCACACCCTCAACGGCTCGGCCCTGGCGTGGTCCCGCATCTGGCCCGCCCTGGTGGAGACCGGCCGCCGGGCCGACGGCAGCATCGTCCTGCCCCCGGCCCTGCACCCCTTCTTCGGGGGCGAGGTGCTGGCCCGACCCTGAGTTGGTCCCAGGGCGGGGGGCGGCGGTACCTTCTCGGACGATGACGACCGCGCAGGTGCTGTTCAGCATCGCCCTGGGCGCCATCGCGCTGCTCATCACCGTCTACGCCGTCTACGTGGCGGGCTCCACCATGTGGGGCGACCGGTGGTTCCGGCGTCGCCCGTGAGCACGACGCAGCGGCCCGTCGAGACCAAGGTCGGGGCGACCAAGGTCGTCTACAAGGGGAAGTCGGGCCAGTGGGCCTTCGTCGGCCACCGCATCTCCGGCGTCCTGGTCTTCCTCTTCCTGCTGCTGCACATCGTCGACGTGTCGCTCATCAACAGCCGATCCCGTCCTCTACGACGAGGTCCACGAGCTCTACGGCAACATCCTGCTGCGGGTCTTCGAGGTGGGCCTGCTCTTCGCCCTGCTGTTCCACTCGCTCAACGGCCTGCGCATCGTGCTCGTCGACTTCTTCCCGGGCATGGTCGCCAACGAGCGCAGGCTGTTCACCGGCGTGATGGCCATCACGCTGCTCGTGGGCATCCCCTGCTCCTACGTGATCCTCGAGCCCTTCATCGACGGGCGGATCCTCTGATGGCGGTGACCACGCCGTCCCGACGGACGGCCTCGAGCGGTGGGTCGCCCCGCAGCCGCCGTCCCAAGCAGAGCTTCGAGACCTGGTCGTGGTTCTTCATGCGGGTGTCGGGCCTCGTCCTGATCTTCCTGGCCCTCTCCCACTTCGCCATCACCCACATCGTCAACGACGTGGCGGAGACCGACGCCGCCTTCGTCTACCGGCGCTGGGACAACCCGCTCTGGCGGACGTTCGACTGGGTGCTGCTCGCCCTCGCGCTGGTCCACGGCCTCAACGGGCTGCGCTGGAGCATCGACGACTACATCCGCAGCCGACCGGCCCGGGCCGCGGTCAAGGCGGTGCTCTACACCGTCTCCGGCGTGCTGTTCACCTACGGCACGTTCACCATCGTGGCCTTCCAGTAGGGTCGGCCGTCAGACGAACCCACCGCACGGACCTCGTGCGGGACGGCAGTCCGGGGCCGCGAACAGTCGCGGGGGGGCACTGTGAACCAACCAGGCACACCCGAGGGGACCGGCGACGCCGGGCGGGGTGCCCGTGACGGCGCGAGCGATGACGCCGCCATCCGGCTCGAGGCGGTCACCAAGATCTTCCCGGGCTCGACCAGCGCCGCCGTCGACGAGCTGGGCCTCGAGATGCCCCGGGGGAGCATCACCGCCCTCGTCGGCCCGTCCGGCTGCGGCAAGACGACGACGCTGAAGATGATCAACCGGCTCATCGAGCCGACGTCGGGGACCATCGTGGTCGACGGGCGGGACGTGCGCGACCGCCCGGTGCACGAGCTGCGCCGGGACATCGGCTACGTGATCCAGCAGGTCGGCCTGTTCCCCCACCAGACGGTGGCCACCAACATCGGCACCGTCCCCCGCCTCCTCGGGTGGGACAAGCAGCGGGTGAAGGACCGGGTGGCAGAGCTGGTCGACCTGGTCGGGCTGGACGAGCGCCTCCTGGCGCGGTACCCGGCCGAGCTCTCCGGCGGCCAGCAGCAGCGGGTGGGCGTGGCCCGGGCCCTGGCCGCCGACCCGCCGGTGCTCCTGATGGACGAGCCGTACAGCGCCGTCGACCCCATCGTCCGGGCCCACCTCCAGGACGAGCTCCTCCGCCTCCAGGAGCAGGTGCACAAGACCATCGTGCTGGTGACCCACGACATCGACGAGGCCATCAAGCTGGCCGACCGGATCGCCATCCTCAACGTCGGCGGGGTGCTCGAGCAGTTCGGCACGCCCGAGGAGCTGCTGCGCCGTCCGGCCAACGAGTTCGTCGAGCGCTTCCTCGGTCGGGAGCGCGGGCTGAAGCGCATGGCCCTGCTGAAGGTGGCCGACGTCCCGCTGTCGCCGGGGGCCGTGGTCCCGGCCGACGCCACGCCGGAGGCGGCCAAGGAGGTCATGGCCCGCTTCGGCGTGGACTGGGTGGGGGTGCTCGACGGCGACCGGCTCCGCGGATGGGTGGCCGCCGGCGACCTCGACGGCGCGGCGACGGTGGGGGACGCCCCGGTCGAGCGGTTCGTCTCGTGGGTGACCCCGGAGACGGCGCTGCGGGAGGCGCTCGACACCATCGTCACCTCCCGCACCCGGGCCGCGGTGGTGCTCGACGGCGAGCGCTACCTCGGGATGGTGTTCCTCGAGCAGATCGCCGAGGGGGTCGTGTGAGCGAGCTCGCGAGCGAACCAACGAGCACAGATCGTTCCTCGGCGCCCTGGCGCCGAGGCGGTCACTGGTGCCCCCGCGTGGGGATCCGGCAAGCCAGCGACGACCTGCGGGTGCACCAGTGACCGCCCCGGTGCTGGCCGCCGACTCCGACTCCTTCCTCTGGTGGGACTGGGTCGACGACCACTACGACGAGATCTGGGACCGCACCGTCGAGCACCTCCAGCTCACCGCCACCGCGCTGGCCATCGGCTTCGTGGTGTCCGTGGCCCTGTCGATCCTCGCCCTCCGGGTGCGACCGACGTACGTGCCGATCACCTGGATCACCGGGCTGCTCTACACCATCCCGAGCCTGGCGCTCTTCGCGTTCCTCCTGCCCTTCACCGGGTTCGGGACGACCACCGCCGTGATCGGGCTGGTCAGCTACACGCTGCTCATCCTCGTGCGCAACATCGTCGCCGGCGTGGACGGCGTCCCCGCCGCGGTCAAGGAGGCGGCCGACGGGATGGGCTACACGGCGTGGCGCCGGTTCGTCTCGGTCGACCTCCGCCTGGCCACGCCGGCGATCGTCGCCGGGCTGCGGGTGGCCACCGTCACCACCATCGGGCTCGTCACGGTCACCGTGCTGATCGGGGCCGGCGGCTACGGGGTCCTCATCGAGGACGGCCTGAGCCGCAACTTCAGCACCCCCATCGTCGTGGGGGCCACGCTGTCCGTCGCCATGGCGATCGGCTTCGACCTCGTGCTCCTGGGGGTCGAGCGGCTGCTCACCCCCTGGGCCCGGCGGGGGCGCTGATGTCGGCGCTGAGCGAGCTGGTGGACTACATGACCACCGGCGCGAACTGGGAGGGGGCCAACGGGATCCCCACCCTCCTGTGGCAGCACGTCAAGCTGTCGGTCTTCTCGGTTGTGGTCGCCGCCGCCCTCGCGGTGCCGTCGGCGGTGATCCTCGGTCACATCCGCCGGGGCGGCTTCCTGGCCGTGTCCATCGTGAACATCGGCCGGGCCATCCCGACGTTCGCCATCATCGCCCTGCTCTTCCCGCTCTCGTTGCGGTACGAGTGGGAGCTGGGCTTCTGGCCCACCGCCATCGCCCTCGTGCTGCTGGCCATCCCCCCGATCTTCACCAACACCTACACGGGCGTCCGTGACGTGGACGCAGGGGTGGTCGAGTCGGCCCGGGCCATGGGACTGCGCCCCCGCCAGCTCATCTTGGGCGTCGAGGTGCCCAACGCCCTGCCCCTCATCCTCACCGGCCTCCGCGTCTCGGCCGTCCAGGTCGTGGCCACCGCCACCCTCAGCGCCCTGGTCGGGTACCGGAGCCTCGGCACCCTCATCATCAACGGCTTCTCCCAGCAGGACGACGGCAAGCTGCTCACCGGTGCTGTGCTGGTGGCCGTGCTCGCCATCCTGACCGAGCTCGCCTTCGGCGTGGTCGAGCGCCGCTCGGCCCCGTGGCTCCGCCGCGGCGGCCGGCGCCCGGCCGACGGCCTCGACGCCCCGTCGACGGCGATGCCCGATCCCGCTTCCGCGATCGCCTAACGAAAGGAACCACCCCATGTCCAAGCCCCTCCGACTGCTGCTGGCGCTGCTGGCGGCGCTGGCCCTCGTCGCTGCCGCCTGCGGTGACGACGACGACGGCGGCGACACGTCGGACAACGCCGCCCAGGACGACGGCGGCGACGACCCGGCCATCGTCATCGGCGCGCAGGACTTCGGCGAGAGCGCCATCCTCGCCGAGATCTACAAGCAGCGCCTCGAAGCCGAGGGCTACGAGGTGAGCATCCAGTCCCTCGGTGGCTTCCGCGACATCGAGATCGAGGCCTTCGACCAGGGCGAGATCAACTTCGCGCCGGAGTACGCCGCGTCGATGCTCGAGTTCCTCAACGAGAACAAGGGCGAGGCCACCTCGGACGTCGACGAGACGGTCGAGAAGCTCCAGCCCTACCTCGACGAGAAGCAGCTCACCGCTCTCGAGCCGGCCGACGCCGTGGACACGAACGCGTTCGTGGTGACCGACGAGACGGCCGAGGAGGTCGGGCTCGAGTCGCTCAGCGACCTGGCCGAGAAGGGCGCCGACCTGACGCTGGGCGGGCCGTCCGACTGCGAGACCAACCCGTTCTGCATCCCCGGCCTGCGGGACACCTACGGGCTGGACCTCAGCGGCAACTTCACCGCCCTCGACGCCGACGCGGTGGCCGACACGCTGGCCGCCGAGCAGGTGGACATCGGCATCCTGTTCTCCAGCAGCGGGCGCATCGCCGACGAGGGCTGGGTCCTCCTCGAGGACGACCAGCAGATGCTGGCCGCCGACAACGTGGTGCCCGTGGTGAAGGACGAGCTGACCGAGGCCTACGGCGACGAGCTGGCCGGCACGGTCGACGAGGTCAGCGCCGTCCTCACCACCGAGCAGCTGACCGAGCTCAACAAGCGCTACGAGATCGACAAGGAGGACGCCGCCGACGTGGCTACCAGCTGGCTCGAGGACAACGACCTGGCCGGCTAGTTTCCGGCGTTTGGGCACGCAGATCGCGGTGCTGTCGCGATCTGCGTGCCCAGACCCGGCGGCGGCGCGTGGCGAACGTGCGTTCGCTACGCTCGACCCCGTGCGGTGGAGGACCGAGGCCGACGACGCCCAGGAGGCGCTGTTCCCCGACGTCGACCGCCACGTCGGCCGGGGCGAGTTCCGGGGCATGGAGTTCCTCCACGTCAAGGCCCGCTCCATCATCAACACCCTCCCGGCGTCGGGCCGCCTCCCCTTCCGCCACACCATCAACGCCTACCGAGGCTGTTCGCACGCGTGCACGTACTGCCAGTGGGGCGAGGCCCCGGTGCTCATGGCCGACGGGCGCACGCGACCGCTGGCCGACCTGCGGGTTGGCGACCAGATCGTCGGCACGGAACAGGTGGGCCGGTACCGGCGCTACGTCGCCACCACGGTGCTCGACCACTGGTCGGTCGTCCGCCCGGCGTGGCGCACCGTGCTCGACGACGGGACGACCCTCGTCACGAGCGGCGACCACCGGTTCCTGAGCGACAGAGGCTGGAAGTACGTGACCGGCACCGAGCAGGGCGCCGAGAGGAGGCCGTACCTGACGGTCGCCAACCGCCTGCTCGGGCCGGCGAGGTTCGTCGACGGCCCGAAGGGCGGCGAGGAGTACGAGCGGGGCTACCTCTGCGGCATGGTGCGGGGCGACGGCCACATCGGTCACTACGCCTACGAGTCGGACGACGGCAGTCGAGCCACGGTCCACGCGTTCCGCCTCGCGCTCGTCGACCCGGAGCCGCTCGAGCGGACACGGGCGTACCTGCTCCGCGCCGGCGTCCCGACTGCGTCCAGGGTCTTCCAGGAGGCGACACCGACCAGGAAGCGCCTTGACCTCATCGCCACCGCCCGACGACGGGACGTCACCGCCATCGAGGCGCTGATTGCCTGGCCGGAGCGACCCGGCGAGGAGTGGGACAAGGGCTTCCTCGCCGGGGTCTTCGACGCCGAAGGCGGGTGTTCGCGTGGCGTGCTCCGCATCTCCAACACCGATCCGGGGATCGTCGACCGGACAACCGAGGCCCTCCGGCGGCTGGGCTTCTCCTTCGTCGTCGAGCGGCCGCAGGGCCGTGACATCAGCGTCGTGCGGCTCCTCGGCGGCCTTCCGGAGCAGCTGAGGTTCTTCCTGGCCGTCGATCCGGCGACGTCCAGGAAGCGAACCATTGTGAGGCGAGCCATCAAGAACAGCCCTCCTCGCCAGGTCGTGGCCGTGGAGCCACTCAGGATGGAGCTGCCGCTCTACGACATGACCACCGGGACCGGCGACTACGTCGCCGACGGGGTCATCAGCCACAACTGCTTCGCCCGGCCGACGCACGACTACCTCGGGCTCGACATCGGCGAGGGGTTCGAGCGCCAGGTGGTGGTCAAGGTCAACGCCGTCGAGCGGCTGCGGGCCGAGCTCGACCCCCGGAGGTGGTGCGGCGAGCCCATCGCCATGGGCACCAACACGGACCCGTACCAGCGGGCGGAGGGCAAGTACCACCTGACCCGGGGCCTCGTCGAGGAGCTCGGCCGGGCCCGCAACCCGTTCTCCATCCTCACCAAGTCGACCCTGGTCCTCCGCGACGCCGACGCGCTGGCCGAGGCGGCCGAGCGGACCGACGTCACCGTCAGCTTCTCCGTCGGGACCCTCGACGAGGACGTCTGGCGGGCGACCGAGCCGGGCACCCCGCCGCCCCGCAAGCGCCTGGAGGCGCTGGCCAAGCTGCGGGAGCGGGGACTGTCGTGCGGCGTCCTCGTCGCCCCCGTGCTGCCCGGGCTGTCCGACACGGCCGAGTCCATCGACGCCGTGGTCGCCGCCGCCACCGAGGCCGGGGCCACCAGCGTGTCGGGCGGGATGGTCGTCTACCTCAAGCCGGGGGTCCGCGAGGTCTTCCTCGGCCACCTCGCCGAGACCCACCCCCACCTGGTGGCGCGCTACGAAGCCATGTTCCGCGGGGTCAACGCCCCGTCCTCGGAGCGGCAGCGGGTGGCCGACCTCCTCCACCAGGCGCAGGCCCGCCACCGGGGTCGCCCGCTGGCCCCGCCCCGGAAGGCGCCGCCCCGCACCCCGCCCGCCCGGCCCCGCCCGTCCCCGAAGGCGACCGGCGTCCAGCTCGGGCTCGGCGTGTGAGCGAGCGTGCGAGCGAACCGACACGTACAGCGCCCTTGCCGGAGCGCCAGCGACGGCCGCTCATCGGTGCCCACGTCGATCGGACGGTCCGAGGAGTGCACGACCTGAGGGCTCACCAATGAGCGACATCCCTCGACGGGACTACGTCCTCGGGGCCCTGCACGAGGCCGACCTCGGGCCCGAGCCCCTGCCCGAGGTCCGCCGCTGGGTGGCGGAGGCGGCCGCCGCCGGCCTCCCCGACGAGACGCCCATGACCCTGGCCACCGTCGACCCCGACGGGACGCCGTCGGCCCGCATCGTGCTGCTGCGGGGCATCGACGAGCGGGGCCTGCGCTTCTTCACCAACTACGACAGCGCCAAGGGGCGGGCCCTGGCGGCGGCGCCCACCTGTGCCCTGGTCCTCCACTGGCCCGTGCTCGAGCGCCAGATCCGGGTCACCGGCGTCGCCGAGCGCCTCCCCGGCGACGAGTCGGCCGCCTACTTCGCCGGCCGCCCCCGTGGGAGCCAGCTGGCCGCCTGGGCCTCCGAGCAGAGCGCCGTGTTGCCCGACCGGCGCGCCCTCGAGGCCCGGCTGGCCGAGGTCGAGGCCCGCTTCGACGGCGCCGACGTGCCCCTGCCCCCGGACTGGGGCGGCTACGTGGTCCGGCCGACCGCCGTGGAGCTGTGGCAGGGCCGTCCGTCCCGCCTCCACGACCGCCTCCGCTACCGGGCGACGACCTCGGGCTGGGTGCTCGAGCGGCTGTCGCCCTGACCGCCGAGCGGCCACGTGGCCGCCGCCTCGGCCAGCGCCGCCACCAGCGCCTCGGTGGGCGGGGGCAGCCCGGGCCCCGACCACCCCGCCCAGTGCGGGGTCAGGCCCCGGACCCGGGGCGGGAGCTCCAGCTGGGCACCGCCCCCGGCGGGCAGGTTGACGGGGTTGCCGCGGTGCAGGCCGCGGAGCTCCGGCGGGATGTGGTCGAGGTCGGTGACGACCTCGTGGTCCGGCAGGGCGGTGGCCAGCAAGCGCCCGACGTGGGCGGCCAGCGCCCGGTTCGACCCCCCGAGCAGGAGCGAGGTCCAGCGTCCCATCCGGCCGTAGCCGTGGAGGGCCACCGCCACCTCGACGTGGTCGAGGAACCGGCCCAGCGCCGGCGAGGCCTCCGGGCTGAACCGGGTGCTGGGGAGGTGCCACCGGAGGTCGGCCGGCTGGAGCACGGCGTAGCAGGAGGCACCGGCCCGCTCGGCGGCGGCCCGGGCGACGACGTCGGTGACCCGCTCCAGCGAGCCGCCGTGGAAGGCGAGGAAGCCGAACCGGGAGCGGAGCTCGAGGACCTCTTCGACCCCGGGGCTGGCGAGCAGCTCGGCGAACGGCGCCGCCACCGGCTCGGTCACCGGGACGCGGCGGCCACCGTCGACGGCCGGTCCTCGTCAGCGGGCGGACCCGACGACCGACGCCCGGCCACCGCCAGGAGCGCGGCGCCCACCACGACGGCGGCGAGGACCAGGGCGAGGCCCGAGCCCCACGTCCCGAACCGGGCGGCCAGCGACGACGACCAGTCGTCGACGACGGGCAGGGGGCCGCTGCCGGTGGTCGTGCCCGGGTCCGACGAGAGGCTCTCCAGCCAGTACCAGACGAGGTAGCCGCCGGCCAGCACGAGGAGGACGCCGGCCACCCGGTCGATCGACCGGCGGGCGGCGGCCAGGCGCTCGACCACCGGTTGCCGGGCCACGGCCAGCGCCAGGGCCAGCGTGGTGAGCACCAGCCCGAAGCCGAGGCCGTAGGCCAGCACGGTCAGGGCGCCCGACGCGGCGTTCGGCCGACCGGCGACGACGGAGAGGAAGAGGGGCAGGGTGCACCCCAGCGAGGCCACGGCGTACGAGGCGCCGAAGGCGACCATGGACCCCAGCCCCCGCGACCGGCCGCCCCGGTCGAGGCGGGGGAGGGCCAGGCCCGGCCGGTGCCCGAGCAGCAGGGCCACGCCCATGGCCGCCAGTGCGACGCCGATCACGATCGTCAGCCAGGGCATCACCCGGTAGAGCTCGGTCAGCCCGGCGTGGATGGGCACCCCGACGACGCCGGCCACCAGCAGGAAGCCCGCCGACACCGCCGCTCCCACGGTGAGGGCACGGGGGATGCGGGCCACGCCCGGCCGGGCGTCCTCGTCGACCCCCACGAACCAGGACACGTACGCCGGGAGCATGGGGAAGCCGCACGGGTTGACGGTCGCCACCATGCCCACCGTCAGGGCGTAGGCGAAGGGGACGTCGATCACGCGCGCTCCACCAGCCTCGTCATCCGCTCGCGGAGCTGGTCCTCGGAGAGGGCGCCGGTGTGGACCTCCACCACCTCGTGATCGGCCGAGGCGAACACGGTGGTGGGCAGGTTCACCACCCCGAGGGCCTGCGCCAGCGCGCCGTCCGCATCCCGCCCGAGGTCGTACGTCACCCCGGTCTGGTCGACGAGTGCCTGCGCGGCGTCCTCCTCGTCGACCAGGTTCATGCCCACCACCGCCACCCGGTCGCCCAGCTCGTCGGCGACCGCCTGGAGGGCGGGCATCTCCCGGGCGCAGGGCACGCAGTACGAGGCGAAGAAGTTCAGCACGAGGGGCCGGCCCGAGTAGTCGGCCAGCGACGCCGAGCCCCCGCCGTCGAAGCGCTCCCAGGACTCGTGGGGCAGGTACGAGCCCGTGGCCTCGCTGCCCTCCGGCGGGACCGTGTCCTCGGTCGTGAAGTTGAGCTCGGCGTCGACCTCCGGGCCGTCGTCGACGAGCGAGTCGACGGCGAAGGCCGTGCCCACGGCGGCCAGGAGGGCCACGGGGAGGGCCACGGCGGCGGCGGCCAGCAGGCGGGAGCGGGAGGCGCGCACCGCCGACGACGCTACCGCCGGGCCCCGGCGACACCCGAGTCGCCAGGGCCCGGCACCAGCTAGGCGATGGCGGGGGTGACCACCACCTCTTCGCCGTCGATGAAGATCACCTCGGCCTCCCGCCGCTTGGGCGGGCGACCCCGGCGCCGCTTGTGGGCCAGCACGTGGCCGTTGACGAACAGCTCGCCACCCCACACGCCCCACGGCTCCCGCCGCTCGATGGCGCCCTGGAGGCACAGCTCGCGCACCGGGCACTTCCCGCAGAGGTGCTTGGCCCAGGCGATGTCGTGCAGGTCCTCCGAGAAGAACAGCGCCGTCATGCTGCCCGTCCCGTCGTTGCACGCCGCCTGCGCACGCAGAGCGGGGTCTTCGTTCATCTCCTCGATGGGCTCGGGGCTGGACATCGCCAGTCTCTCCTCGTGTGGTGGTCGGAAAAGCAGAACGGCCGCCGGGTGATCCCGACGGCCGTAGGAGCTTCCGAATCGGGATCCGATTACGTCGGCAGCTCCTGGAGCCGGCGGGCACCGCCGAAGGCGGTGGCGAGCACGTGGATGCGCGTGGTGTTCGCAGACCAGTTCGCGTACGGGGCCGGGGTGCAGGCGCGCATGAGCGGCCCCCTCGGCTTCGACATGGTCGTGCGGTCAGTCGTCAACGCGTGCACCTCCCCTCGTTCGAGTCCCGGCAACTGCACCATGCTTGTCGGCCGCGGTCAACCGCTTTCCAGTGTTCGGGCCGGAAGAGTTCCTCCGCTGGTCGAGGCTCAGGGCGAGCACGGCCGCGAGGACGGCGGGTACGCCGCCGGCCACGGCCACCGCCACGGCCACGCCGGAGGCCTCGGCCACCAGGCCGCCGATCAACGCCCCGAGGGGGATGGCGGACCACACGACCAGGTGGAACGCCCGGAGCCCGCCGGCACCGAGCCGGCGCCCGCCGCGGGCGTGGAGGTCGGCCCGGGCCAGGACGCCGGTGGCCATGGCCGCCGCCGAGCCGACGACGAGAGCGACGGCTCCCGGGAGCGGGAACGAAGGACTGCTGAGGGCCGCGGCCAGGCCGTAGGCGAGCGCGGCGGTGAGGGCGCCGGCCGCCGTCCCCCGCCGGGAGCCGAGCACGCGGCCCACCTCGGGTGCGGCCAGCCCGCCGAGCGTGGCCCCCGCCGCCAGCGCCCCCAGCAGCACGCCGAACGAGGGGGCGCCGAGGCCGAGGTCGTCGAGGGCGAACAGGACGAGTACGCCCAGCACGGCGCTGGTGCCGAGGGCCTGGAGCGCAGCCACGGCGGTCGGGCGGGTGGTGCCCGGCGACAGCCGGAGCGGGGCCGGCGGTGCCATGGCCCGCTCCCGGGGGGCGGACCCGAGCGGGGCCCGGGGGAGCAGGGCGATGAGGCCGGCCATGCAGAAGACGAAGACCGAGGCCACGAACGGGACCGGCGGCAGGATCTCGTAGAGCAGCCCGCCCACGGGGAGCCCGATGACGGCCAGGCCCACCATCCCCCCCGAGCGGAGGGCCCGGGCGAGGCCGGACGGCTGGGGGCGGGGGGCGGGCAGGTCGTCGGCCCCGTCCTCCACGTGGTCGGCCAGCGCCTCGCCCAGGCCGATGGCGAAGGCGGCACCGACGAGCTTGCCGAGCGTCTCGCTGCTCCCGGCGGCGGACCACGCCAGCACCGCCACCGCGCCGCCGCGCAGGGTGTGGGCGGTGCCGAGGACGGTGCGCCGCTCGAGCCGGGGGAGGAGGCCCCCGCCGAGGAGGGTGACCAGCACCCACGGCAGGTGGGCGGCAGCGATGACAGCGGCCACCGCCAGCGGGTCGCGTGTCAGGGCCGCGGTGAGGAGGGGCAGGGCGGTGGCCACGACCCCCTCGCCCACGGCGGCGAGGACCGAGGACGCCCGCAGCCCCCACAGGGGGCCGACCAGGGGCTTCCGCGGCGCCGGGACCGGCCGCGCGGGCGCCGGGCGGGGTCGGGACGGCGGTCGCGCCGCGGACGGTCGCGACGGGCGGGGCGCCGGACGGGCGGTCCGCACCTGGGTCGCCGTGCGCGAAGGGGGCTGGCGCGCCACGGATCGAGGGTAGTGGTGCACCCCCGCCGCTCCGGGGTATGGCGGCGCCTAGCGCAGGCCCAAGAGGTGGTCCACGACCAGCTGGTCGAGGCGCTCGTTGCGGTAGCCCCGACCGGCCAGGCGCCCGAGGTCGTGCTGCTCGGCCAGCAGCCGGTCGGCCGCCTCCCGTGAGTAGGGACCCACGGTCGGGGTGGCGAGGTCGGGCACGCCCGCGTCGGCCAGCGCCTCCGGCAGCTCCGGGTCGGCCGCCAGCTCCCGGGCCCGGGCCGCCAGCGCCAGGTAGGTGCGCATGCACCCGGCGGCGAACTCCCACACCCCCTCACCGGTCTCCACCCGGTAGGGGCGGGCGTCGAAGTGCCGGGGCCCGTCGTAGCCGCTGCTCTCCAGCAGGGCCACCGTGGCGAAGGCGTCCTGGATCCCCTCGGACCCGAAGCGGAGGTCCTGGTCGTAGCGCCCCGCCTTCTGGGCGTTGAGGTCGATGTGGAACAGCTTCCCGGCCCACAGCGCCTGGGCCACCGCGGCGCTGAAGGGGAGCCCGACCATCGTCTCGTGGGCGACCTCGGGGTTCACGCCCACCATCTCCGGGCGGTCGAGGCGCTCGATGAACGCCAGCATGTGCCCCACCGTGGGGAGCAGGGTGTCGCCCCGGGGCTCGTTGGGCTTGGGCTCGAGGGCGAAGCGCATCCCGTAGCCCCGGTCGACCACGTAGCCGCAGAGGAAGTCGAGGGCCTCCTTGTAGCGGTCGAGGGCGTCGCCCACCGGCTTGGCCGCCTCCGCCTCGGTCCCCTCCCGGCCGCCCCAGAAGACGTAGGTCTTGGCGCCGAACTCCGCCGCCAGGTCGAGCCCCCGCATCACCTTGGACAGGGCCAGCCGGCGGATCGCCGGGTCGTTGGCGGTGAAGGCGCCCTCCTTGAACACCGGGTTCCAGAAGAGGTTGGTGGTGGCCATCGAGACCACCACCCCGGTGTCGTCCAGCGCCCGCCGGAAGCGCTTGACCACCGCCTCCTGCTCGGCCGGCGGGTCCTCGGGGCGGACGAGGTCGTCGTCGTGGAAGCTGACCCCCCAGGCGCCGAGGTCGCCCAGCCGCTGCACGGTCTCGGCGGGGTCGAGCGGGGGGCGCACCACCTCGCCGAAGGGGTCACGGCCGGGGTGGCCCACGGTCCACAGCCCGAAGGCGAAGCGGTGCTCGGGTCGGGGCACGAGGTCCTCGGGCGTCACCGGGGCGAGACTAGGACGATGGAGCAGCTGGTGGCCGGGGTCGACTGCTCCACCCAGGCCACCAAGGTGGTCGTGGTCGACGTGGGCTCGGGCGAGGTGGTGGCCACGGGCCGGGCGCCCCACCGGGTGCACACCGCGGCGGGCCGCCGCCGGCGGGGTGGGATCGCGTCCGAGACCGAGCCGGCCGAGTGGGCCGCCGCCCTCCGCGCCGCGCTGGCGGAGACCGGCAGGGCGGGCGAGGTGGCCGCCGTCGCCGTCGGCGCCCAGCAGCACGGCCTGGTCGTCCTCGGGTCGGGCGGGACGCCGTTGCGACCGGCCGTGCTCTGGAACGACACCCGCTCGGCGGCCGAGTCGGCGGCGCTGGTCGACGACTTCGGCGCCGAGTGGTGGGCGTCGACGGCGGGGAGCGTGCCCGTGCCCTCGTTCACCGTCACCACGTGGGCGTGGCTCCGCTCGGTGGCGGCCGAGACGGCCGATGCCACCGCCGCCGTCCGCCTTCCCCACGACTGGCTGACCGAGACCCTGTGCGGGCGGGGCGTCACCGACCGGGGCGACGCCTCCGGGACGGGGTGGTGGTCGACGCCCGACGGCCGGTACCTCCACGAGGTGCTCGAGCACCCGGCCGTGGGCCTCGACCTGGCCCAGCTGCCCGAGGTGCTCGGCCCCTCGGAGGTGGCGGGGGAGGTCACTGCCGAGGCGGCGGCCACGTACGGCGTGCCGGCCGGTGCCCTGGTGGGGCCCGGGACGGGCGACAACATGGCCGCCGCCCTCGGCCTCGGGCTGGCTCCGGGGGAAGCCGTGCTCTCCCTCGGGACGTCCGGCACCGCCTACACGACTGCCCTCGAACCCGCCGCCGACCCGAGCGGCGTGGTGGCCGGCTTCGCCGACGCCACCGGCCTGTTCCTCCCCCTGGCCTGCACCCTCAACGCCACGGTGGCCGTCGACCGGGTCGCCGGCTGGGTGGGCCTCGACCGCGACGCGGCGGCCGACGACAGCGGGACGGTGGTGGTGGTGCCGTTCCTGGAGGGGGAGCGCACCCCCAACCTGCCGGGGGCCATGGGGACGATCACGGGCCTGACCCTCGACACCACGTCGGGGCAGCTGCTGCGGTCGGCGTACGAAGGGGTGGTGGTCAGCCTCCTCGACGCCCTCGAGCGGGTGGGCGGGGGCAGCGCCGACGGGCCGCTGCTGGTCGTCGGCGGCGGCGCCCGGGGTGGCACCTGGCGGGACGTGGTGGCCCGCCTGTCGGGCCGGCCGGTGGTGGTGCCCGCCGCCGAGGAGCTGGTGGCGCTCGGCGCCGCCGCCCAGGCCGCCGCCCTCCTCACCGACGAGCCGCCCGATGCCGTGGCCCGCCGCTGGGGCACCCGCGACGGGATCGTCCTCGACCCCGTCGAGCGCGACCTCGAGGCCCTCGAGCGCCACCACGCCGTCCGCCAGTCCCTCCTGGAGCTCTACTCGCGCTGAGCCCGCCCGTTCTCTGGTACTCGGGCGACCGCATCGGTCGGTAGACCGCCAAAGAACGGCGGGGCTACGGCAGGGTCGCCGTCACGGCCATCTCGAGCACGTCGGCGAACGAGCCCCGGCGCTCGAAGGCGGCCCGCTGGCGGTCGGCCCCCGTGCCCCGGCGCCGCACGTCCTCCTCGAGGGCCGTCACCTCCTCCAGGTCCCCGCTGGCCTCGAGGGCGGGGGTCACGTGGGCGACGAGCGCGTCCACGACCTCGCCCGCCGGCGCCGGGCGCCCGGTCAGCGGCGACACCAGGTCGGCGCCGAGGCCCCAGCGGGCCGCTCGCCAGTGGGCGCCCCGCACGAGCTCGGGGCGCCAGCGGGGGAAGGGGCGCTCCTCCTGGGCCGCCTCGGCCGCGGTGCGCACCAGCGCCCGGGCCAGCCCTCCGAACAGCACGGCGTCGTCCACTGTGAGGCACACGTCGGCCACCCGCACCTCGAGCGTCTCGTAGCGCTGCGACGGGCGGACGTCGAAGTACACCATCCCGGTGTCGGGGATGGTCCCGCTGGCCAGCAACGCCTCGACGAGCGCGTCGTAGTCGGCCCGGGAGGTGAACTCGCCGGGCGGGCCGGCGGTCGGCCAGCGCGCCCACACCTCGGTGCGGTAGCTGGCGTACGCCGTGTCCACCGATTCCCAGAACGGTGAGTTGGCCGTCAGCGCCAGCAGCGGCGCCAGCCACGGGCGCACCCGGTTGAGCGCGGCGATCGCCAGCTCCCGGTCGGCGATGCCGACGTGCACGTGGCACCCGCAGATGAGCTGGTCCCAGGCCAACCGGCGGTAGGTGGCCGCCATGCGCTCGTAGCGCGCCTTCCCGGTGATCTCCTGGTCCTCCCAGCGGGCGGTGGGGTGCGTGGCCAGCGCGGCGATGCGACACCCGTTGGCCTCCGCGGCCGCCGCCACCTCGCGCCGCAGGCGGACCAGCTCGCGGCGGACCTCGGCCAGGTCGGAGCACACCGGCGTCCCCACCTCGATCATCGAGCGCTGCAGCTCGGGCTGGACGTCGTCGCCGAGCGCCTCCCTGGCCTCGGGGAGCACGGCGTCGACGTGGGGGCGGAGCTCGCCGCTCTCCGCATCGACGAGTTGGAACTCCTCCTCGATGCCGAGGCTGAAGTCGGGCACGGGGGGAGCGTGCCCCCGCGAGGCGGCTGCCATGCTGCCGGGGTGGACGACCTGGTGCCCCCGCCCTCGACCGGGCGCTGCTTCCGCAGCACCCGGCGGGTGCGCCTGGCCGACGCCGACGCGGAACGGCGCCTCCGGCTCGACGCCCTGGCCCGTCTGCTCCAGGACCTCGGCAACGACGACATGGCCGACGCCGGGCTCGATCCGGCGTCGCCGTGGGTGGCCCGCCGCACGGTGGTCGAGGCTCGGTGCTGGCCCCGGCTCGGTGCGCGCCTGGGCCTCGAGACGTGGTGCGGCGCCCTCGGGCCCCGGTGGGCCGAGCGCCGGACGTCCGTGACCTCCGAGGGCGATGGGTCCGTCGAGGTGGCGTCGCTGTGGGTCCACCTCGGCCCGGGTGACCGCCCGGCGCCCCTGCCCCCCGACTTCGTGGCCGCCTACGGCGAGGCCGCCGCCGGCCGGACGGTCTCGGCCCGGCTGCGGCACCGCGCCGGGCCCGGGCCGGAGGCCACCGCCCGCCCCTGGCCGCTGCGCTCGGCCGACCTCGACGTGCTCGCCCACGTCAACAACGCCGCGACCTGGCAGGCCGTCGAGGACGAGCTCTGGCGGCGGGGCGTCGTGCCCGCCAGGGCCGAGCTCGAGTACCGCGACGCGCTGGACCCGGGCGACGACGTGGTGCTCCGCACCGAGGAGGGCGCGAGGGAGCTGCGGCTCTGGCTCACCGTGGGCGACGAGATCCGCGCCTCCGCCACGGTGGTGCCCGCCACGAGGTGAGGGACCTCGCCGCCTTCCTCGTCCTGTGGGCGATCGGGTGGTTGCTGCTGTGGCGCTTCCCCCGGCCCGGACCGGCGCCGCGGGGCGGGCGCCCAGCGGTGGCGGTGGTGGTGCCCGCCCGGGACGAGGCGGCGACGTTGCCGCCGCTGCTCGACTCGCTCCGTCGCGAGCGCCGGCCGGGCGACGAGGTCCTCGTGGTGGACGACCACTCGACCGACCCCACCGCCCAGGTGGCCGCCCGGGCCGGGGCGCGCGTGCTCACCGCCTCCGAGCCGCCTCCGGGGTGGGCGGGCAAGCCCTGGGCCTGCGCCACCGGGGTCGAGCAGGCCTCGTCACCGCTGCTCGCCTTCCTCGACGCCGACACCCGGCTCGAGGCCGGCGGGCTCGATCGGATCGCCGGGCTGGCCACCGAGCGCCGGGGCCTCGTGTCGCTCCAGCCGTTCCACCTCGTGCCCCGCCCGGTCGAGCGCCTGGCCGCGTTCTGCAACCTCGTGGGGGTGATGGGCACCGGCGCCTTCTCACCTTGGGGGGACCGCATCCCGGCGCGGGGTGCGTTCGGGCCGTGCCTGGCCACGTCGGCGGACGACTACCACCGGGCCGGCGGTCACGCCGCGGTGGCGGGGTCCGTGCTCGACGACGTCGCCCTCGCCCGCCGCTACCGGGCTGCGGGCCTGCCGGTGACCTTGCGCAGCGGGCGCGGCGTGGTGGCCTACCGGATGTACCCGGAGGGGCTGCGGGCGCTGGTGGAGGGCTTCACCAAGAACCTGGCCGGTGGCGCGGCCGCGGCCGGGCCCGTGGTCACCCTCCTGGTCGCGGGCTGGCTGGCGGCCACGGTGGCGCCGGTGGTCCTCGCCACCCGGCTCCCGGTGGCCGTCGCGATCGGCGCCTATGCGCTCGTGGCCCTCCAGGTGCACGTCCACCTGCGTCGCCTCGGGTCGTTCGGCGCCGCCACCGCCGCCCTCTACGTGCTGCCCCTGCTCGTGTTCCTGGCGGTCTTCGCCCGTTCCCTCGTCGTCACCGCCCTGGGGCGGCCGGTGCGGTGGAAGGGGCGCTCGCTCCCGACCCGTCGCCGCCGGCGGTCCGGAAGACGGCCGAGCGGTAGTAGCGGAGCTCGGCCACGCTCTCCCTGATGTCGTCGAGGGCACGGTGGGTCGACGTCTTGGCCGGGGCGCCGGGCAGCACCTCCGGGTACCAGCGCTTGCACAGCTCCTTGATGGTGGAGACGTCGATCGAGCGGTAGTGCAGGAAGTCCTCGACGGCCGGCAGCTGGGTGGCGAGGAAGCGGCGGTCGGTGCCGATGGAGTTGCCGGCCAGCGGCACCGTGCCGGGTTCGGCGATGTGCTCCTTCAGGAAGGCCAGCGTGGCCGCCCCCGCCTCCTCCAGGGAGGTGGTCGACTGCTGGATGGCGGTCAGGAGGCTGCTGCGGGTGTGCATCTCCCGCACCACCTCGTCCATGGCCGCCAGCGCCTCGGGCGGCTGGGACACGACGAGGTCCGGCCCCTCCGCCACGATCTCGAGCTCGTCGTCCGTCACGAGGGTGGCGATCTCCACGATCACGTGGCGGGCCGGATCGAGACCGGTCATCTCCAGGTCGAGCCAGGCGAGCACGGAGGTGGATGATCGCGCCCCGTACGCTCCGCCGGGTGCTGGAGGTCCCCGTCGTGCGGCTCGACCCCGATCTGCCGCTGCCGGCCTACGCCCATCCCGGCGATGCCGGCGCCGACCTGGTGGCCCGGGAGGACGTCCGCCTGGCCGCCGGTGGGGGGCGGGCGCTGGTCCCGACGGGCATCGCCCTGGCGCTGCCGGAGGGGTGCGCCGCCTTCGTGCAGCCCCGCAGCGGCCTGGCCCTGCGCCACGGCGTCACCGTGCTCAACACACCAGGACTGGTGGACGCCGGCTACCGGGACGAGCTCAAGGTGATCCTCGTCAACACCGACCCGGCCACGCCCTACGAGGTGCGCCGGGGCGACCGAATCGCCCAGCTCGTCGTCCAGCGGGTGGAGCACTGCGCCTTCACCGCCGTCGACGAGCTCCCGTCCTCGGTGCGCGGGCTCGGCGGGTTCGGCTCGACCGGCGCCCGGTAGCGTCCCGGCGGTGGCGACCCACGCGCTGGAGAACGCCCGGTGGGGGTTCGAGTCGAACTGCTTCGTGTGCGAGCCGCGCAACGACGCCGGCCTGCGGATCCCCTTCGAGCACGACGACGAGACCGACGTGGTCCGGGCCACCTTCACCCTCGACGACCGCTTCTCGGGGGCGCCGACCTACGTCCACGGCGGCGTGGTGCTGGCCGTGCTCGACGAGGCCATGTCCTGGGCCACCATCGCCGTCGGCGGCGTCTTCGCGGTGACGAGCGAGAGCACGACCCGCTTCCTGCGGCCGGTGCGGGTCGGTCGGGACCACGCCGTGGAGGCACGCGTGGACGAGGCCGCCGACGACCGGCTGGGGACGTCGGCCACCGTGCTCGACGGCAAGGGACGAGCCTGCGCCGAGGCCCGGGCCACGTTCGTGCCGCTCGGCCCCGCCCAGGTGGTGGACGCCCTCGGCGTGGCGCCCACCGGCGAGGACGCCCGGTACGTGCGGGGGGCCGACCAGGGGTAGGGCGCGCCACCATGCGCACCCGCTTCCCCTTCGCCTTCGAGCCTCGGCTCGTCCCCTTCAGCCTGGCCTTCGGCGTGACCCCGAGGACCGCCTGGGTGGAGGTGGACGACGACGACCTCACGGTCCGCTTCGGGCCGTGGCACCTCGTCACCCCGAGGAGCAACCTCGGTGACGGGAGCATCACCGGCCCGTACGGCTTCGCCAAGGTGGCGGGCCCGGCCCACCTCTCGTTCGCCGACCGTGGCATCACCTTCGCCACCACGACGAAGCGGGGCGCCTGCTTCACGCTGCGGGAGCCGGTCCCCGGCATCGAGCCGTCCGGCCGGCTCCGCCACCCCGGGGTGACCGTCACGGTGGCCGACCCCGAGCGGCTCCTCGAGGTGGCGCCCGCGCCCGGCAGGTAGGAAGGGGGCGTGGCGACCGAACTGCAAGTGGCGATCGACTGCGCCGACCCCGCGGCGCTCTCCCGGTTCTGGGGCGAGGCCCTCGGCTACGTGCTCCAGCCCCCGCCCGAGGGGTTCTCCTCGTGGGAGGAGGCGCTCGCGGCGTGGGGCGTCCCCGAGTCCGACTGGAACTCGGCCAGCGCCGTCATCGACCCCGAGGGCAGCGGTCCCCGGATCTACTTCCAGCGGGTCCCGGAGGGCAAGGCCGGCAAGAACCGCCTCCACCTCGACCTCCGGGTCTCGGCCGGGATCGGGTCGCCGCCGGACGAGCGCCGGCGGGCCATCGAGCCCCAGCGCTGACCGCCTGGTCGCGCTGGGAGCGACGGTGGTGGGTCCGAAGGAGGAGCGGGGGGAGTGGTGGCTGGTGATGCAGGACCCGGAGGGGAACGAGTTCTGCCTGACCTAGGTGTGTTCAGCCGTCGCCGGCCCGCCGCCGCAACTGGTCGAGGCTGCGGGTCAGCAGGCGGGACACGTGCATCTGGCTGATGCCGAGGCGCTTGGCGATCTCGGACTGGGTCAGGCCCTCGTAGAAGCGGAGGTAGAGCATGGTCTGCTCCCGCTCGGGGAGGCCGGCGATGAGCGGGCTCAGGGAGGCCCGGCGCTCGGCCCGGTCCAGGTCGGCGTCGAGGCTGCCGAGCTGGCCGAGCAGGCCGGGGCTTTCGTCGTCGTCGCTGCGGCCGGCGTCGAGCGAGGCCGAGCGGTAGGCCGACCCGGCGTCGATGGCCTCGACCACCTCGTCCTCGCTGACCCCGGCCCGGACGGCGACCTCGGCATAGGTGGGTGGCCGGCCCAGCTCGTTCGACAGGTCGTCGATCACCCGGGTCACCCGGAGGTGGAGCTCCTGGACCCGGCGGGGCACCCGCACCGCCCAGCCCTTGTCCCGGAAGTGGCGCTTGAGCTCACCCACGATGGTGGGCGTGGCGAAGGTCGTGAACTCGAGGCCCCGCTCGGGGTCGAAGCGGTCGACGGCCTTGGTGAGGCCGAGGGCGGCCACCTGGACGAGGTCGTCGAGGGGCTCGCCCCGGTTGGCGAAGCGCCGGGCCAGGTACTCGGCCAGACCGAGGTGGGCCTCCACGAGCTCGTTGCGGAGCGCCGGGTCCTTCGTCTCCGCGAACCGCACGAAGGCGCTCAGCAGCGCCGGCTTGTCGGCGCGGTCGAGGGCCATCGACTAGCCGCCCGTCTGGTGCTTCACGAGCCGGAAGCGGAGCTCCTCTCCGTTCCGACTGATCTCGTGCTCGTCCACGAGGGCGGCGAGGAGGAGCGCGGCGAACTCCTCGGTCTCCTCGTCACGGTCGTGGGCCCCGCTGTCGGGTCCCGCTCCCTCGATGACGAGTGCCCCTGGCTCGAGCACGAACCGCAGATCGAGCGTTCCTGCCCCTGTGCTGTCCCCCAGGAGCGAGAAGCACAGCTCGTCGAGAGCGATCTTGACGTCCTCGACCTCGTCCACGTTGAAGCCCACACGGTTGGCGAGCCCTGCGGCGGTGAGGCGCGCCACCCGGAGCAGGTCCGGGCTGGCGGGCATGGTGAGGCGGACCTCTCGGCGTTGCTCGTCCACGGCGGGGGCGACGCTAGCCGCCCCCGGAGGCGCCTCCTCCGGGAGCACTAGCCTCCGGCCTCGCGGAACAGGTGGACGTCGTCGTCGTCGGAGCGGGGCTCGCCGGCCTCACCGCGGCCCGCCGCCTCCAGGGGGCGGGACGTTCGGTGGCGGTGCTCGAGGCCCGCGATCGGGCGGGCGGGCGCACGCTCAACCACACGCTGCCGAACGGCACCCTCGTGGAGCTCGGGGGCCAGTGGGTCGGCCCGGGCCAGGACGCCGTCCTGGCGCTGCTCCGCGAGCTCGGCATCGCCACCTTCCCCACCCACGACGAGGGCGAGAACATCGCCGCCCTCAAGCCGGGCTCGGGCCCCAAGCGGTTCCGGGGCGACACCTTCGGCCTGCCCCCGCACGTGCTCGCCGACGTCGGGCTCTCCCAGCGGCGGATCGAGTCCATGGCGAAGCGGGTGCCGCTGGACGCGCCCTGGGACGCCGACCGGGCGACCCGCTGGGACGGCCAGACGGTGGAGACGTGGCTGCGGCGGCACGTGCGGACGACCACGGGCCGCGACTTCTGGCGCCTGATGGTCGGCGCCGTGTTCGCCTGCGAGGCCACGGACCTGTCACTGCTGCACTTCCTCTTCTACTGCCACTCGGGCGGCCTGCTGACGTCCCTGCTCGGCACCACCGGTGGCGCGCAGCAGGACCGCATCGTGGGCGGGCCGCAGTCGGTCTCCGAGCGGATGGCGGCCGACCTGGACGTCCGCTTCGAGGCGCCCGTCCGGGCCATCGACCACGACGACGACGGGGTCGTCGTCCACCACGACGGCGACGGGGCCACGGTGGCGGCGGCGGCGGTCGTCGTGGCGGTGCCGCCCACGCTGGCCGGCCGCATCCGGTACGCGCCGGGCCTCGGCGGCCGGCGGGAGCAGCTGACCCAGAACGTCCCGATGGGCTCCGTCATCAAGACCATGACCGTGTACGACGAGCCCTGGTGGCGGGCCGACGGGCTGTCCGGCCAGGCCGCCGGCGTCGGGCGGGCCATCGGGATCACCTTCGACAACTCCCCGGCCGACGGCTCCTGCGGGATCCTCCTCGGCTTCGCCGAGGGGCGGCACGCCCACGAGCTGCGCGAGCAGACGCCGGAGGCCCGGCGGGTGCTGGTGGCCGAGGACCTCGCCGCCTACTTCGGCCCCCGGGCCCGAGAGAGCACGGACTACGTGGAGAAGGACTGGGCCGAGGAGGAGTGGAGCGCCGGGTGCTACGGCGGGCGGCTCACCCCCGGCGTGTGGACCCAGCTCGGCCCCGCCCTCCGGGCGCCGATCGGCCGGGTGCACTGGGCCGGCACGGAGACCTCGCCGGTGTGGAACGGCTACATGGACGGTGCCGTGCGCTCGGGTGAGCGGGTGGCCCGGGAGGTCCTCGTCCGGTGAGGTCCTCGCCCGGTGGGGGCGGCGGGGATCGAACCCGCGACGCGGAGATTAAAAGTCTGCCGGTCTGCCACTGACCTACGCCCCCGGCTGCCCCCGAGCGTAGGCGGCGGCCCTGCCCGGGCCCCGGCGCACCGTCTCGTCGCCGTGCGTTCGGAGGACCCGAACTGAGCAGGACGAGACGTGGAAGACGCAGGCCGTTCCGGCGCCGACCCGGGGCGATGACGGGCTAGAGCTCGCCCTCGGCCACGGGGTCGGCGTCCGGGCTGGTGGCGCCCGGGTCGTCCTCCTCGGTGACCGACACGCTCGAGGCCTCGTCGGGCAGGGTGAAGCCGACCACGCCCGGGTCCCGGCCGAGGAGGGCCACGGGCACGGCGTCCCCGTCGGCCTCGGCCCACAGCTGGTAGGTGCGGCCCTGCCGCAGCGTGGGCAGCTCGCCGGCGTCCACGTACCCCTCGCCCTCGCCGGTGACGACGGCGTCGAGGTCCGGTCCGGACGCCCCGGCCAGCGCGAACCGCTCGGCGCCCGGGGCGCGCAGGGCGTCGGTGTAGGCCTCCGTGGCGGCGTCGGTCCTGGCCTGGGCGGCGTCGGGGCCGTCCCCGTCGCCCCCGACCACGAAGCCGAGGGCACCGGCGCTCACCGCGGCCGCAGTGGCCACCGCGGCGGCGATCCCCAGGGCCCGGCCCCGCCGGCGCGGACGCGGGGAAGCCGTCCGCGCCGCGAGGACCGGCACGAGGTCCACGACGGTGGTCTGGGGAACGGCGGACCCGGCCGGATCCTCGGCGGTCGCCGCGGCTGGCGGCGCCTCGCCCTCCAGCGCCGCGTGGGCCTCGTCCAGCCGGGCGCGCAGGCCGTCGAGCTCGTCCTCGATCACGCCGCGGCGCTCGAGGGCGGCGGCCACCAGGCGCTCGGCCTCGGCCCCGGCCTCGACCAGCAGCTCGTCCCGCTCGCGCTCGGCGAGGGCGAGGAGCCCCCGCACCTGGGCGTCGACGTCGTCGAGCCGGGCCGCGGCGACCGCGCCGGCGGCGGCGAGCATGGCCGCCGCCTGCATCCGCGCCGCCGTGCGCACGCCTTCGGCCTCGGCCTCCAGGCGGGACCGCTCGGCGTCGACCTCGCCCAGCCAGGCCTCGGCCTGCTCCTCGGCCTCGCCGACCACCTCGGTGGCCAGCGTGCGGGCCTCGCCCAGCAGGCGCTCCCGCTCCTGGTCGGCCTCGGCCAGCCACTCCTCGGCGTCCCGCTCGGCCTCGGCCAGCCGGGCGGCCGCCTCGGCCCGCACGCCGGCGGCGAGGCGCTCGCCCTCCCGCAGGGCCTCGGCGATGATCCGGGCCCGCTCGACGAGCGCGTCGCCCCGTAGGCGCTCCGCGTCGCGCTGGGCCAGCTCGAGGTCGTCTTCGAACGCGATCGCGTCCATCACGGGGGCCGAGCGTAGGGCCGGCGGCCGCCGGGATCGGTGACCCTCGGGCGGCGTCGTGGGAGGATGGTGGACGTGGAGGACCTGGCCGCGGCCGAAGCCGAGCTCGACGCCGTCGAGCACGCCCTGGGGCGGCTCGACGACGGCACCTACGGCACGTGCGAGGTGTGCGGGAGCGCCCTCGACGACGCCCGGCTGGCGGACGACCCGACGGCCCGGTGCTGCGCCGCCCACCTCCCCGGCGTCCCCGCCTGACCTCGCGGCGCCGGGCCGCGCTCGGCGGGGCCGCCGCCGCCGCCGCCGCCGGTGCGGGCGTGGCCGTCGCCCGGCTGGCGCAGCCCGACCGCCGGGAGCGGACCCGTCGGGCCCTCCGGGTCTGGCGCCTCACGGCCCGACGGGCGGGGTCCCTGGCCGTGCTGAAGGTGCGGGGGGCGGCGGCGGGCGAGGAGGAGCGGGAGCGCCTCGAGCGGTCCTTCGCCATCCGCAGCGCCGAGGACGTCGCCCGCGAGCTCGGCGCCATGAAGGGCGCCATCATGAAGGTCGGGCAGATGGTCTCGTTCATCGCCGACGGCCTGCCGCCCGAGGCGCGGGCGGCGCTCGAGTCGCTCCAGGCCGACGTGCCCCCGATGTCCCCGAGCCTCGCCGCCAGCGTCGTCCGCGAGGACCTCGGCGCCGACCCCGAGCGCGTCTTCCTCGACTGGGACCCCGTCCCCGTAGCTGCCGCGTCCATCGGGCAGGTCCACCGGGCCGTCCTGCGCGACGGGCGCATCGTGGCGGTGAAGGTGCAGTACCCCGGCGTCGACCGGGCCATCAAGGGCGACCTCGACAACGCCGAGTGGCTCTACTCCCTGTTCGCCGCCGTGGCCCTGCCGAGCCTCGACGTGCGCTCGCTGGTCGACGAGCTGCGGGCCCGCATGGGCGACGAGCTCGACTACCGCCTCGAGGCGGCGCGGCAGACGCACTTCGCCGACCGGTACCGCGGCCACCCGTTCATCTCCGTGCCCGACGTGGTGCCGGAGGTCTCGGGCCGCCGGGTGCTGACCAGCGAGTGGGTGGACGGGCAGCGGCTGTCCGAGTTCCTCGAGACCGCCCCGCCCGACGCGCGCCAGCGGGCGGCCGAGGTCGTCTTCCGCTTCGCCCAGGGCTCGGTCCACCACCACCGCGTCTTCAACGGCGACCCCCACCCGGGCAACTACTTCTTCGCGCCCGACGGGTCCGTCACCTTCCTCGACTTCGGCCTGGTCAAGCGCTGGTCGGACGCGGAGTGGAACTCGCTGATCCCCGTCCTCGACCCGCTGCTGGCCGAGGACGCCGCCGGCACCGTCGCAGCGATGATCCGCGCCGGCTTCCTGCGACCCGACCACGGGCAGGACCCCGAGCGGGTCTACGAGTACATCAGCAGCCCGTACGTCCCGTACCTCACGGAGGAGTTCACGTTCACCCGGGCGTGGACGAGCGAGACGCTGGCCCGGCTCCTCGACGTGCGGGGCCCCTACGGCCCCGTCATGGCCGCGCTCGACATGCCGGCGTCGTTCGTCATCCTCGACCGGGTCGTCTGGGGCGTGTCGGCCCTGCTCGGCCGGCTCGAGGCCCGGGGACCGTGGCGGGGCGTCCTCGACGAGTACCGCACGGGGGGACCGCCGGCCACGGCCCTGGGCGAGGAGGAGCGGGCGTGGGCGGCGGGGCGTCCGGCGCCGGCGAGCTAGTCGCCCTCGTCGCCGGCCATGACGATGAAGAAGAACAGCACGGGGACGATCACGGCCACGAGCACCGCCACCACGATGGCCAGGGCCACGACCAGGACGATGGGGTCCACGGCCGGAGAGGCTAGCGCTGGCTAGAGGGCCTTCCTCGAACTCGACGCCGGCAACTCGGGTTCGGCACGCTGCTTCGCAAGCCGAAGCAGCTGGCCAGTCCTGACCGAGACCAGAGCCGAGTCGTCGACGTCGAGTACCTCGTCGTCCCTCTAGAGCTGCTTCGGGACGGTGACGGGCACGTCCTCGGGCGAGAGGAGCAGCAGCCGGTCGCCGACCTCCACGGCGCCGGTGTCGGGGTCGACCCAGAGCTCCCGCCCACCGAGGTTCGGGAGGGGGTCGGGCTCGATCCCGAGCGAGCGCTCGAGGTTGCGGACCACGCCGCCGTGGGTGATCACGAGCACCCGCTGGCCGGCGAAGGCGGCGGCGAGGCGGCGCAGCGCGGCGTCGACCCGGGCGCCCAGCGCCTCGACCGTCTCGCCGAAGCGCTCGTCGCGGGCGATCGACGCGCCGACGTTCGACAGCACGCCGGGCCAGCGCTCCTCGATCTCGGCCCGGGTCAGGCCCGTGAAGTCGCCGACATCCCGCTCCCGGAGGCCCGGCTCGACGTGCAGCCGGTCGGCGCCCAGCTCGAGCACGCCGGCCATGAGCTCGGCCGTCTCCCGGGCCCGCTGGAGGTCCGAGGACACCACCGCATCGACCGGCGCCGCCGCGGGGGCCGCGGCCCGGGCCTGCTCGCGCCCGAGGTCGCTCAGCGGGGCGTCGGCCCAGCCCTGCCACCGCCCGAGGGCGTTCCAGGTGGACTCGCCGTGGCGCACCAGGAGCAGCCGGGCCATCGGACGACGGTACCCGGGGACGGGTGGGGCCCCGGTGGCGCGATCATCGGCCCGTGGCCACCCTGCGGCTGTTCGCCGCCGCCCGGGAGGCGGCGGGCACGGGCCGGGATGCGATCGACGCGGCCACCGTCGGCGAGGTCCTGGACGAGGCCCGGCGCCGCTACGGGGAGGGCTTCGCCGCCGTGCTCGACCGCAGCCGGGTGTGGCGCAACGGCGAGCCGGCGACGGCGGGGGAGCCGGTCGGCCCCGACGACGAGGTCGCCGTGCTCCCCCCCGTGTCCGGTGGCTCGAGCTAGTGGGCCTTCCTCGAACTCGACGCCGCCAACTCGGGAGCGGCACTACGGCTTCGCAAGCCGAAGCAGCTGGCCACTTCCGACCGAGGCGAGAGCCGAGTTACCGACGTCGAGTAGCTCGTCGTCCCACTAGGCCGCCGCCTTCGTGGCCTTGAAGATGGCGTCGATCTCGGCGATGGCGTCGAGCAGCTTCTGGCCCTGAGCCGGGTCGAGCGACTTCTTCGACTCACCGGCCAGCTTGGTGGCGTTCCAGAACTTCTCGTGCAGGTCGGGGTGGGCCTCGAGGTGGTTCGGCTTGAAGTAGTCGGTCCAGAGCACCCACAGGTGGTGCTTCACCAGGTTGGCGCGCTCCTCCTTGATCATCACGGCCCGCTCCTTGAAGACCGGGTCGTCGGAGTCCTGGTACTTCTGCTGGCAGCCCTTGACCGATTCGGCCTCGATCCTCGCCTGGGCGGGGTCGTAGACACCACAGGGGAGGTCGCAGTGGGCGGCCGCCACCGGCGGCGCGCTGAGCCGGTCGAGCGTGGCGAGCAGTCGGGAGATCATGCGGTCGTCCTTTCGCGGGTTCCAGGAGGTGGTTCCGCTGCGACCCTACCGTCGGTCGTCGCTGGTGGCGGCGGGCGCGCTGGCCCTCGCCGGGGCCGTCGCGGCGCTCGTCCGCCCCCTGGGCCGGGTGGCGGTCGAGGGCGGCTCGATGCGCCCCACCCTCGAGCCCGGCGACCGCCTGCTCCTCGTGCGCCGGCGCTCGTACCGTCCCGGCGCGGTCGTGGCGGTGACCGACCCGAGGGACGGCCGGCTGCTCGTCAAGCGGGTGGCGGCCGTCACCGCCGACGGCCGGCTGGTGGTGGTCGGCGACGAGCCCGGGGCGAGCACCGACAGCCGGACCTTCGGCCCCGTGGCGCCGTCGCTCGTCCGGGGGCAGGCCGTGCACCGGTACGCCCCACCGGGGCGCACCGGGCGCATGCCACGGCCGGAGGGGTCACCCTCGCTACCCTCGTCGTCGTGGACCGGGACCGGCTCGAGCGCCTGCTCGACCCCGCCGCGGTCGATGACGTGACCACCCTCCCCATGGAGGAGCTCCGCAAGCGGCGGGCCGACGGCCAGGAGCTGGAGGTGGGGGTCAGCTACCAGCGCCGCATCGCCCAGGGCCGCCTGGACATCGTCGCCGCCGAGGTGCGGCGTCGCGCCTCCGGCGAGGCCCCCGTCGACCACGACCACCTCGTCGAGCAGCTGAGCGGGATCCTGGCCGACCGCACCCACGCCCCGGGCGTGGGCCGCCTGCCCCAGCTCCTCGCGCCCGGGCCCGGCGAGCTCGACACCACCGAGCTCGACGCGGTGGCGGGACCGGGGCTGCTGAGCCGCCTCCCGGAGCTCGACGACGAGCGGCTCGCCTCGCTGATCGACGACCTGTCGGCCCACGAGGCGGAGCTGTCGGCCCGCCGCCACACCCTCCACGAGCGGATCGACGTGCTCCAGGCCGAGATCACCCGCCGGTACACGACCGGCGAGGCGTCGGTCGAGTCCCTCCTGCGGTAGGACCCCGACGCTTCCGCCGTACGCTGCTGAGGTGATCGATCGCGACGCCCGCTGGCAGGACGTCGGCAAGTTCATCCGCGAACAGCGCGAATCGGCGCGCATCACCCTGCGCAAGCTGTCCGACCTGGCGGGCATCTCCAACCCGTACCTGAGCCAGATCGAGCGGGGCCTGCGCAAGCCCTCGGCGGAGATCCTCCAGCAGATCGCCAAGGCCCTGTCCATCTCGGCCGAGACGCTCTACGTGCGGGCCGGCATCCTCGACGCCCGCGAGGGCGACGGCGACGTCGTGCAGGCCATCCTCTGCTGCGAGCGCCTCAGCGAGGCCCAGAAGCAGGCCCTCCTCCGCGTGTACCAGTCCTTCGTGCACGAGAACGCCGGGGCCGACGCCCAGGAGGACACCGGGGGCGCGCCCGCAGCCTGACGGAGCGGCCTGGGTACGGTTGGCGCCCGTGCGCCGGGTGGCCGTGCTCTCACTCCACACCTCGCCCCTGGTGCAGCCGGGGGTGGGCGACAGCGGTGGCATGAACGTGTACGTGCGGGAGCTGGTGTCGTCCCTGGCCCAGGCGGGCGTGGCCTGCGACGTGTACACCCGGCGGGACTCGCCCGACCAGGCCCGGACGGTGACCGTCGAGCCGGGGTTCCGCGTCGTCCACCTCGACGCCGGCCCGCCGGCGTCCGTGCCCAAGGAGGAGCTGCCCGGTCTCGTGCCGGCGTTCACCCGCACGCTGGTGGCCGCCGTCCGGGCGTCGGGGGACGTGGACGCGCTGCACGCCAACTACTGGCTGTCGGGCGTGGCCGGCCACGCCGCCAAGCACGAGCTGGACCTGCCGCTCGTGGCGACGTTCCACACCCTGGCCCGGGTCAAGGCCGCAGGCGGCGACGCCGAGCCCGACGAGCGCGTGCGGGCCGAGACGCGCGTCGTGGCCTGCAGCGACGCCATCCTGGCCAACGGGCCCGAGGAGGCGGCCGACCTCAGGGACCACTACGGGGCGCCGGCCAACCGCATCGAGATCGTGCCCCCCGGCGTGGACCACGCGTTCTTCTCTCCGGGCGACCGCGACGGCGCCAGGGCGGCGCTCGGGTGGTCGGAGCCGGGGCGCATCTCGGCGACCGGCGGGCGCGGCGCGGACGACCACCCCATCGTGCTGTTCGTGGGGCGCATCCAGCCCCTGAAGGGACTCGACGTCGCCGTACGGGCCCTGGCTGCGCTGGACCACCCCGCGGCCGAGCTCGTGGTGGTGGGCGGGCCGAGCGGCCCGGACGGGCCCGCAGCCCTGGCCGCCGCCCACGAGTCGGCCGCCGCCCTCGGCGTGGCCGACCGCATCCGCTTCGCCCCGCCCCAGCCGCACCACCTGCTGTCGACCTGGTACCGGGCCGCCGACGTGGTGGTCGTTCCCAGTCGGTCGGAGTCCTTCGGCCTCGTGGCCCTGGAGGCAGCTGCCTGCGGGCGCCCGGTGGTCGCCTCGGCGGTCGGCGGCCTGCGCACCGTGGTGGAGGACGGCCGAACCGGCTTCCTCGTCGACGGGCACGACCCCGACGTCTTCGCCGACCGCATCGGGGAGCTGCTCGGCGACCCGGGGACGGCGGCGGCCATGGGCCGGGCCGGGGCCGAGCGGGCCCGGGGCTTCACGTGGTCGACGGCCGCCGCCCGCCTCCGTCGCCTCTACGCCGACCTCACCGCCCGGGCCCTCGTCGAGTGCTGAGCGCGCCCTCGGGCGAGCGCAGCGGACGGGCATGAGCGCCGACGGCGACGGGGGCTACCCGTCCACGTCGGACGACCTCGCCATCCCGCCCGCCAGCCCCGCCGAGCTCGACGCCCTCGAGGCGGCGATCGACGGGTGGCTGCGCCGGGCCCTGACCGAGAACCCCATGCTCGTTGCCGTCGACCGGGGCGAACCGGGCGAGCGCCGGTGGTACGTCCGCCTCGCCGGCGAGGACAAGGACTTCACCACCATCTGGTTCACGCTGAAGCAGCGGGCGCTCCACTTCGAGACCTACGTGATGCCGGCGCCCGAGGAGAACGAGGCCGAGTTCTACGCCCACCTCCTGCGCCGCAACCTCACCTTCCACGGCCTGGCCTTCGCCGTCGGCGCGGAGGAGGCGGTGTTCCTCGTGGGCGCCCTGCCCCTCGACGCCGTGACCGAGCCCCAGCTCGACCGGGTCATCGGCTCGACGTGGGCCTACGTCGAGCGCAGCTTCCGGCCGGCGCTGCGCATCGGCTTCGCCACCCGCTTCGGAGGTCGGTGAGGATCGGCTGACGCCGGTCTGTTGCATCTCGTGTCATCCCATGTCTAGGGTGACAGGCGCCGGGTGCCGGGCGGCCCCGCCCGTTCGGGGAAGTGCGGACGGCGCCCCCGGCCCCCGGCGGCTCGTCACCGGTCCGTCACGAAGGCCGCATCGCGGACCGCCCCTTCCCCTCGGCGCGGCGGCGTGCCAGGATGGCGCCCGCTGGCGGAGCGGGGGATGTCCTCGAGGCGAGGTCCCCGTGCGACGTACCGCTCTTCTTTACGGTTGCGTGACGGCCACCTCGGCCGCCTGCGTCCCCCTGCGAGGAGCCCGCCACCGATGACCAAGGGAACCCGGCTGTTGGCCGGCGTCCTGCTGGGCGCGCTGCTCGCCCCCACCACCGCGGCGGCGGCGGGCGACCCGGCGGCCGAGCGGGAGCAGGTGCGCCAACGCCGGGCGGTCCTGTCGGGCGAGCTCGACCACCTCGACGCCAGCGACGCCGTCCTGGCCGGCGCCCTCGAGGAGCTCGAGGCACAGCTCGACGACCAGCGCGCCGCCGTGCGCCGGGCCCGGGCCGCGGCCGACGCCGCGGAGGCGGAGCTGGTCGCCGCCCGCCGTTCCCTCCGGGAGACCCGCGCCCGGGTGGTCGAGCTGACCGATCGGCTCGTGGGCCGCGCCGTCACCTCCTTCATCAACCCCTCGGAGCCGTCCTTCGAGGACGTCCTCCGTTCGCGTGACCTCGGCGAGGCCGTCCGCAAGGACGCGCTCATGGGCGAGCTGGTGGCCCGTGACGACGAGCTGGTCGACGCCCTCGAGCTGGCCGAGGCCCAGCTGGTCGAGGAGGAGCAGGCGGCCTCGGAGGCGAGCATCCGGGCCGGCGGCCGCCGCGAGGAGGCCGAGGAGCGCCTCGGCGAGCTGGACCGCTCCCGGGCGGAGAAGGACCGGCTGAAGGCCGCCCTCGACCAGCGCCGCGGCGAGGTCCTCGCCGAGGTGACCGCCCTCCAGGCGTCCGACGCCGCCCTCACCGCGATCATCCAGGCCTACGAGGCGGCGCAGGCCGCCGCCGCCGCTGCTGCTGCCCGGGCCAACGGGGGCGGCGGGGGGTCGGCCGTCCAGGCGCCGCCCAGCGGTGGCGGCCAGTGCCGCTGGCCCGTCGGCGGTCGGGTGACGTCCGAGTACGGCCGGCGCTGGGGCCGGCTCCACGCCGGCATCGACATCGCCGCGCCCACCGGCACGCCGATCGGCGCCGCCATCGCCGGCACCGTCATCTACTCGGGCTGGCAGTCGGGCTACGGCAACGTGGTGATCCTCTCCCACGGCGGGGGGCTCAGCACCCTCTACGGGCACCAGAGCCGCCTCGGGGTGTCGCTCGGGCAGGCGGTCGGCGCGGGGCAGACCATCGGCTACGTGGGGAGCACCGGCCACTCGACGGGGCCCCACGTCCACTTCGAGACCCGCTACGGCGGCATCGCCCGCAACCCCCGCGGCTGCCTCGGCTGACGACCCGGTGACCGCGGGACTCGCGCTCGTCGGCGGCGGGCGCATGGGCGCAGCGCTCCTCGGGGGGCTGCTCGGCGCCGGCTGGGCGCCGGACGGCCTGATCGTCGTCGAGGCGGTCGAGGGCCGCCGCCGGGAGCTGGCCGCCGCCTTCCCCGGGGTCCGCGTGGAGGCCGCGCCGCCCGAGGGTGGCGGAGCCGTCCTGGCCGTCAAGCCGGCCGACGTGCCCGCCGCCGCCACCGCCCTGGCGGCCGCCGGGGTCGACCGGGTCGTCTCCATCGCCGCCGGGGTCCGCCTGGCCGTGCTCGAGGCCTCGCTCGGCGCCATCCCCGTGGTCCGGGCCATGCCGAACACGCCCGCCCTCGTGGGCGCCGGCGTCACCGCCATCGCGGCGGGCTCCTTCGCCGGCGAGGACGACCTGGCGTGGGCCGAGGAGGTGCTCGGGGCGGTGGGCGAGGTCGTGCGGGTGCCCGAGCCGCTGCTCGATGCCGTGACGGGCCTGTCGGGATCGGGCCCGGCCTACGTCTTCCTCGTCGCCGAGGCGCTCATCGACGCCGGCGTGCTCGTCGGCCTCCCCCGGGACCTCAGCCACACGCTCACCGTGCAGACGCTCCTCGGGGCCGCCCGGCTGCTCGTCGAGACCGGCGACGGCCCCGAGGCGCTCCGGGCCGCGGTCACCTCGCCCGGGGGGACGACCGCCGCCGGCCTCCGCGCCCTCGAGGCGGCGGGGGTCCGGGCCGCCCTGCTCGACGCCGTGAGCGCGGCCACCGAGCGGTCGCGCGAGCTCGGGGGCTGAACCGCCCCGGCCCTTCCCCGTCGGTCGGGCCTGCCCTACAGTGCCGGCCGGAGCGGAGAGGGGTGGTCGGAGTGTCCTCCTTGCACGGACGAGCGCGCTACCTGACCGCGGCAGAGGTCGCGGCGGCCATGCGGGTGTCGACCATGACGGTGTACCGCCTCATCAAGGCCGGGTCGCTGCCCGCCGTGCGCGTGGGCCGGTCGTACCGCGTGGCCGAGGACGACCTCGACCGGTTCCTGGCCCAGGGCTACACCCAGGCAGGCTGACCGGCCTCACCCCCGGTACCGTCGGCGTCGGCATGGCGGAGCGGCGGGACACCATCAGCTTCCTCTCCGACTACGGCACGACCGACGAGTTCGTCGGCGTGGTCAAGTCGGTCGTCCGCACGATCGCCCCCCACGTGACGGTGATCGACGTCACGCACGACATCCCGCCCCACGACGTCCGGGCCGGGGGCCTGGCCCTGGCCCGAGCCGTGCAGTACCTCGCCCCCGGGGTCGTCCTCGCCGTGGTGGACCCGGGCGTCGGCACCGAGCGGCGGGCCATCGCCGTGGAGGTGGCGGGGGGCGACGGCATCTTCGTCGGGCCCGACAACGGCCTGCTGGCCTCGGCCGTGGCCATGGCCGGCGGGGCCACCGCCGCCGTCGAGCTGTCGAAGGTGGACCACCACCTCCCGTCGCCCGGCCCCACGTTCGCCGGTCGCGACATCTTCGCCCCCGTGAGCGCGCTGCTCTGCAACGGGCGCACCCTCGAGGACGTCGGGGTCCCCGTCGACCCCGCCGGCCTGCTCCCGGGCGTGCTCCCGATCAGCCGCCTCGAGGGCGACGTCCTCCACGCCGAGGTGCTGTGGGTCGACCGCTTCGGCAACGCCCAGCTCAACCTCGACCCCGACGAGCTCCCGGCGGGCGACCGCCTGGTGCTCGACATCGCCGGCCGTCGGCGCACGGCGCGGCGGGGTCCGACGTACGGCGGCGTCGGACCCGGCGAGGTCGGACTGGTGGTCGACTCCTACGGGCTGGTGGCGGTGGTGCTGGACCAGGCGTCGGCCGCCGAGCACCTCGGGCTGGCCCCGGGCGACGCCGTGCTCGTCGAGGCTGCGGACGACGATGGCGGCGGCGGCGCCGTCCCGCCGACGCCCGTGCGGCTCACGCCCGGCCCCGACGGCAGGAGCCGCTCGTGAGGCCGGCCACCACCATCACGCTGGCGCTGCTCCTCGCCGCCATCTTCCTGGCGGCCGTCGTGCAGTTCTTCTTCCTGGCGCGCTAGCGGACTAGGACCGGGCGTCCAGCAGGCGCAGCTCGGTGAGCACGCCCGGCAGGGCGGCCAACGGGTCCGGCACCGGCGGCGGGGGCGGGGGCGGAGGGGGCGGGGGCGGCCCGCTGGGCTCCTCGGCGAGCGTGCCGCCGTAGGTCCCTCCATCGCCCGACGACGACCCGCTGCTCCCGGAACCCGAGGAGGAGCCCCGCGGTGCACCCGACCGGGGCGCCGGCTGCGCCGACGGCGTGTTCGACGGCGGGGCGCTCGAGCCCGCCACGGCCATGAAGACGTGGGCCGTGTACATGACCCCGCCGGCCTGGACGACGCCGACGCCGATGTAGTCGTACTCGGGGTCGACGATGTTCTGCAGGTGGCTGGGGCTGCCCACGAAGGCGTTGTGCAGCGCGTCGACCGTGCCCCCGACGCCCACGTTCTCGCCGAGCTTGGTCCAGTTGGCCGACACCCCCGAGGCGAGGTTGCCGCTGTGGGAGATCTGGCCGACGCTCGCCATGTGGGCGGCCCAGGCCTGGGCCTTGGCCGACAGCTCGCCCGACACAGCGAGGGGCGCCAGCCCCCGAGCGGCTCGGGTGCCGTTGATCCGGGCGACGAACTCGCCTGGCGATGCCCCCGCCGGCGCCGTCGAGGTGCCCACCACCAGGGCCAGGGCCAGGGCGAGGGCGAGGACGGCGGCGGCGCTCCGGGAGCGCCGGGGCCGACGGGGGGAGGTCACTGCCACCCAGAGCCATCGACCGCCGTCGGGCTGCTTTGAGTGGGTGCCCTGGCTAGGTTGCTCGGCCGTGAACCTCGCCCGCATCGTCGAGGGCCACCCGGATGACGCCGTGGCCCTGATCAACCGGGGCGCGTCGACCACCTACGGCGCCCTGCGCGCCCCGGTCGACGCGGTGCGGGGCGGGCTGGCCGAGCTGGGGCTCGAACCGGGCGACCGGGTCGGCATCGTGGCCGCCAACAACCCCTACTTCGTCGTCGCCTACCTCGCCATCCTCGGCCGGGGCTGCATCGCCGTGCCCCTCAACCCGACGAGCCCGCCGGCCGAGCTGGCCCGGCAGCTCGCCGTCGTGGGGGCGAAGGCGCTGTTCGTGGGTCCCCGGGCGGTCGACGCCGTGCGGGCGCTCGATCGCGGGCAGGTGCCCGAGCTCGAGCACGTCGTCTCCCCGCCGGGCTCCGAGCTGGAGGGAGCCACCCGGATGGAGACGCTGCTGGCCGCCACCCCCGTCCCCGTGGCCGACCGCTCGCCGAGCGACGTCGCCGTCCTCATCTTCACCGCCGGCACGGCGGGCTCCCCGAAGGCGGCGATGCTCACCCACGGCAGCCTCCGCGCCAACATCGACCAGGTCCAGTCACTGCCCGAGCGGCAGATCCGGCCGGGTGACGTCTTCTTCGGGGTGCTGCCCCTGTTCCACATCTTCGGCCTCAACGTCGTGCTCGGCATCGGCCTGGCCGCGGGGGCGACCATCCTCCTCGTCGAGCGCTTCGACCCGGTCAGCGCCCTGACCTCGATCCGCGACCACAAGGTGACCGTGGTGGCCGGCGCCCCGCCGATGTGGACCGCCTGGGCCACCATGCAGGAGGCCCCGGAGGACGTGTTCGCCCGCGTGCGCCTGGCCACGTCCGGGGCCTCGAAGCTGCCGGAGGAGACGGCGGCGACCATCGCCCGGCGCTTCGGGCTGGTGATCGCCGAGGGCTACGGGCTCACCGAGGCCTCGCCGGTGGTGACCACGTCGGTGGCCGGGCCGAAGGCCGGCTCCATCGGACGGCCGGTGCCCGGCGTCGAGGTCCGCCTCGTCGAGGACGGCGAGGACGCGCTGCTCGGCGACGCCGGCGAGATCTGGGTGCGGGGACCGAACGTGTTCGCCGGCTACTGGGGTGACCCCGAGGCCACGGCCGGGGCGCTCACGCCCGACGGGTGGCTGCGCACCGGCGACGTGGCCGTGGCCGACGACGACGGGAACCTCTGGATCGTCGACCGGTCGAAGGACCTCATCATCGTCTCGGGCTTCAACGTGTACCCGGCCGAGGTGGAGGAGGTCCTGCTCGAGCACCCGGGCATCGCCGCGGTGGCCGTCATCGGGGTCGACTCGCCGTACTCGGGTGAGGCGGTCAAGGCCTACGTCGTGCCCGAGCCGGGCAAGGCCCTGGAGGAGGACGAGGTGGAGGACTTCTGCGCCACCCGCCTCGCCCGCTACAAGTGCCCGACGAAGGTCATGTTCGTGGACGAGCTGCCACAGGGTCTCGGCGGGAAGGTGCTCCGGCGCCAGCTGCGGTAGGGAGCGACGCGACCGCCGGTGCCGGCACCGGGGGCGGCGAGGTGGCGAGCAGGAAGCCGGCGAAGAGCAGGCTGATGCCGATCACGAGGGTGATGGCGAACGCGGCCATCTCGTCGGCCACCGAGTTGAGGAGCCCGCTGGCGCTGAGGGTCGCCGCCCCCGCGGCGATCACGATGTTGGCCACGGCCAGGCGCCGGGCGGTGGCCCTCCGGAGGCCGGTCCTCCCCCGCAGCGCCCGGTAGGCCGACAGGGCGGCCCCCCCGAAGACGACGAGCGCGCCCACGGAGCTGCACCCCGCGGCCAGGACGCGGGGGAGCGGGCCGAAGACGTCGCTGCCCTGCGGCAGGCGGTCGGGGTCGATGGGACCGGTCAGGGGGGCCACCGCCAGCACGCCGGCGGCGAAGGCGCTGAGGAGGGCCACGCCGACGGCGGCCACGTCGCCCACCCGCCGCCCGGCCAGCAGGTAGACGGTGCCGAGGGCGAGGGCGGGGACGTTCACGATGGCGCCGAAGAGGTAGAAGAGCCGGAAGGTCGGCGCGTCCCAGCCGAGGGCGGCACCGGCCCAGAGGCTGAGCGCCCCGGCCGCGAAGAAGGCGAGGGCCACCGACCACGCCAGCTCGTGGCGCCGCCGCCGCTCGAGCCACCGCTCGAAGGTGGCGGCGGCGAAGGCGCCCGCCAGCAGGGTGGCGGCGGCGGCCAGCGCGACGGTGGTCATGCGGGGAGCCAGGGTACGAGCGCCCGCCCGCCCGACCCCAAGCGGCCCCTACAGGCCCCACCGCCCGATCCGAGAAGGACTCTGTGCACGCTGAGTCCCATGCCCTGGGACTCCGTGCGCACAGTGCACGTGGGGTCTCACCGCCCTGGCCGGTGCGAAAGCCGCGAAGTGCTCGCTCGTGCGCATGTGAACGCTCGGTCGCCGAGCGGTACGCTGGCCGGACCGATGGCCGAGCCGACCCGTCCCGTGCCCGAGGCCACCGTGGCCCGCCTGCCGGTGTACCTCCGCAGCCTGGTGGACCTCACCGAGGCCCGGGTGGCCACCGTCTCGTCCGAGCGGCTGGCCGAGCTGGCCGGGGTCAACGCCGCCAAGGTGCGCAAGGACCTGTCCCACCTGGGGAGCTACGGCACCCGTGGGGTGGGCTACGACGTCGAGTACCTCCTCTACCAGGTCAGCCGCCAGCTCGGCCTGACCCAGGACTGGCCCGTGGTCATCGTCGGCGTGGGCAACCTCGGCCACGCCCTCGCCAACTACCGGGGCTTCGGGGATCGCGGGTTCCCGGTCGCCGCCCTGGTCGACGCCGACGCTCGCCGGGTGGGGGAGCGGGTGGCGGGGATCGACGTGCGCCACATCGACGACCTGCCCGCCATCGTGGCCGACCACGGCGTGGCCATCGGCGTGGTGGCGACGCCGGCCGGCGCCGCCCAGGAGGTGGTCGACCGCCTCGTGGCCGCCGGCGTCCAGTCGATCCTCAACTTCGCCCCGGCCCTCGTGTCCGTGCCCGACGACGTGCAGGTGCGCAAGGTCGACCTCGCCGTCGAGCTGCAGATCCTGAGCTTCTACCAGCAGCGTCGCGGCGCGCCGCCGCCTCCGCCGCCGGTGCCTCCCCACGAGTTGGCGGGAGCCGCGTCGGTCGGGGACACTTAGGCCAGCGATGTCACTCGTCGTCCTCGGGCTCCACCACCGCAGTGCCCCCCTCGAGCTCCTCGAGCGCACGACGGTCGCGCCCGAGCGCCTGCCCAAGGTGCTGGCCGACCTCGTCGGCCGGGACGACGTGCGGGAGGCGGTCGTCCTCTCGACGTGCAACCGCACCGAGGTCTACGCCTTCGTGGAGCGCTTCCACCCGGGGGTGGGTGACCTGCGCGACGCGCTGTCGGAGCTGGCGTTCGTGGCGCCGGAGGACCTGGCCGACCACGTGTACACGTACCACGACACCGCCGCCGTGGCCCACCTCTTCACCGTGGCCGCCGGGCTCGACTCGGCCCTGCTGGGCGAGAGCGAGATCCTGGGCCAGGTCCGGCACGCGTGGGAGGTGGCCGCCACCGAGGGGACCAGCGGGGCCAGCCTCAACCAGCTCTTCCGCCACGCCGTCGAGGTGGGCAAGCGGGTCCGGCACGAGACGGGCATCGGCCGCAAGGCGACGTCGCTGTCCTCGGCCGCCGTGGCCCTGGCCGGCGACCGGCTGGGCGGGCTGGAGGGTCGCCGCGCCGTCGTGATCGGGGCGGGGGCCATGGGCCAGCGCATCGCCGCCGTGGCCGCCGCCCGGGGGGCGGAGGTCGTCGTGGCCAACCGCACGGTCGACCGGGCCGTAGCCGTGGCCGAGGAGGTGGGGGGCACCGCCGTCGGTCTCCTCTCGCTCCCGTCGGCCCTGGCCGACGCCGACGTGGTGCTGACATCGACCGGGTCGCCCGCCCCGCTCCTCGAGCGGGCCGACCTGGAGGCCGTCGTGGCCAGGCGGGGCTCGCCCCTGCTGGTGGTCGACGTGGCCGTCCCCCGGGACGTCGACCCTGCGGTCAGCTCGCTCGCGGGCGTGACCCTCCTCGACATGGACGACCTGCGGGCGTCCGTCGACGCCGGCCTCGCCGCCCGCCGCCGGGAGGTGGGTCGGGCCCGCAACCTCATCGACGAGGAGGTGGCCCGCTACCGCGACGCGGCCACCGCCCGCTCGGCCGCCCCCCTCGTGGTCGCCCTGCGGCAGCGGGCGGAGGAGCTCCGGGCCGCCGAGGTGGCGCGACTGGGGCGGAACCTCGGCCCCGCCGAGCGCGAGGCCCTCGAGGCCCTCAGCCGCAGCGTCGTGGCCAAGCTCCTCCACGAGCCGACCGTGCGCCTCAAGGAGGCGGGCGGGACCGTGCGGGGCGAGCGCCTGGGCGAGGCCATGCGCGACCTCTTCGACCTCGACGGCTGAGCTCGGAGGCGGCCGAGCCGTGGACCGGCCGGTGCGGCTCGCCACTCGCGGGAGCCCGCTGGCCCGCTGGCAGACGGACCACGTGGCCGACCTCCTCCGGCTGGCCCGTCCCGGCCTCGCGGTGGAGGCGGTCGTCGTGTCGACCCTGGGTGACCGGCGCCTCGATCAGGACATCTGGCAGCTCGGCGGTGCCGGCGTCTTCGTCAAGGAGGTGCAGGCCGCCGTGCTCGACGGTCGGGCCGACGCCGCCGTCCACTCGGCCAAGGACCTCCCGTCCAACCCGGCCCTGGCCACGCCCGGCCTGGTCATCGCCGCCGTGCCCGAGCGGGGCGACCCGCGGGATGCCCTCGTGGGGAGACCGGTGGCCGACCTCCCCCCGGGGGCCCGGGTGGCGACCGGCTCGACCCGGCGCCGCGCCCAGCTGGCCGACCTGCGCCCGGACCTGACCTTCACCGGCCTGCGGGGGTCCATCGCCACCCGGCTGGCGAAGGTGGCGGACGGCGAGGTGGCGGCCGTGGTGGTGGCGGCCGCCGCGCTCGAGCGCCTCGGCCGGCTCGACGAGGCCGCCGAGGTCCTGCCCGCCGCGGTGGTCGTGCCCCAGATCGGGCAGGGGGCCCTGGCCGTCGAGTGCCGGGAGGACGACGGCGACCTGCGCGCCCTCCTCGCCTCGATCGAGCACGGCCCCAGCCGGCGGGCGGTCGATGCCGAGCGGGGGTTCCTGGCCAGCCTCGGCGGCGGCTGCGAGCTCCCCGCCGCCGCCCACGCCGTCGTGGACGCCGACGGCACCACGCGGCTGACCGCCCTCCTGGCCACCCTCGACGGCCGCGTCGTCCTGCGCACCACCACGTCCTTCGGCCCGGGCGACGACCCGGGCGCCGCCGGCCTGGCCCTCGGCGCCGCGCTGCTGGAGGACGGAGGTGGCCGGGCCCTGCTGGCCGACGACGGCGCCGTTCCCCTCCCTGCCTGACCGGTTCCCGGCGGCGCCCTGCCATCGTGGGGGCATGCCCGTGTACCTGGTCGGCGCCGGTCCGGGTGACCCCGGGCTGCTGACCCGCAGGGGAGCCGAGCTGCTGGCCGCGGCCGACGTCGTCGTGCACGACCGGCTGGCCGACCCGGCGGTGCTGGCCCTGGCCCCGGCCGAGGCGGAGCACGTCGACGTGGGCAAGGGGCCGGGCGAGTCGGGCCCGGCCCAGGACGAGATCAACGCCCTCCTCGTGGCCCGGGGGCGCGCCGGCGGCACTGTCGTGCGCCTCAAGGGCGGCGACCCCTTCGTGCTGGCCCGGGGTGGCGAGGAGGCCGAGGCCCTCGCCGACGCCGGGGTGCCCTTCGAGGTCGTCCCCGGGGTGACGTCGGCGGTGGCGGCGCCGGCGTACGCGGGCGTGCCGGTGACCCACCGGGGCCTGGCCACCTCGTTCACCGTGGTGACCGGCCACACCGGCGGCGAGGGACCCGACTGGGAGGCCCTCGCCCAGGCCGGGGGGACCCTGGTGGTGCTCATGGGGGTGGCCACCCGGGCCGCCGTCGCCGACCGGCTGGTGGCGGGGGGGATGGACCCGGCCACGCCGGTGGTGGCGGTGCGGTGGGGGACGCGTCCCGACCAACGCTCGGTCCGGACCACGCTGGCCCGGCTGGGCGACACGCCGGTGGAGCCGCCCGCCGTGCTCGTGATCGGCGCGGTGGCCGCCCTCGACCTGCGCTGGTTCGAGGACCGCCCCTTGCTCGGCCGCCGGGTGGTCGTGACCCGTGCCCGCGAGCAGGCTGGTCCCCTCGTCGAGGGCCTCCGCCGCCTGGGCGCGGCGCCCGTGGAGATACCCGTCGTCGCAGTGGTCGACCCTGCCGACGGCGGCGCGGCGTTGGCCGACGCCGCCGATCGCCTCCCCACCTTCGACTGGGTGGTGCTCACGTCCGCCAACGGCGTCGACCGCCTGCTGGCGCACCTGCGGGACAGCCGCGCCTTCGGCGCCTGCCGGGTGGCCGTCATCGGACCCGCCACCGCCGCCGCCCTGGCCCGCTGGCACGTGGTGGCCGACCTGGTGCCCGACGACGCGGTGGGCGAGGCGCTGGTGGACGCCTTCCCCCCGCCACCCGAGGACCGGCCGGGCCTGGTGCTCGTCGCCCAGGCGGCCGACGCCCGTCCCGTGGTGGCCGAGGGCCTCCGCGCCGCGGGCTGGGCGGTGGAGGCCGTCGAGGCCTACCGCACGGTGCCGGTCGACCTGGACGACGAAGTGGTGACCTCGGCCACGACGGCCGACGCCGTCACCTTCACCGCGTCGTCCACCGTGCGGGCCTACCTCGCGGCCATCGGGAAGGAGGCGGTCCCGCCGGTCGTCGTCTGCATCGGCCCGGTCACCGCGGCCACCGCCCGCGACGCCGGCCTCGCCGTCACCGCCGTGGCCGATCCCCACACCGTCGACGGGCTCCTCGCCGCCCTCGTGACCGCGCTCGGCGGCCCCGTAACCTGACCTCGATGGACTTCCCGGCCCGACGCCTGCGGCGGCTGCGGCGCACGCCGGCCCTGCGGCGCCTCGTGGCCGAGACCCGCCTGTCGGTGGACGACCTGGTGGCGCCCCTGTTCGTCCGCGAGGGGATCGACGATCCCGCCCCCATCGCCTCCCTCCCGGGCGTGGTCCAGCACACCCGCGAGTCGCTCCGCAAGGAGGTGGCCGCCCTGGCCGACCTCGGCGTGCCCGGCGTGATCCTCTTCGGCGTGCCGGCCACGAAGGACGAGGAAGGGTCCGGCGCCTGGGACCCCGACGGCATCGCCCAGCTGGCCCTGCGGGACCTCGAGGACGAGGTGGGGGACGCCGTCGTCGTGATGGCCGACCTGTGCCTCGACGAGTACACGACGTCGGGGCACTGCGGTCTGCTCGCCCCCGACGGGACCGTGGACAACGACGCCACCCTCGAGCGCTACGCCCTGGTCGCTCGGGCGCAGGCGGACGCCGGCGCCGACGTGGTCGCCCCCAGCGGGATGATGGACGGGCAGGTGGCCGCCATCCGGCAGGCCCTCGACGACGGCGGGCACGACGCCGTCGCCATCCTCGCCTACGCGGCCAAGTACGCCTCCGCCCTGTACGGGCCGTTCCGCGACGCGGTCGACGTGACCATCGCCGACGGGGGCGACCGCCGGGCCTACCAGCAGGACCCCCGCAACCGCCGCGAGGCGGCCGCCGAGGTCGCCCTCGACCTCGCCGAGGGGGCCGACCTCGTCATGGTCAAGCCCGCCACCGCCTACCTCGACGTGGTGGCCGACGTGCGGGCCGCGGTCGACGTCCCCGTGGCCGCCTACTCCGTCTCCGGCGAGTACGCCATGGTCAAGGCCGCCGCCGAGCGGGGCTGGCTCGACGGTCCCGCCGTGGCCGTGGAGCAGTTGACGGCCATCAAGCGGGCGGGCGCCGACGTCATCCTCACCTACTGGGCCCGGGAGCTGGCCGAGGCCGGCCTCCTGTGAGCGAGCTCGCGAGCGAACCAAGCCAGCAACAGCGCTTCCGAGGCGCCCTGCGCCGAGGCCGTCATCGGTGGTCCCAGGCTTCGGATCGAACGAGCTGCTCGCGAGAGATGCGGGTCCACCGATGACCCCGACGAACGCCGGGCTGTTCGAGCGGGCGCAGCGGGTCACGCCTGGCGGGGTCAACTCGCCGGTGCGGTCGTTCCGGGCCGTGGGGGGCACGCCCTACTTCGTGGCCCGGGCCGAGGGGGCGTACGTCTGGGACGTCGAGGGCCGTCGCTACCTCGACTACGTCCAGTCCTACGGAGCGTCGATCCTCGGCCACGCCCACCCCGCCGTCGTGGAGGCGGTGCGCCGGGCGGCGGGCGCTGGCACCAGCTACGGCGCCCCGACCGAGCGCGAGGTCCTGCTGGCCGAGGAGGTCGTGGCCCGCGTCCCCGGCGTGGAGATGGTCCGCCTCGTCAACAGCGGCACCGAGGCGGCCATGTCAGCCGTGCGCCTGGCCCGGGGCGCCACCGGCCGGCCGACGATCGTCAAGTTCGCCGGCTGCTACCACGGCCACAGCGACTCGCTGCTCGCCGCCGGTGGCAGCGGCGTGGCCGACCAGGGCCTGACCGGCTCGGCCGGCGTGACCACGGGGGCGGTGGCCGACACCCGGGTCGTGCCCTACAACGTCGTGCCCGAGGTGGGCGACGACGTGGCCGCCGTGGTCGTCGAGCCGGTGGCCGCCAACATGGGCCTCGTCGCCCCCGTGCCCGGCTTCCTCGAGGGCCTGCGGGAGGCGTGCGACGCCGCCGGCGCGCTGCTCGTCTTCGACGAGGTGATCACCGGCTTCCGGCTGGCGTGCGGCGGCGCGGTGGAGGCCTTCGGCGTGACCCCGGACCTGTGGTGCTTCGGCAAGGTCATCGGCGGCGGGCTGCCCCTGGCCGCCTTCGCCGGCCCCCGGTCGATCATGGAGCAGCTGGCCCCGCTCGGTGACGTGTACCAGGCGGGCACCCTGTCGGGGAACCCGCTCGCCACCGCCGCCGGGCTGGCCGTGCTCGGCGAGCTCGACGAGTCGGCCTACACGATGCTCGAGGGCCGGGCCGCCGAGGTGGCGCCCCTCCTCGAGTCGGTCGTGCGGGAGGCGGGCCTGCCGCTGTGCGTCCCCCGGGTCGGCCCGCTGCTCGGGCTGCACTTCACCGAGACCGCGCCCACCGACTACGACGAGGTCACCGCCGGCGTGGCCAACGGCCTCTACCGCCGGTTCTTCCGGGCGATGCTCGACCGGGGCATCGCCCTCGCGCCGGGCCCCTACGAGGCCGCCTTCCCGTCGCTGGCCCACACCAAGGACGACCTGGAACGCACCGTCGACCTCGCGTCCGCGGCTGCCGCCGAAGTCGCGGCCGGGTCCTAGTGTCGGTCGGGTGATCGAGCGGGAGCGGCTGGGGCCGGTCGCCGATCGCGTCGCCGCTGCGGCATCGGACCTGGCCCGTCGCGATGCCGTGGCCCGCATGTGGGCGGGCGACCACACCCTCTGGTCCGACGACCCCACCGAGATCGCCGATCGCCTCGGGTGGCTCCCCGTCGTCGAGGAGTCACGGGCGAGCTACGCCGAGGTCGACGGCGTGGCGGTGGCGGCCAAGGGCGACGGCATGGTCGCCGCCGTGGTCCTCGGGATGGGGGGCTCCAGCCTCTTCCCCGAGGTGCTGGCCCGCACCTTCGACAAGGGCCTCGCCGCCCTGGACCTGCACGTGCTCGACACCACCGACCCCGCCGCCGTGCGCCGGGTCGAGGACGAGCTCGGGTTGGAGCACACGCTCTTCGTCGTGGCCTCGAAGTCGGGCACCACGCTCGAGACCCGCAGCCACCTGGCCCACTTCTGGGAGCGCACGGGGGGCGACGGGCGCCGCTTCGTGGCCATCACCGACCCCGGCACCGAGCTCGCCGCCCTGGCCGCCGAGCGCCGGTTCCGGGCCGTGTTCGAGAACCGCCCGGACATCGGTGGTCGCTACTCCGCGCTGTCGTACTTCGGCGTCGTGCCCGGCGCCCTCCTCGGCTACGACGTGCCCCGCCTCCTCGAGCGGGCGTCCGAGGCGGCCGTGGCGCTCGGCCCGTCAGTGCCCGCCGGCACCCACGCCGGGCTGCGGCTGGGCGCCGTGCTCGGTGCGTCGGCGCTCGCCGGGCGGGACAAGCTCACCCTGGTGCTGCCCGACGAGGTGGCCGCCTTCGGCGTCTGGCTCGAGCAGCTGGTGGCCGAGTCGACGGGGAAGCAGGGGACCGGCCTCCTGCCCGTGGCCGGCGAGCCCCTCGGACCGCCCGGCGTCTACGGCGAGGACCGGCTGTTCGTGGCCGTCGGGGGCGCCGACCGGCATCCCGGCCTCGACGATCTCGCCGCCGCGGGCCACCCGGTGGTCGAGCTCGCCTACGAGGGCCCGGACGACCTCGGCCCGCTCGTCCTGCTGTGGGAGCAGGCGGTGGCCCTCTCGGGCGCCGTGCTCGGCATCAACCCCTTCGACCAGCCCGACGTGGCCTCGGCCAAGGAGGCCACCGGCCGGGTCCTGGCCGAGGGCCTGCCCGACATCCCCACCACGCCCGTGGCCGAGCTGCTCGACGTGGTGCGTCCCGGCGACTACCTCGCCCTCCAGGCCTTCGTCGATCCCGGCGACTCGGCCCTGCTCGACGGGCTGCAGGCGACCCGGGTGCGGCTGCGGGACCGGCTGGGGGTGGCCACCACCGTCGGGGTGGGCCCCCGCTTCCTGCACTCGACGGGCCAGCTGCACAAAGGCGGCCCGCCCACCGGGGTGTTCGTCCAGGTGCTCGGCGGGAACACCGGGGACGTGCCCATCCCCGGCGCCCCCTACGGGTTCTCGACGCTCGAGGCGGCGCAGGCGGCCGGCGACCTGCTGGCGCTGCAGGACCGCGGGCTGCGGGCGGGACGGGTGGCGATCGACGAGCTGCTGGAGGCCAGATGAGACTCGGCATGGTCGGCCTCGGGAAGATGGGCGGCAACATGACGACCCGCCTGCGCAAGGCGGGACACGAGGTGGTGGGCTACGACCGCGACCCGAAGGTCAGCGACGTCGCCGACCTCGCCGCGCTGGTCGAGGCGCTGGGCGACTCGCCCCGGGCGGTCTGGGTCATGGTGCCGTCGGGGGCGCCCACCGACGACGCCATCAAGACGCTCGCCGGGCTGCTGGCTCCCGGTGACGTGGTGGTCGACGGCGGCAACTCGAACTGGCGGGACTCGCAGGCTCACGCCGCCGAGCTGTCCGACAAGCGCATCGGCTTCCTCGACGTCGGGGTCAGCGGGGGCGTGTGGGGCCTGGAGGAGGGCTACGCCCTCATGGCCGGCGGCGAGCCCGACCACGTCGCCGTCCTCCAGCCCGCCTTCGACGCCCTCGCGCCGCCGGGCGGCTTCGCCCACGTCGGCCCGACCGGCGCCGGGCACTACACGAAGATGGTCCACAACGGCGTCGAGTACGGGCTCATGCAGGCCTACGCCGAGGGCTACGAGCTCCTCTCGGCCACCGACATCGACATCGACGTCGACGGCGCTCTCCGGTCGTGGCGGTACGGGAGCGTGGTGCGCTCGTGGCTGCTCGACCTGCTCGTGCGGGCCCTCGACGACGATCCCGGCCTGGCCGAGATCAAGGGCTGGGCCGCGGACTCCGGCGAGGGGCGGTGGACGGTGGACGAGGCGGTGCGGCTGGCCGTGCCCCTCCCGGTCATCTCGGCGGCGCTGTTCGCCCGCTTCGCCTCCCGCCAGGAGGACTCCACCGCCATGAGGGTGGTGGCCGCCCTGCGGACGCAGTTCGGCGGGCACTCCAGCCAGGCCATCGACCGGCGACCGGCCGAGTCCGTCATGGCCGAGGAGCAGGAGGTGCGGCCCGGGTGAGCGAGCACGACGGCCTTCGTAGCGATGCGCTGGTGATGTTCGGGGCCACCGGCGACCTGGCCAGGAAGAAGCTGTTCCCCGCCGTCTACAACATGTTCGCCTCGGGCCGGCTCGTCGACACGCCCATCGTGGGCGTGGCCTCGTCGGAGTGGGACGACCAGCGGCTCAAGGACCACGCCCGCGGCGCCCTCGAGGACAAGGACATCGACATCGACGAGCAGGCGTGGGAGCGCATGGCGTCGATGATCTGCTACGTCCAGGGGGACTACCGGGCGCCGGAGATGTACGAGAAGCTCCGCGACCGGCTCGAGTCGTGCACCCTCCCGCTCGTCTACCTGGCCGTGCCCCCGGAGCTCTTCGACGACGTCATCACCGGGCTGGCCAAGGTGGGCCTGAACGAGCGGGCCCGGCTCGTCGTGGAGAAGCCCTTCGGGCGGGACCTGGCCTCGTCGAACGAGCTGGCCGCCGTGCTGGCCAACGCCTTCCCCGAGGAACGCATCTTCCGCATCGACCACTTCCTCGGGAAGGAGTCGGTCGAGAACCTGATGGTGTTCCGGTTCGCCAACTCGATGCTCGAGCCCATCTGGAACCGGCGCTACGTGCACAGCGTCCAGGTCACGATGGCCGAGTCGATGGACATCCAGGGCCGGGGCCGGTTCTACGAGACGGTGGGTGCGCTGCGCGACGTCGTGCAGAACCACCTCCTCCAGGTCGTGTGCCTGCTGGCCATGGAGCCGCCGGTGGCGGCCGACGCCAACGCCCTCCAGGACGAGCGGGTCAAGGTGCTGCGGGCCATGCGCTCCATCGACCCACGTGAGGTGGTCCGGGGCCAGTACCGCCGCTACCGCGACGAGCCGGACGTCGACCCCCACTCGGAGGTCGAGACCTTCGTGGCGCTGCACCTCGAGATCGACTCCTGGCGCTGGGCCGGGGTGCCGTTCCTGGTGCGGGCGGGGAAGTGCCTGGCCGCCACCGTCACCGAGTGCTCGGTCCGCTTCCAGGCGCCGCCCCGGCTGCTGTTCGCCGAGAGCGGCGAGGCCCAGCCCGACGCCAACGAGCTGGTGTTCCGCCTCGGCGGCAAGGAGGGCGTGACGATGCGCCTCCAGGCCAAGGCGCCAGGTGAGGAGTTCTCGCCCCGGCCCGTCGACCTCGAGGTCTCGTTCGACCAGGCCCTGGGCCACCGCCAGGAGGCGTACGAGCGGCTCCTCGACGACGCCATGGACGGCGACCACCGCCGCTTCGCCCGGGCCGACGCCGTCGAGGAGGCGTGGCGGGTGGTCCAGCCCGTGCTGGACGCCCCGCCGAAGATCCACCTCTACGAGGAGGGGACCTGGGGTCCGTCGGCCGCCGACCGCCTGGCCGAGCCCCATGGCGGCTGGCACGACCCCGTGGGAGCATGACGCCCCCGGGCGAGGTCCGGGTCGTCGAGGACGTCCCGGCCGCGTTCGTCGGTGTCCTCGCCTCGTGCGCGCCCCGCACCCTCGCCCTGTCCGGGGGAGGGACGGCCGAGCGCTGCTACGGCGCGCTCCGCGAGGCGGGGGGCCTCGAGTGGGAGGAGCTCACCGTCCTCTTCGGGGACGAGCGGTGGGTGCCCGTGGACGACCCGGAGTCGAACGAGGGCATGGCCCGGCGGGTGCTGCTCGACCACGTCCCGGTGCGGGCCGTGCACTCGCTGCGCGGCGCGGGCGTCGACCTGGCGGCCGCGGCCGACGCCTACGACGCGTTGATCGCGTCGCTGGGCCGGATCGACGTGCTGCACCTCGGGCTCGGGCCCGACGGCCACACCGCCTCCCTCTTCCCCGGCAGCCCCGCCCTGGCGGTCCAGGACCGGCTCGTGGTGGCCACCGGCGACGAGGCCCACCCCCACCCCCGGCTCTCGCTCACGTTCCCCGGCATCGCCACGGCCGACGTGGCGGTGGTGACGGTCGAGGGGGCCGACAAGGCCGAGGCGTGGCGGCGGGTGCAGGCGGGCGACGACCTCCCCGCCGCCCGCATCGGTGCCGGCGAGGTGGTCTGGCTCGTCGATCCGGCCGCCGCCGGGGAGGGCTGAGGCCACCCCCTCGTTCTGGCCTGCAGAACGTGCCGTTTTCCGCACCGTTCTGCAGGCCAGAACGGAGCCGCCGCCTACCCTGCCCCCCGTGCGGGTCCTGCCCACCGTCGTCGACCGCGGCTCCGAGGCCTACGAGGCCAACCGCGTGGCGATGCTGGCCAAGCTGGCCGAGCTCGATGTCGAGCAGGCCAAGGTGCGGGCCGGCGGGGGCGAGCGCTACGTCGAGCGCCACCGGGCCCGCGGCAAGCTCCTGGCCCGGGAGCGGATCGAGCTGCTGCTCGATCCCGACAGCCCCTTCCTCGAGCTCTCCACGCTGGCGGCGTGGGGCACCCCGTACGCCGTCGGGGGCAGCGTGGTCACCGGGGTCGGGGTGGTCTCCGGCGTGGAGTGCGTGGTGATGGCCAACGACCCCACGGTCCGGGGCGGCGCGGCCAACCCGTTCACGTGGAAGAAGCAGCTCCGGATCTTGGAGATCGCCCGGCTGAACCGGTTGCCCGTCATCAACCTCGTCGAGTCGGGCGGGGCCGACCTGCCGACGCAGGCAGAGATCTTCATCCCCGGCGGCCAGCTCTTCCACGACCTCACCGAGCTGTCCTCCATGGGCATCCCCACCATCGCCCTGGTGTTCGGCAACTCCACCGCCGGGGGCGCCTACGTCCCCGGCATGTGCGACTACACCGTGCTGGTCAAGGAGCGGGCCAAGGTGTTCCTCGGCGGTCCCCCCCTCGTGAAGATGGCCACCGGCGAGGAGTCCACGGACGAGGAGCTCGGCGGCGCCGAGATGCACGCCAAGATCTCGGGCGTCGCCGACGCCATGGCCCTCGACGAGCGCGACGCCATCCGCATCGGCCGCGAGATCGTGGCCCACCTCAACTGGCGCAAGCTCGGGCCCGGGCCGTCGCAGCCGGCCGACGAGCCGGTGCACGACGTGGACGACCTCCTCGGCCTGGTGCCCGCCGACCTGCGCCTGCCCTTCGACCCTCGCGAGGTGGTGGCCCGGGTGGCCGACGGCTCCCGCTTCGAGGAGTTCAAGCCGCTCTACGGGCCGAGCCTGGTGACCGGGTGGGCCTCGATCCACGGCTTCCCCGTGGGCGTCCTGGCCAACCACCGCGGCGTGCTCTTCAACGAGGAGTCGGAGAAGGCGGCGCAGTTCATCCAGCTGGCCAACGCCGTCGACACGCCGCTCGTCTTCCTCCAGAACACCACCGGCTACATGGTCGGGCGGGAGTACGAGCAACGGGGCATGGTCAAGAACGGCGCCAAGATGATCAACGCCGTCACCAACTCGGCCGTGCCCCACCTCACGGTGATCATGGGCTCCTCGTACGGCGCCGGGAACTACGGCATGTGCGGGCGGGCGTACGGGCCCCGCTTCCTGTTCAGCTGGCCGAGCGCCAAGTCGGCGGTCATGGGCCCGCAGCAGCTGGCCGGCGTGCTGTCCATCGTGGCCCGCCAGTCGGCCGCCGGCGCCGGGCGCGAGTTCGACGAGGAGGCCGACGCCGCGCAGCGGACGGCGGTGGAGGAGCAGATCGAGCGGGAGTCCTACGCCTTCGCCAACTCGTCGCGCCTCTACGACGACGGTGTCATCGACCCCCGGGACACGAGGACGGTGCTGGGCCTGGCCCTGTCGGTCGTCCACAACAACGACGTCCGCGGCCAGCGCGGCTACGGCGTCTTCAGAATGTGATCCGCAAGGTCCTCGTCGCCAACCGGGGGGAGATCGCCCGGCGGGTGTTCCGCACGTGCCGGGCCATGGGCATCGCCACCGTGGCGGTGCACAGCGACCCCGACGCCGACGCGCCCTTCGCGCGCGAGGCCGACGAGGCCGTGCCCCTCGGCGGCGCCGCGCCGGCCGAGTCCTACCTGCGGATCGACGCCCTCGTCGACGCGGCGCGGCGCACCGGCGCCGACGCCGTGCACCCCGGCTACGGCTTCCTCTCCGAGGACGCCGGGTTCGCCCGGGCCTGCCTCGACGCCGGCCTGGTGTTCGTGGGACCGCCGCCCTCGGCCATCGAGGCCATGGGCTCGAAGCTGGCGGCCAAGGCGATGATGGCCGAGGCCGGCGTGCCGGTGCTCCCTGCCGCGGAGGTGCACCCCGGGGACGACGGGGCGTTGGTCGCCGCCGCCGAGACCGTCGGCTGGCCGCTCCTGGTCAAGGCCTCGGCCGGCGGCGGCGGGCGCGGCATGCGGGTGGTGCGCCGCCCCGAGGAGCTCGTCGAGGCCGTGGCCGGCGCCGCCCGGGAGGCGGCCGCCGCCTTCGGCGACGGGACCGTGTTCCTGGAGCCGTGGATCGAGGCCCCCCGCCACGTCGAGGTGCAGGTGATGGCCGACCGCCACGGCACCGTGGTGTCGCTGTTCGAACGGGAGTGCTCCATCCAGCGCCGCCACCAGAAGGTGGTCGAGGAGGCGCCGTCGCCGGCCGTCGACGCCGCGCTGCGGGCCTCGCTCGGCGAGGCGGCCGTGGCCGCCGCCCGGGCCGTCGGCTACGAGGGCGCGGGGACGGTCGAGCTGCTGCTGACCGACGACGGGTCGTTCTCGTTCCTCGAGATGAACACCCGCCTCCAGGTCGAGCACCCCGTGACGGAGGGGATCACCGGCCTCGACCTCGTGCGCCTCCAGCTGCTCGTGGCCGCCGGCGAGCCGTTGCCCGCCGAGGCCGTCTCGCCCCGGATGGAGGGCCACGCCATCGAGGCCCGCCTCTACGCCGAGGACCCGTCCCGGGGCTACACGCCGGCCACGGGGACGCTGGCCCGCTTCGCGGTGCCGCTCGGCGAGGGCGTGCGGGTCGACGGGGGCGTCGAGGACGGCTCGGTGGTGGGTCCGCACTACGACCCGATGCTGGCCAAGGTGATCGCCGTCGCCCCCACCCGGGGGGAGGCGGCGGCCCGGCTGGCCGCGGCGCTGGCCGGGGCCCGGCTGCACGGTGTCACCACCAACCGGGATCTCCTCGTGGGGGTGCTGCGCTCGCCCGACTTCCTGGCCGGGGCCACGGACACCGCGTTCCTCGAGCGCCACCCGCCCGCCGAGCTCGAGGCGGATCGGCGGACGCCGGCGGCCGAGCGCGCCTCGGCGGCGGCGGCGGCGCTGGCCCTGTCCGCGGCGACCCGCCGGCACGCACCCGTGCTGGCGACGCTGCCGTCGGGGTGGCGCAACAACCCGTCGGGGCCCCAGGAGGCCGCGTTCGCGGGCCGGGACGAGCGCCTCGACGTGGCCTACCGCTCGACCCGGGACGGGGTCGAGCTGGCGGTGGGCGGCGAGCCGCTGGCGGCGCGCGTGTTCTCGGCCACGCCGGAGGCCGTCGACCTCGAGCTGGACGGCGTGCGGCGGCGCTTCGAGGTGCACCTGGTGGACGGCACCGCCCACGTGGACAGCACCCTCGGGGCCTTCTCCCTCCCCGTGCTGGAGCGCCTGCCGGTCCCCGTCCCCGAGGTGGCGGCCGGGTCGCTGGTGGCGCCCATGCCGGGCACGGTCGTGCGGGTGGCGGCCGAGCCCGGCGCCGCTGTGTCGGCGGGCGAGGTCCTGGTGGTGCTCGAGGCCATGAAGATGGAGCACGCCGTGGCCTCCCCCGGCGACGGGCGGGTGGCCGAGGTGCGCGTGGCGGTCGGCCAGGTGGTCGACACCGGTGCGATCCTCGCCGTCGTGGAGGCCGTCGACTGACCGGGGTGCTCCTCGTCACCTGGGAGGGCGGCGGGAACGTCTCGCCCCTCGTCGTGCTGGCCGGCGCGCTCGTGGGCCGGGGCCACGACGTCCGGGTGCTGGGTCCGCCGGGCGCCCTGGAGGCCCGCTTCGCCGCGGCGGGCGCCGGCTACCGGGCGAGCCCGGCGGCGCACCCGTGGGACCCCGAGGCGTTCCGGCAGCTGGCCGTCGAGGTGGCCGCCGAGGTGGCGCGGGCACCCACCGGCGTGGCCGTCGTGGACTACATGCAGCCCTCGGCGCTGTGCGGCGCCGAGGCGGCGGGCGTGCCGGCGGTGGCGTTCGTGCACACGCTGTTCCGGGACCTCTCGCCCATCGCCATGGCTGCCGACGTCGACGGCACGAACGCCGTGCGGGCCGAGCTCGGTCTGGCGGCCGTGGCTCGCCTGGAGGAGCTCGTCGAGCGGGCGCCGCTCGTGCTCGTTCCCACGCTGGAGGCGCTCGACCGGCCGGACGGGGTGGCGCCGAACGTGCGCTACGTCGGCCCGCTGGTGGAGGACGCCGGTCCCGACGAGGGGTGGCGGTCACCGGGCCGTCCGCTCGTGGTGGTGTCCATGGGGACGACGCCCATGGGTGAAGCCCCGCTGCTGCAGCGCGTGCTCGACGGCCTCGACGGCGCCGCCGTCACCGTGCTGGCCACGTTGGGGCCGCACCTGCGGGCCGAGGACCTGCGCCCGCCCGCCAACGCCACCCTCACGGGGTACGTGCGCCACGCCGCCGTGCTCCCGCACGCGGACCTGTGCGTGAACCACGCCGGCCTCGGGAGCATCGGCGCCGCCCTGACCTACGGCGTCCCCCTGGTGTGCGTGCCCCTGGGCCGGGACCAGCCCGTCAACGCCGAGGCGGTGGCCGCCGTCGGCGCCGGCCGGGTGCTCGCCCCCGATGCGTCCGCCGACGAGGTCCGGGCCGCCGTCCTCGACGTCCTCGGCGACGACGCCTGCCGCCGGGCCGCCGCCCGCCTGGCCGACGAGATCCGCGCCCTCGACGGCCCCACCCGAGCCGCCGAGGCGGTCGAGTCCCTCCTCACCTGAGCCCCCCGCTGCACTCTGTGCGCAGTTCGGTCCACCCCCTGAGCCCGAAGCGCGCGAAGAACCCCGGCGAGGGGCGGCTCAGTAGGAGCGGGGGAGCCCCAGGCTGTGGCTGGCCACGTAGTTGAGGATCATCTCGCGGCTCACGGGGGCGGTGCGGAGCAGGCGGGCGAAGCCCCACATGTCGGCCAGCCCGTACTCCGAGGCCAGGCCGTTGCCGCCGTGGACCTGGATGGCCTGGTCCAGTGAGGCGAGGGACGCCTCGGCGGACGCGTACTTGGCCATGTTCGCCGACTCGCCGGCGTCGTGGCCGCTGTCGTAGAGCCACGCCGCCCGGGTCGTCATGAGCCGGGCCAGCTCCACCTCGACGTAGCACTTCGCCAGCGGGTGGGACAGCCCCTGGTGGGTGCCGATGGGCACGCCCCACACCCGCCGCTCCCGGGCGTACTCCGCCGCCTTGCCCAGCGCGTAGCGCCCGATGCCGTTGGCGATGGCGGCCCCGGTGATGCGCTCGGGGTTGAGCCCGTGGAAGACCTGGCGCAGCCCCTCGCCCTCGGTGCCGATGAGGTTCTCGGCCGGCACCTCCACGTCGTCGAAGTGGAGCGTGTACTGCTTCTCGGGGGCGACGATCTCCACGGGGATGATCGTCTTCTCCAGCCCCGGCGCGTCGGACGGGACGACGAACAGCGAGAGGCGCCCCCGCCCCGAGTCCTCGTCCACGCCGGTGCGGGCCACCACCAGGATGGTGTGGGCCTCGTCGGCCCCGGAGATGTAGTACTTCGTGCCCCGGAGCTTCCAGAGCTCGCCGTCCCGGGTGGCGACCGTCGAGAGGTTGTGCGAGTTCGACCCGGCGTCCGGCTCGGTGATGGCGAAGGCCATGAGCATGCGCCCGTCGGCCAGCAGCGGGAGCCAGCGCGACTTCTGCTCCTCGTTCCCGAAGCGGCCGATGATGCTGGCGCAGATCGCCGGCGACACCACCAGCAGGAGCAGCGGGCACCCGGCCGCCGCCAGCTCCTCGCACACGATGGCGAGGTCCGAGATCCCGCCGCCGCCCCCGCCGTAGGCCTCCGGCACGTTGACGCCGAGGTAGCCCTGGTCGGCCACCGCCTGCCACAGCTCGGTCGAGCGCCCGCCGGACTTGGCCCGGTCGGCGTAGTAGGCGTGGCCGAAGTCGTTGGCCAGCTTGGCCACGGCCTCGCGCAGGAGGGCCTGCTCCGGCGTCTCGGTGAAGTCCATGGGGCCAGTATGAGGGACGGTCCGCTACCAGCGCTTCGGCTCGGGCACGAGCCGGGCCAGGGTGGCGGCGGCGCGGTAGGCGGCCTCGGCCGGACCGACCTCCCCGGGGCGGAGCAGGTTGGCCATGATCCGCAGCACCCACTCCATGAGGCTCTGCGACCGCATGCCCACCCGGGTCAGCTCCCGCAGCAGCGCCGGGCGGCCGATCACCTCGGCGAAGAGCCGCGCCACCTTGAAGTAGAGGGCGAACTCGGCCTCGAGGCGGGCGGGGTAGCGCTGGAGGGCCAGGCCGTCGCCGGTGCGGAGCGCCTCGTCGATGGCCTCCGCCGCCATGCGCCCGGTCTCGTAGGCGTAGTCGATGCCCTCCCCGTTGAAGGGGTTGACCGACCCGGCGGCGTCCCCCACCACCAGCCACGAGGGCCCCGCCTTGGGACCCACCGAGCCGGCCATGGGCAACCGCCCGCCGGTCGGCTCGCTCAGCTTCGACTCCGGCGAGAAGCCCCACTCGGCCGGCGCGGTGGCCGCCCACTCGTCCATCAGGTGCGAGGTGTTGACCTCCCGCCACCCCTTGAAGGTGGAGAGCAGGCCGATGCCCACGTTGACCGTCCCGTCCCCCAGCGGGAACACCCACCCGTAGCCGGGCAGGGAGCGGCCCTCCCGGTCCCGCACGTCGAGGGCCGACTCGATCCACGGGTCCTCGGACCGGGGGCTCGCGTAGTAGCCCCGGATGGCCATCCCCTGCGGGTAGCTGCGATCGCGGGACGTCCCGAGCGACCGCCCGAAGCGGGAGTTGGCGCCGTCGGCCACCACCACGTAGCGGGCCCGCACCTCCTCCGGCTGGCCCCCCTTCGGGCGGACGACGGCCCCCACGACGAGGCCCCGCTCCCGCACGGGCTCCAGCGCCTCGGTGGCGGTGCGCACGGTCGCCCCCGCCTTGACGGCGTGCTCGGCCACGAGCTCGTCGAGGTCCCGCCGCCGGACCACGTAGCCGTAGGAGGGGAACGCCGGGTGGTCCGGCCAGGGCAGCTCGAGGGTGATCCCGTGGGCGATGGTGCGCAGCCCGCGGTGGCGGTGGAAGGTGGCCAGCCGGTCCTCGAGGCCCATGTCCCGCAGCGACCGGACGGCCCGGGGGGTCAGGCCGTCGCCACAGGTCTTGTCCCGGGGGAACGCCTTGCGCTCGACGGCGACCACGTCGTAGCCGGCCTCGGCCAGCCAGTAGGAGGCGGCGGCACCGGCCGGACCGGCCCCGACGACCAGGACGTCGTGGGCGGCCACCGCGGGCCTACCCGCCGCCGCCGGTGTCGCCCCCCTCGGACTGCGCCTCGTCCTCCGGCGACGCGCCGTCGCCCTCGCTCGGGTTCGCGAGGGCGGACTCGGTCTCGCCGCCGAGGATCTCCCGCTCGTAGCGCGTGACGGCGATGATCTCCTCCTCGGTGAGGGTCTCGCCGAAGGCGGGCATGTTCCCGCCGGCAGTCTCGCCGGCGATGTGCTGGCCGCCGGGTCGATCCGGGTCGCCGTAGGGGTTCCCCTCGCCCACGGTGGCCGAGCCCCCCTCGATCCACGCGATGTGGTCGGCGGGGTCGGGGAAGGTCAGGAGCACCTCGCCGTCGGACAGCGGGCGGCCCACGCCGCCGCCGCCCTCCCCGCCGTGGCAGCTGGCGCACTGGGCGGCGTAGAGCTCCTCGCCCTCGGACAGCACCGGATCGGCGCTGGCGGCCGACGGGATGTAGAGGGTCCCGGCGTAGACCAGGGCCCACAGCGGCAGGGCGGCCAGGACGGGGATGGCCCACTTGGGCACCTTGGGGCGGGCCAGCGCCGCGGCCACGTAGGGCGGGGGCGGCTTCGGCGGCTCGGGCGGGGCCGGGGGGGCGGCCGGCGTGGGCGCGGCGGGGGTGGCGGCGGCCTCGGCCGGCACGGGGGCGGCGGCGCTGGCCCCCTCGGGGGCGCCGCCGGCGTCGCCTCCACCGGAGGGTGGTCCCCCCTCGCCGCCGCCGCCGAGGCCGAGGGCGGCCCGACGCTCCTGGGAACGGCGCAGGAGGTGCTCGGGGACCTCGGTCACGGGCCTGAGGCTAGGCCGGGTCCCGGCGCGACGGCGAGCCAGGCGTGTCGGCCCAGCGATGTGGTGCTCGGACGGGCCCGTGCTAGACCTGTGGACCGTCTCGGCGGACCCGCCGGTCGGCGGGGTACCATGTGAGGAAGTTCACAAAAGGTCGCCCGGGCCCGCCCCCGAGCGGCCGACCGGGAGCGGGGAAGGAGGCAGCGGTGGTCGCGTTCGTGGTGTCGCTGGTGGCCCTCGGGATCTCCGTCGCCGCCGTCGTCGCCTACGCCGGCCGCCGCCCGCCCGGCGCCCCCCTCACGTGGGGTGAGGCCATGCTGGCCTCCGCCTACGCCTTCTTCGTGATGTTCCTGGCCTACGGCGTCGTCCCCCACCAGTGGCTGGCGTGGGCCGACAACGAGCTGAACTGGCGGGCCGACAAGATCCTCTTCGGCCCGGGGGACGTCGTGGCCAAGCTGCCGTTCACGGTGACGTACCAGGTGCTGCGCGACCTGATCGCCGCCACCCTCTACATCGTCTTCCTCGGGGCCCAGATGTACCTGTGGTCGATGTGGCAGGCCCGGGGCAAGACGAAGCCCGCCGAGCTGCCCGTCTCCTCCTACGGCCGACCGCTCGTCAAGAAGGCCTGATGCCGAAGACCGACGCCAACCCGCCGATGCCCAGCTTCCCCGGCGACTACGTCCTCCAGGAGGTCGCGCCGGACGATCTGGGCAAGTCGGTCAAGCCGAAGCAGTTCCTGCACATCGACCAGTCCGAGTGCATCATGTGCGAGGGCTGCGTCGACATCTGCCCGTGGAAGTGCATCCACATGCTCTCCACCGATGCGATCGCCGAGTCCACCAACACCGTGGAGCCGGGCATCGACCCGGACGACCACGTGATCTTCGTGGTCGACGAGGACGTCTGCACCCGCTGCAGCCTCTGCGTCGACCGCTGCCCGACGGGCGTCATCATCATGGGCAAGACCGGGGTGTCGGCGCGCGACGGTGACCAGCACCAGCGCGACAGCAACCACGGTTACTCCTACGGGATGCGGTTCTAGGAGACTCGGACCGATGGCACGGGCGCTCGAGCGCAAGAGCCGCAGCGAGGCGTTGGCCGAGCGGCTGTCGAAGCTGGGGGAGACGATCCAGGGCTCACAGGCCTGGAACTCGATCTTCCGGCCAGGGTCGATCTTCCGGAAGGGCTACACGGACAGCCCCCGGAACCGGTCCTACGTGATCATGAACTCGGTGCTCTACCACCTGCACCCGGTGAAGGTGAAGCGCCACGCGGTCAAGGTCAGCTACACGCTCTGCCTCGGCGGGCTGAGCTTCTTCCTCTTCATCCTGCTGACCGTCACCGGCATCTTCCTGATGTTCTTCTACCGGCCCACGGCGGCCCAGGCCTGGGACGACATCTACAACCTCCAGACGGCCGTGACCTTCGGGCTGCTGGTGCGCAACATGCACCGGTGGGCCGCGCACCTCATGGTGCTGGCCGTCTTCCTGCACATGGCCCGGATCTTCTACCACGGGGCCTACAAGCCGCCCCGGGAGTTCAACTGGGTGATCGGCGTCATCCTGCTGACGCTGACGCTGCTCCTCAGCTTCACCGGCTACCTGCTGCCCTGGGACCAGCTCGCCCTCTGGGCCGTCACGGTGGGCACAAACATGATGGGCTACACCCCCGTGTTCGGGAGCCAGGTGCGCTTCGTGCTCCTCGGCGGGGTCGAGATCGGCACCGACACGTTGCTCCGGTGGTACGTGCTCCACGTCCTGATGCTCCCGTTCGTGACCGTCATCTTCATGGCGGTGCACTTCTGGCGGGTGCGCAAGGACGGCGGCATCTCCGGGCCGCTGTAGGGACGGAGGAGAGACATGACGGAGATCCCCGAACACCTCCTCAAGCGGGCCCAGGAGGCCAAGGCCAAGGCCGCGGCCAAGAAGGGCGGCGGCGCGCCCTCCGACGAGGCCGGCGCCCCCACCCAGGCCAGCGAGACGACCCCGGGCGACGGCCCCGAGGGCGCGGCCGCCGGCGGGGGTGGCGTCGCCACCCAGGAGCGGGCACCGGCCACGACCACGACGGCCCGGGCCGCCGCCCCGCCCGTGGCCACCGGCCCCGACGGGCACACCCAGCGGCTGCTGACCGTCGTCAAGTCGGGCTCCATCCAGGACGTGCGGGCCCAGCCCACCGACAAGGTCCACACCTGGCCCCACCTGCTGGTGGTCGAGTTCGTGGCCTCCCTGGTGGTGACCGCCTTCCTGCTGGTGTTCTCCGCCTTCGTCAACGCACCGCTGCTGACGCTGGCCAACTTCAACCTGACGCCCAACCCCTCCAAGGCGCCCTGGTACTTCCTCGGGCTCCAGGAGCTGCTCACGATGTTCCACCCGATGGTCGCCGGCGTGACCATCCCGGGCATCGGCCTCTTCGTGCTGATCCTGGCCCCCTTCATCGACAAGAACCCGTCGAACAAGCCCGAGGACCGCAAGTTCGCCATCTCGCTGATGACCGTGCACCTGATGTTCTGGGCCGTGCTGGTCATCATCGGCTCGTTCTTCCGGGGCCCCGGCTTCAACTTCGTGTTCCCCTGGAACGCCGGACTGTTCTTCGAGCTGTGATGGCTGCTCCTCCCCCCTCCCCGACCCCCACCACAGGGGCTGACGGATGTCCGGATCGACGATCGTCGCCCTCGCCGTCGGCGCCCTGGTGGCCCTGGCCGCCCTCGTGCTGTTCACCACCGCCCGCCGTCGCGACGCGTACTCGGCGCTCTCCCGCGAGACCCGGGGGCGCGACCGCCCGAGCCCCTTCCTCGAGGACGACGCCGAGGAGGGCGAGGCCCCCGCGAGCGGCCGCGAGGTGGAGCGGGCCGCCTCCCTGGCCCGCCGGGAGCCCAGCCGCGAGCTCGAGCCCGTCTCGGCCGCCCCGCCGGCGCCGTACGTCCCCCCGGACGAGGAGTCCCTCGGCGTCACCCGCCGGCAGTTCTTCAACCGGAGCATCCTGGCCATGTTCGGACTCGGGCTGGCCGGCTTCGGCGCCTCCATGCTCGCCTTCCTGTGGCCGGGCGTCTCCGGCGGCTTCGGCTCCAAGATCCGCGTCGGGAAGCTCGACGACATCCTCAGCCAGATCTCCGACACCCGGGAGCCGTTCTACGTCCCCGAGGGCCGCTTCTACCTGAACCCGTTCCCGTCCTCGGGCGTGTCGGCGGCGGAGGCGGCCTACTCGCCGGCCGTGCTGCCCGGCATGGAGGCGGGGATCGTCGCGCTCTACCAGAAGTGCGTGCACCTCGGCTGCCGGGTGCCGTGGTGCATCACGTCCCAGTGGTTCGAGTGCCCGTGCCACGGCTCGAAGTACAACCGGGTGGGCGAGAAGAAGGCCGGCCCCGCGCCGCGGGGCCTCGACCGCTTCCCCGTCGACGCCAGCGGCGGCACGGTGGTGGTGGACACGGGGCTCGTGATCCAGGGCCCGCCCATCGGGACGAACACGACGGGGCAGGAGGCCGAGGGCCCGGCCTGCATCAGCGCCGCCGGGGGTGAGCACTGAGCACCTGGCTCCTCGCCCAGGAGGCGGCCGGCACCGAGTCCGGCCTCTCGACGCAGCAGGTCATCGGCATCGTCGTCGCGGTGCTGGTGGTGGCCGGCTGGGGCCTCTACCTGCTCGCCAACGTCCGCCGCTCCAAGCCCGAGGTGGGCTCGGAGATCGAGCTCGCGGCCAACCGCAAGCAGTACCTCGACGACGAGCAGCTCGAGGGTCCCCGCCTCGACCGGGTGCTCCGGTGGGGCCTCATCTCGCTGTCGATCGTGGGCGTGGGCCTGCCCCTGTACTGGCTGGCCGAGCCCGGCCGCCAGTCCGGCGCCGTCACCAACTTCGAGGAGGCGTTCGTGTCCCGCGGCGCAGGGCTGTTCGCCCCCACCGCCGACGGCGGCTTCAACTGCGCCGGCTGCCACGGCGGCGCCCAGGCCCTCGGCGGCGAGGTGCCCTACACCCTCACCGAGTACGAGTACGACGAGAACGGCGAGATCATCCGGGACGAGGAGGGCGCCCCCGAGACGACGCTGCGGCAGGTGTCGTGGCGGGCCCCGGCGCTCAACACCGTGGCCCTGCGCATGACCGAGGACCAGATCCGCCAGGTCCTCGTCTACGGGCGGCCGTTCTCGCCCATGCCGGCATGGGGCATCGAGGGCGGTGGCCCCATGAACGAGCAGCAGATCGACAACCTGATCGCCTACCTCCAGAGCATCGCCATCTCGCCCGAGGAGGCGCAGGAGCAGGCCCAGGAGGAGGCCGAGGCCGAGGTCGACCGCCTGGCCGGCCTCCAGTCCCAGCTGCGCGAGGAGCAGGCCAAGGCCGAGCCCGACGAGAACCTGGTCGCCGAGCTGGAGCGGGAGATCTCCTACAACCAGCCGGCCACCATCGGCGCCGCGCTCTTCAACCTCAACTGCGCCCGGTGCCACACGGCCGGCTGGTCGTACGACGAGCCCGAGGCGCCCGGGGCGGGCGCCATGGGCCCCAGCCTCTACAACGAGCTCACCCAGTTCCCCGACGAGGACGAGCACTACGAGTGGGTGGCCAACGGCACGGACGTCGGCGAGCAGTACGGCCAGTACGGCCAGAACGACTCCGGGGCCATGCCGTACTACGGCCGCCAGCTGACCCGCGAGCAGATCCAGGCCATCGTCAACTACGAGCGCGAGCTCTCGGCCACGGGACCGCCGTCGCCCGAGATCCGCAACGACGTGAACGACACCCTCCGCGCCCCCACGCCCCGGGCCGTGAACAGACCGAGCCCGACGGATGACACCGACTCCGGGGACACGCCGTGACGGCCCTGACGCGGGTCCTCGCCCTCACCCTCTCGTGGGACCCGACCATCCGGGGCTACCTCGTGGTGGCCACCGGCGTGGTCGTGCTGTGCGGGTCCGTCTACCTCCTCCTGGCCACCAACACCGGCGTGCGCCTCGGCTTCCTCATCGCCGCCGCCGGCCTCACCGGCTGGATGACGATCATGGGCGTCTCCTGGTGGCTCTACGGGATCGGCTGGACGGGCGAAGCCTCCTCGTGGGAGGTGCGCGAGGTGGTGGTCAGCGACGACCCCGGGGACACGAGCGGGGCGGCCACCGAGGACGCCCGCGATCTCAGCGACTGGAAGGACCTGCCCGAGGGCGGCGGTGACGCGACCGCCGCGGCCGACGAGGCGCTGACGGGGGAGGAGAGCCCCCTCGCCACCTTCGAGTCGACCCAGGACTACACGCTCATCGCGGCCAAGGAGACCGGCGGTAAGGACCCCGACAGCCTCCTCTCCGAGCTGCCCGGCCCCCACCCCCACCACTTCGCGGTGATCCAGGTCCGGCCCGTGGTCGACGTGGAGACGCCCTTCGGGGAGACGCCCCCGCCGCCCGAGCCCGACGAGGACGCCCAGGTGTTCACCGTGGTGATGGAGCGGGACCTCGGGAGCCAGCGACTGGTGCCCGCCACGTTCACCATCGTCTCGGCCATCTTCTTCGGGGTCACGTGCAACGTGCTCCACCGCCGGGACAAGGCGGCGACCGAGGCTCGCGCCCGGGCCGCGGCGGGGTAGGGGGGCGGCAGCGTGGACGACTACCTGCCGCTCGTCGTGATGCTGGTCCTGGCGGCCGGCTTCGTCCTGCTCAGCCTGGTGACCACCAAGCTGCTGGCCAGCGCCCGGCCCACCCCGGCCAAGTCGGCGCCGTACGAGTCGGGCATCGTCCCCCAGGCGGCGCCCCCCGAGCGCTTCCCGGTGCGCTTCTACCTGGTGGCGATGATCTTCATCGTCTTCGACATCGAGATCGTCTTCCTCTACCCGTGGGCCGTGAACTACCGGGAGCTGGGTGGGTTCGGCCTCGTCGAGATGCTGACGTTCGCGGTCGCCGTGTTCGTGTCGTTCCTCTACATGCTCAGCCGCGGCGCCCTCGACTGGGGCCCGGTCAAGCGGCTGCGCCGGCTCGACGCCGTCGACCCGGCGCGCACGTCGACGACCACCATCCGCCGCGTCGGCATGGACGGTCGCGGCCCCGGTGGGCAGCCCGCCGACGGCCCGAGCACGAGGGAGGTGGCAGCCTCGTGAGCGAGCTTGCGAGCGAACCGACGAGAACAGCGTCCTGGCCGGAGCGCCAGCGACGGCCGGTCATCGGTGCCCACGTCGAAGGGACGGTTCGAGGGGTGCACGACCTGAGGGTGCACCGATGACCGTCGAGGAGCAGGGCCTCACCGCGGGCCTGGCCGGGCTCCAGCACAACTTCCTCACCGGGACGCTGGAGGACGTCGTCAAGTGGGCCCGGCGCAACAGCGTCTTCTCGGCCCAGTTCGGCCTGGCCTGTTGCGCCATCGAGATGATGGCCACGGGGGCGGCCCACTACGACCTGGCCCGCTTCGGCATGGAGGTCTTCCGCGGCTCGCCCCGCCAGGCCGACCTCATGATCGTGGCCGGACGGGTGAGCCAGAAGATGGCGCCCGTCCTGCGCCAGATCTACGACCAGATGACCGAGCCCAAGTGGGTCATCTCGATGGGCGTGTGCGCCTCCAGCGGCGGCATGTTCAACAACTACGCCATCGTCCAGGGCGTCGACCAGATCGTGCCCGTGGACGTCTACGCGCCCGGCTGCCCCCCCGGTCCCATGACCCTGCTGCACGCCATCCTCACCCTGCACGAGCAGATCCGCACCGGGGAGATCACCCAGCGGCGGAAGGCCACGGGGAAGGGCGCCGGCGTGCACGTGGGCTCGCCCGAGGGCCGGGTCCAGGTCCACGTGGGGACGCCGCGCTAGTGGCCGACACCGAGGCGGAGGTCACTGAGGCCGAGGAGGCCGTGGAGGCGCCGCCGGCCGAGCGCCACGGCGTGCCCGTGGTCGCCGTCCGCGGGGTCGACGTGCTGTTCCCGCCGGTGGACGACTACCTGCGGGTGGTCGAGGCCCTGCGGGACGAGGGCTTCGCCCTCTGCGTCGACGTGACGGCGGTCGACTACCTGACCCACCCCGGCCGGTCGCTTCCCGAGGGCGTGGCCCCCGAGCGCTACGAGGTGGTCGTCAACCTGCTCTCGCTCGAGCAGCGCGAGCGGGTCCGGGTCCGGGTCCAGGTGGCGCAGGCCGATCCCACGGTGCCCTCGCTGTTCGGCTTCTACCCCGGCACGGAGGCCCCGGAGCGCGAGGTGTACGACATGTTCGGCATCGCCTTCGACGGCCACCCCGACCTCACCCGCATCCTCATGCCGGAGGACTGGGAGGGCCACCCGCTGCGCAAGGACTTCGCGGTGGGTCGCATCCCGGTGCAGTTCAAGGCCACGGGCGGGACGGGCCGGTCATGAGCGAGACCACGACGGATCGGGAGCGGCGGGCCGCGGCCCACGTGGTCGAGACCTCGGAGGGCGACCAGGAGCTCGCGCCCCGCGAGCGCTCCACCGACTCCGAGCTCCTCCGTGAGTCCGGCGCCGTCCTCCGCATGTCCGAGGCGGAGGCCGCCGACCTCATCGGCCAGACGGCGGGCACCGACGACGAGACCTTCCTCCTCAACATGGGCCCGCAGCACCCGTCGACCCACGGCGTGCTCCGCCTGATGCTCGAGCTCCAGGGCGAGACCGTGCTGCGGACCAAGCCGATCATCGGCTACCTGCACACGGGCATGGAGAAGACGGGCGAGGACCTGACCTACCTCCAGGGGCCGACCAACACCACCCGGATGGACTACGCCAGCCCGTTCTTCAACGAGCTGGTCTTCTGCCTGGCCACCGAGGCGCTGCTCGACGTCGAGATCCCGCCCCGGGCCACCTGGATCCGGATGCTCATGTGCGAGCTGAACCGGATGGCCAGCCACCTGCTGTTCCTGGCCACCAACGGGATGGACCTGGGCGCCGTCTCGATGATGCTCTACGGCTGGCGCGAGCGCGACCTGGTGATGCAGTTCTTCGAGAAGGTCACCGGCCTGCGCATGAACCACGAGTACATCCGCCCCGGCGGCGTGGCCGTGGACCTCCCCGACGGCTGGCGGGAGGACGTCCTCAACATCCTCGACCTGATCCCCGACCGGCTGCACGAGTACGACCAGCTCATGACCGGCCAGCCCATCTGGCGGGACCGGACCCAGGGCGTGGGGGCCATCACGCCCGAGGAGGCCATCGCCCTCAGCGCGACCGGCCCGGTGCTGCGCAGCACGGGCCTGGCCTGGGACCTCCGCCGGGACGCGCCCTACCTGGCCTACGACGAGCTCGAGTTCGACGTCGTGGTCGGCACCTACGGCGACGTCTTCGACCGCTACGCCATCCGCCTCAACGAGGTGCGCGAGTCGATGCGCATCGTCCGCCAGATCGTTGACGCGATGCCGCTCGGCGACTACCGGGTGCAGGACAAGAAGGTCACCCCACCGCCCCGGGCCCGCATCGACGAGTCGATGGAGGCCCTGATCCACCACTTCAAGATCTTCACCGAGGGCTTCCGGGTGCCCGAGGGCGAGGTCTACGTGGCCGTCGAGTCCCCGCGGGGCGAGCTGGGCTGCTACCTCGTCTCGGACGGGAGCGCCAAGCCCTACCGGATGCACATCCGCGGCCCGAGCTTCTACAACATGCAGACGATGCCCCACATGCTCCACGGGGGCCTCATCGCGGACGCCGTGGCGGTCATCTCGAGCATCGACCCGATCATGGGCGAGGTCGACCGGTAGTGGCCCGTCTCAACACCGCCAACGTGGAGCTGGCCCGGACCATCGTGGCCCGCTACCCGCGGCCCCGGTCGGCCCTCATCCCCCTGTGCCACGTCGCGCAGCAGCAGGACGGGTGGCTGAGCCCGGAGGCGATGGAGCACATCGCCGAGCTGCTCGGCCTCACCCCGGCCGAGGTGCTCGGGACGGCCAGCTTCTACGAGATGTTCAAGCTCGAGCCCGTGGGGAAGTACCTCGTCAACGTCTGCACCAACATCTCGTGCCTGCTGCTCGGCGGGCAGGAGCTGCTCGATCACTGCGAGGAGCGGCTCGGCATCAAGGCGGGGGCCACCACCGCGGACGGCCTGTTCACCCTCGAGGACGTGGAGTGCATCGCCGCCTGCACCGAGGCGCCCTGCCTCCAGGTCAACTACCGCTACTTCACCAACCTCACCCACGAGGCCACCGACCGCCTGCTCGACGACGTGCGGGCCGGCCGCAAGGACGACGAGATCCCGCCCCACGGCACCACCACCAGGGTGCGCCAGCAGATCTCCCCCGACCGCTGGGCCGGTGGCGGCGCCGAGGGCCTCCCGGTGGAGATCCGATGAGGGCCACCACCACCCCTCAGCGTTCGGGCACGGAAGTGCCCGCGCTCTACGGGACGCTGGCTGCCCGAACGTCGGAGGGGTGGGCCGATGAGCACCACCGAGCGGGTGGCCGGGCCCATCGTGTCGTCGCGGTGGGGCCTCCTCGACGGGCACACCATGGAGCGCTACCGCGCCACCGGCGGCTACCGCAGCCTGCGCAAGGCCCTCGACATGGGGCCCGAGGCCGTCGTGGAGTCCGTCACCGGGGCGACCCTCCAGGGCCGGGGCGGCGCCGGCTTCCCCGCGGGCACCAAGTGGGGCTTCCTCCCCAAGGACGTCTTCCCCCGGTACCTCGTGGTCAACGGCGACGAGAGCGAGCCGGGGACCTACAAGGACCGCATCCTCATGGAGCGGGACCCCCACCAGCTCATCGAGGGCATCCTCATCTGCGCCTTCGCCGTTCGGGCGGCCCAGAGCTTCCTCTACGTGCGGGGGGAGATGGCCCTGGCCCAGGAGCGGCTGGCCGCCGCCCTCACCGACGCCTACGCCGCCGGCCTCGTCGGGAAGAACATCGCCGGGACCGACTGGTCGCACGACATCGTCCTGCACTGGGGCGCCGGCGCCTACATCGTCGGCGACGAGACGGCCCTGCTCGAGAGCCTCGAGGGCAAGCGGGGCATGCCCCGGCTGAAGCCGCCCTTCTTCCCCGCCGTCAAGGGCCTCTACCTCCAGCCGACGATCGTCAACAACGTCGAGACGCTGTCGAACCTCCCGTGGGTGGTCGAGCACGGCGGCGCCGCCTTCGCCGCCCTCGGCACCGAGGGAGCCAGCGGCACCCGCCTGTTCGCCGTGTCCGGCCACGTGCAGCGGCCCGGCACCTACGAGGTCGAGCAGGGCGTCACCACGTTCCGCGACCTGATCATGTCCCCGACGTACTGCGGCGGGATGCGCGAGGGCCACTCGCTCAAGGCGTTCATCCCCGGCGGCGGCTCGTCGCCGTGGTTCTTCGAGGAGCAGCTCGACCTGCCGCTCGAGCCCCGGCCCGTCGGCGGTGCCGGCTCGATGCTCGGCTCCGGCGCCATCGTGGTCATGGACGAGACCACCTGCGCGGTGCGGGCGGCGTGGCGGCTCGTGCGCTTCTTCGCCCGGGAGTCGTGCGGCAAGTGCACGCCCTGCCGCGAGGGCGGCGGCTGGATGGCCAAGATCCTGCGCCGCATCGAGGACGGCGCCGGCCGCGAGGAGGACCTCGACCTGCTGCTCGACGTCGGCGACAACATCAGCCCCGGGCCCTACCCCCGCGCGGCCATGGACGGCGAGGCGGCCGTGCCCTTCCCGCCCCGCCAGACCACCATCTGCCCGCTCGGTCCGTCGGCGGTGGCGCCCGTCGTCTCGTCCATCGGCCGCTTCCGCGACGAGTACCTGACCCACATCAAGGACGGGGGGTGCCCGTTCACGTGACCGACGTCGCCGAAGGACACCGTCGCCTTCACCCTCGACGGGCAGACCATCGAGGGCCGCCCCGGCGAGCTCGTCATCGCCGCCGCCGAGCGCAGCGGGACCTACATCCCGCGCTTCTGCTACCACCCGCGCATGACCCCGGTGGGCATGTGCCGGATGTGCCTCGTCGAGATCGACACCGGCCGGGGCCCGAGCCTCCAGCCCGCCTGCATGATCCCGGTGGCCGAGGGCATGACCGTCGACACCGAGTCCGAGCGCACGAAGAAGGCGCAGGACGGCGTCCTCGAGTTCCTCCTCATCAACCACCCCCTCGACTGCCCGGTGTGCGACAAGGGCGGCGAGTGCCCCCTCCAGGACCAGACCCTGACGTTCGGTCCCGGTGAGAGCCGCTTCGTCGAGGAGAAGCGCCACTTCGCCAAGCCCATCCCGCTGTCGGACCTCGTCCACATGGACCGGGAGCGGTGCATCCTGTGCGACCGCTGCACCCGGTTCTCCTCCGAGGTGGCCGGCGACCCGCTCATCAGCTTCATCGACCGGGGCGACCAGACCCAGGTCAACACCTTCCCGGACGACCCGTTCGCCTCGTACTTCAGCGGCAACACGGTCCAGATCTGCCCGGTGGGCGCGCTGCTGGCGCGGCCCTACCGCTTCAAGGCCCGGCCCGTGGGACCTCGACCAGGTGGAGTCGACGTGCACCTCGTGCTCGGTCGGCTGCCGCATGGCGGTGCAGTCGTCGGCCGACGCCGTGGTGCGCTACCTCGGCGTGGACGTCGACCCCGTCAACTGGGGCTGGCTGTGCGACAAGGGCCGTTTCGACTTCGAGCACCTCAACAGCGAGGCCCGCGTCGGTCACCCCCTGCTGAAGGCCGCCGGCGGGACCCTGGAGGAGACGGGCTGGGCCGAGGCCCTCGGGAAGGCGGGCGAGGGGCTGGCCGCGGCGGTGGCCGCCGGCAGCGTGGCCGTCCTCGGCGGCGCCCGGGGCACGAACGAGGACGCCTTCGTGTGGTCGAAGCTGGCCCGCACCGTGCTCCGCACCGACTCGGTCGACTGCCAGCTCGGCGACGGCCTGCCCGCCGAGGCGGTGCTGGGCTTCCCCCGGGCGACCATCGACGCGGCCATGGCCGCCGACGTGGTGGTGCTCCTCGGGCCCGACCTCAAGGAGGAGCTGCCGGTCCTCTACCTGCGCCTCCGGGACGCGGTGAAGGGGGGCACCAAGGTCGTCGAGCTGAGCGCCACCGAGCTGTCGACCACCCCGCTGGCCGCCGCCTCGCTGCGCCACCGGCCGGGCGACGCCGCCTCCGTGGTGCAGACCATCCTGGCCGGGAGCGGCGACGGCGACGCCGAGGTGGCCCGGGCCCGCGAGCTGCTGCGGGGGGCGGGGTCCGTGGCGGTGGTGCTGGGCCGCCCGTCGCTGGCCGAGTCGGCCGATGGCACCGTGGCCGCGGCTGCCGCGCTCGTCGAGGCCCTGCCCGACGTGAAGGTGCTGTCGGGCCTGCGACGGGGGAACGTGCACGGTGCCCTCGACATGGGGCTGGCCCCCGGCGTCCTGCCCGGGCGGGTCACGCTCGACGAGGGCGGCGAGTGGCTGACCGCGGCGTGGGGAGAGCTGCCCGAGCGGGGCGACGACGCCCGGGGCATCCTCACCGCGGCCGCCGAGGGCCGCCTGGCCGGCCTCGTGCTGCTGGGTGCCGACCCGATCCGCGACTTCCCCGACGCCGGCCTGGCCCGCCGGGGCGTCGAGGGCGCCGGTTTCGTGCTCGCCGTGGACTGCTTCGTGACCGACTCGGTCCGGCACGCCGACGTGGTGCTGCCGGCCGCGGGCTTCGCCGAGAAGTCCGGCACCACGACCAACCTCGAGGGCCGGGTCAGCCGGCTGCACCAGAAGGTCACCGCGCCGGGGACGGCCCGCCCCGACTGGGAGATCGCCGTGATGCTGGCCGACCAGCTGGGCGCCGATCTCGGGCTGGAGTCCCTGGAGCGCATCTGGGACGAGATCGAGCGGGTGGCCCCCTCGCACTCGGGCATCACCCGGGCCCGCATCGACGGGCGCGAGGGGTTCGACGGCATCGTGGTCGGCGAGGTGGCCGACGCCGCGGGGCCCGGCGCACCACCCGTCATGTCGCAGGCCGACGAGCCGGGCATCACCGCGGCCGACACCCACGGCGGGAGCGGCGTGGACGTGAGCGCCCACGGCGGTGGTGAGGCGGCTCCGGCGCCGCACGAGGGTGACGCCTCGCAGGGGCCGGCCCCTGCGGCGGCCGAAGCGGCGGGCGCCAGCGGTGACGAGGCGCAGTACGGCGAAGGCCAGGCGTCCGGCGCGGCCGAGGCCCAGGAGAAGTCGGTCGAAGCCGAGCACGAGCAGGGCGGCGGCGATCTGACCGCGGACGGCGGCGGCACCGAGGAGCACGGGACGGCGCCCCGACGCCCCGGCCTGCTCCGGTACGCCGCGCCCCGCGGCGCCGCCACCGCCCCGCCCCTCGACGGCTACTCGCTGCGCCTGGTGTCGTCCCGGCGCCTCTACGACGAGGGCACGCTCACCACCCACTCGCCGTCCCTGGCGAAGCTCGCCGAAGGCGCCTTCCTGCGGGCCCACCCGGCCGACCTCTCCCGGCAGAGCTTCGCCTCGGGTGAGCGGGTGAAGGTCGTCAGCCGCGGCACCGGCCGCGCCCTCGAGCTCGAGCTGCGGGCCGATGCCACGGTGCCCCGCGGCGTCGCCGCGCTGACCTTCAACCAGCCGGGGGGCGGGCCTCCGAGCTCATCGACATCGGCGCGCCGGTGACCGACATCCGCCTCGACCGGCTCGGGGGGGCCTGATGGGCGATCCGCTGTTCGTCGACGGCCTCGACCTCGGGGTCGTCGCCTTCGTCGTGGTGAAGGCCCTGCTCGGCTTCGCCTTCGTGCTCGTCGGCGTGATCCTGATGATCTGGTTCGAGCGCAAGGTGCTCGCCGACATGCAGAACCGGGTCGGGCCCGCCCGCGCCGGCAAGTGGGGCCTCCTCCAGACCCTCGCCGACGGGATCAAGCTGATCTTCAAGGAGGACGTCAAGCCCGACCGGGCCGACCGCCCGGTGTACCGGCTCGCCCCCTACCTCTCGGTGGCGCCGGCGTTCCTCACCTTCTGCATCGTCCCCATCGGCGGGGCCTTCAGCAGCGACGCCGACGGGACGGTGCAGCTCTTCGGCCACGACACCTACCTCCAGGTGGCCGATCCGCCCGTGGGCGTCCTCTTCCTACTGGCCATGTCCTCGGTGGGCATCTACGGGATCATGCTGGCGGGCTGGTCGTCGGGCTCGAAGTACCCGTTGCTCGGCTCGGTGCGGGCCACGGCCCAGATGGTGAGCTACGAGGCCGCCCTCGGCCTGTCGGTCGTGGCCGTCGTCCTGCTGACCGGCGCGCTCGGCACCCACGCCATCGTCGACTCGCAGGCCGACAGCTTCTTCGACTGGAACGTCTTCCGGACCGGCGGGATCCCCTTCGCCGTGTTCTTCATCGCCGCCTGCGCCGAGCTCAACCGGGCCCCGTTCGACCTCGTGGAGGCCGAGCAGGAGCTGGTGGGCGGGTTCCACACCGAGTACAGCTCGATCAGGTTCGGGATGTTCTACCTGTCCGAGTACATGAACCTGATCACGATGTCCGCCATCATCGTGACCCTGTTCTTCGGTGGGCCGGCCGCCCCGTTCGGCCCCGACGGCGCCCTCATCGGGCTGGCCTGGTTCCTGGTGAAGCTCGTGGCCTTCCTCTTCGTCTTCGTGTGGATCCGGGCCACGCTGCCCCGCTTCCGGTACGACCAGCTCATGGACCTCGGCTGGAAGCGGCTCATCCCGGTGGGCCTGGGCTGGATCCTCCTCCTCGGCGCCATCCGCATCGGCCAGGACGAGGAGTGGTTCTCGTCCAACGACGTCGTCAACGCCGCCGCCATCGTCGCCGTCTCGGTGGCTGTCGCCTTCGTGTGCGGCGTGGGGATCCTCATCGCCATGCGCGCCTCCGACCGGCGCCGCCTCGAGGACGCCGGCGACCTCGTGGGAGCAGGACCCTGATGGGCTACCTCGACGGGTTCCTCGTCACCTTCAAGAAGCTCTGGGAGAAGCGGGTCACCTCCGAGTACCCGAAGGTCAAGCGGCCGAAGCCGATCCGGGCCCACGGCCGCCACGTCCTCAACCGGTACGAGGACGGCATGGAGAAGTGCATCGGCTGCGAGCTGTGCGCCGGTGTGTGCCCGGCCCGGTGCATCTACGTGCGGGGCGCCGACAACCCACCCGACGACCCGGTCGCCCCCGGCGAGCGCTACGGCTTCGTCTACGAGATCAACTACCTCCGCTGCATCCACTGCGACCTCTGCGTGGAGGCCTGCCCGACCGAGGCCATCACCGAGTCGAAGCTCTTCGAGTTCTCCTTCACCAACCGCGCCGACGCGATGTACGAGAAGGAGCAGCTGCTCGTCGACGACGAGGGCCGCCCGCAGCGGCTCCCGTGGGAGGACTGGCGGGAGGGCGACGACGTGTTCACGTCGGCGTGGATGCGGGCCACTTCGCCCAACGGGGCCGCCGCCTACGAGGGCCGGGTCCAGTGGTCGGGGGAGCTCGGCTACGGCGTGCGGGCGCCCGAGCAGGGCCAGTCGGCCGCGCCGGACCTCCCGCCCCCCACGGACGTCGCCGTCACCGGCGAGGAGATCGATCCGAGCCCGCTCGCCCCGGGCGAGTCGGTCTCCGACCACACCCAGCCGGGCGGGCACTGATGGAGCTCGTCGTCTTCCTGGCCGCCGGGGCCATCATCCTCGGCGGCGCCCTCGGTGTGGTGCTGTCGGCCAACCCCGTCCACTCGGCGCTGATGCTCGTGCTCACCCTGTTCGGGGTGGCCGTGATCTTCGTCCAGCAGGAGGCCCACTTCCTCGCCGCCGTGCAGGTGATCGTCTACGCGGGCGCCATCGTCGTGCTCTTCCTGTTCGTGATCATGCTGCTGGGCGTGGACAAGGCCGAGGAGCTGTCGACCGACCCGCTCGGTGGCCAGCGCCCCGCCGCCGCGGCGGTCGGTGTGGCCGGCCTCGGCCTCATGGTGCTGCTGGCGGTGCAGGCGGCGGAGGTCACCGGGGCCCGGTCGGTGGCGGGCCAGCTCAGTGGCGACGAGTCCAACGTGGAGATCCTCGGCCGCAGCCTCTTCACCGACTACCTGTTCGCCTTCGAGGCGACCTCGGCCCTCCTGGTCATCGCCGTCGTCGGCGCCGTCGTGCTGGCCCGGCGCCCCCGCGAGCCCGACGGGGAGTCGTCGTGACGGGCGGGGGTGGTCACGGGTGAACGTCGACGACAGCTGGTACCTCATCCTCGGCGCCCTGCTGTTCACCATCGGCGGCGTCGGCCTCCTGGTGCGGCGCAACCCGCTGGTGATGTTCATGTGCGTCGAGCTGATGCTCAACGCCGTCAACATCACCTTCGTGACCTTCGCCCGCACCCTCGACGACGTCGGCGGTCAGGTGGTCGTGTTCTTCGTGCTGGTGGTGGCCGCCGCCGAGGTGGTCGTCGGCCTCGGCATCATCGTGTCCATCCTCCGGCGGCGCCCCGGCGCGACGGCCGACGACGTCAGCCTGCTGCGCGGGTGAGCCGGTGCTGAGCGCCGTCTGGCTCGTCCCCGCGCTGCCGCTCGCCGGCTTCGTCGTCCTGCTCCTCGTCGGCCGCCGCCTCGGCGACCCCCTGGCCGGCTGGTTCGCCACGCTCGTGGTGGGGGCGTCGTTCGTGGCCGGGGTCGTCACCTTCGCCGGTCTCCTGGGCGAGGAGAGCGAGGCCCGGTCGTCCACCTTCACGCTCTTCGAGTGGCTCGACGTGGGCGGGCTGAAGGTGGACGTCGCCTTCCTGGCCGATCCCCTCAGCATCACCATGGTCCTCTTCGTGACCGGCGTGGGGACGCTGATCCACCTGTACTCGATCGGCTACATGCACGGCGACGAGCGGTACTCCCAGTTCTTCCTCTACCTCAACCTGTTCGCCTTCTCGATGCTCGTGCTCGTCCTCGGCGACAACCTCCTGCTCACCTTCCTCGGGTGGGAGGGCGTGGGCGTGTGCTCGTACCTGCTCATCTCGTTCTGGTTCGAGCGGAACACCGCGGCGGTGGCCGGCAAGAAGGCGTTCGTCACCAACCGGGTGGGCGACTGGGGCTTCCTCGTCGCCATGTTCCTCACCTTCTTCGCCCTCGGGTCGCTGACCTACGCGGGCGAGGAGGGGATCCTCGAGCGGGCCCCGGACCTCGCGGAGAGCACGGCGCTCGGCATCGCCCTGCTGCTCTTCGTGGGGGCGGCGGGCAAGTCGGCCCAGCTGCCGCTGTACGTGTGGCTGCCCGACGCCATGGAGGGCCCCACGCCGGTGTCGGCCCTCATCCACGCCGCCACCATGGTCACCGCCGGCGTGTACCTGATGGTGCGGGTCGCGCCCATCCTCGAGCAGGCCGAGACGGCCATGACGATCATCGCCGTGGTCGGGGCGGCCACCGCGCTCTTCGCCGCGACCTGCGCCGTCGCGCAGCGGGACATCAAGCGGGTCCTCGCCTACTCCACCATCTCGCAGCTCGGCTACATGTTCCTGGCCATCGGCGTGGGGGCCTACGTGGCCGCCATCTTCCACATGGTCACGCACGCCTTCTTCAAGGCGCTGCTCTTCCTGGGCGCCGGGTCCGTCATCCACGGCGTCCACGAGGAGCAGGACATGCGGCGCATGGGCGCGCTGCGGGCGCTCATGCCGGTCACCGCCGCCACCTTCATCATCGGGTGGCTGGCCATCGCCGGCGTCCCACCGTTCGCCGGCTTCTGGTCGAAGGACGAGATCCTCGCCTCGGCCTGGCAGGACAACAAGGTCCTGTGGGCGGTCGGCGCCGTCACCGCGGTGCTCACCGCCTTCTACATGAGCCGCCAGGTGTTCCTCGTCTTCTTCGGCGAGCCCCGCTGGAAGGAGGTGGACGCCACCCCGGAGGAGGAGGCGCTGGCCACCCCGGAGCACGAGCCCGCGGCCGCCACCGCGGCGTCGGGCGACGAGGCCGCGCACCACGAGGGCGAGCCCCACGAGTCCCCCTGGCTCATGCTCATCCCCCTGGTGGTGCTCGCCTTCCTCTCGATCGTGGGCGGGGCCCTGAACCTGCCGGGCGTCCTCACCCTCGAGCACTGGCTCGAGCCGGTGCTCGAGGGGAGCATCCACGAGCTGGAGGTGGCGGGGTGGCTCCAGGTGACCCTGGCCGTGACGTCCACGGTCGGTGCCCTGCTCGGCATCCTCGCCGCCCGCGAGGTCTTCCTGCGCCACCGGGTGCCAGCCGAGCGCTTCGAGCCCGAGGTCCTCCAGCACGCCTGGTACGTCGACGACGGGCTGGCCGCCGCCGTCGACGGCCCCGTCGAGGCCGTCGCCGAGGGCGCCGCCACCTTCGACCGGCGGGGCATCGACGGCGTGGTCAACGGTGTGGCCACCCTGGTCCGGGGCGGGGGTACCCGCCTCCGCGTCGTCCAGACCGGCTTCGTCCGCAACTACGCCCTCGGCATCTCCGTCGGCGCCGTCCTGCTGCTCGGGTTCTTCCTGGCGAGGGCGACCCTGTGACCGCCGTTCTTTGGTTCTCTCCCTACAGGACCGGTCGCTCAGCGGCCAAAGAACGGCACGGGGTCCGGTCGTGAGCCCCCTGCTGGCCGCCGAGGCGGCTCACGAGGCGACGGCCGGGTTCCCGATCCTGACGTCGCTGATCGTCCTGCCCGCGGTGGGCGCCCTCCTCGTGGCCCTCGTGCCGACGAGTCGGGCCGAGGTGGCCCGCCAGGTGGGTGTGGCCGTGGCCGTGGCCACCGGGGTGCTCAGCATCTTCGTGGTCGTCGACTTCGACCGGGCCGACGACGGCTTCCAGTTCGTCTCCCGCCACACGTGGATCGACGCCTTCGGCATCGACTGGCACCTCGGGGTGGACGGGATCTCGCTGTTCCTCGTCCTGCTGACCGGACTCCTCTTCCCCCTCGCGCTGGTGGGTGTCAAGCCCCACCACGACCCCAAGCCCTACACCGCCTGGCTGCTCCTGCTCGAGGCCGGCTGCATGGGCGTGTTCGTCTCCCTCGACCTCTTCCTCTTCTTCCTCATGTTCGAGGTGACCCTCGTCCCGATGTACTTCCTCATCGGCGGGTGGGGCTACGCCGGGCGCGTCTACGCCGCCATGAAGTTCTTCCTGTACACGTTCACGGGCTCGATCTTCATGCTCGTGAGCATGCTGGCCCTCGTCTTCCTCGTGGAGCGGGAGACGGGGGTGCTGTCCTTCGACCTGACCACCCTGGCCGACGCCACCGACGTGCTGGCCGACAGCACCGCCCGCTGGCTGTTCCTCGGCTTCGCCGTCGCCTTCGCCGTCAAGGTGCCCCTGTTCCCGGTGCACACGTGGCTGCCCGACGCCCACACCGAGGCCCCCACCGCCGGCTCGGTCATCCTGGCCGGCGTCCTGCTGAAGCTCGGGAGCTACGGGCTGCTCCGTTTCGGCATCTACCTCTTCCCGGAGGCGGCCGACTGGTTCGCCCCGGGGCTGGTGACCCTCGGGGTGATCGGCATCACCTACGGCGCCGTGGTGGCGGCCATGCAGAAGGACTTGAAGCGGTTGGTGGCCTACTCCTCGGTGGCCCACCTCGGCTTCATCGTGCTCGGCACCTTCGCCCTCACCACGCAGGGGGTGCAGGGCGGGCTCCTCCAGATGGTCAACCACGGCATCTCCACCGGCGCCCTCTTCCTCCTGGTGGGGATGCTCTACGAGCGCCGCCACACCCGGGAGATCGCCGCCTTCCGCGGGCTCCAGAAGGTGGCCCCGTACTTCGCCGGCGTCTTCACCGTCGTGATGCTGAGCTCCATCGGCGTGCCCGGCCTGAACGGGTTCGTCGGCGAGTTCCTGGTGCTGATCGGCAGCTTCCTGACCATGCGGTGGTGGGCCGTGGTGGCCGCCACGGGCGTGATCCTGGCCGCCGTCTACCTGCTGTGGGCCTACCAGCGGGCCTTCCACGGCGAGCCCGACGAGGAGAACGCCGCCACGCCCGACCTCTCGTGGCGGGAGGGCCTGGTGCTCGCCCCGCTGCTGGCCGCCATCGTCTTCCTCGGCGTGTACCCGAGGCCCGTCCTCGAGCGCATGGAGCCGGCCGTCGACCGGCTGCTCCAGCACGTCGAGGACCGCTCCGGTGAGGAGCAGCCCCCGGTGGCCACCGAGGGGCCCGAGGCCGCCGCGACGCACGGGGAGGGCGGGTGATCCTCGCCCAGGCCGACGCCGATCCCGGCTCGATCGAGATGCCCCACGTCGACTGGGGCGGGCTGTCCCCGCTGCTGGTCCTCGTCGCCGGGGCGCTCGTGATCCTCGTCGTCACCGCGCTGGGCGTGCGCCGCCCACCCCGTCCGACGTGGGCCCTCCTCACCGTGGCCACCGGCCTCGGGACGATGCTGGCCGCGGTGATCCAGTGGAACCGGGTCGAGGACGACGGCGCCTTCGGGATCGTGGCCGACGCCCTCGTGGTGGACGGCTTCAGCGTCTTCCTCACCGCCCTCATCGCCGCCGCGGTGGTGCTGGCCGCCCTGCTGGCCGACGGCTACCTCCGCCGGGAGGGCCTCGAGGGCCCCGAGCTGTACGTGCTCATGCTCCTGTCGGCCGCCGGCGGCGTGATGATGGCCATGGCCAACGACCTGGTCGTCCTGTTCCTCGGCCTCGAGATCCTCTCCATCGCCCTCTACGTCCTCGCCGGCTACGACCTGCGCCGGGCCGAGAGCTCCGAGTCGGCCATGAAGTACTTCGTCCTCGGCGCCTTCTCGTCGGCCTTCCTCCTCTACGGGATCGCCCTCGTCTACGGGGCCACCGGCTCGACCAACCTGAGCGCCATCGGCGAGTTCCTCGAGACCAACGTGCTCACCGAGGACGGGCTGCTCCTCGCCGGCTTCGCCCTGCTCCTCGTCGGCCTCGGCTTCAAGGTGGCCGCCGTCCCCTTCCACGTCTGGACACCGGACGTGTACCAGGGCGCCCCCACACCGGTGACCGCGTTCATGGCGTCCGCGTCCAAGGCCGCCGGCTTCGCCGGGATCCTCCGGGTGTTCGTGAGCACCTTCGGCCTGTACGAGGACGACTGGCGCCCGGTCCTGTTCGTGCTGGCCACGCTGACCCTGCTGGTGGGCTCGGTGCTGGCCATCGTGCAGACCGACGTCAAGCGGATGCTGGCCTACAGCTCGATCAGCCACGCCGGCTTCGTGCTCGTCGGCGTCCAGGCGGCGAGCGACCGGGGCGTGTCCGGGGCCCTCTTCTACCTCCTGGCCTACACGTTCATGGTGGTCGGGAGCTTCGGCGTGGTCACCCTGGTGGCCCGGCGGGGCGACGACGACCACAGCCTCGAGACCTACCGGGGCCTGGCCACCCGCCGGCCCGTCCTGGCCTTCGCCTTCACGGTCTTCCTGCTGGCCCAGGCCGGGGTGCCCTTCACCTCGGGCTTCGTGGCCAAGTTCTCCGTGATCGGGGCCGCCGTCGACGCCGACAGCTACGCCCTCGCCATCCTCGCCATGCTGGCGGCGGCGGTGTCGGCCTACCTCTACCTGCGCATCGTGGTGACCATGTACATGTCGACGGCGGAGGGCGAAGAGCCGGCCGCCCGGGAGCGGGTGGCGGTGCCGGCCCTGGCCCGCCTCAGCCTCGCCGTGGCCCTGGCCGTGACCGTGCTCTTCGGCCTCCTGCCCGGCCCCGCCGTCGACTGGGCCGACCACGCCACCCTCGAGACCGTGGCCTCCGACCAGTAGTGAGCAGCGCCCGGCGCAGCCGGGCACGACTGCTCTTGACGATCACGTCCCGGGGCGCCGTGGCGGCCGGAGCCGGGCCGCGATCGCCGTTGGCGGAGCAGGAGCCCGCACCTGGCCGCAGAGCCCCACCCCCATCTTGGTCCTCACGAAACCCGGTCAGTACCCTTCCGAACGTGTCTGAGTTCCTCCGGGCGTACCTGACGGTTGCCGTGTTCGGCGCCACCGCCGGGCTGCTGCTGGCGGGGGTCCTCGGCCTCGGGAGCCTCATCCGGCCCTCCCGCCCGAGCCGCGGGAAGCTCACCAGCTACGAGAGCGGCGTCGACCCGGTGGGCGCCGGCTTCGGCCAGAGCCAGGTCCGCTACTACATCTTCGCCCTGCTCTTCGTGCTGTTCGACGTCGAGGCCATCTTCATCTTCCCCTGGGCCCTCGGCCTGGAGGACTACGGCGTCTTCGGCCTCGTGGAGATGGGCATCTTCATCGTGATCCTGGCGCTCGGGCTGCTCTACGCCTGGCGCAAGGGGGTCCTCCGATGGGTCTAGTGGAGAGCGGGCGGATGCCGAAGCCCCTCACCACCCTCCTCAACATGGGCCGCAAGTACTCCCTCTGGGTGTACCAGTGGGGCCTGGCCTGCTGCGCCATCGAGATGGGCGCCGCCTTCGGCTCGCCCCGCTACGACGTCATGCGCCTCGGCGTCATCCCCCTCCCGGCCAGCCCCCGCCAGGCCGACCTCGTGGTCATCTCCGGGACGGTCACCGACAAGATGGCCCCGGCGGTGGTCCGGCTCTGGGAGCAGATGCCCGACCCCAAGTACGTGATCTCCATGGGGAGCTGCGCCAACTGCGGCGGCCCCTACTGGGACTCCTACTCCGTGACCAAGGGCGTCGACCAGCTCATCCCCGTGGACATCTACGTGCCGGGCTGCCCGCCCCGGCCCGAGGCCCTGCTCGAGGGCATCGTGCTGCTCCAGCAGCGCATCCAGGACGAGGACATGGCCGAGCGCTGGAGAGGTGAGCCGCTTGTCGTCGGGTGACCAGGACCGGCCGACGGAGCCCAGCGCCGACGAGGTGACCGACCCCGCCCTCCAGGCCGAGATCGACAACCCCGCCGCCAGCAACCAGCCGACCGGCGCCGAGGCGGCGCCGGGCGACGACACCACCGCCGCCGACGAGGGCGCCATCGCCGCTCCCGGCGCGCCGGGGGAGCTGCACTCCGACGAGACGCCGCCCCAGGGCGAGGACGCCGGCGACACGCCGGCGCCGACGGCGGACGACGCGGCTGCCGCACCGGCCACGGGCGACGAGACCGGCGCCGCCGGTGTCCAGGGCCGCGCCCCCGTCAACGTCAAGCCCGAGGTGGACGAGCCGGCGCCCATCAGCGCCTACGCCCAGCCGACGCCGGAGCCGGACGCCGCACCGGCGGCGGCCGAGCGGCGCCGCCGGCAGGCGCACCGCCGCCGACGCCACGGCCGAGGCAGCCGGCCACCGCCGCCGCCCCGAGGAGGCCCCGGCGGCCACCGCCGAGGAGCCGCCCGCGGCCGAGCAGGCCCCGGCGGCCACCGCCGAGGAGCCGCCGGCGGCCACCGCCCCCGAGCAGCCCCCGGCCGAGCCCGAGGCCGCACCGGCGCAGCCGGAGCCGGAGCTCCCCATCGAGCCCCAGGCCGAGGCCGACGCCGCCGCCGCCGAGTCGACCGAGGTGGCCGAAGGCGAACGGGCGGGCGACGAGGTCCCGCCCGTCCCCGACGAGGTGGTCCTGAGCGAGCTCCACCAGCAGGTGGCGGACGAGCTGGGGGCCGCCCTCGGCGAGGCCGTGGTGGACACGTGGGCCCGCCCCAGCGACGAGGGCGACCTCTGGGTCCGGGTCGACGTGGCCAAGTGGCGGGAGGCGGCCGAGGCGGCCAAGGCGGCCGGCTTCACCTACTTCTGCTTCCTCTCCGCCATCGACTGGCTCAAGTCGCCGTTCGGCAAGAGCGAGGAGGGCGTGGCCACCACCGCCGAGCAGGTGCGGGTGGCCATCGAGGAAGGGCTCGGCAACCTCGAGCACGGCGTGACGGGGGGCGAGACCCGCTTCCAGCTGCTGGCCCGGGTGTACTCCATCGCCCGGCGCACCGGCGTCGTCTTCAAGGCCGACCTGCCCGACGACGGTCCGGTGGCCGAGACGTGGTCCGGGGTCTACGCCGGGGCCAACTGGATGGAGCGGGAGACGCACGAGATGTACGGGATCGGCTTCGCCGGCCACCCCTACCTCGTGAACCTGTACCTCCCCGGCGCCTTCGAGGGCCACCCGCTGCGCAAGGACTTCCCCCTCCTCGCCCGCGAGGTCAAGCCGTGGCCCGGCCTCGTCGACGTCGAGCCCATGCCGGGCGAGCCCCAGACCGAGGAGCCCGCCGTGGCGGGAACGGAGGCCTAGCGATGGCCGTCACCGAGCGCCAGCAGCGCAGCTACATCGCCGGCCAGGCGGCGGAGTCGCGGGTCAACCTGGAGATCGAGACCGAGGGCATGACCCTCAACATCGGGCCCCAGCACCCCGCCACCCACGGGACCCTGCGCATCGTCGTGCAGCTCGACGGGGAGCAGGTGGTCTCCGCCGAGCCGATCATCGGCTACATGCACCGGGGCTACGAGAAGCTCACCGAGGTCCGCACCTACCCGCAGGTGACGACCCTCGTGAACCGCATCGACTGGCTCGGCCACTTCGCCAACGAGGTGCCGTTCATCCTCGCCGCCGAGGAGCTGATGGAGGTCGAGGCCCCGCCCCGGGCCCAGTGGCTGCGCACGATCTTCTTCGAGATGGCCCGCATCGCCAACATCACGCTGTTCCTCGGCGACATGGGCGTGCAGCTCGGCGCGCTCGACGCCGGTCTTCTACGCCTTCCGCGACCGCGAGCACGTCCTCAACCTCATGGAGGCGGTCACCGGCGGGCGCTTCCACCCCAACTACGACCGCATCGGCGGCCTCAAGGAGGACCTGCCCAAGGGGTGGGTGGCCGAGGCCAAGGACGCGATGGACCGGATCCGGACCTTCTGCGACCAGATGGAGGACCTCCTCGTCGGCAACGAGATCTTCGAGACCCGGACCCGCGGCATCGGCGTCATCCCCGCCGACGTGGCGCTGGGCTACGGCCTGTCGGGCGCCAACCTGCGGGCCTCCGGCATCGACTGGGACCTGCGCCGCGACGGCCGCACGCCGCTGGCGTGGAAGGAGGCCGACTGGAAGGTCTGGACCCACCCCGACGGCGACAGCTTCGCCCGCTACTGGGTCCGCCTCCAGGAGGTGCGGGAGGCGACCGGGATCATCGACCAGCTGCTCGACGGCCTGCCCTCCGGGCCGATCATGGCCAAGGTCCCCCGCATCATCAAGGTGCCCGCCGGCGAGGCCTGGTGCTCGACCGAGAACCCGCTCGGCGAGATGGGCTACTACATCGTCAGCAAGGGCGACCTCGGCCCGTTCCGCTGCAAGATCCGCAGCGCCAGCTTCACCAACATCAGCGTGGTGCCCTGGGTGCTGCGGGGCGTGTACGTGCCCGACGTCATCACCATCCTCGCCAGCCTGTACTTCATCCTCGGGGACATCGATCGGTGATCGCGCGAGTTGCCGTACTGGCAGGAGACCGGGCTGCGGGTGGCGGGCGTGCTGGCCGCCGTCCTGGTGCCGGCGGGGACGTTCGTCTACGTCTTCCTGTTCAAGATGGTGACCCACATCCAGACCCGGCTCGGGCCGATGGAGGCCGGGCCCCACGGCTCGCTCCAGCTCTTCGCCGAGGTGGCCAAGTTCCTCCAGAAGGAGGACATCGTCCCCGAGCGGGCGGACGCCCCCCTGTTCAAGCTGGCGCCGTACCTCGTGGTCGGGTCGGTGCTGCTGGTCTACGTGGTCGTCCCGTTCGGGCCCGACGCCTGGTTCGCCAACCTCGACGCCGGCGTCTTCTACGCCCTCGCCGTCTCGTCGGTCTCCGTCATCGGCGTGCTCATCGCCGGGTGGGCCTCGGCCAACAAGTACTCGCTCATGGGCGGCCTGCGGGCCGCCGGGCAGCTCATCGCCTACGAGCTGCCCATGGTCCTCGCCGTCGTGGGCGTCGTCATCCAGGCCGGCAGCCTCAACCTCCTGCACATCGTGACCGCCCAGGCCGACGGCGAGATCTTCGGCTTCGGCGCCCTCGGCAACCCCTACGTCCTCACCCAGTTCGTCGGCCTCGGCCTGTTCCTCATCGCCTCCCAGGCCGAGCTGACCCAGGCGCCGTTCGACATGCCCGTGGCCGAGTCCGAGCTCGTCACCGGCTACATCACCGAGTACAGCGGCATGCGCTTCCTGCTCTTCTTCATCGGCGAGTTCGCCGCCGCCGGCGCGTTCGCCGCCCTCGCCGCCACGCTGTTCCTCGGCGGCTGGTGGCTGCCCGGCCTCGACGTCGACGGCCGACTACATGAACTTCGTCGGCCCGCTGGTGCTCTTCGGGAAGATGATGCTCATCGCCTTCGTCATCTTCTGGGTCCGCTTCACCTTCCCCCGGTTCCGCGAGGACCAGCTCCAGACCCTGGCCTGGAAGTTCCTCATCCCGATCTCGCTGGTCAACATCCTCGTGACCGGCGTCCTCAAGGTGGTGTTCTGACCGTGCCCCAGCTCCCCGGCCTGCTCAAGGGCCTCGGCGTGACGTTCAAGACGCTCACGAAGCCGGCCGTCACGGTGCAGTACCCCCACGAGAAGGAGGAGCTGGCGCCGCGCTCCCGCGGCGTCATCGCCCTCAAGGAGGAGAACTGCACCGTCTGCATGCTGTGCGCGCGGAGCTGCCCGGACTGGTGCATCTACATCGAGGGCCACAAGACCAAGGCCCCGCCCCGCCGGGCCGGCGGCAAGCCCCGCACCATGCAGCTGCTCGACCGCTTCGACATCGACTACGGGCTGTGCATGTACTGCGGGATCTGCGTCGAGGTGTGCCCGTTCGACGCCCTCTTCTGGAGCCCCGAGTTCGAGTACTCGAGCCCCACATCGCCGACCTCCTCCACGACAAGGACAAGCTCGGCGAGTGGATGGAGACCGTGCCCGAGCCCCCTCCCCTCGAGGCCGGCGCGGCGAAGGGCCGGAAGTGATGCCCGGGCTCGCTCCTGCTTCGCCAACGTCGCTCGCTCCGGGCATCAGCTACCGGATCAGCTCGAGTCGTGCCGGCTTCGCCGGCGCCTCCACATCGTGATCGCCGAGAACATCGCCTTCGGCTGCTCGCCGCCGCCTCGGTCGTGGCCGCGCTGCGGGTGGTCACGACGAAGAACGTCGTCCACGCCGCGCTCTACCTGGTCGTGGTGCTCGCCAGCATCGGCGCGATCTACGTGCTGCTGGCCGCCGAGTTCGTGGCCGCCACGCAGATCCTCGTCTACGTCGGCGCCATCGTCGTGCTGTTCCTGTTCGGCATCATGCTGACCCGGCCGGTGCTCGGCCGGGCCGACGACCTCGACAACGACCAGCGCCCGGTCGCCGCCGTCACCGCGCTGTTCCTGCTGGGCGTCCTGTCCTTCGTCCTCGTCGACGCCTTCGGGGACGACGAAGCTGCCCGACCTCGACGACGTGGGAGCGCGGCGATCGCCGCCGAGCGGGGCACCCGGCCGGTCGGCGACGCCATCTTCTCCACCTACCTCGTCCCGTTCGAGGTCGTGTCGGTCCTGCTGCTCGCCGCCCTCGTCGGCGCCATCGTGCTGGCGCGGAGGGACTGAGGAGTCGACGTGCTGCTCAACCAGTTCCTGCTCCTCGGCGCCGTCCTGTTCTGCCATCGGCGTCTACGGCGTGCTGGCCCGCCGCAACGGCGTGCTCGTGCTCATGTCGATCGAGCTGATCCTCAACGCCGTCAACATCAACCTGGTCGCCTTCGGCGCCCTGCGGGACGGCGCCGCTGCCGTCACCGGCCAGGTGTTCGCCCTGTTCGTCATCACCATCGCCGCCGCCGAGGTCGGCGTCGGACTGGCCATCGTCCTGCTCATCTACCGCAACCGGACCTCCGTCGACCTCGACGAGGTCGACCTGATGAGGGGTAGGTCTGACGCCTGTGCTCGAGAACGTCTGGGTCATCCCCGCCATCACGTTCGTCTCGTTCTGGCTGATCCTGTTCTTCGGGAAGCGCCTGCCGGGCGGGGGGTGGCGAGATCGGCGTGGCGCTCGTCGGCGTCGCCTTCGTCCTGTCCGTCGTCGTCGGCCGTGCAGGTCGACCTCGAGGCGAGCCCCTGCGTCCGAGGCCCACGAGGAGGAGCGAGGCCGAGCACGTCGAGGGCGCGCCCTCGCCGCCCACCGCCGAGCGAGGAGGCCGCACGCCGAGGAGGGCGAGCCCGAGCCATCCGGGAGGCCGGTCACGGCCGAGACCACCTGGTTCACCATCGGGGAGGACCACGAGGAATCAAGGTCGGCACCCACGTCGACGGCTTCACCGTGGTGATGCTGTTCATCGTCGCCCTGATCTCGTTGCTGGTGCACGTCTTCTCCACCAACTACATGCACGACGACGTGCGCTACACCCACTACTTCGCCGTCCTCGGCCTGTTCACCACCGGCATGCTCCGTGCTGGTACGGCCAGCACCACCCTCGCAGATGCTGTTCGGCTGGGAGCTGATGGGCCTGTGCTAGCTTCATGCTCATCGGCCACTGGTGGGAGGAGAAGGCGAACTCCGACGCCGCCCTCAAGGCGTTCCTCACCACCCGCACGGGTGACATCGGCCTGCTGGTCGGCATCGTCGATCCTGTTCTTCGCCGCCGGCCAGACCTTCGACATCGCCGCACATCAACGAGCGCCGCCCTCGCGGGCGAGATCGCCGAGACCGCCCTCGCTGGTGGCCGGCGTCGGCCCTGCTCGTCGCCGTGATCGGCAAGTCGGCCCAGTTCCCGCTGCACACCTGGCTGCCCGACGCCATGGCCGGCCCCACGCCGGTGTCGGCGCTGATCCACGCCGCCACCATGGTCGTCGCCGGCGTCTACCTCGTGGCCCGCCTCTACGGCGTGTTCTGGGAGGGCTTCGACATCGCCGACGGCGGCATCAACCTCGTCGCCGTGGTCGGCGGCGATCACGATCGTCATCGCCGCCGCTGCTGGCCTTCGTCCAGCGCGACATCAAGAAGGTGCTCGCCTACTCGACCGTCAGCCAGCTCGGCTACATGGTGATGGCCCTCGGCGTCGGCGCGTGGACGGCGGCCATCTTCCACCTCTTCACCCACGCCTTCTTCAAGGCGCCTGCTGTTCCTCGGCTCCGGCTCGGTGAGCCACGCCGTGCACAGCTTCGACATGAAGAAGGACATGGGCGGCCTGCGGAAGCACATGCCGATCACCTTCGCCACGTTCATGATCGGCTCGCGTCGCCCTGGCCGGCATCCTCCCGCTCGCCGGCTTCTGGTCGAAGGACGAGATCCTCCTCGGCGCCCAGGAGAACGGCTACCAGCTCTTCCTGGTCGTCGGGCCTGGTCGGCGCGTTCATGACCGCGCGCCTACATGACCCGCTGCGTGTACCTCACGTTCTTCGGCGAGTACCGCGGCCACGGCCACCCGCACGAGTCGCCGCACGCCATCACCGTGCCGCTGATCGTGCTGGCCGTGTTCTCGATCGTCGCCGGCTTCCTCAACTCGCCGTTCATCGACGACTGGCTTCACCGACTTGACCGAGCAACGAGACGTCGTCGACCGCCGGCGTCGCCCACCACGCCTTCTCGCTGCCGGACGCGCTGCATCGTCGACGGTCGTGGCGGTCGCCGGCATCGTCGTCGGCTGCCTCGCTCTACTTCGGCGGCAAGCTGCCCGACGGGCGTCACCGAGCGCAACGGCTGGCCCGCGCCGGCTACACGCTCCTCGCCAACAGGTACTACCTCGACCACCTCTACACCGGCGGCGTCGTCGGCTCGCATCAAGGGCCCGATCGCCCGGGCCGCCTACTGGGTCAACCAGAACGTGATCGACGGCGTGCGTCAACGGCGTCGGCATCGGCGTCCCGCGTGGCCGGCGCGCTGCATCTACGAGCGGATCGACCAGGGCGTGGTCGACGGCGCCGTGAACGGCGCCGGCCTCGGCGCCGAGGACGCCGGCGGCCTCCTCCGCACCATCCAGACCGGCCGGGTGCAGCAGTACGGCGCCCTGCTCTTCGGCGCGGCCGCCCTGCTCGCCCTCGCCCTCGTGCTCTTCGTCTAAGGACGAGAGAGCGACGACATGGACAGCTTCGACGACTGGGCCCTGACCGCGGCGGTGTTCCTGCCGCTGGTCGGCGCCGTCGTCATGCTGCTCGTCCCCGCGGACGAGGAGCGACGCCACAAGGTGATCGCCCTGGTCACCACGCTGGCCACCCTGGCCGTCGGCGTCTACCTGCTCGTCGAGTTCGACTACGACGAGGCCGGCGGCGCTGCAGTTCGCGCGTCGACAAGTCGTGGATCGAGGTGATCAACAGCCGGTACATCGTCGGCATCGACGGCATCTCGCCTGCCGCTGCTCGTGCTGTCGATGTTCATCGTCGTCCTCGTGCGTCATCTACTCTGGGACCACTTCCCCGAGCCGCACAACCCGAAGGCGTTCCTCATCCTGATCCTCATCCTCGAGACGGGCATGAACGGCACCTTCGTGGCCCAGGACCTCATCCTGTTCTTCGTCTTCTTCGAGGTCGTCCTGCTGCCGATGTACTTCATGATCGGCGTGTGGGGCGGCGAGAACCGCCAGTACGCCGCCATCAAGTTCTTCCTGTTCACGCTGTTCGGCTCGGCGCTGATGATCCTCAGCTTCCTCGCCCTGTTCTTCCAGGGCGAGCCCGACACGTTCTCGATCCCGGAGCTCGATCGAGCGCGCCGAGCGACGCCATCGACCACGACACCGCAGCTGCTGATCTTCGGCGGCCTGTTCATGGGCTTCGCCATCAAGGTGCCGATGTTCCCGTTCCACACCTGGCTGCCCGACGCCCACACCCAGGCGCCGACCGCGGGCTCGGTGATCCTGGCCGCCATCCTGCTGAAGCTCGGCACCTACGGCTTCGTGCGCATCGCCATCCCGATCCTCCCGGAGGCGGCCGACGACGTGGGCGCCCGTGGATCGGCGGCCTGGCCGTGATCGGCATCATCTACGGCGCCCTCGGCTGCCTGGCCCAGACCGACATGAAGCGGCTCATCGCCTTCTCGTCGGTGGCCCACATGGGCTTCGTGATGCTCGGCATCGCCACCCTCACCGACTTCGGCATCAACGCCGCCATGTTCGGCATGGTCGCCCACGGCCTCATCACCGGGATGCTCTTCTTCATCGCCGGCTCGGTGAAGGAGCGCTTCCACACCCTCGAGCTGTCCCGCCTCGGCGGCCTGCTGCTGCAGGCGCCGCGCATGGGCTGGATCCTCGGCTTCTGCGCCATGGCGTCGCTCGGCCTGCCCGGCCTGGCCGGGTTCTGGGGCGAGTTCCCGGCCATCCTCTCCGCCTACAACCCGCGCCGAGGCTGCTCGCGAGGAGCTGTTCCGGGGCTACATGGTCGTGGCCGCCATCGGCACCGTGCTTCGCCGCCGGCTACCTGCTGTGGATGCTCCAGCGCACCGCGTTCGGCACGCCCAAGGAGGAGTGCGCCGACGAGCCACGATCCCACGACATGCACTGGCCGGAGTACGTGGCCTGGATGCCGCTGCTCGCTGCTCATCGTCGTGCTCGGCGTCTACCCCGAACCTCGCTGTTCGGCATCACCGACGACGCCGTGCAGGCCGGCCGCCGCGGCCTTCGGGGGCTGAGGGCTGACGTGCCGCGCTTCGACGCGCCCGCACATCGACTACCACGCCTTCGCGCCGGAGATCGTCCTCACCGGCGCGCTCGTGCGTGCTGCTCGCTGCGTCGACCTCGTCTTCGACGAGCGGGGCCGGTGGGCCACGTCGACGCATCGCCGGCATCGGGCTGCTCGGCCGCGCTGGTCCCGGTCGTCACCCTCGCCGTCGACGGCGCCGACCGGTCGATGTTCGGCGGCGCCTACGTCGTCGACGACTTCGCGCTGGTGATGAAGGCGCTGTTCCTGCTCGCCGGCTACGTCGTCGTGCTGCATCTCGCACCGACTACATCGCCGAGGGCGACTACTACGAGGGCGAGTACTACTTCCTGCTGCTGTCGTCGCTGCTCGGCATGACGGTGATGGCGTCGGCCCGCGACCTCATCACGATCTTCGTGGCCCTCGAGCTGCTGTCGATCCCCGCCTACCTGCTGGCCGGCTGGCGCAAGCGCGACCTGAAGGGCAACGAGGCGTCGCTCAAGTACTACCTGCTCGGCGTCTTCGCCTCGGCGGTGATGCTCTACGGCATGTCGCTGGTGTTCGGCGTCACCGGCACGACGCGTGCTGACCGACATCGGCGCCGCGCTCGCCGCCGGCGAGCGCCGACGCCCGATCGTCACCATCGGCATCGTCTTCGTCATCGTCGGCTTCGCCTTCAAGGTCTCGGCCGTGCCGTTCCACACCTGGGCGCCCGACACCTACGAGGGCGCGCCCACGCCGATCACCGCCTTCCTGTCGGTGGCGTCGAAGGCGGCCGGCTTCGTGGCCCTGCTCGAGCTGGTGTTCGTCGGCTTCTTCGGCCGGCAGCGACGTGTGGGCAGCCGCTGTTCTGGGTGCTCGCCGCGCTCACCATGACGGTCGGCAACCTCATCGCCCTGCGCCAGACCAACATCGTGCGGCTGCTGGCCTACTCGTCGGTGGCCCAGGCCGGCTTCATGCTGGTGCCCTTCGCGGTGGCCGGCGACGACGCCCGAGGCGGCCGGCACCGCCGTCGAGGCCGTCGTCACCTACCTGCTCATCTACGCGGCGATGAACCTGGGCGCCTTCGCCGTGGTCATGGCCGTGGCCCGCAAGACCCGCTCGGGCGAGATCTCGTCGTTCGGCGGCCTGTTCGAGTACGCCCCCGGCCTCGACCGTGCTGATGACGGTCTTCCTCTTCGCCCTGGCCGGCATCCCGCCGCTCGGCGGCTGGTTCGCCAAGTTCGTGATGTTCCGGGCCGTGCTCGACGCCGGCACGCCGGCGGCCGTCGTCCTCGGCGTGATCGCCGCCGTGAACTCGGTGATCGCGCTCTTCTACTACGCGTCGATCGCCCGGGAGATGTGGATGAGGCCGGTGCCCGACGGCGACCGCACGCCGGTGCGGGTCCCGCCGGCGCTCGCCGCCGCGCTCGGCCTCACCGCCGTCGCCACGGTCGTCATCGGCGTCCTGCCCGGGCTCGTCGCCGACTTCGCCGACCTCGCTCTTCGGCGACCTGGCCGCCGTCGGCGGCTGACGCTGGCGGTCGAGCACCGGCGTCCGCGGCGCGCATCCGGCGGCCGGGTCCATCGGTTCGAGGCGTCGCTCGAGCTCGCGCTCTACGACGAGCGGCGGCTTCTTCGCCGCCGGCGGCGGGGCCGGCCGGCGGGGCGACTTCCTCACCAGCCCCGAGGTCGGCCCGCTGTTCGGCGCCGTGGTGGCCCGGGCCCTCGACGCCTGGTGGGACGAGCTGGGCCGGCCCGACCCGTTCGTGGTGGTCGAGGCGGGCGCCGGCCGGGGCGCGCTGGCCGCGGCCGTGCTCGGCGCCGGCCCGGCTGCGCGCCGGCGCTGCGCTACGTGTGCGTCGAGCGGTCGCCGGCGCTGCGGGCCCGGCAGGCCGAGCGGCTGCCGCTCGAGCCGGCCGAGGCCTTCGGCGCGCCGCCGCGATGACCGACGAGGCGGCGGTCGGCCGGCGCCGGCCCGGTCGTCACGTCGCTCGGCGACCTGCCCGCTCTCGCTGGACGGCGTGGTGCTCGCCAACGAGCTGCTCGACAACCTGCCGTTCCGCCTGCTCGAGCGCGGCGCGGACGGGTGGGTCGAGGTGCGGGTGGCCGAGGGCGCCGACGAGGTGCTCGGCGGCTCGGCCGGCGCCGGCCGACGCCGCCGATGGCCGACGCGGCTGGCGCCCCGGCGCGCCGGTCGGGGGCCGGATCCCGCTGCAGCACGAGGCCGGCGGCGTGGCTCCGCGCCGGCCCTCGCGCTGCTGCGAGCGGGGCCGGGTCGTGGTCGTCGACTACGCCGACACGACGCCGTCGCTGGCCGCGCCGGCCCGTGGCCGAGTGGCTGCGCACCTACCGCGGGCCACGAGCGGGGCGGCCACCCGCTCGACGACCCCGGCAGCCAGGACATCACCTGCGAGGTGGCCGTCGACCAGCTGGCCGCGGTGCGCCGCCCGACGCCGACCGCAGCCCAGGCCGAGTGGCTCGCCGCCCACGGCATCGACGAGCTCGTGGCCGACGGCCCGCGCCACCTGGCACGAGCGGGCCGCACCTCGGCGACCTCGAGGCCCTCCGGGCCCGCAGCCGGGTGGGCGAGGCCGAGGCCCTCACCGACCCCGCCGGCCTCGGCGCCTTCCGCGTCCTCGAGTGGGTCGTCGCTGAGCCGCCGTCGCCAGGTCGGTCCGGCCGCTCCGCCGGCGCCGGACCGTCGCCGGCGCACGCCGGCGGCGACCGCGCCGTCGGCCGACGCGCCACGGCTCGGACGCGCGCCAGCCACGTCTCGAGCCTACGGCCGGGGCCCGAGCGGCTGTCGGAGGCCCCCGCCATGTCCGAGCGGACGATCGAGGCCTTCTACCTGGAGGACCGGACGTTCCCGCCGCCCCCGGAGTTCGCGGCGCAGGCGCTGGTCCAGCGGACCGCGATCTACGACGAGGCCGAGCGCCGACTCGAGGCGTTCTGGGCCCGCCAGGCCGCCGAGCTGCTCACCTGGTCCGCGGCCTGGGACACCGTCCTCGAGTGGGACCTGCCCTTCGCCAAGTGGTTCGTCGGCGGCACAGCTCAACGTCGCCGACAACTGCCTCGACCGCCACGTCGCCGCCGGCCGCGGCGACCGGGTCGCCTACCACTGGGAGGGCGAGCCGGGCGACACCCGCACCATCACCTACGCCGACCTGCTCGACGAGGTGCAGCGCTTCGCCAACGTGCTGAAGGGCCTCGGCGTCGCGCAAGGGCGACCGGGTCGACATCTACATGCCGATGATCCCCGAGCTGCCGGTGGCCATGCTGGCCTGCGCCCGCATCGGCGCCGCCCACTCGGTGGTGTTCGGCGGCTTCTCCTCCGACTCCCTGGCCGACCGCATCAACGACGCCGAGGCCAAGGTGCTGATCACCGCCGACGGCGGCTGGCGCCGGGGCGCCGCCGTGCCGCTCAAGGCCAACGCCGACGTGGCGCTGGCCGACACGCCCACCGATCGAGCACGTCGTCGTGGTGCGCCGCACCGGCGAGCGACGTGCCGCATGGCCGAGGGCCGCGACCACTGGTACCACGACCTGATGGCCGACGCCGTCGCCCGACTGCCCGCCCGAGCCGATGGACAGCGAGGACCTGCTCTACCTGCTCTACACGTCGGGCACCACGGCCAAGCCCAAGGGCATCATGCACACCACCGGCGGCTACCTCACCCAGGTCGCCTTCACCCACAAGTACGTCTTCGACCTCCAGCCCGAGACCGACGTGTACTGGTGCGCGGCCGACATCGGCTGGGTCACCGGCCACAGCTACATCGTCTACGGCCCGCTCGCCAACGGGGCCACGTCGGTGATGTACGAGGGCACGCCCGACCACCCCGGGCAAGGACCGCTGGTGGGACGATCGTCGAGCGCTACGGCGTGACCATCCTCTACACCGCGCCCACCGCCATCCGCACGTTCATGAAGTGGGGCACCGCAGGAGCCCGAGGCCCACGACCTGTCGTCGCTGCGCCTGCTCGGCTCGGTGGGCGAGCCCATCAACCCCGAGGCGTGGATGTGGTACCACGAGCACATCGGCGGCGGCCGCTGCCCGGTCGTCGACACGTGGTGGCAGACCGAGACCGGCGCCATCATGATCTCGCCCGCTGCCCGGGCGCCACCACCCGAAGCCCGGCTCGGCCACCTTCCCGCTGCCCGGCATCGGCGCCGAGGTGGTCGACGACGCAGGGCAAGCCGGTCGAGCGAGGGCGGCGGCTACCTCACCCTCACCCGGCCGTGGCCGTCGATGCTGCGGGGCATCTACGGCGACCCCGAGCGCTACCGGCAGACGTACTGGAGCCGCTTCGCGGGCCGCTACTTCGCCGGCGACGGCGCCAAGCTCGACGACGACGGCTACCTCTGGCTGCTCGGCCGGGTCGACGACGTGATGAACGTGTCCGGCCACCGCATCTCGACCACCGAGGTCGAGTCGGCCGCTGGTCGACCACCCGACGGTGGCCGAGGCGGCCGTGGTCGGCGCCAAGGACGACACCACCGGGCAGGCCATCATCGCCTTCGTCACCCTGCAAGGGCGGCGTCGACGCCGAGCGACGGAGCACGGCGAGGAGCTGCGCCAGCACGTGGCCACCAAGCATCGGCGCCATCGCCCGGCCCAAGACGATCATCTTCACCGACGACCTGCCGAAGACCCGCAGCGGCAAGATCATGCGCCGGCTGCTCCGCGACGTGGCCGAGGGCCGCGACCTCGGCGACACCACGACGCTGGCCGACCCGGCCGTGGTCGAGGAGATCCGCACGCCGGGCCGCGGCGGCGCCCCAGGAGGACGTGACGCGACCGCCGACCGTCGGACGCCGCCCGACCACTGGCGCTGGCGCGACGGGCGCCGTCGACCCGGGGCGCCGCCGTGGTGTTCGACATGGACGGCGTGCTGTCCGACGCCGCCGGCCGCCAGCACTTCCTCGACGGCCCGGGCCGGCAGGACTGGAAGGCGCTTCTTCGACGCCGTGCGGCGACGACCCGCTGATCGAGGAGGTGGCCCGCCTGATCGAGCTGCTCGACCGCGACCTGGCGCTCGTGCTGCTCACCGCCCGGCCGGTGCGCGATCCAGCCGCAGACCTGGCCTGGCTCGAGCGCTACGGGCTGCGCTGGGACCTGCTGGTCATGCGCGCCCGACGGCGACTACGGGCCGTCGCCGGAGTTCAAGCGCGGCGCACCGTGCGCGAGCTGCGCGGCCGCCGGGTTCGACCTGCGGCTGGCCTTCGAGGACGACCGCCGCAACGTCGACATGTTCCACGCCGAGGGCGTCCCCTGCGTCTACATCCACTCGGCTACTACGAGCTGACTACGCCAGCCGGAACCTCGCGGTCCGCGCCAGTACGTTCGGCCCGAGGACGATGAGCAGGAACACCTTCAAGACCTTCGTCCTGCTCGCCGGCCTCGGCGGCCTGCTGGTCCTGATCGGCGGCGCCCTCGGCGGCCGGACCGGCGCTCATCATCGGCCTCGTGCTCGGCCTCGGCTTCGTCGGCTGCTCGTACTGGAACAGCGACAAGCTGGCCATCCGGGCGGCCCGGGCGGTCCCCGTCACCGAGCAGGAGATGCCGCGAGTACTACGCGCATCGTCCGGGAGCTGCACGACCAGCGGGCATGCCGATGCCCAAGCTCTACGTCACGCCCGACCGCAGCCCAACGCCTTCGCCACCGGGCGCAACCCCGAGCACGCCGCCGTGGCCGTCACCCAGGGCATCCTCGAGCTGCTCGACTGGGACGAGCTCCGGGGCGTGCTGGCCCACGAGCTCAGCCACGTCGGCAACCGCGACATCCTCATCGGCTCGGTGGCCGCCGCCGTGGCCACTGGGCATCACCTTCATCGCCCGATGCCGCGTTCGCCGCCATCTTCGGCGGCTCGGCCGAGGCGACGACCGGGGCGGCAACCCCCTCGCGCTGCTGGCCATGGCCATCCTCGCCCCGCTGGCCGCCGGCCTCCTCCAGATGGCGCTCAGCCGCAGCCGGGAGTTCGAGGCCGACCGCACCGGCGCCGGCGTCATCGGCGACGGCGAGCCGCTGGCCCGGGCCCTGCTCAAGCTCGAGGCGGGCGCCAAGCAGATCCCGATGGACATCGACCCCGCCCACGCCCAGGCGTTCATCGTCAACCCGCTCACCGGGCGGCAAGGTGCAGTTCGCCAACCTGTTCCGCACCCACCCGCCCACCGAGGAGCGGGTCGCGCGGCTCCGCGCCGGGGAGTGGGCTCGCTAGTCGCGTCGGTTGGTGAACTGGACGGGGTAGTCGAGGTCGGCCTCCCGCAGGGCGGCCATGCACGGCCTGGAGCTCGTCCCGCTTCTTGCTCGTCACGCGCAGCGAGTCGCCCTGAGCCGGAGGACTGCACGCCCTTGAGGCCGAGCGCCTTGATGCGCTTGTTCAGGTCCTTGATGGCGTCGGTCGAGATCCCGGCCTTGAGGGTCACCTCCTGGCGGGACGGTGCCCCCGGCGGCCTCCTCGATCCGGCCCCAGTCGAGGGCCTTGAGCGAGAGCTTGCGGCGGACGAACTTCTCCTCCACGACGGTGCGGAGCGCCTTCAGGCGGTCCTCGGTGGAGGCCCGGAGCGTCAGGCCGTCCTTGTGCAGCTCGACCTCGCGCCGGTGCCCTTGAAGTCGAACCGGGTGGACACCTCACGGGCCGCCTGGTCGACCGCGTTGCGGACCTCCTGCGCGTCGAGCTCGGACACCACGTCGAAACTGGGCACGTCCGCCGACGCTACCCTTGCCCCGCACACGGGTCGGTGTCCGAGTGGCCAAAGGAAGCAGGCTGTAAACCTGCCGGCGTACGCCTACGGAGGTTCGAATCCTTCCCGGCCCACCAGCAAGGAATCGGTGTCAGTCGTCGTCCCCGCCACGGTCGTCGTCCTCGCTGTCACCCTCGGTCGTCAGCACCGTGAAGTCCTCGTCCAGGTGCACGTCGACCTGGCGGCCGTCGTCGAGGGTGACCTCCACCTCGTAGGCGCCCTCCTCGTCACCGGCCTCCGTCTCGGTGACGCGACCGCCACCGGTCTCCTCGAGCGCAACGGCCGAGGCCCGCTCCAGGGCGGAGCCCGTGATCGGGACCTCCGAGCCGTCGTCGTCCCCGCCGGCGGCGACGGCGATCCCCGTTCCCGCCCCTGCCACCACGACGGCCGCTGCCGCGCCGCCGATGATCCACCTCGTCCGCTTCCTCACGGGACCTCCTCCGGGGTTGCTGCCGTCGATGGTGCCACCGGGTCCCTGAACCGGTGCTGAACCGGCCCCGGCCCCGACGGGTCGGGGAGGGCCGGCAGCGCCACCTCCACCCGGGCGCCGCCGAGCGTGGCCGACGTGATGCGGCTCGTCCCGCCGGCCGCGCCCACGACCTCACGGACGATGGCCAGCCCGAGCCCGGCCCCGCCGGCGTCGCGGGCGCGGGCCTCGTCGAGGCGCACGAACCGCTCGAACACCCGCTCCCGTTCCTCGACCGGGATCCCGCCCCCGTCGTCCTCCACCGCGAGGCGGACCGTCGTCCCGTCCTCGGCCAGCGAGAAGGCGACGCGGTGCCGGGCGTGGCGGGCGGCGTTGTCCGCCAGGTTGCGGACCACCCGCCCCAGCGCGCCGGGGTCGCCCGCCACCCGGCCGGCCGAGACCGCCGTGGTGTCCACCTGGAGCCCGCCGCCGGTCCGCAGCCGCGCCGCCTCGGCGAAGACGAGGTCGTCCAGGTCGACCGGCCGGGCGCCGGGCGCCGTCCGGTGCTCGTCCGACCGGGCGAGGAGGAGCAGGTCGTCCACCAGCCCCTGGAGGCGCAGGGCCTCGGCCAGGACGGTGCCGGCCAGCTCCTCGGGCGAGGTGCGCCTCGGGGCGGCCAGCGTCGCCTCGGCGTGGGCCCGGAGGGTGGCCACCGGGGAGCGCAGCTCGTGCGAGGCGTCGGCCACGAACCGGCCCTGGCGGATGGCCGCCGCCTCCAGGCGGTCGAGCATGGCGTTCATGGTCGAGGCCAGCCGGGCGATCTCGTCGCCGCCCGGCGGCACGGGCACCCGGCGGTCCAGGTCGCCCCCGCCGATGCCCTCGACCTCGGTGCGGATGGCTTCGACCGGGGCGAGGGCCCGCCCGGTCAGCCGCCAGGTGGTCGCGCCCACGACGAGCAGCAGCACGGGGATGCCCCCGGTGAGGAGCACGGCGACGATGCCCGTCGACTCGTCGACGTCGTCGAGGCTGCGGGCCACGACGACCTGCCGGCCGCCGGGGGCGGCTTCGGCCACGGCCAGGAAGTCGTCGTCCTCGTCGGGGACGTCGATGCGGGCCGAGTGCCCCGGCGCCAGTCGGACCAGCGGGCGGTCGTCGGGCGCGACGCCCCCCGAGGCCACCACGTCGCCGCCCTCGAGGACCTGGATGGCCACGTCGTCGTCCTTCCCCAGGTCGGCCAGCCGTCCGGCCGGGACCTCGAGGGCGACGGCGAGGTCCTCGGCCCGGAGGCGGGCGGCGTTGCGGACCTCGTTGGTGAGGACGACCCGCAGGGTGATCACCAGGGCGACGGCCCCGCCGGCCAGCGCCAGGCCCACCACGACGACGGCGGCCAGCGTGGTCCGGACCCGGACCGACCGCGGTCGCAGGCGCCGGGCGAGCGGGAGCCGCTCAGCCACCGTCGGCGGCCAGCCGGTAGCCCGAGCCCCGGACCGTCTCCAGGGCGGCGCGGCCGAAGGGGCGGTCGAGCTTGTTGCGGAGGTGGGCGACGTAGACCTCGACGATGTTGGGGTCGCCCTCGAAGTCCTCGTCCCACACCGAGGCCAGGACATCCCGCTTGGAGACCACCTCGCCCCGCCGGCGCAGGAACAGCTCCAGGAGCGAGAGCTCCCTGGCCGTCAGCTCGACCTCGACGTCACCCCGCCACGCCCGGCGGGCGGCCGGGTCGAGGCGCAGGTCGCCGGCCGTCAGCACCGCGGGCCGGGGCCGGGACCCCCGGCGGAGGAGGGCCCTGAGGCGGGCCACCAGGACGGCGGTCGAGAAGGGCTTGGTGAGGTAGTCGTCGGCCCCGGTGTCGAGGGCCTCCACCTGGTCCCACTCGCCGTCCTTGGCCGTCAGGATCAGGATCGGCGTCCAGTTGCTCTCGTCCCGCAGGGTCCGGCACACCTTGAAGCCGTTCATGCCGGGGAGCATGAGGTCGAGGACGATGGCGTCGTAGGGGTGCTCGCGGGCCCGCCACAGGCCGTCGACGCCGTCGCTGGCCACGTCGACCGCGAAGCCCTCGGCCTCGAGGCCGGCGCGCACCCCGGCGGCGAGGCGGTGCTCGTCCTCGACCACCAGCACGCGCATCGTCCAGCTCCTCGGTCACCAGTGTGGCCGACCGGACTGAAGCGTCGCTGAACAGGCGCTCGGCCCGGAGCTACAGGAAGGCGCTCCGCTGGGGGGGCCAGACCCGGAGCACGGCGCGGCCCTCGAGGTCGTCGAGGGGCACCGGCCCGAACGAGCGGCTGTCGACGGAGTTCTCGCGCGCGTCGCCGAGCACCCAGAGGTGGTCGTCCGGGACCCGCTCGGGGCCGAAGGCGCTCGTCACCTGCGACCGGGCGAGGTAGGGCTCGTGCAGCTCGCGGCCGTCGACGAACACGCGGCCCTCCCGGCCCTCGACGGTCTCGCCCGGCAGCGCGACCACCCGCTTCACCAGGGTGTCCCCGCCGCTGCCGATCCCGAGCGCCCCCACGACGCTGCGCACCGTCCGCATGGGGAACGTGCCGTGGTCGCCCTCCGCCCCGGGCTCGTCGAAGACGACGACGTCGCCGCGGCGGGGCTCGTGGAGGCGGTAGGACAGGCGGGAGACCAGCACCCGGTCGCCCACGTCGAGCTGCGGCTGCATCGAGGTGGAGGGGATGTAGTACGCCTGGACCACGAACACCTTGACCAGCACGGCGACCACGAAGGCGGGGACGACGAAGGCCGCCACCCCGGCCACGAGCCGGAGCCGGGGCCGGGCCCCGGGGACGCGGTCCGGGTGTCGGCGCGCCGGGCGGAGCAGCCGCGCGGGCGCGGTCACGAGCGAGAGGAGCCCGCGCGGCAGGGCGGCGACGAAGGCGAGGGGACCGGCCGGTGAGGGGCGGTCGTCGTCGGCGGCGGAGCCCTCGGCCCCGTCCCCCGACTCACGACCATCGGGCGACCGGCCCGTGGCCGGCCCGCCGGCCAGGCGGGCCCGGGCCTGGCGCACCCGCTCGGCGCTGAGGCGCCGCGGACGGTTCGGGGCCGGCGCCATCGGCGGCGCCGAGGAGGCCCCGGAGGCCCCCGGGATCGGCACCGGGCCGGCCGTGGTCACGATCCGGGTGGGTCCGGTGGGCGGGCTGTCGGCCGCCGGTGGCGCCGGCGGCGGCGGGGTGCGGGCCGGGGGCGGTGTGGGCGGCGGGGGCTGCGCCTGCGCCGGGGCGGGCGCAGGCTGGACCTGCGAGGCGTAGGCCCGCGCCGCCTCGGACCGGAGCACGGTGGCCACCTGCTCGGCCTCGGCCACGATGCGGGTCGCCTCGGCCTCGGCCGCCCGCCGCAGCTCGTCGCGCTCCGCCGCCGCCCGGGCCAGCAGGCGCCCGACCTCCTGACGGCCCTCCTCGATGACGTCGGCCTGGAGGTGCTCGACGCCCTCGTGGGCGACCCGCAGCACCTCGCCGGCCTCGCGCTCGGCGGCCGCCCGGCGCTGGTCGGCGGCGGCGGCCGCCTCGGCCAGGACCCGCTCGACGCGCAGCGCGGCCTCGTCGAGGAGCACCCGGCGCTGCTGCTCGGCCTCGGCCCGGGCGCGGGCGAGGAGCCCCTCCCGCTGGTCGACGGCGGCGCGCTCGAACCTCGTGCGGTCGGCCTCGAGCTCGGCCAGGAACACGCGCTGGCGCTCGGCCGCGGCGGCGCGAGCCGTCTCCAGCTCCTGCTCGAGCTCGGCCCGGCGGGCCATGGCCTCGGTCTCCACGTCGGCCCGCAGCCGGGCGGCCTCGTCCTCGGCCGACGCCCGCACCCGCTCGGCCCGGCGGGCGGCGTCCTCGAGGATGGCGGAGGCCTCGGCCTCGGCGTCGGCCCGCGCCCGCTCGGCGGTGGTGCGGGCGGCCCGGGCGCCCTCCAGCTCGTCGCCGGCCTCGGTCTGGAGGTCGGCGGCCGAGCGCAGCAGCGCCACCCGCGCCTGCTCGGCCTCGTGGAGGAGCCGCTCGGCCTCCTCGTTGGCCTCGGCCAGCATCTCGTACTGCATGCGCGCGGCCAGGACCCAGGCTTCGCGGGCGACCCCTTCCTCGAGCTCGGGCGGCGGGTCGGGGAGGGCCCGTGCCCGAGCGGGCCGGCCGCCGACCGACTGGCGCGCGCTCATTTCGCTCAGGTCGGCAGCTTCCCACCTCCGCTCAAGGGGAAGGGGGACCCAGCAGCCGTTGGAGGACCACCACGTCGAGCCACCGGTTGAACTTGCGCCCCACCTCGCGCTCGGTGCCCACGAGCTCGAAGCCCTGGCCCCGGTGCAGGGCCAACGAGGCCTCGTGGCCGCCCACCACCCGGGCGATGGCGGTGTGGAACCCGGAGGCGGTCGCCACCGCCACCAGCTCGGCCAGGAGGGCCCGCCCCACCCCCTGCCCCTGGAGGTCACGGCGCACGTACACCGAGTCCTCGACGGTGGTGGTGTAGGCGGGGCGGTCGCGGTAGGGGGACAGGGCGCCGAACCCCAGCACCTCCTCGCCCTCCTCGGCCACCACCACGGCGTGGGCGCCGCTGCGCTCGGCCAGCCAGGCCCGCTGCTGGGCCTCGGTTCGGGGCACGAGGTCGAAGGTCACCGTGGAGGTGGTGACCTCCAGGTTGTAGATGGCACGCAGGGCCTCGGCGTCGTCGAGGCGGGCCCGGCGGACGTGCATCGCAGGGGAGGGTACGGGGACGACGGGGTACACTGGCATGACGCGGCTGGTCCAGCGCGCCCCGCCCCCTTAGCTCAGTCGGCAGAGCGTTTCCATGGTAAGGAAAAGGTCGTCAGTTCGATTCTGACAGGGGGCTCGTCCGGGAACTCCGGGCGGCGTAGCTCAGTTGGTAAGAGCGCTCGGCTCATAATCGAGAGGTCGCCGGTTCGAGCCCGGCCGCCGCTACAAGTCAAGTCGTCCAGAGGGAGCCCCCAAGGTGGCCAGCAGAGCCAACGAGAAGCGGATCAAGGTCACGCTCGCTTGTGAGACGTGCAAGCGGCGGAACTACATCACCATGAAGAACAAGGTGAACGACCGTGAGCGCATCGAGATGAAGAAGTACTGCCGGTGGGACCGGGTCCACACCCTGCACAAGGAGACCCGTTAGACCGGGGCCGTGCGTCGCGCCGCGAGTTCCTCCCCCACCCTCGAGGCTCCCGTGCCTGCGGTAGCCAGCCCGCCCGTCTCCGCGCCCGCGCCCCGGGTCCCGGACGAGCTCGTCGCGGCCGCCCGGGACGGCGACCGGGCCGCCTTCGAGGCCCTGGTGCGGGCCACCATGGCCGACACCTACACCCTCGCGCTGCGCCTGACCGGTGACGAGGAGGACGCCCGGGACGTCGCGCAGGAGGCCTACCTCCGGGCCTACCGGGCCATCGGCCGCTTCCGGGGCGACGCCGCCTTCACCACCTGGCTCTACCGGATCACCGCCAACTGCGCCTCCACCTCGCTCGGCAAGCGCTCCCGCCACCGCCACGAGCAGCTGGGCGACGACACCCCGCTGGCCGACGAGCACCCCGACACCGACCCGGTGGCCATGGCCACCGCCGGCGCCCTCCGCGACCGGGTGAACGACGCCCTGGCCGACCTGCCGCCCCGGCTCCGGGCCGTCGTCGTGCTCCGCGACGTCTACGACCTCCCCCACGAGGCCATCGCCGCCGAGCTCGGCATCTCCGTCCCCGCGGCCAAGGTCCGGCTCCACCGGGCCCGCCGTCGGCTCCGGGAGCAGCTGTTCCCGTTGCCCGGCGAGGAGGCCGAGGCGCGTGCGGTGTGAAGACCTCGCCGACGCCCTCGCCAGCGTGGCCGAGGGCGGCGAGCTCCGCGACCGCCGGGCCCGCCGGCACGTGGAGGGCTGCCTGCGGTGCCAGGCCGAGCTGGCCCAGCACCGCAAGCTGCTGAAGGCGCTGCGCACGCTGCGCACCGAGGTGCTGGCCCCCGCCCCCGGGCTGGTGTCCGAGGTCCTGGCCTCGCTCGAGGAGGCGGCCGAGGGCCACGCCGTGCGCTCCCTCCTCGAAGGGCGGCGGGTGGCCTACGTCGGGGGGATCGCCGTGGCCAGCGCCGCTGCCGCCGCCGGCCTCGGCGTGGCCTGGGTGCTGGCCAACCGCTCCCGGGGCGGGCCTCCGCCGCGGCTCGCGGTCCCGGTCGCGGCCGATACCCCGACCGCACCGCCTGGCCTCCTGACCTGGCCCCCCTCGGAGGGGACAGCCTGAGGGCCGCTGCTATCGTGGTCGGGCCGGAGGGCAGTAGCTCAATTTGGCAGAGCACCGGTCTCCAAAACCGGCGGTTGGGGGTTCGAGTCCCTCCTGCCCTGCTCGCCGGGCCATGCGCCAGGTGGGGCGCACTCGCTCGCACAACAAGATGGTGCCGACATGGCGATGAACCGAGAGACCAAGCGCATGCTGCAGCGCCAGGGCCAGCTGGGCCCCGACGGCGCCCCGGCGCGCGCCAAGCCGCAGCCCCGCCCGGCGCCCCGCCCGGTCAAGGAGCGCACCACCCCCCGCCAGTACCTGCGGGAGGTGCGGGGCGAGCTCCGCAAGGTGGCCTGGCCGACCCGGGCCGAGGTGACGCGCTACTCGATCATCGTGCTGATCACGGTGGTGGTGCTGGGCGCCTTCATCTTCGTCCTGGACTACGCCTTCGCGAAGTCCGTCTTCTTCCTCTTCGATTGATGAGCGCCGTGCCTGAGCCCCCCGAGTCCACCGACGAGACCCCCCGCGACATCAGCGCCGACGAGGCCGCCCTCATCCTCGGCGCCGGCGTCGAGGCGGCCGATGCACCGGACGAGGACGTCGCCCTCCTCCCCGGCGCCCCCGTCGACGACGGCGACGCCGCTGCCGGCGCTGCGCCGGGCGACGAGGCGCTGGCCCCGACCGACGGGACCGTCGCCGACGCCGAGGCCATCGACGTCGAGGACCTCATGGAGGAGGTGGCCCGCCCGCCGCGGCAGAGCCCCTACGACAAGCCCGGCGACTGGTTCGTCCTGCACACGCAGTCGGGCTACGAGAAGAAGGTCAAGTCCAACCTCGAGAGCCGCATCCACTCCATGAACATGGAGGACTCGATCTTCGAGGTCGTCATCCCCATGGAGGACGTGATCGAGTTCAAGGGCGGCAAGAAGGTCGTCGTCCAGAAGAAGGTCTACCCGGGCTACCTCTACGTCCGCTGCTTCCTCGACGACCGCTCGTGGGACGTCATCCGCAACACGCCCGGCGTGACCGGGTTCGTGGGCACCGCCGGCAAGCCCGTCCCGCTGTCCCGCAAGGACGTCGAGTCCGCCCTGGCCGTGCCCGACGAGGCCGAGACCGAGGGCGCCCCCCGGCGCCAGCGCCCCAAGCTCGAGTACGAGGTGGGGGAGAGCGTCCGGGTGCGCGAGGGTCCCTTCGCCGACTTCTCCGGCCAGATCGCCGAGATCAACGAGGACCAGCTCAAGGTCAAGGTCCTCGTCAACATCTTCGGCCGGGAGACCCCGGTCGAGCTCGAGTTCGCCCAGGTCGCCAAGCTCTAGGCGCCAGGGCCCAGCAGAAAGCAAGGAACCACAGCATGGCCAAGAGGCGGGTCGCCGCCGTCGTGAAGATCCAGATCCCGGCCGGACAGGCCACGCCGGCACCGCCGGTGGGCACCGCCCTGGGTCCGCACGGCGTCGCCATCATGGACTTCTGCAAGGCGTACAACGCGGCGACGGAGGCCCAGCGGGGCACCATCGTCCCCGTCGAGATCACGGTCTACGAGGACCGGTCGTTCACCTTCGTCACCAAGACCCCGCCCACCGCCGTCCTCATCCGGGAGGCGCTGGGCGTGGAGAAGGGGTCCTCGACCCCGGGCCGCGAGGGTGCCGGCACGCTGGGCCAGGAGGCGCTGACGGCCATCGCCACCACCAAGCTCCCGGACCTCAACGCCAACGACCTCGAGGCGGCCAAGCTGCAGGTGGCGGGCACGGCCCGCTCCATGGGCGTCACGGTGGAGGGCGCAGCGCTGATGGCCCAGCACGGGAAGCGCTATCGCGACGCCGGCTCGGCGGTTCGACCCCCAGGCCCTGCACGGCCCGTCCGAGGCCCTCGAGCTGGTCCGCAGCCTGGCGTCGACCAAGTTCGACGAGACCGTGGAGCTGGCGGTGCAGCTGGGCGTCGACCCCCGCAAGGCCGACCAGCAGGTCCGGGGCACCGTCTCGCTCCCGGCCGGGACCGGCGGGGCCGTCCGGGTGGCGGTCTTCGCCACCGGGGACGCCGCCGCCGAGGCCCGGGCCGCCGGGGCCGACCACGTGGGTGGCGACGACCTCGTCGCCCAGGTCGAGGGGGGCATGCTCGACTTCGACGTCGCCATCGCCACGCCCGACCTCATGGCCAAGGTGGCCCGGCTGGGCCGGACCCTCGGTCCCCGGGGCCTCATGCCGAACCCCAAGACGGGCACCGTCACCACCGACGTGGGCAAGGCCGTCACCGAGTTCAAGGCCGGCCGGGTCGAGTACCGCACCGAGCGCCAGGGCGCCAACGTGCACGTGCCGATCGGCAAGGCCAGCTTCGAGGGGGACGCCCTCCTGGCCAACTTCACCGCCGTGCTCGACGAGCTCAACCGGGCCAAGCCGGCGTCGGCCAAGGGCCGCTACGTCAAGAAGGTGAGCGTCTCGTCGTCGATGGGCCCCGGGGTCCGCATCGACCCGGCGCGGACCCGGCCCGATCCGGCCGGCCGGGCTTCCTGAACCGGCTGGTAGCCTTCCTCCCACAACCGACCGTCGCCGCAGACCCGAGGTCGCGCCGTCCTGGCGCCGAAGGGGCATCCGTGCCCGCCCGGTGAGGTGAGCTCCGAGGCACCCGAGGGGTTCGCGTTCGCCTGCGTCGACAGCGAACCCGAGGTGCAACGTGGACAACCCGAGGCCGGAGAAGGTCGCCGTCGTGGACGAGGTGCGTGAGCGCCTGTCCAACGCGCCCGCCGCCCTCCTCACCGAGTACCGGGGCCTGAAGGTCGGCGAGCTGGCCGACCTGCGCCGCAGCCTCCGGGCCGCGGGGGGCGACTACAAGATCTACAAGAACACCCTGGTGCGCTTCGCCGCCCGGGACCTGGGCCTCGAGCTCGAGGAGCTCCTGACCGGGCCGACGGGCATCGCCTTCGCCCGGGAGGACGCCGTCGGCGTGGCCCGGGCCCTGCGGGACTTCGGGCGCACCAACCCGGCGCTGGTGATGAAGGGCGGGGTCCTCGGATCCCGGCCGCTGAGCGCCGACCAGGCCCGGGCCCTGGCCGACGTGCCGCCCCGCGAGGTCCTGCTGGCCCGCCTGGCCGGCGGCCTGGCCGCCCCGCTCCAGCAGCTGGCCGGCCTCCTCCAGGCGCTGCCCCGCAACCTGGCCTACGGGCTGTCCGCCCTGATCGAGTCCAAGGGCGGGGCGCCCGAGCCCGCCGCCGAGGCGCCGGCCGAGCCCGCCGAGGCACGAGCGCGCCGCCGAGGCCCGCCGCGGCCGACGCCCGCCGAGGCCCCCGCGGCCGACGCCGCGCCGAGGCCGCCGAGGCCACCGGATCCACCGAGACCACCGAGATCACCGACCCGCCCCAGGAGGCGTAGACCATGGCAACCAAAGAAGAAGTGCTCGACGCCATCTCCGGCATGACCGTGCTGGAGCTGTCCGAGCTGCTCGCCGCCTTCGAGGAGCGCTTCGGCGTGACCGCCGCCGCCCCGGTGGCAGCCGCCGCCCCCCAGGCGGCCGGCGGGGGCGACGGGGCCGGTGCCGCGCCGAGGAGGAGCAGGACGAGTTCGACGTGGTCCTGGCCGCCACCGGCGACAAGAAGATCCAGGTCATCAAGGAGGTCCGGGCCCTCACCAGCCTCGGGCTGAAGGAGGCCAAGGACCTCGTGGACAGCGCCCCCAAGCCCGTCCTCGAGAAGGTGTCCAAGGAGGACGCCGAGAAGGCCAGGGCCGCAGCTCGAGGGCGCCGGCGCCACCGTCGAGGTCAAGTAGCAGGACCGGGAGCGCCGCCCCGTCGTCGCGCCGCTTCGAAGGCGACGACGGCGGCGGCGGCGGCCACGTTCAGCGACTCGACCCCGCCCGCCAGCGGGAGCGACCGCCACGCGTGGACCCGCTCGGCCACGGCGGCCGAGATGCCCTCGGACTCGTTCCCGAGCACGTAGGCGGCCCGGGGCGGCAGCCCGGCGTCGAACAGCGACGGCGCGTCGGCCGCCCGGAGGCCGACGACCACCACGTCGGCGCGCCGCCAGCGCCTCGACCGCGCCCGACGCGGTGGCGCACCGGAGCAGCGGGGCCCGCAGGGCCACCCCGGCCGAGGCCCGCACCAGCAGCGGACCCACGTCGGGGCTGCCGGTCCGCGGCAGCACGGTCCCGTCGAGCCCGGCGCCCGCCGCCGACCGCACCACCATCCCGACGTTGGCGGGGTTCGTGACCCCGTCCAGCAGGAGCAGGGCACACGGGCACGGGCGCGCGGGTGCCGGTCCAGCCAGCCCTCGAGCGGCTCGATGCCCTCGGCCACCACCTCGGCCACCACGCCCTGGTCGTGGTGGGGGCTGCCCGAGGCCCGGTGGACCTTCTCGGGGGCCACCCGCTCGGCCCGCACCCCCCGCTCGGCGGCGGCGGCCAGGACCGCCTCGGCCCCGGCGCCCCGAGCCGTCCGGGCCACGAGGAGGCGCTCGACGGGCACCGGCGCGGTCGGCCAGGGCCTCGAGCACCGCCCGGGTGCCGAAGACCCGCACCCGGCGCTCGTCCCGTTCCACCCGTCCTTTGGTACTCGGACGACCGCATGGGTCGGTAGATCGCCAAAGAACGCCCTGGTCACAGCCGTGTTGGGGGCCAGACCATTGACCTCTCGGGCGTTCCGTCGTACCCTGCACCGACTTCCGGCACCCGGGGGTTGCGCACTGGCGCGCACCCCGGTACGCTTCTTGCTGTCGTGCCCGCGCCCCAGCACTGCCGATTCCTTCGGCGACCCCGCGCGCCCACGACGCCGCGTTGCCCGCTTGCGTCTAGAGGAGCTGCTGTTGCCGACCCTGCCCGCCACCCGGGACCGCTACTCCTTCGCCAACCTGGACGAGGTCCTCGAGCTCCCCGATCTGATCTCCATCCAGCGCGCCTCGCTTCGAGTGGCTGCTGGCCACCGGCCTGGCCGAGACCTTCCGGGACATCAGCCCGATCGAGGACTTCAGCGGCACGCTGCGCCTCGAGCTCGAGTTCGACCCCGACGACGAGGACCTGCGGCCGCCGCCCAAGTTCTCCGTCGAGGAGTGCAAGGAGAAGGACATGACCTTCTCCGCCCCGATCTTCGTCCGGGCCCGCTTCATGAACGCCAGCACCGGCGAGATCAAGGAGCAGACGGTCTTCATGGGGGACTTCCCGATGATGACCGACAAGGGCACCTTCATCATCAACGGCACCGAGCGGGTCGTCGTCTCCCAGCTCGTCCGCAGCCCCGGCGTCATCTTCCAGCCGGGTGAGCGCTTCCGCCTCCGGAACCTGGCCAAGCACCAGCTCGTCACCGGCACCATCCACCCCTACCGCGGCGAGTGGATCGAGTTCGACGTCGAGCAGAAGCCCGGCAAGGACGTCACCGCCGGCACCCGGGTGGCCCGCAAGCGCCGCCTGAGCCTCTTCGTCCTCCTGCGCGCCCTCGGCTACGACGAGGAGCACGCCCCGGGCTTCCTCGACCGGCTGGTCCGCCACTTCGACTTCCTCGAGGGCCAGTGGGAGAAGGACCGCGACCTCGCTCCCACCCAGGAGGAGGCGCTGATCGAGATCTACAAGCGGGCCCGGCCGGGCGAGCCGCCCACCCCCGACGCCTCCCGCAACTACTTCGAGAACGCCTTCTTCAACTCGAAGCGCTACGACCTCAGCCGGGTCGGCCGCTACAAGCTCAACCGCAAGCTCGGCGCCGAGCTGGACAAGCTCGAGGAGGTCTTCGGCCTCAGCGACCTCGACCGCCCCGAGCCCGACCAGTCGACGCTCAGCCGCTGCGAGGTCCTGGCCGCCTGCACCTACCTCCTGAACCTGGCCGACGGCGAGGCGGGCTACCGCCTCGACGACCAGGACCACTTCGCCAACCGGCGCATCCGGTCGGTGGGCGAGCTGATCCAGAACCAGGTCCGCATCGGCCTGTCCCGCATGGAGCGGGTCGTCCGCGAGCGGATGACCACCCAGGACGTCGAGGCCATCACGCCCCAGACGCTCATCAACATCCGGCCGGTGGTCGCCGCCATCAAGGAGTTCTTCGGCACCAGCCAGCTGTCGCCAGTTCATGGACCAGGTGAACCCGCTGTCGGGGCTCACCCACCGCCGCCGCCTCTCGGCCCTCGGCCCGGGCGGCCTCAGCCGCGAGCGGGCCGGCTTCGAGGTGCGGGACGTCCACTTCTCGCACTACGGCCGCATGTGCCCGATCGAGACGCCGGAGGGCCCGAACATCGGCCTCATCGGCGCCCTGGCGACCTTCGCCCGGGTCAACGAGTTCGGCTTCATCGAGTCGCCCTACCGCCGGGTGGTCGACGGCCGGGTGACCGACGAGATCGTCTACCTGGCCGCCGACGAGGAGGAGGAGTACGTCGTCGCCCAGGCCAACGCGCCGCTCAACGACGACGGCACCTTCCGCGAGGCGCGCGTCCTCGTGCGCCGCAGCCCCCAGTCGGCCTCGCTGTCGGACCTCAAGCTCCAGCTCGAGCGGGACGTCTTCTTCGGCGCCACCACCGAGATCTCCTCGGTGACCGCCGGAGGAGGTCCAGCTGATGGACGTCTCCCCGAAGCAGATCGTCTCGGTGGCCACCGCGCTCATCCCCTTCCTCGAGCACGACGACGCCAACCGGGCGCTCATGGGCGCCAACATGCAGAAGCAGGCCGTGCCGCTGGTGCGGGCCGAGGCGCCCTACATCGGCACCGGTGTCGAGAGCCGGGCCGCCCGTGACGGCGGCGACGATGGTCATCGCCGAGGCCGACGGCACGGTCAGCCGAGGTCAGCGCCGACTCCATCACCGTCGAGTACGGGTCAGCGCGGGCGCCGCGGTCTACCGGCTCCAGAAGTTCCGCCGGTCGAACCAGGACACCTGCATCAACCAGCGCCCCCTCGTCGGCGAGGGCGACAAGGTCAAGGAGGGCGACGTCCTCGCCGACGGCCCCTCCACCGACCACGGCGAGCTGGCGCTCGGCAAGAACCTGCTCTGCGCCTTCATGCCGTGGGAGGGCTACAACTTCGAGGACGCCATCATCCTCTCGCGAGCGGCTGGTGAAGGACGACGTCCTCACGTCGATCCACATCCACAGCCACGAGATCGACGCCCGCGACACCAAGCTGGGCCCCGAGGAGATCACCCGGGACATCCCGAACCTCTCCGAGGAGATCCTGAAGGACCTCGACGAGCGGGGGATCATCCGCATCGGCGCCGAGGTCGGCCCCGGCGACGTGCTGGTCGGCAAGGTCACCCCCAAGGGCGAGACCGAGCTCACCCCCGAGGAGCGCCTCCTCCGCGCCATCTTCGGTGAGAAGGCCCGCGAGGTCCGGGACACCAGCCTCAAGGTGCCGCACGGCGAAGAGGGCAAGGTCATCGACGTCAAGGTGTTCAGCCGGGACGAGAACCACGAGCTGCCGCCGGGCGTCAACCAGCTGGTCCGGGTGTACGTGGCCCAGAAGCGCAAGATCAGCGTCGGCGACAAGCTCGCCGGCCGTCACGGCAACAAGGGCGTCATCTCCAAGATCCTGCCGGTCGAGGACATGCCGTTCCTGGCCGACGGCACGCCCGTCGACGTCATCCTCAACCCGCTCGGCGTGCCGAGCCGGATGAACGTGGGGCAGGTGCTCGAGGCCCACCTCGGGTGGGCCGCCCGCTGGGGCTGGGGCAGCAACGGCTCGTCCGTCGGCGTGCCGTCGGTGCGGGGCACCGAGACCAAGACCCGGCCCGTCACCGCGCCGGCCACCTTCATCTCCACGCCGGTGTTCGACGGCGCCCACTGGGACGAGGAGGAGGACGCCGGGAAGCACCCGACGATCCAGAGCATCTTCGAGAACCTCAACCCCGAGGGCGCCGACGGCACCCGCCTCGATGGGGAGCGACGGCAAGGCCCGGCTCCACAACGGCCGCACCGGCGAGGAGTACGACAACCCGATCACGGTCGGCTACGTCTACATCCTGAAGCTGGCCCACCTCGTCGACGACAAGATCCACGCCCGGTCGACGGGGCCGTACTCGATGATCACGCAGCAGCCCCTCGGCGGGAAGGCCCAGTTCGGCGGCCAGCGCTTCGGCGAGATGGAGGTGTGGGCCCTCGAGGCCTACGGCTCCGCCTACTGCCTCCAGGAGCTGCTCACCATCAAGTCCGACGACGTCCTCGGCCGGGTGAAGGTCTACGAGGCGATCGTCAAGGGCGAGAACATCCCCGAGCCCGGCATCCCCGAGAGCTTCAAGGTGCTCATCAAGGAGATGCAGGCCCTGTGCCTCAACGTCGAGGTGCTGAGCACCACCGGCGAGCAGATCGAGATGCGGGAGCTCGACGAGGACGTGTTCCGCACGGCGGAGGAGCTGGGCATCGACCTCAGCCGGCCGGAGCGGGGTTCAGACGAAGAGGACGAGCGGCGTAGGGAGAGGATCTGACGTTGTTGGACGTCAACGATTTCGACCAGCTGCGGATCGGACTGGCCACGGCGGACTCCATCCGCACGTGGTCCAACGGCGAGGTCAAGAAGCCGGAGACCATCAACTACCGCACCCTCAAGCCGGAGAAGGACGGGCTCTTCTGCGAGAAGATCTTCGGTCCGACGAAGGACTGGGAGTGCTACTGCGGCAAGTACAAGCGCGTCCGGTTCAAGGGCATCATCTGCGAGCGCTGCGGCGTGGAGGTCACCCGCCGAAGGTCCGGCGCGAGCGCATGGGCCACATCGAGCTCGCCGCGCCCGTCATCCACATCTGGTACCTCCGCGGCACCCGTTCGTGGCTGGCCTACCTGCTGGCCGGCATCGAGCCCCGTGAGGAGCTGAAGGCCAAGCAGCTCGAGAAGGTCATCTACTTCGCCGCCAACCTCGTCACCTGGGTCGACGACGAGCGGCGCCACGCCGAGCTGCCCAACCTCGAGGCCGAGCTCGACGAGGAGCTCGCCGAGATCCGCAAGCAGCTCGACCTCGACATCGACCGCCGGTACAAGGCGCTCGAGGAGGAGGTCGGCGCAGCTCGAGGCCGAGGGCGCCAAGGACTCCGACGTCAAGGCGCGCCAGCGCCTGGCCGAGCGCGACCTGGCCAACGTCCGCGAGCGGGCCGAGGCCGAGCTCGAGCTCGTGCAGCGGGCGTTCGACGAGTTCCGCGACCTGCACGGCCGCAAGATCATCGAGGACGAGCTGCTGTGGCGCGAGCTGCAGCGACCGCTACGGCGAGTTCTTCGAGGGCGGCATGGGCGCCGAGGCCATCGCCCAGCTGCTCGAGCCGCATCGACCTCGACGAGGAGGAGCAGAAGCTCCGCGAGCGCCATCGAGCCGGCCGAGGGCGCAGCGGCCGCTGTCGGCCCAGCGCAAGCAGAAGGCGATCAAGCGGCTGAAGATCGTCTCCGCCTTCAACCGGCGCGACGAGCACGGCCGCCGGGTCAACGACCCCCGGGCCATGATCCTCGACGTCGTCCCGGTGATCCCGCCCGACCTGCGCCCGATGGTGCAGCTCGACGGCGGCCGCTTCGCCACGTCGGACCTGAACGACCTGTACCGCCGGGTCATCAACCGCAACAACCGGCTGAAGCGCCTGCTCGACCTCGGCGCCCCCGAGATCATCGTCAACAACGAGAAGCGGATGCTCCAGGAGGCCGTCGACGCCCTGTTCGACAACGGCCGCCGGGGCCGGCCCGTCACCGGGCCGGGCAACCGCCCGCTCAAGTCGCTGTCCGACATGCTCAAGGGCAAGCAGGGCCGGTTCCGCCAGAACCTGCTGGGCAAGCGCGTCGACTACTCGGGCCGCTCGGTCATCGTGGTCGGCCCGACCCTCAAGCTGCACCAGTGCGGCCTGCCCAAGCTCATGGCCCTCGAGCTGTTCAAGCCCTTCGTCATGAAGCGGCTGGTCGACACCGAGCTGGCCCAGAACATCAAGTCGGCCAAGCGCATGGTCGAGCGTCGGCGCCCGCAGGTGTGGGACGTGCTCGAGGAGGTCATCAAGGAGCACCCGGTCCTGCTGAACCGGGCGCCCACGCTGCACCGCCTCGGCATCCAGGCCTTCGAGCCCGTGCTGGTCGAGGGCAAGGCCATCCAGATCCACCCGCTGGTGTGCACCGCCTTCAACGCCGACTTCGACGGCGACCAGATGGCCGTGCACCTGCCGCTGTCGGCCGAGGCCCAGGCCGAGTCCCGGGTCCTCATGCTGTCGGCCAACAACATCCTGTCGCCGGCCAACGGCCGCCCGATCATCACGCCGACCAAGGACATGGTCCTCGGCTGCTACTACCTCACCCTCATGAAGGAGGGCGGCACCGGCGCCGGCCGCGTGTTCCGCAACGTGCACGAGGTGGAGCGGGCGCTCGAGGAGGGGACGCTCGACGCTCCACGCGCCGATCGAGGTGCGCATCCCCGAGCTCGTCGACCCCGTGGCCAGCAACGGCCACCGGGCCTACGTCAAGACCACGGCCGGGCGCATCCTCTTCAACCACGCGCTGCCCGAGGGCTACCGGGCCGACTACGGCTTCGTCAACGACATCGTCGGCAAGCGGGCCACCAACATCGGCACGATCGTCGAGCGGCTGTCGGAGGGCTCCACCAAGGCGGTGGTGGCCGAGACGGTCGACCGCATCAAGGACATCGCCTTCCGCTACGCCACCCAGTCGGGGCTGACCTTCTCGATCGACGACGTGCGCACGCCGAGGGAGAAGCGCTCGATCCTCGACCAGTACGAGAAGGAAGCCGAGAAGGTCGAGACCCAGTTCAAGCGGGGGATCATCACCGACGGCGAGCGCCGGCAGAAGGAGGTGGAGATCTGGACCGAAGCCACGGGCCGGGTCGAGGCCGCCATGCGCGTCGGCATGGAGTCCGACACCTTCAACCCCATCGAGATGATGGTGAGCTCGGGCGCCCGAGGCAACATGCTCCAGATCCGCCAGATCGCCGGCATGCGCGGTCTGGTGACCAACCCCCGCGGCGACTTCATCCCGCGGCCCGATCAAGTCCAACTTCCGCGAGGGCCTGGCGGTGCTCGAGTACTTCATCGCCACCCCGGGCGCCCGGAAGGGCCTCGTGGACACCGCCCTGCGCACCGCCGACTCCGGCTACCTCACCCGCCGGCTCGTCGACGTGGCCCAGGAGCTCATCGTCCGCGAGGAGGACTGCGAGACGAGCCGTGGCGTGTGGATCGAGGGCGTCGATCCCCGACTCCGCCGGCCGGCGCTCGTACCTCGAGACCCGCCTCGACGGCCGGGTGCTGGTCGACGACGTGACGCTGGAGGACGGCACCACGCTGACCACCGGCACCATGCTCACCGCCGACCAGCTGACGGCCCTGCGGGACGACCCCACCGTCGACCGGGTCCGGGTGCGCTCCGTGCTCACCTGCGACGCGGAGCACGGCGTGTGCGCCGCCTGCTACGGCCGCTCGCTGGCCACGGGCAACCACATCGAGCTCGGCGAGGCGGTGGGCGTCATCGCCGCCCAGTCCATCGGCGAGCCCGGCACCCAGCTCACCATGCGGACCTTCCACACCGGTGGTGTGGCGGGCTCCGGCGGCGACATCGCCGGCGGCCTCCCCCGCGTGGTCGAGCTCTTCGAGGCCCGCAGCCCCCGGGGGAAGGCGACGCTGTCGCGGACCTCGGGTGTGGTGCGCATGGCCGAGGACGAGGGCCGGGGCCGGACCATCACGGTCGTCGGCGACGACGGCAGCGAGGACAGCTACACGGTGCCCAGCCCCGCCCGCATCGAGGTGCGGGAGGGCCAGGAGGTCGGGGCCGGCGATCCGCTGGTCGAGGGCCCCCGGGACCCGAAGGAGCTGCTCGAGATCAAGGGCGTCCGGGAGACCCAGCAGTACCTCGTCAACGAGGTGCAGCGGGTGTACCGGGACCAGGGCGTGTCGATCCACGACAAGCACATCGAGCTGATCGTCCGGCAGATGACGCGCCGGGTGGCCGTGCAGGAGCCCGGCGACTCGACGTTCCTCCCCGGCGAGCGGGTCGACGCCCGCATCTACGCCGACGTCAACCGTTCGCTCGTCACCGACAGCAAGGTGGCGGCCGAGGGCCGGCCCGAGCTGATGGGCATCACCAAGGCGTCGCTGGCCACGGACTCGTGGCTGTCGGCGGCGTCGTTCCAGGAGACGACCCGGGTGCTCACCGAGGCCGCCATCGAGTCCCGTTCGGACCCGCTGCTCGGTCTCAAGGAGAACATCATCATCGGCAAGCTCATCCCGGCCGGGACGGGCATGGGTCGCTACCGGAGCTTCGACACCGAGGCGCCGGACTACGAGCCCATGCAGTTCTGGTCCTCGGAGGGCGAGGGCGGCGAGGCCGATGCCGCCGCCTGGCTGGCCAGCCTGGGCAACGAGGGGGCCACGGCCGACCCCTACGCCGAGGCGGCGTACAGCAACGTCACCGACATGGGCGAGTACCGCGGCGAGGACTCGGCCTAGCCGGTCCTCCCCCCAGCACGAAGCGACGACGGCCGGCCCTCAGGGGCCGGCCGTTCCGCGCCCGCCCTCCGCTCGTTGTCGAGTTGGCTACCTCAGGGGTTGCCAAGTCGACAAAGAGCGAGCCTGGCCCGCCCCGGCCCCGCAGCTGGCCGCTACTGGAAGTCGCCGTTGACCAGTTGGGTCATCAGCTCGACGTACTGGGACAGGTGGCGGGTGCTGATGAAGTGGTCGATGGCCCGCTTGCGGGCCGCCTCACCCATCTGCTGCACCTTCCCCGGGTCGTCGAGCAGGTCGCGCAGGGCGGCGCCGAACGCCGCCAGGTCCGTCGGGTCCTGGAGCAGGATCCCGCACGAGTCGTCGACCTGGTCCTGGATGCCGCCCACGCAGCTGCCCACCACCGGACGGGCCTTCCACATGGCCTCCGACACGGTGAGCCCGAAGCCCTCGGCCAGGCTCTTCTGCACGACGATCGTGGCGTGCCGCTGGGCGGCGTTGACGATGGCAGCGTTCTCCTCGGTGTCGTGCATGGGGAGGCACACGAGGCTGATCCGGGCCCGGGCCGAGTGGGGGAGGTCCTGCCAGGCGTCGATGCACTCGTCGAGGACCTCGGCCCCCTCGGGGTCGTCGGCCACCCCGCTCACGTTGGGCCCGATCGAGCGCGAGGTGGGCCTCGGTGGTCCCGTCGAGCTCCTCGGCGAAGCCCATCATCACGCCCTTCATGTCCTTCAACCGGTCCCACCGGGACACCTGGATGACGAGCGGCGCGTCGGGCGGGGGCGGCGGTCCCGCCCGCAGGATGTCGGCCACGTGGTCGACCCGGGCCGGGGAGCCGTCGAGGCGGTGGAACGTGGGCACCGTGTCGGGCTCGCCCCGGATGAGGCCGACGTGGGTGAGGATGGCCCGCACGTTCTCGTCGGGCAGCTCGGCGTTCTTCACCGAGAACGGGTCGATGGACGGGGCGATGATCCGCACGGGCCGCTCGAGCCAGCCCGGCACGTAGGCCTCGCGGGAGAAGACGCACACGTCGGCCTGCTCGATGTAGGGCCGCACGAAGGCCCACGCCGCGTCCGTGAACTCGTTGGCGGTGTCGATCCCGATGTGGCTGCGCCAGATCACCGAGGCGCCGCACGCCTTGACCACCGGCACCAACCCGGCGGGCTGGGGGTCGTGCACGAGGACGACGTCCCCCGGCCGCACCATCGCCGCCAGCTCCTGCCCGTTGGCCCCCGACACCTCGTCGTAGTGGGCCCGCTCGGCCTTCCCGAGCTCGCCGCCGTCGCCCGCGCTGCCGTGGAAGAAGTTGTGCATCCGCTTGGTCAGGCGGAAGAACTCGGTGTCCCCGGCCATGACCAGCCAGCGGGCGTCCACGCCCGACCCCCGGCTGTAGCCGAGGAGGGTCTGGAGCATCTCGGCCACACCGCCACCGGTGGCGGTCGTGTTGATGTTCCAGACCGTCCGGTCGGCGAGCACCTCCCGGGCCTTCTCCGCCGTCTCCAGCAGCTGGGTCCCCCGCTCGTCCCCGATCAGGGGGAGGAACCGCTCGAGCGGGAACACCGGCACGTGGACCTCGGTGAGCCTCACCGCGGCGACCGTACTCACCAGGGGCCGGTTGCCCCTGGCACCCGCCGGCCGTACGATGGCCGGTCGCCCGTCAAACCCCCCCTGGAGCGCCGTGCCCACGATCCAACAGCTCGTCCGAAAGGGCCGCGAGGACAAGCCCGACAAGGGCAAGACCGCCGCGCTCAAGGGCGCTCCCCAGCGTCGGGGCGTGTGCACCCGCGTGTACACGAACACCCCGAAGAAGCCGAACTCGGCGCTCCGCAAGGTGGCCCGCGTCCGGTTGACGAGCGGCATGGAGATCACCGCCTACATCCCGGGCGAGGGGCACAACCTCCAGGAGCACTCGATGGTCCTGGTGCGCGGCGGCCGGGTGAAGGACCTCCCGGGCGTGCGCTACAAGGTCATCCGGGGCGCCCTCGACGCCGCCGGCGTGCGCAACCGCAAGCAGGCCCGGAGCCGCTACGGCGCCAAGAAGGGCGGCTGACGTGCCCCGCCGCGGCCCCGCCCCCCGGCGCGACCTCATGCCGGACCCCATCTACCGGTCGCTCCTGGTGACCCAGGTGGTCAACAAGGTCCTCCAGGAGGGCAAGCGCTCCCTGGCCGAGCGCATCGTCTACGACTCCCTCGACACCATCCGGGAGCGGACCGGGGCCGACCCGGTGGCCACCCTCAAGCGGGCCATCGACAACGTCAAGCCCCAGCTCGAGGTGAAGAGCCGCCGGGTGGGCGGTGCCACCTACCAGGTGCCCGTCGAGGTGCGCCCCCGCCGGTCGACCACCCTGGCCATCCGCTGGGTGGTGGGCTACGCCCGCCAGCGCCGGGAGAAGACCATGGCCGCCCGGCTCGCCGGCGAGCTCATGGACGCCGCCAACGGCATCGGCGCCAGCGTCAAGCGCCGGGAGGACCTCGCCAAGATGGCCGAGTCCAACCGGGCCTTCGCCCACTACCGCTGGTAGCTCCCCGCCCGCCGGCGCCAATGGTGTAGGGACTCCGGTCCCTGGCACGTATCCTGGTCAGAGCGCCCGGGGCGCTTCCTCGGACGCGCCGTCGAGCCACGTTCCCCCCTCCCGGAGCAGGACCCGTTCACCATGGCTGTACCAATTCGACAGTTCCCACTTGCCCGCACCCGCAACATCGGGATCATGGCCCACATCGACGCGGGCAAGACCACGACGACCGAGCGGATCCTCTACTACACGGGGCGCAACTACAAGCTCGGCGAGGTCCACGAGGGCAACGCCACCATGGACTGGATGGTCCAGGAGCAGGAGCGGGGGATCACCATCACCTCCGCGGCCACCACGACCCAGTGGAAGGACCACTGGATCAACATCATCGACACGCCCGGCCACGTCGACTTCACCGTCGAGGTCGAGCGGTCGCTGCGGGTCCTCGACGGCGCCGTGGCCGTGTTCGACGCCGTGTCCGGCGTGGAGCCCCAGTCCGAGACCGTCTGGCGCCAGGCCAACAAGTACGGCGTCCCCCGGATCTGCTTCATCAACAAGATGGACCGCATCGGGGCCGACTTCGAGGCCGCCGTCGGCTCCATCACCGACCGCCTGGGCGCCACCGTCGCCGTGGTCCAGCTCCCCATCGGGGCCGAGGGCCACTTCCGCGGCGTCGTCGACCTCCTCGGGATGAAGGGCCTCGTCTGGACCGACGCCGAGGGGAAGGGCGAGCAGTGGGAGGTCGCCGACATCCCCGCCGAGCTGGTCGACGCCGCCGAGGAGGCGCGCCACCAGCTGATCGACGCGGTGTCGGCCTTCGACGACACCGTCCTCGAGAAGTACCTCGGCGACGAGGAGATCACGGCCGCCGACCTCCGCCGCGCCCTGCGCGTCGGCACCATCCAGAACTACGTCGTGCCGGTGCTGTGCGGCTCGGCGTTCAAGAACAAGGGCGTCCAGCCCATGCTCGACGCCATCGTCGACTTCCTGCCGAGCCCCCTCGACCTGCCGGCCATCACCGGCATGGACCCGAAGGGCATCGAGGAGCTGAAGCGGCCGGCGGACGACAGCGAGCCCTTCTCGGCCCTCGCCTTCAAGATCATGAGCGACCCCCACGTGGGCAAGCTCACGTACTTCCGGGTCTACTCGGGCACCCTCGAAGCCGGCTCGTACGTCTACAACTCGACGAAGGACCGCAAGGAGCGGGTCGGGCGCATCCTCCAGATGCACGCCAACCACCGCGAGGACAAGGACGCCGTCTTCTCGGGCGACATCGTGGCCGCCATCGGCCTCAAGGGCACGACGACGGGCGACACCCTCAGCGACCCCAACGCCCCGATCGTCCTCGAGGCCATCGAGTTCCCCGAGCCGGTCATCCACGTGGCCGTCGAGCCCAAGACGAAGTCGGATCAGGACAAGCTGTCCAAGGCCCTCATGGCCCTCTCCGAGGAGGACCCCACCTTCCAGGTGCGGACCGACGAGGAGACCGGCCAGACCGTCATCTCCGGCCAGGGCGAGCTCCACCTCGAGGTCATCGTCGACCGCATGCTGCGGGAGTTCAAGGTCGACGCCACGGTGGGCCGGCCCCAGGTGGCCTACCGGGAGACGATCACCGCCCCCGTGCAGAAGGTCGTCTACCGCCACGTCAAGCAGACCGGTGGCGCCGGCCAGTTCGCCCACGTGGTCATCGACCTCGAGCCCACGGGCCCCGGCGGCGGCTACGAGTTCATCGACAAGATCACCGGCGGCCGCATCCCCCGCGAGTTCATCCCCTCGGTGGACCAGGGCATCCAGTCGACGCTCGACTCGGGCGTGCTCGCCGGGTACCCGGTGGTCGACGTGCGGGCCATCCTCACCGACGGCTCCGCCCACGACGTCGACTCCTCGGAGATGGCGTTCAAGGTGGCCGGGTCCATGGCCTTCAAGGAGGCCGCCCGCCGGGCCAAGCCCGTGCTCCTCGAGCCCGTCATGGCCGTCGAGGTGGTCACCCCCGAGGACTACATGGGCGAGGTGTTCGGCGACCTCAGCGCCCGCCGCGGGCGGGTCGAGGGCAGCGAGCAGCGGGGCAACAGCATGGTGATCCGCGCCACCGTCCCGCTCTCCGACATGTTCGGTTACGCTACCGACCTCCGGTCGCGCACCCAGGGGCGGGCGACCTACACCATGCAGTTCCACTCGTACCAGCAGGTCCCGAAGGGCCTGGCGGACGAGATCGTCGCCCGGGTCCGCGGCGAGTGAACGCACCGACCAGCTTTCCGATCAACAGGACGTAGGAGCGACCATGGCCAAGGCCAAGTTCGAGCGCAACAAGCCGCACGTGAACGTGGGGACGATGGGCCACATCGACCACGGCAAGACCACCCTCACCGCGGCGATCACCAAGGTCCTCCACGACGCCAACCCGACGACCTCCTTCACGCCCTTCGACCAGATCGACAAGGCGCCGGAGGAGAAGGCCCGCGGCATCACCATCTCGATCGCCCACGTGGAGTACGAGACGGAGAACCGGCACTACGCCCACGTCGACATGCCGGGCCACGCCGACTACATCAAGAACATGATCACCGGCGCCGCCCAGGTCGACGGCGCCATCCTCGTGGTCTCCGCCGCCGACGGCCCCATGCCCCAGACCCGGGAGCACGTGCTGCTGGCCCGCCAGGTGGGCGTGCCCTACATCGTGGTGGCGCTCAACAAGGCCGACGCCGTCGACGACGAGGAGCTGCTGGACCTCGTCGAGCTCGAGGTGCGGGAGCTGCTCAACGAGTACGAGTTCCCCGGCGACGACACCCCGGTCATCCGGGTCTCGGCGCTGAAGGCCCTCGAGGGCGACGCCGAGTGGACCCCGAAGGTGCTCGAGCTGATGGAGGCGGTGGACTCCTACGTCCCCGAGCCGCAGCGCGAGCTGGACAAGCCCTTCCTCATGCCCATCGAGGACGTCTTCACCATCACCGGCCGCGGCACCGTCGTCACCGGCAAGGTCGAGCAGGGCGTGGTCCACACCGGCGACGAGGTCGAGATCGTCGGCATCAAGGACACCCAGAAGACGATCTGCACCGGCGTGGAGATGTTCCGGAAGATCCTCGACGAGGGCCAGGCCGGCGACAACATCGGCGCCCTGCTGCGGGGGACCAAGAAGGAGCAGGTCGAGCGGGGCCAGGTGCTCTGCAAGCCCGGCTCCATCACCCCCCACACCAACTTCGAGGGCCAGGTGTACATCCTCACCAAGGAGGAGGGCGGCCGGCACAAGCCGTTCTTCAACAACTACCGGCCGCAGTTCTACTTCCGGACGACGGACGTCACCGGGCACATCGTCCTGCCCGAGGGCACCGAGATGGTCATGCCCGGCGACAACACGCCCATGACGGTGGAGCTCATCAGCCCCATCGCCATGGACGAGGGCCTCCGCTTCTCCATCCGTGAGGGCGGGCGCACGGTCGGCGCCGGCCAGGTCACGAAGATCATCAAGTAGCGACGGCAGCGCAGACGTGGCTCAGAAGATCCGGATCCGGCTCAAGGCGTACGACCACGAGATCATCGACCAGTCGACGAAGAAGATCGTCGAGACGGTCGTGCGCACCGCGGCCACGGTCCGGGGGCCCGTCCCGCTGCCGACCGAGAAGCACCGCTACACGGTGATCCGGTCCCCCCACAAGGACAAGGACAGCCGGGAGCACTTCGAGATGCGCATCCACAAGCGCCTCCTGGACATCCTCGAGCCACAGGCCAAGACCGTCGATTCCCTCCAGCGGCTGGAGCTGCCGGCGGGCGTCGACATCGAGATCAAGATCCTCACCGCATAAGCCCTCGTCGAAGCGGGTTTGGCCCGCCGACGGCGAGTCGGTACAGTCAGAGAGTTGCCCCCGCTGCTGTGGCGGGGCCCGATGTCCTGGTGCGCCCGCCCTCGGGTGGGGACCGCCGGGCACAACCGACCTCCGCTCCGCCATGTCACATGGCGGAGCGTTTCCGTGAGAAGGCACGGCCGACATGGCGAACAAGGCGATCGTGGGCGAGAAGGTGGGCATGACCCAGGTGTGGGACGACGCCAACCGCGTCGTGCCCGTCACCGTCGTGTCCGTGCGCCCGTGTCGCGTCGTGCAGGTGAAGACGCAGGGCACCGACGGCTACGGCGCCCTCCAGGTCACCTACGGGACCAGGCCGGCCCGCAAGCTCACCAAGGCGGCCGCCGGCCACTTCGCCAAGAACGGCGTGGAGCCGGGCGAGCGGCTCGTCGAGCTGCGCCTCGACGACCCCACCGGCTACGAGGTGGGCCAGGAGCTCGGGGCCGACCTCCTGGTCGCCGGCGAGCGCATCGACGTGACCGCCGTCAGCCGGGGCAAGGGCATGGCCGGGACCATGGAGCGTCACAACTTCGGTGGCATGCCCGGGTCGCACGGCGCCCACCGCGTCCACCGGGCCCCCGGGGCCATCGGGGCCTGTGCCACCCCCGCCCGTGTGTTCAAGGGCACCCGCATGGCCGGCCGCAAGGGCGCCGAGCGGGTCACCACCCTGAACCTCGAGGTGGTCTCCGCCGACCCCGAGCGTGAGGTGGTGCTCGTGAAGGGATCCGTGCCCGGCCCCCGTGGCGGGCTCGTGCTCATCCGCAACGCCGTCAAGGGCGGCGCCTGATGGCCACCGTGACCGTGCGCGACCCGGCCGGCGCCGAGACCGGCACCGTCGAGCTCGACGCCACCACCTTCGGCATCGAGCCCAACGTTCCCGTCCTCCACCAGGTCGTGACCGCCCAGCTGGCTGCCGCCCGGGCCGGCACCCAGAGCACCAAGACCCGGGCCGAGGTCCGCGGCGGCGGGGCCAAGCCCTGGCGCCAGAAGGGCACCGGCCGGGCCCGCCAGGGCTCCATCCGCTCCCCGCAGTGGCGGGGCGGCGGCGTGGCCCTCGGCCCGAAGCCCCGCTCCTACCGCCAGCGCACCCCCAAGAAGATGGTGAAGCTGGCCCTGCGCTCGGCCCTGTCGGACCGGGCCGCCGAGGACAAGGTGGTGGTGGTGTCCCGCTGGGACTTCGCCGGGCCCAAGACCCGTGAGGCCCGCCTGGCCCTCGCCGCCCTCGGCCTCGAGGGTCGGGTCCTGGTGGTCCTCGGGCCCGAGGAGGAGGTGGCGGCCAAGAGCTTCCGCAACCTCCCCGAGGTCCACGTCCTCTCGGTGGGTGAGCTGAACGCCTACGACGTCGTGTGCTCGGACTGGGTGGTCTTCACCGAGGCCACGCTGCCCCGCCCCGCAGCGGCAGCCGAGGGGGCCTGATGGAACCGCGCGACGTGATCCTCGAGCCCGTGGTGAGCGAGAAGTCCTACGGCCTGCTCGACGAGGGGGCCTACACCTTCAAGGTCCACCCCGAGGCCAACAAGATCCAGATCCGCCAGGCCATCGAGTCGATCTTCGACGTGAAGGTCCTCAAGGTGACCACCGCCAACCGCAAGGGCAAGCGCAAGCGCAACCGGCGAGCCCTCACCTTCGGCCGGCGTCCCGACACCAAGCGGGCGATCGTCACCCTCGTCGAGGGTGACCGCATCGACCTGTTCGAGAGCTGAGGGGATCCTCCATGCCGCTCCGCAGCCGCAAGCCCACCAGCCCCGGTCGTCGCTTCCAGACGGTCGCCGACTTCGCCGAGATCACCAAGGACAAGCCCGAGCGCTCGCTCGTCGTCCCGAAGGGCCGCACCGGCGGCCGGAACAACTACGGGCGCAAGACGGCGCGCCACCGGGGCGGCGGCCACAAGCAGCAGTACCGGGTCATCGACTTCAAGCGGGACAAGGACGGCGTGCCCGCCACCGTGGCCGCCATCGAGTACGACCCCAACCGGAACAGCCGGATCGCCCTGCTGCACTACCACGACGGCGAGAAGCGCTACATCGTCGCCCCCTCCCGCGTCCGGGTCGGCGACAAGCTCCGCAGCGGCCAGGGCTCGGACATCCGGCCCGGCAACGCGCTGCCCCTCCGCTACATCCCCGTGGGCACCACGGTGCACAACGTCGAGCTCAAGGCCGGCGCCGGCGCCAAGCTGGCCCGCAGCGCCGGGTCGAGCGTGCAGCTCGTGGCCAAGGAGGGCGACTTCGCCACCCTGCGCCTGCCCAGCACCGAGATGCGCCGCGTGCCCATCGACTGCCGGGCCACGGTCGGCGAGGTCGGCAACCCGGAGGCCGAGCTGGTCAAGCTGGGCAAGGCCGGCCGCAACCGGTGGAAGGGCGTCCGGCCCCAGACCCGGGGCGTGGCCATGAACCCCGTCGACCACCCGCTCGGTGGTGGCGAGGGCAAGACGTCCGGTGGGCGCCACCCCGTGTCGCCCTGGGGCAAGCCCGAGGGCCGCACCCGGTCCCGGCGCAAGGACTCCGACCGGCTCATCGTCCGCCGGCGCCGCACCCGCGGCGCGCGGCGCTAGGGAGGTTCGGCGTGCCCCGCAGCCTGAAGAAGGGCCCCTTCGTCGACGACCACCTGCTCAAGAAGGTGGACGGCCTCAACGCCAACAACGAGAAGCGGGTCATCAAGACCTGGAGCCGGCGCTCCACGATCATCCCCGAGATGGTGGGGCACACCATCGCCGTCCACGACGGCCGCAAGCACGTGCCCGTCTACATCACCGAGTCGATGGTGGGCCACAAGCTCGGCGAGTTCGCGCCCACCCGCACCTTCCGATTCCACGCCGGCCAAGAGCGCTCGGGACGGCGGTGACCATGGCGACGGCGACGACCCGCACCAACGAGCGGCCCGGCACCCGGGCCGTGCTCCGCCAGGCCCGCATGTCGGCGTCGAAGGCGCGGGCCGTGCTGGACCTGATCCGGGGCAAGGACGTCCGCACCGCCGACGAGATCCTCCAGTTCTCGGAGCGGGACGCCGCCATCGCCGTCCGCAAGCTGCTGAACTCCGCCGTCGCCAACGCCGAGCACAACGACGAGCAGGCGGGCGACGAGCTCTTCGTCTCGGCCTGCTTCGCCGACGAGGGCCGGACGCTGCGGCGCTTCCGCCCGCGCGCCCGGGGCCGGGCCACCCGCATCCGGAAGCGCAGCTGCCACATCACGGTGATCGTGAGCCGGATGCCGGAGGAGATGCTCGAGCGCCGGCGGGCCAAGGAGCAGTCGCGGCCCGGCAGCCGTGCGGCCCGGGTGGCGGCCCAGCAGGCGGTCGAGTCGGGCCGGCGGCGTCGTCGCCGTCGGGGCGCGGGCGGCGAGGCCGCGGCGGTGGCCGAGGCCGAGGACGAGCAGGGGATCGTGGATCAGCAGGCGCCCGCCGTGGCGGCCGCTGAGGAAGCAGCAGAGGAGAAAGACATGCCAGACGAGCAGGGAGCGGCCGAGGTGGCCGAGGAGGAGGGCATCGTCGACCAGCAGGCCGCCGCCGTGGAGGCAGCCGAGGACGACGACGACGCCGTTGACGCCGACCACGTGGCCGGTGTGCGTGAGTCCGGGGGCGTGGGCGGGTCGGTTGAGTCCGAGCTGGCCGCCGAGGACGAGGACGCCCGGGACGAGGGCGGTGCCTGATGGGCCAGAAGGTCAACCCCTACGGCTTCCGCCTCGGTGTCACCACGGACTGGAAGTCCCGCTGGTTCAGCGACCGGGAGTACATCGACTACCTGAGCGAGGACTGGCAGATCCGCACCGACCTCATGAAGGAGCTGCCCCACGCGGCCATCAGCCGCATCGAGGTCGAGCGCACCCGTGACCGCCTGCGGGTCGACGTGCACACCGCCCGCCCGGGCATCGTCATCGGGCGCCGGGGGGCCGAGGCCGACCGCCTCCGGGGCCGCCTGACCAAGATCACGGGCAACAACAAGGTCCAGCTGAACATCCAGGAGATCAAGCAGCCGGAGCTCGACGCCGCCCTCATCGCCCAGGGCGTGGCCGACCAGCTGGCCGGCCGCGTCAACTTCCGCCGGGCCATGAAGCGGGCCGTCCAGAACGCCCAGAAGGCGGGCGTGCTCGGCATCCGGGTGCAGTGCTCGGGCCGCCTCAACGGGGCGGAGATGAGCCGCACCGAGTGGTACCGGGAGGGCCGGGTGCCCCTGCACACCCTCCGGGCCGACATCGACTACGGCTTCCGCGAGGCCAAGACGACCTACGGGCGCATCGGCGTCAAGGTCTGGATCTACAAGGGCGACATCCTCCCCTACAAGACCTCCGGCGACGACAAGGCCACCCGCGAGGCGGCCATGGCCGTCGGCGAGACCTCGGGCTCGGCCCGTCCCCGCAAGGTCGTGAGCGCCGGCGGCGGCCGTCGCCGGCCCGACGGCGAGGCCGCCCCGCCCGAAGGCGCCCCCGAGGGGACCGACGCCGCCACCGAGGCCGAGCCGATCATCAAGGAGGCCGATCCCGAGCTCGAGCGCCTCCTCGCCGAGGAGGAGGAGATCGAGCGCCTGACCCGGGCGTCCGAGCACCACGAGGCCCCCCACTTCCGGGGCGACGCGGAGTAGCTGCCATGTTGATGCCGAAGAAGGTCAAGCACCGCAAGCAGCACCGGGGCCGCCTCACGGGCGACGCCACCGGCGGCACGCGGGTGACCTTCGGCGAGTACGGGATCCAGGCCCTCGAGCCGGGCTGGATCACGGCCCGCCAGATCGAAGCCGCCCGCATCGCCATGACCCGCCACGTCCGCCGCGGCGGCAAGGTCTGGATCAACGTCTTCCCCGACAAGCCCGTCACCGAGAAGCCGGCCGAGACCCGCATGGGCTCGGGCAAGGGCAACCCGGAGCGCTGGGTGGCCGTGGTCAAGCCCGGCCGGGTGCTGTTCGAGCTGGCCGGGGTGAACGAGGAGCTGGCCCGCGGCGCCATGGAGCGGGCCATCCAGAAGCTGCCGATCCGGGCGCGGTTCGTGACCCGGGCCAGCATGGAGGAGGTCTGATGCCGGCGCCGATCGTGGCCCTGCGGGCCCTGGGCGACGCCGAGCTGGTCGACCGGCTGGCCGAGGCCAGGGAGGAGCTGTTCAACCTCCGCTTCCAGAACGCCACCGGGCGCCTCGAGAACAGCGCCCGGCTCCGGGACCTCCGCAAGGAGGTGGCCCGGATCCACACCCTCCTGCGGGAGCGGGAGATCGAGGCTGCCGAGGCAGCCGAGGGGACGAGATGAGCGACGCCAGCACCGCCGAGGTCCGGGAGAACCGCCGCAAGGTCCGGGAGGGCCTGGTGGCCTCCACGGGCATGGACAAGACCATCGTCGTGCGCGTCGTCGACCGGGTGCGCCACCCGCGGTACGACAAGACGGTCCAGCGCACCTCCAAGTTCCTGGCCCACGACGAGCTCAACGACGCCCGCGTCGGTGACCGGGTCCGCATCCGCGAGACGCGACCGCTGTCCAAGCGCAAGCGGTGGCACCTCCTGGAAGTGCTCGAGAGGGCCCGATGATCCAGCAGGAGTCGCGCCTCCGGGTGGCGGACAACAGCGGGGCCAAGGAGGTCCTCTGCATCAAGGTGCTCGGCGGCTCCAAGCGCCGCTACGCCTCGATCGGGGACATCTTCGTGGCCACCGTGAAGGACGCCATCCCCGGCGCGGCGGTGAAGCGGGGCGACGTCGTCAGGTGCGTCGTCGTCCGGGTGAAGAAGGAGAAGCGGCGGCCGGACGGCTCGTACATCCGGTTCGACGAGAACGCCGCCGTCCTCATCAACGACCAGCAGCAGCCCCGCGGCACCCGCATCTTCGGCCCCGTCGGCCGGGAGCTGCGGGACAAGCGGTTCATGCGCATCGTCTCGCTCGCACCAGAGGTGCTCTAGATGGCAGGTCTCAAGATCAAGAAGGGCGACCGCGTCCGCGTGCTCACCGGCAAGGACCGGGGCAAGGAGGGCACGGTGCTGCGCGCCCTGCCCACCGAGGGCAAGCTCATCGTCGAGGGCGTCAACACGGCGAAGAAGCACCAGAAGCCGACCCGGGTCAACCAGTCCGGCGGCATCATCGAGCGGGACATGCCCATCCCCGTGTCCAACGTCGCCGTCGTGAGCCCGAGCGACGGCCGGCCCACCCGGGTGGGCTACCGCATCCAGCCCGACGGCACGAAGGTCCGGGTCTGCCGGCGCACGGGAGCGGAGCTCTGATGGCCGTCACCGACGCCACGCCCCGCGCCCGGCCCCGGCTGCGCACCCGCTACGACGAGGAGCTGCGCCCCCAGCTCAAGGACGCCCTGGGCCTCGGCAACATCATGGAGGTCCCCCGCTTCGAGAAGATCGTCCTCAACATGGGCGTGGGGGCGGCGGTGCAGTCGCCCGCGCTCCTCGAGGGCGCGGTGCGGGACCTGACCACCATCGCCGGCCAGAAGCCGGTGGTGACCAGGGCCCGGCGCTCGATCGCCGGCTTCAAGCTCCGCGAGGGCAACGCCATCGGGGCCAAGGTCACCCTGCGGGGCGACCGCATGTGGGAGTTCCTCGACCGCCTGATCGCCCTCGCCATCCCCCGCATCCGCGACTTCCGGGGCCTGCCCACGGACAGCTTCGACGGCCGGGGCAACTACACGTTCGGCGTCACCGAGCAGCTGATCTTCCCCGAGATCGACTACGACAAGGTCGACGCCCCCCGCGGCATGGACGTCACCATCGTGACGACCGCCCGCACCGACGCCGAGGGTCGGGCGCTGCTCGACGCCGTCGGCTTCCCGTTCCGCCGAGGAGACGCCTGATGGCGAAGAAGGCCCTGATCGAGAAGCAGAAGCGCACCCCCAAGTACAAGGTGCGCGCCTACACCCGGTGCCGGCGGTGCGGGCGGCCCCGGGCCGTCTACCGCCGCTTCGGGCTCTGCCGCATCTGCCTGCGCGAGATGGTGCACGCGGGCGAGGTTCCCGGCGTCACCAAGGCCAGCTGGTAGGCGGGGGAGGAGCGATCGTCACATGACAATGACCGACCCCATCGCCGACATGCTGACCCGGCTGCGCAACGCCAACGTCGCCTACCACGACGAGGTGCGCATGCCCTCCTCGAAGCTGAAGGAGTCGCTGGCCGCCGTCCTCCAGAAGGAGGGCTACGTGGCCGGCTGGAAGAGCGACGACGACCCGGCGCGCCCGGGCAAGGTGCTCACCGTCCAGATGAAGTACAGCCCCGATCGGGCCCGGTCCATCGCCGGGATCAAGCGGGTGTCCAAGCCCGGCCTGCGGGTGTACCGCCAGGCCGACCGCCTGCCGCGGGTGCTCGGCGGGCTGGGCGTGGCCGTGCTGTCGACCAGCCAGGGCCTCATGACCGACCGCGAGGCGCGCGAGCGCCGGGTGGGCGGCGAGGTCCTGTGCTACGTGTGGTGAGGGAGGCGGGTTCGCGATGAGTCGCATCGGACGTTCCCCCATCCCCGTCCCCAGCGGCGTCGAGGTCCGCATCGACGGCGACCACGTGGCCGTGTCCGGCCCCAAGGGCAGCCTCGAGCGGGACCTCCCCGATCCCATCACCGTCCGCCAGGACGACGGGCGGCTCCTGGTGGAGCGGCCCGACGACGAGCGGCGGAGCCGCGCCCTGCACGGCCTGGCCCGTTCGCTCCTGGACAACATGGTCACCGGCGTCACCGCCGGCTTCCGCAAGGAGCTGGAGATCGTCGGCGTGGGCTACCGCGCCACCGCCGGCGGGCCGTCCCGCATCGACCTCGCCCTCGGCTTCTCGCACCCCGTGTCGGTGCAGGCGCCCGAGGGCATCACCTTCACCGTCCCCGCCCCCAACCGCATCGTGGTGGAGGGCATCGACAAGCAGGCGGTGGGCCAGGTGGCCGCCGAGATCCGGGCCCTCCGCAAGCCCGAGCCCTACAAGGGCAAGGGGGTCCGCTACGCCGGCGAGCGGGTCCAGCGCAAGGCCGGCAAGGCAGGCAAGTGATGACGACGTCAGCGAAGCAGAAGCGATCGGCGCGGCTGCGCCGGCACCGCCGTGTCCGCAAGTCGGTCTCGGGGTCGCCCTCGCGCCCCCGTCTGGCCGTGTTCCGCTCGAACCGCCACGTGGTGGCCCAGGTCATCGACGACCGCAGCGGGCGCACCCTGGCCGCCGCCTCGAGCCTCGAGGCCGAGGTCCGCGGCGCCGGGGGCACCGGCAACGTCACGGCCGCCACCGCCGTCGGGCGGCTGGTGGCCGAGCGGGCGAAGGCAGCCGGCGTGACCGCCGTCGTCTTCGACCGGGGCGGGTTTCAGTACCACGGCCGTGTGGCGGCCGTGGCCGAGGCGGCCCGCGCCGCCGGTCTGGAGGTCTGAGGTCCATGGCAGAGGCACAGCTGCGCGACAGCCGGCTCATCACCCGCCCCCGGCGGGTGGCCAAGGTGGTGAAGGGCGGCCGGCGGTTCCAGTTCGCCGCCCTGGTGGTGGTGGGCGACGGCGCCGGCCGGGTCGGCCTCGGCTACGGCAAGGCGCGGGAGGTGCCCCTCGCCATCCAGAAGGGGACCGAGGACGCCAAGAAGAACCTCTTCGAGGTGCCATTGGCCGGCACGACCATCATCCACCCGGTGCTCGGCGTCTACGGCGCCGCCCGGGTCCTGCTCAAGCCGGCCGCCCCCGGTACCGGGGTCATCGCCGGCGGCGCCGCCCGGGTCATCCTCGAGGAGGCCGGCGTGCACGACGTGCTGTGCAAGTCGCTGGGCTCGGCCAACCACATCAACGTGGCCCGGGCCACCGTGGCCGGCCTCCAGGCGCTGCGCCGGCCCGACGAGGTGGCCCGCACCCGGGGCAAGGACCCCGAGGAGATCACGCCCCCGGGGCTCCTGCGGGCCTACCGGGAGACCAACCGGGCGCCCGCGCCCCCGCCGACGGAAGTGGCCTAGCCATGCCCGACCTCAAGGTGACGCAGGTGCGCTCGGCCATCGGCACCAAGCCAAAGCACCGCGGCACGCTGCGGGCGCTCGGCCTGGGCCGCATCGGCCGCAGCCGCGTCCTGCCCGACCGACCCGAGATCCGGGGCATGCTGGCCCGGGTCCCGCACCTCGTGACCGTGGAGGAGGAGGCGACGTGAAGCTGCACGACCTGCGCCCCGCAGCGGGCTCCAAGCGCGACCGTCGCCGGGTCGGCCGCGGCACCGCCGGCAAGGGCGGCAAGACCGCCGGCCGGGGCACCAAGGGCCAGGGCGCCCGGGACACCGTCCCCGTCGGCTTCGAGGGCGGCCAGCTCCCCCTCCAGCAGCGGGTTCCCAAGCTCAAGGGCTTCAAGAACCCGTTCCGGGTCGAGTACGCCGTGGTCAACCTCGACACCCTCGAGACCGTCGGCGGGGACGAGGTGACCCCGGAGACCCTGCGGGCCGCCGGCCTCGTCCACAAGCACGGCCTGGTGAAGGTCCTCGGCCGGGGTGAGCTGACCCGGGCCGTCCGGGTCCGGGCCCACGCCTTCTCGGCCAGCGCCGAGCGGGCCATCACTTCTGCGGGCGGTACCGTTGAGGTCCTGCCCCCGCCCTTCGGCCACGGCCGTCCTCCCGCCAAGGGCAACGCCCTCACCAACCGGTAGGCGGGCGGGTCTCCCCCCCAAACCGTCCCAGGAGCCGCCAGGTGCTCTCCAGCCTGAAGAACGTGTTCCGGATCCCGGACCTGCGGAACAAGATCTTGTTCACGCTCGTCATCATCGCTCTGTACCGGTTCGGGTCGCACGTCCCGACGCCAGGGGTCGACTTCGACGCTGTACAGCAGCTCGAGGACCAGGCCCAGGAGGGCGGCGTGCTCGGGTTCCTGGCGCTGTTCTCGGGCGGTGCCCTGACCCGCTTCGCCATCTTCGGGCTCGGGATCATGCCCTACATCACGTCCAGCATCATCATGCAGGTCCTGGCCGTGGTCATCCCCAAGCTCGAGCAGTGGCAGCAGCAGGGGGCGGTGGGGCAGAAGAAGATCACCCAGTGGACCCGCTACCTGACGGTGGCCCTGGCCGTCCTCCAGGCGACGGGTCTGGCCTTCCTCTTCCACAACGGCGGTGGCGGCCTGTTCGGCAGTGAGCAGATCGACCTGATCCCCGACTTCACGGTGCCACGGGTCCTGCTCGTGGTCCTCTCGCTGGCTGCGGGCACGGCCCTGCTCATGTGGATGGGCGAGCTCATCACCCAGCGGGGCGTCGGCAACGGGATGTCGCTGCTCATCTTCGCCTCGGTGGTGAGCACCATCCCCTTCGACGGCGCCGCCGTCTTCCGGGAGGACGGCAACGTCAAGTTCGCCGCCGTGGTCCTCATCGCCCTGGGCGTGCTCGTGTCCATCGTCTTCATCGAGCAGGGGCAGCGCCGCATCCCCGTGCAGTTCGCCAAGCGGGTGGTGGGCCGCCGGCAGTACGGCGGCCAGTCGAGCTACATCCCCTTGAAGGTGAACCAGTCGGGCGTCATCCCCATCATCTTCGCCAGCTCGGTGCTCTACCTGCCGGTCCTGTTGACCAACGTCCTTCCCACGGAGGGCTTCGGCAACAGCGTGCGGGGCTGGATCGACGACAACCTGCTCCAGCCCGACAACTTCGTGTACATCGCCATCTACGGCGCGCTGATCATCTTCTTCGCCTACTTCTACACGGCCATCACGTTCGACCCGGCCAAGCAGGCGGACACCATCCGCAAGCAGGGCGGGTTCATCCCGGGCATCCGGCCCGGGCCCCAGACCGAGCGGCACCTGGCCAAGATCCTCTCCCGCATCACCCTGCCGGGCGCCCTCTTCATCGCCGCCGTGGCCCTCATCCCGGCGCTGCTCCTCGTGCTGTGGGGCGTGGACCGGTTCCAGGGATTCGGGGGCGTGTCGCTGCTCATCGCCGTGGGCGTGGCCCTCGAGACCATGAAGCAGATCGACAGCCAGCTCATGATGCGGAACTACGAGAGCTTCCTGAAGTAACCGCTGCTCCATGATCCCCGGCGCCCGCCTCGTCCTCCTGGGCCGACAGGGCGCGGGCAAGGGCACCCAGTGCGCCCGGCTCTCGCGCCACTACGTCGTGCCCCACATCTCCACTGGGGACATGCTGCGCGCCGCCGTGCGGGAGGGGACCGAGTTCGGTCGCAAGGCCGAGGAGTACATGCACGCCGGCGAGCTGCTCCCCGACGACATCATGGTGGGCATCGTCGACGAGCGCCTCGAGCGGGACGACACCCGCACGCGGGGCTTCGTCCTCGACGGCTTCCCCCGCACGGTGGCCCAGGCCGAGGCCCTGCTCGAGATCACGTCGCCCCGGGGCATCAACGTGGTCATCGACCTCGAGGTGCCGAGGGACATCGTGCTGGCCCGGCTGGCCTCCCGGCGGCTGTGCAACGACTGCGGGACCAACTACTCCGTCGACCTGCCGCCCAAGTACGGCATGGTGTGCGACGTCTGCGGCGGCGACGTGGTCCAGCGGGACGACGACACCGAGAAGGCCATCGCCCAGCGCCTCGCCCTCTACGACCGTGAGACCGCTCCCCTCATCGAGTGGTTCCAGGCCAAGGGGCTCCTGGACGTGGTCGACGGCACGGGCCACCCGGACGACGTGACCGACCGGCTGGTCCGTACCATCGACCGCCGACGGGAACCGTAGGAACGCGAGAGGAGGCAGGGCGTGCGCCGGTCGACCGACGAGATCGCCACGATGCGCAAGGCGGGCCGGGTGGTGGCCGAGATGCACGCCCGCATCCGGGACGCCATCCGCCCCGGGGTGACCACCCGCGAGCTGGACCGCATCGGCCGGGACGTGATCGAGCGCAACGGCGCGCGGTCCAACTTCCTCGGCTACGGGCCCTTCGGCATGCCCCCCTTCCCGGGGGTCATCTGCACGTCGCCCAACTCGGTCATCGTCCACGGCATCCCCGACGACACCCGGCTCGAGGAGGGCGACGTCGTCTCCATCGACGCCGGGGCCATCGTGGGCGGCTACCACGGCGACGCCGCCTACACCTGGCCCGTGGGGGCCATCTCGTCCGAGGCCGAGAAGCTGCTGCTGGTCACCGAGGAGAGCCTCAGGGCCGGCATCGAGCAGCTGCGGGACGGCAACCGCCTGTCGGACATCGGCCACGCCGTGCAGACCGTGGCCGAGGGGGCCGGGTTCTCCGTGGTGAAGGAGTACGAGGGCCACGCCATCGGCACCGCGATGCACGAGAAGCCCGGCGTGCCCAACTACGGGCCGCCCGGGCGGGGCATGAAGCTGCGGGCCGGCCACGTCTTCGCCGTCGAGCCCATGGTCAACCTGGGCGGGGCCGGGACCCGGGTCCTGGGCGACCAGTGGACCGTCGTCACCGCCGACGGCTCCCTCTCGGCCCACTTCGAGCACACCATCGCCGTGACCCCCGACGGCCCCGAGGTCCTCACGCTGCTCTAGTGCACCGTTCTTTCGGTTCTCTCCCTACAGGAGCTGTAGGGAGAGAACCAAAGAACGAACGGTCAGGTGCGCCCGGCCTCCTCGTCGGGGGTGAGGGAGTCGAGGAGGACGGCCACCGTGAGGTCGTCGGCCCGCTTCTGGAGGTCGACGTAGCGCTCGACCGTGCGGGCCAGCTCGGGATCGACGTCGAGCCAGCCCTCGTCCACCAGGCGGGTCAGGCCCCGGGTCTGCTGGAGCCGCTGCACGGCCGCGTCGTCGAACGGGTCGGCGTAGAAGGGCAGCTCGCCGTCCCGGAGCGCGGCCTGCCCCTCCTCGTCCAGCCGGAGCTGCCCCGACCTGGCGGCCAGCTCCACCGCCGCCCAGGTCTCGTCCAGCTCCCGGCGCTCGCCGGCGTCCAGGCCGTCGTGGAACGCCACCCGGTCCTGACCAGGGCCCGGCAGCCGGCCCGCATCACCGGTCACCACCCGCAGGGCGGCCTCCGCATCGCCGGGCCCCAGCAGCCGCTGGGGCCCCACCTGGCGCTCCCACCCCTTCTGGACCACGAAGGGGATGTCCCGCCGCTGGAGCTCGGCCATCACCGCCGACCCGTACGGGTCGCTGAAGCGGTCGGGCACGTCGACCAGGAAGGGGCCCGCTCCCTCGAGGGGGCCGAGCTGCCCGTTGAGGTCCTCGACCACCTCGATCGACCCCGGGAGGTTGATCGTGCCCTGGTCGCTGGTGGGGAGGTTGGCGACCGACAGGCCGCCCGCCACCAGGGTCAGCACGAACACGGCGGCGGGCACCAGCGTCCGGGCACGCGGCGCAGCAGCGCCAGCAGGATGCCGAGGAAGGCGAAGGCGGCCACCGCCCACAGCCATCGGAACAGGTGCATGGGGATCCCGAAGTAGCCGAGCGGTGCCCGGACGGCGGTCAGCAGGGCCAGGCCGAGGGCCAGCAGGACGGTCACCAGCAGCCGGACGATCGTCGCATCACACCGGCGGCGGGCGGCCCACGCCAGCGCCCCCAGGACGGCGACGAGCACCACCAGTGACCCCACGGCGAAGGGCAGGATCGGCAGGTCGGCCGAGGACGGGTCCACGACGATCGTCGTCGACGGGATCCACCCCTTCCGGAACGAGGGTCGGAGGAAGAAGGGCGGCTCGGTGGCGATCCGGGCCACCATGCGGACCGCCAACCGGGGGCCCACCGAGTCGCCGGACTCCTTCGAGCTGGCCAGCAGCTCGGTGAGGTTGCCCGGCCCGGCGCCGAAGAGCTGCTGGCCCAACGGCTGCGCCCAGCACAGCAGCAGGACGACGAGGGCCACCGGACCGGACCGCCGCAGGCGCCGCCGCAGGTCGCTGCCCGGTGGGGCCCGGCGGGCGGCCACCAGCAGCGCGGCCACGCACCACAGCCCCAGCACGGGGACGAGGAGGCTGTAGCTCAGGTGGGTCTGGAGGGCCAGGCTCCCGGCCACGGCGGCGAAGGGCAGCGCCGCGGGGTCGCCGTCGGCGGCGCACCAGACCAGGACCAGGAAGCACAGGAAGGGCAGCAGGATCCCGTGCGGGTTCCAGGGGTCGTAGAGCAGCTCGCTGCCCATGGACCACAGGAGGGCGCTCACCACGGCCATGGCGCCGGCCACGAAGAGGGGCCCGCCCCGCCGCCAGGCGAAGGCGGCGATGCCGATCACCGCCGCCACGTTGATCAGCGCGATGCCCACCCCCACCCCGGGGCCGCCGAACAGGGCCACCGGCGGGGCCAGCAGGTCGAACATCAGCGGTCCCGGGTGGTGGACGTCGGTCCCCGTGATGAGCGAGGCCGACGAGGCCAGCCCGAGCAGCGGCGGGTGGGCGCTGAAGACGTCCTTCGGGAGGATCTGGAACAGGGCGTTCTCGCCCACCGGCAGCCACCCCCGGGCGATGCCCCGCGCCGTGGCCACCACGATGGGCAGCAGCGTCACGGCCACGGCCACCCGGGCCATCGCCGTGCCCCGCAACCACCCGGTGACCGGCGGGCCGCCGCCCGCCCGGCGGCCGGCGTCGCCGGACACGGCGCCGGCAGCGTGCCGCTGCTCGGCGGCGTCCGTGGTCGTCACGAAGCGGGGGTGCTCCGCAGGGCCCGGCGCAGCTCCACCAGTCCGAGGAGGCTGCGGACGGCCCGGCTGCGGATGGACGTGCGGGAGGGGCGCCGCTCCTCGACGAGCACCGGGACCTCCTCCACGGGCAGGCCGCCCCGCTCGGCCCGGATGACGAGCTCGGTGTCGAACAGGTCCCGGCCGAGCTGGCAGGTGTTCGCCACGGGGAGGATGCGGACCCGGTCGAGGGCCTTCATCCCGTGGGTGTCGCTGGCCCGGAGGCCGAAGCCGAGCCGGAGCAGCGAGGAGAAGCCGGCCGTCACCGCCCGCCGGTGGAAGGGGCGGGTGTCCTGCGCCCCTTTCGCCCGTTTGCTCCCGATGACGATGACGGGCCCGTCGGGGGCGGTGATGCGGGCCACGGCCTCGTCCAGGAAGTCGAAGTCGTAGTACTCGGCGTCGAAGGTCACGACCACGGCGCCCTCGGCGGCCAGGAGGCCCGTGCGCAGGGCCCGGCCGTAGTCGGCCTCGGGGAGGCTCAGCACCCGGAGCTCGGGCACGACGCCGGTCAGCGACTCCGCCAGCTCCCGGGTCCGGTCCTGCGAGCCGTTCTCCACCACCAGGAGCTCGAAGGGCACCTGGCGCTTGCGCAGGGCCTCGCTCAGCTCGGAGATGGTGCCCTCGAGGAGCTCCTCCTCGTTGTACGCGGGCACCACCAGCGAGATGGCAGGGGGTGCCGGCACCCGCTCATGTTCGCGTAGCCTCGGCGGCGCCCGGCGCCGGGGGCCGGTCGACCCCTGCGGCACTTGGAAGATCGCTGGTCAGGCGCTACCGTTGCACCCCCGGTCGGGGCCGCGCGGGCGCGCTCGCCGGCCGGCCGCAATCGTCGCCCGATTCCTCCCCGGAGGTCCCGCACTGCCGAAGCCCAAGGAAGACGCGATCGTGCTCGAGGGCAAGGTCACCGAGCCGCTGCCCAATGCCATGTTCCGAGTCGAGCTCGACAACGGCCACGAGGTGCTGGCCCACATCTCGGGGAAGATGCGGATGCACTACATCCGGATCCTCCCGGGCGACCGCGTCCAGGTGGAGCTCACGCCGTACGACCTCACCCGGGGTCGCATCACCTACCGCTACAAGTAGTTCAGGGGAAGCTGTTGAAGGTCCGTCCCAGCGTCAAGCGCATGTGCGACAAGTGCAAGGTCATCCGCCGCCATCGGCGCGTGCAGGTCATCTGCGAGAACCCGCGCCACAAGCAGCGGCAGGGCTGAGGTGGCGCGCATCGCCGGGGTCGACATCCCGAGGGAGAAGCGGCTCGAGGTCTCGCTGACCTACATCTTCGGCATCGGCCCGAGCGTCGCCCGCACCCTGTGCGAGGCCACCGGCGTGGATCCCGCCACCCGGGTGCGCGACCTCACCGACGAAGAGGTCAACCGGCTCCGGACCTGGGTCGACGCCAACCTCCGGGTCGAGGGGGACCTCCGCCGCGAGGTGTCGCAGGACATCAAGCGGAAGATGGAGATCGGGTGCTACCAGGGCCTGCGCCACCGGCGCGGCCTGCCGGTCCACGGCCAGCGCACCCACACGAACGCCCGCACCCGGAAGGGTCCCAAGAAGACCGTCGCCGGCAAGAAGAAGGTCAGGAAGTAGCCCGTGCCCAAGCCCAAGCCAGGGGGACGGCGCCCGCGGCGGCGTGAGCGCAAGAACGTCGCCTACGGGGTCGCCCACATCAAGAGCTCGTTCAACAACACGATCATCAGCATCAGCGACACCGAGGGCAACGTCCTCGCGTGGGCCTCGGCCGGCAACGTCGGCTTCAAGGGCTCCCGCAAGTCGACGCCCTTCGCCGCCCAGATGGCGGCCGAGCAGTGCGCCCGTCGCGCCATGGAGCACGGCGTGCGCAAGGTCGACGTCCTGGTGAAGGGGCCCGGCTCCGGCCGGGAGACCGCCATCCGCTCGATCATGGCGACCGGCATCGAGGTGTCCGGCATCAAGGACGTGACCCCGGTGCCCCACAACGGCTGCCGTCCCCCCAAGCGCCGGAGGGTCTGATGGCCCGCTACACCGGCCCCGTCTGCCGCCTGTGCCGACGGGAGAAGATGAAGCTGTTCCTCAAGGGCGCCAAGTGCGACACCATGAAGTGCCCGATCGAGCGCCGCCCGTACCCCCCGGGTGACCACGGCCGCACGCAGCTCCGCCGCAAGGACTCGGAGTACCTGGTCCAGCTGCGCGAGAAGCAGAAGGCCCGCCGCATCTACGGCCTGATGGAGAAGCAGTTCCGCAACCTCTACGCCGAGGCCGTGCGCCAGCAGGGCATCACCGGCGAGGTGCTGCTGCGGATGCTCGAGACCCGCCTCGACAACGTCGTCTACCGCGCCGGGTGGGGCGCCAGCCGGGCCCAGGCCCGCCAGCTCGTGCGCCACGGCCACGTGTCCGTCGGCGGCCGTCGGGTGACCATCCCCTCGTACAACCTCCGGCGTGGCGAGGTCGTGTCCCTCCGGGACAAGGCCAAGTCCATGATCGTGATCCGGCACAACCTCGACACCATCGACCGGCAGGTGCCCGCCTGGCTCGAGACGTCCGACGGCGGTGCCACCGTGACGGTGCGCGACCTCCCGCTGCGCGAGCAGATCGACGTGCCCGTGCGCGAGCAGCTCATCGTCGAGCTCTACTCGAAGTAGGAGTCCTCCCCATGCTCGTCATCCAGCGCCCCACCGTCGAGCCTCTCGACGAGGCCGAGGGCAACCGCCAACGCTTCGCCATCGGCCCGCTCGAGCCGGGGTTCGGCCACACCCTGGGCAACTCGCTCCGGCGCACGCTGCTGTCGTCGATCCCCGGCGCCGCCGTGACGTCGGTGCGCTTCGACGACGCCCTGCACGAGTTCTCCACCATCGCCGGGATGACGGAGGACGTCACCGACGTCATCCTCAACCTCAAGGACCTCGTCCTCACCTCGGTGAGCGACGAGGCGGTGACGGTGCGGCTCGACGTCCAGGGCCCGGCCGAGGTCACGGCCGCCGACCTGACCCTGCCGTCCGAGGTGGAGGTGCTCAACCCCGAGCTGCGCATCGCCACGCTGAACGACCGGGCCCGGCTGGCCCTCGACCTCACGGTCGAGCGGGGCCGCGGCTACGTCTCGGCCGACCGCAACAAGCGGTCCTCCACGATCGGGGTCATCCCCATCGACTCCATCTTCTCCCCGGTGCGGCGGGTCACCTTCGACATCGAGCCCACCCGGGTCGAGCAGTCGACCAACTTCGACCGGCTCATCCTCGACATCGAGACCGACGGGTCCATCGCCCCTCGCGAGGCGCTGGCCTCCGCCGGTGACACGCTGCGCTCGCTGGTCTCGCTCGTGGCCGACATGAGCGACGCCCCCCAGGGCCTCGAGCTCGGCGAGCTGGCGGCGTCGGTGTCGGGCTCGCCCGACCTCGACCTGCCCATCGAGGACCTCGATCTCTCCGAGCGCCCGCGCAACTGCCTGAAGCGGGCCCAGGTCAACACCGTGGGCGAGCTCCTCGAGAAGAACGAGGACGACCTGCTGGCCATCACCAACTTCGGCCAGAAGTCGCTCGACGAGGTCATCCAGAAGCTGGACGAGCGGGGCCTGTCCCTGCGGGGCGCGGGGGTCTAGACGGTGCTGGGGACGCCCACCAAGGGCCGCCGCTTCGGCGGGTCGGCCGCCCACCAGCGGCTGATGCTGGCCAACCTGGTGGCCTCCCTCATCGCCGCCGAGGGGATCGTCACCACCGAGGCCAAGGCCAAGGCCCTCCGCCCGGTGGCGGAGAAGGTCATCACCAAGGCCAAGAAGGGCGGCGTCCACCGCCAGCGCCAGGTGGTCGCCTTCCTCGGCGACAAGGACATGACCTCCAAGCTCTTCACGGAGATCGCGCCCCGCTACGAGACCCGCAACGGGGGCTACACCCGGATCCTCAAGCTCGGGCCCCGCCACGGCGACAACGCGCCCATGGCCAGGATCGAACTGGTCTAGAGCGGGCAGCGCTCGCGGTGCGGGACCAGCTGCCGCTGTTCGCCCCGCCCGTCGAGGCGCCGTCGAGCGGCGACGCCGTCCGGGTGAAGCTGGTGGTGGCCTACGACGGCCGGGGCTTCGCCGGCGTCGCCCCCAACGTGGGCGTGCGCACGGTCGGCGGCACGCTCGGCGCTGCCCTCGAGCGGGTGCTGCGCCACCCCGTCGACCTCACCGTGGCGGGTCGGACCGACGCCGGCGTGCACGCCACCGGGCAGGTGGTGAGCTTCGACGCCCGGGCCGACGGCCTGGACCTCGGCCGGGTGCAACGGGCCGTGAACCGCATGCTCCGGCCGGCGATCGTGGTGCGCTCGGCCGAGGTGGCCCCCGCCGGGTTCGACGCCCGCTTCTCGGCGCGGGCCCGTCGCTACCGCTACCTCGTCCTGAACCGGCCGACGCCCGACCCGTTCCTGGCCGCCACCGCCTGGCACGTCGAGGCGCCCCTCGCCCTGACGACGATGCGGCTCGCCTGCGACCCGCTCATCGGCGAGCACGACTTCTCCTCCTTCTGCCGGCGTCCCAAGGGCGACGCCGCCCCGCTGGTGCGCCGGGTGCTCGACGCCCGCTGGCACGACCAGGGGGACGGCCTCCTGCGCTTCGACATCGAGGCCACCGCCTTCTGCCACCAGATGGTCCGCTCGATCGTCGGGACGATGGTCGACGTGGGCCGGGGCCGGCGACGGGCCGGCGAGGTGAAGGGCATCCTGGCCGCCCGGGACCGCTCCGCCGCCGGCGAGCCCGCGCCGCCCCACGGGCTGTGCCTGGAGCAGGTGGTCTACGGGTGACGGCCCAGTTCTGCCAGGCGGGCGGCCCGGCTACACTCGACCGCTCCGTGCGTACTTTCACCCCGACCCCGCGCGACATCACGCGCTCCTGGCACGTCATCGATGCCGACGGCATGGTCCTCGGCCGCCTCGCCACCGAGGTGGCGCGCCTGCTCCGGGGGAAGCACAAGCCGATCTTCGCCCCCCACGTCGACACCGGCGACCACGTGATCGTGATCAACGCCGCCAAGGTGGTCCTCACGTCCAACAAGGGCGAGAAGGAGCTGGTGCACCGCCACAGCGGGTACCCGGGCGGCCTCAAGACGATCCGTCACGGCGACCTCCTGGCCACCAAGCCGGAGGAGGCCGTGCGCAGGGCCGTGCGGGGGATGCTCCCGAAGAACCGCCTCGGGCGCTCGATGCTGCGCAAGCTCAAGCTCTACGCCGGCCCCACGCACCCACATGCCGGCCAGAAGCCCGCCGTCCTCGACCTGCCCGGCGCCCGCCGCGCCGTCGACTGAGAGGTCCCGTGCCCGCCCCCCTCGTCTCCACCACCGGTCGCCGCAAGTCGGCCGTGGCCCGCGTCCGGCTCCGCCCCGGGACCGGCACCATCACCATCAACCGGCGCCCGGTCGAGGCCTACTTCCCGTCCGAGACGCACCGCATGATCCTGAGCGAGCCGCTGCGCCTCACCACCACGGCCGAGGCCTACGACGTGGACGCCACGCTCGACGGCGGCGGCACCTCGGGCCAGGCCGGTGCCCTCCGCCTCGGCATCGCCCGGGCCCTCGTGGCGCTCGACCCCGAGGTGCGGATCACCCTGAAGCGGGCCGGCCTCCTCACCCGGGACGCCCGCGAGAAGGAGAGCAAGAAGTACGGCCTGAAGAAGGCCCGCAAGGCGCCCCAGTACTCCAAGCGCTAGTCGCAGGAGTCCGGTGACCCTCCGGTTCGGGACCGACGGGGTCCGGGGCCGGGTCGGCGACGAGCTGACCCCCGAGCTGGTGCTGGCCCTCGGCCGCGCCGCCGCCCGGGTCCTCGGGGGCGACCGCTTCCTCGTGGGCCGCGACCCCCGCCAGTCGGGCCCGCTGGTGGAGGGCGCCCTGGCCGCCGGGCTGGCCGCCGAGGGCGTGACCGTCGAGCGCCTCGGCGTGCTGCCCACGCCGGCGGTGGCCGCCCTGGCGGCGGCCGAGGGGGTGCCCGGCGCCGTCATCTCCGCCTCGCACAACTCGTGGGCCGACAACGGCGTGAAGCTCTTCACCGCGGGCGGCCGCAAGCTCGACGACGCCGTGGAGGCGCGCCTCGAGGCCGAGCTGGACCGCCCCGGTGTGCCCCGCTCGGGCGACGCCATCGGCGCGGTGGTGGACCGGGCCGACGCCGCCGGGCTGTACGTCGACCTGCTCGTGGGCAGCCTCGACGGCCGCCGCCTCGAGGGGCTGTCCGTCGTCCTCGACTGCGCCAACGGCGCCGCCTCCTCGGTGGGTCCTGCCGCCCTCCGGCGACTGGGCGCGGAGGTCGACGTGATCGCCGACGAGCCCGACGGCCGCAACATCAACGAGGGCTGCGGGTCGACCTCGCCCGGCGCCCTGGCGGAACGGGTGCTCGCCGTCGGGGCCGACGCCGGACTGGCCGTGGACGGCGACGCCGATCGGGTGGTGGCCGTCGACGCCGAGGGGCGGGTGGTGGACGGCGACCACCTGATGGCCGTGTGCGCCCTCGACCTGGCCGAACGGGGCCTCTTGGCCGAGCGCACCGTGGTGGTGACCGTCATGACCAACCTCGGGTTCCGCCTGGCCATGGCCGAGCACGACGTCCGGGTGGTGGAGACGCCCGTGGGGGACCGGTACGTGCTGGAGGCGCTCGAGGGCGGCAGCTGGTCCCTCGGGGGCGAGCAGTCGGGCCACGTGATCTTCAGCGACCTGGCGACCACCGGCGACGGGCTGCTCACCGGCATCCAGGTGCTCGACGCCGTCCGCCGGTCGGGACGGGCCCTGTCCGACCTCGCAGGGGTGATGCGCTCCCTGCCCCAGGTCCTCCGCAACGTCCCGGTGGCCACCCGGGGCCTCGACGTCGGTGCCGCCCTGGCCGGCGAGGTGGCCGCCGAGGAGGCACGCCTCGGTCAGGGCCGGGTGCTGCTCCGGCCGAGCGGCACCGAACCCGTGGTGCGGGTGATGGTCGAGGCGGGCACCACCGAGGCGGCCGAGGCGGCCGCCGCCCGCCTGGCCGGCGCCGTCGCCCGGCTCGGGGCCGCGGATGGCACGGGCTGAGCGTGTGATGGACTACACAGAAGGGTCACATTCCAGGGAGGAGGCCTCCCCTTGTCGATGACCGCGACCGCCCCGGTGGCGCCCCGGGCCACGGCCAGAACCTACGCCGGGCTCTTCATGGTGACGCTGGCCACCCTGATGTACGAGATCGCGCTCACGCGGATCTTCAGCGTGACCATGTGGTACCACTTCGCCTTCGTCGCCATCTCGGTCGCCCTGTTCGGGATGACGCTGGGCGCCCTCCTCGTCCACCTGCTGCCCCGCCGCTTCCCCGAGGCCGGGGTCAAGCGGCAGCTGTGGGTGGCGGCCCTGCTCTTCGCCCTGTCGATCCCCGTGTGCCTGGCCATCCAGCTGGCCCTGCCGTTCGAGGCCGAGCTGACCGCCGGCGGGATCGTCGGCGTGGTCGCCACCTGCATGGTGATCTCCGTGCCGTTCACATTCAGCGGCGTGGTCGTCTGCCTCTCGCTCACCCGCTTCCCCAACCGGGTCAACCGGCTCTACGCCGCCGACCTGGTGGGCGCCTCGCTCGGCTGCGCCCTGCTCGTCCTGCTCTTCACCCGCCTCGACGGCCCCAGCCTCATCGTGTTCGTCGGTGCTCTCGCCGCCGTCGGTGCGCTGGCCTTCGCCCTCGACGCCGCCAGCCGGCCCGGCACGGTGGCGGCGGCTCTGGGCATGGTCGGCCTGGCGATGCTGGCCATCGTCAACGCCAACCTGGTCAGCTCCGGCGACGCGCCCCTCCGCATCCGCTGGACCAAGGGCGCGCGGGATGCCGGCAACCACGACTACGAGCGGTGGAACGCCTTCTCGCGACTCGACGGTGAACGGCGACCCGAACCGGCTTGAGCGGCCCCAGTTCTACGGCGTGAGCCCGGCGCTGCCCGAGGAGCTGCAGGCCCGCCAGATGGGCATGGTCATCGACAGCTCGGCGGGGACCATCCTCACCAACTACACCGGTGATCCCGACGAGACCGACCACCTCCGCTACGACGTCACCAACCTCGGCTACTACCTCCAGGAGGACGGCGACATCGCCGTCATCGGCGTCGGCGGGGGACGGGACATCCTGTCGGCCCTCGAGTTCGAGGAGCGCTCGGTCACCGGCATTGAGATCAACGGGAACATCCTCGACATCACCAACGACCGGTACGGCGACTTCACCGGCCAGCTCGACGAGAACCCGAAGGTCGACTTCGTCAACGACGAGGCCCGGAGCTACCTGGCCCGCACCGACACCGAGTTCGACATGATCCAGATCTCGCTCATCGACACGTGGGCGGCCACCTCTGCCGGCGCCTACGCCCTGAGCGAGAACTCGCTCTACACGGCCGAGGCCTGGGAGGTCTTCCTCGACAGCCTCGACGAGGGCGGGGTCCTGTCGGTGTCGCGCTGGTACGACATCAACGGCGCCGACCGGCCCTACGAGATGTACCGGAGCACGGCGCTGGCGGCGCAGGTGCTGTCCGACCGTGGGGTCGAGAACCCGCGCGACCACATCCTCATCTACAAGTCGCCACCCGGCCCGCCCTACGGCGCCACCGCGGCCAACATCCTGGTCAGCAACGAGCCGTTCTCGGACGCGCAGGTGGCCATGATGGGCGACCAGGTCGAGCGCCTGGAGTTCGAGCCGGTGCTCACGCCGGACGAGGCCATCGACGAGGACTTCGCCGCCCTGGCGGCGCCCGGCGGACCCGGGGACGCCCTCGACCGCTTCGACGTCGACGTCTCCGCCCCCGACGACGACCGCCCGTTCTTCTTCCAGATGGCCAACTTCGGCACGTTCACGAGCGGTGACGTGTTCGACAACAACCTGACGGCACGGGCCGTCCTGGTGCTGACCCTGCTGGCGGCCACCGTGCTGCTGCTGGCCTCGGCCTGCATCGCCCTGCCCCTGCTGCTCGGGCGCCGCGGCCGCAAGGACGGCGAGCCCCCGCTCGCCACCCGGGCCAACCTGCCCTTCTACACGTACTTCGCCGGCATCGGCCTCGGCTTCCTGCTGGTCGAGGTGGCCCAGCTGCAGCGGCTCAGCATCTTCCTCGGCCACCCCACGTACACGCTCGGCGTCGTCCTGTTCTCCGTGCTGCTGTTCAGCGGCATCGGTAGCTGGTTGAGCGAGAAGCTCGTGCACTCCGAGCGGGCGATGCGCGTGCCCCTGTTCGTCCTGCTCGGCACCGTGCTCGTGCTCGGCATCGCCACCCCGGAGATCATCCACGCCGTCGACAGCGCCACCACGCCGGTGCGCGTCATGGTCGCGGTCCTGCTGCTGATGCCGCTGGGCCTGCTCATGGGCATGCCGTTCTCCCTCGGGATGCGGGCCGCCGCCGCCCGACCGGGGACGCCCACGGCCTTCCTGTGGGGCATCAACGGCGCCACCTCGGTGTGCGCGTCGGTCCTCGGGGTCGTGATCGCCCTGTTCTTCGGCATCTCCGTCGCCTTCTGGTTCGGCCTGCTGGCCTACGTGCTCGCCACGATCTCGCTGCTGGTGATCACCCGCGAGCCCCGCCCCGCAGTGGAGCCGGTGGAGGCGGTGTCGCCGCAGCCGGGGCCCACGGGCGCCCCGGTCGGGGTGTCCTAGCGCCGGTACCCTGACGGCGCATGTGCGGGATCATCGCCGTCCTCGGGCGGCCCAGCGCCCGGCCGGCGCCGACGCCCGCTGAGGTCCTCGATCCGCTCGCCCTCGCCGTCGGCGCCCTGGCCGAGGCCGGTCCCGAGTCCGAGCGGCTGGAGCGGGCCGCCACCGCCGTCGCCACCACCGACCGCCTGCTCTCCGGCAGCCCCGGCGTGCGCGCCCTGCTGGCCGAGCCGGCCCTGGCCGAGGAGGTGTCCCGCCGGGTGGCCGACCTCGAGGCGGCCGCCGCGAGCATCGAGGCCGACCTCGACGCCGGCCGGCTCGACGTGGCCGGTCCGGTCGCCGTCGAGCGCCTCAACGCCGCCCTCGTCCGCCTGCGGGACGTCACGTGGGCCGTGCGCTCCGACCGCCTCCGCACCGCCCGCGGGGTGGCCGACCTCGCGGGCTCCGGGGCCACCGACGCCGCCGACGGCTACCTGGCCATCCAGGTGGCGCTGTCGGCCCTCGACCGCCTCGAGGTCCGGGGGCGGGACTCGGCCGGGCTCACCGTCCTCGTGGAGGGCGCCGGCCTCGACCTGACCGAGCCCGATCTCGCCGCCGAGCTGGCGGTCCGCTCGGCCGACCCGCTGTTCACGTCGCGAGCGGTGCAGGCCCGAGGGGGGACCCTCGTGTTCGCCTACAAGGCGGCGGCGGAGATCGGCGAGCTCGGCGACAACAGCGCGGCGCTCCGAGCGGCCCTGCGGGACGACGGGCTGCTCCGGCGGGCGCTGGGCGCTCCCGGCGCGCTGGCCACGATCCTCGGGCACACCCGGTGGGCCAGCGTCGGGATCATCTCCGAGGCGAACGCCCATCCCCTCGACTCCGTCGAGGCCGACGGCGGCGAGCGGCCCTACGTGCTGGCCGCCCTCAACGGCGACGTCGACAACCACGTGGAGCTGCGGGCCACCCACGACCTGCGGGTGCCGCCCGAGGTCACCACCGACGCCAAGGTGATCCCCGCCCTCGTGGCCCGCCACCTCGCCGGGGGGACGGGGACGACGGACGCGTTCCGCCGCACCGTCGCCTCCTTCGAGGGCTCCGTGGCCATCGGTGCGGCCACGGCCGACGAGCCAGGGCGCCTCCTGCTCGCCCTGCGGGGCTCGGGGCAGGCCCTGTACGTGGGTGTGGCCGAGGACGCCTTCCTGGTCGCGAGCGAGCCCTACGGCCTCGTGGAGGTCACCACCCGCTACCTCCGCATGGACGGCGAGACGCCGGGCCCCGGCGGGGACCCCGGGCAGGTGATCGTCCTCGACCGAGCCGGGGCCGGCTCGCTCGACGGCGTGCAGCGGCTCGCCTACGACGGGACGCCACTGCCGCCGGCGGAGGACGAGCTCGTCGACGCCGAGATCACCACGCGCGACATCGACCGGGGCGACTTCCCCCACTTCTTCCTCAAGGAGGTGTCCGAGGCCCCGGGCTCCATGCGCAAGACGCTGCGGGGCCGGGTGGTGGAGGGCGGCGACGGGCTGCTGCGCCCGCTGCTGGGCGAGGAGGCCCTGCCCGGGTGGCTGGCCGAGCGCCTCGCCGGCGGGGTGGTGCGCTCGATCGTGGTCATCGGCCAGGGCACCGCCGCGGTGGCGGGGCAGGCGGTGGCCGCCGCGCTCGGCGATGCGGTGGCGGGGTCGGGCATCGTGGTCTCGGCCACGCCGGCCACCGAGCTGTCCGGCTTCGGGCTCCGCGACGAGATGGACGACACCCTCGTGGTCGCCATCAGCCAGTCCGGCACGACCACCGACACCAACCGGACCGTCGACCTGGTGCGGGCCCGCGGTGCCGCCGTGCTCGCCATCGTCAACCGCCGCAACAGCGACCTGGTGGAGAAGGCGGCCGGCGTCCTCTACACGTCCGACGGGCGCGACGTCGAGATGAGCGTGGCCTCCACCAAGGCCTTCTACGCGCAGATCGCCGCCGGCGTGCTGCTGGCGGCGGCGGTGGGGGAGGTGCTGGGCACCACGACCTCGTCGGCCACCTCGGCGCTGCTGACCGGCCTGCGCGCCCTGCCCGACGCCATGCAGGGGGTCCTCGGCCAGCGCGACGTGGTGGCCGAGGCGGCGGCCCGGCTGGCACCGTCCCGACGGCACTGGGCCGTGGTGGGCAACGGGTACAACCGCATCGCCGCCTCGGAGGCCCGGATCAAGCTGTCCGAGCTCTGCTACAAGGCGATCGCCTGCGACGCCACCGAGGACAAGAAGCACGTCGACCTCTCGTCCGAGCCGCTGATCCTCGTGTGCGCGGCCGGGCTCTCGGGCGCCAACGCCGACGACGTGGCCAAGGAGGTGGCCATCTACCGGGCCCACAAGGCGGCTCCGGTGGTCATCACCACGGACGGCGACGGCCGCTTCGCCGACGCCCTCGCCACCATCCGGGTCCCGGCGGCCCACCCGTCGCTCGCCTTCGTGCTCTCGGCCATGGCCGGGCACCTCTTCGGCTACGAGGCGGCCCTGTCCATCGACGCCGGCGCCCTGCCCCTGCGGGAGGCGCGCGCCGCCGTCGAATCGGTCCTGTCGGCCGGGGTCGACACCGACCTGCTGGAGCGGCTGGGACCAGCGCTCGCGGGCCCGACCGCCACCTTCGGGGAGGGCATGCGGGCCGGGACCTACGACGGCCACATGGAGGCCAGCACGGCCGTGCAGCTGGTGTCGCTGCTGCGCTACGCCACGGGGCTGCTCCCGCTCGAGGCCTACTCCCTCGACCACGGCAAGCTCGGCACGCCGAGCGTGGTGGTGGAGGACCTGACCAACGCGCTGTCGCCGCGGCATCGACGAGCTGACCCGGCCCGTCGACGCCATCAAGCACCAGGCCAAGACCGTCACCGTCGGCATCTCCCGGTCGGAGGACGCGCTCCTCGAGGCCCCGCTGGTGCAGGCCCTGCTCGCCGCCGGAGCGCCCCGGGACCGCCTCACGTACCCGGCGCTGCGCACGCTGGCGGCGCTGGACCCGGCCGTGGCGGAGGTCACCGGCCACACCCGGTACCGGATCGACGGCGCCGTGGACGACGGGGCGGCCACGGTGGCGGTCGTCGACAAGGGAGGCGTGGCCGCGGCCATCCACTCCCGCACCGAGGTCGACCCCCGCCTGCGGGGCACGAAGCACCGGGCCGCCAGCCAGCGCCAGGTCACCGTGGCCCGCGGCGCGCGGGACGGGCGCATGGTGCTGCTCGTGCCGGAGGTGAAGGACAGCGCCGTCACCGGGCTCACGCTGCTGCACCTCGGCTTCCACCCGGCCCTGGCGCCGGCCACGGCCCGGGCCGTGCTGGAGGGCTACCAGGGCCGCTACGCCGCCCTGGCCGACGCCGTCACCGAGACCGAGCCGACCATGGCCGACGAGGTGCTCGGGTCGGTGCCCATCGGCGACCTGCTGACCGTCCCCGTGCACGTGCTGGCGGAGCGGTGGCGGGGCCGCGGCGACGCCCCGCCGGCGTGATCGGCATCGGCACCGACCTCGTCGAGCTCGACCGCTTCCGCCTGGCCCTGCGGCGCACGCCCCGGCTGCCCGAGCGGCTCTTCAGCGACGCGGAGCGGGCCTACGCCGCCCGCCGGCGGGACCCCACGGAGCGGCTGGCTGCCCGCTTCGCCGCCAAGGAGGCGGTGATGAAGGCCATGGGCGTCGGGTTGTGGAAGTTCAAGCTGCGCGACGTCGAGGTGGTGCGGGCCCCCTCGGGCCAGCCGTCGGTGGCCCTCCACGGGCGGGCGGCCGAGCTGGCGGCCGAGAAGGGCGTCACCGAGTGGCGGCTGACCCTGACCCACACCGACCGGGTGGCCCAGGCCATCGCCGTCGCCCTGTGACCCCCCTCCCGTTCTCTGGCGGTCCACCGACCGATGCGGTCGCCCGAGTACCAGAGAACGGATGATCCCCGTCCTCACGCCCGAGGAGATGGGCGCGGTGGACGCGGCGGCGCCCGAGCCGGTCGAGGTGCTGATCGGGCGGGCGGGGGCGGCCGTGGCCCGCGAGGCGCTGGACCTGCTGGAGGGCGCCTACGGGCGGCGGGTCGTGGTGGTGGCGGGCAAGGGCAACAACGGGAACGACGGGCGGGCGGCGGCGGACAGGCTCCGGCGGCGGGGCGTCCGGGTGGCCGTGGTCGACGCCGCCGACCCGCCGGGCCGGCTGCCGGCGTGCGACCTCGTGGTCGACGCCGCCTACGGCACGGGGTTCCGGGGCACCTGGGACCCGCCCGACCCCGGCGACGCCCCCGTCCTCGCCGTCGACATCCCCTCCGGGGTGGACGGCTGCACCGGGAACGCCGAGGGCGACGTCCTGGCCGCCGAGCGCACGGTCACGTTCGCCGCGCTGAAGCCCGGCCTGCTCCTGGGTCGGGGTCCCGAGCTGGCCGGCGACGTGCGCCTGGCCGACATCGGCCTCGACGTGACCGGCGCCATGACCGCGGTCGTCGAGGACGACGACGTGGCGACGTGGCTGCCGGCCCGTCCCCGTGAGGCCCACAAGTGGCAGGCCGCCGTGTGGGTGGTGGCGGGCAGCCCGGGCATGACCGGTGCCGCCACGCTGGCCACCCGGGGCGCGCAGCGGGTCGGAGCCGGCTACGTGCGCCTCAGCACCCCCGGTGGCGACGTCGGGGAGGGCGCGCCGCTCGAGGCGGTGGGCACCCCCCTCCCGGCCGAGGGCTGGGCGGCAGAGGTCCTCGAGGGCGTCGAGCGCTTCGCCGCGGTGGTGGTGGGGCCCGGGCTCGGCCGGGACGAGGGGACGGCGGCCGAGGTCCGCCGCCTCGTCGACCGCTGCCCGGTGCCGCTCGTGGTCGACGGCGACGGCCTCGCCGCTCTCGGGGAGCGCCCCTCGCTCCCCGGCTCGGCGGTGCTGACGCCGCACGACGGCGAGCACGCCCGGCTCACCGGCGGCGCGCCGGGTCCCGATCGGATCGCCGCCGCCCGCGACCTGGCCCGCAGCGCCGGGTGCTTCGTGCTGCTGAAGGGCCCGACCACCGCGGTGGCGGCCGCCGACGGCGGCGTGTTCCTGGTGACGGCCGGCGATCGCCGCCTGGCCACGGCGGGGACCGGCGACGTCCTGTCCGGCGCCATCGGCGGCCTGCTGGCCTCAGGCCTCGATCCCGGCCTCGCGGCGGCCGCCGGCGCCCACCTCCACGGCCGGGCCGCGCACCTCGGCCACGCCCGGGGGTTGGTGGCCGGCGACCTGCCCGATCTGCTCCCTGACGCCATGGCGTCGGTGGTGGCGCGAGGCTGAGGGCATGCCCCGCACGACGCCCGTCCGCGACGTCATGACGACCGACGTCCTCACCTTCCGCCCCGAGGACCCCATCCAGGAGGCCAGCGAGCGGCTGGTGGCGCGCGACGTCGACGGTGCTCCTGTGGTCGACGACCAGGGCCGGGTGGTGGGCATGTTCACCACCGACGACCTCCTGGTGCAGGAGACCCGCCTCCACTACCCGACGGTGTTCTCGCTCTTCGGCGCCTACCTCGAGCTGCCGTCGTCGCACCGGAAGTTCGAGGAGGACCTCAGGCGCGCGGTGGCGGCCACCGTGGCCGACGTCATGCACAAGGACCCGGTGAAGTGCGGCCCCGACGACACCCTCGAACGGGTTGCCACCGTCATGCACGAGGAACGGCTGGGCCGCCTGCCGGTGGTGGAGGACGGCCGCCTCATCGGCATCGTCGCCCGGGGCGACATCCTGCGGTCGATCATGGCGGCGCCAGGCGAGTGATCTCGAGGCCGGTTCGGGCCGTCGTCGACCTCGACGCGGTGGCGGCCAACGTGGCCGCCCTGGTCGAGGCGGCCCGCCCGGCGGCGGTGTGCGCGGTGGTCAAGGCCGACGGCTACGGCCACGGCGCCGTCCCCGTGGCCCGCACCGCCCTCGCCGCGGGCGCACCCTGGCTGGCGGTGGCCCTGCCGGCCGAGGGGGCGGTGCTGCGCGCCGCGGGCATCGACGACCCCGTCCTCCTGCTCTCCGAGCCCGGGCCCGACGAGTTCGACGACGTGGTGGCCGCCGGGCTGCGCCCGACCCTCTACACCGAGCGCGGCGTCGAGGAGACGGCCAAGGCGGTGGCCCGTGCCGGCGCCCCGCCGCTCGCGGTCCACGTCAAGGTCGACACCGGCATGCACCGGGTGGGTGTCGCGCCGGACCGGGCGCCCGAGCTCGTGGCGGCGGTGGCGGACCGCTCGGAGCTGGTGCTCGAGGGCCTCTGGACCCACTGCGCCGTCGCCGACGAGCCGGGGAACCCGTTCACCGCCACCCAGCTGGCCCGGTTCGACGAGGTGGTCACCGCCCTGGCGTCGGCCGGGGTCCGCCCCCCGTGATCCACGCCGCCAACAGCGCCGCCGCCCTCGACCACCCGGCGGCCAGGCACGACCTCGTGCGCTGCGGCATCACCGTGTACGGGCTCGACCCGAGCGCCGAGCTGGCCGGCCGCATCGACCTCCACCCCGCGATGTCGCTCGTGGCCGAGGTCTCGGCCGTGCGGGCGGTGGCCGCCGGCGAAGGGGTGTCGTACGGCCTCCGGCGACCGGTGCCCGTGGACTCGGTGGTCGCCACCGTCCCGCTGGGCTACGCCGACGGGGTGCCCCGGCGCCTGTCCTCGGTCGGGGGTGAGGTGCTCGTGGGCGGGCGCCGCCGGCCGCTGGCGGGCACGGTGACCATGGACCAGCTCATGGTCGACTGCGGGCCCGTGGGCGATCCCGCCGCGGATGCCGTCCGTCCGGGCGACGAGGTGGTGCTGTTGGGCCGTCAGGGCGCCGAGCGCATCGGCGCCGAGGAGTGGGCCGGGCGCCTCGACACGATCGCCTACGAGATCGTGTGCGGCATCTCGGCTCGGGTGCCCCGGCGCTACGTCGGCGGCCCGCCGGGGGCAGCAGCCGCTCCGTGACGCCGGCGCCGCCGGTCGGGGCTCACCCCGCCCGGAGGCGCACGCAGCAGGAGCCGGGCTCGGGCTCGAGCCGCGGCGCGAGCTCGTCCTCGGCGCCGAGCCCCTCGGCCAACCCGGCGACCAGGTCGAGGTTCATGCCGCAGACGAGGCTGCGATGGCGTTCGGCCAGCGCGTGGAACGGGCAGTTGGCGAGGACCACCTCCTGCCCGCGTTCGTGCGGCTCGTACCCGAGGCGCTCCAGGGCCCGCATGGCGGCCTCCCGTGCGCCCGCAGCCGAGCCGGCGGCCGCCCCTTCCCGGCGGATCTCGAGTGCGAGCTGCCGCCCCGTCTCCCGCGCCGTGTCGTGCACCGCGTCCTCGACGGCCCGCCCCGTGCCGGCGGCGTCGGCGACGGCGTCGGCCAGGACCGACCCGGCGAGGTCGTAGCGGCGGCCGGGGAGCGAGACGGCGATCTCCCGGTCGGCGCGCCGGTACCGCTTCGCGGGGCGCCCGGCGCCCGGACCCCCTCGTCCCGGCGGCCGCTCGAACCGGACCTCCGCCAGCCCGGCCTGCGCCAGCTTGTCGAGGTGGAAGGCGGCCACGGACCGGGGCACCCGCAGGGCGGCGGCGGCGTCGTCCCGACCCACCCAGTCGTCGCGGTCGACGAGCAGCGCGTAGAGGTCGGCCCGCACCGGCTGGTCGAGCGCGGCGATCTCGGCCACCCGGGCGTCACGGTCGCGGCGGTCCACGCCGCCCATTCTAAAACAACATCGGCTTGACGAAACAGCCGGGACGTTTCTAAAGTCTTCTCTATTGACTCTTAGAGGAGGTCCGTCCGATGGCCACCACCACCCGTCCGCCGTCCCCCACCGCCGCCGTCAGCGCCGTCCGCGCCGCCGACCCGGCCTTCCAGGCCTTCTGGCTCCTGCGCATCGGCTTCGCCGCCGCCCCGGTCCTGTTCGGGCTCGACAAGTTCCTCGACTGGCTCGTCGACTGGCGCATCTACCTCGCCCCCGAGCTGAACGACCTCATCCCCGGGAACGCCCACCAGGCGATGCTGGCCGTCGGCGTCATCGAGATCGTCGCCGGGCTCGTGGTGGCGCTGCGGCCGCGGTTCGGCGGCTACCTGGTCGCCGCCTGGCTCGGAGCGATCATCGTCAACCTCCTGCTCCAGGCCGACTTCTACGACATCGCCCTGCGTGACTTCGGCCTGATGATCGGCGCGCTGGCCCTGGCCCGCCTGGCGGTGACGTACGAGCGCCCGCTCGTCCGGCCGTGACGGGCGTCCGCACCCTCGCCGTCGTGGGCGGCGGCCTGGCCGGCGCCAAGGCCGCCGAGGCCGCCCGGAACGCCGGCTTCGACGGTCGGGTGCTCCTCGTGGGCGACGAGCCGACGGCCCCGTACGAGCGACCGCCGCTCTCCAAGGGCATCCTGCGGGGCGAGGCCGACCACGCCAGCGCGCGGGTCCACCCCGGCGGCTTCTACGAGGACCACGCCATCGAGCTCGTCGCCGAGCGCGCCGCCGCCCTCGACCCCGTGACCCGGACCATCGAGACGGAGGGCGGCGACCCGATCCCCTTCGACACCGCCGTCCTGGCCACCGGCTCGGCACCCCGCCGGCTCGACGTGCCGGGGGCCGAGCTCGCCGGCGTCCACCACCTGCGCACCATCGACGACGCCGCCCGTCTGCGCGACGCCATCGGTGCGGCGAACCGCGTGGCCGTGGTGGGGACCGGCTGGATCGGCTGCGAGGTCGCCGCCTCCGCCCGTCAGATGGGAGCGGACGTGGTGCTCGTGGGCCGCTCGTCCGTCCCCCTGGCCAGCTCCCTCGGCGAGGAGGTCGGCGCCGTCTTCCGCCAGCTGCACGCCGACCACGGCGTCGAGCTGCGGCTCGGCCCCGGCGTGCAGGAGCTGTGCGGGACCAAGACGGTCGAGGAGGTCGTCCTCAGGGACGGGCGCCGGGAGGCCGCCGACGTCGTGGTGGCGGGCATCGGGGCGGTCCCCTGCGCCGATCTCGCCAGCAACGCCGCCGGCCTGCGGGTCGACGACGGCGTCGTCGTCGACGCCCACCTCGAGACCTCCGTCCCCGGCGTGTACGCCGCCGGTGACGTCGCCAACGCGTGGCACCCGCACTACGGGCGGCACCTGCGGGTCGAGCACTGGGCCAACGTGCTGAACCAGGGCACCACCGCCGGCCACAACGCCGTCGGGGGCAGGGAGGAGTACGTCCGCCTCCCGTACGTCTTCTCGGACCAGTACGACCTCGGCCTGGAGTACGTGGGGCACGCACGGCGCGGCGACGCCGTCGTCGTCCGCGGCGACCTCGCCTCCCGGGAGTTCCTCGCCTTCTGGCACCGCGACGGCGACGTCACCGCCGCCCTGGCCGTCAACGTCTGGGACGTGGTCGAGGACCTGCGGGCCCTCGTCCTCGCGGCGCCGGTCGACCCGGCCCGCCTGGCCGACCCGGACGTCCCGCTCGCCGACGTGCGCTGACCAGCGGCGCCGCCGGCCGCCGCCGACGCCCCGGCGTACCATCGACCGGTGACCGTCGCCTCCCCCTCTCCGGGAGACCTCGACGCCCTCGGTCGGGAGGCGAGCGGGTGCACCCGCTGCCGGCTGGCGGTGGGCCGCACCCAGGTGGTGTTCGGCACGGGCACGCCCGCCGCCGACCTCCTCTTCGTGGGGGAGGGGCCGGGGGCCGAGGAGGACCGCCAGGGGCTGCCCTTCGTGGGCCGGTCGGGGAAGTTGCTCGACCGCCTCATGGGCGAGGAGCTCGGCATGACCCGGGCGTCGTGCTACATCGCCAACATCGTGAAGTGCCGCCCACCGGGCAACCGCGACCCGAAGCCCGACGAGATCGAGGCCTGCCGCCCGTGGCTGGAGGGCCAGCTCGAGCGGCTGCGCCCCCGGGTCGTGGTGACGATGGGCAACACGGCGACGCGGACCCTGCTCGGGACCACCGAGGGCGTCACCCGCCTCCGGGGCCGGACCTACCCGTGGCGCGACATCGTCCTCGTCCCCACCTACCACCCTGCCGCCGTCCTCCGCGGCGGCCCGTCGGCCATGGCCGAGATGCGGGCCGACCTGGTCCGGGCCAAGTTGGCGCTGGCCGGCGCAGGGGCCGCCGGGTGATCGAGATCGGCATGGCGTCGACCGGCTCGGTCGAGGAGACCCGGTCGGTGGGCGCGGCGCTGGCCGAGCTGGCCCGCCCCGGTGACGTGATCGTCCTCGCCGGCGACCTCGGGACGGGCAAGACCGCCTTCGCCCAGGGCTTCGCCCGGGGCCTCGGCATCACCGAGCCGGTGACGAGCCCCACCTTCGTCCTGGCCCGCACGTACGAGGGCCGGCTGCGCCTCCACCACCTCGACGTGTACCGGCTCGACCACCTCCAGGAGGCGGAGGACCTCGGGTTGGCCGAGCTCGTCGACGACCGGGGTGCCACCCTCATCGAGTGGGGCGACGTCATCGCCCCCACGTTGCCGCCCGAGCACCTGGAGGTGCGCCTGGCCTACGGCGCCGGCAGCGACGACCGGTCGGTGCGCCTGGCCGCCGCCGGGAAGGCCTGGGCCGTCCGGGCCGACGCGCTGCGCCGCCTGCTCGGTCGCTGGGCGGTGGCCTGATGCTCATCCTCGGCATCGACACGGCCACCCCGGCGGTGGGCTGCGCCATCGGCGGCCACGAGGGCGTGCTGGCCTCGTTCTCGGCCGCCCGCGGTCGCCGCCACGCCGAGACCCTGGTGCCCGCCATCGACCACCTCCGGCGGGCGGTGGGGATCGAGCTCGACGAGCTGGGGGCGGTGGCGGTCGACGTCGGTCCCGGGCTCTTCACGGGACTGCGGGTCGGCGTGGCCACGGCCAAGGCCATGGCGTCGGCGCTGCGGGTGCCCGTGGTGGGGGTGCCGAGCCTCGACCTCGTCGCCTTCCCCGTGCGCTTCACCCCCCGCCTCATCGCCAGCGTCGTGGACGCCCGCCGGGGCGAGGTGTTCTTCGCGTTCTACCGGCAGGTGCCCGGCGGGCTCCAGCGGCTGAGCGAGCCCCGCGTCGGCTCGACCCAGGACCTGACCGCCGAGCTGCTGGCCACCGGCGAGGAGTGCCTGGCGGTGGGCGACGGCGCCATGCGCTACGCCGACGAGCTGCGGGAGCTGAACACCGTCGAGGTGGCCGACGCCGGGCTGGCCTACCCGTCGGCGGCGTCGCTGGTGCAGCTGGCCCACGCCCGTGCGCTGCGCGAGGAGTTCGTCAACCCGTGGGACGTGGAGCCGGTCTACCTGCGCAAGGCCGACGCCGAGATCAACTGGTCCGTGCGGACGGGGGCCCGCTAGTGCAGACCGAACGGGCGGCGCTCGAGGTCGCCATCGTCGACATGCGCCGGCGCCACCTCCGGTCGGTGCTCCGCATCGAGAGCAGCGTCTACCCGCGGCCGTGGTCGCTCGGGCTGTTCGCCGCGGAGCTGTCCATGAAGGGGTCGCGCTCCTACCGGGTGGCCAAGGTGGGGTCGGCCGTCGTGGGCTACGCCGGGCTCATGCACGTCGCCGGCGAGGCCCACGTGACCACCCTGGCCGTGGATCCCACCTGGCACCGCTGCCAGGTGGGCACCCGCCTGCTGCTGGCCCTGTCCCGCACGGCCCGCGCGTGGGGGTGCACGGGCCTCACGTTGGAGGTGCGCATGGGGAACGGCCCCGCGCAGGAGCTCTACCGCCGGTTCGGGTTCGCCCCTGCGGGGGTGCGCAAGGGGTACTACGCCGAGACGGGGGAGGATGCCCTCGTGATGTGGGCCCACGACATCGACGGATCCGAGTACGGCGAGCGCCTCCAGTCCATCGAGGACGGCATCGTGGGCACCACCGTGGTGGAATCGTGAGCGAGCTTGCGAGCGAACCGACAAGAACAGCGGCCGTGCCGGAGCGCCAGCGACGGCCGCTCATTGGTGTCCACGTCGGTGGGGCGGTCCGAGGAGTGCACGACCTGAGGTTGCACCAATGAGCCGGTCCCTGGGCAACGGCACGCTGCTCGGCATCGAGACCAGCTGCGACGAGACGGCCGCCGCCGTGGTGCGGGAGGGGACCACCGTCCTGTCCTCGGTGGTGTCGAGCCAGGTCGACCTCCACGCCCGCTTCGGCGGCGTCGTGCCCGAGGTGGCGAGCAGGGCCCACGTCGAGCTGCTCACGCCGGTGGTGGCCGAGGCCCTGGTCGAGGCCGGCCTCCAGGGACCGGAGGTGGACGCCGTGGCCTGCACCGTCGGCCCCGGCCTGGTGGGGTCGCTGCTCGTGGGCATCAGCGCGGCCAAGGCGCTGGCCCTCGTGTGGGACGTGCCCTTCGTGGGCGTCAACCACCTCGAGGCCCACGTCTACGCCGCCTTCCTCGAGGAGCCGGACCTGCCCCTCCCGCTGGTGGTCCTGCTCGTCTCCGGCGGCCACACCATGCTCGTGGAGTTCACGGACCACGGGCGCCACCGGGTGCTGGGCGGGACGGTGGACGACGCCGCCGGCGAGGCGTTCGACAAGGTGGCCCGCTTCCTCGGCCTCGGCTACCCCGGTGGACCCGCCATCGACCGCGAGGCCATGACCGGGGACCCCACGGCCATCGCCTTCCCCCGGCCCATGCTCGATGCCGGGCTCGACTTCAGCTTCTCGGGCCTCAAGACGGCGGTGATCAACCACGTGCGGGCCCATCCCGACGTGGCCACCGCCGACGTGGCCGCCAGCTTCCAGGCCGCGGTGGTGGACGTCCTCGTGGCCAAGGCCAGGCGGGCGGCGGTCGAGGTGGGCGCCACCGGCCTCTGCCTGGCGGGCGGGGTGGCGGCCAACTCGCTGCTGCGGGAGCGGTGGCTCGACCTCTGCACGGACGACGGGCTGCGGTGCTTCCTCCCGAGCCGGTCGCTGTGCACGGACAACGCAGCCATGGTGGCGGCGGCCGGGTGGTGGCGGCTGCGGTCCGACGGACCCACCCCGCTCGACGTGGGTGCGGACCCGAACCTGAAGCTCTGAGCCGGCCCCTCCTGTTGCCGGCCCGAGCTGGCGGGCCTATCGTTGGCACTCGACGGTCGAGAGTGCTAATCCACCCCACGGAGGCCACCCATGAAGCTCCAGCCCCTCGAGGACCGCATCGTCGTGCGTCCCGGCGAGTCCGAGGAGACCACGGCCAGCGGCCTGGTCATCCCCGACACCGCCAAGGAGAAGCCCCAGCAGGGTGAGGTCCTGGCGGCCGGTCCCGGCCGCCGTTCCGAGCAGACCGGCGAGGTCATCCCCCTCGACGTGAGCGTGGGCGACACGGTCGTCTACAGCAAGTACGGCGGCACGGAGATCACCGTCGACGGCGAGGACCTCCTGATCCTCGCCGGCCGCGACATCCTCGCCATCGTCCAGAAGTAGGAGCGCACATGCCGAAGATCCTGCAGTTCGACGAGCGCGCCAGGCGCAGCCTCGAGGCGGGTGTCGACCGCCTGGCCAACGCCGTCAAGGTCACGCTCGGGCCGAAGGGCCGCAACGTGGTGCTCGAGAAGAAGTTCGGCGCCCCCACCATCACCAACGACGGGGTCTCCATCGCCAAGGAGATCGAGCTGGAGGAGCCCTTCGAGAACATGGGCGCCCAGCTGGTGAAGGAGGTCGCCACCAAGACCAACGACGTCGCCGGCGACGGCACCACCACCGCCACCGTGCTGGCCCAGGCCCTCGTGAAGGAGGGCCTCCGCAACGTGGCCGCCGGCGCCAGCCCCATGGCCCTCAAGCGGGGCATCGACAAGGCCGTCGAGGCCGCCGTCGGGGCCATCGCCAAGCTGGCCAAGGAGATCGACGACAAGTCGGAGATCGCCCAGGTGGCCGCCATCTCGGCCGCCGACCCCGCCATCGGCGAGGTCCTGGCCGACGCCATCGACAAGGTCGGCAAGGACGGCGTGGTCACCGTCGAGGAGTCGAACACCTTCGGGATGGAGCTCGACTTCACCGAGGGCATGCAGTTCGACAAGGGCTTCCTGTCGCCCTACTTCGTGACCGACGCCGAGCGCCAGGAGGCCGTCCTCGAGGACGCGTTCATCCTGCTGGTGAACGGCAAGGTGAGCGCCGTGCACGACCTCGTGCCCGTGCTCGAGAAGGTCATGCAGGGCGGCCGCCCGCTCCTGATCGTGGCCGAGGACGTCGAGGGCGAGGCCCTCGCCACCCTCGTGGTCAACAAGATCCGCGGCACCTTCACGTCGGTCGCCGTCAAGGCCCCCGGCTTCGGCGAGCGGCGCAAGGCGATGCTCCAGGACATGGCCGTGCTCACCGGCGGCCAGGTCATCTCCGAGGAGGTCGGGCTCAAGCTCGAGAACGCCACGCTGGACCTGCTGGGGCGGGCCCGCAAGGTCGTGGTCACCAAGGACAACACGACGCTCGTCGAGGGCGCCGGCTCGGAGGGGGACGTCAAGGGTCGCATCGCCCAGATCAAGCGGGAGATCGACGAGACGGACTCCGACTGGGACCGCGAGAAGCTCCAGGAGCGGCTGGCGAAGCTGGCCGGCGGCGTGGCCGTGGTGAAGGTCGGGGCCGCCACCGAGGTGGAGCTCAAGGAGAAGAAGCACCGCATCGAGGACGCCCTGTCGGCGACCCGGGCGGCCATCGAGGAGGGCGTCGTCCCCGGCGGTGGCACGGCCCTCATCCGGGCCCGTTCGGCGGTGTCGGCCCTCAAGCTCAAGGGCGACGAGGCCACCGGCGCCACCATCGTGTACAAGGCGCTGCTGCAGCCCGCCCACTGGATCGCCGCCAACGCCGGCCTCGAGGGGGCGGTGGCCACCCAGCAGATCGAGCGGGAGACCGGCAACGTGGGCCTCAACGCCGCCACCGGCGAGTACGAGGACCTGGTCAAGGCCGGCGTCATCGACCCGGCCAAGGTGACCCGGGCGGCGCTCCAGAACGCCGCCTCCATCGCCAGCCTGCTCCTCACCACCGAGGCGCTCATCACCGACAAGCCCGAGGAGGCCTCGGCCGCGCCGGCCATGCCCCCGGGTGGCGGCGGCATGGGCGGCATGGGTGGCATGGGTGGGATGGGGGGCATGGGCTTCTAGGCCCTGCTCCTCCGCACCGCTTCGACGGCGGCCGGCCCTGCGGGGCCGGCCGCTGGCGCCGTCCCGGTGGCGTGCGCTCGGTCCTTCCGTACTGGCGGGGACGAGACGTCGGCGGGTTTGCTCCGAACGGGTGTTCGGGTAGGTCGGGACCCATGGCCGACCAGACCGAGCTGCCGACCGAGGACCCGAAGAGCGCGCCGGTGGGCAACGCCGCCAAGGACCCGGACGACTGGGTCACCGGCGACGAGCCCATGACCGGCGCGCAGGCCTCGTACCTCAAGACCCTGAGCGAGGAGGCGGGCGAGGCCTTCGACCCGTCGATCAGCAAGGCCGACGCGTCGAAGCGCATCGACGAGCTCCAGGAGCGGACCGGCCGGGGGAGCTGACAGGACCCCCCGGTAGGCTGCGCGCGTGGACGAACGCCCGCCTCCCGACCCCCGGGCGCTGCTCGCGCAGTGGATGGAGTGGGAGCGGGGCGAGACCCCGCCCGGTCGGGTCATGAGCAACCTGAAGACGGGGGGCCTGCGCGACCTGCTCGAGCAGTGGGCCGCCGCCACCGCCGAGCCGGCGTCCGCCCCGGCCGCCGGTTCGGGTGGCAGCTGACCGACGCGGTCGCGGCGGACCGCAGCGCATCCCCCGCCCGGTCGATGCCCGGCCGGGCGAACCGGCCCCGTGGCTCGCCCTCCCGACGGCCGACCGCCACGTCGATCTGGCCCGGGTCCGGGCCGCGTTCACCGACGAGGCGCAGCGACGGCCCCGGCCGGCCCGCATCGAGCGGCCCGACACCCGCCGGGCGGCCGTGCTGGCGCCCCTCTACGACCGCGACGGCGAGGCCTGGGTCGTGCTGACCCGGCGGGCGCAGGACATGCGCTCGCACCAGGGCGAGGTCAGCTTCCCCGGCGGACGGCGGGACGGCGACGAGCCGCTCGTGGCCACCGCCCTGCGGGAGGCGGAGGAGGAGATCCGCCTCGACCCCGGCTCCGTCGAGGTGGTGGGCGAGCTCGACCACCTGACGACGGCCATCAGTTCCGTGGCCATCGCCCCCTTCGTCGGCGCCCTGCCCGGCGTCCCCACGGGCCTGCGACCGGCCGACGCCGAGGTGGAGCGCATCCTCCACGTCCCCATCTCGGAGCTGCTGGCGGACGGCGTGTTCCACGAGGAGGTGTGGGACTTCGGGGGCCGCACCCGGCCCATGTGGTTCTTCGAGCTGGAGGGCGACACCGTGTGGGGCGCGACGGCGGCCCTGCTGCGCCAGCTCCTCGGCCGCGTGCTCGACCTCGGCCCGGACAGCTGGGCCCGCCCCGGCTGGTAGTGCCGCTCAGCGGGCGAACAGGCCGACGAGCACCGGGGCCAGCACCAGCGCCGGCAGGTAGGAGGCGACCGGCACCCGCTTGATGTCGAGCAGGCGCAGGCCGATGCCCAGGATGAGCACGCCGCCGGTGGCCGTCAGTTCGTCGATCATCCGGTCGGTGAGGATGTCGCCGAGTCCGGCGCCGGCGAGGGTCAGCGTCCCCTGCACCGCGGCGATGACGAGGGCCGAGAAACCCACGCCGATCCCCATGCTGGCGGCGTAGGCGACGGCCACGATGCCGTCGAGGGCGCTCTTCACCACGAGCAGCTCGGCGTCGCCCCGCACCCCGTCGGCGATCGACCCGAGGATGGTCAGCGGGCCGATGCAGAAGGTCAGGCTGGCGGTGACGAAGCCCTCCACGAAGGTGCTGCTCTGCGCCCGCGCGGCGAAGCGGCGCCGCAGCGCCTCGCCGAGCCCGGCCAGCCGGTCCTCGATGCGCAGGGCGTCGCCGAGGAGGCCGCCGACCGCCACGGACACGACGGGGAACACGGCGTTGCGGGTGTCGAGGAACGACTGCGCGCCGATCGCCAGCACCACCAGCCCGATCCCGCTCAGCACGGTGGCCCGGGTGCGCTCGGGCAGCCGGGCCCCGAGGGTCACCCCGACGCCCGTCCCCGCCACCACGGTCAGGACGTTGACCAGCGTCCCCAGCCCGCGCACCGGCGCACCGTAGGACCCCCGAGAAGGGCGGGCCCGCCTAGCCTCCGCGCTCGTGGCGGAGCTGCGGGTCGATGCCTTCCCGGCGGCGAGCACCGACGTGCGGGGGTTCCGCCAGGTGTTCACCCACGTGCGTCCCGGAGGCGTCCCGCTGCTGCTGGTCCACGGGTGGCCCGAGACCCGGCGCATCTGGTGGAGGACCATCGAGCCCTACGCCGCCGCCGGCTTCGAGGTGATCGCCCCCGACCTCCGCGGCTTCGGCGACTCCGACGTGGCCGAGGGCCCGGCCGACGTGCCCGCCCACAGCCGTGACCTCCACGCCCTCGTGCACGACCACCTCGGCCACGAGCGGGTCGTGGCCGTGGGAGGTGACCTGGGCGGGCCGGTCGTCCAGGACCTCGCGCTGCGCTTCCCCGGCTTCGTCGAGCGCATGGTCCTGTTCAACTCGCCGCTGCCGTTCGACAAGGAGCGGATGGCCGGTCTGCGGACGCGGCCGCCGGCCGAGGCGGGCGACTACTTCCTCCGCCAGGGCACCGACCCCGACGGCCTGGCCGCCGAGCTCGCCACCCCCGACGAGCGCCGCCGCTACATCGCCACCTTCTACACGTCCCGCTTCTGGGCCCACCCCGGGGCCTTCACCACCGAGCCCGGCGAGGTCGACTTCCACACCGAGCCCTTCGCCGACGGGGCCAAGCTGCGGTCGTCGTTCGGCGGGTACCAGAGCGTGTTCGACGAGTCCGCCCGCAGCGAGGCGCCGCTCCTCGGCCGCAACGCCGACACGCGCACCCTCGTCCTCTACGGGCCCTCGGACCACGTCCTGTACCCGGACTTCGACCGCATGGCCGCGGCTGTCTTCGACCGCGTCGTCGGCCCCTTCCTCCTGCGCGACTGCGGCCACTTCGTCCAGTGGGAGGCGCCGGGTCCGCTCGTCTCCGGCACGGCCGCGCTGTGCGGTGACCTCCTCGCCACCCAGGGCCCCCGGTAGCCTCTCCTGCATGGCCAGCCTCTCCTTCGAGGGGGAGACCCACGACGAGATCGTCATGAAGGTCCGCCGTTGGCTCCAGTCCACCGAGGGTGCCTCCGAGGTCCTCCACCTGACGCCCGTCGAGGCGGTCGAGCGGGGGGCCGAGCTGACGAAGGACGCGCTGCGGGTCATCGCCGCCGCCGCCCCCGAGCCCATCGCCGAGAACGACGTGGTGAAGTCGCTCACCTCCATGGGCTACAGGGCCACGGACGCGACCAAGGAGTCGGTCGTCGCCGGCCTCGACGCCCTCGACCAGCTCTCCGGCGGCAGCATCGTGCAGAAGGCCCAGAACGCCGCCCGGGACATCGGCTACCAGATGAACGTGGCCGTCGCCAAGCAGATCCTCAAGGCCCTGCGGGGGGCGGCGTCCAGCGAGATCCGGGGGTCCTGAACGCCGCGTACGGTCGTTCTCGGACGAGCCGTGCCGGGATAGGCTGGCGCATGGCCGAGGTCGAGATCGGGATCGGGAAGTCGGGGCGGCGGGCCTACGGGTTCGACGACATCGCGATCGTCCCCAGCCGGCGCACGCGTGACCCGGAGGACGTCGACATCTCCTGGGAGATCGACGCCTTCCGCTTCGAGCTGCCGGTGATGGGCGCGGCCATGGACGGGGTGGTCAGCCCCGCCACCGCCATCGAGATGGGCCGCCTCGGCGGCGTGGGCGTGCTCAACCTCGAGGGCCTCTGGACCCGCTACGAGGACCCCGAGCCGCTCTTCGACGAGATCGCCGCGCTGCCCGAGGACAAGGCCACCCTGCGGATGCAGGAGATCTACGCCGAGCCGATCAAGCCCGAGCTGATCGCCCCCCGCATCCGCCAGATCAAGGACGCGGGCGTCGTCTCCTGCGCCTCGGTCACCCCGCAGCGCACCGAGGCCGTTCCTGCCCGCACATCTCGCAGGCCGAGCTCGACCTGCTGGTCATCCAGGGCACCGTGGTCTCGGCCGAGCACGTGTCCAAGACCAGAGCGAGCCGCTCAACCTCAAGCGCTTCGTGCGCGAGCTCGACATCCCCGTGCATCGTCGGCGGCTGCGCCTCCTACCAGGCCGCCCTCCACCTCATGCGCACCGGCGCGGCGGGCGTGCTCGTCGGCGTCGGTCCCGGCAACGCCTGCACCACCCGCGGCGTGCTCGGCATCGGCGTCCCCCAGGCCACCGCCATCGCCGACGCCCGGGGCGCCCGCATGCGCCACCTCGACGAGACCGGCGTCTACTGCCACGTCATCGCCGACGGCGGCATGAGCACCGGCGGCGACATCGCCAAGGCCATCGCCTGCGGCGCCGACGCCGTGATGATCGGCTCGCCGCTGGCCGCCGCCCACGAGGCGCCGGGCCGGGGCTACCACTGGGGCATGGCCACCTTCCACCCGACGCTGCCCCGCGGCGCCCGGGTGCGCACCGGCATCCGGGGCACCCTCGAGGAGATCCTCGTCGGCCCGGCCCGCGAGAACGACGGCCGCCTCAACCTGTTCGGTGCCCTGCGCACGTCGATGGCCACCTGCGGCTACGAGACGGTCAAGGAGTTCCAGAAGGCCGAGGTCATGGTCGCCCCCGCCCTCATGACCGAGGGCAAGACGCTCCAGCGCGCCCAGGGCATCGGGATGGGCCGCTGACGGCGGATCATCGCCGTCGAGGACGAGTGTGACCGCGTTCGACACCGTCCTCGTCGTCGACTTCGGGGCCCAGTACGCCCAGCTGATCGCCCGGCGGGTCCGGGAGGCGCACGTCTACAGCGAGATCGTGCCCCACACCATCACCGCCGCCGAGGTGGCCGAGCGGCAGCCGGTGGGGGTGATCCTCAGCGGGGGACCGAAGTCGGTCCACGTCGAGGGCGCCCCGTCGCTCGACCCCGGCGTCTACGACCTCGGGTCACCCGTGCTCGGCATCTGCTACGGCGCCCAGCTCGTGGCCCAGCAGCTCGGCGGCGAGGTGGCCAGCACCGGCCGGGGCGAGTACGGGCGCACCACGCTGCGAGCCCACCGCCGACTCCGTGCTGCTCGGCCCGCAGGGCGACCACCGGCCGGTGTGGATGAGCCACTTCGACTCCATCGTGCGGCCCCCGGCCGGCTTCGCCGCCACCGCCCGCACCGCCGAGGTGCCGGTGGCCGTGCTCGAGTCGCCCGAGCGGAAGATCTACGGCGTCCAGTTCCACCCCGAGGTGGCCCACACGCCCGGGCGGCCAGGAGCGTGCTCAAGCGCTTCCTGTTCGACGTCTGCGGCGCCCGCCCCACGTGGACGATGACGTCGATCATCGAGACGTCGGTCGAGGCGATGCGGGCGCAGGTCGGGCAACGAGCGGGTGCTGTGCGCCCTCTGCGGCGGCGTCGACTCGGCCGTGGCCGCCGCCCTCGTGCACCGGGCCGTCGGCCCGCAGCTCACCTGCGTCTACGTCGACACCGGCCTCATGCGGGAGGGCGAGAGCGAGCAGGTGGTCGACGACGTTCGCCCGCACCCAGGGCATCGAGATGATCCACGTGCGGGCGGCCGAGCGGTTCTTCGACCGGCTGGCCGGCGTGATCGACCCCGAGGAGAAGCGCAAGGCCATCGGCGAGGGCTTCATCCGGGAGTTCGAGGCCGCCGCCGGCGGCGTGACCGACGCCCGCTTCCTCGTGCAGGGCACGCTCTACCCCGACGTCATCGAGTCGGGCACGGCCGACGCCGCCCGCATCAAGTCGCACCACAACGTGGGCGGGCTCCCCGAGGACATGGACTTCGAGCTCGTCGAGCCGCTGCGCTCGCTGTTCAAGGACGAGGTGCGGTCCGTGGGCACCGAGCTCGGGCCTGCCCGACGAGATCGTGTGGCGCCAGCCCTTCCCCGGCCCCGGGCTCGGCGTGCGCATCATCGGCGAGGTCACGCCCGAGCGGGCCGAGACGATCCGCAAGGCCGACGCCATCGTGCGGGAGGAGGTGCGGGCCGCGGGCCTGGAGCGCGAGATCTGGCAGGCCTTCGCCGTGCTGCTGGCCGACGTGCGCACCGTCGGCGTGATGGGCGACGAGCGCACCTACGCCTCGCCCGTCGTCATCCGGGCGGTCACCAGCGACGACGCCATGACCGCCGACTGGGCCCGGCTGCCGGACGACCTGCTCGAGCGGCTGTCGAGCCGGATCATCAACGAGGTCCCCGGCGTCAACCGGGTGGTCTACGACGTCACCTCGAAGCCCCCCGGCACCATCGAGTGGGAGTAGAGCTTCCGGTTCTCGCCTGCAGAACGTGGCGGTTTCCGCAACGTTCTGCAGGCGAGAACGGCGGCTAGGGGCAGACCATCGTGGTCGGGTCCTCGCCCCGGAGGCGGAGGACCCGGGTGACCGCCTCGTCGAGACGGGCCTCGGGCAGCCGCCCGGCCTGCACGGCGGCCACCAGGGCGTCGCGCATGCCGCGGGCCTGGGCCCCGTCGGTGGCGAGGGCCAGATCGGCACCGGCCGACACCGCCAGCACGGCCGCCTCGGGGAAGGGCCAGCGCAGGTTGACGGCCCCCATGCCGAGCGAGTCGGTGACGGCCACGCCGTCGAAGCCGGTGTCCCGCAGCAGGCCGTAGGCGGCCGGCTCGAGGCTGGCCGGCATCGGGCCGAGGCCCGTGTAGGCGACGTGGCCGAGCATGACCAGGGGCACGTCGTCCTCGACCAGGGCGGCGAAGGGCACGAGGTCAGCTTGGCCTCCAGGGCCTCGACGGTGCGATCCACGGTGACCGGCCCGCCGTGGCTGTCGCCGGCGCCGGCGTGCCCCGGGAAGTGCTTGGCGGTGGGCGCCACCCCCGCCTCCCGCAGCCCGGCGGCGAAGGCGCGGGCGTCGCCCGCCACCGCCACGGGGTCGCTCCCGAACGAGCGGTCGCCGATGATGCCGCCCGCAGGACCGGCGTCGAGGTCCGCCACGGGGGCGAGGGCCACGTCCACGTCGATCGAGGCCAGCGTGGTGCCGAGGGTCCGACCCGCGTCGCGGGCGACATCGGCCCCGGCCGAGCCGAGGCGGCGGGCCGACGGGCCACGCGGGGCCACCGCCTCCGTGCTCGACACCCGGCCGCCCTCGTCGTCCACCGCCACCAGCAGGGGGCGTGGTGAAGCCGAGCGCAGGCCGCCCACGAGCGCCCGGGCCGGTTCGGCCCCGGTGACGTTGGCGTCGGTCAGGAGGACCCCACCGACGCCGAGGCCCGCCACCTCCGCCGCCAGCGGGGCGGCCGGGTCGGTGACGCCCGGGAGGCCGACGAGCAGCGTGGTCGCCGCCCGGTCCTGGAGCGGCGCCGGGGTGCACGCCGCCGTGGTGCTGGTGGGAGCCGACGGGGCCGCCTCGGTCCGCGGCTCGTCGCCGGACGAACCGCCGCAGGCGGCGAGGAGGAGGACGAGGAGGAGCACCCCGAGCGCTCCGGCGAGGAGGCGGCGCACGGCCGCGGGAGACTACCGGGGCATGGCCGCCCCCGGACGCCTCGTCGACCGCCGTCCCTCCCTCGGGGCCGACGAGCTGCTGGCCCGCTTCGCCCCGCCGCCCCGCTTCGCCGACGTGCGCTTCTCGACCTACCGGCCCGACCCGGAGCACCCCAGCCAGGCCGAGGCCCTGGCCGCCATGCAGGCCTTCGCCGCCGCCACCACCGGCGGCTCGAACGAGGCGCCACCCCGCCGCCGCTGGCGCCGCCGGGCGCCGCTCGCGCCCGAGGGGCGGGCCGGGCGCTACCTCGACGGCGGGTACGGGGTCGGGAAGACCCACCTGCTCGCCTCGCTGTGGCACGAGCTCCAGCCCACGCCCGCGGTGTACCTGAGCTTCGCCGAGCTGACGGCGGTGGTCGGGTTCCTCGGGATGGAGCAGGCCGTCCACGCCTTCGCGCCCTACCGGCTGCTGTGCATCGACGAGTTCGAGCTCGACGACGTGGCCAACACGCTGCTGACCGTGACCTTCCTGCGGTCGGTGGTGGGGGAGGGGGCCCGGGTGGCGACCACCTCGAACACCCTGCCCGACCGCCTGGGCGAGGGCCGCTTCCACGCCGACGACTTCGCCCGGGAGGTGGCCGCCATCGCCGGGCACTTCGAGACCCTGCGCATCGACGGTCCCGACTACCGCCACCGCGACGCCACGCCGCCCCGGCCGCTGTCCGACGACGCCGTCGACCGGGCCCTGGCGGCGGCCGCCGGTCCCACGACCGACGACCGCCTCGAGGACGTCCTCGTCCACCTGCGGGCCGTCCACCCGGTCCAGTTCGGTCCCCTGGTGGACGGCCTCGGCCTGGTGGCCCTGCGGGACCTGCACCCCATCACCGACCAGGGGGCGGCCCTGCTGTTCGTGGCCCTCGTGGACGAGCTCTACGACGCGTCCGTCCCGGTGGCCGCCTCGGGCTGCGCCGTCGACGAGCTGTTCCCGCCGTCGTACCGCCGCGGGGGCTTCCGCAAGAAGTACGGCCGGTGCGAGTCCCGCCTGTCGGCGCTGCTGGGCGAGGCGCCCTAGCCCTCCGAGCTGGCGACCAGCCGGAAGGCGGCGCCCGTCGGGTCCGTGCAGGCGACGAGGCGCCCGTACGGCGTGTCGTCGGGCCCCTGGGTCACGGACGCCGCCCAGCTCGGTCAGCTTGGCCACGGTGGCGTCGGCGTCGGCCACCTGGAAGTACACGTTCCAGGCCGCCGGGGCGCCCTCGGGCAGGAAGGCGGTGGCGTCCATGACCCCCGCCATCGCCGCCTCGCCCTCGCCCAGCGTGGTGTACCGGAAGTCCGGTGCATCGCCCTGCACGGCCGTGTCCCACCCGAACACCTTCTGGTAGAAGGCCACCGAGTCGTCGTAGGCGCGGGTGTGGAGCTCGAACCACCCGGGCGTGTCCGGCTCGGCCAGCACGCCGAAGCCCTTGTGCTCGCCCGGCTGCCAGATGCCGATGGCGGCGCCACCGGGGTCGGTCACCACGGCCATGCGGCCGAGGGCCATGACGTCCATGGCCGGGACGACGACCCCGCCCCCGGCGGCCTCGGCGGCGGCCACGGTGGCCTCGGCGTCCTCGACCGCCAGGTACACCGACCACTGGTCGGGCGTGCCGCCGGAGCCGTCGTTGGTCATGGCCCCGGCGACCCGGATGCCGTCCTTCGAGAAGTTGACGTAGCCGCCGTAGTCCGGCCCGGCGTCCTCGGACGTCCAGCCGAGGAGCTCGCCGTAGAAGGCCCGGGCCTTGCCCATGTCACCGGTGAACAGCTCGACCCAGCAGGGGGCTCCGACGGGGGCGGCATCTCGCTTCGGCATGGCGGGCTCCTTCGGGTCAGGTGGTTGTCACCGGCTTGGACGGCGACCCGGGGCGGAACTCATCGCGGGTAGGCAGTTCGCCGTGCCCTCTCCGCTGGTGCAGGTCATCGTCCTCGTGGAGGACCTCGTCGTGGCCCGTCGCTGGGCCGCAGGTGCCGGGCTGACCGCCCTCGACGGCGGGCGCCACCCCGGACGGGGGACGGCCAACGTCATCGTCCCGCTCGGGACGGCGTACCTGGAGCTCCTCGCCGTGGTCGACGAGGCGGAGGCCCGGCGCTCGCCGGACGGCCGCCCCGTCCTCGACGCGCTGGCCGCCCGGGGGCCGGGTCCGGTCCGCTGGTCGCTCGAGACCTCCGACGTGGACGCCGAGTCCCGACGGCTCGGCCTCGCCGTCGAGGACCGCCGACGGGTGCGGCCCGACGGCCAGGTCGTGCGGTGGCGGGCCGTGGGTGTCAACGAGGCCTGGGCCGAGCCGTGGCGGTGCGCGTTCATGTCCTGGGCCGACCCGGACCTCCACCCGGCCCGCACACCGGTGCGCCACCCGTCCGGCGCCACCGGCTTCGCCGGCCTCGAGGTGGGCGTGCCGGACGAGGGATCGCTGCGGACGTGGGTCGGGGGTGCGCTCCCGGCTGCGGTCACGCTCCACGAGGGTGGGGTGCCGGGCCCGCTCGCCGTCAGCCTCGTCACGCCGGACGGGCCGCTGCCGGTGGACCCGGGCCGATGAGTTCCGGCGACGGCCGACGTCTCAGGGGGCGGTGCCCGAGATGCACACGAGGCTCAAGCCGGGGTGGCGGGTCACCCCGGTGGTGAAGCCGGCACGCCCGAGGGCGGCGGCCACGGACGGAGCGACGTCCCGGCCGCCGCCCGACGGTGGTCCGCCGTAGACGAGGTGGACGACCCCGCCGGGCCGGAGCACGGTGCGGAGCACGCCGCGCCTCCTCCTCGGCCGGGCCGGTCCAGAAGGCGTTGACGTCCACGGCGAAGGCGATGTCGAACGAGCCCGCCGGCGCCCGGAACCCGGCCAGGTCGGTCCGCTCGAGCACGACCCGCCCGTCGGCGAGGGCGGCCGAGAGGCGGTTCCGGGTCCGCTCGATGGCCGTCGCCGACCGGTCGATGGCGGTGAGCCGGCCGTCGACGAGTCGATCGCACACGAGGGCGGCGGCCACCCCGGGCCCGCAGCCCACCTCGAGGATGCGGTCGCCCGGTCCGGGGTCGACGAGGTCGACGGCCCAGCTGATGCGGTCCGGCACCGCCACGGGCCGCACGGTACCGATGAGTTGCGTCCGCGCCGGACGTCAGAGGGGCATGCACACGTACCGCGCTGGCCGGCGGATGACCGGGCCCTTCGCGGTCATCGGTCGCCTCGACGTGGACCTGGCCACGTTCGACGAGGACCAGCTCGAGCACATGGTGTCGGTGCTGCGGTCGACCCCCGGGTTCGTGAGCGGAACCTGGGGCCGGGACGTGGCGGACGGCGCCGCCATCCACGCCGTCGTCAGCTTCGCCACGGAGGCCCACGCCGCCGAGTTCGTGGCCGGCGCCCGGGCCGCCGTCCCCGGCGCCACCTTCGCCGTCGTGGAGGTGCTGGCCGAGGCCTGAGGACCGTCAGGCGCGGGGGGCCCGGGCCACGCCCAGGAGGTGGGCGCTGAGCCCGAGGAGGCTGGGCTCGGCCTCCACGAGGCGCACGGCCTCGAGGATCACGTCCCGGTCGGCGGGGTCGGCCCAGTGGTCCGCCAAGTGGGGCAGCCAGCCGGCCAGGCCCTCGACGCCGACGAGCTCGAGCACGTCGAGCCCGGCGGCGGCGATCTCGTCGGCCAGGTCCTCGGGGCGGTGGAAGTAGGCCGTGGTGAACCAGTGGGGCCGTCGCTCGGGGTTCTCGTGGCGGCCGTCGGTCAGGTCCCGTCGGACGATGTCCCGGAACGCCGGTTCGAAGACGAACCCGCGGGTGAGGCCGTCGAGCAGCGAGGCGAACCGGCTGATGGCGGCCACCGCCACGGGGCCCCCGGGCCGCACCGCCCGCCGGGCCTCCTGTAGCGCCCGCACCCGGTCGGAGCGCTCGACGAGGTGGTAGAGCGGCCCGAGGACGAGGGCGGCGTCCACGGTGCCGTCGTCGACGGGGAGCGACCGTGCGTCCCCCACCTCCGCGGTGAGGCCCCGGGCGGCGAGGTGCGCCAGCGCGTGGTCGACGTGGCGAGGGGCGAGGTCGACGAGGTGGACCGCGTAGCCCTCGTCGAGGAGCCAGTCGGCGTGGACGCCGGTGGCCCCGCCCACGTCGAGCACCGTCGCCGGCGGGGGCGGGAGGTGGCGGTGGAGGACCTCGCGGGTGCGCACGAGCTCGAGCTCGGCCAGCCCGCCGGTGAGGCGGTCCTCCTCCCGGGTCTCCTGGTAGTGCTCGACGACGTCGTCGAGGTCCGACACGGGGGCCGACGATAGGGATCGGCGGCCCCGGGGTCTCCCGCGTTCCTAGGTCAGGCCCAGGCGGACGTACTGGTCGTCGGGGGCGTCGACGGCCCGCAGCGCCTCCCGCAGGTGGTCGACGGCCTCCGCCTCGGCCTTGGTCCCGGTACCGGCCAGGTCGTGCTCCTCGCCGGGGTCCTCGGACAGGGCCCAGAGGTGGTGGCCAGAGAACCCGCCCCAGGCCCAGTAGGGGAGCAGGTCGCCCTCGGCGAAGGGCTGGCGGATCACGGGCACCGTCGTCCCCGGCGCCCGGTCGAGCACGGCCCGCTCGTCCGGCGGGGGGAGCCGCAGCTCGGGCACGTCCGGCACGGGCATGGTCGTCCACCGGTTCGACCACATCGACAGCGGGGCGTTGGGCCCGATCGGGGCCCGCACGTACTTCGAGCCGGGGGTGACCAGGTGCACCTCCCGCCCCCAGACCCCGGTCAGCACCTCGTCCCGGACCGAGGTGGTCTCACCCCGCACGAGCGGCGCCAGCGAGCGCCCGTGGGTGGGGTGGGCGGGCGTCACCCCGAACAGGTCGCACAGCGTGGCGTGCAGGTCCACGGTGGCGGTCAGGGCCCCGCACGAGCCGGGAGCGACGCCGGGCCAGGCCACCAGCAGGGGGAGGCGCCCCATCGTCTCGTACACCGGGACCGCCGGCTTCCCCCAGATGTCCCGCTCGCCGAGGTAGTGCCCGTGGTCGGTGCACAGCACCACGACCGTGTCGTCCCATCGGCCGGTCTCGTCCAGGGCGTCGAGGATCCGGCCGAGCCAGGCGTCGATCATCGTGACCTTGGCCGCGTAGTTGGCCCGCAGCGCCCGGGCCTGGGCGTCGCTCACGACCCCCGGCCGCCCGGCGCTGTACGGCGGCCAGATGAGGGACCGGTCCTCGGCCGACTGCCCGTACATGGTGGCGTAGGGGTCGGGCACGTCGAACGGCTCGTGGGGGTCGAACTCGTCGACGAGGAGGAAGAAGCGGTCGTGGTGGGGCGCGTCCCGCCGCAGCCACGTGGCCGCCGAGGCGAGGGTGCGGGGGCCGGGGAAGTCCTCCTCCCCCCGGAACCACGTGCGGGAGTCGTCGTAGGGATGCCACCGGTCGCCGGCCACCGGCGTGCCCACGAACGAGGTGTCCGGGCGGGTCCGCCAGGGGTCGCTCTCGTGGCCCCGCTGGTAGTCCCAGGCGCGGAAGTCGGTGTGGTAGTTCTCGCCGCCCGTCTCGAACAGGTGGGGGTGGTCGGAGACGAGCATCGTCGCCACCCCGGCGGCCCGCAGCGAGGCGACGATCGACGACTCCCACACCTCGATCGACCCCCACGGCCGCCACGGGAAGTCGAGGGCGCCGACGAGGAGGTCGTGGCGGGCGGGGATGCAGGGGAGCGAGCCGGTGCGGTGGTCGTCGAAGCGGACCGAGCGCCGGGCCAGGCGGTCGAGGTTGGGGGTCTCCACCTCGGTGCCGCCGTAGGCGCCGACGGCGCTCTGGTTCAGGCTGTCGAGGAGGACGACGACGGCGTTCTTGGGCGTCGCGCCGGGGGCCGCGTCAGGCGGCACGCGCCTCGACCCGCAGCTCGCTGAGGCCCCGCAGGACGAAGTTGTCCTTGTGCGGCGGGTCGTCGTCGAGCAGCTCGAGGGTGGGGAAGCGCTCGAGCACCCGGCCGAAGACGACCTGCCCCTCCAGGCGGGCCAGCGCCGCCCCCAGGCAGAAGTGGATGCCCGAGGCGAAGCTCATGGGCGGGCCCTCGTCGCGGCCGACGTCGAAGCGACCCGGCTCGGTGTAGTGGGTGGGGTCGTGGTTGGCGGCGGCGAGGAGGGTCACCACGAAGCCTCCCTTCGGCACGGCGTGACCGGCCACCTCGAGGTCCTCGAAGGCGCTGCGCCCGTCGATCTGCACCGGGCTGTCCCACCGCAGGATCTCGTCGACGGCGGGCTTCATCAGGCCGGGATCGTCCCGCAGCCGCCGAAGCTGGTCCGGGTGGCGGAGCAGGGCGAGGAGACCGTTGCCGATGAGGTTCGTCGTGGTCTCGAAGCCGGCGGCGAAGAGGAGGATGGCGGTGGAGATGATCTCCTCCTCCGTGAGCCGGTCACCCTCGTCCCGGGCGGCGATGAGCGAGCTGAGGAGGTCGTCCTGCGGCGCCTTCCGGCGAGCGGCCACGAGGTCGGCGAAGTAGTCGTTCATGCCGTCGAGGGCCGCGAGGGCGGCGTCGAACTCCTCGTCGGACATGGAGAACTCGAGGGCCTTCACCGCCGACTGCACCATGGGCTGGAACCCCGGCCGGTCCGACTCGGGGACGCCGAGCATCTCGCCGATGACGGTGACCGGCAGCGGGAAGGCGAGCGAGGAGATGACGTCGACCTCGCCGTCGAAGCTGTCGAGGAAGCCGTCGGTCAGGCGGAGGATGTGGGGCCGCATGCGCTCGACCGTGCGGGGGGTGAAGGCCTTGCTGACCAGGCCCCGGAGCCGGGTGTGGTCGGGCGGGTTGAGGAAGAGCATGGAGGCGCCCCGCGGGTTGCGCTCGGCCATCTTCGCCTGCTGGTAGGGCGTGGGGGCACCGATGTCCCGGGCGCCGGCCTCGGCCTTGCCCAGGCGGTTGTCCCGGAGCACCTCCCAGCAGTCCGTGTACCGGACCACCACCAGGGCGTCGAGCATGCTCTGGAAGGCGGGGGCGTGCTCGTGGAGCAGCCGGTAGCGGGGGTAGGGGTCGGCCCGGCCCTCCGGGGTCATCATCGCCTCGAAGAGCAGGGCGTTGGGGTCGACGGTCCCGGTCGGCTCGGTCGTCGTCACCCCCCCAGTGTCGCCCAGGAGGCCGGGAGCCGTCACTCGCGGGCGGTAGCGTGGCCCGGCGATGTCGAGCGCCGAGGCCACCGCCGAGCGGGAGCACCGGCGGGCCCACGAGCTGCTCGCCGGGCTCAACCCCGAGCAGGCCGAGGCGGTCACCCACGGCGACGGGCCGCTGCTGGTGGTGGCCGGCGCCGGGTCGGGCAAGACCCGGGTCCTCACCCACCGGATCGCCCACCTGATCGCAGGACCGGGGGATCTCGCCCTTCGAGATCCTGGCCATCACCTTCACCAACAAGGCGGCCGACGAGATGAAGACCCGGGTGGCCGCCCTGGTCGGGCCCGTGGCCGACCGGATGTGGGTGTCGACCTTCCACAGCGCCTGCGTGCGGATCCTCCGTCGGGAGGCGAAGGTCCTCGGGTACCCGTCGTCGTTCACCATCTACGACGAGGCCGACGCCCTGCGGCTGACGAGCTACGTGCTCCGCGACGCCAACGTCGATCCCAAGCGCTTCCCGCCCCGGGGCGTCCACAACGCCATCAGTGCCGCCAAGAACGAGCTGCTCATGGTGGACGACTACGCCGAGGCCGGCCCGGTCCCCCTACGAGCGCCGGGTGGCCGCCGTCTACCAGGAGTACCAGGCCCGCCTCGAAGGCGGCCGGCGCCATGGACTTCGACGACCTGCTCGACCGAGGCGGTGCGCCTGTTCGAGGAGCACCCCGAGGTGCTCGACCACTACCGCCCGGTTCAAGCACGTCCTCGTCGACGAGTACCAGGACACCAACCGGGCCCAGAACGCCCTCGTGGTCGCCCTCGCCCGCGAGCACCGCAACATCTGCGTCGTCGGCGACAGCGACCAGTGCCTGCCGCCGGGCACGCGGTCAGCACGCCCGCGGCGCTCGCCCCATCGAGTCGCTGGCCGAGGGCGACGAGGTGCTCGGCACGGGCTTCCGGGCCGACAGGGTCCCCAGCGGGGTCACCCACGTGAAGGAGGGCCGCCACGCCGGGCCGTTCTTCGAGGTCACGGCCGGCGGTCGCACGCTCCGCGGGGACGCCCCACCACGTCGTCCTGGCCGACATCGGGCTGCCCGCCGGGAAGTGGGTCGTCTACCTGATGGAGCGGGCCGACCGGGGGTTCCGCATCGGGCTGACCAAGAGCGTGCGGTCGAACTCGCTCGGGCGTGCCCGACACGGCGCGAGGTGCGCCTCGGCCAGGAGCACGGCGACAAGCTGTGGTTCCTGCGGGTGTGCGCCACCCGTGGGCGAGGCCGGGTTCTGGGAGGCCTGTTCTCTGCCGAGTACGGCCTCCCGACGGCCTGCTTCCACGGCGTCGGGCGCGACCTGTCGATGGACGACGAGTGGCTGCAGCGCCTGTACACGGAGGTCGACACCCGCTCACGGGCGAAGACGCTCCTCGAGGAGCTCGACTTCCACCCCGACTTCCCGCACCTCCGGCCGCAGAACGGGCTCCGGCGCCAGACGCTCAACCTCACGATGTTCACGGACACCCGGGGGAGCCGACCGGCTACCACCGGGTGCAGTGGTCGTCGAACCGGGCCGAGATCGCCGCGCGCCTCGCCGATGCCGGCTTCCCCGTCCGTCGGCGGCAAGGGGGACGGCTTCCGGGTGGAGACGTCGAGGAAGGACTACCGCGAGGCGGTGGCGCTCGCCCGGGCGCGTGGCCGACGCCGGCGGGCTGGACATCCAGCGGCGGGCCCGGTCGGCGACCGCATCTGGTCGACTTCCTCCCCCTCTCCCACCTCCACCCCGGCATGACCGTGCTGCGTGCGAGGGCGACGAGGGGCTCGTGCCGCGCCCGTCGAGCGGGTCGACGTGCGGCGCTACGACGGCCCGGTCTACGACCTCGAGGTCGACGCCGACCCACACCTACGTGGCCGACGGCGTGCTGGTGCACAACAGCATCTACCGCTTCCGTGGCGGCCGACATGCGGAACATCCTCGAGTTCGAGCGGCCTTCCCGGACGCCACGGTGGTGGTGCTCGAGCAGAACTACCGGTCGACGCAGACCATCCTCGACGCCGCCAACGCCGTCATCGCCAACAACCTCGGGCCGCCCGCCCAAGGCGCTGTGGACCTACGCGGGCGGGGGCGAGCGGGTCGTGCGCTACGGGGCCGAGGACGAGCACGACGAGGCCAGCTGGATCTGTCGGAGTCGCCCGGCTCCACGACGACGAGCACCACCGGTGGGGCGACATCGCCGTCTTCTACCGGACCAACGCCAGAGCCGGGTGGTGGAGGAGGAGCTCGTCCGGGTCGGGCATCCCCTACAAGGTCATCGGCGGCACCCGCTTCTACGACCGGCGGGAGGTGAAGGACGCGGTCGCCTACCTCAAGTCCGCGGTCAACCCCATCGACGAGGTTCTGCTAGCAATACGGGACCAGTCAAGGAAGCGCAAAACCATCGTCTT
>CAWIVE010000005.1:0-535098 GCA_963839545.1 uncultured Actinomycetes bacterium
CCCGCTGCGCCGTCGTCGTCGGCCAGGAAGTTGACGTACCCGCCGCCCGGGGCGGCGCCTGCAGGTCGGCCAGTAGTCGCGGACCCAGCGCACGTTGGCGTCGGTGTCCGGCGGGTCATCCCATATGCGGCCAGCGCGGTCGAGTAGCGGGCCTCGCGGTGACTGAAGCGGTGTCGTCCGGCGCGACCTTCGCAGCGGCGCCGTCGACCGGATAGAGGTGCACTGCCGACGAGACGGTCGGAACGGCAGTCCGTGGGCCCGGCGTGGACCGCGAGGCGTCGGTGAGGTCGTCGATGAGGTGCCCGCGGGTAGTTGCGGAGGCCGGGCGGCGCCAGGACGTCGGTGGCGCTGTTCAGCGCCGCCAGTGGCATGGCGTCGACGCCGTTGCCGATGACGGCAGTCCGGCAAGGGCGAAGCACCTCGCGCCCCTCTCGAGGTCGCCCGGCCAGCACCCACGACCAGGCAGACCGGTATGCCGTGGTATTTCTCGGCGAGGAAGGGCAGCGGTGGCGCGAGGTGGAAGCCGAAGAACGCGCCGAGCTCCGTCGGCGCCTCGTGCATGAAGTCGCGGTAGAAGCGCAGCAGGTCAGCCGCGGCGCTTGCGGTCGTAGACGATCGGGCCGCCGAGGATCGTGCCGACGGGGTGGAGGCGGAACTCGAAGGAGATGACGACCCCGAAGTTGCCGCCGCCGCCGCGGAGCGCCCAGAACAGCTCGGGGTGGTCGTCTCGCGGCGCTGGACGAGTTGGCCGTCGGCGGTGACCACGTCGGCGCCGATCAGCGAGTCACAGGTGAGGCCGAAGCGCGCGTGAGATGGCCGGTGCCACCGCCGAGGGTCGAGGCCACCGACGCCGGTGGTCGAGATCACGCCCGCAGGCACCGCCCGGCCGAACGGGGCGGTCGTGTGGTCGACGTCCCCCCAGGTGCGCCGCCACCGACGAGGACGCGCTCGGCGGCCGGATCGACGAGCACGTGACGCATGGCTGAGAGGTCCGACGACAACGCCGCCGTCGTTCACGCCATAGCCCGGGCCGCTGTGGCCGCCACCGCGGACGGAGAGCACAAGCCGCTCGTCGCCGGGCGAAGCGAACGGCCGCGATCGACGTCCGCGGCGTCGACGCAGCGGCAGATGACAGCCGGCCGCCGGTCGATCATCGGCGTTGTACACGGCGCGCGCCTCGTCGTAGCCGGCGTCGTCGGCGTGATGATGATCACCGGTACCGCGGACGGCGCCTCGAGCGGCCGGAATCGTCTTGGCGGGAAGGTCGTCGTCATGTCACGGGCTCCTCCTCCTGTACGCTCGTTGAGCCGTTCACCCGTCAGTGCACCACGCCCCGGTCGAGGTACGGTCGCAGACGGGTCGAGGCCAGGAGACGAGGACGGTCCGAGGCGCGATCATCACGGCCGTGGCCGAAGCTCTGCCATCGGGATCGTTACGTTCGTCCTGACCGACGTGGTGGGCTCGACGCGCCTGTGGCAGGACGCGGCCGAGCAGATGGACCGCGCGATCGCGCGCCACGCCGAGATCATCGCCGCGGCCGTCATCGCCCACGGCGGACGGTCCTCAAGGCCCGGGGCGAGGGTGACTCGACGTTCTGCGTGTTCGGCAAGGCGAGCGAGTGCGGTTGCCGCCGCCCACGAAGCTCAGGTCGCGTTGCGAGCCGGAGCCCTGGCCGCGACGACACCGCTGACGGTCCGGTTCGCGCTGCACACGGGCGAGGCGGTCGAGCGCGACGGTGACTACCTCGGTCCCGTGGTCAACCGAGCGGCGCGGCTCCGCAGCATCGCTCGCGGCGGCGAGGTGCTCCTCAGCGGGCGCGACCGCGTCGCTGTCGTCGACTCGCTGCCCGACGCGCGTCCGTCTGGTCGAGCTCGGCGAGTGCAGCTGCGCGACCCTCGACCGCGCCGAGCACGTCTATGCGCTCGATGCGCCGGACCGAGGTGCGCGGCTGCCCGGCGCCGCGAGACCCGCGTGAACCTGGTCGGCCCGCCGCAGATCGACGTGCGGTTGCTCGGCTGGTTCAGGTCGTCATCGATGGCGATCCGGTCGACGTCGGCGGCCCGAAGGAGCGGGCCGTCCTGAGTTGCTCGCACTGGCGCGGGGCCCGCTGACCCACGAACGCCTGGTCGACGACCTGTGGGACGGCCCGCCGCCGGCGTCGGCCCGCAAGACGCTGCAGACCTACATCTGGAGGCTGCGGCCGTGCTGACCGACGACGTTCTCGTCAGCGTCGGCGGCCGGCTACGAGCTCCGGCTCGACCCCGAGCTCCGACGCGGCGCCGGTTCGAGCGGCTACGCGCGAGAGCGTCGACGTGCCTCGAGCGCGACGACCCGAGCAGCGCGTCCGCCGCTCCTGGCCGAGGCGCTCGATCTGTGGCGTGGCGATGCGCTGCGGGCTGCGCGCCCGGCCCCGGCGGTCGATGCCCACCGCGCCCGACTCCACGAGCTGCGAGCGACGGCGCACAGAGCGTCGCCTCGACGCTGAGCTCCGGTTGGGCCGCCACGCCGAGCGTCGTCGGCGACCTCGAAGCGCTTGGTGCAGGAGGACCCGTTCCGCGAGGAGCGGTGGCGGATGCTCGTCCTTGCCCTCGTACCGCTGCGGGCGCCAACGCGACGCGCTGCAGCACCTACCAGCGGGCGCGCCGCATGCTGTCGAGGGCCTCGGCGTCGAGCCGGGACCAGCGCTGAAAGGAGCTCGAGCAGGCCATCCTCGAGCAGCGTCCCGAGCTGCTTGAGCTCCGCACCCGACCCCGCGACGGACGTCACCGGCGACGGCCAGCGTCCGCGATCGCCCCGCCACTCGCGTCGACATCGCTCGTGGGTCGTGACAGAGAACGTGGCCGCGACTCGTGGCCCTCATTGACCGACCACCGGCTGGTCACGGTCACCGGGCCCGGAGGGGCCGGCAAGACGCTGCCTCGCGCTCGCGATCGCAGATTCCGACGCCGAGTCCGTCCCTTCTGCGACCTCTCACTCATCTCGCGCGAAACGGGTCGGTGCTGCACGCGATGGCGCGTCATCGGCCTGCCCATGGAGCGTCACCTGCCGGCCGCGCAGGCGAGCCCGACCTGAGGCAGGCTGTCGTGCCGGGCACTTCACGATCGCGACCCGTTGCTGATCATCGACAACTGCGAACACGTGCTGCTGCCGGCCTCCGAGATCGTGGGCGAGTGCTGGCGGAGTGCCGTGGCGTCCATGTGCTGGCGACAAGCCGGGAGCCACTCGGCGTGCCGGGTGAACAGGTCTTGCCGCTCGCGCCGCTCGACCTGCCCGACGGCTGAGGACGACATCGAGGCCGGCGCGGTCGACCCTGTTCGCCCAGCGCGCCGCCGCGGCCCACCCCGGGTTCGACCTGACCCCGTCGAACCAGCCGACGGTCGTGGAGATCTGCCGGCGACTCGAGGGTCTTCCCCTCGCTGCTCGAGCTCGCCGCCGCCCTGCCTGTCGCACCTGGCGCCCGAAGAGCTCGCCTCGATCGACTCGATCAACCCGCTGCAGGTGCTCACCGCGAGGAGCCAGTCGGACCGGATCGGCACCGGACGCTACAGGCAGCCGCTCGACTGGAGCCACGACCTGCTCGACCCGCCGAGCAGATCGCTCTTCCGCCGCCTGGCGGTGTTCGCAGGTCGTTCGATGTCGATGACGTCGAGGCCTGCTGCTCGGCTGGCGTTGACGTGCACTGACGGTGATCGACCTGGTCCGCGGCCCTCGTCGACTGCTCACTGGTCGTCGTGAACAGCTCCGGCTACCACGGCCCGCTACCGGATGCTCGAGACGATCCGCACTTACGCCCTCGATCGCCTCGCGTCCAGCACCGACGAGGACGAGACGCGGGCAGGCGCATCGCCTGCATGGTACCTCGCGGCATCGAAGGCATCGCATGGGGTGAACGGGCACTCGCCTCGCGCCGTGCAAGTGCTGGCCAGCATCCACGAGGACCTGCGACGTGCACTCGTCTGGGCTGAGTCGCCCGGGCCGCCACGACCTTGTCGCCCGGCTCGCGGCATCAATGGTCGGCCTGTGGAAGGAAGGGCCATTTCGCCGAGGCCGACCGGCTGGTTCCCGGTTGCCATCGACTACGAGTCTTCGCTCCCGCCGAGCGAACGGACAGCCACCGCCTTGTCCTCGTTGATGTACCTGTTCCACTGGGACGGCGACCACGGACAGCCTCCGCCGACACCGCCTGCGGCTCGCCGCCCTGGTCGAGAACCTTCCCGCCGGATCGGCCGTGACCTCGCTCGCCTACTCGACGCTCGCCAGCCTCTGCTCCCGCATACCCGGATGAGGCAGCAGCCTGGGAGGCCTACGCCGACCTCGCGCTCCGCCACGTGCTCGCTGGACTCGCCCGACTGCAGGCGATGGCTCGGTGCCAGAAGGCCCGCGCCCTGATGTTCCGGGGCGACAACGAGAGGCCATCGAGCGTGCTCGAGGAACCAGCTGGCCACTCGGACTCGGCCGCCGAGGGCTACCAATTCTTGCCCCAGGAGGACCTCTCGGCGCTGGCGCTACCACCTGGCACGGGCAACCACGAGCGGGACGCTGGCCATCGCCGAGTCGCAGGCTGTACCGGACCAAGCCACTCCTCTCGCGGTACGCTCGCGATCTGGACGCCGCGTCTCGGCGGCGGCCGCCCTCGGTGACCAGACGCGCGCCCGGAACCATCTGCGGACCGCCGTCGAACGGGCGCACACCGGGCAGTCAGATGCCGCTCGCCCTGAACGATTGCCGGACGGCGGTCGGCGCCATGGCCCTGCTCGAGGCCGGACGTCGGTCGCCGTCGACTGCTCGCTCTGCTCGGCACCGGCTCCACCAGCTTCAACACCCTCGGTGTGCTGCTGCGGCACTACCAGGAGCGTGCCCGGAGCCGGACCGTGACCCCGGACGAGTGGCAGCGAGCACAAGCGGTCGGCGACGACCTCGACGCCGTGGCCGCTGATCGAGGCGGAGCTGGCCGACGATAAGAGCAGCGTGACGTCGACGCCCAGCCGCAGCGACGCCGGCGCCGCGACGTTGCCGTAGACGCCGGCACACGCCCTCTCGTCGGTCAATCCGAGGTCCTCCGCGATGTCGTTGGTCAAACGAACAACGACGGATGCAGTCGATGCGAGCCGGAAGGCAGGGGTCCGAGGGGGCCCACTGACGTGCACAGACAGGCCGCCAGGCCTACCAACCCGTGCGCAGCACAACGGGGGTCGGGCTCATCACCGGACGGGCGGCAGCCACGGCTGCACCGGGCGCTGGAGCGCGTCAACTTTGGCCATCCGTTTGGCCATCTACTCGGCCGAAGATGGCCAAACGAGACCGCACACAACGCGGAGCAGCAGCGCTCTGACCTGCGGTAACGTCACTAGGACCGCATCAGACAAACGCCCTTGGCCACTACGGATCGGAAGGTTGGGGGTTCGAATCCCTCCGAGCGCGCGCTCGGCTCGGTTCCGAGCTCGGACATCACTTCCTCCCGATGTTTCCAATCGAGAGGAAGTGCCATGTCGTTTCCCCATCTCGACTTCTGGGCCGACCGGCTCGCCGACGCGCTCGACCGCTCTGACTCTGGAGCCTCGCTGGTTGGCCTCGGCCGAAGCGAGGGTTCGTCGACTGACGTCGTCGTCGCCATCAAGCCCCTGGACGGACATCCCGCCGAGGTGCTCGCTGCCTTCCGTGCCCCGGACTCCTGGGCGGCACTTGGACTCGTGACCGGAGGTTGGATTGCCCCCGCCGATGGTCACCAGCCCCCGTCATCCCATCCGGAGGCGCGGCGGATCGTGCAGGTGGTTCTCGTGGACCGGAGCGGAGACATCGAAAGTCGGGTTCTCCTTCCCGACGGCGCAGTCCTTCGCGAAGCACCTACCGAGGGGATCGTCCTCGACGCACTTCGGGCCGCCATCGGGGCGCGCCCGCCCGGCGCCGGGAGCTGAACGGGCCGACCACGCGGCAGGATCCAGGAATGCCCGATCCTCCGACGACCGGTCCGGCCGAGCTCGATCCGATGGCCTACCTGACCGACGGGCAGGCGGAGCTGGACCGGTGCGCGGCGCAGCACTGGTGGGCGCGGGGGATGGACCAGCACGGGCAGCCGATGCCGCTCGTGCTCGGGTGGGAGGCGAACCGGGAGACGTTGTCCGATCGGCGGCTGTCGCCGCGGTCGTTCGTCGACGACATGATCGCCGGCGGGCTGTCGGCGGCGACCGCCGCCCAGGTCGCTCCGCTGTTCAGCCGGCACGGGGCTGACCACCGGCACCTGCGGGCCGTCCTCTCGACGGCGTTCACGCCTCGGAAGGTGGAGCAGCTACGGCCCGCGGCTCGGTCGATCGCTGAGCGGCTCGCCGATGGGATCGAAGAAAACGGGGGCGCGTGTGAGTTCGTGGCCGCCTTCGCCGAGCCGTTGCCGCCGGAGGTGTTCGCCATCCTGTTCGGCCTGCCGGTCGAGGACCGCGACCGGATGGGCGGTGGGCGGCGGCGATCGCCCGCGCCTTCACGCTGCAGATGGCACCGGAGGACGTCGAGGTGGTCGAGTCCGCCGCCGCCGAGATGCGGGCCTACGGGCACGAGCGCATCGCTGCCAGCCGGGCACCCCCGGCGACGACCTCGTGACCCGGCTCGTCGAGGCCGAGGTCGACGGCCAGCGGCTGTCCGACGACGACGTGATCGCCATGATCACCGGCTTCGTGTTCGCCGGCGCCGAGACCACCCGGCGCCAGCTCACCGCGGCGGTCGCGTTGCTGGCCGAGCACCCGACAGCTGGGAGCGGCTGGCCGCCGACCCGGCCCTCCTGCCGACCGCGGTCGACGAGATCCTGCGCCCGCATCGTGTCGGGGCTCACCCGGCGAGCCGAGGAGCCGTTCGAGCGGGAGGACCTGGCCGTCGAGCCCGGGGGGTCGCCTTCTGCTGTCCTTCCTCGCCGCCAACCGGGACCCGGCCCGGTTCGAGCGGCCCGACGACTTCGAGGTCGACCGCGCCGAGGCCCACGCCCACGTGACCTTCGGGTGGGGGCCGCACCTGTGCGTCGGCGCCGGACTTGCCCGGCTCGAGCTGGCCGAGGGGCTCGGCGCCCTCACCGCCCGGTTCGGGCCCCGGTCGTGGAGGAGTCGGGTCCGGTCGGCGGGTTCGGGGCGCCCGACTGGCTCCGGGTTCGCTTCCCCATCAGGCCGTGACGATCTTCACCGACGACCTCGTGTTCCACCTGCGGGGCCCGCACCCGATGGCCGGCGACCACGCCGGGGTCGGCGGGTTCCTCGGGGTGCTCGGTTCGTGTTCGAGGCCACCGACGGCCAGATCGACCTCGACCAGCAGTTCTGCATCGGCGCCGACGGGTGGGCGGCCGAGTGGGAGCACGCCACGCTGGGCCGCAACGGCGACGACGGACCCTCGAGTCGCGCAACGCCTTCGTGTACCGGTTCGAGGGCGATCGCATCGCCGAGATGTGGATGTTCCTCGGCGTCCTCGCCCGACGCGGCCGAGGCGTTCTTCGCCTGACCGCGCCGCCGCTGGTTGGGCGAGACTGGCGGCGTGGTGCAAGCCGTCGAGGACGCTCGGGCGGCGTGCGACGACTGCCGGTGGGGCGACGCGTGGCGGCTGCTGGTCGACGCTCGCGTCGACGGCCTCGACGTCGACGATCTCGACCGGGCTCGCCACGGCCGCGTACCTGACCGGTCACGACGAGGAGGGCTTCGCCCACTGGGTCCGGGCCCACCAGCTCTGCGTCGGCCGAGGGCGCGGTGCACCGGGCGGCGCACTTCGGGGCGAAGCTCGCCCAGGGCCTCGGGTTCAAGGGCGACCTCGGCCGCTGCCGGGGCTGGGTCGACCGCACCGCCCGCCTGCTGGAGGAGGCGGACATCGACTGCGTCGAGCAGGGCTACCTCGAGTACGGCCTGGGGATGCTGCGGCTCTTCGAGGCCGGCGACATCGCCGGGGCGCACGCCCACTTCGTCCAGGCCGGCAAGATCGGCGCCCGCTTCGCCCACCGCGAGCTCGTCACGCTCGCCCGCATCGGCGAGGGCCGCATGCTGATCTACCTGGGCGACATCGCCGAGGGGATGGCGCTGCTCGACGAGGCCATGGTGTCGATCGAAGCCGGCGAGCTGTCACCGCTCGCCACCGGCGACGCCTACTGCACGGTGATCGACGCCTGCGCGGAGCTGTTCGACCTCGGCCGGTGCCGGGCGTGGACCGAGTCGTTCGTGCGCTGGTGCGACACCCAGCAGGAGCTCGTGCTCTACCGTGGCCACTGCTTCCTGCACCGCGCCGAGGTGCTCGGGCTGCTCGGGCTGGCCCGAAGCGCTCGCCGAGGCCCGCCACGCCTGCGATCGCCTCGCCGCCCCGGTCAACCCGGCCGCGCTCGGCGCGCGCCTGCGCCATCGAGGGCGACCTCCTCCGCCTCGTCGGCGACCTCGACGGCGCCGAGGCCGCCTACCAGCGGGCCAGCGAGTACGGCCACGACCCCCAGCCCGGCCTCGCGCTGCTGCGGCTCGCCCAGGGACGGCCGACGCCGCCGACGCCATGATCCGCCGGGCCCTCGACGAGGCCGAGGACCCGATCTCGCGGGCGCGCCTGCTCGGCCCCTACGTCGAGATCGTGCTCGCCGCCGGCGACACGGCCGCCGCCCGCACCGCCGCCGAGGAGCTCCGCGACGTGGCCGCCGAGCTCGGGCACCCCGCTCCTGCGGGCGCAGGCCGCCCGGGCCGCCGGCGCCGTGCTGCTGGCCGAGGGCGACGCCGACGGCGGCGCTCGTCGAGCTGCGCACGAGCCTTCAACGAGTTCCACGCCCTCGGCGTGCGCTACGACGCCGCCCGCACCCGCCTCCTCATCGCCGAGGCCTGCGCCGCGCTCGGCGACCACGACGCCGCCGCGATGGAGTCGAGCGCCGCCGCGCCGTGCTCGAGTCGCTCAGGCGACGGCGCAGCGGCACGACCGCCGGGCGGACCGGCGTCATCGCCAGCGGTCTCACCCAGCGCGAGCTCGAGGTGCTCCGCCTCCTCGCCCGAGGCAAGACCAACCGGGGGATCGCCGAGGAGCTCGTCATCAGCGAGAAGACGGTGGCCAGCCACGTGAGCCACATCTTCACCAAGCTCGGCGTGACGTCGCGCTCCGCCGCCACCGCCTAGAAGAGCAGGAGGGTCCGGGCCACCGGCTCCTGCACTGCGTCGGCCACGGCGCCGGCGTAGGCCTGCGAGCTGGATCGCGTAGCGCTCGACCTTGGCGTCGAGGTCGGCCTCGGTGCGCCAGGCGTCGGTCTTGTAGTCGACGACGACGAGGCCGTCGTCGTCCCGGTACAGCAGGTCGATGTAGCCCTCGAGGACGCCCGTCGCCGTAGGGCACGCCGACGTAGACCTCCCGCCAGTGCGGGCGCGTCGGCCGCCGGCGGACGACGTCGCGTGCCGAGCGCCGAGCGGGCCAGAGCGCTCGATGACCGCCTCCCGGCCGAGCACCCCTTCGGCGGCGGCCTGGGCCGCGGCGGCCGCCGCCAGGCCCTCGCCGGTGGCGAGGTCGACCGTCTGCAGCACGGCGTGGACGGCCCGGCCGATGGCGGTGCCGTAGCGGCCCTTCTGCCACGGCGGCAGGTCGATGTCCTTGGCGTCCTTCGGCCAGGCCGGCGTCGCGCGGCCGGCCGGGCCGCCTCCTCCTCGGCCAGGCGGGCGGCGCCTCGGTGCAGGCGGGTGGCCGAGTGGCGCGGTCGCCGCGAGGCCAGCGCCGCCTCGTGGTCCGGCCCGCCACTCCGTCGAGCGTCGGGCAGCGGGCGCCGGCGTCGGCAGCTGGAGCTGGCTGGCCACCGGGGCCGGCGTCGGCCCTCGTCGAACGTCGAGGTGCTCGACCAGCTCCGGCGTCGCAGCCCCGTGGCGCACGAACACCTCGGCCGAGGTCGGGTGCTTCCGGCCCCGTGCCGCTTGCGGTGGGTCGACACGACCAGGTGGTCACGGGCCCGCGTGGCGGCCACGTACAGCAGCCGCAGCCGCTCGTGGTGGTCCATCTGCTCGTCGAGGGGCTGCGTCCGCTCGAAGTCGGCCGTGCTCACGCCCTTCCGCAGCTTGATGGCCCACGCCCCCTCGGCCGGGAACCGCACCTCGACCCCGCGGCTCCACGACCGCAGCTCGGTGGTGAGCCCCGACAGCACGACGATCGGGAACTCCAGCCCCTTGGCCCCGTGGACGGTGAGGATGCGCACGGCGTCGTCGTCGCTCTCCGGCAGCACCGTCTCGACCACCCGGGCGCCCTCGGCCGACTGCCCCTCGGCCCAGCGCAGGTAGTCCCGCAGCGTCGACGCCGCCCGCCTCCTCCCACGCCCGGCACTGGTCGAGCACGAACCGCAGCCGGCGCCACAGGTCCCGGGGCCGCCGCTCGACGACGGCCAGCTCGAGGAGCCGGCGGTCCCGCACGATGCGCTCGAGCACCGCGCTCGGCGACAGCCACAGCCGCTCCCGGTGCAGCTCGCCCAGCCAGGCCAGGCCCCGGGCCACCGGGTGGTCGGCGGGCGCCTCCTCGGGCGACCGGGCCCTGGTGGTCCCACCGGCCCGCCGTGGCGCACCTTCCACGTGTAGAGGTCGTCGTCGCCGCAGGCGAACGCCGGCGTGCGCAGCGCGGCGACCACCGCCAGCGCGTCGGTCGGGTCCTCGACGGCCCGGGCGATCATCAGCAGGTCCCGCACCTCCCGGGTGCCGTAGACGAGCGACGAGGTCTCGGCCCGGTAGGGCACCTCGGCCGCGCTCGAGCGCCGCCTCCAGGAACGGCAGCGACGTGCGGGCCGGCAGGAGGATGGCCATGTCGCGACCACGCGCGGCGCCCGCCACGCCGTCGCTCCTCGTCGCCACCGACCACCGCCTCGGCGCATGGCCCGGGTCAGCGCGGCGACGACGTCGTCGGCCTCGGCCTCCCGCGAGGCGTCGGCGCCGTGCCCGGTCCGGTGCCGTGGTCGCTCGCCGAAGAAGGCGACCGGCGGGCCCGACCGGCGGCGCCGGGCCGCATCGGCGTCGAGCGGCAGGTAGGCGGGCTGCGAGTCCTGCCTCCTCGACGATGAGCCGCGGCGAACGTGGCGTTGACCCAGTCGACGATGGGCGCGCCGGTGCGGAAGTTCGGGTGAGCGCCTCGCTGCTCGCCGACGAGCTGCGTCGCGGGCCCGGAGGAACATGGCGATGTCGGCCCGGCGGAACCGGTAGATCGACTGCTTCGGGTCGCCGACGAAGAACAGCGCCCCCGGCCGGGTCTCGACCTCCTCCCACGGCTTGCCCGCCGGCGGCCGGGTCGTCCGAGGCGATGAGCACGGCCAGCTCGACCTGGATGGGGTCGGTGTCCTGGAACTCGTCGAGCAGCAGCCGCTGGTAGCGCGCGGCCAGCGCCGGCGCGGACCGCCCACGCCGTGCGCCGGGTCGCGCAGCACGCCTCGGGCCAGCACCAGCAGGTCGTGGAACTCGAGCTCGCCGGCGCGGCGCCGCTCGTCGGCGCCCGCCACCGTGAAGCGGGCCAGCGCCGTCGGCCAGCGTCTGGAGGACCGCCTCCTGGACCCGGACCGCGGACGTCCCAGGCGCAGTCGCGGCCAGCGCGTCGAGGCGGCCCGTCACCTCGTCCTTGGTGGGCCGGAGCCAGTTCTTCGCCTTGCCCGTAGGCGAACGTGAGCTTCGTCGCCATGAGGACGCTCGAGCACGGGTGTCCTCGTCGGCCGCCGCCCGCAGCTCGTCGGCGACGGCGGGCACGACGTCCTCGAGGTGCTGGCGAGCAGCTTGTCGTCGGGGTCGGGGCAGCACCCGGCCAGCGCCGCCACCTCGTCGATCTCGGCCAGCAGCGCGTCGACGTCGACGGGCGGGATGGTGCCGGGCGCTCGATCCACCCGCTCGGCCACCAGGTCCCAGTTGTCGTCGAAGGCGTCGGCCACGTCCTGCAGGTGGTCGAGCCGGGCCCCGGTGGCGAGGAGCAGCCGGAGCGGGCGCTCCATCTCGGGGTCGTCGAGCAGCTGGTCGACGTAGGCCTCCCAGCGGGCCTCGAAGCCGACCTGCGGAGGCGATCTCGTCGAGCACGTCGATGCGGGGCGGCAGGCCGGCCTCGATCGGGTGCTCGTTGAGGATGCGCTGGGCGAAGGCGTGCAGCGTCCCGATGGCGGCCCGGTCGAGCACGGCGAGCGCCGCCGCGCACGCGCTCGCTGCCCGGCCCGGGCGGCCTCCTCGAGCTCGGCCGCGGATGCGGTCGGTCAGCTCGGCGGCCGCCTTCTCGGTGAAGGTGATGGCGGCGATGCGGTCGGCGGGCACGCCGTCCTCGACCAGGGCGACGAAGCGGTCGACGAGGCAGCTCGTCTTGCCCGAGCCGGCGCCGGCCTCGAGGAACAGCGTCCGGTCGAGGTCCTCGCACCACGCGCCCGGCGAGCCGCGTCGTCAGCCGTCGTCATCGAGGACCTCCGGCTCGGCCAGCGCCGAAGTAGCCGGCCAGGCCGGGGTCGTGGCGCTTGCGCTCCCACTGCGCGGCGCCGGTCGGCGCCGCTCAGCCCGTCGGGCCGGCAGTAGCCAGCAGTCGACGTAGCCGCACGGGCGGCTGCGGCGCTCGGCTGGGCCGGGAAGAGCCCGGCGCCGATGCCCGTCGACGATGACGTCGAGGGCGTCCTCGACCTCGGCGGCCACGTCGGCGGTGACGGCGTAGCCGATCTCGCTCGAACTTGCCCTTGGTCGAGACGAACCAGTAGCCGGCCCACACCGGGTGCTCGGTGGGGAAGTCGCCGGGCGGCGGCCCGGGCGTAGAGGTAGGGCTGGAGCCGGGTGCCGCCCGGTGCGGGTTCGTCGGCGGAGAGGTCGCCGTAGCGGCCGGCTGCTGCCGGTCTTGTAGTCGAGCACCACCAGCGAGCCGTCCGGTCGGCGGTCGATCCGGTCGATCTGCCCGCCGACGCAGGACGTGGCCGCTGGCAGCGCACCGGCAGGTCGGTGAAGCGGTGCTCGGTGGCGACGGGGCGGTGCCCCGGCGCGAGCCGGTCGCTGTCCGTCGTCGAGGAAGCGTCAGGAGGTCGGCGAGCGATCTGCTGCCTGGTCGCGCCGCCAGAGCAGCCCGCGGCCGGTGCAGGCCCTCGCCTCGTAGCGCGCGGAAGCAGCTCGTCGGCGATGTCCAGCAGGCGCCGCTCGTCGTCGGGTCCCCAGCGGTCGAGCGGGTGCCCGAGTCGATGGCGTCCGTCGACGAACGCGGTCGAGGATCTCGTGGACGAGGGTGCCCCTGTCGAGAGGGCGTCGATCTCGATGCGGCGCTCGGGCTCCTCGACCGGCTCGACCCGCAGCACGTAGCTGGAGCAGGTAGGCGTGGGGGCAGGTGGCCCAGTCCTGGAGCCGGGTGGCCGAGAACCGCGCGCTCGAGCAGCGTCTCGGCGGCGACCGCGGCGCTGAGGTTGCCGTCGAAGCGGGTGAAGCGCGTGCTCCGACGGGCCCGCACCACCTCGAGCGGCGGCGTCGAGGATCGGCGTCGTCGCAGGACGGGATCGGTCGGCGGCGTCCCGGGCCACGGCGGCCAGCCGCAGCTCCTGCTCGCGTGGCGGGGATGTCGAGGGCGGCCAGCCCGCCGGCGAACGACGGCACGTGGTCGAGCCAGTCCGCCTTGCGAGGCGGGCCAGGTCGGCCGAGCGGAGGCCGTCGACCCCGGCCAGGCGGGCGGCGTCGGCCAGCAGCCAGCGGGACGCCGGCCGCTCGCCGGCCCGGCGGAGGTCGCCACGCGAGGCGCAGAGGACGGCCTCGCCGGCGGCGGCCACGGCGGCCAGCAGGTGGCGGCGGTCGTCGTGGAGGCGGTCGGCCCGCAGCGGCAGCTCGCCGCCGGCGGCCGCGCCGCTCGTCGTCGGGCAGGAGCGAGTCCTCGAGGCGCCGGGGCGGGAAGGTGCCCTCGGCCAGCCCGAGCACGGCGACCCGGTCGAGCACGAGTCCCGTCGCCGTGGAGACGTGGCCGACGAGGACGCCCTCGCCGAGCCGGCCGACCCGGCGGAGCGACGACTCGAGCTCGCCGGTCGAGCGTCCGCCGGAACACCTCGACGCGTCGGCGGCAGGGCCGGCGAGGGCGTCGAGGCGCTCCAGCCGGTCGAGCGCCTCCTCCACCCGCTCGGCGGCCTGCTGCTCGTGCTCGGGCCACGCCAGGCGCGTGCGCTCGGGCGCCGAGGTAGGTGCGCGAGCAGCTCCCGGCTCCACCCGACCAGCCCGGCCCAGGTGGCGATCGAGGAGCCCCGGTCGACGGCGGTCCGGAGGCGGCGCACGAACGTCGCCAGCTCGTCGGCGCGGTCGGCGTCGAGGCGGAGGTGGCGGGCCTGCGCCTCGTCCTCGTCGCGGTCGGCCTGCTCGGCCCGCTCCCGCTGCTGGGCGGCGAAGGTGGCCAGGCGCAGGTCCCAGTCGTCCCCGCCGGCGACGCCCGCCGCCCGGGACACCCGCTCCCAGGCCCGGCTGGGGGCCCGGCCGTCGCCGTCGAGCACCGGGGCGCCCGTCAGCACGCCGAGGACGTCGCGCCGCCGGTAGCTCCGCTCGGGCAGGGCCAGGAGGGCCCGGAGGGTGCGGCCGAGGAGCTGCTCGCCCACGGCGGTGACCGGCGAGCCGTTGACCGGGATGCCGGCCGCCGCCAGGTGCTCGTGGAGGAGCCGGGCGGTAGGGGTCGGCGGTGCCGTAGAGGAGCGCCGTCCGACCGACGGGGACGCCCTCGCGCATCCAGCCGGCCACGAGGCGGACGGCGGCCCGGACCTCGTCGTCCGGGTCGCTGGCGCTGACGATGCGGGAGGCGCAGCAGGGCTCGATGACCTCGTCCGCCGGGCGCGGCGATGCCGGCCCGGCGGTGGGCGGCGAGCACCGGCTCGTCGGCGCGCGGCGTCGCCGGTGATCCCGACGAGGGCGTGGACGTCGGCCACCTCGCCGAGCGATCGCAACAGCTCGGCGCCGGCCGGCGGTGATCTCCTGGAGGAGGTGGAGGATGACCGGGCCCGAGGCCCCGGTGCCCTGCGTGCGCAGCACCGTCGGCGGCGGTGACCAGCAGGTCCGTGCTCGTCGAACCACTCGGTCTCGAGCCGGTGCCGCACCTCCCGGTGGATCCGGACGACGTCGCCGGCCCGGGCCGAGCAGGCGGCCACGTCGTCGAGGGCGGCATCGGGCGCGGCGGCCAGCTCCCGGGTGGCCGCCACGAGGGCCTGCTCGGTGGCCGGGTGGTCGGCCACCGGCTCGAACACCCCCGGGTCCTCGGCCAGGACCGCCCGCACGGCAGCCGCCAGCACGGGCGCCGACACCGGCCGCCGGCCGGCCGCCGCCAACGCCGCCGACGCCCAGCCGCTCGGCCAGGCGGTGGAGGGTGAGGAAGGTGACGTTGGCGATGCCGCCGCGGGCGGGCCGCCAGGGCCCGCCGGGCCGCGACGGCCGCGTAGTTCGACGGCACGATCACCGTCACCCCCGCCAGCGGGTCACCGCCCCTTGGCCGCCCTGACGCGCTCGCCGAGGCGCTCCACCGCCGCCCTGCCGTAGGGCACCGCTTCCGCCCGAACCGCCACATCGACGAGCGTACGAGGGGGGTGTGACAGGAACCGGACATCCCGGGCGACCCCGGGCGAAGCGGCGGCGGTGGTCTGGGAAGCTGCCTCCGTGCCCACTGCATGGGCGTTGACGGCGCGAGCGGCCGACCTCGAGCGCCTGGGCCGGCAGTTCGCCGATCCCGCCGTCGGCGGGGTGGTGCTCACCGGGCCGGCAGGGGTGGGGAAGACGCGCCTCGGCGAGGAGGCGCTGCGGGCCGCCGCCGAAGGGCGGCCGACGGCGCGGGCGGTGGGCCACGACGCCACCCGGGCCATCCCCCTCGGCGCCCTCGCCCACCTGCTGCCGGCCGACCTCATGCGCGAGGTCGGCGTGGGGGACGACGACCGGGCCACCCTCTTCCACCGCGCCCGGCTGCACTTCACGGAGCGGACCGACGCCCACCGCTTGCTGCTGCTCGTGGACGACGTCGACCAGCTCGACGACACCTCCCTCGCCCTCCTGCTGCCCCTGACCATCGACCGGACCGTGTTCCTCGTCGCCACGCTCCGCGCCGGCAGGACCCCGCCGGCCGTGGTCTCGTCGCTGATCAAGGACGGCCACCTCGTCGTCGAGGAGATCCACCCGCTGACGCAGGACGAGGTGGCCACCCTGCTGCACCGGGTCCTCGACGGGCCGATCGACGCCCGCAGCGTCGAGCGGCTGGCCGCCGTGTCCGAGGGGAACCTCCAGGTCCTCCAGGAGGTCGTCCGCCGGGCCGAGCAGCAGGGCGCCCTCCGGTGCGAGGACGGGGTCTGGCGCCTGCACGGCCTGCCCATCCCGGCTCGCCTCGAGGAGCTCGTCGCCTCCCACCTCGCCGAGGTCGACGCCGACGAGCGGGAGCTCCTGGAGGTGCTGGCCGTCGCCGGCACCGTGGGGGTGGCCGATCTGGAGACGTTCGCCGCGCCCGGCGTCCTCGACGCGCTCGACGGCCGGGGCTACATCGAGGTGGTCGTCGACCGGCGCCGGGTCCGGGCCACGCTGGCCCATCCCGTCTACGGCGAGGTCCTCCGCCAGCAGCTGAGCCCGCTGCGCGAGCGCCGGACGAAGCGCCGGCTGGCCGACCGCCTCGAAGCGCACGGCGCCCGGCGCCGCCAGGACCTGACCCAGCTGGCGCTGTGGCGGCTCGAGGCCGGCGGGGACGTCGACGCCGAGGTCCTCCTCGCCGCCGGGCGGCTGGCCCTGGTGGGGCGGGACCCGGCGCTCGCCGCCCGCTTCGCCACCGCCGCCGCCGAGCGGGGAGCGTCCCACGACGCCGCCCGCATCGCCGTGGAGGCCGCCGCCCTCGCCGCCGACGCCGACGGCGTCGAGCGCGCCGTCGCCGCGGTGTGGGACGACCCCGACCTCCCGGCCGAGCACCGCGCCCACCTCTGCCGGCGGCTGGCCATGGCGCGGTTCGCCAGCGGCGACCTCCCCGGCGCCCTGGCCGCGGTCGAGCAGGCGGCAGCGCTGGTGGACGAGCCGGCGGCCCTGGCCTCGGTGCAGGCCCAGCGGGCCTCGCTGCTCGCCACCAACGGCCGTCCCGGGGACGCCCTCGCCGTGCTCGCCCTGGTCGACGACACCGGCGACCCCCGGATCCGGGTCGAGCTCGAGTCCGCCCGCAGCATCAGCGAGGCCAGCATCGGGCACTTCGACGCCGCCCTGGCCGCCGCCCAGGCCGGCGCCCGCGCCCAGCACGAGCTGCCGGCCTGGCTGGCCCGCCGGGGCGCCGCCACCCACGTCGTCAACGAGGCCCACGCCTACGCCTACTACGGGCACTACCGGGAGGCCCGGGCCGTGCTCGACGCCGCGCTGGCCCCGGCCGAGGCGGCGGGCGCCCTCGCCGCCACCGTCTGGTTCCACCTCGTGCTCGGGGAGGTGGAGCGGGACAGCGGGTACGGCCGAGCCGCCCTCCGGCACTTCGAGGCGGCCACCGCCCTCGCCGCCCGGGCCGGCCAGCAGGCGGCGGCGGTGTGGGCGCTGGTGGGCGTCGCCCAGGGCCACCTCCTGCTCGGCGACACCGCGGCGGCGGCCGCCGCGCTCGAGGAGGCCGACGCCGCCGGCGACAGCCCGGTGGCCACCTCGTGGGCCACGCGGCGAGCGCACGCGGGCGTGGCTGCTGGCCGGCCAGGGCGACCTCCCCGCCGCCCGCCGCCTGCTGGCCGAGACGGCCGAGGTCGTCCGCGGTGACGGCATCTGGATCTTCGAGGCCGCCCTCCACCACGACGTCGTGCGCTTCGGCGACCCGGCGGCGGCGGTCGACCGCCTGGCCGAGCTGGCCGGGTTCATCGAGGGGCCGATCATCCAGGTGGGGGCGGCCCACGCCCGGGCGGCAGTCGACGCCGACGTGGATGCCTACGCCCGGGTGATCGACGACTTCGACGCGCTGGACGCCGTGCTGGGCGCGGCCGAGGCGGCCGCCGAGCTGGCCGAGCTCCACCGCCGGCAGGGGAACGAGCGGGCGGCGGCCGCCGCCGACCGACGGCTGGCCCGCCTCGTCGAGCGGTCGGAGGCGTGCACCCCGGCGCTCCTGCGGGGCCGGGGCATCGAGCCCCTCACGGCCCGCGAGCGGGAGGTCGCCCTCCTGGCGGCGGGCGGCACCTCCAGCAAGGAGATCGCCGCCACCCTCTTCCTGTCGGCCCGCACCGTCGACACCCACCTGGCCCGGGCCTACCGGAAGCTCGGCATCACGGGTCGCGAGCAGCTCGCCGCCGCCCTCGGGCCACCTCCTACGTAATCCCGGCCGGAGGATTGCGTAGCGGCCGCGGATGTGGCCGGAGGCCCCGAGGCGGACGATCAGCGCGTGAGCCCGGAGCAGATCGACGCCGTGACGAGGACCTGGTCCGCCGCCGTGCGCGATCCGGACCGCCTCGAGGCCGCCGTCGTCGAGCGGCTGCCCGGCGGAGCGCCGGACCGGGCCCGCTGGCTCGTCTGCTCGGTCTCGCGCCTGACCTCGGTGCTCGACCGTCCGACCACCTTCACCGCCGGCGAGGCGGCGGTCACCACGGTCGGAGAGCTGGCCGTCGACCGCGCCGCCGTCCTCGGCGCCGTGCGCAGCGTGGCGGGCCCCCTGGCGCCGGCGGACGAGCGGGCGTGGGCGCTCGCCCTCGACCTCTTCGACGAGCTGGTGTCCGCCCGCTGCCTCGACCCCTTCGGCTGCCGTGAGGGCGCCGACCACCGCAACCACACCGCAGACGCAGAACAAGGAGAGATCCGATGAGCGACAACGAGGGAGCGGGAGCAACGAGGACACGGCGGCGCCGCGGCCGGGTCCGGGCCGTCGTGCTGGTGCCGGTGCTGCTGGCGGCCGTCGGGCTGGCGGCGGCCTGCGAGCCGGACCCCACGAGGTGCGACGGACGGGCGGCGACGATCCTCGGCACCGACGGCCCCGACCTGCTGGAGGGCACACCGGGGGTCGACGTGATCGCCGGACAGGCCGGCAACGACACCATCCGGGGCTTCGGCGGCAACGACGCGCTGTGCGGTGGCCGGGGCTTCGACACGATCGAGGGGGGTGACGACCACGACCTCATCGACGGCGGGCGCGACACCGACACCATTCGGGGAGGTGCCGGGACCGACACGTTGACCCACGCCAACGACACCACCGGCGCGGTCGTGGTGAACCTCCAGAAGGGCGAGGGCGGGGACCTGGACCCGCTGACCAGCATCGAGGACGTCGTGGGGACCCGGTTCAGCGACTTCCTGATCGGCGACGCCGGACCCAACCGGCTCGTCGGTGGCCCGGGCAGCGACACGCTCAACGGGCAGGGGGGCGACGACCAGCTGGCCGACGGCGGAGCCGCCACCGACCGGAACTTCTTCTTCGGGGGGCCCGGCGCCGACATCTTCTTCGGCGGTGGTCCTCGGTGGACGTCGCCGCCTACCACGGTGGCTCCATCCCCTTCGTGTGGGTCAACCTCTCCTCGGGGCTGGCCTTCGGGGACGGCGACGACCTGCTGTCCGGCATGGACGACGTCACCGGCACGGAGGGGGGCGACACCATCCAGGGTGACGGCGGGCGCAACCGGCTCGAGGGCAGGGGCGGCGACGACGTCATCCGGCCCTTCGGAGGCGACGACGTCGTCGTCGGCGGCACCGGCCGGGACATGATGAACTTCTTCGGGCTCTCCGGGCCCGTGACCGCCAACCTGGCCACGGGCACCGCCACCGGCGAGGGCAGCGACACGATGAGCGAGGTCGAGGACCTCACCGGCGGCAACGGCAACGACTCGCTCACCGGCGATGCGAACCCGAACATCATCGACGGCAGCAACGGCGTGGACTCGTGCGTCGGCGGCGGAGGCCTCGACACCTTCTTCCGCTGCGAGTAGCCCCACCCCGTCAGGCGTGCCCGCTCAGGTCCCCGCGACCTGGGCGGGCGCGTCGGCGCGCCCGGGGGCCGACTCCGCTGCGAGTAGCCCCTCAGCCCCGTCGCTCGCCGAAGCGGTCCCAGCTCGTCAACGACTCGGCCGGGCGACGGGGGGCCACGCCCCAGCGACCGCGGGGGTGGCCGAGGGGGAGCAGGGCCACCACCTCGTAGCGGTCGGGGATGCCGCACAGGGCCCGGAGCTCGTCCTCGTGGATGCGGTAGACGGTGGTGAGCACCGTGCCGAGGCCCCGGGCCCGGGCCGCCAGCACGAGGTTCTGCACCGCCGGGTAGACCGAGGCGTACGTGGGCCCGACGTCCATCTCGCCCTGCTCGTCCGTCACGGTCATCGAGATCTTCGGCATGAGGACGAGGATCAGGACGGGGACCCGCCCCAGCGATCGCGCCAGGTCGTCGCTGGCCCGGACGTTGCGCTCCCGGCCGCGGCCGCCGCCTCGTCGGGCGCCGGCGGGGTGATGGCCGCCACCGCCGGGGCGTAGCGCTCCCAGGCCCGCAGGTACAGCTCGCCGATCGACGCCCGCAGCCCCTCGTCCGTGACCACGAGGAACCGGTAGGGCTGGATGTTGCCGCCGCTCGGGGCCTGGACCGCGGCCCGCAGGCAGGCCCGGACGTCCTCCTCGTCCACCGGCTCGTCGGTGAACCGGCGCATGGCCCGGGTCGTCAGCAGCGCCTCGTAGAGGTCCACGTCAGCGCCCCTCGAAGCGGGGCGGCCGGCCCTCCCGCAGGGCGGCCAGCGCCTCCTGGTGGTCGGCGCTGCGGAACGTCAGCAGCTCGAGCGCCGTGGCCTGGTCGAAGCTCGTGTTCAGCGCGTCCTTCACCAGCGCGTTGACCGCCTGCTTCGTGTACTGCACCGCCAGCGGCGCCCCCGCCGCCAACCGCTGGGCGAACGCCATGGCCGTCTCGTCGAGGAGCTCGTCGGGCACCACCTCGGTCACCAGCCCGAGCCGCTCGGCCTCGACCGCCGGCACCGCGTCGCCCGTGAGGAGGTAGCGCTTGGCCCGGGCCGGTCCGACGGCGAGCGGCCACGCCACCGTCCCGCCGTCGCCGGCCACGATCCCCACCCGCACGTGGGGGTCGCCGATGCGGGCCGACTCGGCCATGAAGATCACGTCGCACAGCAGGGCCAGCGTCGCCCCCAGCCCCATGGCGTGCCCGTTGAGCGCGCACACCACGGGCAGGTGCACGTCGAGCAGGTCGCCGATCATCTGGCGGGCGTCGAGGCGGAGGTCCTCCAGCCGCCCGGGCTCCTGGAGCGTCGGGAACCAGCCGAAGTCGCCGCCGGCCGAGAACCCCCGGCCGGCGCCGGTCAGCACCACGGCCCGGGCCTCCCGCTCCCGCCGCAGGGCGGGGAACAGGGCGGTCAGCTCCTCGTGGAGCCGGTCGTCGACGGCGTTCAGGTCGTCCCCGGGCCGGTCGAGCACCACCCGCAGGACGTCCCCGTCCCGCTCGAAGCGGATGGACTGGAACTCCTCGTACTTCACGACGTCGCCTCCCGTGGCAGCCCCAGCAGGCGCTCGCCGATGATCGTCCGTTGGATCTCCGAGGTCCCGCCCCCGATGGTGAGGGCCCGGCTGAACAGGTAGCCCCAGTGCCACACGTCGGTCGCCTCGGCCTCGGCCGACTGGACGCCGAGCATCCCCGCCGCCCCCCGCAGGTCCTTGGCCAGGGCCATGACGTCCTGCCCGTGCACGTCGGCCAGCGCCTTCTTGACCGACGCCGTCGGGCCGGGGTCGTCGCCCCGCCGGAGGGCCTCGTGGATGGTGCCCCGCAGGGCCGACTGGACGAGGGCCTGCGTGCGCACCGCCGCCGCCCGCTGCCGCAGCAGCGGGTCGCCGATGCCACCTCCATCCCGCACCGAATCGAAGAAGGCGTCGGCGTCCGGCCCCATGCCCCAGAGCACGCCGCCCTCCGACAGCGACACCCGCTCGTTGGCCAGCGTGACCTTGGCCAGCGCCCAGCCGCCGTGCTCGGGCCCGATGCGGTGGTCGACCGGCACCCGCACGTCGCTGAGGAAGACCTCGGTGAAGTGGCTCCCGCCCGTCATCTCCACGATGGGGCGGACCTCGATGCCCGGCGAGCGCATGTCGAGCACGAGGTAGGAGATGCCGCGGTGCTTCGGTGCCTCCGGGTCGGTGCGGGCCAGCAGGATCCCGAAGTCGGCCCGCCCCGCCCACGTCGACCAGATCTTCTGGCCGTTCACGACGTAGACGTCGCCGTCCCGCTCGGCCCGGGTGCGCAGCGAGGCCAGGTCGGAGCCGGCGTCGGGCTCGGAGAAGAGCTGGCACCAGTAGGACGACCCGTCGAGGATCCCCGGCAGCCAGCGCTCCTGCTGCGCGGGCGTGCCGCCGGCCACGAGGGTGGGTCCGGCCCAGCCGATCCCGATCGGGTTGTCGGGCCGCTCGACCCCGGCCCGGCGCAGCTCCTCGTCGATGACCAGCTGGTGGTCCGGGTCGGCGTCGAGGCCCCACGGTCGGGGCCAGTGGGGCGCGACCAGCCCCGCCGCCGCCAGGGTCGCCCCGTCGGGGGCGGGGTGGTCGGCCAGCCACGCCCGCAGCTCGCGGCGGCGCGCCTCGACGGTCATTGGTGCACCCTCAGGTCGTGCACTCCTCGGACCGTCCCATCGACGGGGGCACCAATGAACTGCCGTCGCTGGCGCTCCGGCAAGGACGCTCTGCTTGTCGGTTCGCTCGCGAGCTCGCTCACATTCGGCTCATGTCGGTGGGCAGGCCCAGCGACCGGCGGCCGAGCGGCTCGTAGGTGCGCTCGGCCACCATCCCGTGCTGGGTGACGACGTGCACGTCGCGGAACACCCGCTGCAGCGGGCTGGCCTCGTGGATCGACGAGCCGCCGCCGGCGGTGTAGCAGGCGTCGACGGCGGCGGCGGCCCGCCAGGTGGCGTCGGTGGCGGCCAGCCGCAGGCGGTGCACGTGGTCGTCGCCGAGCGGGCCGCCGGCCGGCCGCCTCCGCCGCCTGCGAGACGCGCCTCCACCACGAAGGCGCGGGCCGAGCGCCACGCCGCCTCGGCCCGGGCCACGTCGGCCTGGACGGCCGGGCGCTCGGCCAGCGTGCGCGTGCTCTGCGCCGGCCGCTTGGCCCCGGCCAGCCCGGCCAGCTCGTCCTCGGCCCGGCGGGCGAGGCCCGAGGGCGACGGCGCTCACGCCGAGGGCCAGCGTGCTCAGGAAGGGGAGCCGGTAGAGCGGCGCCTCCACCACCAGCGGCCCGCCGATCTGGATCCAGCGGCCCTCGGGGACGAAGGCGTCGGCCACCGCGTAGTCGGTGCTGCCCGAGCCCCGCAGCCCCATCACCCGCCACGTGTCGAGCAGCTCGACCTGGTCGCGGGGGAAGAAGACGAAGGGGGCCACGAGCCCGTCCGGGCGGGGCGCCGGCGCCCCGGAGCCGTCGACCACGAGGCAGCCCCCGCCGATCCAGGTGCAGTGCGACGTGCCCGAGCCCCACGACCAGCGCCCGTCCACGACGAGCCCGCCCTCCACGGCGCGGGCCGTGCCCGCCGGCAGGGCGTAGCCGCCGGTGACGGCGGCGGGGTCGCCGTAGATCTCCTCGGCCACCTCCGGTGCGAGCGAGGCCGCGGTGAGGCTGGTGGTGAGGGCGATCATGGCGCACCAGGCCGTCGAGCCGTCGTGGTAGGCGAGGCCCTCGATGAGCTCGAGCCCGTCGAGCGCCGAGGCCTCGGCGCCGCCGTAGCGGCGGGGCACCCACGTGCGCAGGACCCCGCTGGCGACGAGGGCGGCGGCCAGCTCGTCGGGGAGGCGGCGGAGGCGCTCGGTCTCGGGGGCCAGCTCGTCGGCCCGCCGCCCGATGGCCTCCACCACGTCCCCCCCGGTCACGGCGAGGAGCGTACGACCGCCTCGCACTCGCCGATCCGCCAGGCGTCAGCTGCCCGAGGGGGAGACCGTGATCTCGGACGTCGCCGCCCCCCGCAGGACCCGGATGGCGAGCTGGCCGTTGCTGAGCGTCGCCTCCACGCCGCTCCCGTAGCCGTCGGGCAGCTCGACCTCGCGCTCGAAGCCCCCGTAGTCCCACTCGTTGACGAGGTAGGTGCGGCGGGGGCCGGCGCTGCGCACACGGGCCCGGAAGCGGAGCGTGCCGGGACGCAGCTCGACGGTCACGTCGCCGGGCTGGACCGCCGGCATCGGCGCCAGGACCACCAGGGCGCCGGTGGTCTCGTACACGTTGATCGGCACGAGCTGCGGAGGCCGGGTCGCCTCGGCGTCGGCCGTGGCGTCCACGACCTCCTGGTGGCTCGCCTTGTTCTCGCCGCTGGCCATGCGCGGACGGTACCCCCGTGCACGGCCGGCGTCCGCAGGATCACCGATGCCCGCCAGTCGACGAGATCCACCGTTCTCCCGATGTGCCGGTCCGGGTCGGTTCCGTACGGTCGCCGTCGAGGGTCATCGAGGCCCATGACCGGAGGAACCATGAGCGAGCACCCGAACGTGACGTTGGTCAACCGCATGACGAAGGCGGTCTTCGAGAACGATGCGGACGCGCTGGCGGAGCTGTTCACGGACGACATGACGTTCCACGTCCGGGGGCCGCTCCCCCGGCCAGGGGATCACGAGGGCGTCGCCGGCTTCCTCGGGGCGCTCGGCGCCATCTTCGAGCTGACCGACGGGGACGTGAAGATCGAGCAGCTGTTCTGCACCGGCGAGGGCGAGTGGGCGGCCGAGTGGGAGCACGCGGTCCTCGGCCGCCACGGCCGCACGCTGGAGACGAAGAACGTGTTCGTGTACCAGTTCCGCGACGGCCGGATCGCCGACCTCTGGATGATCTGTGCGGCCCCGGCCGGCAGCGAGGCGTTCTGGAACTGAGGGGCCGGGCGCCGGGCGGCGGATGTGGACGAGACTGCGTCCGTGAGCCGGGGGGTCGACCGGGGCCGGGCCGCCTTCGACCGGCAGGCATGGGGCCAGGCGTACGAGCACCTCTCAGCCGTCTCCCGGGACGAGTCGCTCGAGGTGGCGGATCTCGAGCGGCTCGCCTCGGCGGCGTACCTCGTGGGACGGAGCGACGAGAGCTCGGACGTCTGGGCCCGCGCCCACCAGGAGTGCGCGCGGATCGGCGAGGTCGCCAGGGCGGCGCGCTGCGCCTTCTGGCTCGCCTTCGCGCTGTTGAACAGCGGGGAGGTGGGGCGGGGAGGCGGCTGGGTCGACCGGGCGCAACGCCTGCTCGACGGGCGCAAGCTCGACTGCGTCGAGCAGGGCTACCTGCGCTACGCCGCGGCCCTGCGGGCCATCTTCACCGGCGACGTCGAGGCCGCCCACGCCGCGTTCCGCGAGGCGGTCGGGATCGGCGAGCGCTATCGGGACCCCGAGCTCACCACGCTGGCCCGCATCGGCGAGGGCCGCTGCCTGATCTACCTCGGTGACATCGGCGCGGGCGTGGCGCTGCTCGACGAGGCCATGGTCGCCGTCGGTGCCAACGAGGTCTCTCCCATCGCGACGGGCGACGCCTACTGCACGGTGATCGAGGGGTGCCACGAGCTGTGCGACGTCCGCCGCACGCAGGAGTGGACCGCGGCTCTCAGCCACTGGTGCGACGGCCAGCCCGAGCTCGTCCTCTATCGCGGCGAGTGCCTCGTGCACCGGGCCGAGGTCCTGCACCTCCGCGGCGCCTGGCCAGAGGCTCTCGCCGAGATCGAGCGCGCCCTCGTCCGGATCGCCGACCCGGTGGGCCACCGGGTCCTCGGCGCGGTCACGTACCTGCAGGGTGAGCTCCATCGTCTGCGCGGTGAGCTCGCCGACGCGGAGCGCTCGTACCGATCGGCGAGCGAGGCAGGGCGCGAGCCGCAGCCCGGCGTGGCCCTGCTCCGCCTGGCGCAGGGTCGGGTCGACGTCGCCGATGCGATGATCCGCCGAGCGCTCCAGGAGGCGGAGGATCCCGTCACGCGGGCGAGGCTGCTCGGACCGTACGTGGAGATCGTCCTGGCGGCGGGGGACATCGACGCGGGCCGGGCAGCGGCAGACGAGCTGGCCGTGCACGCGGGAACGGTCGGCCAGCCGTTCCTCCTCGCCCTCGCCGCCCACACGACCGGCATGGTGCAGGGTGCGCTCGGGGACCCCGTGAGCGCGCTCGTCTCCCTCCGTCAGGCCTGGAGGGGTTGGCGCGACCTCGAGGCCCCCCACCACGCCGCTCGGGCGCGGGTGCTCGTCGCGGTTGCGTGTCGTGCGCTGGGTGACGACGACGGCGCGGAGATGGAGCTCGACGCCGCCCGCTCGGTGTTCGCCGAGCTCGGTGCCGCGCCCGACGTGGCCACGGTCGACGCCCTGTCGCGCATCACCCGTGGGGCCCTCCCCGGAGGCCTCACGGCCCGCGAGGCCGAGGTGCTGGCACTGGTCGCCCGGGGCAACACGAACCGGCAGATCGCGGAGCAACTCGTGATCAGCGAGAAGACCGTCGCCAGCCACCTGAGCCACATGTTCACCAAGCTCGACCTGTCGTCCCGAGCCGCCGCCACCGCCTACGCGTACGAGCACGGGCTCACGTAGGGGCGGCGGCGCCGTCGCCGCGGGTCCTTCGTGTACAGGTGGGCGGTGCGGGGCAGGAAGGGGACGAAGCGGACCAACAGGGGGCAGACATGGACACGTCGCTGATCGTGGTGCTCGTCGTCGGGGCGGTCGTCGCCCTCGCGTTGCTGGTGCTCCTGGCGCGGTCCGCCCGGACCCGCCGCACCGAGCACCGCCGCGCCGAGGCCGGTGAGCACTACGAGGAGGCTCGGGCCCGTCAGCTCGAGGCGGACCGCAGGACGGCGGAGGCCGAGGAGCGCGCCGCTCGCGCCAAGCGGGAGGCGGCGGCCGCCGAGCAGCAGCGGCTGGAGGCCGAGCGGCACAGCGCCGAGGCGGCCGCCCACGAGGACCGGGCCCAGGAGCTCGACCCCGACCGGAGCTGACGTCCGGGGGCCACTCGACGCCGAGGTGGGCCGAAGCACGAGACTGGCGTCATGGCTGTGCAGCTGAACCACACCATCGTCCACGCACGCGACAGCGAAGCGTCGGCCTCCGCCGTGGCGGAGCTCCTGGGCCTCCCCGCCCCGACCCGGTTCGACCCCTTCATGGTGGTCGAGGTGGCCAACGGCGTGAGCCTCGACTTCATGGACGTCGACGGGGACATCACGCCGCAGCACTACGCCTTCCTCGTCGCCGAGGACGAGTTCGACGAGATCTTCGGGCGGATCACCGCTCGAGGCATGCCGCACTGGGCCGATCCCGGCCGCACCCGCCCCGGGCAGATCAACACCAACGACGGCGGGCGGGGCGTCTACTTCGAGGACCCCGACGGCCACTTCCTCGAGATCCTCACCCGTCCCTACGGGAGCGGGGGCTGACGAACGCGGCTGCGGCCGCCACCGCCGTGGCCACGTGCCAGCCGGCGTGGGGCTGCACCACCGAGGAGGGCGTGCACAGCGGCCCGCCGGTGCGCCCGAGCACGAAGAAGGCGACCCCGACGGCGAGGGCGGCCACCGCGATCCGGTCGGCGACGGGCGCCGGGCCGGTGCGCTGCCGCCGCCGCCGGAGCTCCACGACGGCCACGGCCACGGCCAGCGTCCCGTGCACGAGTGCGTCCGACTCGGGCAGCACCAGGACGCACCCCACGGCCACGACCAGCGCCACGGCGGCCAACCGCCCGAGGCGCGGCCCGCCGGCGTGGTGCAGCAGCACGACCAGGAGCGCGGCGATGGAGGCGTCGTGGACCGCCTCGGCCCAACCGGGCTGCGGCCCGTGGTACCCGAAGCTCCCGAAGGCGACGAGGACCAGGGCCGCCGCCCCCAGCAACGGGACCGTCGCAGGCCGGCGGCGCACGACCCAGACGGCGGCCACGAGGTAGGCCAGGCTCGACCACGCGTTGACCGGCTGGGCCAGCCAGCCGTTCCCCAGGACCTCGCAGTCGGCGCCGCCCATGCCGCACGGACGGTACGGACCCCGGCCGGTCGGGGACCATGCCGGGGTGCCGATCGCCGTGGCCGCCCTCGGGATCGTGGCCTACGCCTGGTGGGTGACCGGGCTCGAGCCCTTCTCGGTGCTGGCCACCGGGGCCGTCGTGGGCGCTGGCGTGGCGGCGGCCGTCTTCGGTCACCTCCGCCTCCCTCGGCATCGGCCCGTCACCGGCGGGGCGGCGCGCCGGGCCGCGGTCCGCTGGAGCGCTGTGGTGGCCGCCCTGGCCGCCTGGCAGCTGGTCGCATGGCTTCAGGAGCCGCGGGCCGAGCACCCGACGCTGAGCTCCCTGGCCAACGCCGCTCTTGATGCCCGGCCGGTGCGGGCCGCCGCCGTCGCGGCGTGGCTGCTGGGTGCCGCCTGGCTGGGGCGTCGATGAGCCGGACGATCACCCTCGTGGGCTACGCGGTCGTCGTGGGCGCCGCACTGGTGCTGGAGGCGTGGGCCCGCCGCCGGCCGGGAGGGCCGACGGCGGGCGTGGCGCTGCGCCACCTGCTGCGCCACCCGGCCCTGTACCTGCTCGCGGTGGCCGCATGGCTGTGGCTGGGGTGGCACCTCTTCGTCCGGGTCCACCACGGGTGACCCGCCGGGCCGATGAGCGAGTGAGGGCCTACGACAGGTGGATCGGGACCCGCTCGGGGGCCCGGCCGAGGACCGACCGCCACGGCAGCGACGACGGGTCCTTCGCCACCTCGAAGTGGCCGAGGTGGAGGAGCGCCCGGACCGCCTCCTCCACCGTGAGCCGGGCCAGCGCCGCCCCGAGGCAGTAGTGCGGCCCGGACCCGAAGGTGAGGAGGCGGGGGGCGGAGGGATCGGCGAAGCGCTCGACGTCGAACGCGTCGGGCTCGTCCCAGATCCCCGGCTCGCGGTTGGCAGCGGCGGTCGCCAGCAACACGACCGTGCCGGCGGGGAGCTCCTGCTCGGCCACGGTCACGGGCTCGACCACCGTGCGGGGGACGGCCGGGATGCTCGGCTCGTACCTGATGGTCTCCGTCACGGCGGCCGACAGGAGGTCGTGGTGCGTCCGCAGCCGGTCGGTCTGCTCCGGGTGGCGGCTCAGCGTCAGGGCGGTGCAGGACAGCTGGCTGGCCGTCGTGTCGTGGCCGCCGACGAGGAGGTTGGCCACCATGCCGAGCACCTCGTCGTGCGTCAGCCGCCCGCCGTCGTGCTCGGCGGCCAGCAGGGCGGTGACGAGGTCGTCACCGGGCTCGTCCCGCCGGCGGGTGGTCAGGTCCTCGAGGTAGGCGAGCAGGTCCTCGATGGCCTCGCTGGCCGCGTCGCGCTGCTCGGGCGTGACGAACCCGAAGATGGGGCTGAGGGCATCGGCCCAGCAGCCGAACACGGCCACGTCCTCCTGCGGCACCCCGAGGAGCCGGCACATGACGTGCATCGGCAGCAGCCCGAGCGCGGCCGCGAGGTCGCCACCCCCGTCCTCGCGGACCGGGGTGAGGGCCTCCTGGGCCAGCGCGGCGGCGTGCTCCCGCAGCGCCTCCACCCCGCGGGGCGTGAACGCCCGCGACACGAGCGAGCGCAGCCGGTTGTGCTCCTCGCCCTCGGTGGTGAACATCAGGTGGCCGTACCACCGCCGCAGCGTCCCGTCGGGCACGCCGGCGAGGTCGAACATGGCGAGACCGATCCCCGCCAGCCGCCGGTCACGGGCCAGACGCTCGATGTCGTCGTGGCGGAGGACGTACACCGCGCCCGACCGCTCGTCGACGGCGGTCGGCCCTTCGGCGGCGGCCGCCCGGAGCATCGGGTGCAGCTCGTCCCCGTGCGCCTCCGACAGATCCACGCGCCCCTCCCCCCTCAGGGTGACGCTAGCCCGGAGCCTCCCGCCCGTCCCGGGGCGGCAGAGCGACCTCGTCGGGGTACTCGGCCAGCAGCGCGGCGGGGTCGTCGCCCCGGAACAGCCGGGTCGTGAACTCCGCCTCGCACCACGTCTCGGTGCCCTCAGTTCGGAAAACTCGAACTCAGGGCACCGAGACGCCTCCCGCCGGCGGCGCTACTTCGGTACTCGGTGGTGCGTTCACCGTCACGGTCACCGTGTCCGTCGCCACCTGGCCCACGTCGTCGGTCACGGTCACCTGGAACGACAGGCTCGTCGGCCCGGTCACCCCGGTGACGTCCGTGCGGTCGGCGTTCGGCGTGCGGATCGTCGCCGGGGGCCCGGTCAGCTGGACCCAGCGGTACGTCACCGGCCGCCCCTCCGGGTCGCTGCCGGCGGCCTGCAGGGCGAACCCCGCCCCCGAGGCGACGGTCTGGTCCGCTCCCGCCGAGGCGGTGGGCGGCCGGTTGTCGGCGGGCAGGCCGTCGAGGAAGGGCTGGAGCTCGGGCATGAGGGCGTCGGCGTAGGCCTGGTGCCCACGGGTGGTCGGGTGCAGGGTGCCGGTGGTCTTCGACCGGTCAGTGGTGGTCCCTGCGTGATCTCCGACTCGGCGGCGGTGCGGATCCAGCGGTCGGGGTTGGGCTGGTCGGAGTTGCCGACGCAGTACCCGTGGCCCGCGAAGGCGGCCACGTGGGCGTCCACCAGCTCCCAGCCGTGGGCCGACGCCGCGGCCGCCACGGCCCCGTTCATCCGGGGGAGCACGGTGTCCCGTGCCCACTGGACCTCGGTCCCCGACATCTTCGAGCCGAGGGCCCAGGCGATGTCCTCGAGGATCTCGTCGCAGGTGACCACCTGGTTGTTGACCCGCTGGGTGGTGGAGTCCGGGTACTGCGTGATGAAGGTCCGGGCCACCCGCAGCGCCGGGCGACCGGACGGCGACGGGTTGTCGATGGCCGCGTCCATGGCGGCGTAGCGACCGGCGATCAGGGCCATGTCCTGGTCGAAGCGCGTCGGCACCTGCACCCGCCGCTGCCCGTTGGCGGGGGTGACGAAGTAGTCGTCGGTCAGGCAGTTGGAGGCCCAGACGCAGGCGGCGGCCAGGGGGCCGAAGCCCATGTCGTTGCCGCCGCCCGACACCACGAGGGCGTCGACACGGCGGTTGCGGACGGTCTTGGCCAGCTCGCTGATCTGGTCGCCGACGTAGCTGTCGTAGGTGTCCGGGTTCACCGGCTCGACGCCCCGGTAGGGCCCGAGCACGCCGGTGCCGTTGGCCTTGGCCGGATCGCCGGGGTCGTACGGGTCCCAGGGCGGCTGGCCGGCGTTGTAGTTCCGGTTGATCGTCGCCCCCGAGCAGGCGAACGAGAGGAACGTGACCGTGCTGTGGGGGTCGGCCGACTCCAGTCGGAGCGCGGCCTGCGCCGGTCCGGCGTTGGCCGAGCGGTGGCACCGGGTGTCGACCCAGCGGGCCGGCGTGCCGTTGTTGGAGTTGCCGTTGACGTCGGGGTTGCCCTCGCCCGACCCGTAGGAGTCACCGATGGAGGCGATCAGGTGGTCCCTGATGACCACCGACTGGGTGAACGACCCGGCGTTCGGCCCGGTCAGGGTCACGGTCGCGCTGAACGGCCCCTGCCGAGGGAACCGCCACGACAGGCCGCGGCAGTCCTGGGCGGTGTCCCGGGTCACCCCGTCGACCACGAGCGTGTACGTGTTGGCGGAGGCCTGCCCGTCGATCGACCGGATCAGCTCCTCCTCGGTGGGGCAGGCGTAGAAGTCGGTGTCGAACCCGGAGGGGTGCACGTGGTTCGGGTCGTACATCTCCCGGTTGCCGAAGATGTCCGGCCCCCACCGCAGCGGCCGGCCCATCGCCTCGTTCCAGTGGTAGTCGACGATCCCGTTCCAGAGGGGCCCGAACCGGGGCTGCATCTCCCAGGTGAAGCCGCCCGGCGGCGGCTCGAAGGGCGGGTCCTCGGGGCACAGCCTGGGGTCGATCAGGCACTCGTCGTCGGGCGGGTCGCCCGGGACGGCGTCGGCGATCGAGACGGAGAGGCCGAGCAGCACGAGGCTGACGACCGGGAGCACGGCCAGGAGCCGGAACCCGCGGCGCGTGGAGGGAGGTGCCATGGTCCGATCCTCCGTGGCCCGCCTTGCGGAAACCTTGTCCCGACCTTGGTCGACCCGGCGCGGCCCGCAGCCGAGGGTCCACACTGGGGCTCGTGGGAGCCGACCCCACCTCCGTGGCGTTCCGCCTGCTCGGGCCCCTCGAGGTGGTGCGCGACGGCGAGCCCGTCGCCCTGGGGAGCGCCAAGCACCGGGCCCTCCTGTCGGTGCTCCTGCTGACCCCCAACCAGGTGGTGCCCACCGAGCGCCTCATCGACCACCTCTGGGCTGACCGCCCGCCCACCAGCGCCCCGGCGTCGATCCACGTGTACGTGTCCCACCTCCGTCGGGCCCTCGGCCCCGACGTGGGCCAGCACCTCCTGGTCACCCGCCGCCCCGGCTACCTCCTCCAGGTCGACCCCGACCAGCTCGACTCGGCCCGCTTCGAGGCCCTCCTGGCCGCCGCCCGCGCCGCTCGGGACGAGGGAGCCACGGCCACCGTCGCCAGCACCCTGGCCGACGCCCTCGCGCTGTGGCGGGGCGACCCGCTGCCCGACCTGGCCGACGCACCCTTCGCCGAGGCCGAGCTGGTGCGGCTCTGCGAGCTGCGGCTGACCGCGCTCGAGGATCGCATCGACGCCGACCTCGCGCTCGGCCGCCACGCCGGCGTGGTCGCCGAGCTCGAGCGACTCGCCGAGGCCTTCCCCTTCCGGGAGCGCCTGCGGGGCCAGCTGATGCTCGCCCTCTACCGGTGCGACCGGCAGGCCGAGGCCCTGCGCGCCTACCGCAAGGGCAGGGACGCGCTGGTCGAGCAGCTCGGGGTGGAGCCCGGGCCCACGCTCCAACGCCTCGAGGCCAAGGTCCTCCAGCAGTCGAAGGACCTCGACTGGCGCCCGGCGGAGCGCCGTCGCCTCGGCTCTCGGTCACCGGCGCCGGTCTCGTCGAGCGTTCCCCTCGCCACCTCGACCTTCATCGGTCGTGCCCGCGAGCTCGACGTGCTCGAGGCCGCCCTCCACGCCGTCACCGTCGGCCGCGGCGCGCTGGTCCTCGTGGCGGGGGAGCCCGGCATCGGCAAGACCCGCCTGGCCGAGGAGCTGGCCACCCGGGCGACGGCGACCGGCTTCCGCGTCCTGTGGGGCCGGTGCTACGAGGGCGAGGGGGCGCCGCCGTTCTGGCCCTGGGTCCAGGCCCTGCGGGGGCTCGCCGGCAACGGGAGCGAGGGGGACGCGGACCTGGCCGAGCTGCTGTCGCCGCCGGGTGGCGCGCCGACGTCGGCGGCCGAGCCGGGCGCGGCCCGGGTGCGGCTGTTCGACAGCGTGGCCCGGCGGCTGCGGGTGGAGGCGGCGCAGGGACCGCTGGTGCTCGTGCTCGACGACATCCACTGGGCCGACACGCCGTCGCTGCTGCTGCTCCAGTTCGTCGGGCGGGAGCTGGCCACCATGGGCGTGCTCGTCCTCGGCCTCTACCGCGACACCGAGCAGGGTCGGAGCAGCGCGCTCCAGTCCGCCGTGGGGCGCCTCTCGTCGGAGTCCGTCGCCTCCCGCCTCCACCTCGACGGCTTCAGCTCCCGGGAGCTGGCCGAGTTCCTGGACGCCCTCGGGTTCCAGCGGCCGGCCCGGGTGGGCTCGGACCTCCTGCGGCGCACGGAGGGCAACCCGTTCTTCGTGCGCGAGCTGCTGCGGCTCCTGGAGGGCGCCGGTCAGCCCGCCGTCGGCTCGGGGCAGGCGGCCACCGTGCCCGTGCCGGCGACGGTGCGCGACGTGGTCCGGTCGCGGCTCGGCCACCTCAGCCCGGACACGACCGGCCTGCTCGAGCTGGCCTCGGTGGTGGGGCGTGAGTTCGACCTCGACGTCCTCGAGGGGCTGCAGGCGGGCGAGGGCGGTGCGCGCGACGTGGTGGCCCGTGTGGAGGAGGCCCTGGCCGCCGGCCTGGTCGACGAGGGGGGACGGGCTCCGGGCGGGCCGGTGGGCCGCTTCCGCTTCACCCACGCGCTCGTGCAGGAGACCCTCTACGACTCGCTGTCGGCCGTGCGTCGCGCCCGCCTGCACGGTCGCGTCGCCGAGGTCCTCGTGGCCATCGAGGGGGACCGGCCCGCCCGCCGGCTGTCGGAGCTGGCCTCGCACTTCTGCCGGGCGGCGGCCGACGGGCGGTACGTCGAGGACGCCCTGCGCTACGCCGTCCTCGCCGCCGAGGCGGCCACCGCGGCGCTGGCCTACGAGGAGGCGGTCGACCTCTACGAGCGGGCCCTGCGGGTGATCGAGGACGCGGGACCGCGGGTCGGAGATGCCGCCGCCCGCCGGTGCGGGCTGCTGCTCCAGCTGGGTGACGCCCGGTGGCGGGCCGGCGACGTGACGAACGCCCGGGCGGCCTTCCTCACCGCCGCCGAGCTGGCCCGCGCCCTCGACGACCCGGCCCTCCTGGGCTGCGCCGTGCTCGGCTGGGGCGGCGGGCCCTACCGGGCGTGGCACGCGGCCCGGGGTGAGGTCTCCGACGTCATCATCGACCACCTCGAGGCGGCGCTGGCCGGTCTCGACCCGGGCGACGACGACCTCGGCGTGCGGCTCCTCGGGTACCGCGCCGAGCAGCTCTACTTCGACGGCGGCGACTGCGGCCTGCGGGACCAGCTCAGCGCCCGCGCCCTCGCCACCGCCCGTCGCCTGGACGACCCCCTCACCCTGGCCTCGGCGCTGTGCAGCCGCTGCCTGGCGGTGTGGGACCCCGCCCACCTGGACGAGCGCCTCGGCCTGGCCGCCGAGGTGCTGGCCCTGGCCGAGGACCTGGGCAACGACGAGCTGATCCTGTTCGGGCAGCGCCACCTGTTCGTGGCCCTCATGGAGGCCGGGCGCATGGACGAGGCCCGGACCGTCCTCGCCGACCTCGTTACCCGGGCCGAGGCGGCCCGCCAGCCGCTGTACCGGTGGGAGGCCCGCTGGCTCTCCGCGCTGCTCGCCCTCCAGGAGGGGGATCTCGAGGCGGGGGAGCGCCTCTCCCTGGAGGCGCTCGAGCTCGGCCAGCTGACCCAGGACCCCGACGCCGTGTCGATCTTCGGCGCCCAGCTGGCCATCGTCCGGCGCGAGCAGGACCGGATCGAGGAGATGCGGGACCCGGTGCTGGCCTTCAGCGAGGAGTTCGACGACATCCCCGCGTGGCGGGCCGGGGTGGCGCTCATGCTGGCCGAGCTCGGCGAGCACGAGGCCGCCCGTCGCGAGCTCGACCGGCTGGCCGGCCAGGGCTTCGCCGACCTGCCCTTCGACTTCGTGTGGGCGGGGACGGTGGCGATGCTGGCCCAGGCCTGCCACCTCGTGGGCGACGGCGAGCGGGCGGCGGTGCTCTACGACGAGCTGCTGCCCTACGCCGGGCACAACCTGCTCACCGCCGACCGCACGAGCTGGGGGCCCGCGGCCCGCTACCTCGGGCTCCTCGCCGCCACCGCCGAGCGGGTCGACGACGCGCAGACCCACCTCGAGGCCGCCGCTGCCGCCAGCCGGGCCATGGGCGCTCGCCCGTGGACGGCGCACGCGCTGCTCGACCACGCCCGCCTCCTCGTGGCCCACGGCGGTGCCGGCGCCGCCGAGCGCGCCGCGACGCTGGCCGCCGAGGCGCTCGCCATCGGCGAGGAGCTGGGCATGGTCCGCCTGGCGCGCGAGGCGCGCCCGCTCGTCCCCGCCGCGCCCTGACCCGAGCCCGCCTGCGGGGGCTGAGCCCCAGGTCACTCTGTGCGCAGTTCGGTCCACCCCCTGAGCCCTGCTGCGCAGAGAAGCGTGCGAGCCGGCCGGTGGCGCCAGCGCCGCGCGTCAGTCGACCGCCACCTCGTCGCCCACGCGGACCTCGCCGGGGAAGAGGACGTCGAGGTAGGTGCCCAGGTGGTTGTCGTGGAGGGCGGTGAGCGCCTCGAACAGCCGGGGCTGGCGGTCGAGGCCGGGCTGGCCCCGCAGCGGCATGGCGCAGCGCACCGTCGGCTGGCGGGCCGCGAGCCGGGCGGCGCCGACCGTCACGGTCGAGCCGCACCAGGTGTCCTCCCCGAACGCCTCGTCCACGCCGTCGACGACGATGTTGGGGCGGAACCGGCGGACGTCCCAGTCGAGGTCGGCGGCGGCCGCCTCGCCCGCGGCCAGCGTGGCCAGGCTCAGGAGGTGCACCCCGGCCAGGTCGAGGTACGAGCCGGCCGGGCTGGGGATCTCGTAGTACTCGGCGTCGTCGTTGGGCGGGTCGAACGTCATCTCGTACGAGCGGGAGGTCTCCGGCGTCCGCTCCTCCAGGCGCACGCGCCGCCCGAGCCAGCCGCTCAGCACCTGGTCGACCTCCTGCGCCCCGTAGGCCAACCGCCGACCGCCGGGCAGGGTGACGCCCTCGTCGTCGGCCGCCGCCTCGAGCAGCCGTCCGAAGCGCTTGGCCGACATGATCCGGCTGGTCCCCTCGTCGATGCAGGCCCGGACCCGGTCACCCTCGATCGACGAGGGACCGATCGTCAGGGCCTCGACCTCGAGCCCCTGCATCGACTTCACCGGGTAGCGGTGGAGCGCCGCCACCCGCCCCACCACCGCCATGGCGGGGGGTTCAGTTCGCGCTGAGGGCGCGGGCGGGGGCGATGAGCACGTCCTGCTCGCCGAGGGGGCGGGTCCAGCAGGCGAACTCGAGCAGGACGCCGTCCGGGTCGAAGAAGTACACCGAGCGGATGTAGACGCCCTCGTGCATCTCGCGGGAGACGGTCCACTCGCTGTCGTCGTGGTTCGAGATCTCGCTGGTCTCGATGCCGGCCGCCTTCAGCTTGCCGACGTACTCCTCGAACCGCTCGGGCGGCACGTCGAAGGCGACGTGGTTCATCGAGGCGTGGGCGGTGGCCAGGTCGCCCCGGCCGGGCAGCACCTCCGCCGACGAGATGCCGGGCTGGGCCTCGGGTGCGTTCGGGAACCAGAAGAAGGCCAGGCAGTCACCTCCGCCGCAGTCGAAGAAGAAGTGCTGCCCCATGCCCATGGGGAGGTCGATGGTCTTGACCAGGGGCATGCCGAGGACGTTGGTGTAGAAGTCGACCGTGCGGGCCATGTCCTTGCACACCAGGGCGAGGTGGTTGATGCCCCGGAGCTCGAAGGTGTCGTTCCTGGCCATGCTCACTCCTTGCTGGTGAGGCGGGCGACGTGTGCCGAATCAAGGTACTCCTCGAGCCTCGTGATCCGCCCGTCGTCGCAGGTGACCACCAGGCAGGCCGGGACCTCGGCCCGCGCCCCGTCCCGGCGGGTGCAGCGCAGGACGTGCTCTGCACGAAGCCCGATGCGGTGGGGAACCGGCGGACCTCCTCGTAGCGCCGGTCGGCGAGGTGGTCGACCACCCAGCGGAGGACGGCGAGGTTCTGGTCGACCGACTGCTCGACGCCATCGGTGTTGTGCCAGATCACGGCGTCCGGCGCGTAGAGCGCCCGCACGGCGTCGAGGTCGCCCTCCTCGATGGCGGCGAACAGCCGCTCGGCGACGTCCAGCTCCGTCACCGCGCCGCCAGCCAGGCGGCCACGAGGTCGGCGCACTCGTCGCGGGAGCCGTCGCCCTGGAAGTAGTGGTCGCCCGGCACGAGCTCCATGGTCTTGTCGGCGGCGCCCATGGCGTCGTAGATGGCCTGGGCGTCGCTCGGGAAGATGCCGGCGTCGCCGAGGGACTGCACCAGCAGCGAGGGCGAGGTGATGCGGCCGAGGTGGGGCTCGGCCCGGCACTGCGAGTCCTCCAGGCTCCACATCGACAGCCACGAGCGACACGTGCTCGAACGGCCGAAGCCGAGGGGGCCGGCGTTGGCCCGCTGGGGATCGCCGGCGTAGCAGCCCCATGCCCGGTCGCTCGGGTCGAGGGTCAGGTCGGTGAAGCGCAGGTCGGCCCACAGCCGGTGGACGGGGAACACGGTGTCGCCGGCGCCGGCCGCCGTCAGCCGCTCGAGCTCCTGGCGGGCCCACGCGCTGATGCGGTGGTTGCGGGCCACCTGCGCCGCCCGGTAGCGGGCCACGAAGTCGGGGGCGTACGGCGGGCCGTTGGCGGGGTCGTACATGTCGAGCGCGGGATCACGCGACAACGGGTCGCGCTCGTCGACCACGGAGGGGTCGATCCACGCGGTCATGACGTCGGGCCGGCCGAGGTGGGCGTTGAGGGAGATGAAGGCGTCGGCGGCGGGGAGGTCGAGCGCGGCGTCGGGCAGGGACCGGCCGACCGCCGGTCGCAGGTTCGGCTCGACCGCCTGGGACTGGTAGGCGGCCATCAGCGAGCCGCCCCCCGAGTTGCCGAGCAGCACCACCCGCTCGACGCCCTGCTCCCGCAACCAGCGGCACCCCGACGCCGAGGTCGATCACGGCGTGCTCGAGCACGAAGTAGGGCTCGTTGCCCCGGTAGCGGGTGTTCCAGCCGAGGAAGCCGTAGCCCCGCTCGGCCAGGGGCTCGGCCAGGTAGTGCTCGGCGAAGTCGATGTTGTAGTGCGAGGCGATCAGGGCCGTGGTCGGGGCCGTGTCCGACCGGGTCCAGTACAGCCCCTGGCACGGGAAGCTGCCGTGGCCCGCGCGCGGCATGGTCGGCGACGGCAGGGAGACGAACGTCCGCTGCACCGCCATCGGGCGGACGCTATCCCGTCGGGTCGATCGGCCGATGAGGAGGTCGTGAACGACGAGATGCGGCAGGCGCAGCGTCACATCGAGGAGGCCCTGAACGAGCTCCACGGCCTCCCGGACCCCGACGGGGTGCTGGCCGACGCCCGCGCCCTGCTGGCGAAGGCGGCGGTCAACCTCCGGGCCTGGCGGGCCCCGGTCAGTTCCTAGGAGGCGTCGGGGGGCGTCCATCGTTCTTTGGCGGCTGACCGACCGCATCGGTCGCTCAGCGGCCAAAGAACGGGGGATGGACGCCGGGGCGGCAGGATCGGGGGATGGCCCGGGTCGTCCACGCCGTGGCGCCCACCCGCATCTGCGACATCGGCGGCTGGACCGACACGTGGTTCGCCGGGCACGGGGCGGTGCTCAACATCGCCGTGACGCCGGTGGTGGAGGTGCGGCTGGAGGCGGCGCCGCCCGGCGACGGCCCCCCGGTGACGATCGACGTGGAGAACGAGGGCCGTCCGGTGCCGGGCCCCCACCCCCTGCTCGCGGCGACGGTCGACCACGTCGGCGTCCCCGACGGCGTGGCCCTCCGGATCGCGGTCCGGTCCGACGCCCCCCTCGGCGCCTCGACGGGCACATCGGCTGCGGTGGTGGTGGCCCTCGTCGGCGCCCTCGACGCGCTGACCCCCGGCCGCCGTACGCCGCAGGAGGTGGCGGTCGACGCCCATCGCGTCGAGGTCGAGCGGCTCGGGCTCCAGTCCGGCGTCCAGGACCAGCTGTGCGCCGCGTTCGGGGGCGTGTGCGCCATCGAGGTGACCGACTACCCGTCGGCCACGGTGACCCGCGTCGACGTCCCGGACGACCTGCGGCGGGAGCTCGATCGTCGCCTGCTGCTCGTGTTCCTCGGGCCCCACCGCTCGTCGGCGGTGCACGAGCGGGTCATCGCCGAGCTGGCCGCCCGTGACGACGCGGACACCCCGCTCCCGGCCCTGCGGATGCTGGCGCGGCGGGCGCGGGACGCGCTCGGCGCCGGTGACCTCGTCGCCTTCGGTGAGGTGATGCGCGAGAACACCGCCCGCCAGGCCGACCTCGCCCCCGGCATCGTCTCCGGCGAGGCCGAGGCGGTGATCGACCTCGCCCGGGCCGGCGGCGCCCTCGGGTGGAAGGTCAACGGGGCGGGGGGCGAGGGCGGGTCGGTCACCCTGCTGTGCGGCGACGAACGGGGCCAGCGGGAGCGGCTCACCGACGCCGTGGCCGGTCTGGGGCCGCCGTTCCGCGTGCTCCCGGTCGGGCTCTGCACGACCGGCCTCCGGGTGGTCGAGGAGCCGACCGCCGAGAGCATGTGACGCCGGCACCCGCGCCGAGGTCCATGCTGGCGTGCAGATGAAGCGCACCACGGCGGCCCTGGCCGTCGCCTCCCTCCTGGTGCTCGCCTCGTGCGGCGGCGACGACGACGAGCCCGACGACACCACCACCACGACGTCGACCACGTCGACCACCGTGGCCGACAGCACGACGACGACCGAGCCGACCCCGGCCGAGCAGCCCGCCATCTGGCCGGCGGCCGACGTGGTGTTCGACACCCCCGAGGCGGCCGCCGAGGACTTCGTCACGAGCGTCCTCGGCGTCCCCCCGACCCTCGGCGAGTTCCAGCAGGGCGACGCCCGCAGCGGCGAGCTGGAGGTCCTCTCGCCGGGCGAGGGCGCCTCCCCGACGTCGGTCCCCCGGAGCCGCCTCCTCCTGCGCCAGCTGGGGCCCGACGACGGCTGGTTCGTGCTGGGCGCGGTGAACGACAACGCGTCCATCACCACGCCGACGTCGGGGGCCGAGGTCCCCGCCGGCCCGTTGACGGTCAGCGGGCGGGCCCGGGGCTTCGAGGCCAACGTCGTCGTCAGTGCCTTCGTGCCCGGTGACGCCGGGGTCCAGCTCGACCAGCAGGTCACCACGGGCGGCGCGCTGGAGACGCCGGAGCCCTTCACCGTCAGCCTCGACCTGTCGGGCGCGGCGTCCGGTGACGTGGTGACGGTGCTCGTCCGGGGCGGCACCGGGCTGGAGACCGACCCCGGCGAGTTCGGCGCGCTCCCGGTGGTGATCGCCGGCTGACCCGCTCGGGCCCGCACGGCAGCATCATGTCGCCGTGCGCGCCCTGATCGTCTGCCACGACGCGGGCGGCACGGTGCCCCCCGTGCTGGCCCTGGCGCAGGCCCTCGGCGACCGGGGCCACGAGGTGGTGGTGCTGAGCCAGCCGTCCGTCCGGGCGAGGGCGGAGGCGGCCGGGTGCCGGTTCCTCGCGTTCTCCACCCTTCCCGACTACGAGCGGCGCGTGGCGCTCGAGGACCAGCTCGCGATCGCGGTGCCGGCGCTGAGCGGGCGGGAGGTGGGGGAGGACGTGCGGCGGGCCGCCGCCGAGCAGGCGGTCGACGTGCTCGTGGTCGACGCCAACCTGGCCGGTGCGCTGGCCGCGGCCGAGACGCTGGCGCAGCCGTCCGCCGTGCTGCTGCACAGCATGTACGCCACCTTCGTGCGGACGTGGTTCGCCGACCTCTGGCCGTTGCTCGGACCGCTCATCGACGAGACCCGCAGTACCTACGGGCTCGGCCCGGCCGGGAGCTGGGCCGGGCTGTTCACCGGGCACGACCTCCTGCTGTCCGTGGTGCCGGCCGAATTGGATGCGGCGGTGCCCGACCCGCCGGCCTCCCTGCGCCGGTTCGGCTTCCTCGTGCCCCGGCCCCCGCCGGTCGAGGGCGCGCCCACCTTCCCGTCCGGCGACGGGCCGGCCGTGCTCGTCGGCCTGAGCACGACCTACCAGCACCAGGAGCGCCTGCTCCCGTCCATCCTCGAGGCGGTCGGCATCGTCGGGGCCCGGGCCATCGTCACGACGGCCGGGCAGGTGGACCGCGACGCCCTCTCCGTGCCGGCCGGCGTCCGCGTCGAGGACCACGTCCCCCACGGGCTGGTCCTCCCGCACACCGACGTCATGGTCACCCACGCCGGCCTCGGCAGCGTCGCCGCCGCCCTGGCCGCCGGCGTGCCGCTCGTGTGCTCGCCGATCGGGCGGGACCAGCCCCTCAACGCCGAGCGGGTGGCCGCCGTCGGCGCCGGGGTGGCGCTCCCCGCCGGGCCGACGGTGCCCCAGCTCGTCGGGGCCCTCGAGGACGTGCTGTCCCGACCCGCCTACCGCGCCGCCGCCCAGGCGGTCGCCGCCGCCAGCGTGCGGGCGGGCGGTGCCCCCGCCGCCGTGACCGAGCTCGAGGCGATGGCGGGGTGAGGGGGCGCTAGGCGGCGACGAGCCGGAAGATGCCCGTGGTCGTGCTGAAGTAGACGACCTCGCCTGGGCGGGTCTCGATGGAGAGCACGCCCTGGGTGTGGTCCACGAGGAGCTGGTCCGAGGCCACGCCGGTGCGGTCGCCGTTCAGCGTGAGCACGCGGATGTTCCCGGTGTTGACCGCGCCGACGAGCAGCCGGCCGTCGAGGCCGTCGACCCGGCAGTCGTCGCAGAAGGCGGCGCCGGTGATGCCCGAGGACGAGGCGTAGAACGTCTGCGGCAGCTGCCGGTCGGGACCGCTCTGGTTGGTGTTCAGCGGCGCCGACGGCGGCGTGCTGCAGGTGGCCTCCGGCCCCCACGCGTAGTTGCCCCCGGCCACGACGCGGTTCACCTCGTCGTTGCACGTCGGTCCGTTGTCGGTGGCCCACAGGCGGCCGTTGACGGGATCGAAGTCGAAGCCGAACGAGTTGCGGAACCCGTAGGCGAAGATGCGCTTGCCCGGGAACGGGTTGTCCGTCGGCGTGGCCCCGCTCGTCTCCATCCGGAAGACCTTCCCGGAGGTGCTGCCGAGGTCCTGGGCGTTGGCCGGGACGGTGTGCTCGCCGATGACGAGGTACAGCTTCCCGTCGGGCCCCGCTTGCAGCCGCCCGCCCACGTGGTGGTCGCCCGGCCCCCCGAGCTGGTCGAAGATCGGCGCCTGGGAGACGCCGATGAAGTTGGCGTCCAGCGTGATCCGCAGGACCTGGTTGTGCACGACCCCGTCGACCGTGCGGGAGGCGTACGCGAACACGAACGGCCGCGATGGGTACTGCGGGTGCAGGGCCAGGCCGAGCAGGCCCTGCTCGCCCGAGGTGACGACGTTCGGCACGGTCCACACGAGCTGGTCGGTGCCGTCCAAGAGGTTGCGCCGCCGGATCTCCCCGGTGTTCCGCTCGGCGTACCAGATCACGACGTTGTTCGGGTCGACGGTGAACGCCGCGGGGAAGTCCAGCCCGGTCACCACCGGCTCGATCCGCGCCGCCGGCGGCTGGCAGGCGCTCATCGTGCTGGCCAGCAGCACCCCCAGCATGCTGATGGCGAGCAACCGCACCCCACGTCGCATCCGCATCGCGCACCCCTCCCTGCCGATGTCCGGTTCGCGAACCTAGCCCCCCAGCTGCGAGAACGATCGGCGCCCACCCGCGGATGGTCCCGCGGTCAGGGAACACCCCACGCGCCCGGGCGTTCCAGCCAGGAGCACACCTCGGGCGGGAGGTGACCCGAGGCCAGGTCGGCCACGGTCACCTCGTCGAGCACCGATCGCAGCGCCGCCCGCACGGCCACCCACAGCGACACGAGCGGTTCCCCCACGCCCTCGTCGGCGAGCTGGTGGGGACGGATGCCGCGCACCGAGGCCAGCGGGCCCTCGAGGGCGCGGATGACGTCGGCCACCGTGATCTGCTCGGCCGGCCGGCCGAGCGTCCAGCCGCCGTCCGAGCCCCGGCGGCTGGAGGCCAGGCCCCCCTTGCGCAGGTCCCGGAGGATGTCCTCGAGGAAGGCCGGCGGGATGTCGTCCCGCCCGGCCAGCGCCTCCCGGGGCACGGGCCGGCCCGGCGCTCGCCCGTCCTCCACCGCCAAGGCCACCATGGCCCGCACGCCGTAGTCGACCTTGTGGGTGATCCTCATCGAAGGGCGCGCCAGGCCCGGTAGCCGCCATCGAGGTCCGTGGCCCGGTGCACGCCGAGGCGGCGCAGCGTGCTCGCCGCCAGGCTCGACGAGTAGCCCTCGTTGCAGACGACCACCACCCGCCGGTCGGCGCCCGCCTCGTCGATGCGGTCGGGGCTGGTCGGGTCGAGGCGCCATTCGAGGTGGATGCGCTCGACCACGACGGCACCGGGCAGCGCACCCTCGCGCTCGCGGTCGGCGGCGGGCCGGATGTCGACCACCAGGGCGCCGGCGGCCACCTCGGCGGCGAGGTCGGCCGGCGCCACCCGGTCGAGCCCCTCCCGGGACTCGGCCAGGAGCCGGTCGATGGCGCACGGGGGCTCAGCCACGGGTGTCTCCTCCCAGCACGGGCACCTCGGGTGCGACGTCGACCGCGCGCAGCGGCTGCCCGTCCCGACCGTAGAACGTCATCTGCCGCAACGGCGGTGCGTACACGTGCACGCTGGTGGCCGGTCCGGGGCCGGGGGCCACGACGTCGTGGACCAACCCGACAGGGAGGGCGACGGTCGTCCCCTGCGCCAGCGTGCGCCGCCGCAACCGGCCGCCGTGGAGGACCAGCTCGTCGAGGTTGCCCTCGACGACCGTGAGGGCGCCCATCGCCTCGCCGTGGTCGTGGAGCTCGACGCCCTGGCCGGTCGTCCATCCGATCACCCACGCCTCGTAGTGCTCGGTGGCGAGGAGGCGCACCGGTCGCCGGTCGCCCGTGCGGTGGTGGGCGTGGTCACGCCAGAGCGAGGGCGCCCGGGCCAGCCCCCGCCCGATGTCGGTGAGGAGGTCGAGGGGGATGGGGGAGGCGATGGTGGTGGTGGTCATGTCCTGCTCCTGCTCCTGCTCCTGGTCCGGCTCGGTCGGTCAGGCCCGTGGCGCCGCCGCAGAGCGGTCGGCCCACAGGTCGTTGCAGCGCTCGCACACCTCGTCGGGGATCACCCCGAGGCGCATCAGCACGGCGAAGGCCTGACAGCCGAGACAGAGGCCGAAGGCGGCCTCGAGGACCGCGGCGGTGGTGAGCAGGAGGAGCACGACCTGCGCCGCCCCCCAGGCCCCGGCGGCGGTGAGGACGAGCGCCGACACGGAGAACCCGACCCCGATCCCCTGCGCGAAGCGCTTGGGCGGCCCGGGCACCCACCGGGGCGCGACGGGCAACCGGGGTGTGACCACCCTGGTGACGAGCTGGCCGAGGGGGCTGGCCTTCGGCCCGGTGAGCACCCGAGCCAGGAAGCCGTAGGCGAGCGGGATGGTGAGCCACCGCCAGTCCAGGACGACGGCGGCGATGGCCATGGTGGCGACGCCGGCGGCGACGAGGCGGGCCGAGACCTCGTTGACGGGGTCGGGGAAGCCGAGCAGGCGGGCGGCCACGGGCCTCACCACCGGCCCGACCCGGTCGAGCACATCGGGTAGCGGCGGTGGTGCATCCGGGCGCGGTGGCGGGGGGTGTCGTGGCGGTGGGCGGGCGCCGCTGGGCCGCTCCGGCGTGTGCGGGCCTCGGCCAACCGTTCCCGCGGCCCGTGCAGGAGCGCGCCCAGCACGGTGAGCACGGCCACCACGGCGGTCATGGATCCACCATATCTGACGAAGTTGGTCAGGAATACCCCCATGGGGCGGCTGGCCCGTCGACGCAGGGGGAGGGGCTTGACGGAAACCCGAACATCCGTCCATACTCCGAATGGTGTTAGGAGAAGCGACGCCCACATGGCGGGAGAGCCGCCGGGAGGCGGCCATCGCCACGATCCTCGAGGCGGCCTGGGAGCTGGCCCGCCGCGACGGGGTGGCGGCGCTCTCGCTCAGCGAGGTGGCCCGGACCGTGGGGATGAAGCCCCCGTCGCTGTACTCCTACTTCGAGTCGAAGTCGGCCCTCTACGACGCCATGTTCGCCCAGGGCTACCGGGAGTTCATCGCCCGCGACGTCTCGGCGGCGATGGCCCCCGGGGCCACCTTGCGCGACGCCCTGCGGGTCGGCATCGGTCGGTTCCTCACGTTCTCCGTCGAGGACCCCGCCCGGCACCAGCTGCTGTTCCAGCGCACGATCCCCGGCTTCGTTCCCTCCGAGGCCTCCATGGCCATCGCCAACGAGGCCTACGGCCAGACGCGCACCTACCTGGCGGCCCACGGCATCACCGATCAGGCCGACCTCGACCTGCTCACCGCGGTGGGCACCGGCCTCGCCGACCAGCAGATCTCCAACGACCCGGGGGGCGACCGCTGGCTCCGCCAGCTCGACCGGGCCGTCGACATGCTCGCCGCCGCGCTGGAGCGGCGACCGACCAGGAAGCGGGGGAAGCGATGAACCAGGGCACCGCCACCGACGTCTCGACCATCGAGCCGATCGACCACGAGGAGGCCATCCGCCTCGCCGCGGCCGAGTACGGCCGGTTCCTCGACCTGCTCCGGGCCCTCGGCCCGGACGACTGGGGGAAGCCGACCGACTGCGACCGCTGGGACGTGCGAGGGGTGACCCTGCACGTCCTCGGGGCGATGGACAGCAACGCATCGGTCCGGGAGATGGTCCACCAGCAGCGGCTGGGGGCGAAGGTGGGCAAGGAGATCGGCGGCAGCTCGCTCGACGGCGCCAACGAGGTGCAGGTCCGCGAGCGGGACTCCTTGACCGGCGACGCGCTGATCGAGCGTTTCGCGGCCACGGTCCCTCGGGCGGTGCGGGGGCGCCGCCGGTTCCCGCGACCGCTGCGGGGGCTGAAGATGACCATGCCGCCGCCGTGGACGGGCAAGCGCTCGCTCGGGTGGCTCAACGACGTCGTCTACACGCGTGACACGTGGATGCACCGCATCGATCTCACGGGTGCCACGGGGCACGAGCTCGTGCTGACCGCCGACCACGACGGGCGCGTCGTGGCCGACGTCGTCGCCGACTGGGCTCGCGTGCACGGGCAACCGTTCGATCTCGTGCTCACCGGCCCCGCCGGTGGCCACTACACCCAGGGCGGGCGCGGCGAGCAGCACGAGCTGGACGCCGTCGAGTTCTGCCGCACGATCGCCGGCCGCCGCCCGGGGGCCGGACTGCTGACCACGGAGGTGCCGTTCTGATGGAGACCCGCATCGACGAGATCGCCGAGGGGATCTACCGCTTCTCGACGTGGGTGCCCGACGTGGCGCCCCCGGACGGGTTCACGTTCAACCAGTTCCTCGTCGACGCCGAGGAGCCGCTCCTGTTCCACACCGGGCCCCGGGCGATGTTCCCACTCGTCTCCGAGGCGGTGGCCACCGTCACCGCGGTCGACAAGCTGCGCTGGATCACCTTCGGCCACGTCGAGGCCGACGAGTGCGGCTCGATGAACGAGTGGCTGGCGGCGGCGCCGTCCGCCGAGGTGGCGCACGGCGGCGTGGGGGTGGCGGTCCAGCTGAACGACCTCTGCGACCGGCCGCCGCGGACCATGGCCGACGGCGAGGTGCTCGACCTCGGGGGCAAGCGGGTGCGGCACATCGACACGCCGCACGTGCCCCACGGCTGGGAGGCGCGGGTGCTGTTCGAGGAGACCACGGGGACGCTGCTGTGCGGGGACCTGTTCACGCAGCTCGGGCGGAAGGCCACGACGGAGGACGACATCGTGGGTCCGGCGAGCGCCGCCGAGGACATGTTCCACGCCTGGGCGCTGGCGCCGACGTCGGGGGCGACGGTCCGTCGGTTGGCGGATCTGGCCCCGACCACCCTGGCGCTCATGCACGGACCGTCCTTCTCGGGGGACTGCGTCGGCGCGCTGAAGGACCTGGCCGCGGACCTCGACGTGCGGGTGGCAGCGGTGACACCGGCCTGAGGCGGGCGCGAGGCTGGACCGCATGAGCATCCGCACCTCGCCGTGGCCCCCGGGGGTTCCTTGCTGGACCGACCTCATGGCCCCTGACGTGGGCGCCGCCCGGGCGTTCTACGGGGCGGTGGTCGGCTGGACGTTCCGGGACACCGGCGACGAGTACGGCGGCTACGTCATCGCCGAGGCCTCCGGTGCGGCGGCGGCCGGGATCGGCCCCGTCCAGGAAGGAGCCCGGACGGCGTGGACGGTGTACTTCGCCACCGACGACGCCGACGCCTCGGCCGCTCGGGTGGTGGAGCTCGGCGGCACCGTCGTCCGGCCGCCGGGCGACGTCGGCCCGCTCGGACGGATGGCGATCGCCACCGATCCGACGGGCGCGCCCTTCGGCCTCTGGCAGGGGGGTCAGCACATCGGCGCGGGCGTGGTCAACGAGCCCGGTGGGCTCACGTGGGAGGACCTGCACACGACCGACCCCGACGCCGCCCGGACGTTCTTCGCGGGGTTGTTCGACTTCCGGTTCGAGGAGATCCCGGACGCCGGCGACTACCGGATCATGTTCCGGCCCGGCGAGGAGGCGCCTCTCGGGGGCATCGGCGGGCTCGACAGCGGTGGGGGACCGCCCCAGTGGTTCGTCTACTTCGGCGTCGCCGACACCCCGGCCGCGGCGGCGGCCGCCGAGCAGGGCGGGGGGTCGGTGGTGGCCCCACCGTACGAGACGCCCTACGGGCACATGGCGGCGCTCGCCGACCCCGGCGGGGCCGTGTTCCTCGTGGTGCAGGACGACGGCACGAGTCAGCCCGACCGCGCGGGCTGACTGGCTAAGGTCCGGTGTCCGGTGTCCGGTGTCCGGTGTCCGGCGGATCGGGGGGATCGATGGCCAGGGTGCGTCTGTTGGGACTGGCAGCGGCGCTCGCGCTGGCTGCGTCGTCGTGCGCCTACTACCGGGGCGCCGTCCAGGCGAGGGACGAGGGTCGGACGCCGTGGTGGTGCACGGCCACGGAGGAGATCCCCGTGACCGAGGGGCCCGCCGCCGGCACGGTCGACTGGTACGCCGGGACCCACAAGGGACCGCTGCCGGCCGACGACTGCGTCTCGATGTCGGCCCAGTTCGACCTGGCCAAGGCCTACGCCGAGAAGTGGCCGACGGCGGGTGAGGCGGAGGCCGACGGGTGGCGGGCGGTGACCACCTACATCCCCGGCATGGGCACCCACCACGTCCGGGGGGGCATCACCGCCGAGATGCTCGCCGACCCTGCCTTCGACCGGCGGAACCCGATCCTCGACGACGTCGGGCTCGACGACGTCTTCGACCCGGCTCAGCCCGACGTGCTCCAGTACGACGGCAACGGGGCGTCGGCCCGGCTCGTCGGCTTCGACTACTACGTGCGCACCACGACGGGCCTCCCCCCGGCGGGGTTCCCCGGCAACAACGACTGGTGGCACCACCACCCGTGGATCTGCCATCGCTCGTCCGACGCGGCGATGATCGCCTTCAACACGAGCGACGCCAACTGCTCGTCGATGGGCGGCGTCAACGTCAACCTGTCGAACTACTACATGCTCCACGTCTGGGTCCTCGACGACATGACGTTCGAGCCCGACGTGTTCGCCGGGATGATGCCGTGCATCTTCGGGGGCACCGCCATCCACGACCCGGACGACCCGTGCCACACCTCCCGTGACGGCATGGCGGCGATGGACCACCAGATGGTGGGCCTCTGACCGTCAGTCGACGTCGGGGGTGAGGACGTACGTGCCGAGGGTCCCGCAGCACCCCAGCCGGCGCTCGGCCGGCGGGGGCGGGAGCCGGTGCACGGAGGCGGCGGCCAGGTGGTCGGCCACCCCGCCGGCCAGGGCCGCCAGCTGCTCGCCGGTCCGCTCGGCCGCCGTCAGCGGCCCGTCCCGCCAGATCGCCTCCCACGCCGCGAGGCGGGGTCGCACGAGGGCCGCCGCGGCGTCGTGGAACGCCCGCAGGGGTGCGGGGTCGCCCGTCACCGTGGCCTCGACGAGCCGGAGGAACCCGGGCACGGCCAGGTCGCGGCGCCGACGGGCGCTCGTGCCGGGGCCGGCCGTGGTGCGGTCGCCCTCCGGCAACGCCGCCGCGTCCTCGTAGGCCTCGGCCGAGGCCACCACCTCGGGTGGGAACGTGATCACCATGTCGCCGGCTTCGGGCAGGCCGGCGTTGGCCATGAGCACGAGGATCTCGAGCCCGCCGCCGTTGACCAGCCGGTGGATGGTGCCGGGGGTGAACCACACGAAGGCGCCCGGCTCGAGGGGGACCTCCTCGAAGCCCGACGCGGTGAGGGTCTGCACGGCGCCCGTCCCCGCCACCACCGCGTAGGCCTCGGTGCAGACGGTGTGCAGGTGGGGCGTGCCGCCGGCCAGCCCGTCAGGCGCGGCGGTGTCGTAGACCCGGAGGTGGGACAGGCCCACGCCGCCGGGGAAGGGCGGGGCCGTCACCCCGTGGTCCACCGCGCCCACTCGGCCGCGCACCGCTCCGTGTCCCAGACCCCGTCGTGCACGACCACCCGGAACGACAGGGGGAGCGACTCGCCCGCCGCCAGCGCCAACGGCTCGTCCCACAGGAAGGCGGCGTTGAGGAAGTTCGACCAGCCCTCGTCGCCGTAGGTGGCCGCCCGGGACGACCCGTACCACGGCACCGGGTGGCGGGGGTTTTCCGGTCCGGAGAGCAGCAGCGCTCCCGCCTCGCCCCCGTCGACCCGGCCCGACAGGTCGCACCACGGCGAGCGCTGGCCGAGGACGCGGTCGGAGGTGGCGCCGTCGGCCAGCAGCAGGCGGGTGTCCGTCCAGTCCGGTCGCCCCCGCAGCGAGAGCCCGCCGTACCCGCCCCACGTGGTGAACGGCGTCCGGTCGAGCACCACGTCGGTCTGGGGCTCGAGGGTGATGGACCAGTCGAGGGCGTAGGCGTCGTCGACGCCGAGGTCGACCTCCCCGAGCGAGCGTCGGTCGACGATGACGACGGTCTCCCGGTCGGGGCGGATCCAGTGGACGGTGGTGGGGTCGACGTGGCGCAGCACCCCGTAGGGCGGCACCTCCTCCCAGAAGTTCTCCTCGTTGACGAACTTGATGGTGAACCAGAGGGCGTGGTGCCACGGGTGGTCGGCCGGCGCGTCCCGGGTCAGCACCGCCCCCGACGGCGTCGCCAGCGGGTGGACGTGGGGGCGCTTGCGGTGGTCGGCGTTGTAGGTCCAGCGCGTCACGGCAGCCAGCTCCGGTAGTAGGGGTGGGCGTCGTCGAGGGGCAGGGCGACGTCCTCTCCCGTGCGGGCCGACCAGTAGAGCGCGGTGAGCAGCTCGAGGGAGGCGCGGGCATCGGTGAGCGTGACCGGGGGCTCGGCGCCGGCGTCGAGGGCGTCGGCCCAGCGCTCGAACTGGCCCTGCCACTCCTCGGCCCGCTCCGTCCAGCCGCCGACCACGGCCTCGATGGCGGCCGCCGCCGACTCGGAGTCGGGCGTGATGGTCCACGGGAGCGCCTGACGAGGTGTACGGCGCGGTGCCCGACTCGGCGGCGAAGGCCTCGAAGTGGAAGCGGTGGCGGGTGATCTCCTGGGGCGATCCGAGCGTGGCCGTCACCGTGGCCAGCGAGCCGTCGGCCAGCTCGAGGGAGGCGGTGGCGCAGTCCTCGACCTCGATGTCGTTGACCCTGGTGGTGGCCCGGCAGAAGACGCGGCGGGGCGGCCCGGCGACGAAGGTCAGCATGTCGAGCGCGTGCACCGCCTGGGACAGCAGCACCCCGCCCAGCTCGGTGGCCCACCGGCCCCGCCACGGGGCGGCGTAGTACTCGGGGCGCCGCCGCCACGCCACCTCCACCGACGACGTGTAGGCCCGCCCGGCCACCCCGGCGTCGACCAGGGCCTTGACCTGCTGGAGAGCCGTTCCCGAACCGGTACTGGAACACCGGCATGAGCCGTCCGGCGCGCCTCCGCCTCGGCGGCGAGGAGCCGGTCCACGTCGGCCAGCGACGCCACCACCGGCTTCTCGCACACGACCGACTTCCCGCCGGCGAGGGCGGCGAGGCACTGCTCGAGGTGCAGCCCGGGCGGCGTGCACACGTGGACCACCTCGACGTCGTCCCGCCGCACCAGGTCCTCGAAGGGCACGACGTCGGCGCCGATGCGTTCTGCGACCGGGCGGCTGCGGGACTCGTCGGGATCGCACACCGCGACGACGGTGAAGCGGTCGCGGAGGCGGCGCAGGGCCCGGACGTGCGCGGTGCCGATGCCCAGGCCGACGACCCCGACGCCCCGCACGGTCGCCTCAGCCACGGGCCCGCCGCTTGGCCGCCGCCAGCTGCACCCGCTCGGGCCGCTCCTTGTAGAAGGCATCGAGCGGCCAGCAGCCGGAGACGAGCCCGTTGCGGGGCGCCGTCGTGCAGTCCGAGAAGGTGCGGCACAGGCGCCGGCCGTCCAGCGGGCGGCCGGCCAGGACGTCGGCCGGCAGGTCCGGGTAGCTGAGCGCCATCCGGCCGAGGCCGACGGCGGCGACGCCGGTGTCCCGCACGAGGGCCGACGCCACGGCGGGCACCCACTCCTGGAGGTACGACAGGCCGCTGGCCACGACCGTGAGGTGGGGCGCGGCATCGGCCAGCGCGGCGGCGGCGCCGACCAGGCGGGCCACGCCCACGAGGGGGTCCTCGGGGGGCAGGTAGCCGTCGCTCGGCGGGAAGTAGGCCGGGCGCTGGACGTGGGGGCAGTAGTAGGGGCTGCCGGCGGTGACGCACACGAGGTCGACGCCGAGGAGGTCGAGCAGGGCCGGCGCCTCGTCGGCGGCCAGGCCGAAGGGGGCCGTCGGATCGCCCTCGGGCTCGCCCACGCCGTCGTCGGCCCGGGGCCGGTGGGGGACCACGTCGAACACGGAGAGGCGCACGCCGACGGCCAGGCCCGGCACCGCCGCCCGGACCCGCTCGACGGCGGCCCGCAGCCACCGCGCCCGGTCGACCAGCGGGCCCGGTCCCCCGAGCAGCTCGTGCTGGAGGTACCCGTGGCAGGCCTTGACGTCGACGAAGTCGAAGCCGGCGTCGGCCGCGACCCGGGCGGCGGCGGCGTAGTCGTCGGCCAGCGCGTCGAGCTCGTCGTCGGACCAGCCCGGCCCGGTGCGGCGGGCGTCGAGGAGGGGATCGGCCCTGGCGGGTCGCGGGGTGACGGCCCACCGCCCCGAGTGGGTGAGCTGGAGCCCGGCCACCTGGTCGGGCGCGAGGAGGGCGCGCAGGGCGGCCAGGTCGTCGGCCGACGACGGGCCGAGGCACAGCTGGTGCGGGTTGGCCCGCCCCTCGGGTCGCACGGCGAAGGCCTCGCCGCCCCACACGAGCCCGGCGCCACTGGTCCCGAAGCGCGACCACCGTCGGCGCACGAGGTCGGTGGGGCGCCCGTCGGCCGTGCCGTCCCACCCCTCCATGGGCAGCACCGCCAGCCGGTTGGGTGCCTCCCGGCCGGCGACGGGGAGCGGGGCGGCCAGCGCGTCGACCGCGGGCGGGTCGGCGAAGGGCAGCGTCACGCCCAGCTCGTCGAGGCGGGCACGGAAGGCGGCGGCGCTGGTCAGCCGCTTCACCTGCGGCCAGCGGGTGGCGACGCTCACCAGAGGCCGAGCCGTTCGCCGCACTGGCGCAGCAGGAGCTCCTCGCCCACCGGTCGGCGGGGCACCCCGGGCGGGGTGATGTCGGTGTCGATCCAGCCCCGCAGGCGGAGGAACAGGGCCGCCGAGTGGCGGTAGGCCGGCACCGGCGGTCGGAAGGCGACGTTGCCGAGGTGCTGGAGGGCGTCGTTCCGCTCGTAGAACCGGGGGTCGCCCGCGGCCCACCACGCGTCCCGCTCGGCGAACAGGTCGGGCGCGAAGGTCGACAGGCCGAGCAGGTAGTCGCTCCCGTAGACGACCATGTCGATGGCGAGGTCGTTGCCGGTGAGGACGAGGAAGTCGGGCCGCTCGGCGTCGCGCAGGCGCAGGCGCTCCCACTCCGGCTCGCGGGAGAGCGACGAGTGCTTCGCCCCGGCGCAGGCGGGGAGGTGGAGCACCTCCTTGTAGGTGGCCAGGTCCCAGATGCGTCCGGCGGGGTGGAACAGGGGGCTGAGCTCGAAGCCGAAGAAGCGGTCGACCTCGGCCGCCACCCGCCGGTAGACGTCGACGACGTCACCGCCCAGCCGGTCGTTCGGGACCAGCACGGGCGTCCCCCCCAGGTCCCGCACGGCGAGCGCCTCGGCCACGTCGAAGGCGCCGGCCACGAAGTCGCTCCCGACGAGGGGCGCCGTCCGGTCCAGCACCTCGGACCTGGTGGGCGGCGTCGAGGAGGTGGGCGTACCCCGTGTCCATGTTCACGGCCGGCACCAGCCCGGCCCGGGCGGTGCGGTCGACGTGGGCCTCGAAGGCGATCCAGTCCACCTTGCCCGCCGCCGTGAAGGGCAGGAGGACGGCCGACATGCCGGTGATGCGGCGGGGCCGGACCAGGTCGACGGGCAGGGTCATCTGCCGGTGACCCTACGCTTGCGGTGATGACCGGGCTCCGCGAGCAGCTCGACGCCTACGGCTCCGCCGCCCACCTCGTGACGGTCGGCGACGGCGGCCGGCCCCACGTCGTCTCCGTCGTCGTCGAGGCCGACGGCGACCGCCTGCGCACCACCTCCGGGCACACCACGACGGCCAACGCCACGGCGAACCCGGCCGTCACGCTCGTGTGGGCGGCGCCCCCGGGCGAGGCCTACACGCTCCTCGTGGACGGGCGGGCCGAGCCCGACGGCGGGCACCTCGTGATCTCCCCGTTCCGGGCGGTGCGCCACCGGGTGGTGACCGCGTCGGGCGACGGCCCGAGCTGCATCACCATCGTCTGAGCGGAGCCTCCTAGCCCACCACCTCGAAGGTGGTGGCCAGCGGCACGCCGAGGCGCGGTCCCGCGTCCGTCGCGGCGCGGCGGAGGAAGTCGCCGGCCGACGCCATGTCGCCGCCCAGGTGCTCGAGGTACACGCGGTGGCACTCGAGCGAACGGATGCCGGCGTCGATGGTGTCGGTCACGTCGACGGCGTGGGTGGGCTGGGGGCTGCCGCTGAAGGCGATGAAGCGGGCGCCGTCCCACGCCTCGCCCCGGTCCGGGAACACCCACGGGTTGCCGGCGTCCCGCACGGCGTCGAGGAGGGCCCGGCCCACGGCGCGGTGGTCGGCGTGGTTCCAGCTCGGGCCGCCCCACGAGTCGCGGAAGTTGATGGACAGGACGACGTCCGGGCGGTGGCGGCGGATGGCGTCGGTCAGGTCGGCCCGCAGCGGCAGGCCCTCCTCGATGGTCCCGTCGGGGTGGTCGAGGAACTCCACGACGTCGACCCCCACCGCCGCGCAGCTCTCGAGCTGCTCCTGGCGCCGGACGGGGCCCACCTCGGCCGGGGGGAGGTCGCTGATGCCCGCCTCGCCGGCGGACACCAGCACGTAGGCGAGGTGCTTGCCCTGCGCCGTCCACCGGGCCACGGCGGCGGCGGCGCCGTACTCCATGTCGTCGGGGTGGGCCACCACGGCCAGGCCCCGCGACCAGTCCTCGGGGAACGGCTCCAGGTCGGGGTCGGTCACGGCCCACGACCCTAGGAGGCCGGTCAGGCTTCGGCGCCGTCCTCCTCCAGGACGACCCGGGCCAGCTTCTTGGGGGCCACGAGGGTGTAGGAGGTGCGCACCCACTCCTCGAGCTGCTGCCAGCGGTCGTCGCCGGCGGCGGCGTCGACGGCGAGCGAGATCCAGCCGTGGCGGCCGAGGCCGTAGCCGCTCGGCTCCACCGCCGGGTCGGTGGCCACGACGGCGGTCGCCTCCTCCTTCGACAGCTTGAGGCTCAGGCTCGTCGCCGCCTGGTCGCTGAACACGAAGTTCTTGCCCCGCACGCGGAAGGTGGGGTGGTCCCCCCATTCGGCGATGTCGACCCGCTCGGCCTCGGGCAGCCGACCGACGATCTCCTCGAGCCGCTGCATGTTGTCCACGGGCCCATGATCCCAGCCCTTGACGTCGAGCGCCCTCGGAAGGCGTACCGTCCGACCCATGGCGCTCCCCACCCGCACCCTCGGCCGCCAGGGCCTGACCACGTCGGCCCAGGGCCTCGGCTGCATGAGCATGACCGACTTCGCCTACGGGCCGGCCGACGAGACCGAGGCGCTCGCCACCATCGCCCGGGCCCTGGACCTCGGTGTCACCTTCCTCGACACCGCCGACATCTACGGCCTGACCGAGAACGAGAAGCTGGTGGGCCGGGCCATCGCCGACCGGCGGGACGAGGTGGTGCTGGCCACCAAGTTCGGCAACGTCTTCCGGGACGGCCAGCGGGGGGTGGACGGCAGCCCCGCCTACGTGCCCCAGGCGTGCGACGCCTCGCTCGAGCGCCTCGGCGTCGACCACATCGACCTCTACTACCTCCACCGCCCGGACACCTCGGTGCCCATCGAGGACAGCGTGGGCGCCATGGCCGAGCTGGTGACCGCCGGCAAGGTGCGCCACCTCGGGCTGTCGGAGGCGTCGGCCGACACCATCCGGCGGGCGGCGGCCGTGGCCCCCATCGCCGCCCTGCAGAGCGAGTGGTCGCTGTTCAGCCGGGACATCGAGTCCGAGGTGCTCGGCACCTGCCGCGAGCTCGGCATCGGCATCGTCCCCTTCAGCCCGCTGGGTCGCGGCCTGCTCACCGGCACCGTGACGAGCCTCGACGAGCTGGCCGACAACGACTTCCGCCGGAGCAACCCCCGCTTCGCCGACGGGAACCTCGAGCACAACCTCCGGCTGGTCGAGACCGTGCGCGACATCGCCGCCGCCCGTGGGTGCACGCCGGGCCAGGTGGCGCTGGCCTGGCTCCACGCCCAGGGCGACGACGTCGTGCCCATCCCCGGGACGAAGCGCCGCCGCTACCTGGAGGAGAACGTGGGCGCGCTCGACGTGACCCTGGCGCCGGACGACCTGGCCCGCCTCGGCGGGCTCGAGCCCGCCGGCGACCGCCACTTCGACATGGGGTTCGTCGAGCGGGACACGCCCGTGCGCAGCTGACGGGGACGGGTCCGGCGGTCGTTGTCGAGTTGTGCACCCCTGAGGTGCACAACTCGACGAAGAGCGGGCGTCGGCTGACGCACCACTAGAGCCAGCCGAAGCGCTCGATGTGGGCGCGGACGGCGGCGGCGGTGGTGGGCCCGTAGGTGCGGTTGGCCCCCGGGTGGGCCGCCCGGGCCTCCTCCCGCTCCTCGCGGGACGGCCGGCACGGCGCGTCGAGCGGGTCCACGCCGTAGAGCCGGGCGGCGTTGCCGCCGAGCACCTTCGCCTTCAGCTCCGGCGTGAGGGCGGGGTAGCCGAAGCGCTCCTGCAGCTCGTCGCTGATCTGGAAGGCGCGGAAGGCCTGGATCTGGTCCTGGGGGGACCCGTACCAGATGGAGTCCGTGCCCCACAGCACGTTGTCCTCGCCCACGGCGACCAGCAGCTTGCCGAGGACGTGGGCGGCCTGGTCCGGCGCCCCCATGACCAGGCGCCAGGTGGAGCCCAGCTCGGCGTAGACGTTGCCGCCCGGCGCGATGCCGGCGTCGGCGACGGTGGCCACCAGGCGGTTGACCCCCACGTCCCGGGTGGCCTCGGTGTACGGCCCCTCGGACCCGCCGGTCTCGTAGCCCGAGTGGTAGACGACGAAGGCGAGGTCGGGGTGGTCCCGTGCGGCCGGGCCGATGTCGACCGGTGAGGCGAACGGGCTGCGTCCGCCGAGGCCCTTGTGCACGGCCAGCACCGGCACCCCCAGCTCCCGCACCCGGTCGAGCACGGCCCGGCCCACCTGGGGGGCGGCGGGGTCGTGGTCGTCCAGGTACCAGCCGGGCCCGCCGGCGTGCGTGTAGACCTTCCACGCCACGAGCGGGTAGGCGGACGCCAGGTCGCCCATCGCCGCCAGCTGCGCCTCGAGCGGCTCGGCCGTCGGCGCGGCGTGGGCCTGCATCAGCACGCGGCCCTCACCGCACAGCTGATCGGCCTGGCGCATGGCCGCCCGCATGACCTCGGCGTCGAGCGGGCCACCGGGCAGGCTGCCCACGGGGACGGCCGAGAGGACCGCCATCGACGTGTCGCTGCGGAGGAACACCTCGTCGAGGAAGTGCGACGTGGTGAAGCACGCCCTCGGGTCCTCCTCGCCGCAGCGGGCCTGCGGGTAGGCAGAACCGAGCCAGCGACGGGGGATGGGCTCGTCGAGGTCGTACTCGAGCAGGTGGCCCTGCACGTCGAGGACGAACTCGTCGCCGCCGAGGGTCGACTCCGCCGTGTCGCGGTCGACGCCGGCGTCCGGCGGGAGGGAGTACGTCCCGCCCGTGTCCTGCCCGCCGTTCGAGTCCTTCGAGCAGGCGGCCAGGACGGCCAGCGTGGTGGCCGCGCCGCACGCCGTGCGCAGGAACTGGCGGCGGCTCATCCCGAGGCGCCGGGCGTTGTCGTCGCACGCCGCCCGGGCCCGGCGCATCGCCTCCCGCACGACCTCCGTCGCCGGCGGCGGGTCGTACTCGCCGTTGGAGCACGGGTGGAGCTTGATGGGGAGGCCGGGGTCGTCCTCGTCGTGTCGCGTAGGCCCGAACGCTAAGCCCGCCGGGCCCCTCCTGCACGGGCCCGCCGACCAGGCCGGGGAGCCGCCCGCTACCGTGCCGCCGACGTGAAGACGGTCATCCTCGCCGGCGGGCTCGGCACCCGGCTGTCGGAGGAGACGACGGTCCGCCCGAAGCCGATGGTCGAGGTGGGGGGTCGACCGCTCCTCTGGCACATCATGTCGATCTACGACTCCCACGGCTTCGACGAGTTCGTGGTGGCCTGCGGGTACAAGGGCGAGGTCATCAAGGCGTACTTCGGCGACTTCCTCCACCAGCACTCCGACTGGACCGTCGACCTCCGGAGCGGCGAGCGCACGATCGTGGAGTCCAACGCGCCGGCGTGGCGGGTCCACCTGGTCGACACCGGCATCGAGACCGGCACGGGTGGTCGGGTCTTCCGCCTGCGTGATCTGCTGCGCGGCGGTCCCTTCATGCTCACCTACGGCGACGGCGTGGGTGACGTCGACGTGACCGCCCTCGTGGACTTCCACCGGTCCCACGGCCGACTGGCCACCGTGACCGCGGTGCATCCGCCGGCCCGCTTCGGCGCCATCACGCTTGCGGGGGACACGGTCGCCTCGTTCCGGGAGAAGCCGCAGACCGACGTCGGCTGGATCAACGGCGGGTTCTTCGTGTTCGAGGAGGCCGTCCTCGAGCGCTTCGCCGGGCCGGACTCGTCCCTCGAGCGCGAGGTGCTCGAGGGGCTGGCCGCCGACGGCGAGCTCATGGCCTACCGGCACGCCGGCTTCTTCCAGCCGATGGACACCCTGCGGGAGAAGCGCCATCTGGAGGAGCTCTGGCAGGGGGGATCTCCCCGTGGCTCCCGGCACGATGACCGGCGACGCCGCCTGGTACGCCGGCCGGCGCGTCCTCGTCACCGGGCACACCGGGTTCAAGGGCGCCTGGCTCTCGGCCTGGCTGGCCCGCGCCGGGGCCCACGTCACCGGCCTCGGGCTCGCTCCGCCCGAAGGCCGCCCCAGCCTCTACGACGCCGCCGCGGTGGGTGATCGGGTCGATTCCGTCGTCGGCGACGTGCGCGACCCGGCCGTCGTGGCCGCGGCCATGGCCGGCGCTCACCCCGAGGTCGTGTTCCACCTCGCCGCCCAGGCCCTCGTCCGCCGCTCGTACCGCGACCCGGTGGGCACCTACGAGACCAACGTCCTCGGGACGCTGCACGTGCTCGAGGCCGCCCGGCGGACGCCGTCGGTCCGCGCCGTGGTGGTGGTCACGAGCGACAAGTGCTACGAGAACCACGAGTGGAGCCGTCCGTACGTCGAGGACGACGCCCTCGGCGGGGCCGACCCCTACAGCTCGAGCAAGGCGTGCGCCGAGCTGGTGACCGCGGCGATGCGACGCTCCTTCCTGTCGGACGGGCGCTGTGCCGTCGCCACCGCCCGGGCCGGCAACGTCGTCGGCGGTGGCGACTGGTCGGACGACCGCCTGGTGCCGGATCTCATGGCTGCGGCGGCCTCCGGCGTGCCCGTCGTCGTGCGCAACCCCGAGGCCGTCCGCCCGTGGCAGTTCGTGCTGGAACCGCTCCGGGGCTACCTCCTCCTGGGTCGCCACCTCGTCGAGGGCGGGGCGTCGTTCGGCGAGGCGTGGAACTTCGGCCCGACCCCGGACGACCCGGGCACCTCCGTGCGCGAGGTGGTGGCCGTGCTGCGCCGCCACTGGGACCGGGTGGCCGTCGTCGAGGCGCACGATCCGGCGGCGCCCCACGAGGCCGGCGTGCTGCGGCTCGACTCGAGCAAGGCGGCCCGCCGACTGGGGTGGCGACCCGTGCTCGACCTGTCCTCGACGCTCGAGCTCACCGCGTCCTGGTATCGGCGCTACGTCGACGACCCGTCGCTGGCGCCGTCCCTCGTCGACGAGCAGCTCGCTGACTACACCCGTCACATCGAAAGTGCATAGAAGGGCGAAGAAGGACAGGAGACGCCCTGTGGCCTGAAGGTGGCAAACGCCTTGAAGGTGACCGTTGTACCTGGAAGACTCCGTGCCAAACCGGGCGTTTCCCCGCGCCCGTACCAGGACAGCGGGAGGGTCTGGTTTTGCTGCAGGGAGATCCGCCCCTCAGGCGTTTCGACGTCGGCGGAAGCACGTGGTCCGCCCCCCGCCTGAGGACCGCACGAGCGCCGGTCGCCCCGGCGCAGCCGGTCGACGAGCACGAGCGGCGCCGCACCCTCGCGGGCGCCCTCGTCCACGTCGTCGACGCGCTGGCCCTCGCGGGTGGCGCGGTCGCGGCCGTGGCCATCGACGGTGGGCCCTTGTGGGTGGCGCTCGTCCTGGCCGTCGTGGTGGCGGCGCCCCTGACCGCCGGCGGGGATTGGGCGCCCTCCCGGTTGACCCTCAGCGCCCTCGACGAGGCGCCCCGCATCCTCAGCTGCGTGGGCGTCGCCCTGATCGTCGTCGCCCCCCTCGTCCTCCTGGCCGACGCCGCAGGAGGCCTGCTCCTCCAGGCGGCGCTCACTGCCGGCGGCCTCGTCGTGGGCCGGGCCTGCTCGTACGGCGTCATCCGTCGGGCCCGCCGCCGGGGCGCGCTCGTCGACCGGGCCATCGTCCTCGGCGCCGGGGTGGTGGGAACGGAGGTCGAGCGGATCCTGCGGACCCATCCCGAGTACGGCGTGCGGGTGGTCGGGTTCGTGGACCGCCGGGCAGCCGCCGAGGACCTCGTGCAGGCCGACGGGCCCGAGGTGGTGGGGGACGTCGCCGAGCTGGAGGCCCTCCTCGCCGACCACGCGGTTCGGCGGGTGATCGTCGCCTTCGGCCGGTGCCCCGAGCACGAGCTGGTCGACGTCCTGCGACGCCTGGCCCTGCTCGACGCCGAGGTCCACGTCGTGCCCCGCTTCTTCGACATCGGCGTGGCCCCGGTCGGCCCCCGGGTGGACGACCTGCGAGGGATGCCGCTGTACCACGCCCCCCGACCCGGCCGCCGCCGGCCGTCATGGGGGGTCAAGCGCCTGCTCGACGTGGTGCTGGCCGGCACCTTCCTCCTGCTGGTCCTGCCGGTCCTGGGCATGCTGGCCCTGGCCGTCCGGGCCAGCGGACCGGGTGGCGCCCTCTTCCGCCAGCAGCGGACCGGCCACGACGGCAAGGAGTTCCGCCTGCTGAAGCTGCGCTCGTTGCGGGTGGGCCCCTCACCCGAGGAGGAGGTGGCGTCCCTGCCCGCCGAGGTGGTCGACGACCTCCAGGTCCAGGCGCTCCGCCGCCGCGACGTCGAGAACCGGAGGACACGGGTGGGCGAGGTCGTCCGCCGCACGAGCCTCGACGAGCTGCCGCAGCTCTGGAACGTCCTTCGCGGCGACATGTCCCTCGTGGGCCCCCGCCCCGAGGAGGTCGCCTTCGCCCGCACGTTCTCCGACTCGGTACCCGGGTACCGGTCCCGCCACCGGTTGCCCATGGGGCTGACGGGATGGGCGCAGGTCAACGGGTTGCGAGGACAGACGTCCATCGCCGAGCGGGCCCGCTTCGACAACCACTACATCGAGCACTGGTCGCTCTGGCGGGACGTCGTCATCCTCCTGCGCACGGGCGGTGCCGTGTGCCGGTCCATCTTGGGTAGGTTCGACAGCCAGGCCGCGCTCGATGCGGCGCGGAAGGACGGACGATGAAGCACCTCTTGCGGCGCGCCACGGTGGTCGTGGCCGCCCTGGCGGCGTCGGCGGGGCTCCTCACGAGCTGCGGGCCGCCACCCGGCCCGAAGCTCTTCGGGATGCACGGCGACCACACGTACGACAGTGAGAACAGCCGCATCGCGTCGTCGCTCAACGCGGAGGAGGCCTTCGGGGCCAACATCACCCGGAACACCCTCCGGTGGAAGGCCACCATGCCGAACGCGCTGACCTTCGACTGGTCGAAGACGGACTACGTGGTCGACCAGGCCACATCACGGGGCATGGACGTGCTCCTGGTGGTGCGGGACGCCCCGCAGTTCGCCAACGGCTCCACCGACGGGAAGGTCATCCCGAGCGACACCAGCGGCTTCAACACGTTCGTGACCCAGTACAAGAACTTCTTCAAGGCGGCGGTCCAGCGCTACGGGAGCAGGGTGAAGTACTGGGAGGTCTGGACCGAGGCCAACGAGAACAACTACTGGCAGCCGAGGGGGCTGACCCCGAAGGGCAACACCGCCCGTTGGATCGACATGTACGCGCAGCTCTACCGGGACACGGTGGCGGCGGTGCGCACGGTCAACACCAGCGTCCAGCTGGCGGTGGGCGCCATCACCGGGCTCGGGGCGTCGTGCTGCATCCTGGGGACGAACTTCCTGAACGGTCTCATCGATCGGAACGTCTCGTTCAGCGACGTGGCCATCAACCCCCACAACATCCGCAACCAGGCGCCGTGGACGTGCCTCCAGTTCAACCAGAACTTCTGCGACATCCAGCTGATGCGCAACGTGCTGGTGAACCGGAACAAGTCGAGCGTCCAGCTCTGGATCACGGAGTTCGGTTGGCAGGTCGCCGGATTCACATCACCCGGGTCCACCAGGACGTCGCTGCGAGTGCCGGGTGACCAGTACAAGCTCGCCCTCTTTCCCAACAGCGGCCAGGTCATCGTCAACGGCGTGACGAGGAACTACTCGAGCATCAACCGGACGGCGATGATCGACACCAACGGCAACGGCGTCACCGAGCCGCACAACGTCCTCACCCTCACCACCGCCCTGCCGACGACGCCGGCGGCGAACGTCGAGGTGGCGTCGCCTCAGGCGGAGGCCACCCACGCCACCTACGTGCGCGAGGCCATCCGCATGATGCGGGGCGTCTACCAGCCGGCGTCCGGCCGACCGCAGCAGAACTACAACTTCGTCGAGATGGCCATCTACTTCCGCAACCACGACGCCAAGGCCATCTGGTGGGGGATGCTAGGTCTGATGCACGAGGGCGTGCCGAACTACAACCAGCCCGGCACGTGGTTCTTCCAGGGCCGACCGGCGGCAGGCGCCTTCATGCAGGAGACCGACTAGCCACGACCGCCCGGGGGGCGGCCCGGGCGGTGGCCGGCGCCACCGTCGGCACGATGGGGGCGCGGGACCTGCGGCTGCGGGTCCGGCACCTCCCCGAGGCGCCCGGCCTCGCGCTGGCCGAGCGCCGCGAGGCGCGCCGGGCGCGAGGTCGCCTGCCCACCCCACCCGAGGCCCTCGTCGTGACCGTCGTGCCGACGTTCGGCCGGCAGGGCCTGGTCCGGAGGGCGGTGGCATCGGCCCTGGACCAGACGGTCGGGGACCACGCCGTGGTGGTCGTGGTCGACGGCGGGCCGCCGCCCGGACCTCCGCCCTGACCCGAGGCTCACCACCGTGCCCCTGGCCCGGCACCACGGCATCCCGGGCCTCGTCCGCAACGTCGGCATCCGGGTGTCGCGGTCGCCGTACCTCGCCTTCCTCGACGACGACAACTGGTGGGAGCCCACCCACCTGGAGGTGTCGCTGGCCGCCCACCGGGCCGGGGCCGCCCTCACCTACACGGGCATGCGCCAGGTGAGGCCCGACGGCAGCACGGGCGAGACGATCGCCGTGCCGTTCGCCCGCCGATCCCTCCGCAACGCCTCGTTCGTGGACACGAGCACCATGGTGGTGCGGCGGTCGCCGGCGGTCCGCTTCAGCCGGGTCCGTGGGCTCTACGAGGACCGGGCCCTGGCCCACCGCCTCAGCCGACGCCTGCGCACCGAGCTGGTGCCGGAGGTCACGGTGCAGTACCTGCTCCACCCGGAGGGGTACATGCAGCGCCACCTCTGACGGCCCTGTCCAGGAGACCGAGCAGGGTCCGTCCCGGCGCGGGGTCGGCTCGTGCCACCAGGACCTGGTGGGCGGCGATGCCGAGCGCCGGCCAGCGGTCCCGGACCGCCCACGCCGCCTCGAGAGCGGTGTCGAGGGCGCGGGCAGTCGCGGCGGCGGCCACGAAGCCGGTCTCGCCCGGCACGACCCACTCGGCGTTGCCCCCCACGTCGGTCACCACCGCCGGGCGGCCCATGGCCATGGCCTCCAGCAGCGACAACGGGGTCCCCTCGGCCCGGGAGGGAAGGACCAGGAGGTGCGACCGGCGCCAGACCTCGGCGACGTCGACGTGGCCGCCCAGCAGGACGTGTTCGCCGAGGTCGTAGTGGCGGACGAGCTCCTCGAGCCACCCACGGTGGGGACCAGCGCCGTACAGGGTCAGGCGCCAGGGCCGGCGCCGCCAGCGCTCGTCGGCCAGCGCTTCCAGCAGCACGTCCTGTCCCTTGGCCCCGGCCTCGAGCCTGGCCACCGACGCGAGCTCCGCGGTCGTGCTCTCGGGCCACGGCAGCGCTTCGGGCGTGACCAGCACGGGGTTCTGCACGACTCGTGCGTCGGGCAGGGTCATGGCCAGCAGGCGCTCGGCCGCGCGCCGGTTGCCGTCGGACACGAAGACGACGGCCGCGGCGCCGCCGTACCAGTCGCGGCCAGTCGCCCGCGCCGCGTCGGAGAGCGACTCCCAACCGGTGTCGTACTGGGACAGGGGGACGTAGGGGATGGCGTCGTCCCGCACCCACCGGCGCAGGCCGGCGAAGAGCCCGGCGTCGCGGGCGGGGTCCCACGTCGCACCCTGGCTGATGCAGACCACGTCGGGGCGGAACCGACGCAACGGGCGGAGCGACACGGGGAGGGCCACCGGCGAGCGGTGGAGCGCCCGCCCACGGAGCCGACCACGGGGGACGACCGCCACACCCATCCGTTCGAGGCGGGCGACCGGTGCCGGCTTGCTGGTCCAGGGGTTGACCGACGCGAGCACGTCGTCGCCCCGGGCCCGCGCCTCGGCGGCCATGGCCGACCACAGCTCCTCGCTGCCGCCCCAGTCGGACCCCTGCATGGTGGAGACGACCGCGATCCGCACGTCCGGGCGGACGTTACCCTCCCTCGATGCCGGAGAGCGGGGGCGCCCGCGTGAGCGTGCTCGTCCCCACCTTCGCCGGCGAACGCTTCCTTGCCGAGGCGCTGGGTTCGGTGGTGTCCCAGACCCACGAGCACCTCGAGGTCATCGTGTGCGACGACGGCTCCAGCGACGCGACACTGGACATCGCCAGCGCCTTTGCGGCGGACGATCCCCGCATCCGCGTCGAGCGCAACCCCACGCAGCTGGGTCCGGTGGGGAACTTCGAGCGCTGCCTCTCGCTGGCCTCGGGTCCCTACGTCAAGTACCTGATGCAGGACGACGTGCTCGAGCCCGACGCCATCGAACGGCTCGTGGGTGCCCTCGCCGCCGCCGACGACGTCGTTCTCGCCACCAGCCGACGAGTGCGGATCGACGAGGCGGGACGGCCCCTGCCCGATCGGCCCGAGACCGAGCCGGTCTCCCGGGTGGACACCGTCCTGGACGGCCGGGCGCTGGGCGACCTGGTGCTCGAGGAGAACCTCAACCGCATCGGTGAGCCCAGCACGGTCCTCTTCCGTCGCGCCGCGCTCGGGGGGTCGGCGCCGTTCCGCCTCGGCGGCGAGCGCTACCGCTACCTCGCCGACGTGGCGCTGTGGCTCCAGCTCCTGGCCAGCGGCCGCGGCGCCTACCTGGCGGCGCCGTTCAGCCGCTCCCGGCAGCACCGCGACCAGGACTCGCGGAACCGCACCAACATGGTCGTCTCGGTCCTGGAGTGGCAGCGGTTGCAGCGCGAAGCAGTGGCGATCGGGTACCTCGCCTCCGACGCGGCCCGGGAGCGTGCCCTCCGTCGCTGGCTCCGGCACGCACCGTTCTTCTTCCGCTTCTGCTCCGGACCGGGATCGGCGGCCGAGCTGCTCCAGGCGGTGGTGGCTGCCAACGCCGACCTGCTCGAGGTCGCCGCCGCGGGAGGCGCCGCGCACCGGGCCCGCACCGTCGTCACGGCCACGGCGTCGTGTGTGCGGGGGGCGCTGCTGTTCCCCGTCGCCGCCGTCGGGGCGGACCGGATCCACGAGACCCGTTTGGCGTGGCGGCGACGCCGCCGGCGGGAGCCGACGGTCGCGTAGCCGCGTCCCGGGAGGTCCCGGCTAGGTCTCGGGCAGGGCGCCGAAGCGGGCGTGGAGGTCGGCGACGCCCTTGGCGTGGGAGGGGTTGGCCACGAAGAACGAGACGTGCCGGGCAGGGATGGCGACGGGCAGCGTGGTGTCGCCGGCGGCGAGCGACATGCCGGCGCTGTACGAGCCCGTCGTCAACGTCAGGGTGGCCCGGGCCTCGAACGTGATCTGCTCGCCGGCCCGGTAGGTGCGCCCGACGCGGTCGACAGGACCGAAGTCGGCGTACACGTGGATGCCCAGCTCGCTCGCCACGGTGAACCCGAGGATCGGGTCGACGACGTCGCGCTCGAAGGTGACGTCGACCTGCGCGATGAGCTCGTCGCCCGCCTGCAAGTGGGCCGTGGGGGTCCCGTTCGCGTCGAGCAGCCGGATCATGCTCATGCGGGCGGCCACCTCGAAGCGGTGACCGCCCGGTAGCTCGACCATGCCGTCGAGGTCGTCGGTCTCGCCGAGCAGCTCGTGGTAGATGGACACGGCCTCCGGCGTGTTGCCGTCGAAGCGGATGCCGCCTCCGTGCACGACCACCGAGCGCTTGCACATGCGCCGGATCATGTTGAGGTTGTGGCTCACCACGACGACCGTCGTGCCGCTGTCGCGGACCTCCATCATGCGGTCGTAGCACTTCACCTGGAAGGCGAGGTCGCCCACGGCGAGCACCTCGTCGACGAGCAGCACGTCGGGCTCGGCGCTGACGGCCACGGCGAAGCCGAGCCGGACGAACATGCCCGAGGAGTAGAACTTGACCGGGGTGTCGATGAACTCGGGGATCTCGGCGAAGTCGATGATCTCGTCGAGGCGCTGTTCGATCTCCTGACGGGTCAGCCCCAGGACGGTGGCGTTGACGTAGACGTTCTCCCGCCCCGTCAGCTCGGGGTGGAAGCCCACGCCGACCGCGATGAGCGGCGACACCCGGCCCCGGACGACGACCGAGCCCTGGGTCGGCGCGGTCACGCCGGCCAGCAGGCGCAACAGGGTCGACTTCCCCGAGCCGTTGCGGCCGATCACGCCGACGCACTCGCCGTCGGCGATGTCGAGGTCGACGTCCCGCAGCGCCCACAACGAGCTGCGGCGGGTGCGGGCCCGCAGGCTCATGAGGCGGGTGACGAGCATGGGCGCGTCCTCGTACTTGACGTAGCGCTTGGACACGCCGCTGAGGGAGATGGACGAGGCCACGGCTACAGGAGGTCGGCGAAGACCCGGTCGTAGCGGCGGTGGACGGCGAGGCCGGCCACGGCCAGCACCACGATCCACGCCACGGTCAGGGCGACGCTGAGGCGGAAGTGGGCGTCCTGCCCGAGGATGGCGGCGCGGAACAGCAGCACCACCCCGGTGACCGGGTTGAAGGGGAGCACGGATGAAAGGCGCTCGGTCTGCTCCAGGGAGTAGAAGATCGGCGTCACGTAGAACCAGGCGATGAACATGGCCTGGATGACGTAGCGCAGGTCACGGAAGTAGACGTGCAGGCCCGCCACCAGCACGCCGAGGCTGGCGCTGAGGGCCACGAGCAGCACCGTCCCCGGCACCAGCCACAGCAGGCGGGGGCCGAGCGACACCCCGTCGATCAAGGCGGCGGCGAGGAGGACGCCGATGCTGAGGACGAGGCCGTAGAGGTTGGCGCCCACGGCCACCAGGGGGAACACCATCCTCGGGAAGTAGATGCGGGTCGACATCGTCGAGTTGTCGACGATGGACGTGGAGGCGGTCTGCACCGAGCCGCTGAAGAAGGTCCAGGCGGTGATGCCGGTCAGGATGAAGACGGTGAAGTGCTCGACGCCCTCGAACTGGAGGACCTGGGAGAAGACGAACGCGAGCACCAGCGCCTGGATGAGGGGGAGGCCGACGGCCCACAGGATCCCCAGCGCGGCGCGTCGGTAGCGCACGTAGAAGTTCTGGCGGGCCAGGCTCACGAGCAGCGGGCCCGAGCGCCAGACGTCTCGCAGCAGCGTCCCGAGGGGTGCCCACTCCCGGTCGAGCTCGAAGCCCGTTCTCGTGCCTGCGTGTGCCGTCATGGCACCAGCCCCTCGACGAACGGGACCTCGAACACCTTCTCGTGGGCGATGGGCCCGTGCCCGAAGTACCCGTCCTCACCGAACAGCTCGCCGTGGTCGGAGGTGACGACCAGCCACGTGTTGCGGGGCACCGCCTTGTAGAGCCGGTCCATCACGCCGTCCACGTACTCGAGCGCCCGCACCTGTCGCTCCCGCAGCTGGTCGAGCTCACGCTGGTCGAAGGCGGCGGGCTCGGGTGGCTCGGTAGCGGCCCCGGCAGCCAGCTCCTTGACGACGCCGTGGACGCCCGACACGCGCGGCCACTGGGCGGGGTCCTCGTCCGGCAGGGCGTAGGGGTAGTGGGTCTCGCCCACGTTCAGCAGCCAGAACGAAGGCTGGGCGTCGAACGACATCGTGCCGAGCATGGCCGCCATGTCGTTGTGGCGGGGCATCAGCTCGTAGGAGTCGAAGTCGCGGTTGATGCCGGTGTGGGGGTTCAGGACCGGCATGGAGACCCGGGCCGAGGTCCGGTAGCCGAGTGACTGGAGCAGCGTGGGCAGGTAGAGCGCCGGCAGGAGCCGCTTGAACTCGATCCCCGAGATGCCGAGGCGCTCGTTGTAGCGGAGGTAGTCGGCCTTGTAGTGGTCCGAGGCGTACACGTGCGGTGGGCTCCCGTGGGGGAGCAGGCCGGTCAGGAGGTTGTAGTGCGACGGCGCCGTCCACGAGGCGTAGCTCCACCGTCGCTCCACGGGACCGAGGCGGTCGAGGTTGGGTGTCGACGCGGCCAGCCACGCGTCGTAGCGCAGGCTGTCGAGCACGACGACGATTAGGTGCCGGGCACCCTCCGGTGCGACCGCCACGGGGGCCGGGTCGGGCCGGGCAGCAGGCGGCGGAGCCGTCGGCCGGGAGGGCGCCGGGCGGCGTCGGAGCATGGGCGAAGGACCATACCGCCACGAAGGGGACGCCCGCGGTCGGTCATCATGGACTCGTGCCGGACACTGGGGAGGCGCTGCCGAGCGTGTCGGTGGCGGTGCCCACGCGCAACCGCGCTGCCAGCCTCGACCGATGCCTGGCCAGCATGGCCGGGAGCCTCGAGGACGACGTGGAGGTGCTCGTCGTCGACAACGGCTCGACCGACGGGACGGCGGCGGTGGTGGCCGGGTGGCAGCGGCGCATGCCCAACCTCCGCTCCCTCGCCGAACCCGAGCCGGGCGCATGCCGGGCCCGCAACCTCGCGCTCCGGGCAGCCCGTGGCGAGGTGGTCGTCTTCACCGACGACGACAACCGGGCCACGCCGGCGTGGATCCCCGGCCACCGTGCCGCCTACGGCCCCGGTGTCGTGGCGATCGGCGGCCCGGTCGTCCTCGAGTGGCCTGCCGGCCGTCCCTCGTGGGCGGCGCCGTCGGTCGAGCGGTGGTGGAGCGGGCTCGACCTCGGTCCCGAGCGCCGCCGGCTCCCACCCGACGTGGAGCTGTTCGGCTGCAACCTGTCCATGCGGCGGGAGGCGGCCCTGGCCATCGGCGGGTGGGACGTGGGCATCGGCCGGGTCGGGCGCCGGCTGCACTCGGGCGAGGACAGGGACATCGTGCAGCGCCTGCACCGCGGCGGCGGCGCGGTCCTGTACGAGCCGTCCGCCGTGATCCGCCACGAGGTCCTGCCCGAGCGGCTCCGGTTCCGCTGGCTCATGCGCCGTGCCTTCGACCAGGGGGAGAGCGAGGCGACCATGGCCATGGCGAAGGGCGCCCAGGGCGAAGAGGTGTCGGCGATCTCGGTGGCGCAGCGGGCCCGCCGCCATCTGGCCACCGCCGGTCGGGAGCTCGTGGGCGGCCGCCAGGAGGCTGCCGTGCTGGCCGCCGTCGCCGCCGCCAGCGACTCCGGGGAGGCCTGGGAGCGGGCCCTCAGCCGAGGCCGAGGGGGAGGGGGCGTCCCTCGAGGGCGGTGAGGTCGCCACCGGCGAGGGCGGTCACCGTGGCCGGGAGGTCGAGGGCGTCGTGGTCGCCCAGCTCGGCCGGGGACACACCGGGTCCGGCCACCATGGCGAAGCCGCCGGGGCGGTGGGTCCCCATCCGGCGGAAGGGGAAGGGCCCGATGGTGCCGGTGTCGGGGTGGGTGAGGGCGTCGACGGCGTGCGACCAGATCACCAGGAGGTCGGCGTCCGGACCCTCGGGCCCGCACGGGTCGTCGGCCCGCAGGCGCACCACCTCCTCGACCACCGGCTCACCCGTGCGCACGTCCCGGCACTGGCGGAGGAGGTCCTCGAGGCGCCCGCATTCGCGGGCGTAGTCGCCGAGAGCGACGACACCGTTGTGTTCGCGGCCCTCGAGGTTCACCCGCACCCTGCCGTCCTGGAACGTGGGCATGGCGAAGGCCGGCAGGTCCGGCCACGCCGGGCGGTACCGGGAGGTGAGCTGCCAGTCGAGGGAATCGGAGGGCACGCCGATCTCGTCGGGCGTCCGGTCGGTCTCCTCCACGATGGGGAGGCCCATGGCTCCGAGACGGGACCCGGGTCCTGCCCTGCCGTTGGTCGGTGCTCCCCGATGGACCCGCCGCGCCTCACGGTAGGCGGCCCGCAGGGACGCCGGCACGGCTGCGCCGACACGCTGGCGGGGGCTGCGAGGCGGTTCCGGGTCGGCGGGCAGGAGCTGCTCCACGTACTCGTGCCAGCGGACATCCGGAGGGAGCCGCACGGCTGCTGGCACGCCGTTCCGCTCGGGGTCGCGCAGGAAGGGCCGACCGAGGGCGAGTCGGTGCAACAGCTCGGGCAGCAGCACCATCGAGGGCACGTCGACGTCGTTCGTTGTGGCGCCGTGCAGCGAGAACATCACGACTGTCGTGTCGTCGGGCAGGGCGGCCAGGATGCGCCCCACCGCGTCGTCGACGGCCCGGTACACCTCCCGCAGCCGCCGGCCGGCCGGGGCGGGGTCCACGACCTCGTTCACGGGGTGGTCGGGTGCGACACCGTGCCAGAGCTGCTCGGCGGCGGAGTGCGTCTCGGACAGCACGGTGAGGAAGAGGCGCCAGTCGTCACAGCGCCGCAGGAGCCACGAGGCGACATCGGCGCGCCGCCGGGCGCCGACCACCAGCGCGTCGGCGAACCGCTCGAGCGCGTCGGGTCGGTTCCAGACGATCTCGTAGTCGTTGTCGAAGGCGGGGTGGGGCCCGAACCGCTGCTCGATCTCCCGGAGGAGCCCCGCCGGTGCGGCGGCTCGGGGATAGGCGGGGTCGTGCGCCCCCCAGGCGGTGACCGCAGTGGCGTCGCCCGTGCTGGCCAGGGACACGAACGGGACGTCGAACGCCACGGTGTGGCCCGGCACCGAACGGAAGAACGGGGCGACGGGCCGGGCCCCCACCTTGACCACCTCGTAGGTCGACGGGTCGAACGCCACCGGCGAACAGCGGCCGCTCCCGGCGGCGCCCCGACCCGTCAGGAACTGCTCCCAGACGAGTCCGGTGCGGTAGTCGGCGTTGTGGAGCCGGGCCACGGCCGACCGCCGACGGAGGGCGCTCAGGTGGGGGAGCTCACCGTCGTCCATCATCGGCTCGAGCAGGCTCCACTCGGCGGAGTCCAGCCCGATGGCAGCCACGCGGCGAGGCACGCGGCGGAGCGTAGCGAGCGGTTCGCGGTCCTCCTTCGCGAGGTCAGAGGTACACGACGCGGTGTCGCAGCGAGCCCTCGAGGCGCCCGAGGTACACACCGACGAGGAACAACGCGGCGGCCAGCTCCTGGCGGCTCCGCGCGTGGATGAGCTGCCAGAGGATCCCCCGCCACCGCCGCGCCACCTGGCGCCACTCGGGCCGGGGCATGCCGGCGTCGCGGTAGCGCCGGTACAGGTTCGCCTGGCCGATGCCGTAGCCGCGGGCTTGGGCGAACTGGCCCCCGAGGTCGGTGCGGAAGCGGTACTGGACGATCGCCTCGGGTACGGGCGTGATCGTCAGTCCGGCCAGCTGCGCCCGCCAACAGAAGTCGACGTCCTCGCCGAACAACATGGGAGCGAAGCCGCCGAGCCGCTCGAAGGTGGCTCGGCGGATGCCCAGCGCGCAGCTGGCGGCGTACGGCAGGAAGCCGAAGTGGTCGAGCAGCCCTCCCACCTCGGTGTCCGGTCGACTGTCCGCCGCCCACTGCTCGTTGAGGCTGTGGCTGTCGAGGCGCGCCGCGGCGAGCTCCGCCTCCTGCAGCGCGGTGCGCATCGCCGACAGGTAGCCCGGTGACACGATGTCGTCGCTGTCGAGGAACAGCAGCACGTCGCCCCTGGCCGCGGCCGCCCCGACGTTCCGGGCGTGCCAGGCCCCTCTGCGGTCACTGGCGTCGATCGTGCGCACGGGGAGCCGGTCCGCCCAGCCCTCGGCGACCTGTCGGGTGTCGTCCGAGGACCCGTTGTCGGCCACCAGCACCTCCCACCTGCCCCCGGGCCGCTCGGCGGCCAGCACGTCGAACAGCGTGGTGAGGTGGTCGCCGGCGTTGCGGCACGGCACCACCACGCTGAGGTCCACCCTCAGTCGCCCACCGTGAACCAGAAGGCGAAGCCCCGCGGGTCCACTCCCTCGAGCTCGGGTCGTTCCCACAGCGGGTCGAGTCGGTGCTGCAGCTCGGCGTGCCCGCTCACGTAGTTGCACGCGAGCAGCGGCCGGATCCACGGAGCCTCCGCCATGAGGTAGGCGCCGAGCAGGTACTGCTCGGAGAACCAGTACTCGGTCCACTCCGGCAGGTAGTCGTCGGGCCAGAGGATGTCGTGGATGGCGACCAGCAGGCCTGGCTGCAGCTCGGGGAGCGCGTCGAGGTAGAAGGCGACCATGTCGGAGCCCGAGAAGACGCGGTGGCTGGCGTCCACGAAGAGCAGGTCGTCGGGCCCGAGGTCGGTGAGGCGGTCGAGATCCGTGAGCTCCAGCGGCTGACGGACGACCTCGTCGCACACCGCATCGACGTCGGCTCGAGGTTGGGGATCGATCGATGTGATCCTCATCGGGAAGCCGCCGTCACGCCGGGCGCGGTCAGCGAGGAGGGTGGAGAAGCCGGATCCCACCTCGACGTAGTGCCTGGGCCGGCGGGCGCGGAGGTAGCCGTACAGCGAGACCGTGTCGAGGCCCAGCAGCCAGGCGTTGAGCCAACATGGCTCGCCCTGCTTGGGATGACGCGGGATGCGCACGAGGTCGTCGGAGAAGGCGAGGAGCTCGTCGAGCTGCGTGCCGTAGGTGGCGTCGTGTCGGGCCAGGACCTCCAGGATCCGGGGGTGCTGGGGCCGGCCGTATCCGTACCGCGGCCCCGGCCTGGCGCTCGGGGGATCCGAGAGGCGGACGGCGTGCGGACGGGACGGGTCGAGCGCCCGACCCGCCGCCTCGACCGCGGTACCGGCAAGACGTCGGAGACGTGTCGCAACCCTCATCGGCGACATCGTCGCGGATGGTTCACGGGACATCGCTTCGGGGGGCTGCCCCCGTCACACGTAGAGCACCCGGTGGCGGAGGCTCCCCAGTGCCCGGCCGACGGCCAGACCGGTCAGGTAGGCGCCCTCCAGGCGATGGGCCTCCGTGCCCGCGCCGACCATCCGCCGCACGGCGAAGATGGTGTCGGCCACGCTCGAGCGGACGCGCCGCCTCGGCATGCCGGCCGCCCGGTAGCGCCGGTAGAGGAAGGGCTGGCCGCTCCCGTACCCGACGGCCTGGCGGAACGAGTCGCGAGAGGAATGGCGGAAGCGGTAGTGCAGGACGGCTCCCGCAGCAGGGACGAGGGTCCGGCCCGCGAGCTGGGCCCGCCAGCACAGGTCCACGTCCTCGCACGTGCGGAGGGGGGAGAAGCCCCCCAGGTCCTCGAACACCTCACGGCGGATGCCGAGGCAGCAGCTGGTGGCGAAGGGCAGGAAGCCGAGGCTGTGGTTGAGCCCGCCTTCGAGGCCGAGCGGTCGGCTGCGCGCCAGCCAGCCCGGGTTCAGGCGCTGGCCGTCCTGCGCGGCAGCCGCCAGATCGGCACCGGCCAGGGCGTCCGCCATGTGCGCGAGGTAGCCCGGGGCGGCCACGTCGTCGCTGTCGAGGAAGACGAGGGAGCGCCCTCGCGACGCCGCGGCGCCGACGTTGCGGGCGAACCACGGGCCCCGGCGGCCCGACGCGTCGACCACCCGCACGGGCACGGTGTCGGCGAAGCTGAGCGCCACCGCCGCGGTCCCGTCCCGGGAGCCGTTGTCGGCCACGACGACCTCCCACGTGCCCTTGAACGGGTCGGCCGCCAGCGCCGCCAGCGCCTCGGCGAGGCGCCCGGCGTCGTTTCGGCAGGGGATCACCACCGAGAGGTCGATGGGTCCACCGGACGGTGCGGCCGGGGCCGGTCCGGGGCGGAAGTGGCCGTTCCGCACCGGGAGGGCCAGTGCCCGGGCCAGTCCCAGCGTCGCCGCCACGACCCGGGTCACCGCCAGGGCCGCGGCGTAGCGGTGGCGGGGCAGCCACCGACGGGCGTCGGCCAGCCCCCAGTCCCAGAAGACGGCCCGGCCGACCCGTCGGGCCCGACGGCGGTCGGTGCGCAGCAGCTTGGCCAGGCGCGCTCCGGACCCGTAGCCGTAGCCGTAGTTGAGGCCGAGCAGCTGCCGCCGCCGGCGCCACTGCTCGTGCCACGCCTCGGCCTCCGGTTCGTAGCGGCCGACGAACCCGGCGGCCAGGAGGCGGTCGAACAGGTCGTTGTCCTCCGCCGCCCGCAGCTCGGCCCCCGCCCCCAGCCGCTCGTCGAACCCGGACACCGCGTCCAGGGCGATCCGGCGCACCGCGGCGTTGGCGCTGTGGCCCAGCACCCCTGTCGTGGCGTCGTCGAGGCGGGCGGCGTCGGGTTCCTCCTTGGTGGCGATGGGCACGTCCGTCCACGCCATCCCCGGCGGCAGGAGGATGCGCCCGGTCACGAAGGCCACGCCGTCGTCGGCCAGGGCGCCGGCCATGGCCGCCGCCCACCCCGGCCGGACCCGCACGTCGTCGTCCACGAAGGCCACCAGGTCCGAGGCGGCGGCCTGCCAGCCGAGGTTGCGGGCCCGGCTGGCCCCCGCCAGCCGCGGCTCGCAGGTACCGGGCTCCGGCGGCCTCGGCCACCGCCCGCACGGCGGGCGAGCGCGACGCCGAGTCCACGACGAGGAGCTCGTCCTCGGGTCCGAGGGCGGCCCGCAACGACTCGAGGCAGCCGCGGAGCAGCTCCGGTCGGTCACGGGTGGGCACGACCACCGAGAGGGGCGAGCGCTGCGGACCCGGGATCGTGACAAACTACCCGGCCACCATGGCTCCGTCCGGCGCCGCCCGTGCGCTCGTCACCGGTGGCTCCGGGTTCGTGGGTGCCGCCCTCGCCCGCCGACTGGTGGCCGCCGGCTTCGACGTGCACGTCACCACCCGCGGTCGCGAGCTCGATGGCGGTTGGCGACTTCGGGACCTCGAGGGACGGCTCGCCGTGCACCGGGTCGACCTGCGTGATGCCGACGACGTGCGGGCGGTGGCGGCCACCGTGCGGCCGGGGTTGGCCTTCCACCTCGCGGCGTCGGCCCACGCCGGCGCCCCGTGGTCGGCGCTGGACGAGTGCCTGCGGACCAACGTGCGGGGCACCGTGACCCTGGTGCAGGCGCTGGCCGAGGCCGGCTGCGGGCGCGTGGTCCACCTGAGCACGGCCGACGTCTACGGCGGGGCTCCGGTCCCGTCGCACGAGGGCTCGGTGCCCGAACCCCGGTCGCCCTACGCCGTGAGCAAGCTCGCCGCCGAGGCCTGCTGCCGGGCCCTCGCCGCCACCGAAGGTGTCCCGGTCGTCGTGCTGCGGCCCTCGACCACCTACGGCCCGGGCCAGCGCCCCGACCGCCTCATCCCGGAGGTCGTGGTGCGGGCCCTGCGGGGCGAGGAGATCGAGCTGACCGCCGGCCGGCAGACCCGGGAGCCCACCTACGTGGACGACCTCGTCGAGGGCGTGGTCGCCGCCGCCTGCACGCCCGCCGCCGCCGGCGAGGTGCTCAACCTCGGCAGCGGCGAGGAGGTGGAGGTGCGAGCCATCGTCGAGCAGATCCTGCAGGTCGTGGGGGCCCCGGCGTCAGCGGCCCACTTCGGCGCCCTCCCCGATCGGCCGGGGGCGGTGCCCCGGATGGCGTCCGACAGCAGTCGTGCCCGCAGCCTGCTGGGGTGGGCGCCGAAGGTGTCCCTGCGGGACGGTCTGGAGCGGACCGTGGCCTGGTACCGGGAACGCCTCCGAGCCGGCGAGCCCCTGTCCACGCTGTGAACGAGGGGTGGTGGGCCCGGCACAACCGGGAGGTCGACGCCGTCCTGGCCGAGGGCGACCCGGCGGCCATCAAGCGCCTCTACGTGAACCTCGGCTCGTTCCTCGAGGACGACTACGGCGGCGACCCGGAGGCCGCGCCCCTGCTGTCCCTCCCCGAGACGGGGCCCGTGGTGCTGCGGCTGCTGCGGGGCGTCTCCGGCATGTTGCTCGACGCCGGCTGCGGCCCCAACCCTGCCGTGGCCATCGCCCTCGGGGGCGACCCGGCGCGACGGGTGGTGGCCCTCGACATCGGGCTCGGCACGGTGCGCCTGGCCGCGGCCCGTGCCCGTCGGGCCGGGGTCGACCTGCTCGGCGTGGTGGGTGACGTCGAGGCCCTGCCCTTCCGGACCGGGTCGTTCGCGGGTGGCGTGTGCGACGACACCATCGAGCACCTGCCCGACGACGACGCCGGCGCCCGCGAGCTGGCGCGGGTGCTCACGCCCGAGGGCCGGATGGTGGTGGCCACGCCGAACCGTCGGGGCCTCGGCGTGCTGAAGGCCAAGGCGTCCGACCTGGTCCGGGGCCGGCGCCGTCCCGCCTCCGCCTACTACGCCGCCGAGAGCCACCTCCGGGAGTACACGTGGCGGGGCCTGCGCCGGGTCCTCGACCCCCACCTCGTCGTGCAGGCGCGCGGGTCCGTCGGATGGGATGGTGACCGCGCCCGACGGCTGGCCACCCGCCTGGTCGAGCTCCCGGTGTTCCGCTCGCTGTCGCGGATGGTGGTGCTGGTGGTGGGCCCCCGGACGGCCGAACGCCGGCTTCCGCCCGGGCCGTGACGACGGCTCGGGCCTGAAGGTGACTCCACGGTCCGGTCACAGCTTCTGGTAGGCGACTTTCGTGATCCGACCCTCGTCATCGACGGTGACGCAGATGAGCCGGTTCTGGACCTCGCCCGCCGGCCCTTCGTAGGAGGTGACCACCACGGACGTGGGCAATCCGACTGTCACCTCACCTCGGAGCTGCCGCCATCTCAAGGCCGGGTCGTTCCGCAGCACCTCGAGTAGGCGATCCCTGCCGCCGGGTGCCCACGCCTCGCTGACGCCCTCGACGCGCAGGTGGAGCTCGACGGCCTCGTGGAGATCGGCCGCCAGCTGCCGTTCTGCGCCCGTCGCGGCGGCGGAGAGGAACCTGGTCACGACCACGTGGCACTCCCGCAGCCGGTCTCGCAACAGCCACGTGGCGTCGGCGCTCGTCGATCGGCGCGTACCCCTCCTTAGAGTTGCGCGGGCAACCTCGATCAGACCGCGCCGCCTTGGGCCCCGGTTCGGGCATATCGACGGGCGTTGCGCGCACGGCGGGAGGTGAATCCTCGCCCCCGGAGGCGTAGCCGAGCTCCGCGAGAGCGTCGCCAGCGACGCGCTCGAGGGCGGCGAGAGCCCCAGGGTCAAGCCCCTCCCGCCACTTCCCGCTCGCGATGCTGGGCATCATCGGGTCGACGGTGAACGGGCGGGACACCTCCACGCAGAACCTCGTCCATGATCGCGGGAGTCACTGGGAGCCCGAGCCATTCGAAGACTTCCTCGAACTGCGCACGAGGATCGATGAGCACCTCCTCGTAGCGCACCTCGCGGTAGTGGCGCAGGCGCTTGCCCTGCTCGCGGCCGTCGACGACGGCGGCCCGCCATTCTTCTGCTGCGACCTCTGCCTCCTTGGTGCCCCACTTCATGCTGAGCAGCGACCGAACGACGTCGCGGCCGTCGCGGATGATGTGCAGCACACGTGCCTCGGGGTACACCTCGCCGATCAGGTTGAGACAGACAACGTTCTCCGGCGTGCGATCGACGATGCGCTCCGCTGGCCCGAGAGCGATGAGCAGATCGCCAAACACCACGTCGCAGAGCTGGCGGATGGCGCCGATCACCCCCTCGCGGTGGGCATACACCGAGCCGACCACGGGTGATCCCAGGTTGCCGTGGTGAAACCGGTCCATGAGTGGCACGAGGCCGCGCGAGAAGAGGAACGACTCGCCGTTGGTGCAGACGACGTCGGGGTGTGCGCCGAGGCCGCGCTGAAGCCAGTTCGTCCCGCTCCGACGGGAGCCGACGACGAAGATCACCCGTTCGGCGACCTGGCTGACCGTGGCCTCGGGCATCCGGCCTCCCTACCACAGAGCGTGTCGGAGGCGACCGTCGCTCTTGAGGTCCGCGGCTAGAGGTAGCCGAGCAGCTCCATCTGGCGCTGCATGCGCTCGACCTCGTCGTCCGTCACCTCGGGCTCCGGCCCGGACGGTCCCCGCCAGCCGGGCACCGGTCGGGCCTCGAGGGCCTCGTCCACCGCAGCGCGCAGCGCGGTCGCCGCCGTGGTGGCCTCGTCGCCGACCGGCGAGCTCGCGTGCAGCTCGAGGGGGTCCGTGGTCAGGTCGTGGAACCGCTCCTCGGCGCCCCGGCGGACGAACTTGTACCGCCCGTCGGTGGCGGCCGTCGCCGGCAGGGTCAACCGGCGGGCCCCCTCGTCGTCCAGCTGCAGCTCCTGCACCAGCTCGCCGACCTTGGGGCCCGTCCCACCGCCCATCGGATCCATCTGGGCGACGGCGAGCGGCGCCCGCAGGGGTCCCGTGCCCCAGGGGTGCTCGTCGAGGCCCGCGACGTCGGCCACCAGCCGGGGGACGTCGGTGAGGCTGACGACGTGCCCGTCCTCCGTGGCCAGCGGGTGCGAGGACACGAAGGGGAGGCGGATCAGGCGCTGGTCGAGCGAGAGGGCATGGCCGATCATCCCCGCCTCGCCGAGGTTCTCGCCGTGGTCGGACGTGACGATCACCACGGTCTCGTCCAGGACGCCGGCCTCGTCGAGCCGTTCGAGCACGCGGGCGAGCCAGTCGTCCATCGAGCGCACCGACGTGCGCGTAGAGGTGGCGCATCCGCTCCAGCGCCCCGTCGGGGATGGTGCGGACTCCGGCCGAGGTGGCGAGGATGCCGTGGAAGGTGAGGTAGCGCCGGGCCTCCTCGGCCGCCCGGAGCCGGCCCAGCGGCGGCAGGTCGTTGTACGGGCGCGGCGGTAGGTACGGCGAGTGGCACTCGACGAGGTTGACGAACCAGAAGAACGGCGCCGAGGTGTCCGGCGCCGTCAGCCAGTCGGCGAGGACGCCCTCGATGGCCCGGGCGCCGTCGTCGATGCGGGCGAGCGTCCCCTCCGCGTACGCGGCCAGCCGGCGGGCGCCCCGCACGCGGTGCAGTCGACCGGCGCCGCGGTCCGGCTCGGCCTGGTGCCAGACGTCGAAGCCGGTGGCGAAGCCGCTGTTCTCCGCGATCCAGCCGTTGGCGCTGGCGCCGGCGGTGTGCCACCCGGCATCCCGCAGCCGCGCCGGGAGCGAGTGGTCCACCAGTGACTCCATGACCGCGTGGACGCCGAAGGGCGTGCCGCCAGGCGCCTGGGTCAGGCCGATGTCGCGGGGTCGCAGGCCGGTGAGCATCGACGCATGGGACGGGACGGTCCACGACGCCGGGGCATAGGCCTGTTCGAACGCTGCGCCGGAGGAGGCCAGCTGGGCCACGGTGGGCGAGGCGCCGGCCGGCGCGCCATAGGGCTCGAAGGCGTCGGCCCGAGCGGTGTCGAGCACGATGAGGAGGACGTTCGGCCCCACCGCCGGATGCTACCGGTGGTGCTCGATAGGGTCCCCGCGTTGCGCGCCCTCGTCGTCTCCAACATGTACCCGCCGCACCACCTCGGCGGCTACGAGCTGTCGTGCCGGGACGTGGTCGAGCGGTTCCGGCGGCGGGGTCACGAGGCGCTGGTGCTGACGACGGACATGCGGCGCCCCGGCGTGGACGACCCGCCTGGTGAGCGGGCCGCCGGTGTCCACCGTGATCTCCGCTTCTACTGGCGGGACCACGAGCTGCTGGTGCCCCCGCTGCGGGAGCGGCTCCAGCTCGAGCGGGACAACCAGGAGGTGCTCGCCGCCGCGCTGCGGGAGGTGCGGCCCGACGTCGTGTCGTTCTGGAACATGGGCGCGATGTCGATGGGCCTCCTCACCAGCGTCCTCGAGCGGGGTCTGCCCACCGTGCTCGTGGTGTGCGACGACTGGCTGGTGTACGGGCCGATGCTCGATCCCTGGGCCCGGCTGTTCACCCGTCACCGCCTGCGGGCGGCGGTGGTGCGACGCGTGACGGGCGTGCCCACCGGGATGGCGGACCTCGGGCGGGCGACGGCGTGCTTCGTCAGCGAGTCGGTGCGGCGGACGGCCGCCGACAACGCCCCGTGGAGGTTCTCCCGCTCGACCGTCACCTTCAGCGGCATCGAGCGGGCCGACTTCCCGCCGCCGACTCCCGAGGAAGCGGCCGGCCCCTGGCAGGGGCGGCTCCTCGCCGTCGGGCGGGTCGAGCCCCGCAAGGGGGTCGAGACCGCCGTGCGGGCCCTCGCCCTCCTACCCGGCCACACCCTGGAGGTGCTGGGCCCGGCAGACGAGGGCTACCTGGCGGAACTGCGAGCGCTGGCCGACCACCTCGGCGTGGCGGACCGGCTGCGCTTCGGGGTCGTGGCCCGCGCCGACCTGCGCGAGCGGTACCTGGCGTCCGACGCCTTCGTGTTCCCCAGCGAATGGCCCGAGCCGTTCGGCCTGGTCCCCCTCGAGTCCATGGCCTGCGGCCGGCCTGTCGTGGCCACCGGCACCGGCGGCTCGGCGGAGTTCCTCGTCGACGGCACGAACTGCGTGCTGTTCGCGCCCGGCGACCATCGGGCGCTCGCCGCCGCGGTCGAGCGCCTCGGTGGCGACCCCGACCTCCGGCGTCGCCTGGTCACCGGCGGCCTGGCCACCGCCGCCCGGCTCGACACCGACCGGCTGGCCGACGTCCTCGAGGACTGGCACGTCGCCGCCGCCGGCGGGTTCCCGACGGGGCTGCCGGCGGCCCGCGCCTAGCGGCGGAGGCGCCGGGCCAGGCCCTCTCGACGGCGGGCCGTCGCGGCCCGCCAACGGAGGAGCCGGAGGAAGGCCGGCACCCGGCGGTCCGGGGGGAGGTGGGCGATCAGTCGCGTCGCCCACGTGCGGTCGACCGGCGCCGCGCCGGCCCACGGCGTGGTCGCCAGCGTGCGCCGGTAGGCCCCCGTCCACGGGTGCTCCGACAGGTGGTGCCACGGCTTGCGCAGGTGGGGTCCTTCGAAGTGCAGGACCGCGGGGGCGGTGACCGCCTCGCGCACGGCCTCGGCCCCGAACACCTCCTCGGCCCAGTCGGTCCAGGTCCACAGGCTGTTCTGGGCGTTCCAACGCGGGTGCAGGTCGTGCCACCCGTCGACGAGCACGGCGTTGAGGGCGTCCTGGTCGGGCCACACGATCCTGGCGGGGGGGCGACGGCGGGCGAAGGCGAGCACCTCCTCGAAGGCGCCCTCGTCCCGGAGGCGGTCGAGGTCGAGCAGGAGGACGCCGCTGTTGAACATGGTGCGGCTCTCGGGCACGCCGAGCGCGGACACGTGCGGGCGCATGGCGGGCTCCACCACGTTGGCCACCGCGGCCAGCGGAGCGTCCCCGATGGACGTCTCCCACAGCGGGTCGGAGGTCGTCGACCACGAGGGTGTCGGCATCCAGGTAGACGGCGCGCGGCGTGTCGAGGAGCTCGGGCAGGAGCAGCCGGAGCCAGATCGACGCGTCCCCCGTCGGTGGGCAGCCGGTCCAGCAGCGAAGGGGCGACGTCGTGGACGGAGAGGATCCCGCCCCCGGCGTCGACCATGGCGCTGAGGCGGCGCTGGTCCTCGGGGCTGAGCCTGCCGTCGTGCAGCACGTTGAACCGGAGTGATCCGGGGGGGTGACGGTCGAGGGCGGACCGGATGCTCGTGGCCAGCCACGGGAGGTAGGCGCGGTCGGTGGCGCTCGCGACCTCGATCACTCGTCGGGCGCCGGGTCGGCCCCCTGCCGCTCGGCCCACCCGCGGTCCGTAGCTGGGCCCCAGCTGTCGGGGACGTAGCCGTCGCGCAGGCGCTCCCAGAAGCGGTGCAGCGACCGGTCGCGGGCGGTGAGGCCCTCGACCCGGAGGCAGATGGTGTCCATGCCGTCGGACAGGTGCTCGTAGCCGTGTCGGCGCAGGTGGGCCAGACAGGCGTCGTGGGTGTCCGGGTCCATGTGGTAGTTCTCGAACATCACGATCCGGGGCCGGAGCCGGTCCAGGTCGATGAGCTTGATGACCTCGAAGTCGTAGCCCTCGGTGTCGATGTGCACGAGGTCGAGCGACTCCAGGCCGTGTCGGGTGCAGAGGCTGTCGAAGGTCAGGCACGGGACCTCGAGTCGCACCATCCGGTCCGAGAGGTCGGGGATGGCGTCCCGGTGCTTCAGGAGGACGTCCTGGCGCAGGGTCCCGAGCCCGTCGGACCACCACGGCAGCGGCGCCCCCGGCTCCGCCTCCGGCAGGCACCACAGCTCGACCACGCCGTCGTGGTCGGCGACGGCGGCGTTCTCCAGCCGCAGCCGCCGGTTCCCGCCGTGGTGACGGCGCAGCCGGTCGAAGACGTGGGGCACGGGCTCGACGAGGACGCCGGTCCATCGCCGGGACCGGATCTCGTCCCGCAGCGGGTCCTCCCCCTGGCCGTCGTTGGCGCCCACCTGGACGAAGACGGCGTCGGGGTAGGCGCGGGCGAACTCGTAGACCACCCGGTACAGCTGGCGCCCCGGCGGCCGCCGTGGCAGGCGCCGCCGGACGGCCCGCAGCATGGCGCCGAGCCGGCCGGTGGGGGAGAGGCGTGGCGCCACCACCGCCGCCGCCCGGTCGAGGGCACCGGCCGCCGAGTCGCGCAGGTCCTGGAGGCCACCCATCGGAGGGGCGAACGCTAGCGCCGACCGCCCGGCGGGGACCGTCAGCCACGCGGTGGTACAAGGAGGCGTGCGCCGACCGTCGTTCTCCCGGGTGCGGGCCCTGCTCGGAGACCGCCGCGGCAATGGCGCGGCGGACGTCGCGATGCCCGGCTTCGAGTCGTCGCTGACCGACGACGAGCGGGCGCTGGTGGACCGCACCCTGCCCTTCAGCATCACCAGCCCCGAGCGGCTGGTGGCGGTGGCCGACGCCGTCGAGCACGTCGTGCGGGCGGGCGTGCCCGGTGCCTTCGTCGAGTGCGGCGTGTGGCGCGGTGGCTCCGTGCTGGCCATGGTCCTCACCCTCCAGCGCCTGGGCGTGGACGACCGCGACCTCTACCTGTTCGACACCTTCGAGGGGATGACCGAGCCGGGCGAGGCCGACGTCTCCCGCTTCGACGAGCCCGCGCTGGCCACGTGGCGCCGGGCGAGGGACGCCGGCCGAACGGCGTGGGAGTGGTTCTTCCGGCCCGAGCTGTTCTCGCTCGAGCACGTGCAGGAGCTGCTGCGGGCGACGGGGTACCCGTCCGAGCGACTCCACTTCGTCGTCGGCATGGTCGAGGACACCGTCCCCGACCGGGCCCCGGACGAGGTCGCGCTCCTCCGACTCGACACCGACTGGTACGAGTCGACGCGCCACGAGCTCGAGCACCTGTACCCGCGGCTCGTCCCGGGCGGTGTGCTCATCGTGGACGACTACGGCCACTGGGAGGGTTGCCGCCGGGCGGTGGACGAGTACTTCGCCACCGAGGCGCCGCCGATGCTCCTCAGCCGCCTCGACTACACGGGTCGGATCGGCGTCAAGCGCTGACTGGCGGTGCCGCAACGGCGGCGGGGCCCGGCCACAGCCCCGCCGGCGGCTCGGGGGCGACGGGAGGCCCCACCTTGCGGGCGTGCATGAAGAGGTGGCAGCCCATGCGGTTCACCATCGGCACCCGCCGGCTCACCGCCTCGATGAGGTCGACCACCCGCTTGCCCTGGTCGCCCTTGGCCTCGAGCCAGCGGTCGGTGCGCGCTCTGCGGCGGCGGGAACTCGAACGTGGACCACGAGAACGTGTCGAGCCCGGCGGCGGCGAAGAGGCGGCGGGTCTCCTCGTAGATGTGGTGCGTGTGGGGCAGGTGCACGCGGACCGGCCCCCTCGGGGACGAGAGTCCTCGTCCACCGGGTAGGGCCAGGCCCAGGGCCGCAGGGAGATGAGCGAGGGACGGGTCGCTCCCAGCGCCTTCTCCACCCACGCCAGCGGGTTGCGGAGCGGCGAGATGCACGGCATCTCCGAGGCGTTGTTGGTGGTCATCACGTAGACCCCCCCGGGACGCAGGACCCGGGCGACCTCCCACACCGCCCGGTCCGGGTGCATGAGGTGCTCGATCACCTCGCTCATCACCAGCACGTCCACGGACTCGTCCCGCAGCGGCAGGTGCTCGCCGTCGCCCCGGACGAAGCGGACCCGGAGGCGGTCGTCCCGGTCGGCGAACTTCTTGGCTGCGGTGAGCAGGTTGCGGGCCCCGTACTCGAGGGCGACGTACTCGGCGTCCATGTCGGCGATGCGGTCGCCCACCAGCACGGCGCCGGCCCCCACGTCGAGGACACGCCCGCCGGGCGGGAGGTGCGCGGCGCACGACGTCGGCCACGAGGTCGTAGCGCATCTCGTGGCGGTGCTGGTGGAAGCGGCCCCACAGCTCGAACTCCTCCTCGATGGTGGGGACGCGCTCGTCGTAGTGGCGCTGGAACGTCACCCGGTCGACCTGCTCGATGAGCCGGCGTTCCTTGGCCGTCTGCTGCCGACCCTCCCGCCGGTAGGCCCGGTAGGCCTTCAGCCACTGCATGGTGGCCATGCCCAGCAGGAACGACGGGGCGGCCGTCCGGGCGCGTTTCACCGGGCCATGAAGTAGCACGGATCGGACCGGGGAGGAACGGCGCCCCCTCAGGGCACGGCGTCGGCGGGGGACGGCGTCCGTCCCTCGTAGAGGGCCTCCACCCGGGGAGCGAGGCCGGCGTCCCAGTCGTAGGGCTCGGCCGCCCGTCGGCAGCGGTCCACCACCTCGGGCTCGCGAGCGAGGGCGAGCGCCCGGCGACAGGCGTCCGCCAGCGAGCGGGGGTCCTCGGGTTCGGCCAGGGCGCCCGTCTCCGGCGTCACCAGCTCCGGGAGGGCCGAGTGGTCCGTGGCCACGACGGGGGTGCCGCAGGCCAGCGACTCCACGAGGACCAGTCCGAAGGCCTCGTAGACGGACGGCAGCACGGTGGCCCACGCCCGGCCGTAGACCCCGCCCATGTCGGGCGTCCCGAGGTCGAGCACCTCGGTCCGCTCGCGGGCCTCGGGCGGTGCGGCCTCGAGCAGCGGCCGGGCGTCGCCGGGTCCCGACAGCCAGAGGCGCACCGTCGGCTCGTCGCGGGCGAGCAGCGCCACGGCGGCGAGCAGGTCGGCCACCCGCTTCCGGGGCTCGGACAGGGTGCCGGAGTACAGCAGGGTCGGTGCCTCCTCTCTCCGCGGCGGGGGTGAACCGGGCCAGGCGGACGCCGCCGGGCGTCAGCGCCGCCGTGCGGCCGAAGCCCTCCTCGAACATGCGGGCGGCGTGGGCGGACAGACACCCGTAGACGTCGACGTGCCGGGCCACGAAGCGCTGGTAGCGCCAGTCCGGCTGCTGCTCGTACCAGGGGCGGAGGGGGATGCCGAGGTGGGTGAAGACCGTCCGCCGTCGCCGTCCCCGCGCCCGCAGGAGGCGAGCGGCCACGATCGAGGCCGAGGCGTCGGCCACGCCGAGCGAGTGGACCACGTCGAAGTCCCCGGTGAGGAGCGGGCGGAGCACGGTGCGGCTGAAGCGCAGCTCCTGGCGCAACCCCTCGCCCCGGGGGCGGGGGAGGCGGACGACGTGCACGCCGTCCTCCTCGGTTCGACCGGTGCGCGACGCGCTGGCGAGGATCGTCACGTCGTGGCCCCGCCGGGCCAGGGCCCCGGCCAGCTCGTGCAGCAGTCGCTCGCCGCCCCGCCGGACCTCGGGCCAGCACCAGACGTGCGTCAGGGCGATGCGCACCGGGCGAGCCTAGGGGGGTGCCTCAGAGCACGAGCGACCGGGCCCGGGCGCTGCCCACGACGAGCGCGGCCGCCACGACGGCGTCGGTGGCGAGGACCACCGGCAGCCCGGCCAGGCGGGCGGGCCACGGTCCCGGGCGGCCGCGCAGCTCGCCGAGTGCCGACGCCGTCCACCAGGCGCCGGCGGCGAGCGCCACGGGGCGTCGGCGGGCGGCGAGGGCCAGCACCGTCAGGTAGACGGGGGCGCGGGAGCGACGGCCGAGCGACACGCCCCGACGGAAGAGGATGGTGGAGCGCAGCTCGGGGACCTCTCGCACCAGCGCCGGGAAGGCGGCCGCCATCCACGCCCGGCTCAGGGCGTCGACCACGCCGGCCCGGACCACCTGGTGCTCGACCACGGCCTCGGGGACGTACGCGGCGCGGCCGCGGCGCCGCACCCGCCATGCCAGGAGGGTGTCCTCCCCGAAGCCCAGGCGCCGGGCCCGGGCGTCGACGCGGAAGCCGAGCCGGTCGGCGGCGGCGGCGTCGAACCCACCGGCGGCGTCGTAGGCCGCTCGCCGGAAGAAGACGTTGCACGTGGGGTAGAGCCCCTCTTCGCCGGAGGCCACGCTGTGGTCGAGCACCCCCACCGGTCCCGCGGGCCGAGTGGCGCCGTTGGCCACGTCGGCCCCCGCCTCGAGCGCAGCCACGCCCGCCGCCAGCCAGCCAGGGTCGGGCAGGCAGTCGCTGTCGATGAAGGCGAGGTGCCGGCCCCGGGACGCCGCCACGCCCGCCCGCCGCGCGGCGACGGCTCCGGCCCGGGCCGTGCGCACCACCCGCACCGGCCGGCCGGCCCGCGCGTCGGCCGCCGCTTCGTCGCCCGATCCGTCCGTCGAGCCGTCGTCGACGACCACCACCTCGCAGTCCCGGAGGGTCTGGGCGGCCAGGCCGTCGAGCAGCGACCGCAGGAGGTCCCGGCGGTCGTGCACCGGGACGATGACCGACACCAGCGGTGCGCCGTCCGTCATGGCGAGGCCGGCGCCGACGCGGGCTGAGGCATCCTGGCGGTCCGGTCCGAGGGGGCGAGGAGGCGCAGGTGGGCGAGCGAGCGGGACGGGCCATGCGGGCCTACTGGGACGAGGGCGCCCGCCGCAACGCCGCCTGGTACGTCGACACCACCCTCTCGTACGACGACCCCGACATGGCACGGTTCCTCGCCGCCGGCGAGGACATCGTGGTCGAGCTGGTCGACCGTGCCCCGGTGGCCCCGGCCGGCCGGGAGGCGGCCTTGGAGATCGGATCCGGACTGGGCCGGCTGTGCCTGGCGCTGGCCGGGCGCTTCGATCGGGTGACGGGCGTCGACATCTCGCCGCAGATGGTGGAGCGGGCCCGGGAGCTCGTCGTGGACGAGCGCATCGACTTCCGCGTGGGGAACGGACTGGGCCTGGACGGGATCGACGACGCGTCGGTCGACCTCGTCCTGTCCTTCACCGTGTTCCAGCACATCCCTTCCGCCGACATCGTGCAGCGGTACCTGGAGGAGGCGGGACGGGTGCTGCGCCCGGGCGGGGTCCTGGCCTTCCAGTGGAACAACACGCCGGGGGCGCGACGGTGGGCGGCGCGCGGGCCCTCCTCTCTGCCCTCCAGCGCACGGGTCTCCGCCCCGAGCGGTACCGCCGCCACGCGCCCGAGTTCCTGGGCTGTCGCATCCCCCTCGGCCCCGTGCAGGCCACCCTCGAACGCAGCGGCATGGAAGTCCGGGGGACGGCCGGGCTCGGGACGCTCTTCGCCCGCGCCTGGGCCGTGCGCGCGCACTGAGGCGATATCAGAGGGGGGCAGGCCGGGCCAACACGCTCGATGTGGGGACCCCACGCCCGCCGATGGTGGCCCGCTGGAAGAGAGCTCGGGCCCGGTCGGCGGCCGAGCGGCCCGACGAAGGGTGGCCGACGCCGAAGGGAATGGCGTAGGGCCGACCGGTTCGCTCCACCTCGAAGCCGGCCACCTCCAGCATTCGCCGGTGGCCGACGACGTTGGGTACCAGCCACCGGCCCGTCTCGCCTTCCAACCACAGGACGGGGCGGCGGGGATGCTTGAGGCCGAGTGAGAGGTCGACCGTCTCCAGGGACAAGAACTGCCCTGAGCAGACCCCCCGGATGGCGGCCAGCGCGCGGAGCGGGTCACGGAGGTGCAGCAGCAGGCTGCCGCACACCACGACCTCGAAGGTCCCGACGTCGTCGGGGTCGAGGTCGTACACGTTGAGCCACCGCCGGGTGACCGACGAGCCCAGGGCTTCGGCCGCCACCTCGAAGCCCCGTCCCTTGGTCCCCGCCTGCGAGTCCAGGTAGCGCACGCCCGACGCGCGCTCCCGGGGGAGCCAGTCCCACGCCTGGTGGCTCGGGATGTCGGTGGCGACCACCTCCGCCGCCCCCCGCTTCTCCAGCTCGAAGGCCAGGAACCCGTCGTAGGTGCCGATGTCGAGACAGCGCTTCCCCCGCACGTCCGGCCACGGCAGACGATCGAGGATCGGGCGGAGGTCGAACCAGCCGGGCGTCTCGACACCGGGCGCGAGCTCGAGGGTGTGGTACCAGATCGGCGAGGACGCGATCTTGGCCTCGAGCTCCTCGGCAGCGGTCACGGGCGGCATGGTAGGAGCGGTCACGACCGGTTCGGGTCCGGGCGGGGGGGGCGGGGTCGGGCCCGCAGCGCCCGGAACAGGAGGCCGTTCTGCCGGGGCTTGCGGGCGGCCAGGGCGTGCACACGAGGGGCCCGTTGGGCCGCCGGTGCGCCCGGACCGAAGGGCAGGAGGAAGCGCTCGCCCAGCCAGGTCACGTCGAAGCCGGCCCGCTCCACCATCGCGACGAGCCCCGCGGAGTTCGACGCGCCACCACTGGTCCCAGTCGGCGGCGAACCGCGGCGGTCGGCACGCGAGGGGTGGCGAGCTCGAGCCACGGGTCGAGGTGCTCGACGAGGAGCAGCTCGCCGTCGCACACGTCCCGCATGCGCTCGAGCGCCGTGACGGGGTCGCGCAGGTGCTCGAGCAGCGCCCCGCAGAACACCAGGTCGAACCGACCCACCCGCTCGGCGTCGAGGTCGTAGACCGAGCAGTCGACCCGCCGCACCGCCGAGCTCGAGCGCCTCGGCCGCCGCTGGCGAACCCCGGCCCCCGGTCGTTGCCCCAGGCCCGCACCAGCTCCGGTCCCCGCTCCCGCTCGTCGTAGGTCCAGTCGAGGGCCGTCGGGTCGTCGACGTCGAGGGCGACCACCTCCGTCGCACCTCGCCGCTCCATCTCGAAGGCCCAGTACCCGTCGAAGGTGCCGACGTCGAGGCAGCGGCGGCCGGAGAGGCTGGCGGGGAGGCCGGCGGGTCCGCGGGCGGCCCTGGTGTCGAACCAGCCCGGGGTGGCCGTGCCGTCGGGGAGGTCGATGGTGTGGTACCAGGTCCGTCTACCGCTCACGTCGACACCCTCGCACGAGGCGCGGCGGCGCTGGCTTCGCGCACGGCGGTGACGGCGGCGAGGTGCGCCTGGAGGTAGGCCCGACCGTGCCGCTCGTCGGGCTCGAGGTGGCATCCCTCGGCCCACTCGTTCCACGCGTTCACGAACACCAGGGGGTCGCCCCGCGACGCCGCCTGGTCGAGCACGCCGGTCAGCCAGCGGCCGTAGAGCTCGGGTGAGGAGCCGAGGAAGGCCATGGCTCCGGTGGCCCGCCGGCGCGTGTTGTCCCACGACGGCATCACCGTCCGGTGCCACCGGTAGCCAGGCCGCGGCCGACTCGAGCGCGAGGTCGACCATGGCCCCGTAGTCGTAGAAGTCGTTGCGGCGCCGCGGGTTGCTCGGTCGCAGGAACCGGTTGACCGGCCGGCGCCAGGGCTCCCGGAACAGCGTCGGGGGGCCGCGCCAGCCGGTCGGGCTGGAACTCGACCGCGGAGTCGAACCCCAGTGACCGCGGGTCACCGCGCTCGGGGGCGAAGCTCTCGACCCGGGCCAGGTGCAGCTCGCCCAACCCGAGGCGGGCGGCCTCGGCCCGCCACGTGTCGGTCGTCCGCTTCGGGTCGGGGAGCAGCGTGGCCCGGTAGACGAGCAGCAGCGGGCGCCCGTCGATGCGGACGTAGCGGGAGTCGGCCAGGGCGGGGGCGAGCGCCCGGAGGTGGCGCAGGTCCTCCTCCTCGCCGTGGTGCTGGCGCACGAGCACCTGGTCGCCCCCGCCGTCCCACGCCCGCGTCCAGTTCTCGTTGGCCCAGCAGAGGGCGAAGGGGAGGTCGGGCTCGCCCCGCTCCAGCACCTCCTGGAACGGCCGCTCGAGCAGGCGGCGGCCGCCGAACCAGTAGTGGTAGTAGACGAAGCCGTCGACGCCGAAGGCCCGGGCCAGGTCGGCCTGGGCCTGACGCACCTCGGGCACGCGCAGGTCGTAGAAGCCCAGCTCGCCCGGCAGGTGCGGCTGGTGGTGGCCGCGGAACAGCGGCCGGGCCCGCACGACGTTGCGCCACTCGGTGAACCCCGCGCCCCACCACTCGTCGTTCTCGGGGATGGGGTGGAACTGCGGGAGGTAGAAGGCGAGCACCCGGGGAGACGTGCGCTCCCCCTCGTCCACCGCCGCATGGTAGAGGAGGGTCCATGGAGGCCGGCCTGCGCATCGCCCACGTGCAGCCCTTCTCCATCGACCTGTTCGGCTACCGGGACGACGACTGGGGCACCACCTTCCGCTTCTTCCTGCCGAACATGGCGGCGGCCCAGGCCGCCCGTGGCGACCGCCCCGTGGTCCACGCCCTGACGGCCGGGGGCGGGCGGGTGGCGGGACCGCGCGACGTCGTCGACGGCGTGCCGCTCGTCCTCCACCGCTGCGTGGAGCCGCAACGGGGCGGGGTCGTCCAGCGCCGGTTCAGTCGGCAGGTGAGCCTGTCGCTCCTGCGCGCCCTCCGTCCCGACGACGTCGACGTGGTCCACTTCCACGGCTGCCGGTCGCTGCACGCCATGCTCGGGGCCACCGCGGCCCGCTGCCGCCTGGCCGGGTTGCCCCTGGTGGCGCAGGAGCACGGTCCCCGCGCGGTGGGACCGGTGATGCGGCGGGTGCAGCTCGAGGGCCTGCGGCGGTGCGACGCGCTCGTGGCCGGCAACGAGGAGAGCGAGGCGGAGCTGCGCGCCCTGGCGCCGGCGGTGCCGGTCCACCGGGTACCCAACGGGGTGGACCCCGCCGTGTTCCACCCCGACGACAGCCTCCGCCACGGGCGCCCGTTCCGGGTTCTCGTGGTGTCCCGCCTCATGGCCGACAAGGACCCGCTCACCGCCGCTCGGGCCGTGGCCGAGGTGGCCCGCCGGGGCACCGCCCTCGACGTGACCGTGGTGGGCGCCGGGGAGCTGCGGGACGCGGTCGAGGGCGAGCTCCAGGCCGCCGCCGTGCCGGTCACCATGGTCGACAAGCTGCCCCAACCCGAGCTGGCCGCCCGTTACCGCGACAGCCACGTCCTGCTCCTCACCTCGCTGCGAGAGGGGTTCAACCAGGCCACCCTCGAGGCCATGGCCAGCGGCACGCCGGTGGTGGCCAGCGACATCGCCGGGGTCCGCGAGGGCGTGGGCGACGCGGGTCGGTTGGTCCTCCCCGGCGAGGTCACGGGGTTCGCCGACGAGATCGAGCGGTTGGCCACCGACGCCGACGCCTGGGCCGACCACCGCGCCCGGTCGCTCGAGCAGGCCGGGCACTTCGCCTGGCCGGCCATCGCCGACCAGCTCGATGCGGTCTACCGCGAGGCCATCGCGGCCGCGCCGGCGCCAGCGCCCGACGGGGTAGCCGAGCATCTTGGCCACGTCGCCCGTCGTCACCACGAGGGGCACGAGCAGCGCGGCGACGGGCAGCTCCCGGTCCCGTCCCAGGTGCCGCACCACCCGTCGCTCGAACTTGCCGAGGTAGGCGGCGGCACCGACGGCGAGCGCGATCCGGGCCGCCGGCCGCCGGTGGCTCGCCAGCAGCGCGGCGCCGGTCACGTAGGACGAGTAGCGCACGACGTGGCGCTTCGGCGAAGAGGCCGGCGATCCCGTCGCCCCGCGCGTAGAGGAAGTACTGGCGGAAGAACCCACGGAGCGATGATCGCGAGCGCCAGACCACGACCGCCTCGGGGCAGAAGGTGAAGGGGGCCCCCTCCCGCCGCAGATCGAGGTCGAAGACGAGGTCCTCGCAGTGCGGCAGCCACTCGGGGTAGCCCCCGACCCGGGCCCACCACGCCTTCCGGAAGGCGACCGACCGGCTGGACGGCAGGAACGTCTCGGCCGCCACCTCCCGGATGTGGGGGGTGATGATCGCGCCGAGCGAGCGCTCGAACCAGGTGCGTCCGCCGGGCCGGAACCAACCGGCGGCCACCCCGAGCTCACGGTCACCGTCGAAGGGCGCCACCAAGGCGGCCAACCACTCCGGCTCGGCCACCGTCCCCGCGTCGGTCACGGCGATGACCGGCCCCGACGTCCGCCCGACGGCGGCGTTGCGTCCGGCCGAGATGTTGGCGCCGTCGGCGCTTGCGTCACCGTCAGCGTCGGCCATGCCGCCGCCTCCCGCTGGAGCAGCTCGAAGGTGCCGTCCGTCGAGCCGCCGTCGACCACCACCACCTCGTCGGGCGGGCGGGACTGGGCCCGCAGGGCGGCGAGGAAGTCGGGCAGGGCCTCGACCTCGTCGCGGACGGTGACGACGACCGAGACCCGCTCAGCCACGACCGTGGGCTCGCCGCTCCTCGGCCACGCGCTCGTGGACCTGCAGCAGGGCCGCGACCGCCGCCCGCCAGGCGTAGCGCTCCTCCGCCAGGCGTCGGCCGGCCGTCGGCCAGATCGGCTCGGCGGGCAGGATCGCGGAGGAGGGCCAGGACGGTGGCGGCGAACCCCTCGGCCCCTTCGGCCACCTCGACGTGGCGGCCGGCGACCACGTCGAGGCCCTCCACCCCGAGCGGCGTGCTGACCACGGGCGTGCCTGCGGCCAGCGCCTCGAGCACCTTCAACCGGGTGCCGCTCCCGGCCTGCAGCGGCACCACGGCCACGGCGGCGCCGTGCAGGAAGGGCACGGGGTCGGGCACCGCCCCGGTGACGGACACGCCGTCGCGGGTGCCCAACGCGGTCACCGCAGCCGTCGGGTTCCGGCCGACGACGGCGAGCTCGAAGCTCGGCAGCTCCACCCTGATCGCGCGGCAACACCTCGTCGACGAACCACCGCACGCCCTCCACGTTCGGCCGGTAGTCCATCTTCCCCACGAACACGGCACCCCGACGCGGGGCGGCGGCGCCGGTGGCCGGCCGCAGCCGGGCCAGGTCGACGCCGTTGGGCACCACGGTGACGGGGGTGCCCGGGGCCAGGTCCTCGACGACGCGCCGGTCGACGTCCGAGACGGTCACCACGTGGTCCATCGCTCGCCACGCCGCCAGCTCCTCCCGCCGGCGGGACCGGACCTCGCGGCGGGCGTACCAGCGGTAGCCGAGCGTGGCCCGGCCGGTCCGGGCCAGGGACTCGTTGACCCGGAACTCGACGTTGTGCGCGTCGAGGACCCACGGCACCCGAGGACCGGCGTCCTGGTAGGTGGCCATGGACGAGATCTCGCACTGCACGACGTCCACCGAACCGTCGGCCAGTCGGTCGGCCAGCAGTCGGCGGAGGTGGGGGGAGCGGACCAGGCTGCCGTGCACCGAGCGCCCGGCCAGCACCGCGGTGGCCGCCGCCACCCGCCGGTCCGGCCGCGAGACCACCACCTCGACGGGGATGCCCTCGGCCTCGAGCGCGGCCACGCCGGCCTCGGCCTCGGGCCCGCCTTCGCTCAGGGTCAACAGCGACACGTCGTGCACCGCGGCCAGGCCCCGAACCAGCTCGCCGACCCGGATGCGACCGCCGTCGGGCGGCCAGGGGAGGAACGGCGAGAGGACGAGGATCCTCACTCGCGCGGCCGAAGCTGCAGCCGCTCGATCCGGCGCCAGCCGGGGCGCGACCTGGGAGACGGCGAGGACGCAGGCGAAGAGCGGCGTCGAGCCGATGTAGGTGAGGTGGGGCTCGGTGAACGACGCCACGACGAGGGCGACCATCGTGGCCAGCGCTCCCAGCACGAGACGGCGGACGCGGGGGTCCGTGGACCGGCGGTAGTTGCGGTGGGCCTGGTGCAACGCCGTCGCCAGCAGGCTGACGAAGACGACCAGCGCAGGGAGCCCGAGCTTCAGGGCGATCCAGAGGTAGCTGTTGTGGACGTAGATGTCGGTGTAGGGCACGTCCGCCGACTCGAGGTCGTCGTTGTAGAGGGGGCTGATGAAGGTGAACTCCGCACCGGGCCCGATGCCGGTGAAGGGGTGGCTGGCGATGAGCTCCTGTGCCCGTCGCAACTCCGCCAGCCGGTGCCCGGAGGATGGGATCGTCCTCCCCCTCGTCGATCGAGAGGAGCCGCTCGACGAAGCTGGCCCCCGGGGACTCGATCGGCCGGTCGGCCACCGAGTTGGACACCAGGACCAGCCCGACGATCGCCGCCGACATCAGGACCAACGAGCGCACGAGCACGCCCCGCCGGCGTGCCGGCAGCATCACCACGACGACGAGGGCACCCGCCAGCGCCGCCAGCCAGCCGCCCCGTCGGGACGTGAAGTACAGCGCGGCGCCGCTGATGCCGGTGACGCCGAGCAGGCACGCCGGAGCGCCCGGGTGCGGATCGAGGGCAGCAGGGCCGCCGACCACACGATGCCGGCCAGCGGGTAGACGAAGATGAGGTTGTTGACCCGGGTGGCGTCCTCGCTGAAGAGCGTCAGGGTGCCCCGGCCGAGCACGAAGTCGCGGGTCACCACCACCGCGCACACGGCCACCGCGGCGAGGAAGATGGCCAGCGCCCGCTCGAGGTCCTCCAGGCGACGGACCCCGTCCACCACCGGGAAGAGCAGCAGGAGGGCGAGCACGGCGCGCAGCTCCAGGAGCGTCAGCTTCATGTCCACGTGCAGCGCCCAGGCCGTGACGAGGCCGAGCAGGCTCAGGCCGACGAAGCCGAGGACGAGCCCCGTCACGGCCGGCGACGGGAGGCGTACGCGGCGGTGGTTGAGCACGCTGGCCACGAGCCAGCTGCCGAGTGTCAGCGCGAGGAGGATGTCGGTGACCTTCAGCCCGCCGGCCAGGAACCGCACGTCGTAGTCGAACAGCGTGTCGATCGGCACGATGGCCACGAGGACGAGGGTGACGAGGGCCCCGAGCTCGGGTCGGGCGGCGATGGTCGGGACCAGCACCAGGAGGGCCAGCGCTGCCCCGGACAGGGCGAGTGCGACCGCGGGTGAGAGACCGGCCGCGGCCCAGCCGGCGACGATGGCGAGGTGCGTTCCGAGGGCGGTCACCGCACTGGCCCGCAGGATCTCGGGGTCGAGCCTGCGGCGCGGCGGGGCCGGGGCGGTGCCCCTGACGGCGACCCAGGGCCGAGCGGTGGCGCTCACGGTGCCCCCGCCGACCGGAGCCGGCGCCTGCCCCGGCGCACGGCGCTGTTGACCGCCGACACGGCCAGCTTCGACCAGATGCCGAGCCACACCAGGGCCGTCACCGGGCGGGGCCGATCAGGGGCCTGGTGGGTCCGGTAGAAGAGCCACATCCCCCGGTGGAAGGCGTAGTTGGTGCGCCACCGGCGGAGCCGCCCGCTGCTGGCCCCCTTCACGTGGACCACCTCGACCTCGGGCCAGTAGAGGACCGGCCACCCGTGCAGGGCGAAGCGGTGGCACCAGTCGAGGTCCTCCATGTAGAGCCAGTAGCGCTCGTCGAGGAGGCCCACCTCGTCCAACGCCTCTCGCCGGACGAGCATGAAGGCGCCGTTGACGGCGTCGACCACCGCCGTCTCGTCCTCGCCCACGTGGCCGGCGGTGTAGGAGGCCAGGCGGCGGCTGCGGGGCGCGAGGCGGCTGAGTCCGGTGAAGTAGGCGAGCGAGCCGAGCGGGGTGGGGATGCCGCGCTTGCAGGCCTTGTCGAGCGACCCGTCCGGCTGGACGAGCTTGCAGCCGAGCATGCCGACCTCGGGGCGGGCGTCGAGCGCCTCGACGGCGCAGGCCAGCGCTCGGGGCGGCACGACGGTGTCGGGGTTGAGGAGGAGCACGTGCCTCCCGGTGGCCCGCTCGATCCCTCGGTTGCTGCCCCAGGCGAACCCGCGGTTGCGGTTCGAGGGCACCACCTCCACCTCCGGGAAGCGGCTCCGCACCGCCGCCACGGTCCCGTCGGTCGAGGCGTTGTCGACGACGATGACCTCAGACGCCACGTTGCGGCCCTCGTCCCGAAGCGAGGTCAGACAGCGCAGCAGGTGCTCGCGGCACTCGTAGCTCACGATGATCACCGACACCGTCGGGGAGGTGGTGCTCACGAGGGGCGCCGCCATGCCGGGCCGCCCGCGTCAGCGACGGGCCCGGGCCTGCACCGACGCCGGGGTCCGGTACCCGTTGCGAGACGACCGCCGGAGCGTCGGGATGCGCCAGGGGCGGTACCGGCGTGTGCGGGGCCGGCTCCCGGCGGCGGACCTCCCGATGCCGGTGACGAGCACGCCGAGCGTCTCGGCCACGCCGTCCAGCTCCTCGTGGACGTCGGCCAGCACGTCCCGGCCGACGACACCGACGCCGGCCACCACCACGACACCTCCCACGGCACCGAGCACGGCGAGCGCGTCGGCCGTCCCGAGCAGCGGCGGTCCGTGGATCACCACCAGATCGCCGTGGTCCCGGAGACCCTGGACGACCTCGTGCAGCCGGGCCGAGGCCAGCAGCTCGCCCACCGAGGTGGGCTGCGTGCCTGCCGGCAGCAGCTCGAGGACGGCGGCGCTGGCCGCCGCCTCACCGACGAGGCCCTCGGAGGCGGGGTCGATCGAAGCGTCGCCCCGCCAGACCGTGACGAGGGTGCTCTCCAGGTCGCTGGCCCCGGAGACGACGTCGGTCAGGCCCCGCCGCTGCCCGGTCCCGAAGAGCGCGTCCATCGGTGCCTGGCGCAGATCGAGATCGATCAGGATCGTGTGCCGTGAGCCCCGGGCCAGGGCGAGGGCCAGGTTGGCGGTGACCATGGGCGACTGGTCGAACTGCCCCTCGACGGCGCTGACCATCACCGACGGGGCTCGGTCCTCGATGGCGTGCTCCAGGTTGACGCGGGCCACGCGGTAGGACTCGGCTTCCGGCGACGCGTCCTGTTCGAACATGACGAGTCCCGCCGGACGCCCCCGTCTCCGGCGGGGCGAGGGCAGTCGGCCGAGCAGCGGGGCACCGAGCCGCCGAGCCACCTCGGCCGCCGACCGGACCCTGCGGTCGAGGGCCTCGAGCAGCAGCGCCAGGGCGACGCCGAGGGCGAGGCCGATGGCAGCCCCGGCCACGACGGCCTTGAGCACGCTGTCGTCCACCGTGGCGGCGGCGGCCGCCGTTCGCACGACGGTGGCGTTGGAACCCTGGAGCGCCCGGACGGTGCGGAGCTGCTGGCGGTCGCCGTTGAGGCTGTCGATCAGGGGCTTGTCGGTCGGGTCGTCGATGTCGAGGCCCTCGAGCTCCCGGTCGATCCGTGTCGATGACCCGCTCGATGGCGGCCGAGTCGAGCTCGGTCCGGTAGCCGGCGAACGCGTTGGCGTAGGCGTTGGCCAGGTCGATGGCGACAGACGGCTGCTCGTCGCGGACGGCGAAGTTCAGGAGGTCGGCGTTGGTCTGCGCCGTCACCGTCGACGCTCGCAACAGCGCGCCGGGGGTCACGCCCGGCACGCCCGCCTCCTGCACGGCTCGCGCCGCGACGTCGGGTACCCGGGCCAGCGCCGCCTGGGTCGAGATCACCCGCTCGGCCGGCTGGTTGGCACGGAAGTCGCTGACGCCCCCGAGCTGGCCGGCCACGTCGAGCCGGCTGAGGTAGACGTCGGCGGACGCTTCGTACACCTCGTCCTGGCTGAGGCGCACGACGAGCGCGATCGCCGAGACCGCCAGCACGGCCGCCACCATGACCGGCCACCGTCGACGCAACAGGGTCACGTACCGCTGGAGGACCGGTTCCTCCGTGGCCGAGCCCTCGTCGATCACCCGCGGGACGCTACCAGCAGCTGTTTTGAGCGAAGCCGCAGGTCGGGGCGAACGGCACAGGACGGACGCACAGGTACGATCCGTCGCCACCGATGAGCGCACCGAGCCAGTCGGCGAGCGAGGTCCGGCCGGCTCCCGGGGGAGCCCGAAGCGCCGCCGCGGCTGCGGCCGAGCCGGTCGGCGCCGGGTTCCGGGGCCGCTGGCGCCTGGCCGCCGCCATCGCCCTGACCGCTGTCGCCCTGGCACCCGCGGTGGCGGCCGTCGTCGTGCGCTTCGCCTCCGACTACGTGCCGGTGCAGGACCTGGCCATCATCGACCTGCGGGTCCGGGACGTCTGGAGCAGCCACATCCCCTTGGTGGGTCCCTACAGCAAGGGCTGGAGCCACCCTGGACCGTTGCTGTTCTGGCTCCTGGCCCTCCCATCGGGGCTGCTCGGGCAGGCGGCCTGGGCCACGCCCGTGGGCGGGGCCCTGCTCCAGGCCGGCGCCATCGCGGCCAGCGCCCGCCTGGCCTGGCGCAAGGGCGGCCTCGCCCTCCTGCTCGTGGTCCTCGCCGTCATCAGCCTCGCCTACGGCGCCACCGGGGGCTGGATCGTCCTCGATGCCTGGAACCCGCACATCGCCTTCCCCTTCTTCGTCCTCTTCGTCCTCAGCCTCTGGGCCCTGGCCGACGGCGCCCGGTGGGCCGCGGTCGCGGCCACGGCGGTGGGGACGTTCCTGGTGCAGGCCCACGTCGGCTACCTGCCCCTGGTGGCCCTTCCCGCAGCGACGGCGGTGGGGCTCGCGGTCCTGGGGTCCCGCAGGGCCGGGGAGCCGTGGCGATCGTGGGCCGGCGCCCTGCGCTGGAGCGCGGTGGTCGGCGCCCTGTTGTGGCTCCCGGCCGTCGTGGAGCAGGTCGTGGAGGCGCCCGGCAACCTCGCACGCGGATGTTCCGCTACTTCACCGGGGAACACGGCGAGCCGGCTGGCGTCCGGGCGGCCCTGGAGGTCCTGGCGGCCGAGTTCCGTCTCTTCCCGCCATGGCTGAGCGGCGAGCGGGGACCGGATCCCCTGTCGGGTCAGGCCTCGCAGGCGTCCCCGGCGTGGCTCCTCGTGCCCGTGGGCCTGTTGGCCCTGGGGTTCGTCGCCAGCCGCCGCAGCCGGTCGACGAGCGACCGCAACCTCCTGGTCCTCCTGGCCGCGGCGCTCGTGGCCGGTGTGGCGGCCGTGAGCCAGGTGCCGGATCGCATCGAGCCCTACCTGTTCCAGTGGCGGATCCCGCTGGCGATCCTCGTGGTGGCCGCTTCCGGGATGGCCGTGGCCCGGTGGCTGGGGTTGCGCCGCTCCCCTCGGCCGTGGGTGGCGGCGGGCATCGTCCTCGCGGCCATCGTCGTCGTCGCATCGGGAGGGCTCGCCCGCGACATCCTCGACTCCCCGGACCACCTGAGCAGGTTCGAAGAGGCGACCGTGGAGGCGGCCGACCAGCTCGAGGGACGTGTCGGGCCGTCGGATCCGGTGCTCGTGCGCTTCGAGGGTTCGAACGCGGGCGGCCTCTGGGGCGGTCTCATCGACGAGCTCGACCGCCGCGGCGAGCCGGTCCAGGTCAACCGCGAGCTCGACTACCAGTACGGGCAGCAGCGCACGGCCACGCTCGAAGAGGTGGCGTCCGTCTGGTACGCCGTGGACGACGGGCACCTCATGAGCCTGTTGAGCGACCTGCCCGACGCCGAGGTGGTGGCCGCGGTGAGCCCCCTCTCGCCGGAGGACGAGGCCGAGCTGGCGGCGATCCAGCGTCGACTGGCGGCGGGCCTGCTCCGCGCCGGCCGAACCGACCTCCTCCGGACCCTCGACGGCCCCCTGGTCGCGTTCGCCCTCGACGACGTGCCCGGGCTCGACCCCGCCGACCTCGACCGGGTGGCCCGTCTCAACGTGGCGGTGAACCGCAGCGGGTCCTGCCGCTGCGGGGTGGTGGCCTTCCCGCCGGACTCACCCTCGCTCGAGCGGGTCGCGGAGCTCGATCCGGAGGAGTGACCCCTACAGCCAGTCCTTCCTCCGGAAGAGGCCGTACAGGGCGGCCGACAGCACCACGATCAGCGCGCTCGACACGATGACGCCGGAGTCCCGTGCGAAGCCCGGGTACGGGACGTTCATGCCGTAGTACCCGGTGATGAGGGTGGGCACGGCGATGATCGCCGCCCAGCTCGTCACCTTCTTCATGATCTGGTTCTGCCGGTAGTCCCGGAGGCTCAGGTTCGTCTCGACGATGCTCGACACGAGGTCGCGCAGGGCGTCGGTCGACTCGCTCACCCGCAGGACGTGGTCGTACACGTCCTGGTAGTAGGGGTAGAGCGCCTCGGGGACGGCGCCGTGCTCGCGCCGCATGAGGCCGCTCACCACCTCCCGCAGGGGCACGACCAGGCGGTGGAACTTCACGAGGGCCCGCCGCATGTCGAACCAGCGCCGCTGCTGCTCCGGCGTGAGGGGGTGCTCGGAGAAGATCTGCTCGCTGACGTCGTCGTAGAAGTCGTCGAACACCTGGACCGTGTCGAAGTAGCCGTCGACGAGCACGTCCAGGAGGCCGTAGAGGAGGAAGGCGACGCCCTCGGGGGCGAGGTCGGGGGAGGCGTCCCAGCGGGCCACCACCGGGGCGATGGAGAACGCATCGTCCTTGCGGACGGTCACCATCCACCGGTCGCCCACGAACACGTCGATCTCCCGCACCACGAGGCCGCTGCGGTCGGCCTCGACGCCGACGGAGTGCGCGGAGATGAACAGGTGGCCGGCGTAGTGGTCGAGCTTCGGGCCGCTCGGGGGCCTCGATGGCGTCCTCGACGGCCAGCTCGTGCAGTCCCAGCTCACGGGCCAGGGCATCGAGCTGGTCCCGCGACTGCGGGCAGTCCACCCACACGACCGTGTCGGGCTCGGCCAGGAGGTCGGACACGGCGTCGAGCGGGAAGCCCTCCGCGTCGAGGACGCCCTTCCGGTAGCACCTCGTGCGCACCCCGGTCACGCTCACCTGTGTACCCCGGTGTCGAGCTCCTGCGAGGGCGGTGCCCACGGCCGCAGCGACAGGGCGACGGCGGGGAACAGGACGACCGACAGCAGGCCGGCGGCGACGAGCGCGGCGCCGGTCTCGGCGTCGAGCTGCCCGATCTCCTGGCCGATGTGGGCGGCCACCACCGGGAAGGACAGCGAGGTGGCCTGGAGCACGCCGCCCACGGCCGCCCGCCGGTCGCCGAAGCGACGGCGGTAGAGCACACCGGGCAGCGCCCGCACGACGAGGAGCCCGACCAGGAAGCAGAGGACCCACAGCAGCGCGCTGGAGCTGCCCAGCAGCGCGTCCAGGTCGAAGCGGATGCCGCTGGCGACGAAGAAGATCGGCACCAGGAAGCCGAAGCCGATGGCCTCCAGCTTCACGCCGAACAGGGTGCCGCCGCCCTCGTGCTCCTGGTCGGCCGCTCGGAGCAGGGCCCCGGCCACGAAGGCGCCGAGGATGGCCTCGACCCCGAGGTGGGCGGCCAGGGTCACGAACACGACGAGGACGACGATGGCCGCCCGCACCCGCAGCTGGGCGCTGGTGTCGTCGAGCCGGTCGAGGGTCTGCGACAGCCACGTGGACTGCCAGGTGCGGGTGATGGCGATGCCGGCCACGACGACGGCGACGGCGAACGCGACGACGAGGAGGACCCGCACCTCGGGGCTCGACGCCGAGTCGCCCGTCGAGAACAGCAGGGTCAGCAGGACCAACGAGCCGAACTCGGCCAGCGAGCCGGCCACCATCACGAGCTGGCCGAAGTCGGTGCCCACCTCGTCCTCGTCCTTCAACACGGGCACCACCACACCGAGCGACGTCGACAGGAGGACGACGGCGAGGAACAGGGGCCCGCCCTCGGCCCCGAGCCCGTGGAGCCCGAGGCCGACCAGCCCGGCCAGCACCATGGAGACGAGGAAGGCGCGGCCGGCCAGGCGGGTCACCGGGTCCCGCAGGCGGTCGAGGTCGATCTCGAGGCCGGCCAGGAACAGCAGGAAGGCGAGCCCGAGCGACGACAGCAGCTGGAGGGGGGTGTCGAGCCCGACCCAGCCGAGCACCGACGGGCCGATGACGATCCCCGCCGCCAGCTCGACCGCCACGCTGGGCAGGCGCACGCGGGGGATCAGGTCGACGAGGATCGGCGCCGCCAGTGCCACGAGGACGACGACGACGAGGTCGCTGTCGGAGAACTCGGACACGGCCGGCGAGCGTCGCTTCTGGACGCTCAGCCGCGGATGTGGCGGTCGAGCGTCCAGAACCGACGTGTCCCGGCCGGAGCGATCACTGCACGAGCTCCCGGGCCAGCTGGTCGAGGCCGAGGGGGCCGAGATCGAGGGCCCGGGCGTGGAACGCCTTGAGGTCGAAGGCGGGACCGGTCCGGCGCCGCTGCTCGTCGCGGGCGGCCAGCCAGGCCCGCTCGCCCACCTTGTAGCTGATGGCCTGTCCGGGCATGCCCAGGTAGCGGACCACCTCGCTGGCCAGGAAGTCGGCCGGGAAGTGGCTGCGCTCGACCATGAAGGCCTCGCCGAGCGCGGGCGTCCACCGTTCGCCCGGCGCGAAGCCGTCGTCCTCCGGGATGGGCAGCTCCAGGTGCATGCCGAGGTCGACGATCACCCGTGCCGCCCGCATGGCCTGGGCCCGCAGCATGCCGAGGTGGTGGTCGGGGACCTCGAGGTAGCCGAGCTCGTCCATGAGGCGCTCGGCGTAGAGGGCCCACCCCTCGGCGTGCCCGCTGATCACCGCCGAGCGCTGGTAGCGCGAGAGCGTGCCGGCCAGCCAGCGCACCTGGCCGATCTGGAGGTGGTGGCCGGGAACGCCCTCGTGGTAGGCGATCGACACCTCGCCCCAGAGGGGGAACCGCGTCTTGCCCAGCGTCGGGTACCACGTGCGGCCGGGACGGCTGAAGTCCTCCGACGGGCCCGTGTAGTACATGGCCGCGGCACCGCCGGGCGGGGCGATCATCGCCTCCACCCGGCGCACGGGCCCGGGGATGTCGAAGTGCACGCCGTCGAGCTCGGCCACGGTCCGGTCCATCAGCTCCTGGAGCCACGCCCGGAGCGCGTCCTCGCCGTCGATGGCCCGGGCCGGGTCGGACTCCAACAGGTGGACGGCCCCCTGGAGCCCCTGCCCCGGGGCGATGCGCTCGGCGTCGTCGGCCATGGCCGCTTCGATGCGGTGCAGCTCGTCCCACCCCCAGGCGTACGTCTCCTCGAGGTCGAGGTCCGTGCCGTTGAACAGCCGGCACCAGAGCCGGTAGCGCTCGCGACCGACGGCGTCGGTCTCCGGGGCCCGCGGGGCGTACTCCTCGCGGAGGAACCGGGCCAGCTCGCCGTAGGCGGCGCCGGCGGCGACGGCGGCGGCGTCGAGCTCGGCGCGGAGCGCGCCGTCGCCGGGACAGGCGGCCACCAGCCGGGTGAAGAACCCGCCCTCGCCGCCCGCGCCGCCGGCCCAGGTCGACGCCTGGTCGGCGCACGCGAGCGCCTGGCGCCTGGCCGCCAGCACCCCCCGGGCCATGCCCTCGCCGAGCGTGCGGCGCAGGCCGTCGAGCCCCGCTGGGACGAGGGCCAGGCGGGTGGCGATGGTGCGCCAGTCGTCCTCCCCGTCGTGCGGCATCAGGTCGAAGACCTGCCGGACCTGCTGCACGGGGCTGAAGAGGATGCGCAGGGCCCGCAGGTCCTCGCCGGCGTCGTGGAGCTCGCCCTGGAGCTCGAGCCGCTCGACCAGCAGGTCGCGGGCCACCCGGTCGCGGTCGTCCTCGACGGGCGCGGCGCGAGCGGCGGCGAGGGTCTCGCGGTCGAGGGCGGCCCGGGCGGCGAGGCCGTCGGGGGACAGGTCCGTCATCTCGGCGTCGTGGCCGGCGATCCCCCGGAAGGTGGCGGCGAGGGGGTCGAGGGCGGCCGAGCGCTCCACGTGCTCGTCGGCGAGGTCGTAGAGGCGGGACATGGCGACCTCAGTCCACGTAGTGCACGACGCCGGTCGCGGAGTTGCGGGTGACCAGGACGACGAGCGGCTCCTCGGCCGAGGCGTTGCGCTCGGTGTGGACCTCGAAGGCGGGCACGTAGACGATGTCGCCCGGGCCGGCCTCCAGCTCGTCCTCGACGCCGGTCGGCCCCCACGTGAACCTGGCCTCGCCCGAGACGACGTAGATCGAGGTCTCGCACTCGCCGTGGTGGTGGACGCGGGTGGACCCGCCGGGCGCGGTGGTCACCATCGAGGAGTAGATGCCGGTGCTGCCCACCGTGTCGCTGCTCACCGCCACCGCCCGCTCCATGCCCGGAGCGTTGCCCGGCTCCCGCCGCCAGTCCCCCGGACGTGCTCGCGCGACCACCGCCGCAGGCTAGGGCGCGGCCCGGAGGCGCTCGATCTCCCGCAGCAGGCGCTGCTCGCTGACCGGCTCCGGTGTGCCGACGGACTGGGCGAAGAGGCTGACCCGCAGCTCCTCCACCCGCCAGCGCAGTGCGGCGACCTCGGGGCCGTCGCGCCGGGCCCGCAGGTCGTCGTACGCCGACTCGACCACGGCCACCCGCTGGACGAGGGCGCGGTCCTTCGACCACGTGGTGGGGAGGCGGTCGAGGCGGTGGGCCACCGCCCGCAGGTAGCGGCGCAGGTCGGGGAGTCGGTCGACGCCGGCGGCCGAGACGAACCCGGGCCCGACGAGGCGCGCCACCTGGACGGCGATGTCGGTGAGCGACGGCTGGAGGGCATCGGCGGTGAGGCCGGCGGCGCGTTCCTCGACGGCGCGGGCGGCGGCGAGGATCCCGGCCGCCTGGACGGTCACGTCGGTGGCCACCTCGACGAGCCGGGAGCGCACGGCGGCGGCCAGGGCGCGGAAGCGCTCCTCGTCCCACGCCGGCCCGCCCGCCTCGGCCAGCAGGGCGTCGACGGCGGCGGCGACGCAGTCGTCCAGCACCTCGGCCACCGTGGCGTAGGGGGCGGCGGCCAGCGCCAGCCGGGCGTCGTTGCCCAGGCGGCGCTGCACCGCGGCCACCGGCGAGCCCACGGTGAGCAGCAGCAGGCGCCGGGTCCCCGCCCACATGGCGTCGCGCTGCGAGGCCTCGTCGGGGGAGGTGCGCACCGCCACGCTCGACCCCTCGTCCACCAGCGCCGGGTACGCCGTCACCCGGTAGCCGCCCACCGTCGTGTCGACCGTGCGGGGCAGCGTCCCGATGGTCCACGCGGTCAGGCCCGTTCGCTCGACCGAGCGGGTGGCCCCGGCCACGGCCGAGCGCAGCCGCCCCTGGAGGTGGGCCCGGAGGGCAGGCAGGTCCTTGCTCCACGCCAGCTCCCGTCCCCGCTCGCTCACCACCCGGAACGTCATGCGGAGGTGGGGGGGCACCTTGTCGAGGTCCCAGCTCCCGGCGGGCACGACCTCGCCGGTGCGCCGGCGCAGGGCGTGGGCGAGCGACGTCGGGCAGCGGCCCGTCGGCGGGGGAGGCCTCGGCCACGAAGGCGCGGGCGTGCTCGCCGGCGGGCACGAACGATCGGCGGACGGCCTTGGGCAGCGAGCGGATGAGGGCGAGCACGAGGTCCTCCCGCAGCCCCGGCACCTGCCAGTCGAACCCGTCGGGCCGCACGTCGTCGAGGACGGCGAGGGGCACGTCGACGGTCACGCCGTCGAGGTCGCCGCCCGGGTCGAACGCGTAGGAGAGGGCGAGCTCGAGGTCGCCCTGGCGCCACACGTCGGGGAAGGCCTCGGCGGAGACGTCTCCGGCGCCGGGGTCGACCAGGTCCTCGACCGTGAGGTCGAGGAGGTGCGGCCGTCGTCCCCGCTCGTCCCGCCACCACCGGTCGAAGGCGCGGACCGGACGTCGCCTCCGCGGGCACCCGCTCGTCGAACCAGGCGTAGCGGCCCTCCTCGTCGACCAGCAGGTCGCGCCGGCGGACCTTGTCCTCGAGGGCCCGCACCTCGCTCGACCCGCTCGGCGTTGCGGCGCACGAAGTCGTGGTGCGTCTCCCACTCGCCCTCGACCAGGGCGTGCCACACGAACATCGAGCGGGCGCGCCGCCGGGTCGACCCGGGCGAAGGGGACGTTGCGGGCCGCCACGATGGGGATGCCGTAGAGCGTGACCCGCTCCGACACCACGGCGGCGCCCCGGGCGGCATCCCACCACGGCTCGCCGTAGCTGCGCCTCACCAGGTGGGCGCCGAGCTCCTCGGCCCACCGCGGCTCGATGCGGGCCCCCACCCGGCCCCACAGGCGGGTGGTCTCCACCAGCTCGGCCACCACCGCCCAGGCCGGCGGGTTCTTGAAGAGGGCGGAGCCGGGGGCGATGGCGAAGCGGCTGTAGCGGGCACCGAGGTAGTCCCGGCGCTGGCCGTCGCGGATGCCGACGTGGGACAGGAGGCCGGACAGCAGGGCGCGGTGGATGGCGTCGGGCTCGGCCGGCTGCGTGTTGGCGCGGATGCCGAGCGAGCGGGCGACGACGCGGAGCTGGCCGTGCACGTCCTGCCACTCCCGCACCCGCAGCCAGCTGACGAACTCGGCCCGGCACAGCCGCCGGAAGCCGCTCGACGTCCGCGCCTCCCGCTCGTCCCGCAGGTGCTCCCACAGCTTCAGGAAGGGCAGGAAGTCGGACCCGTCGACGGCGAAGCGGGCGTGGGCCTGGGCCGCCGCCTCCTCCTTGTCGCGTGGGCGCTCCCGGGGGTCCTGGATGGACAGGGCGGCGGCGATGACCATCACCTCGGCCACGCAGCCCTCCCCGTCGGCGGCCAGCACCATGCGACCGAGCCGGGGGTCGACCGGGAGCCGGGCCAGCCGGCGCCCGAGCGGGCGTCAGGCGGGCCCGCGGCCGCCGCCCGCCCGGCTCGAGGGCGCCGAGCTCCTCGAGGAGGGCCATCCCGTCGGCGATGCTGCGGGCGTCGGGGGGCTCGACGAAGGGGAAGGCGGCCACGTCGCCGAGCCCGATGGCGGTCATCTGGAGGATGACCGACGCCAGGTTGGTGCGCAGCACCTCGGGCTCGGTGTAGCGGGGGCGCTCGAGGTAGTCGTCCTCGGAGTACAGGCGGATGCAGGTGCCGGGGCCCACCCGCCCGCAGCGGCCCGCCCGCTGGTCGGCCGACGCCTGCGACACCGGCTCGATGGGCAGGCGCTGCACCTTCGTCCGCCGGTTGTAGCGGGAGATGCGGGCGGTGCCCGGGTCGACCACGGACCGGATGCCGGGCACGGTCAGCGACGTCTCGGCCACGTTGGTGGCGAGCACGACCCGCCGGCCCGGGTGGGGACGGAACACGCGGTGCTGCTCGGCCGCCGAGAGGCGGGCGTAGAGCGGGCAGCACCTCGGTGTGCGGCAGGCCCAGCCGCTCCACCGCGTCGGCGGTGTCCCGGATCTCCCGCTCGCCGCTGAGGAACACGAGCACGTCGCCGGGGCCCTCGCCTGCCCAGCTCCTCGAGCGGCGTCGCAGATGGCGGAGATCTGGTCCCGGTCGTCGTCCGGGTCCTCGCCGACGGGTCGGTAGCGCACCTCCACCGGGTACGTGCGGCCCGTCACCTCGACGACGGGGGCGCCGCCGAAGTGGGCGGCGAAGCGCTCGGTGTCGATGGTGGCGGAGGTGACCACCACCTTCAGGTCCGGCCGGCGGGGGAGCAGCTGCTTGAGGTAGCCGAGGATGAAGTCGATGTTGAGGCTGCGCTCGTGGGCCTCGTCGACGATGAGGGTGTCGTAGCGGGACAGCAGGCGGTCGCGCTGGAGCTCGGCCAGGAGGATGCCGTCGGTCATGACCTTGACCCGGGTGCCCTCGCCCACCCGGTCGGTGAAGCGGACCGTGTAGCCCGACGAGGCCGCCGACGGTGCTGCCCAGCTCCTCGGCCACCCGCTCGGCGATGGTGCGGGCGGCCAGCCGGCGGGGCTGGGTGTGGCCGATGAGCCCGGCCTCGCCCCGTCCCGCCTGGAGGCAGATCTTCGGGAGCTGCGTGCTCTTGCCCGAGCCCGTCTCGCCCGCCACCACGACGACCTGGTGGTCGCGGATGGCGGCGGCGATCTCGTCCCGCCGCTCGACGACGGGGAGCCCCTCGGGCCAGCGCAGCTCCACGACCGCCCAGGATGCCGGGGTCCCACCCGTTCTTTGGTTCTCTCCCTACCGCATGCGGTAGGGAGAGACCAAAGAACGGATCAGCGGGGCCGCTCCCCGTAGTCGCCGAAGGGGCGGTCGCGCTCGCGGACCGCCTCCCGCCAGCCCACGTCCTGGGCCCGGGCCACGAAGTCGAGGCCCTCCTGGGTGTGGCGGGCCACGCCGTCGAAGATGAACCCCAGCAGGCGGCTGGTGTCCGGCTGGTACTGGTGGCGGGCCACGTCGTTGAGCGCCCACTTGACCATCTGGAGCTGGTTGAGGGGGAGGAGGGCCATGCGCTGCGCCAGGGCGGTGGCCCGCTCGTCGAGCTCGGCGTCGGGGACGCACTCGAGCACCATGCCGGCGGCGGCCGCCTCGGCCCCGGTCAGCTCGTCGCCGGTGAAGAGGTAGCGCTTGGCCCGCTCGAGGCCGAGGCGGGCCACCCACAGCCACGGCGCCTCGGGGATGCCCCACACCCGGGCCGGCGGGTAGCCGAAGCGGGCCGACTCGGCGGCCATGATCAGGTCGGCGTTGAGCACCATGTCGGTGCCGCCGGCCACGCACCACCCCTGCACGGCGGCCAGCGTGGGCTTGGAGATCTCGTGCAGCCGGGCGAAGGCCCGCCCGAAGGTGGAGATCATGCGGACGTCGGCCACCGTGTCCCACACCGGCCCGTCCCCGCGCCCGCCGACCGTCGACCAGTCGAGGCCGAAGCCGGCGCAGAAGGCGGGGCCCTCGGCGGTGAGGAGGACGACCTTCACCGCCGGGTCCCGGTCGGCCCCGTCGAGGGCGGCGGTCAGCTCGTCGCGGAGCTCCGGGGTGATCGTGTTGTAGGCCTCGGGGCGGCACAGCACCAGCCGCCGCACCGCCCCCTCGTCCTCGATGCGGACAGCGGTCTCGTCGGCCACGGCGCGGACCCTAGGTCAGCCGGTCCCGCAGCCAGCGGGCGTCCTCCACGGCGTGGCCCTGGTGGTCGTTGTTGAAGTAGGCGTAGACGTCGTCGCCCTCGTCGAGCCAGCCGGCCAGGCGGTCGGCCGTCCGCCACAGCCGCCGACCGCCGTACCGGCCCCAGTACTTCACGTCGAGGGCGTCGGGACCGTGGAACCGGACGTAGGTCCAGTCGGTCGTCCGGATCCACGGGTGGTCGGGGAGCAGGTCGTGGATGCACAGCGCGGCGCCGTGGCGGCGGAGGACGTCGTAGACGTCGTCGTGCAGCCACGACGCCTCCCGCAGCTCGACGGCCCACCGCAGCCGGCGGGGCGCGACGCCGAGGAACTCGTCGAGCCGCTCGGCGTTGCGCTTCCACCGCGGCGGCAGCTGGACCAGGGTGGGGCCGAGCGTCGGGCCGAGGCGCTCCACCCGGTCGAGGTGGTTGGGGAGCCACGAGGCGGCGTCCCGCAGCTTCATCCGGTGGCTGCCGAACTGCCCGAGCTTGAGGGCGAAGGTGAAGCCCGGGGGCGCCTGCGCCGCCCATCCCTCGACGGTGGAGGGCGGGGGCAGGCGGTAGAAGGTGTTGTTCACCTCCACCGTGTCGAAGAGGGTGGCGTAGTGGTCGAGCCACCGGCGCTGGGGGAGCTTCTCGGGGTAGACGAGGCCCCGCCAGTCCCGGTACTGCCAGCCGGAGCACCCCACGTACGCCCGTCCCGGCACGGGCTCGAAGCTACCGACGAGTAGGACCGGCGGCGGTGGGGCAGGATGGACCGCGAGCTCTCGGGGGGTCTGTGATGTCTTTTCGTTCCCGCCTGGCCGCGGTCGTCGTCGTGCCGGCCATCGCCGCCGTCCTGACCGCGTGCCAGCCGCCGCCCGACAACTACGTCGCGCTGGGTGACTCCTACACCGCGGGTCCGCTCATCACCCCGCAGGACCCGGCCATCCCGGGGTGCATCCGCTCCGACGCCAACTACCCCAACCTGATCGCCCCCGACCTCGGGCTGCCCGCCTTCCGTGACGTGAGCTGCAGTGGCGCCGAGACCGAGGACATGTTCGCCACGCAGGACGTCGATCCGAACCCGGACAACCCGCCCCAGCTCGACGGCCTCGACCGGAGCACGAAGATCGTCACCCTCGGCATCGGCGGCAACGACATCGGCTTCAGCTCGATCGCCCAGAAGTGCGCCGAGCTCGGGGTGCAGAACAACCTCCAGGGGTCGCCCTGCAAGGACTACTACACCGCCGGTGGGACCGACCGGCTGGCCGCCGAGATCGCCGTCGTGGGCCCGAGGCTGCGCGACGTGCTGCTCGCCATCCGCAGCCGGGCACCCGACGCCAAGATCTTCACGGTGGGCTACCCCGCCATCCTCCCGGAGACCACGGCCACCTTCGCCGCCTGCCAGCCCACCATCCCCATCGCCGTCGGCGACGTGCCCTACCTGCGGGACAGCGTGGAGAAGCGCCTCAACGCCACCATCCAGTACACGACCGTGTCCCTCGGACACCGGTTCGTCGACACGTACACCCCGAGCATCGGCCACGACGCCTGCCAGCCCCCGGTCATTCGCTGGACCGAGCCGGTGATCCCCGCCGCCGACGCCGCCCCGGTGCACCCGAACCGCCTCGGCATGGAGGGGATGGCCGACGCCGTCGAGGCGGACATGCGGGCGGCGGGCGTGCCGGTGGCCGACTAGTCGACTAGGAGCGCCCGCGTCGGTCTCGGCCGCCAGGTCGGGGAAGACCTTGGCCACCTTGGCCCGGACGTAGTCGCCGTAGGTCCCGGCGAAGCCGTGGACGCTGGTCCGGTCCCAGCGCTCGGCCGCCCCCTCGTCCGACGGGCGCTCCACGATGGGGAGCCGGTCGACGACGGCGTCCCACGACGGGTCGAGGAAGAAGGGGAACGACAGCCGCTCGGCGCCGCTGTCGTTGCGGACCCGGTGGGGCGTCGACCGGTAGCGGCCGCCGGTGAGCCGCTCGAGCATGTCGCCGAGGTTGCAGACGAAGCTCCCCGGGACGGGTGGGGCGTCGATCCACCCGTCGGCGCTGCGCACCTGGAGCCCGCCGTTGGCGTCCTGGGCCAGGAGGGTGAGCAGCCCGTAGTCGGTGTGCTCGCCCACGCCCCACTGGTCGTCGGTCCCGCCCGCCGCCGGGGGGTAGTGGAAGATCCGGAAGAGCACGAGGGGGTCGTGCGGTCAGGTGGTGGGCGAACCAGTCGGGCTCCAGCCCGAGGCCCCTGGCGATGCCGGCCAGCACGGCCTGGCCGATGCGGGTCAGCTCGCCGACGTAGGCGAGGACGACGTCGCGGAGCTCGGCCGGCCGCCGGGGGAAGAGGTTGGGCCCGTGGAGGGGCGTCCCGTCGCGGACCCGTGGGTGATCGGGGCCGAGCTCGGCGCCGAGGTAGATGCCCTCCTTCAGGTCGGGCACGCCGGAGGTGAGCTCGCCGCCCACGGGGAACCACCCCCGCCACGCCCGCCCGCCCCGGGCCATGGCGATCTCGGCCTTCTCCTCCTCGGGCAGGTCGAAGAAGGCCCGGGACAGCTCGTCGAGCCGGGTCGACAGCTCCGGGTCGAGGCCGTGGCCGACGACGTAGAAGAAGCCGACCTCCCGACAGGCGGCGTCGAGCTGCTGGGCGACGGCACCGGCGTCGCCCGCACCGGTCACGAGGGGACCGATGTCGACGACGGGGACGTCACGCACGGCGGCGCAGCGTAGGAGGCGAGCCCGAGCGCGAGCGGCGGTCGCGAGGAAGACTGCGGGCATGGACTTCGAGATCCCGCAGGAGCTGGCCGACTACCTCCGCGAGCTCGACGACTTCATCGAGCGGGAGATCCGGCCGCTCCAGGAGGCGGACGACAACAACCGCTTCTTCGACCACCGCCGGGAGGACGCCCGCACCGACTGGGAGCGGGGCGGGCTGCCGAACCGGGACTGGGAGCTGCTCCTCCACGAGGCGCGGCGTCGGGCCGACGCCGCCGGCCACTACCGCTACCCGTTCCCCAAGGAGCACGGCGGGCGGGACGGGACCAACCTCGGCATGGCCGTGATCCGCGAGCACCTGGCCCGCAAGGGCCTCGGCCTCCACTGCGACCTCCAGAACGAGTTCGCCATCGTGGGCAACAACGTGGGCCTCCTGCTCATGCTCGAGTACGGCACGCCCGAGCAGCAGGGCGACTGGATCGAGGACCTGGCCGAGGGCCGGCGGGGCTTCGCCTTCGGCATCACCGAGCCCGACCACGGGTCGGATGCCACCCACATGGAGACCGCAGCGGTGCGGGACGGCGACGAGTGGATCATCAACGGCGAGAAGACGTGGAACACCGGCATCCACGTGGCCTCACACGACGTGATCTTCGCCCGCACCGCCGGCAAGGCGGGCGACGGCGAGGGCATCACCGCCTTCCTCGTCCCGACCGACACGCCCGGGTTCGAGATCCTCGAGTACCTCTGGACCTTCAACATGCCCACCGACCACGCCCACATCCGCCTGACCGATGTTCGGGTGCCGCACTCGTCCATCTTCGGCGGCGAGGGCCGGGGGCTCGGCGTGGTCCAGCACTTCTTCAACGAGAACCGGATCCGCCAGGCCGCCTCGAGCCTCGGCGCCGCGCAGTTCTGCATCGACCGGGCCGTCGAGTACGCCAAGGTGCGGGCCCCGTTCGGCAAGCCGCTGGCCACCAACCAGGCCATCCAGTTCCCCCTCGTGGAGCTCCACACCCAGTGCGAGATGCTCCGGGCGCTGATCCACAAGACGGCCTGGGCCATGGACGAGTACGGCCCGTTCTCGCAGTCGGACAAGGTCTCGATGTGCAACTACTGGTCGAACCGCCTCTGCTGCGAGGCGGCCGACCGGGCCATGCAGGTGTTCGGGGGCCTCGGCTACAGCCGGCACCAGCCCTTCGAGCACATCTACCGCCACCACCGCCGGTACCGCATCACCGAGGGGAGCGAGGAGATCCAGATGCGCCGGGTGGCGGGCTACCTCTTCGGCTTCATGTCGCAGCGGGCCCCGAAGGGCGTGACCGCCTAGGTGGCGCAGACGTCGGGCGTGTCGTCGTCGTTCGCATCGACGAGCCCGAAGGCGAGCAGGCCCGTCAGCGTCGCCTTGACGCTGTCGGCCAGGAACCCGAAGTCGAGCGTGGCCCGCGTGTCCGACGCCTGGTGGTAGTTCGGGTTGCGGAAGTTGGCCGTGTCGGTGATCAGGAGCGCCGGGAAGCCCTCGGCCCAGAACGGGGCGTGGTCCGAGCGGAGGATGTCGCCCAGCGACGCCGGGTCGATCACCGCCGCCGGGGCGAACCGGTTGAGCAGGTACTCGTAGTGGGCGGCGCCGAACACGCGGGCCAGGTACTCGGATTGCGGGTCGCCCACGGTGGCGACGTAGTCGTTCGGCACCCCGAGGAAGGAGTCGTCCGCCTGCGTGGTGAAGCCGATCATCTCGAGCGACACCATGCCGGCCACGTCCACCCCGGCGTCGGCCAGGTCGGACGCCACCTGGCGGCTCCCGACGAGCCCGACCTCCTCGAAGGCGAAGCCGATGAAGCGGACCGTCATGGGCAGCGGCCGCGACCGGAGCACGCGGGCCAGCTCGAGCATGCCGGCGACGCCACTGGCGTTGTCGTCCGCCCCCGGGGTGGTGTTGACGGAGTCGTAGTGGGCGCCGACGACGAACACGCGGTCGGAGCACCCGGTGCCGGGGAGATCGGCGATGACGTTGGGGAGGGTCTGCCCGTTGCTCGTGACGTCATCGAGCTGGACGGTGAGGCCGAGCCCCTCCAGCTGGTCCGAGACGTAGGCGGCGGCCCGCACGGCGTTGGCGTACTGGGCCGTGCCCCGCGGCTCGTCGATGGTGTCCACGTCGGTTCGCAGACGTGGGAGCTGCACCTCGTTCATGGCGGCGCCGACGTCCACACCGAGGCCCCGCACGTCGATGCCGAACTCGTCGGGGAAGATCACGTTCTCCCGCAGCGGGCCGTCGATCTCCTGGTACCTGGTGCGCCCGATGCAGCCGGCCAGCAGCAGGACGGCCACCCCCACGGCGAGCAGACGGGCCTTCCCCCCGGAGCCGATCATGCGGCGGACCCTAGGCGGCTCGGGCCGCACACCCGGGCCGGGGCATCTACCGTGACCGGCATGCCGCGAGGTGACCAGTGACGGTGACGGCGGCGGCGACGTCGAGCCCCTTCGTCGCCGCGATCGAGCCCATCACCGCCTCGGACGACGAGATCCGCCAGGCCCTGGAGGCAGCCGAGGTCCCGCCCCTCCTGCCCGCCCTGGCCTACGCCACCGGCGACCTGTCGCTCCTGCAGGACGACCTCCGGCCGGATCCGCTGTCGTTCAGCATGCCCCAGGGCGGCCTGAGCGAGGTCCAGCAGGCGCGGGCCCGGCAGCTCGCCTTCGACGCCCTGGTCCGGTTCCGGGACGGCGGCTCCCAGGCGGCGCCCGCTCCGACGGACGACGACCTGCTCCGGATCATGGAGTTCGCCGTGGGGGGCGCCGACATGAGCTCCTACCTCCCGCTGCTGGAGGAGGAGCTGGCCTACCGGGGCGAGGACCGCCGGGCCCCGGGATGGGCGGTCGACGACGTCGCCCCCGACGTGGCCTTCCGCGTGGTGATCATCGGGGCCGGCATGTCGGGTCTGCTGGCGGCCCACCGGCTCCAGCAGGCGGGCATCCCCTTCGTGATCGTCGAGAAGAACGACGACGTGGGCGGCACCTGGCTGGAGAACAGCTATCCCGGGTGCCGGGTGGACAACCCGAACCACAACTACAGCTACGCCTTCGCCCAGCGCCATGACTGGCCGCTGCACTTCTCGACGGCGGACGTCCTGCTGGACTACTTCCAGCGCTGCGCCGAGGTCTTCGACCTCCGCCAGCACATCCGCTTCGGCACCGAGGTGCTGGCCGCCGAGTGGTCGGACGCCGACCTGCGCTGGACCGTCCGGGTGCGTACGCCCGAGGGGCGGGAGGAGGTGCTGGAGGCCGAGGCCGTCGTCAGCGCCGTGGGCCAGCTGAACCGACCGAACTTCCCGGACATCCCCGGGCGGGACTCCTTCGCCGGCGAGTCGTTCCACTCCGCCCGGTGGCGCCATGACGTCGACCTGCGGGGCAAGCGGGTGGCCGTCATCGGCACCGGGGCCAGCGCCGTGCAGTTCATCCCCGAGATCGCGCCGGAGGTCGGGGAGCTGCTGGTGTTCCAGCGGACGCCGCCCTGGCTGGGCCCCACGCCGGAGTACCACGACGAGGTGTCGGCCGGCCTGCGGTGGCTCTACGGCCACGTGCCCTCGTACAGCGAGTTCAACCGCTTCTGCATCTTCTGGAAGATGGGCGACGGCGCGCTGCACAACGTCCGGGTCGACCCCGACTACACCGCCGACGGGAGCGGCATCAGCGAGGTCAACGACTTCGTCAAGGCGATGCTCACCGGCTACCTCAGCATCGAGTTCGCCCAGCGGCCCGACCTGCTGTCCGCGGTGGTGCCCGACTACCCGCCGGGGGCCAAGCGGATGCTGCGGGACAACGGCGTGTGGGCCGGGGCGCTCACCCGGGAGAACGTGCGGCTGGTGACCGACCGCATCCGGGAGATCACGCCGGCCGGCATCGTCACCGACGACGGCGAGGAGCACGCCGTCGACGTGATCGTCTACGGCACCGGCTTCCAGGCGTCGAAGTTCCTCACCCCGATGCGGGTGACGGGCCGGGACGGCGTCGACCTGCACGAGCAGTGGGCGGGCGACGCCCGGGCCTACCTCGGGGTCACCGTGCCCGGGTTCCCCAACCTGTTCTGCCTCTACGGGCCGAACACCAACATCGTGGTGAACGGCAGCATCATCTACTTCTCCGAGTGCGGGGTCCGCTACATCCTCGGCTGCCTCGAGCACCTGCTCCGGTCGGGCGCCGCCGCCCTCGACGTGCGCCGCGAGGTGCACGACGAGTTCAACGAGAAGGTCGACGCCGAGAACCGGCTCATGGCGTGGGGCTGGTCCGAGGTGAACAGCTGGTACAAGAACGAGCACGGCCACGTGGCCCAGAACTGGCCGTTCACCCTGCTCGAGTACTGGCAGCGCACCCTGCGCCCCGACCCGGACGACTTCGAGCTGCTGAAGCCCTGAACCCCCTCGTTCTCGCCTGCAGAACGTGGCGGAATCCGCCACGTTCTGCAGGCCAGAACGGAATCGGTCAGGCCATGGTCTGGCCGGCGCTGGCGTTGACCGCCTCGCCGGTGACGGCGGCGGCGTCCTCCGAGAGCAGCCAGCAGATGGTGGCGGCGATCTCGTCCGCGCTCTGGAGGCGACGGAGGGGGATCTCCCGCTCGAGGTACGCATCCAGACCGGCGGGCCCGCCCAGGAGCATCTCGAACATGCCGGCCGGGTTCACCAGGTCGGTGTCCACCGTGCCCGGGCAGACGGCGTTGACGGAGATGCCGGCCGGGCCGAGCTCGGTGGCCAGGCACTGGGTGAGGAGGATGACCGCCGACTTCGCAGCGCAGTAGGCCCCGAGGAAGGGGAAGGGGCGCTTGCCGGCCTGGCTCGACACGTTGCAGATGCGCCCGGGCACGCCGGCCTCGACCATGCGGGAGGCGCACGCCTGCGAGACGAGGAACGTCCCGATCACGTTCACGTCGAGGACCCGCTGGAACTCCGTGTGGGGGAGCGACACGAGGGGGCCGAAGCCGAAGCCCGGTCCGCTGCCGCCGGCCACGTTGGCCACCGCGGTGATCGTCCCGAGCGCCTCGGTGGCGGCGGCCACGGCCGCCTGGACCTGCTCGGCGTCGGACACGTCGGCCCGCACGGCCACCGCGCGGCGGCCCAGGGCCTCGATGTCGGCCACCACGCCGTCGAGCTCGTCGGCGGTGGCCGTCGGGTGGTCGGGGGCGTCGTCGTAGGGACGGGCGATGTCGAGGCAGGCGACGTCGGCCCCGTCGGCGGCGAGGCGCATGGCGGTGGCCCGCCCGATGCCGCGGGGCCGGGCCGCGCCGGAGACCAGGGCGACCGTCCCGTCGAACCGCCCGCTCACGGGCGGGTGGCGGCGGCGAGCTCGTGGGGCCCGTCCGGCAGGTAGCCCGCCTCCTCCCGGATGGCCGCTCCCCACGGCTCCAGCACGCCGAGGAGCTCGTCGAGGTCGCCGCCCAGCGCGTCGAGGACGGGGGCGCACCGCGGCATCGGTGGCGTCCTCGACCGCCTCCCGGGCCGCCCGGCCGGCGTCCGTCAGCTCCTCGCCCTGGAAGAGGCCCCGCTCCTGGAGCCGGTCGTCGGCGGCGTCCAGCTCGTCCTGCGACCACGCCCGGGTGCGGACGTAGCTGCGCGAGGGCACGCCCCAGTAGGGCTCGGTCAGCAGCCCGATCTCGGTGGCGTCGAAGCCGGCCGTCGTCCATGCCGCCGTGTGGCAGTCGCCCCGGTACTCCCGCAGGCAGTCGGCCAGCCGCCAGGCGTCGCCGAGGGGCGTGCCGGGGAGGCCGAGCGACAGCAGGCCGGCGAAGAGGGGCCGGCCCTCCGGCCGCAGCGGGGCCACCGCCCGGGTGAGCAGCTCGGTGACCCGCTCGATCCCGTCCGGCCGCTCGCCGAGGATGCGCACGAGCTGGGCCGTGGCGCCCGTCGTGCGGGCGGCGCAGATGGTCGGCGCGTCCGTGAGGGTCCAGCCGTGGGCCACGGCCGGCACGACCACCGCCGGGTTGAACACGGCGAAGGCGGAGGCCACCACCTCGCCCGGCACCTGGCCCATCACCGAGCCCCGGGAGCAGAAGTAGGCGGCGCCGTCGGGGATCGCCACGCCGTTGCCGGTGGTCCCCGGGCTGGCGCCGAAGCCCAGCGCCTCGTAGGCGGCGTGGCACTCGGGGGCGAAGTAGACCGAGCCGGCGAACGGCTCCAGCGCGGCGGCCAACCGGCGGGCGTCGGGGACCTCGGTCACGGGACCACCAGGATCTTGCAGTGGCGCTCGGGGGTGGCCAGCTCCCGGAAGGCGTCGGGCACGCCGTCGAGCCCGACCTCGCCGGTGATCAGCGGCGCCACGTCGACCTCCCCCTCGGCGATGGACGTCAAGGCGGCGGCGAACTCCATCGGGTCATAGGCGAAGGCGAAGCGGATGTCGAGCTCCTTGGCGATGCCGTAGAAGGGCGTGAAGACGTCCTTCTCCATGCACACCCCCACCACGAGGAGGCGGCTCCCGGCGGGTGCCTGGCGCATGGCGTCCTCGATGATGCCCGGGACCCCGATCGCGTCGAACACGACGAGCGACCGGGTGCCGCCGAGGCGTGCCCACGCCTCGAACGCCGGCTCCTGTGCCGGGTCGACCGCCTCGTGTGCGCCCATCGTCACCGCGAGCTCCCGGCGTGCCGGGGAGAAGTCGGTGGCCACGATCGGTTCGATCCCCCGGAGACCGAGGGCGGCGATGACGGCCAGCCCCACCGGCCCGCTGCCGAGCACGAGCGCGCCGTCGCCGGCGGTGATGCCGGACCGGTTGACGGCGTGGAGGCCCACGGCCATCGGCTCGGTGAGCGCGGCGCGGCGCGCGTCCAGCCCGTTGGGGACCTCGAGCACCAGCGGGGCCGACAGCAGCATCCGCTCGGAGTACCCGGCGGGGAGGGCGTTCGTGTAGGCGAGGTTCTCGATGCCGGTGAGGCTGATCACCGCCGGGATCGACGTGACCAGCGTGCCGGCGGGCGGCGCCACGGTGTCGGGCCCGGCCTCGAGGACCTCGGCCGAGAACTCGTGGCCCATGAAGACGTCCCGGTCCAGCTCGAGCTCCGTGCCCCCCATGTCGGGCACGCCCGTCATCTCCTTGCCGCGGGCCAGCATGGTGGCCCCGTGCTTGGCGAAGTGCAGGTCCGAGCCGCAGATGCCGCAGGCCTTCACCTCCACGAGCACCTGGCCCATCTCCGGCACCGGGTCGGGCACGTCGTCGCGGACGAGCAGCTCCCCGGCGCGCAGCACGGCGGACCGCATCAGGCGGCCGGCTCCCGGGCCTCGAGCGCCTCGAGCAGGTCCTCCCGCCGTGGCCCGTCGCGGGGCGGGGCCGGCCAGGCGTCCGGCTCGGCCATCACCTCGGCCATGCGGGTGATGAGCTCGGCGTCGCCCATGAGGTCGGCGGGGGTGGCGAGCAGGTTCCAGAACCGGGCCATGCCCCGCCCGATGATCGGGTCGCTGGCGGCGGCCACGATCACGGCGCCGAAGGCCCGGCCCTGCTCGCTGTCCGGGGCGCCGCCGGCGGCGAAGCCCGCGGGGTCGGCGCCGAGCGAGTCCATCTGCACCGACACCGCGAACCAGGGCTCGACCTCCCGGGCGCAGGCCGCCTCGTAGGCCGCCGCCCGTCCGGCCGGGTCGCCGGGGTGCTCGGTGAAGGCGTCGGCCAGCAGCACGGCCTGCACGAAGGCGAGCGAGCAGCCCCGGCCGTAGAGGGGGTTGGTGCAGGTGTGGGCGTCGCCGAGGACGTGGCAGCCGAGGACCGTCGGTCGACCGTCGCCGTCGGTGAAGCGGCGGACGCGGTTGAGCAGCCCGCCCATCGGCCGCACCGGCCCGATGGGCTCGAGGGGACCGTCCCGGAAGAAGTGGTCGGGACCGGGGAGCAGCTGGCAGGCGAGGTCGAACCCGTCGCCGGCGGAGAGCGCGGACCGCACCTCGCGGTCGTCGACCCGCACCGCCAGGGTGACGGACAGCGTGTCCCCGTCGCCGGGCACGGCCAGGAACTTCACGAAGCCGAGGTCGCCCCCCAGCTTGGGGTCGGGGCCCAGGTCGAAGTCGGCGGGCAGGCGGTACCAGCGGGTGAGGTACATGAGCCCGCTCTCCCGCACCGTCTCGGGCACCTCGACGCCGAGGCTGTCGAGCCAGGCGGGAGCCGCGCCCCGCCGGCCGGTGGCCACCACGACGGCGTCGGCGTCGAGCTGGCTGCCGTCGTCCAGCTCGACCCCGGTGACGGTCGGGCCGTCCGGCTGCGCCACCAGCCCCTGCACGGTGGTACCGGTCCGGATCTCCACGCTGGGCTCGGCGAGGACGGCGCGGCGCAGCACCCACTCGAACGTGGTGCGCCGGACGATGAGCACGGCGAGGTCCTCGTCGCCGGGTCGCGGCTCGCCGAGCTTGCCGGCGCCCGCCATGGTGAAGCCGCCGGCCGCCCGCAGGTCCTCGAGCACGTCGGGGAACCGCTCGCGCATGACGACGACGATGCGGGCCAGGAAGCCGTGGGTCTGGTGGGCCTGCGGCGCGCCCCGGCGCTCGGCGGCGAAGGCCTCGTCGGCGTCGGCGACGGCAGGGAGGACGTCGCGCTCGAGGAGGGTCACCGGGTGCCCGTTGCGACCGAGGGCGAGCGCGGTCGCCAGCCCTCCGACACCACCACCCACGACCACCACGCGCTCGGGCACGGCTCACTCCCCTCGGCGCCGCACAGTAACCGGCGGCGTCAGGCTCGGCGGAGGGCGGCGAAGGCCCCGTTCCGGCCGGTGGTGCCGTCGCGGCGATGGGAGAACCACCGCGGATCGCACCCGGTGCACACGGCGCTGACGGCGACGGCGTCCACCCCGGCGGCCCGCACCGCGGCGGCGGCGGCCTCGGAGATGTCGACGTGGGTGGGGTCGGCCACCGGCAGCCCGGCGGCGGTGAAGGCATCGACCACCTCGGGACCGACCTCGTAGCAGCAGCGTCGGATGGAGGGACCCACCCATGCGGCCCGCACCGGCCCGGCGGCGTCGACCGCCTTGGCCACCATCCCCGCGGCCAGCCCCCGCCAGCCGGCGTGGGCCACCGCCAGGCGCCGTCCGAGCAGCACGACGGGCGCGCAGTCGGCGGTGAGCAGCCCGAGCACGGGCCGCCGGGACTGCGTCACCAGACCGTCGCAGGTCCCGAGCAGGCCGCCCTGGCCGCGCCGCACGCGGATGACGTCGGTCCCGTGGACCTGGATGGCGAGGGCCAGGGCCCAGGTCTCGAAGCCCAGCGCCTCGGCCACCCGCCGCCGGTTCTCCAGCACGGCCGAGTCGCGGTCGCCCACGGTCAGGGCCAGGTTGAGCGTGTCGAAGGGCGGCTCGCTCACCCCGCCGCCCCGGCCGGTGAAGGCCACCAGCACGCCGGCGCGGCGCGCCCCTTCGTCGGCCTCCATGGCGATGCCGCCCCGGGTCATCGACGTGAGGGAGGGCGCCACCCCGTCGAGTCGCGACCCCCACACGGGGCCCATGATCGCTCGTCCGTCGGCGTGGTACACCCTCGCCCATGCCGCTCGACCCGCTGGCCCCGTTCCGCCTCGACGACAAGGTGGCGGTGCTCACCGGGGCCAGCTCCGGCCTGGGCGCCCGCTTCGCCCGCGTGCTCGACGGGCTCGGGGCCACCGTGGTGCTCGCCGCCCGCCGGACGGACCGCCTGGAGGCGCTGGCCGGCGAGCTCCGGTCGGCCCTCACGCTCCGCTGCGACGTGGGCGAGCCCGGCGCCAACGAGGACCTGGTGGCCACCGCCGTCGACCGCTTCGGGCGGCTCGACGTCGTCGTGGCCAACGCCGGGGTGACCGACGTGGTGCCTGCGGTGCGGGAGTCGGTGGAGGGCTTCGGCCACGTGGTCCACATCGACCTCGTCGCCCCCTTCGCCCTGGCCAAGGCCGCCGCGGCGGTGATGAAGGGCCAGCCCGAGGGCGGGTCCATCGTGAACGTGGCGTCGGCCGCCGCCTTCGGCAGCTCGACGTTCCTGCCCCAGGCCAGCTACGTGGCGGCCAAGACGGGCCTGGTGGGGCTGACCCGGGAGCTGGCCCTCCAGTGGGCCCGCTACCCGATCCGGGTCAACGCGCTGTGCCCCGGCATGTTCCCGTCGGAGATGACGACCCTGCTGGTCGACACCGACGAGCTGCGCACCGCGTTCGAGGAGACGATCCCGCTCAAGCGGGTGGGCCGGGAGGAGGAGCTCGACGGGGCCCTCGCCTTCCTGGCCAGCCCGGCCAGCAGCTACATGACGGGCCAGACCCTCCTGATCGACGGCGGGATGGGCGTCTTGTAGGGAACTCGTGCCGGCACGCCAGCTCGCGCCTGGCACAGTCGGGGCGGTGGGGCAGGTGTTGGAAGCGCGCGGCCTGCGGAAGGCCTATCGGCGGACGACCGCCGTCGACGGGGTCGACCTGACGGTCGCCCCCGGCGAGCGCGTCGCGCTCCTGGGCCCGAACGGGGCGGGCAAGACCACCACCCTGCTCATGCTCCTCGGCGCCATCCTCCCGGACGAGGGCACCGTCGAGGTGCTGGGCCACCCGCTCCCGAAGGAGCGCAGCGAGGCCATGGAGGGCGTGGGCTTCGCCGCCGGGTACCTCCCGCTCCCCGAGCGCCTCAAGGTGAAGGAGGTCCTCGGCGTCTTCGCCAACCTGTACGGCATCGCCGAGCCGGCCTCCCTCATCGCGGACGCCCTGGAGCGGTTCCGCATCGCCCACCTGGCCGACGCCATGGCCACGGAGCTGTCCTCCGGCCAGCGCACGCTCGTCGGCATCGTGAAGGCCACCATCCACCGGCCGCAGCTCCTGGTGCTCGACGAGCCCACCGCCTCGCTCGACCCGGACGTGGCCGACCAGGTGCGCGTGGGCGTCGAGCGCCAGTGCGACGAGTCCGGCGCCGCCCTGCTGGTGACCTCCCACAACATGACCGACGTCGAGCGCATCTGCGAGCGGGTCGTCTTCCTCGCCGCCGGCCGGGTGGTGGCCGACGGCACGCCGACCGAGGTGGTCGAGCGCTACGGCCGGGGGACGCTCGAGGAGGTCTTCCTCCACCTGTCCCGGCCCGAGGAGGGGTGATGCTCGCCCTCGACGGGCTCCGGGTGCGGGCCATGGTCCGCCGCCAGGCCTACGTGCAGCGGCGCGCGCCCCAGCGCTGGTTCGACCTCTTCATCTGGCCCATGGTCGACACCGTCATCTGGGGGTCGATCGGCGCCTACGTGGCCCAGCAGGGGGGCGCCGCCGGCTCGGCCACGCCCTACATGCTCTCGGGCATCCTGCTGATGCACGTCGTGTACCAGTCGAACGTGTCGATGGCCACGGGGTTCATGGACGAGACCTGGTCGCGCAACCTGCTCAACCTCATGGTCTCGCCGCTACGGGAGATCGAGCTGCTGGCCAGCCTCGTGGCGACGAGCCTCGTGCGGCTGGCCATCGGTTTGGGGGTGGTGGGCCTGGCCGCCTGGGGCCTCTACGCCTTCGACGTGACCAGCGCCGGCCCCGGCCTGATCCCGGTGGTGGCCGTCCTCATGCTCGTGGGGTGGGCCATCGCGTTGATCGTGATCGGGCTGATCCTGCGCTTCGGGAGCGGCGCCGAGATCCTGACGTGGGGGATCCTCTTCATCGTCATCGCCCTCTCGGGCGCCTTCTACCCGCCGGACGCCCTGCCCGCCGCCCTGCAGCCGCTGTCCGAGGCGCTCCCCTCCACCCACGCCTTCGAGGCGGCCCGCACGCTGCTCGACGGCGACCCCATCCCCTGGGACCAGCTGGGCGTCGCCGTCCTCGGCCTGCTCGTGTGGATCCCGCTGGCCGTGCTCTTCCTGCTCCGGATGCTCCACCTCTTCCGGGCCCGGGGCTACGTCACCCGCTACTCCTAGTCAGCGGTGCCCCAGGGGCCGTCCGGCGGCGGTGTGGGCGGCCAGGGTGAAGCGGGCCACCTCGGGCGGGCCGCCGAGGGCGAGGTCGGCGAGGAGCCGTCCGATCTCCGGCGTGAACTTGAACCCGTGGCCCGAGCAGGGCGAGGCGACCACGACGGGGCCGACCCGGTCGAGCACGAAGTCCTCCGTCGGGGTGGTGGTGTAGAGGCAGGTGGTGGCCGCCGGGCGGTCGGCGTCGAGGCCCGGGAGCCACTCGGCGGCGTAGCGCCGCACCCGCTCGAGGGCGGCCTCGTCGGGCGCGAACGAGCGGGCGTCGGGATCGACGACCGGGCCGGTGTGGTGCTCGGCCACCTTCACGCCCTCGCCCGGCGTGGCCAGGCCGTAGATCCAGCTCCCCCGGTGCACGAAGCTGGGCCAGGCGTCGAGGTCGGGCGCGCCGGGGGCGAGGGGGAAGTGGACGACCTGCTCCTTGGTCACCTCGAGGGGCGGGAGCCCGGGCACGGCGGCGGCCAGCTCGGGGAGCCACGCCCCGGCGGTGAGCACGGCGGCGTCGGCCCGCCAGGTCCCGTCGGCGGTGTGCACCTCGGCGCCGGACCCGGTGGGCACCACCCGCTCCACGGGGGTGGTGAAGTGGACGATCCCACCGAGCTCGTGCACGCGGCGCTGGAGGGCGGCCACGGTCGCGTCGCTCCGGCACCGGCCGCCCTCGGGCGAGACCAGCACCTGACCGGCGAAGCGCATGCCCGGCCACCGCTCGGCCGCCGCCTCGGCCGGCAGCAGCTCGAAGGCGGCACCGGCCCCGGCCAGGGCGGCGGCCACCCGCTCCACGTCGGCGGCGTCGCCGTGGTCGACCCCGCCGGTCAGGTCGAGCAGGTCCTCGCCGGCATCGTCCTCGAGCTCGCGCCACCCGCGCAGCGCGGCCCGGGCGAGGTGGACGTAGACCGGGTCGTCGTAGGCCAGGCGGAAGATGCGGGAGCCGCCGTGCGAGCTGCCGCGGACGTGCCCCTGCTCGAAGCGCTCGAGGAGGGCCACCGAGCGCCCCCGTCGGGCCAGGTGCCAGGCGGTGGCCGAGCCCATGGCCCCGGCCCCCACCACCACGACGTCGACGCGGCGCACCGCCGTGGCGCTACCGCCCCTGGACGAGCGCCGACACCCCGGGCACGTTGCCGTCCTCGACCAGCGCGTGCAGCGAGCCGGGGCGGTGCTTGAGGTAGCGGTCGAGGAAGTGCAGGACGCTGGTGATGATGGACTGCGCCTGGGCCGGGTCGAACGGGACGTGCGAGCCGTCCAGCAGCGCGAGGAGGAACTTCGGCCGTCGGGCCTCGTCGAACACGGGGGCGCCGGGGTACGTGCCGTTGGCGTTCGTGGCCGGGAGGCGTCGACCAGCGTCTCGGTGCGGACCCCGACCGCGTAGTGGCCCTCGACGCTCAGCTGGCGGGCGGGCGCCGCGGCCGCGCCGGCGGGCCCCGTCGGCGCCCCCCGTCGGGGCCGTCGCCACCACGGCCACCACGAAGCGCTTCCTCACCGGCGATCCCCCTCGGAACGAGCCCGGGCGCACCCTACCGGGGGCGTCGGGAGGCCCGGTTAGGGTCACGGCCGATGCGCGAGCCGGTCATCGTCGTCGAGCACCGCAAGGAGCTGTCCTACCTGCTCTGCCAGGCGGCGGAGATCGAGCACCTGGCCATGGGCCAGTACCTCTACGCCGCCTTCAGCCTGCGCACCGAGGTCGGGCCCGGGCTGCGCGCCGAGCAGCTGGAGGCCGTCGAGCGGTGGCGCAAGGAGCTCCTCGCCATCGCCGCCGAGGAGATGCTCCACTGGGCGCTGGTCAACAACCTGCTGACCGCCATCGGCTCGGCCCCGTACGTCACCCGCCCCAACTTCCCGCAGCGGGCCAAGGGCTATCCGCCCTCGGTGCAGTTCGCCCTGCTGCCCTTCGGCGAGGACGCCCTGCGCCACTTCGTCTACTTCGAGCGGGCCATGGGTGTGGAGGTCGAGGACGCCCCCACCTTCGAGCACGTCGGCGAGGGGCCACCGCCGATGTCGGCGAGCGAGCTCCAGCCCCGCCCGCAGGACTTCGCCACGCAGGGCCAGCTCTACCGCTCGCTGGAGGGCGGCCTGCGCAACCTGGCCGAGCGGCTGGGCGAGGACGGTCTCTTCATCGGTCCGCCGTGGGCCCAGGCGGCGCCGGAGTCGTTCGGGTGGAAGGAGCTGGTGCCCGTCCGCGACCTCGACTCGGCGCTGAACGTCCTCGACACCATCGTGGAACAGGGTGAGGGGGCGACCATCGACGTCGAGGGCTCCCACTTCGGTCGCTTCCAGGCGGTGCTCGACGAGTACCTGGCCGTGCGGGCCGCCGACCCAGGGTTCTCGCCCGCCCACCCCGTCACCGCCGCGGTGGTGCGGGGGGTGGAGGGCGAGGCATTGACCGGGCCCCGCATCACCGACCCCACGACGGCGGCGGTGTCCGATCTCTTCAACGTCGTCAACGACCTGATCCTCCAGATGGTCTGCCGGTACTTCGCCTTCGGCCACGAGACGTCGGAGCAGCTGGGGGCGCTGGCCGATGCTGCGGTCGGCCTCATGTTCGGGGCCATCAAGCCGCTGGGCCTCCTTCTGGCCGGCTTGCCGGTGGGCGACGACCTGCCCGGCGCGACCGCGGGCGCCAACTTCCAGCTGGCCTACCGGTCGAACTTCCTGCTGCCCCACCGGCGGGTGGCGTGGGTGCGCTTCGCCGAGCGGCTGGAGGAGGCGGCCACCTTCGCCGGGGCGGTCGAGGGGCCCGAGCGGGTGCGGCGCACCCTGGAGGGCGTGCAGCGGGCGCTGGAGTCGACGTTGCTGCGACTGTCCGAGCACATCGAGGTGGTCGACGCGACCACAGGGGGAGCGGCTCGCTGATGGCGATGGATGGCGACGTCCTGACCGTCGAACGGGTCATCCCCGCCCCGCCGTCGGCCATCTTCGACCTGTTGGCCGACGCGAGCGCCCATGCCCGGATCGACGGCTCGGGGACGGTGCAGCACGTCCGGGGGGAGGTGCCGGAGCGGCTGTCGCTGGGGAGCGTCTTCGGCATGTCGATGCGGATCGGGGTGCCGTACTCGATGGCCAACACGGTCACCGAGTTCGAGGAGGACCGGCGCATCGCCTGGTCGGCCCGTTCCTCCGGGTTCCTCGGCCGGTACTCGGGCGGGCGGACGTGGCGCTACGAGCTGGAGCCGGTGGACGGCGGCACCCGCGTGCGGGAGTCGTGGGACGTGTCGACCGACCACCAGCGGGCGTTCCTCAAGCTCGGGCCCATCGCCGAGCGCACGAGGCGCAACATGGAGGCGACCCTCCGCCGCATCGAGGAGCTGGTCACCGAGTAGCGGTGCGCCCTCCCTCCGAGACGCTGGAGTTCCTGCGCACCGAGCCCGACGAGGTGGCGGCGCGCATGGCGACCTTGGCCGCCGAGCACCAGGGCTGGATCAACCTGCGGCCGCTGGTGCACGACGACGACGACGAGGCGGCGCCCAGGGGACCCGGGCTGTTCGGCGTGTTCGGCGCCGGTGGGCCGCCCGTGCCGCTCTGCACGTGGACGCCGGGCGAGCGCCGGCGCCGGGGCGTCGAGCCTGCGTCGGTCGGCGTGCAGCACGCCGCCGGGCCGAAGGTGGTGCGCCAGCTGCCCGCGCTGGGGACCCCGGTGCCGGACGGCTGGGCCGTGGTCCAGGACCACTCCCGACGAGGCCTGGTCGTGCGGCCGCCGGCGGACACGCCTCCGGAGGCGGTGCTCACCTGGCTGCTCGGTGTCGGCGAGGCGCTGTGCGTGCCGCCGGTCAGCGGGTGGTGGACGGCGGCGGTCTACGCCCCGGAGGCCTGACCGTCAGGCGCCCTTCCACGGCTGGCGGCCGAACCGGTCGAGGTGGACCACGTCGCCGACCGGCTTGCGGGTCGTCGGGCCGTAGCGGCCCCGGGGCCACCCGAGGGGCACGACGCAGCAGGGCTGGACGCTCATGGGGAGGCCGAGGGCGGACCGGGCCGACGTGGTGCTCCACAGCGGCAGCGTGATGAGGGAGGCGCCGAGCCCCATGGCCCGGGCGGCCAGGAGCAGGTTCTGGACGCTCGGGTAGATCGAGCCGTAGTAGGAGGACTGGGCCAGCGGCGGCGTCGGGACCATGGGCACCCGTGAGCCCCGCAGGCAGGCCACGACGAGCACCGGCAACTCGGTGAAGTGCGCGACCTGCCACTCCACCGCCTGCAGGATCTTGAGCATGGACTCCTCGCCCCGCGCCACGCGCCGCCCGACGCCGCCGTAGAGCGTCCACGCCTGCTTGTAGCGGGCGCCCAGCTTCTCCTTGATCGCCTGGTCCTTGACGACGACGAACTCCCAGTTCTGCCCGTTGGAGCCGGTGGGCGCCCGGAGCGCCAGCTCGATGCAGCGCAGGACGATCTCGTCGTCGACCGGATCGGGGTGCAGGCGCCGCACCGCCCGCTGCGTGCGCATCGCCTCCTCGAGCGGCATCGAGAGCCCGCCCTCGACGTCGGCCAGCGTGCTTCCCGGACCAGGAGTGATGTCAGCGGCAGCCACACGCCGACGCTACGTCGGGCCCGGGATCCGGTGCAGGGCTCGGCGGGTGATCGAGCCGTGAGCGAGGCGCTGGTCGGGCATCTCGACGTGCAGGGCCTCAGGATCTCGTTCCGGAACGCCGAAGAACCAGCCATGGCACCTCGCCAGGAGGCAATCACCAGCGACCTCTCCACGAAGGAGGTCCACCCCGAAGCGGAAGCTGCCCTCGAGGCGGAGATCGCGCGCCGAAGGGAGCTCTCCCCGGGAGCCGAGCGGCGCGAGGCAGACGTCGTGGCACGGCCCCGCGGCCCCATGCGGAGGACCTTCGCCCGTCTCGGCGCCTACCTCGACGGCGCTGACCTCGACGTCGCGGAGCGCGAGGCCAACTTCCACGAGGGCGACGACCGGTGGTGGCACGCGCGTGCCCGGCCTCCACCCGGTCGTCGCGTCGACGTCTCAGGGGTAGCGAACGCCGGGCGGTCTGCACCACCGGGCCGCCCGAGAGCGTGAGGGCTACGGTGCGTCTCGCGATGGGGAGGCGGATCACGGCCGGGGTCGTCGGTGTCCTCGGCAGCGCGGGGATGCTCGTCGCCGAGCCCGCCGGGGCGGCTGAGCCCCACGACCTCAGTCGGTCCGACACGTACGAGTTCTTCGACGAGTTCGGGAGCGGCGAGACGGTGACCTGCACCCTGCACGCCACCAACGGGCTCGCCGAGGACGGCACCGGCCGGGTCTCGGCGGTGAACCTCGGCGACGAGCAGTGCCGCACCATGGAGGTGTACATGACCGTGAGCTACGTCGATGCCACGGAGACACCGGTCAGCTTCCAGGTGTCCAGCATCGGCGGGGTGCAGGCCCTCGTGAACAACGTCGGATCGGACCTGGCCATCTCCTACTTCGCGAGGAAGGGCGGAGGACCGGGCATCCTCAGCCCGACCTACCGCCTCCCCAAGTAGCCGGCACACCGGCCCCGCCCGACGGTCGTTGTCGAGTTGGCTACCGCAGGGGTAGCCAACTCGACAAAGAACGGGCCGGGACAGGCCCGCTCGGCTACGGGCCGGCGAGGTTGTCGACGGCCTTGCTGGGGGGCTCGTCGAACACGCCGTCCCCGTCCGGGTCCCAGTCCCATGCGGCGGCGTAGCCGTTGCGGTCCAGCTTGGCGGTGTGGCTGCCGTGGGGGTTCTCGCTGGTGGGGGTGCGGAACCCCTGTTGGAACAGGCTCCAGTCGACGACGTCGGCGTTGACCAGGTGCTGTGCCGCGCCTGAGCCGTCGAGCGACAGCGTGGTGCCCGTGGCGCTCGACAGGTACGTGACCCCGGCGGGGGTGACGAGGAGCGGGTTGTCCAGGACGTCGGCCTTGAACGCGTCCAGCGAGGGGTGCTCGTCCGAGGTCGACACCTCCCAGACGCTGGCCCCGTCGGGCTCGGTCAGCTCGTACACGCGGCCGTCCTGCACGTCACCGAGGCGGCGCCAGCCCCCGGCGGCGGCGCCCACGGCCAGGTACACGTCCCGGCCCGTGGCCTCCGACCGCTCCCGCAGGAACAGCCAGCGGCCCGACTGCTCGATGGCGTCGAACCGGTGGGTGATCGCTCCCGTGGCGTCGGGCTCCGACGAGATCCACAGCTTCCCGCGGGGGATGGCCGGCAGCTGATCGTCCGCCGTCCAGTAGCGACCGTCGCCGCCGGGCTGGCGCTGCGTCGCCCCGAAGTTCCGGGTGACCGCCACCCGGCGGGCCACCACCGAGCTCGACTCGTACACGGGCTTGTTCTGCTTCGGGGGGAACGGCTCGGCCCCGTAGAACGGCGCCACGTTGAGCCCACCTTCGCGGGCAGCGCCCGAGGTGTAGAACCCGCCGGCGTGCCGGTCACGGCTCCCCGTGCCCGACATCAGGAACCCGAGGGCGAGGTCCTTCTCCACCCAGTTGGCGTGGGGGTTGCGGCCCTCGGTGACGAGGTAGCCGTCACCCTTGTTCCGGGCCAGGTCGATGACGGCCCGCGGGAAGCGGGGGTTGGTCGGGTCGTAGCCGCCGGTGGCCACGGCGAGGTGGAGCCAGCTGCCCCAGTTGGAGTCGTTGGCGAGCGCCTCCCGGCCGGTCACGTCGGGGGTGTAGCCGAGGTTGTCGAACAGCAGGTAGTTGAGGACCCACGTCGAGCGCCCCCGGATGTAGTCGCGCTGGTACACCCGACCGGAGTACCCCGTGTACTGCCCGTAGACGGCGTCCTCGGCGTAGTCCACCAGCAGCCGGTCGACCAGGATCTCGGCGTGCTCCCGGATCACCGGGTCGGAGTAGAGGTCGCGCAGCATCCAGTAGTCACCCAGGTGGGTGTGGAAGTAGCCGAACGAGTCCTGCTCGTCGGACGAGGCGTCCCAGGTGAAGTGGTCGCTCGTCACCGTGCGGCCGATGCCCCACGGCCCGTTGAAGCGCAGGAAGGCGTCGCGGAAGTAGTGCCACTGGTCGTCCGCCGCCGGGGTGGCGTCCTTGACCGGGCGGCCTCCGACGGTGCTCCCCGCGTAGACGTCCGACAGGAGCATCCCGGTCACGATGGTCTGGAGCCGGTGGTTCTCCGTCTGCCCGTCGTTGCGCGGCCGCCAGGGGTTGTAGGCGGGGTCGGCGACGTCGAAGCCCAGGGCGGTGTTGCGGGCGAAGAGCTCGTCGCGGTACTTGAGGAGCGACTCGCTCCGACGCACCGCCCCGTCGCGGGTGCGGCCGTCGACCAGCCGGGCCCGGGTGGCCGGGCGCAGCAGCTCGGGCCGGTTGCCGTACAGCAGGACGGCGCGGAGGAAGGTGAACGCACCGCCGTGGATCAGCGCCGCGTTCGAGTCGCCGTCGTCGATGCGGGCGGCGGCGTTGTAGATGAGGTCGTTGGCCTCGCCCACCCGCGACGTGTCGCCGGTGCGGGCCGCCCGCTCGAGCAGGACCACGCCCTTCTGGGCATCGAGGTCCCACCAGTCGCTGCGCTTGGCCACGAGGCTGTCGGCGAAGCGGTCACGGCGGAGCGGGAACGAGTCGGCCACCTGGTCGACGGAACCATCCGACGGCCGGGGGACGCTGACCTCCGGGTCCCCGTCGGTCAGGGAGCAGCTGGAGAGGACCAGCAGGGCGAGCACGGGAGCGACGAGCGCACGTGTGCGACGGCGCGGGAGCAGGGCAGCCATCGTTCTCCAGTGGCGGAAGGGAGTGTGACGATCTGATGAACGGCATCCCCGGCCGCCTCCTTGAGGCCGGCTCAGCCCAGGGCGTCCTCCGGGCGGTCGCCCAGCAGGTAGCGGGGGCCGCTCCCGAGGGCGGCGGCGGCGTCCTCACGGTTGTAGAGGGCGCACGCCCGCAACGAGAGGCAGCCGCACCCGATGCACGAGCTCAGCTCGTCCCGCAGCCGCTCGAGCATGCCGATCTGCTCGTCGATGCGCGGTCGCCACGAGCGTGACAGGCGCTCCCAGTCGGCCTTGTTCGGCGTGCGCCCCGCCGGCAGCGACGCCAACGCCGACCCGATCTCGTCGAGGGACAGCCCGATCCGCTGGGCCACCCGGATGAACGCCACCCGGCGGAGGACCTCGCGTGGGTAGCGCCGGGCACCCCCCGGGGAGCGCACCGAGCGCACCAGGCCCACCCGCTCGTAGAAGCGGAGGGCCGACGCCGCCACCCCCGTGCGGGCGGCCACGGCACCGATGGTCAGCAGGTCCTCGCCCACGACACCACGCTAGGCGGATCGACCCTTGACTTGAAGTTCACTTCAACTCTTAGGGTCCCCTCGATGCCTCCGAGCGACCTCCTCCAGACCCCGGCCGACCTTGACGTCCCGGTGGACGACGTCCACGACGCCTACTGCCGCCGCTCGCTCGACCAGTGGTCGGACCGCCGTCTGGCCGCCGCCGTGGCCGAGGTGGTGGCCGTGCCGAAGCAGGCGCCCGCCGACTCCTTCGTCCTCCACGCCCCGCTGGAGCTGCTGGCCCGGGTCGGCCTCCTCCCGGCGGTGCGGCCGGAGGCCCGGGAGGGTGCCCGCCAGCGGCTGGTCTGGCTGGCTGCGTCCTACGCCGCCGCCGGGCCGCCCGTGGACCGAGCTGCTCCCGTCGAGGGGCTGGAGCCTGCGGAGGCGGCCGCCCGCCTCGTCCCCGCCCTGGCCGCGGGCGACCTCGACGACGTGGACCGGTACGCCGAGGCCCTGGGCCGCCGCGCCACCCCCGGCGAGCTGGGCCGCCTCCTGGCCGAGCCCGTGGCCGCCTCCCTGGCCGCCGCCGCCCACGGGAGCATCCTCCTGTACCTGCTGCCCCGGGTGGCGCCCCGCGGCGAGCTCACCGGCACGGTCCTGCGGGGCCCGGCCCGGGAGCTGGCCCGCGTGCCCGAGTGGCGCCTCCGCTGGTTCGAGGACCCCGACGAGCCGATCGCCGGCACGCCCCTGGCCGACGCCCTCCTCGACGTGCCCGGGCTCGGGCTGCCGGGCAGCGCCTTCATCTACCCGATCATGAACCAGGCCGAGGAGAGCGGCCTGGCCGCCCGCCTGCTGTCCGGCGTGGTGGCGTCCGCCCCCGACGTGGTCGCCGCCCGGCGGGACCTGGCCCGGGTGGCCGCCTGGTCGATGCTCGAGGAGCCACCGGACCACGCCCCCTACGGCTGGAGCCACTGCCTGACCATGCCCCAGGCCGTCCTCGGGCTGGCCGGCCGGGGGGCGAGCCCCCGCACCGCGGTGGCGGTGGCGGCCACCCACGTCGTGGGCTTCCGCGCCGCCCTCGGCTCCCGCGGCCTCGACGGCCGCTACGAGCCCGCCCACCCGGGCACCGACGACCTCGCCGAGGCCATCGATGCCGGCCCGGACCAGGCGGCGGCCGCGGCGTGGCACGCCCCCGAGTCGGCCCGGCACGACGTCGTCACCGAGCTGGCCACCCGGGCGTCACTGCACCACGACGCCCACCTGGTGAAGTACACGCTGGCCTGCCTCGACGCCGCCGCCGACGATCCCGACCAGCGCCGCCTCTACCTCGCGTCGGCGGCGTACCTCTCGGCCTGGTGGGCGGCCCAGCCCCCCGACGGCTTCTTGTTGGCCTAGAGCGTCGCCCAGAACCGCGTGAGGGCCCCGGCCCCCTTCGCCGGGTCCTGGAGCATCCACCAGTGGCCCACCCCCTCCAGGCCGGCGACGCCGGCGCCGGTTCGCGTCGCCCCGGCGCGGGCGCTGTCGGCGTTGAGGAAGGGGTCCTCCGAGGGGATGAGGACGAGCCCGGGGGCGGGGATGTCCGCGAAGTCGGGGCCCCACTCCTTCCCCACGTCCACGGCCGAGCGGTAGAGGGCGAGGATGCAGTCGGCCATGGTCCGGTCGACGCCAGCGCCCAGGTCGACGGCCCGGTCATGGGGGACCCCCGACAGCTCGAAGACGGCGGCCCGCTCGTCGAGCGAAGCGGCCAGCTGCTGGTCCCAGAACTCCTCACCGGCCCCCGGCGTCTGCCAGATCTTGGCGAAGTCGTGCCACTCGAAGTCGAGGTCGCCGATGCCGGCGGCGTCGGTCACCCACGACCGCACGAGGTCCGGTCGGGTGCTCACCAGGCGAACGGTGAAGCCGCCGCCCCAGTCGTGGCCGACGAGGTCGATCGGATCGCCGCCCTGGCGCGATTCGAGCTCACCGACCAGCCAGTCGACGTACTCCTCCTTGGTCGCCCCGAACCCCTCGGGGCGGGGGGAGCCGAAGCCGGGGAGGGCCAGCGCCTCGACGTCGTCGCGGCCGAGGACGTCCCGCAGGGGGTTCCACAGGGCGGCGGTCTCCGGGACACCATGGACGAGCACGACGGTCATGGTCGGAGTCTCGCGCCCGCCCGACCCCCGCGCCCGGGCCGCTACTTCGGCGCCACGATGTTCTGCGAGAACTCCGAGGTGCTGCCGGCGGTGTTGGTCGCCGTGGCGGTGACCCACTGGCCGAGGGCACGGTCCGGCAGCGACAGCGTGACGGACCCGCCGGCGTCCGTCGTCCCCGAGGCCACCAGGTCGAGGCCCTCGCCGTGCGCACCGGACTGCGTGGTGTCGGCCACGAAGACCTCGATCCGACAGCCGCCACAGGCCCGGGCCCGCACGGACCGCGGCGCGACGGCGGTGAGGACGGGGAAGTTGAGGAGGTCGTTGGGGCCGTCGTCGCCGTCGCCGGTGTCGTTGGGGGTCACACCGGCGGGCAGCAGGTCGATCCCCAGCCCGCTGTTGTCGTGCATGGCGTTGGCCGAGATCGTGACCCGGTCGGTCGCGGCATCGGCCACCCGGACCCCGACGGTGTTGAAGGCGATCTGGTTCCCGGTGATGCGCGTGCTGGCCGAGCCGCCGTCGACCTGGACTCCGAAGGGCCCGTTCCCGATGGCGGCGCCGGTGGTGGAGACGCCGATGCGGTTGCCCTCGACACGCGTCCGCAGAGCGGCCGAACCGATGCTGTTGACCCGGACGCCGCCGACGGCCGAGTTCCCGATCACGTTGCCTTGCACAAGCGTGTCGACCGGGCCGTCCTCGATGCGGACGTTGGGCTGCGACGTCTCCCCGTTCCTGGTGTGACTCGGGGCGGCGCCTCCAGCAAGGTCGGTGCCGATGCGGTTCCCAACGACCTCGTTCGCGGCCGTGGTGACACCGTGGGACACCTCGACGCCGGATCCCACGTTCCCGGACAGCACGTTGTCGACGAGGTGGTTGCGGCTCGCCCCGGCGTTGATGTCCACCCCGTGCCCCCCGTTGCCCCGCCGGGCCGAACCGCTGGGCGTGAGGCCGATGATGTTGCCCCGGATCACGTTGTCGACCGTTCCCCGCGCCACCTCGTTGGGGACGTTGACGATGATGCCCCGACCACCGTTGCCGGAGATCACGTTGCGGTCGGCCACCGCCGAGCCCCCGATGCGGTTGGCGGGGGCGTTGGAGCGGATGATGACGCCTGCCGCCGAGGAGCTGTTGCCCGACGACTGGAAGGTGGCGGCGGCGTTGGTGCCGATGAAGTCGCCGGCGACGACGTTGCTGCGGGCGCCCGTGCCCACGATCCGCACGGCGACGCGGAGGTTGTACAGGGCGAGGCCCCGGATCGCGTTGCCTGCTGATGTGACGACGAAGGCCTCGACTCCGTTCACGCCCGTGCCCTCGACCTGGATGCGCAGCGCGGCGTTGCTGGCCCGGGCCGCCGAGTTGGGCGACGATCCCGGTTGCGTGTAGCCGTCGACCGTCGTCGCCCCCGCGGCCAGCGTCGGCAACGCCGACGCGAGGCGGATGGTGTGGGGACCCGTGCCGGGCACGGCGAAGGCCACGGTGCTGGGCCCGCCATCGGCCTGGTCCTGCTGGAGCGCCGCCCGCAGGGTGCACCGGCCCGCGGCGGTGAGGCAGACGCCGTCGCCGAGGCTGAGGTCGCCGGCGTCGTCCGTGGCGTTGACCACGTAGCGCCCACCCGCCGCCCCCGCCGGGGAGGCGGCGAGGAGCACGGGCAGCATCGATGCGCCTGCCGCCGCCACGAGGACGACGGCCCGTCCCAGCCCCCGCCGACGGATCACTGGGCCCAGTCTTCCCCGGCGCAAACCTCGCGTCCAGGACCAACGGGTCGGAAGGGCGCTACCGGCGGCTGCCCCGGGCCAGGACCTGCTGGAGGCGGAGGGGCCCGAGCCGGTGCAGGGCCCAGCCGGCACGGGCCTCCCAGCCAACGGGCACGACGGCCCGGTCGTGCTCGATGGCGCCCACGATGGCGGCCGCCACCTGCTCGGGGCGGTGCCCGCGCCGGAACACCCGTTCCGTGCGGCGCCGCCTCTTGGACGACGCCTGCTCGCCACGGAAGCGGGTGCCCTCGGTGATGATCGGGGTGTCGATGATCCCGGGGCAGATGGCGGAGACCCCCACGCCGTCGCTGCGCCAGTCCGCCCGCAGGCACTGCGACAGGGCCAGGACGCCCGCCTTGGTGGTGACGTAGGCCGGCTCGGTCACGGTGGCCACGTAGCCGAGGGCGGACGACACGTTGACGACGTGGCCCCGACCCCGCTCCAGCATCGGCGGCCCGAACAGGGCGCAGCCGTGGACCACCCCGTCGAGGTTGATGCTGCGGATCCACACCCAGTCGTCGAGGGAGGTGTCGGTGAAGCGGCCGGTCATGCCCACGCCGGCGTTGTTGACCAGCACGTCGAGGGGGCCGTGGGTGCCGTGGACCTCGTCGGCCAACGCCTGCATGGCGCTCCGGTCGGCCACGTCGACGCGGCGGGCGCCGGCGATGGCGGCACCGGCGGTCCGGCAGTCGGCGGCGGTGCGCTCGGCGCCGAGCTCGTCGATGTCGACCGACAGGACGGAGGCGCCCCGCTCGGCGAGGGCCAGGGCGGTGGCCCGGCCGATCCCGCTGGCGGCGCCGGTGACGAGGGCGAGGGCGCCGGGAAGCGCCACCCGTCGAGCGTCGGCCATCAGCGGGGCCGCCCGTCGGGCCCCACGAGCGCGTAGCTGCCCGGGTCGAAGCGGCGGGTGCGGCGGATGAAGCGGAACGTGTGGTCCGGCCACAGCGTGGTGTTGCGGCCCTCGGCATCCAGGTACCAGCTGGCGCACCCGCCGGTGTTCCAGACGGTCCTGGCGGCCTTGCGCTGGATCTCGCTGCTCCACGCCCGGAACGCGGCCCGCCGCACCTCGACGCTGCGCGTACCGGTGGCCTCCATGGTGTGGAGGGCGTCGACCACGTAGGCCAGCTGGGCCTCGATCATGACGACGAGTGAGGTGTGGCCGATGCCCGTGTTGGGGCCGGCCAGCAGGAACAGGTTCGGGAACGCCGGCACGGAGGTGCCGAGGTAGGCCTGGGCCCCCGTCTCCTGCCAGTGCTCGGCCAGCGTGCGGCCGTCGACGCCGTGCACCCGTTCGGCCACCGGGTTGTCGGTGACCCGGAAGCCGGTGCCGAAGATGATGGTGTCGACCTGGTGCTCGACCCCGTCGGCGGTGACCACGCCCGTGGGGGTGATCTCGACGATCTTCTCGGTCACCACGTCGACGTTGGGCTGCTGGAGGGCCGGGTAGTAGTCGTTCGAGAGCAGCAGCCGCTTGCACCCGGGCCGGTAGTCCGGCGTGACCTTGGCCCGCAGCTCCGGGTCGGGCACCTGGCGCTCGAGGTGCTTGTGGGCCAGGGCCTCGACGTTCTCCAGCGACTTCGCGTTGCGGAGGAGGCTCGACACGAACAGCTCCCGCGACCAGTAGACGAGTCCTCGCACGAACCGCTGGGCGGCGGGCACCCGGCGGTAGAGGGTCCGCTCGAACCGGGTGATGCGGCGGTTGCGGTGGGGGAGGACCCAGGGGGGCGTGCGCTGGAAGAGCGTGACGGACGCCACCCGGGGCTGGATCTCGGGGAGGAACTGGATGGCCGACGCCCCCGTCCCGATGACCGCCACCCGCTCGCCGGTGAGGTCGTGGTCGGCCCGCCACGTGGCCGAGTGGAACGTCGTGCCCGTGAACGAGTCGAGACCGGGGAGGTCGGGGATGGCGGGCTCGGCCAGGGGACCGTTGCCCATCACGACGACGTCGGCGGTGAGCGCCCCGGCGGCGGTGTCGAGGCGCCACGTCGAGGCCGCGGCATCCCACTCCGCGGAGCGAACCTCGGCGCCGAAGCGGGTGCGCCGCAGGACCCCGTGCTGCTCGGCCGTCCGCTGCAGGTAGTCGAGGATCTCGGGCTGCGGCGAGTAGGTCTCGGTCCAGTCCGGATTGGGGGCGAAGGAGAACGAGTAGAGGTGGGACGGGACGTCGCAGCGGCAGCCGGGGTAGGTGTTGTCGCGCCAGGTGCCGCCCAGGTCGTCGGCCCGCTCGAGGACCACGTGCTCGATGCCGGCCCGCTCGAGGGCGATGGCGGCGCCGAGGCCGGCGAAGCCGGTGCCCACGATGGCGACGCGGACGTGGTCGGGGTGGGCGGTGGTCACGGCGCAAGGCCTCCCTCGTCGGTGGTGGGCTCGGGCAGGGCGGCGTCCAGCAGCTGCTGCTGGGCCCGCTCCATCTCGTGGGCGAACAGGAGGTCGACGGTGCGCCGGGTCAGGGGCTGGAGCTGCTCGAGGAGGGCGGCCAGGGCGCCCGGCCCCTGCTCGGCCAGCTGGGTGTGGCTGACCTCTTCGGTGAACGAGGCGACCAGCTCGGTGGCCGTCGCCCGCAGGCGCTCCTGGAGCAGGTCCCGCAACCGGGCGCCGGCGTCGGGGTCGAGGCCGAGGCGCATCGTCTCGAGGGCGATGTCGAGCAGCTCGGGGCTGGGCACGACGTAGCTGGCGGGGACCGTCCCGACCCGCCGCTCGACGACACCGGAGCGCTCGAGGGCGTCGCGGGTGCCGGCCGGGGTCCCGGCCAGGCGGTCGGCCAGCTCCCGGTCGCGGAGGACCACGGGCCGGTCGTCGGTCCACGGTCGGCGGAGGGCCTCGCCGAGGCCGAGCCACTCGGCGGCGGGGGCGTCCCCGGCGCGCTCGAGGACGTCGGCGATGGCGTGCAGGCGGAGCCCCCGGGCCTGGAGCTCGGCGATGAGGTCGAGGCGCTCGACGTGGGCCGGCCCGTAGCGGGCCTCCCGGCCGAGGCGGCCGGGCGGGGGCAGGAGCCCCTCGGACTGGTAGTAGCGGATGGTGCGGACGGTGACGCCGGTCCGCTCGGCCAGCTCGTCGACCGAGAGATCCCCCCGGTGCTCGACCGCGCCCTCAACCGCCACAGCCGGAACTGTAACGATTGCAGTAGAAGCTGTCAACGGGGAGGTGGCCGGCGTCCCCCCGTCAGTCGACGACCCACGCCGGCGGGCCCATCGTCGCGACGCAGCTCGTGTCCGGTGCGGCCGGGTCGTCGAGGAAGCTCGTGTAGACCGCCTCCGGGCAGGGGTGGGAGAACACGGCGCCGTGGCCGAGCCCGGGGAGCTCGACGTAGGTCGAGCGGGGCAGGGCGGCGGCCGCCGCTCTGCTGTCGGCCGGCGGCGTGATGGGGTCGTACTCGTCGGCCAGGACGAGGGTGGGGACGTCGGTGGTGACCGGGTCGTTGAACCCGGCGGGGGCGGGGGCCACGCCCCAGCGGTCGCAGTCGTAGCTGCCGTTGGCGAGCAGGCTGCCCCACTCCGGGCGGGCGGCCAGCGTGGCCGCCAGGTCGTCGGGGAAGGCGGCCCGGTCACTGCACTCGACCGAGGCGGTCATGCCCTCGTCGACCTCGACCGCGAGGGGGATGGCGGTGTCGGCGAAGAGGTCGATGATGCCGGCGTTCCCCGAACGGAGCATCGCCGCCAGCGAGGGCACGAGGGGGATGAGGTCGTCGTCGTAGAGCGCCTGGAAGAGGCCGCTCAGGATGTCCTTGCCGGTGATCGAGACCGGCCGTTCCTGCCCCGTGGTGGGATCGGTCACCGCGGTGGGGTGGGGCTCGGCGTCGAAGCGGGCCAGGACGTCGGCCACCGCCTGCTCGAGGTCGGGGTAGGCGGCGGCGCACGCCGGAGCCGCCGCGCACCCGTCGTACACCGTGCGCAGGACCCGGTCGGCGGCGGCGACGAGCTCCTCGGACCCGCCGGTCACCGTGGTCGGGTAGACGGAGTCGAGCACGACGCTGCGCACGCCCTCCGGGTGGGCCCGCATGGTCTGGAGGGCGAGGGTGGTGCCGTAGGAGACGCCGAAGAGGTTCCACTCGTCGATGCCGAGGGCCGTCCGGAGGTCGGCCACGTCGTCGGCGCTGGCGGCCGTGTCGTAGGCGTCCAGGTCGATCCCCTCGGCCCGGAGCCGATCGCGGCAGGCGTCGAAGGCGACCACGCTGCGCTCCCGCTCGACCTCGGCGGGATCGGTGGTGGCGAAGCCCTGCCAGGTGGCCTCGTCGACCTCCGGGCAGTCGAGGCTCGGCCGGGCCCCGCCGGTGCCGCGCTGGTCGAACAGGATGAGGTCGCGGTCGTCGCCGTACTCCCGCTCGAGGAACGTCTCTGCGTTCCCGAGGGCACCGAAGCCGGGACCCCCCTCGAAGTACACGACCGGGTCGGGCTGCGGCGTGGGCGATGCGGTGCGCAGGACGGCCACGGGCAGCTCGACGGTCGGGCCGCCCGGCTCCTGCCGGTCCTCGGCGACGGTGAGGGTCCCGCAGGCGATGCGGGGCGAGGCGAAGACGTCCCCCCCGCACGGGCCCGGGGCGAAGCGGGGCACGGCCGACCCGGCGAACTCCGTCGCCATCGACAGCAGGCCCCGGCCGGTCGCCGTCTCGACCGCGTAGCCGCCGGGCTCCCGTGCCACCGCCTCCACGTCGTCGGGGGCGAGGCCCCGCACGCACCCCCGCTCGGGGAGGTCGGCCACCACGGCGTCGTCGCCGAGCCGGCGCAGGCGCCCGCCGCCCGGCACCTCGGTGCACAGCCGGCCGGCGGCGGGGTTGGCGGCCACGGTGGCCACGTCGCTGCCGTCGATGCTCCCGAGGCGGGTCGCCAGCAGGGTGCCCTCCTTCGCGGTGGGCAGGAGGCCGCCCCGAACCACGCCCGGGATCTCGACGGCGAAGGAGGCGGGCGAGGCGGCCAGCTCGGCCAGGACCGCATCCGGCACGGCGTCGTCGCACCCGGACGAGCGGCCGTCGGCGCCCGGCGGCGGCAGGTCGACTGCTGTCCCGTCCGGTCCGACGAGGCGGGCGGCGTCGTCGGGCGGTGCGGTGGCGGCGACGTTCAGCTCGACGCAGAGGGCACCGTCCACCACGTCGACCCGGGCGGCGCCGAGGCCGTGGGGATCACCGCCCCCCGGCACCCGGCGCCCGGTGAGGGTCGTGGCCAGCGTCGTGCCCTCGGCGGCGCCGGCGGGTGCGGCGGCGGGGGCGGCGGCGGGACCCAGCAGCGCGGCCACGACGGCCAGCACCGCGGTCGCCCCCCACGCCCGTGCTCCCCCCACGACCCCTCCTTCGTCTCCGGCGCCCGGCCGGATCACCCTCGCGACTAGGGCCCGCCAGGGCCGAGCGCCCGGCGGCCGGCGGCGGTCAGCTCCACGCCGGTCACCCGGAGGGGCGCGCCCTCGTCGAAGGCGCGCACCACCGTGCCGCTGAGGAGGCCCTGGCCGATCAGCGCCTCGAGGTCGAGGCGGACGTCGTCGAGGCCCTCCTCCAGCTCGGCCGCCACCTCGGCGTCGTCGGTGGGCCGACCGGCCTGCGTCCTCGAGAGGATGGCGCCGAGGAGGGCCCGCCCACCGGTGGCGTTGGTGCGGTCCCCCGGCCGCCCCCTCGGGTCCCCGATCACGTCACCGAGCCTAGGGTCCGCCGCCGGCCCCGGCCCGGCCCCGGTCCCGGCCCCGGTCCCCCACGTACTCAGTGCACGCCGGGTCCCGAGGGGTGGGACCTGCCGTGCAAGGAACGGTCAGGATCGCCGCTGCTAGACCACCCGGGTGACGTTCGACCCGATCACGGCGGAGACGACATCGGTGGCCCCGACGCGCGAGCCGGTGCTCGTCCACGCCGGGCAACGGGCGGCGGCCGAGGCGGCGCTGGCCGCCCACCGGGCCCGCACGGGCCGGGCGCCGAACCTCCTCGTCATCCTCATGGACGACGTCGGTTGGGGCGACTTCGGCTGCTACGGCGGCGGCGTCATGGCCGGGGCCCCGACGCCCAACATCGACCGGATGGCGCGCGAGGGGCTGCTCCTCACCTCCTGCTACTCGGAGCCGTCGTGCACCCCGTCGCGGGCGTCGCTCATGACCGGGCGCCTGCCGATGCGCCACGGGTTGCTGGTGCCGCCGATGTACGGCGCCCCCGGCGGGCTGCACGGCGAGGTGACGCTGCCCGAGCTGCTGTCCGAGGCGGGCTACGTCACCCAGGCGGTCGGCAAGTGGCACATGGGCGAGAACGTCGAGTCGCAGCCCCAGAACGTCGGCTTCGACGACTTCTACGGCTTCCTCAGCGTCTCCGACATGTACACCGAGTGGCGGGACCCGTACTTCTTCCCGGAGATCGTCTACAGCGAGGCCCGCACCGAGTGGGTGAAGAACGAGCCGTTCAACAAGTGCTGGCTCCACGCCACCCGGGGGCAGGAGGCGGAGGTGGTCGAGGAGGTCACCATCCCCGTGCTGTCCGAGCTCGACGACCGGTGGGCCGGCTACTCGGTCGACTTCGTCCGGCGCATGGCCGGCGAGTCGAAGCCGTGGTTCCTCTACCACTGCACCCGCGGCGCCCACTTCGACAACTACCCCTCCGAGCGGTTCCAGGGGTCGTCACCGGCCAGGCACCCGTACAAGGACACGCTCGTCGAGCTGGACGACATCGTGGGCCGGCTCCTGGCCGTGCTCGACGAGACGGGCCAGGCCGAGGACACGCTCGTCTTCGTCTCCTCGGACAACGGGCCGGAGATGGAGACGTGGCCCGACGCCGCCTACACGCCGTTCCGGTGCGCCAAGGGGTCGACGTGGGAGGGCGGGGTGCGGGTGCCCGGCATCTTCCGGTGGCCGGGGACCATCGCCCCCGGGCGGGTGTCGGACGGGCTGTTCGACCAGCTCGACCTGTTCGCCACCGCGCTCACGCTGGCGGGCGCGGCCGGCGCCGTCCCGACCGACCGCTTCGTCGACTCGGTGGACCAGACCAGCTTCCTGCTCGCGCCGGACGGCGAGTCGAGCCGCAAGTTCCACTACTACTGGTTGCTCACCACCATGGCCGCGCTGCGGGTGGGTGAGTACAAGTACGTGATGCGGGGGATGTCCGAGGGCGATCACGACGTGCTCAACCACGGTGGCTTCAGCGGCGCCATCGAGCAGTATCCCTACGGGAAGCTGTTCAACCTCTACCTCGACCCCAAGGAGACGCGGAGCTACCTCATCCGCAAGCTCGCCTACATCGAGCTCCTCCAGCAGGCGATCGCCCGTCACCAGCGCACGTTCCGGGAGTACCCGGGCAAGCCCCCCGCCGCCGTCCGCCGGTAGCTCGTCGTCCCCCTAGGGGTGCGAGGGGGCGGGCGGGACGCCGTCGAGGTCGAAGCCCAGCTCGTCGGCGTAGCACCAGAACCACTCCTCGCCCGGCTCGTACGAGCGGATGATGGGGTGGGCCACCGAGCGGTAGTGGGCGGTGGCGTGGCGTCCCGGGGAGTTGTCGCAGCAGCCGATGTGCCCGCAGGACTGGCACATCCGGAGGTGGACCCAGTTGCGCTGACCGGCGGCCAGGCAGTCCTCGCATCCGGTGGACGACGGCTCGACGGCGGCGATCGTGTCGAGGTGGGCGCACGTGTCGGAGGGCATGGAGCCAGTCTGCTCCCGGCCGTCGGCGGGTGCTCACGCCGGCAGGGCGTCCACCTCGTCGGGGTCGGCGCCGGCATCGGCGTCGCGCACGGCGGTGAGGTGCACGTAGACCGCCAGGCCGGCGGCGGTCACGGCGCCGTAGAGCAGGACCACGGTGATCGACGTGGCCTCGGCAATGGGTCCGGCGAAGAGGAGGCCCAACGGGACCGTCCCCCCGAACGCCATCAGCCACAGGCTCATGACCCGGCCCCGCACCCGGTCGTCGAGGTGGACCTGGAGCACCGTGTTGAGGGAGGTGACCGTGGCGAAGTAGGCGAAGCCGATGACGAGCACCAGCGGGTAGGCGGGCCACGCGGTCCGCAGCAGCGCGAAGGCGGCCAGGGCGATGGCGAAGACGGCCATGCCCGCGCGCATGATCCTGGCCTTCGACCGGTTGGCCAGGAAGGTGCCGATCGAGACCGCCCCGAGGACGGCGCCGAGGCCGAACGAGGCGTAGAGGAGCCCATAGGCGAGGCTCTTCGGGCGCATGTCGAGGTTCTCGGCGGCGATGGTGGGCATCTGCCCGGTGAAGGGCAGGCACAGGAACGAGAACACCGTGAGGCTGACCAGGGCCCGCCGCACCAGACGGTCGTGCCTGGCCACCGCGAAGCCGCCGAGCAGGCGGCGGAACCCGCGAGGGCCGCTCGTGTCGCGCACGGCCCGCGGCGGGTGGATGGCGAGCAGGCTGGCCACCACGAAGAGGTAGGTGACGGCGTTGAGGGTGAACACGCCCGAGGCGCCGATCAGCGGGAACAGGATCCCGCCGATGGCCGGCCCCACCACCCGGGAGGCGTTCATCTGGGTCGAGTTCAGCGAGATGGCGCCGGCCATGTTCTCCCGGCCCGCCAGCTCCGGGAGCATGGCCACCCACGCCGGGGCGTTGAGCGCGTTGCCGGCGCCCACCACGAAGACGGCGATCACGATGCCTCCCCGGGACGGGTCGTCCGGGAGCACCAGCACGGCCAGCGCAAGGGAGCCGAGCAGCTGCACCAGCTGGGCGCCGATGAGCAGCCGGCGGCGGTCCATCGTGTCGGCCAGCAGCCCACCGACGACCGACAGCACCAGCAGGGGACCGAGCTGGGCGAAGGCCACGAGGCTGACGTAGGCCGGGGAGCGGGTGAGCTCGAAGGCGTAGGCCCCGAGCACCACGTTCTGCATCCACGTGCCGATGTTCGAGGAGAAGGCCCCGAGCCAGACGATGCGGAAGTCGCGGACGGCCAACGCCGCCCGTGCCGTGCCCGGGGTGAAGGGCACGTCTCCCTCGTTGAGCCCCTCCCCCGTCTCCTCGACCTCGGGGGCGGGCCGTCTCCGGTCCCGCTCGTCCAGGCCGGGGACCCTACCCAGGGGCCGCCTCGGCGCTCGACGCGCCAGCCGACTTCCGGACGGTGAAGGCGCCGCCCGTCCTGTCGGCGCACCAGTCGCCGAACGAGCGCCCGGTGACGTCCTCGAGGAGCTGGATGTCGTCGGCGAACCAGGCCACCAGCCGACGACGGTCCTCGGGGTCCAGCTCGGGCCGGACCCGCGGCTGGCGCCCCTTGAGCGCCGAGAGGAGCGGGGCGCTGGCCATCCGCCACAGCTGGGGGGGGAAGTGCCGGCCCACGTCGGCGCCGCGGCGCAGGGTCTCCTGGAGCACCCGCGTGGTCAGCGAGGGCGGGACGTAGGTGGACACATTGGCCGACGGCACCTCGTCGATCAGGCCCTGCTCCACGCCGAGGAAAGCGCAGATGCCGTCGACCGTCGCCTCGGGCGCGTCGACGAGGTCCTTGTAGCGCAGGAGGTGGACCTGCTCCGGCGGGAAGAGGGAGTACAGGTGCTCCAGCTGCTCGCCGTAGCGGCCGAGGCGGCGGTAGCGCCAGAACCGGGCCCACCCGGCCGCCTCGCGCTCGTCCTCGAGCTCGCAGGCGGTGAGGAAGTCGGCCTCGGGCTCGAGCCCGTCGGCCCACAGGTGGGCCCAGTTGGAGTAGGCCCGGTCGACGGGGTCGCGCAGCACGGCGACGAGGCGGGCGTCGGGGACCGCCTCCCGGAGCCGCTCCTGGGCCGGGAAGTCGCTCAGGTAGAACGGCGTGCTCTCGCCCCGGAGCAGCCCGGGGGCCGCGTCGGCGAACAGCCCCTCGTACTGGTCCCGGCGCCACACCCACTCCTGGGCGCTGTGGGCGTCGCCCGGTCCCGTCGGCCGCGGCGGCGCCTGCCCGTGATCGTCGAACAGGAAGAACTTCGGTTCCTTGACCGACGACAGGAACAGCTGCGGGTGGGTGGCCAGCGCCGCGTGGAGCGCGGTGGTGCCGGCCTTCGGCGCGCCGATGACGAAGAAGTCGGGGAAGGCCATCGGTCAGCGGGCCAGCAGCCCGGCGCGACCCAGCAACGGCAGGACCCCTTCGCCGACCTCCAGGGCCTCCTCCACGTGGGGCTGGCCCGAGAGGATGACGTGGTCGAACCCGATCTCGTGGTACTCGGCGATGCGCTCCGCCACCTCGTCGTAGCTGCCGACGAGGGCGGTCCCCGCCCCGCTGCGCACGAGCCCGAACCCGGCCCAGAGGTTGGGGGCGATGACCAGGTCCTCGCGCCGCCCGCCGTGGAGGGCGAGCATCCGTTGCTGCCCGACCGACTCCTCCCGGGAGAGGCGGCGGAAGGCCTTGGCCACCACGTCCGGGGGCATGGCGTCGAGCAGGCGGTCGGCCACGGCCCAGGCGTCCGCCGCCTCGGCGCGGGCGATGACGTGCAGGCGGATGCCGTAGCGGAGGTGCCGCCCGGCGGCTTCCGCCCGCCGGCGGACGTCGTCGACCTGCTCCCGGGCGGCGGCGGGCGGCTCGCCCCACATGAGCCACACGTCGGCGTGCTCGGCGGCCACCTGCTTGCCGGCGTCCGAGGAGCCCCCGAAGAAGATGCCGGGCACCGGCTCGAGCCGTCCGGTGATGGTGGCGCCGGCCACCCGGTAGTGGCGCCCGGAGAAGTCGAACGGCTCTCCCCGACCACGCGCCCCGCACGATCGTGAGGAACTCGGCGGTGCGCTCGTAGCGCTCGTCCTTCTCGGACCAGTCGCCGAAGCGGTGCTGCTCGTCCGCGCTGCCCCCGGTCACGATGTTGAGGAGGAGGCGCCCCTCGGACAGCCGCTGGAAGGTGGCCGCCTGCTGCGCCGCCAAGGTGGGCGACAGGAAGCCCGGTCGGAAGGCGACGAGGAACCGGAGCCGGGACGTCTCCCGCAGGAGCGCGGCGGTGGTGAGCCAGGCGTCCTCGCACCACGTGCCCGTCGGGGTGAGGACGGCATCGAAGCCGGCCCGCTCGGCGGCGCCCGCCACCAGCGACAGGTACTCGAGGTTTGCGGGCCGGTCGCCGCGGGCGGCGCCGAACCCGGCCACGTCGCGGCTGTCACCGCCGGTGGGCAGGAACCAGTGGACGGAGAGGGCCACGCGGCGTCGCCTCCAGGGAATCCCGATCGGTTAGGTCGGGATTATGGTGGCCGGGCCCGTCGGGGGCAAGGCAGGGCCCGCGCCACCCGTTTGGGCACGCCCGTGCCGGTAGAGCCGCGATGTGCGTGCCCAGACGGGGTGGGGTCAGGCGGTGTGGGGCATGAGAGCGCCGGGGGGCACCACGCCGAGGCGGCCCGACTGGTAGTCGTCGAGCGCCTGGGCCAGCTCCGCCCTGGTGTTCATCACGAAGGGCCCGTACCAGGCCACCGGCTCGCCGATGGGGCGGCCGCCGAGCACGACCACCTCGAGGGCGTCCGTGCGGGCGTCGGCCACCACCCGCAGGTGGTCGCCGGGACCGAAGACGGCGAGCTGCCCACCGGTCACGGGCGCGCCGTCGGCGCCGGCCCGCCCCGAGCCGGACAGGACGTAGACGAGGGCGTTGAAGTCGGGCCGCCACGGGAGCACCAGCTCGGCCCCGGGAGCGACGGTGGCGTGGACGAAGGCCATCGGGGTGCGGGTGGCGCCCGGCCCGGCGTGGCCGTCCACCTCGCCGGCGATGACCCGGACGAGCGCGCCGCCGTCGCCCGACGACAGCAGCGCCGCCTCGGCGCCCTCGAGGCTCTGGTAGCGGGGCGCCACCATCTTCTCCTTGGCGGGGAGGTTGACCCACAGCTGGAGGCCGTGGAACAGGCCGCCCGACACCACGAGCTCCTCGGGCGGGGTCTCGATGTGGAGGATCCCGGCGCCGGCCGTCATCCACTGGGTGGCGCCGTCGGCGATCACACCCCCGCCCCCGTGGGAGTCCTGGTGCTGCATCGTCCCGTCGAGCATGTAGGTGACGGTCTCGAAGCCCCGGTGCGGGTGCCACGACGTGCCCCGCGGCTCGCCGGGGCCGTAGTCCACGGAGCCCATCTGGTCCATGTGGATGAACGGGTCGAGCAGCTCGGTGGGCACGCCGGCGAAGGCGCGGCGCACGGGGAAGCCCTCGCCCTCGTAGCCGGAGGGGGCGGTGGTGCGCAGGTGCACCGGACGCTCGACGGCGTCCGGGCCCGGCTCGGACAGGCGGGGGAGGGTGAGGGGATCGGCGGTGACAGCAGGCATGCCCGTCTCCTGAAGTGGTTGCGTGCTCAAGAACTGCACCTGGTGCAACCGCAGTGTGGCCCCCGATGTTCCCCGATGTGCTGGGGTGGCGGCGTGGGCGTGGCGCTGGTGACGGGGGCGAGCCGGGGGATCGGGCGGGCGGCAGCGGTGGCCCTGGCCGGGGCCGGCCTCGACGTGGCCCTGGCCGCCCGCACGGTGGTGGACGGGACGGCCCGGCTGGAGGCGGGATCGGATGTCGTCGTGGCCGGCGGGCTCGACACCACGGCGGCGGCGGTGGAGGCCGCCGGTCGGCGGGCGCTCGCCGTGCCCATGGACCTCCTCGACCGCGCCTCGGTGGAGGCGGCGGTGGCGCGGACGGAGGAGGCGCTGGGCCCGGTCGACGTGCTCGTCAACAACGCGGTGTTCCAGGGCGAGGGGACGCTGGCGCCGTTCGTCGACCTGACGGAGGCGCAGCTGCGTGACGTCTTCGAGGGCAACGTGTTCGCCCCGCTGGCCCTCGTGCAGGCGGTGCTGCCCGGGATGCGCGGGCGGGGCGCCGGCACGATCGTGAACCTCGTGTCCGGCGCCGGGGTGCAGGACCCGCCCGCCCGCGTCGGGGAGGGCGGCTGGAGCCTGGCCTACGCCATGAGCAAGGCCGCCCTCGGCCGGGTCGCGCCGCTGCTCCACGTCGAGCACGGCGACGAGGGGATCCGGGTGTTCAGCGTCGACCCCGGCCTGACGGTGACCGAGCGCATGGAGGCGGCGGGCCGGGCCGACCTCTACCGCCAGCACTACCGGGCGGCCACCCCCGAGGAGATCGGCCGGGCCATCGCCTGGCTGGTGACCGACCCGGCGGCCGACGAGCTCCGCGGGACGTGGGTCCACGCCCAGGCCGAGGCCCGCCGCCGGGGCCTCTGATCCGTTCTTTGGTTCTCTCCCTACAGGAGCGGTAGGGAGAGAACCAAAGAACGGCTAGGACCGGCCGGGGAGCATGGCCTGCACGTCGGCGATCAGGTCGGCCTCGGCCGGGCCCTTGTCCGACCGGTAGCGGCGGACGCGGGCGAAGCGGAGGGCCACGCCGCCGGGGTAGCGGGGCGAGGCCTGCACCCCGTCGACGGCGATCTCCACCACCAGCTCGGGGCGGACCTCGACGACGATGCCGGAGCGGCCGGTCTCCCGGGCCAGGAGCTGCTCGGTCTGCCACGCCAGCAGCTCGTCGGTCAGCCCCTTGAACGTCTTGCCCACCATCACGAAGCCGCCGTCCGGGTCGCGGGCGCCGAGGTGGAGGTTGGAGAGCCACCCCTGGCGTCGGCCGTGGCCCCACTCGGCGGCGAGCACGACGAGGTCGAGGGTGCGGACGGGCTTCACCTTGCGCCACGCCGAGCCCCGGCGCCCGGCCTCGTAGAGCGACGAGGCGCCCTTCACGACGACCCCCTCGTGGCCGTTGGCCAGCGCGTCGTCGAGCACCCCGGCCGCCTCGTCGGGGTCGGCGGTGAGCGTGCCGGGGATGCGCCAGGGGCCGGCGACCCGCTCGAGCACGTCGAGGCGGGCCTCCAGCGGCTCGTCGAGGAGGTCCGTCCCGTCGACGTGGAGGACGTCGAAGAACCACACACCGAGCCCGCTCCCGCCGCCCGACTGGTTGCTGAAGCGCCGCATCGTGTCCTGGAAGGCGGCGGGACGCTCCTCGCCGTAGAGCACCTCGCCGTCCAGGACGACCGACTCGACGGGGAGCGACCGCACCACGTCGACGACCCCGGGGAGCCGGGCGGTGACGTCGTTGAGGTTGCGGGTGAACAGCCGCACCTCGTCGCCGGCGCGGTGGGCCTGCACCCGGGCCCCGTCGAGCTTCCACTCCACGGAGCTGCGCCCGCAGCCGGTCACCGCCTCGGCCACCGTGGCGCTGGTGGCCGCCAGCATGGGCTGGACCGGGGTGAGCACCCGCAGCCCGACCGCGGCCAGCGCCTCGGCGCCGCCGGCGAGCGCCCGTTCCGCCACCCCCGGCAGGTCGCCGGCGAGCATGGCCGCCCGACGCACCAACGGGGCGGGCACACCGGCCGCCTTGGCCACGGCGTCGGCCATGATCCCCTCGAGGGCTCCTTGGCGGAGGTCGCCGAGGAGCAGGCGGCGGAGCAGCTCGGCCTCGGCCTCGGTGGCCCGGCTGAAGAGGGAGCGGATCGCCGCCACCCGGGCCCCGCCCGAGCCGGGGCCGGACATGACGGCCACGGCGTCGAGGGTGGCGTCGAGGTCGGTCACCGTGAGCGAGGGCTCGGCGGCGGGCGGGACCCCCTCCCCGGCCTCGGCCACCGTGGCCCACCCGATGCCCACCTTGCCCTGGCGGGCCTCGCCGATCAGGAGGGCGGTGGCCGGCAGCCGCTCCTCCGGCTCGAGCCGTCGCAGCAGGTCGGCCAGGGCGGCCACCTTGGCCGAGCGGGCCCGGGTGGCCCGGAGCGCCTCGGTGGTGGCGACCAGGTCGGCGAGCAGCACCCCCTGATCCTGCCGCGCCCGATCACCAACGTTGTCGAGTTGTGCACCGTCAGCGTGCACAACTCGACAACGACCGAGCTCAGCCGGCCAGCGCCGGGCGGCGGTCCTTCCAGGGCAGGGCCTGTTCGAGGGTGGCGCCGAGCTGGAGGAGGACGTCCTCCCGCCACGGGCCGGCCACGAACTGGACGCCGATCGGGAGCCCCGAGGGCGCCTCGTGCAACGGGAGCGACAGCGCGGGCAGGCCGGTCACGTTCCAGACGGACGTGAACACGGCCATCGGGAAGCAGTTCATGAGCGCCAGCATCGGCTCGACGTCGGCCCCCTCCCACACCGATCCGCAGCGGGGCGGCTCCACCGCCATGGTGGGCGTGACGAGGACGTCGAGGCCGTCGGCGAAGTTGGACATGATCGGGCGACCGAGGAGCTGTGTCTTCATGACCGCCTCGACGTAGCTGATCGAGTCGGTGGACTGGCCGGCCCGCCGGAGCGCGGCGTTGAGGGGCTCGATGGCCTCCCAGTCGTCGAGGGGGACGCCCGCCGAGCCGACGTTCCAGACGATCCCGAAGGCCTCGACGAAGGCGTCGGCGTCGGGCATGGCCAGCGTGACCTCCTCGACGTCGTGGCCCAGGCCGCCCAGCGCCTCGGCGGCCCGCCGCACGGCCTCGACGCAGGCGTCGTCCATCGGGACGTCGACGGGCGGCGTGGTGGTGAAGCCGATGCGCAGGCGCCCCGGCTCCTCGCGCATAGCCGCCGACCACGGGCGGGCCGGGGGCGGGGCGTTGTACCAGCCGAGCGGATCGGGTCGGCCGATCACGTCGAGCACGGCGGCGGTCTCGGCCACCGTCCGGGTGAGCACGCCGCTGGTGGCGAAGCCCTCCAGCTCGTTGACCCCGTTGGCCACCCGGTTGCGGCTGCCCTTGAGCCCCACCAGCCCGTTGCACGAGGCGGGGATGCGGATCGATCCGCCGCCGTCGCTGGCGTGGGCGATGGGCGCCATGCCGGACGCCACCGCCGCGCCGGCACCCCCGCTCGACCCGCCCGGCGTGCGCTCGGGGTCCCACGGGTTCCGGGTCACGCCATGGGCCTCGCTCTCGGTGAAGGACACCGTCCCGAACTCCGGGGAGTTGGTCATGCCGAGGGGGATGAAGCCGGCGTCGATGAAGCGCTGGACCACCAGGTCCGTGTCGGTGTTCGGGGCGCTCGACGCGCCCCGCGACCCGTAGGTGGTGGGCCAGCCGGCCACCCGGTTCAGGTCCTTGATCGGAAGGGGCACGCCGTGGAAGGGCGGCAGCTCGTCGGCCGAGCCGCCGGTCACGGCCGCCTCCGCCTCCCGGGCCCAGCCGAGGACGCGGTCGTCGTCACGGAAGCAGAAGGCATTGAGCTCCGGGTCCAGCTTGTCGATGCGGCCGAGGTACAGCTCGGCCAGCTCGACCGGGCTCACCTCCCGCCGGCGGATGCTGTCGGCGAGCTCGGTGGCGGGGGTGAACGGGTCCATGCGGGAACGCTACGCCCGCCGCCTGCGCCTCGCCTCGGCTCCCGCCACCGTCCCGGTCGGTGACCGGCGGGCGGGAGATCGCGCCCAGCGCGCGCAGGTCCCAGGGGGCCAAGGATCACGCAAGGTGCGCCCAAGGTCGACCGGTCACCCTGTCCCTCGGTCGCCCGACCCTCCCGCTCCGGAAGGAGCTCCCCATGGAACGACGACCTGCCCGCATGCTCGCTGCTGCCGGCATGCTCGGCTCGCTGCTGCTCGGCCCCTGGCTGCTGGGCGGCGTGACCGTCGCCGCGGCGCAGGAGGCGGCGGTGGCGCCCGGCCGCGACGACACCGGCGTCCGTCTCACCAACGGCGCCCTGCGCGACGCGGTGGCGCGCGCCGACAGCGGCCGCTCGCCGGCCCCGGGCATCGACGCCGTGGGCGGCCGCCTGCGGGTCGAGGTGCTGCACTCCCTGCCCGCGGCCGAGGCCCGGGCCGCCGTGGCGTCGGCCGGCGGGGTGATCGAGGGTGAGGTGCCAGGCGTGCTCGTCCAGGCGACGGTGCCGGCCGACCAGCTCGAGCAGCTCGAGCAGCGCCCCGGCATCGACCAGTTGCGGCCACCGCTCGCCGTCAGCGCGCCGCTGGCGCAGGCGACCACCGCGCCGGGACCGTCGGCCGGAGGAGGCGCCGCACAGGTCGTCGGCCAGGAGGTGGCCAAGACCAACGCCGGGGCCTGGCACACCGTCGGCCTGGACGGCGCGGGCGTGCGGGTCGGCATCGTCGACTTCTTCTCGAGCTCGTCGTGGAACGCGTCCCAGTCCGCCGGTGAGGTCCCGGCGCCGGCCGGGACGTTCTGTCGGAACAACGGTGCGAGCTGCGACGTCTGGGCCAACCCCGTGAACCACGGCCTGGCCGTGGCCGAGATCGTCCACGAGATGGCGCCCGGCGCCTCGCTGTTCCTGGCCACCGTCGAGACCACCAGCGACCTCCAGGCCGCGGTCAACTGGTTCGCCAGCAAGGGCGTGCGGATCATCTCCCGCTCCCTCGGGCAGGCCTACGACGGCCCGGGCAACGGCACCGGGCCGCTGGCCACCGTGGTCAACTCCGCCGTGTCGCAAGGCATGGCGTGGTTCAACTCCGTCGGCAACACCGCCGGGGGGTCCTCGAACCCCGGTACCTACTGGCGGGGGCCCTGGATCGACGCCGACGACGACGGCTGGTTGGAGTTCAGGCCCGGCGACGAGGTCCTGACCTTCGACTGCGCCTTCCTGAGCGGCCTCCGGTGGAGCGACTGGGGCACCAACCGCTCCGACTACGACGTGGAGATCTACGACGACGCCTCCCTCCACGTCCTCGAGGGCAGCAGCTACGACGACCAGGGCGGCGGGGCGGCGCCCCTCGAGCACCCCGAGTGCGAGCAGGACTTCGCCGGTGACATCGACTACCTCCTGGTGGAGTTCTTCAGCGCCGGCAGCGGGACGGCCGGGGACGTGCTCGAGCTCCAGACCTTGGGCTCGGGGATCGAGCACTGGCAGAACGCCCACAGCGCCACCCAGCCGATCGCCGACAGCAACAGCCCGGGTGCCCTGGCCGTCGGCGCCATCGACCCGCCCACAGGCACGACCATCGGGTCGTACAGCTCGCAGGGCCCCACCAACGACGGCCGCATCAAACCCGACCTCACCGCGCCCGCCTGCGTGGCCAGCCACGCCTACGCCCCCGCCTGCTTCGACGGCACCAGCGCGGCGACCCCGGCCGCGGCGGGAGCCGCCGCCCTGGTGCTCGAGTCCGGCCGGGCCACCACGCCGGCGACGCTGAAGACCTACCTCCTGAACAGCGCCACCGTCGACCGCGGCGCGGCCGGCGCCGACAACGTCTACGGCCGGGGCGAGCTTCGTCTTCCGGCGCCCCCGACGGGCAACTACCCGCCGTTGGCCGACGCCGGGCCCGACGTGACGGTGAACAAGGACGCCGCCTTCGACCTCGACGCCAGCCGATCGTCCGATCCGAACAACAACCCGATCACCTACCTCTGGACGCAGGTGAGCGGACCGGCGGCGACGATCCAGAACCCGAGGTCGGTCCGCGCGCGGGTCGATGCGATCGGCACGCAGGGCACCGCCGTCTTCCGGGTGACGGTGACGGACTCGGTCGGCGCCGCCTCGACGGACGAGGTCCGCATCACGGCGAAGTAGCCAGGGACCGTTCGTCTGCCGCGGCCGCGGCGGCCACGTTGCGCAGCATCGACCCGAAGACGATGCCGTGGAAGGGCGTGACCGCCCACCAGTAGAGGTGGCCGACCAACCCCCGAGGCACGAAGAGCGCCCGCTGGTGCAGCTCCGGTGACCCGCCCTCCTCCTCGATGCGGAACTCGAGCCACGCCTCCCCAGGGAGGCGCATCTCGGCCCGCAGCCGCAGCAGCCGGCCCCGCTCGAGGGCCTCGACCCGCCAGAAGTCGAGCGGCTCGCCCACCCGCAGCGAGTCGCGGTGGCGGCGGCCCCGGCGCAGCCCGACGCCGCCGACGAGGCGGTCCAGCAGGCCCCGCACGGCCCACGCCAGGGGGAACGAGTACCAGCCCCGCTCGCCGCCGATGCCCTCGACCGTCCGCCACGTCGTGGCGACGGACGCGTCCACCGAGGTCGAGCGCTCGTCGCGGTACACGGTGCCGCCGCTCCACGTGGGATCGGAGGGCAGGGGGTCGCTGGGCGAGTCGGGCCACGCCGCGTCGGCCCACCGGGTGGCCACGTCGCCGTCGCGGACGCTGGCCAGCGCCCGCTCGACTGCCGCGTCGAACGGCAGCGGGTCGAACGGCACGAGGGTGGTGATGTCCGATTCGGAGACCACCACCGAGTTGCGCAGGGACTCGATCAGGGGGACGGCCAGGGCCCGGGGCACGGGAGTGACCACGTTGACCCACTGGCTCGACAGCCACGGTGTCAGGACGGGGACCGGCACCACCACCCGGCGGCCGAGCCCGGCCACCCGGGCGTAGCGCTGCATCATCTCCCGGTAGGTCAGGACGTCGGGTCCGCCCACGTCGAAGCGGCGGTTGGTGTCCGCCGGGAGGTCGAGGGCGGCGACGAGGTAGTGGAGCACGTCCTCGACCGCGATCGGCTGGACGCAGGAGTCGACCCACTTCGGCGTGATCATCACCGGGAGCCGCTCGGTGAGGTAGCGCAGCATCTCGAACGAGGCGCTGCCGCTGCCGAGCACCACGCCGGCCTGGAGCACGACCGCGGGCACGGGGCCGTCGAGGAGGATCTGCCCGACCTCCGCACGCGAGGCGAGGTGGGGTGAGGCCTCGCCGTCGGTGGGCACGAGACCGCCGAGGTAGACGATGCGGGCCACGCCGGCGCGTGCGGCCGCCTCGGCCATGGTGGTGGCCGCTCGGCGGTCCGACTCCGAGAACTGCGGCCCGGTGCCGATCGAGTGGATGAGGTAGTACACGGCCTCGACGTCGCGCAGGGCCTCGTCGAGCGCGCCCGGGTCGAGGGCGTCGCCCTCGGCCACCTCGACCGCGCCGGCCCAGGGGACGTCGCGCAGCTTCTCGGCCGACCGGCTGAGGCAGCGCACCTCGTGCCCGGCGTCGAGCAGCTGGGGCACCAGGCGGCCGCCGAGGTAGCCGGTGGCGCCGGTGACGAGGATGCGCACGCTCGCCACCGTACGGGGAGGCCCGTCGCTACCCGTAGGGCGGAAGGACACCGGTGGCGCGCCGTGCCAGCCTGTGGCCGTGACCGTGTCGTCGGAGCGCCCGCTCGTCCCGTTGCCGCCGCAGCCCCCCGGCGTGCCGTGGCCCACGGCGGCGTGGCCGACGGGGCCCGCCCCCGATGGGGTGGCGCTCGGGCCGCTGCTCGACGCCGCCTTCACCGACCCGGCCATGGCCACCACCTACGCCGTGGTGGTGGTCCAGGGCGGGCAGCTGGTGGCCGAGCGGTACGGCGGCGAGCTCGAGCACTGGGACCGGCCGAACGAGCCCGTCGTGCCCGAGACCCGCCTGCTGTCGTGGTCCATGGCCAAGTCGGTGCTGCACGCCGCGGTCGGGGTGCTCGTCGGTGACGGCCGCATGCGCACCGAGGAGCCCGCCGGGCTACCGGGATGGCAGGGCGCCGACGACCCCCGGCGGGAGGTGACCGTCGAGGACATGCTGGCCATGCGCGACGGCCTCGCCTGGAACGAGGACTACGTCGAGGCGGGCGGGTCGCACGTCATCGAGATGCTGTTCGGCACCGGGCAGGACGACGTGGCCGCCTTCGCCGCCGACCGCCCGCTGGCGGCGGCACCGGGCGAACGGTTCAACTACTCGAGCGGGACCAGCAACCTCGTCTCCTCCCTCGTGGCCGGGCAGGTGGGCCGGGGCGAGGCCTACGAGGCCTTCCTGCGCGAGCGCCTGTTCGAGCCGCTGGGGATGGCGTCGGCCCGGCCCCGGCTCGACGCCACGGGGACGTGGATCGCCTCCTCCTACCTCTACGCCACTGCGCAGGACTGGGCCCGGTTCGGGACCCTCTACCTGCGCGACGGCAGCTGGGACGGCCGGCGCCTCCTGCCCGAGGGGTGGGTCGACCACGGCCGCCGGGTCCGATCGGCGGACGAGGAGGGCGACCTGTACGGCGCCCACTGGTGGATCGAGGGCGACGACCTCGGGTCCTTCGCGGCCCGGGGCTACGAGGGCCAGTCCATCGTCGTCTGCCCGGCGCTCGACCTGGTCGTGGTCCGCCTCGGCCGCACCGCGGAGGAGCGGAAGGAGGCCGTCGCCCGCTGGCGGGCGGCGGTGGTCGCCGCCTTCGCCGCCGCCGCCGCCGCCACCACCACCTCGTGACGTCATGACCTCGGGAGAGGTCACCACCCTGGTGGGGGTGGCCATGGCCGTGGGGCTGGTGGGGACCATCGTGCCCGTCGTCCCCGGGCTGGTCCTCATCTGGGCCGCCGCCCTCGGCTACGGGATCTCGGAGGGCTTCGACGGCCCGGGGGCGCTCGTCTTCGGTTCGATCACCGTCATCGGCCTCGTCGGCGAGGTGGCCGGCGTCGCCCTGCCCCGACGGGCGGCCGGGTCGGCCGGCGCCGGTCGGTGGTCGCTCTGGCTCGGTGCCGCCGCCGCCTTGGCCGGCTTCTTCATCGTGCCCGTGGTCGGCCTGCCGATCGGCGGTGCACTGGGCATCTACGTCGGCGAGCACCTCCGCACGAAGGACCCGCGCACCGCCTGGCGGGCCACGGCCGCCACGCTCAAGGGCTTCGGCCTGGCGGCGCTGGCCCAGTTCGGCGCCGGCGTGTTCATGGTCGTGCTCTGGTTCGGCGGCTGGGTCCTGCTCACCTGAACGCCGGCGCCACCCGTTCCACGAAGAGGTCGTAGGTGTCGGCCCGGCGCGACGGCGAGCCCATCGTGAAGTCGGGGAGGATGAGCTCGTCGACCCCGGCATCGACGTAGCCCCGCACCACCTCGCTCACCTCGTCCGGGGTGCCGACGATGGCCGCCCGACCGAGGTCGGTGTCGCGGAAGCGCCCGAGCCAGCTCTCGTCCTCGCTCAGGAAGAGCAGGGCCTGGGCGCTGCGCCTGATGGTGGAGGGGTCGCGGCCGAGATCCTCGCAGTGGCGCTCGAGGACCCCGATCTTGTGGCGCAGGACGTCGGGCGTGCCCCAGACGTTCCACTCGTCGGCGTAGCGGGCGGCGATGCGCATGGTGCGGCGCTCACCGCCGCCGCCCACGAGGAGGGGGAGCGGGTCCTGCACGGGCTTGGGGTCGTTGGGTGCGTCGGTCACCGTGTAGTGCTCGCCGGCGAACGTCGTGCGGCGCTCCCGCAGCAGGCCGAGCACCACCTGGCACGCCTCCTCCAGCCGGTCGAGCCGGGTGCGGACTCCGGGCAGCTCGATGCCGTAGGCGGCGTGCTCGTTCACCTGCCAGCCGGCGCCGAGCCCGAGGACCAGGCGTCCGCCGCTGATGGTGTCGACGGCGGCGGCGATGTTGGCCAGCACCGCCGGGTGGCGGTACGTGTTGCCGCACACCAGCGTGCCGAGGCGCACCCGGGGCACGCGGGCGGCGAGGGCGGCCACCACCGCCCAGCACTCGAGCGTGGGCCCGTCGGCCGGGGCCCCGTCGTCGGTGTTGGGCATGAAGTGGTCGGCGAACCACACCCCGTCCCACCCGGTGGACTCGGCGTGCTCCGCCGCCTGGAGGATGGACTCCCAGGGCTGCTGCGGGTTGGGCCAGACGCTGAAGCGCATCCCCGCAGTTCAGTCGACGAGCGCCTGGTACACGAGCTGGCGCAGCTGCGATCGCACCGGGAGCGTGCTCGACGGGAGGAGCTGGGTCAGGAAGACGGCGGTGACGCCCTCGGCGCGATCGACCCAGAAGCTGGTGCTGGCGGCGCCGCCCCAGGCCACCTCGCCGGGGCTCGACAGCACCTTGTTGGCCACGGGGTCGAGCACGACGGACAGCCCGAGGCCGAAGCCCACGCCGTCGTAGGTGGTCTCGGCGAACAGGGGCCGCCCGATGGCCTCCAGGTCGACGCCGCCGGGCAGGTGGTTGCCGGCCATGTAGCGCACGGTCCGGTTGCCGAGGAGGCGCACGCCGTCGAGCTCGCCCTCGCCGAGGAGCATGCGGGTGAAGCGGTGGTAGTCCGCCGCCGTCGAGACCAGGCCGCCGCCACCCGAGAGGCAGGTGGGCGGCGACAGCGCCGCTGCCCCCATCGCGTCGTTGCGCACGATCCGTCCCGTCCTCGGTGACGGGGAGTACAGGGCGGCCAGGCGAGGAGCGTCGGCCTCGTCCACCCAGAAGGCGGTCTCGGTCATCCCCAGCGGGCGGAAGACGCGCTCGGCCAGGAAGCGGTCGAGGGACGTCCCGGCCGCCACCTCCACCACCCGCCCGAGGACGTCGGTGGCCACCGAGTAGTTCCACTCCGTCCCCGGCTGGAAGACCAGGGGCAGGCCGGCCCAGGCGTCGCAGCAGGCGGCGAGATCGGCGCCCGGCGGCGTGCCCCACTCGAACCCCGCCCGCCGGTACATGGCGTCGACCGGGTGGGCGTGGTGGAAGCCGTACGTGAGCCCCGCGGTGTGGGTCAGCAGGTGCCAGATGCGCACCGGCTCGGACGCCGGCTCGGTGGCCGGGTTCAGCGCCGAGCCGCTCCGGTAGACCCGCACGTCGGCGAACGCGGGGATGAAGCGGCTGACCGGGTCCTTCAGCTCGAAGGCACCCTCCTCGTAGAGCAGCATCGCCGCCACCGAGGTGATGGGCTTCGTCATGGAGTAGATGCGGAACAGCGAGTCGACCTCGACGGGTCGGCCCGCCTCCACGTCGGCGTGCCCGCCGGTCGCCAGGTGGACGACCTGGCCGTGGCGGGCCACCAGCACCAGCCACCCCGGGAGCCGGCCGGCGTCGACGTAGTCGCCCAGGAGCCCATCGATGCGCGACAGCCGCTCGGCGTCGAAGCCGACCTCGGCCGCCTCGGCCTCCACCTCCACCGGGGACATCCCCCCGGGTCTAGCAACCAGCTAGCTGGTGATGAGGCGGTTCTGCGAGAACTCGGAGGTGTTGCCGACGGCGTCCGTGGCCGTGGCCGTGACCCGGGCCCCGACGGCCACCGAGGGCGACGGGTACGAGAAGCTCCCGGTCCCGCTGGCCGTCACCGCGCCGAGGTAGCGCCGGCCCTGGCCGTACGTGGAGTTGTCCGGGTCGCTCTCGAAGACCTCCACCCGGCACCCGGCGCACGCCGTGCCGACCACCGCCGAGCGGGTGGCGCTGGTCAGCACCGGGAAGTTGAGCTCCTCGTTGGCCCCGGTGTCGGCATCGCCGGCGTCGTTGGGGTTCACGCCGTTGAGCGGGGCGATGTTGATGCCGAGCCCGGTGTTGTCCCAGATGGCGTTGGCGGTGACCCGGTTGCGGTCGTTGGCCACGTCGGGGCCGAGGCCGACGCCCGAGTTGAGGTTGTAGGCGATGCTGTTGCTCGGGCCGACGACGTTGTCGTGGGCGGCGCCGTCGAAGTAGATCCCGAAGCCGCCCGGGGTGATCCCGCCGTTCCCCAGCTGGTCGCCCTGCGGTGACGTGCCGATCCAGTTGCCGGTGAAGGTGTTGCCGTGGGCGCCGCCGTTGACCTGGACGCCGCCGTTCTTGTTGCCGCCGATGACGTTGGCCGAGATGGTGTTGCCGGTCACGTGGTCCTGGAGCTGGACGCCCCAGCCCCCGTTGCCCGTGTAGCTGAGGACCTGCCGGCCGGCGATGTCGGTGCCGATGTAGTTGCCCAGCGACCTGGTTGCCGGTCGTGGCCTCGTCGTGGGACAGCTCCACCGCGCCGCCCCGGTTCCCGGAGATGACGTTGCGGGCGGCGGCGCTGGTCCCGCCCACCCGGTTGCGGGCGCCACCGCGGTTGATGTCGACGCCGAAGGTGTTGGGCACCTTGCGGCCGCCGCCGGGGGAGAGCCCGATGAGGTTGCCCTCGACGACGTTGTCGTCGCTGCCCACCTCGAGGACGAGGACCGCGGCCTGCGCGTTGCCGGAGAGCACGTTGCGGTCGGCCACCGCCGTGCCGCCGATCACGTTGGCGTCGGCCCCGCCGCGAGATGGTCACGCCGGAGGCAGGGGCGGCGTAGGCCCCGTGGGCGAAGTTGGCGGCGGCGTCGGTGCCCACGAAGCTGCCCACCACCCGGTTGCCGTCGGCGGCCTCGCCCTCGAAGGTGATGGCCCGGCGCAGGTTGTAGAGCGAGAGCCCCCGGATCACGTTGCCGCCGGAGTAGGCGATGATCCCGTCGATGCCGGCCGACCCGGTGCCCCGGATCTGCACCGTGAGCTTCGTGGTGATGGTGGCGCCCGAGGTGTTGGCCGCCCACCCCGCCTGGGTGGTCCCGTCGATGGTGGTGCCGCCGTCGCGGTCGTTGAGGATCGGCAGGGCCGAGGCCAGCTGGATGGTGCGGACGCCGCTGCCCGGGAGGGCGAACGTGATCCGGTCGGCGCCGCTCCTGGCGTTGGCCTCCTGGATGGCGGCCCGCAGGGTGCACCCGCCACCGGCGATGGCGCAGGTGCCGTCGCCCGGGCGCGGCGTCGGCGGCGTCGCCGGCGTTGTCGACCTTGAGCTCGGGGGGCGGGGTGCACGCGGCCAGGGCGCCGACCAGCAGGGCGGCGGGGACGACGAGGCGGAGGACGGCGCGCACGGCGGGCGATAGTAGACCTGCGACCAGGGGGAATCCCCTTCGCCCCCTATGTCCGGTTCGCCCGGTCCCAGGCGTCACGCCCGGCGGACGTCGGGCCAGAGGTCGGCCAGGGTCCCGGGGAGGCGGCAGCGGAACACGGGACCGCCGGCCTCCTCGTTGGGGACCCCGGCACCGTTGGTGACCGTGCCCACCCGGTCGAGCGAGGCGCACCGGGGCTCGAGCCACGAGCGGGGGTAGCCCACGACGACCAGGGTGCGGGCGGCCAGCGCGTCGTCGTCGACCCAGTACCGCCAGGAGACGTGGCCGCTCACCACCGGCGGCAGGTCCTCGCCGCCGAAGCGCCCGATGGCGCCGGCCTCGCCGTAGTTGCCGGCCAGCACCGCCGCCGACGCCCGCTCGAGGGGTGTCAGCGTCCCGGCGGCGGCCGTCACCTCGGCCGCCAGCTCCGGCCACCCCAGCTGCTCGGCGTAGTCCTCCCGCTGCTCGTAGAGGCCACGGTCGACCATCGAGCGCTCGTCGGCCAGGGGGAGCATGTAGGCGCCGGCCACCACGATCGTTCCGAGCGCCCCGCCGGCGACGGCCCACCGGCCCCACCGCCACCCCACGGCGACCACGGCCCCGGCGGCGTAGAGCAGGAGCGCGACGGGGGCGGCGTAGTAGCTCTTGCCCCCGGTGGCGAGGAAGCCGACGACGACCACCACGGCGGCGACGGCCAGCGGCGACCAGCGCCGGTCCCGGCCGAGCCGGCGCAGCCCGGCGCCGCACAGGACGAGGGTGGCGGGCCCGACGATCAGGAGCAGCTCGCCGAGGTACTGCACGGGCGACGTCTCACCCGGCTCGTAGCCCTCGCCGCCGGTGAAGAAGTCGACGCTGGCCCAGCCGTGGCGGGACTGCCACCAGAGGTTCGGCGCCAGCAGCAGCAGGGCGACCGCACCGGCCAGCCACGGCCCGGCGGTGCGCAGGTGGCGCCGGCCGGAGGCGGTCGCCACCAGCCCGACGCCCAGGCCGACGAGCAGGCCCGCCACCGTGTACTTCGTCTCGAGGGCGACTCCGGCGGCGATGCCGAGGGCCACCCACCGCGCCCGGGACCCGTCCCGCAGCGCCCGCACGGCGAGCAGGGCGATGACGGCCCACGCCAACTGGTCGAAGGGCACGGTCTGGAAGAGGGCGTCGGCTCCCAGGAGCACCGGGCTCGTGGCCGCCAGCACGGCAGCCAGGATCTGCGCCCCCCGCCCGCCCCCGAGCTCCCGGGCCAGCAGCGCGACCACCACCACGGCGGCGGCGCCGGCCAGCGCCGCCAGCGAGCGGAGCCCCACCAGGGAGTCCCCGAACGCCGCCGTGGCCAACCGGGACAGCAGCGGGGTGACCGGCGGGAAGTCGACGTAGCCGAGCGAGAGGTGGCGGCCGGCGTCGACGTAGTAGAGCTCGTCGCGGTGCCACCCGTAGCGGCCGGCCACGCTCAGCTGGAAGGCCAGCTTGGCGCCGGCCACCGCCAGCACCGGCAGGACGGCGGACCGGGCCCGCCGTGCCGACGGCCGGGCGGGCGGGGGCACGGTCGGGGCGTCGAGGGCGAGGGCCATGCCCGGATCCTCGGGGAGCGCGGCCGCCGTGTCGTCCGCCGCGGGAGCGGTTGGCGCCTCCCCCGGAGGGTGGAGCCGGATCTCCTCCGGGCGGGGGACGACGCGTGCGGCCGTCGTCGTTACCGTGCCGGCGATGCCGCGCCTCCGGGACCTGGCCGCCCGCGTGCGGGCCACCGACCCGACCGTGGCCGACGGCCTCCTCGCCGCCGTCCTCGTGGTCGTCGAGGTGGGCGGTGCCGCCCTCATCGGCCGCTACACGAGCGAACCGGCGCTGACCCCGTTGGGCGTCGTGCTCCTCCTCGCCGGCACCGTCCCCGTGACCTGGCGCCGCCGCGCGCCGGTCCTCGTCTGGGCCGTCGTCGGTGCGGCCACGGGCGCCTACGGCATCGCCGAGCTCCCGGACCCGGTCTTCGTGGGCGCCTTCGTCAGCCTCTACACGGTGGTGGCCCGGTGCCCGCCCCGCACCTCGGTGCCGATCGGGGTGGCCACGGCCGCGCTGTGGCTGCTGGCCACCGCCTCCAGCGGCGACTCCGACCTCAACGACTACTACCCGGCGGTGGTGCTGGCCGTCCTCGCCGGCGCCCTCGGCGTGCTGGCCCGGACCCTCGAGCGGGAGCGGGAGGAGGACGCCCGCCGGGCGGTGGCCGCGGAGCGGGCCCGCTTGGCCCGTGAGCTCCACGACGTGGTGGCCCACGCCGTGAGCATGGTCGTCGTGCAGGCCGAGGCCGGCGCCGCCGCCGGCGGCCCGCCCGATCGGATCGAGGAGACGTTCGACGCCATCGCCGACACCGGGCGGACGGCCCTGGACGAGCTGCGACGCCTCCTGGGCGTGCTGCGGTCGCCCGACGAGCCGGGTTCCCGGGAGCCCCAGCCCGGGGTGGCCCAGCTCGAGCCGCTGGTGGAGTCGGTCCGCCGGGCCGGGCTGCCCGTCGAGGTGCGGGTGGAGGGGACCGGCCGCCCCCTCCCGCCCGGCGTCGACCTCTCCGCCTACCGCATCGTCCAGGAGGCCCTGACCAACAGCGTCAAGCACGCCGGCCCGGCCCGGGCGTCGGTCCTGCTCCGCTACGGGGAGCGCGACCTCGAGCTGGAGGTGGTCGACGACGGCCGGGGGCCTCGAAGCCTGGCCCCCGCCGCAGGCCACGGGCTGGCGGGGATGCGCGAGCGCACCGCCCTGCTCGGCGGCGAGCTCGACGTGGGGCCGGCGCCCGGCGGCGGCTTCGCGGTGCGGGCCCGCCTGCCGCTCGAGCCGTCGCGGTGAACGGCGTGCGGGTGGTGGTGGTCGACGACCAGCCGGTGGTGCGCACGGGCTTCCGGACCATCCTCGAGGCGTCCGGCATCGAGGTGGTCGACGAGGCGGGCGACGGCGTGGAGGCGGTGGCCGCCGCCCGCCGCTGCCGGCCGGACGTCGTGCTCATGGACGTCCGCATGCCGGCCCTCGACGGGATCGAGGCCACCCGGCAGCTGGCGGGACCGGAGGTGGACGACCCGGTGCGGGTGCTCGTGCTCACCACCTTCGACCTCGACGACTACGTCTACGAGGCGCTCCGGGCCGGGGCCAGCGGCTTCCTCCTCAAGGACGTGGGGCGGGAGGAGCTGGTGGCTGCCGTGCGGGTGGTGGCCGCGGGCGACGCCCTCCTCGCCCCCTCCGTCACCCGCCGCCTGCTCGAGGAGTTCGCCCGGCGGCCGTCGGGCGACCGGCCTTCGCCGGCCAGCCTCGACGTCCTCACCCCGCGGGAGCGGGAGGTGCTCGCCCTCGTGGCCCGGGGCCGGTCGAACGCCGAGATCGCGGGCGAGCTCTACGTGGGCGAGGCCACCGTGAAGTCCCACGTGGCCCACCTCCTGATGAAGCTCGGTCTCCGCGATCGCGTGCAGGCGGTGATCCACGCCTACGAGGTCGGGCTGGTGCGGCCCGGCGAGCGCTGACGCCCGCCCCATTCGTCGGCAGACCGCAACACCACCGGAGGCCGCCGGGCCGCAGTATCGGAGTGTGCGCAGGGGCCTCGTCACGGCGGCGGCCGTGGTGGTCACCCTCATCGCCGCGGTGGCCACGGCCGCCCTCGTGCTCCCCGATGCCGGGGGCGAGCCCCGGCTCGTCCCCGCCCCCGCGCCGGACGAGCCGCCAACTGACGTCTCCGTCGACGACGTGTGCCGCGGGCAGCGCCCGGCCCCGGCGCCGAGGGAGATCCAGACCAGTGCCCCCCGCACCCCGGTGGCGCCGGGAGGCGAGGCGGAGCTCGGCCTGCGGGACCGCTCCGGCCCCGTGGCCCGGCCCGTCGCCGTCGAGGTGACGGCGCCCAACGGGGCGCGTGCCCTGCGGGACGCCCGCCTCGACGGCACCGCCTGGACCTACCTCGACTTCCCGTCGGGCTTCCCCGGCGCCGAGGGGACCGCCCACCCGGGCGTCTACCGGGTGCGGTGGCGCGACGCCAGCGGTGCCGCCCTCGCCTGCGACGGCTTCGTGGTGGGGGGTCGCCCGTAGCGGTCCGAGGGGTGGTGGACTCGGGCGGTGGGCCGCTTCGAGTACCTCCTCCTGATGGCCGGCTGCCTGGCCTGCACGCTGCCGCTCGAGTTCGTCTACGACGCCGGCGTCTGGCGGCGGCCGGGGCGCCTGCTGGCCACGCTGGCGGTGCCAGCCGCCGTGTTCACGGTGTGGGACGTGCTGGCCATCGACGCCGGGCTGTGGTCCTTCGACCCCCGGTGGGTGACCGGCTGGGAGCTGCCCTTCGACCTGCCGGTGGAGGAGGTGGCCTTCTTCCTCGTCGTGCCGATCTGCTCGATCCTCGCCTACGAGGCCGTCCGCCGGACCCTGGAAGGGCGGTGATGGCCTACACGGTCTCGGCCCTCCTGGCCGCCGGCGCCGTCGTCGCCCTCGAGCTGCTGTGGCTGCGCACCGGGCTCCTCCGGCGCCGCAGCTTCTGGGTGGCCTACGCCATCTGCCTCGGCTTCCAGGTCCTGGTCGACGGCTGGCTGACGAAGCGCTCGGCCGCGATCGTGCGCTACGACCCTGACGAGATCACCGGGTGGCGCATCCCGTGGGACATCCCCGTGGAGGACTACGTGTACGGCTTCGCGCTGATCGCCCTCACCCTCCTCCTCTGGGAGCGCCGGCGCCTGGCCGACCTCCGGGAAGAGGCCTCGGTACGCTCGACGGGGTGACGCTCCTGGTCGTGGTGGCGACCTTCGTCCTCATGGAGCCGGCGACCTACGCCATGCACCGCTGGGTCATGCACGGCCCGGGGCGCGGCCTCCACCTGAGCCACCACCGCCGCGGGAGCGAGGGGTTCGAGCTGAACGACTGGTTCCCCGTGCTGTTCGCCAGCCTCGGGATGCTGTCCTTCGCCGCCGGGGCGTCGATCGGCACGCTGCACCTGCTCGTGCCCGTGTCGCTGGGGTCGGCGGCCTACGGCGCCGCCTACGTCTTCGTCCACGACCTGTACATCCACCGGCGCTTGTCGTGGATCGCGGGGGAGTGGCGGCCCCTGGAGCGGCTGAAGGCGGCGCACCGCGTGCACCACCTCTTCAACGGCGAGCCCTACGGGATGCTGTTCCCCGTGGTCCCGGCCGAGCTGCGGCGGCGGGCGGCGGCGGTGTCGACCGACCCGTTCCCGCCGGCCCGTCCGGCCAGGGGATCCCGGCCACCCCAGGTGCCCGTCGAGGCGTAGGGCCGGAAGCGGGCGAAGAGCTCCTCGGCGAACCAGCGCTCGGACCGTGCCCGGCGGGCCACCTCACGGTGGGGCCCGGGCGCGGCGGCGAAGGCCTCCATCTCGGCGGTCGAGCGCCAGAGGCTGAAGGTGGCCTGGAGCCCGACGGGGGCCTCACCCACCCCGACGACGGCCAGGACGCCGGGCGCGGCGTGGAGCGCGGCCTCCACCGGCGGCACGGCCCGGTAGAAGGCGGGCCAGGAGCGGACCCGGAGGCGGGCCCGGGTGAGCACGGCCACCGGTCCGTCGCCGGCGTCGACGCGGTCCGGCGGCAGCGGCTGGTGCCCGCCCCACGAGCCGCGGGCCCCGAGTGGCTGCAGGCGGACGGTCCACGTCTCGGTGGCCGCCGGCCCGCGGTCGGGCACGGAGGCGTCGAGGGCGGCCTCGTCCTCCCACACCGCGAACGTGGCCCACCGGCGGAGGTCGCCCCCGAGGCCCATCGCCGCCCCCCGCCCGGTCCCGAGGTGGCGCACGAACCGCAGCCCCGGCGTGCCCCGCCATGCGGCGCCGAGAGGCGAGCACCGCCGGCACGCGCCGGGCCGGGTACCGGGCCAGCGTGAACGAGGCCACGACCACGGCCCCATCCTGGCGTTTGGGCACGCAGATCGCGGTTGTGCCGTGATCTGCGTGCCCAAACGGGGCAGGCTCGGCCCGATGCGGGCGGCGACGGTGCGGGCCACGGCGGCGGCGGTGCCGGCGGGCTACCTGCTCGGGTCGGTGCCCGTGGCGGTGCTGGTCGGCCGCCGCCACCGCCTCGACCCCCGGGCCGTGGGCGATCGCAACCCCGGGTACTGGAACGTCAAGGAGCAGCTCGGGCGGCGGGCGGCGCTGCCCGTGTTCGCCGGTGACGCGCTGAAGGGGGCGCTGGCCGCCGGCCTCGGGCGGGCGCTCGCTCCCGTCCGGCGCCTGGGGGGTGGGCTACGGCGCCGCGGGGGCGGCCATGGTGGGCCACGCCTGGCCCGCCTTCGCCGGCTTCCGTGGCGGCCGGTCGGTCCTCACCTTCGTCGGCGGGATGGTCGTGCTGTCGCCGCGGGCCGCCGGTGTGGCGGCCGCCGCGTGCGCCGCCGTCACGGCCACCTCGTCGTTCACCTGGGGGGCCCGGGTCGGCGTCTTCGGCTTCCCGGTGGCGCAGGTGCTCCTCGACTCGCCCCACCGCACGGCGGCCACCGGTGCGCTCATGAGCCTGATCGGGCTGCGCTTCGCCCTCGCGGGCCGTACGAGCGAGCCCCGCCACGTCCGGTCCTGGCGCGCAGCGCGCCCCGGTGAGGCCCAGCGCCACCGGGACGTCGGCCAGGGGCGAGAGCCAGTGGGAGGCGCCGGCGCGGGCGTAGGCCGGCGCCGTCCCGGCCACGAGCCCGAGGCGGGCCAGCAGCAGCACCGCGTCGAGGGCGTCGCCCCGGCGGAGGAGGAGGCGGGGCAGGGGGAGGGCCTGGGCCAGCCACACCACCGCGACGTCCCCGACGAGCGCCGGCCACGGGGTCACGTCCCGGAGGGCCAGCGACCGCGCCCACGCCCGGGTCGGGAGCTCCACGTCGAACAGGCGGGTGCCGTCGAGGAAGCCCACCCGCCACCCCCGGGCGGCGAGCGAGCGGGCCAGGGCCACGTCGTCGGTCAGGTGGCCGGCGGCGGGCCGGTACCCGCCGGCCGCGGCCAGGGCGGCCCGGCGGGTGATCGTGCACTGGCCGTTGGCCTGGAGCCGGCCGACCGGGGGAGCGCGGCGCGGGCCGGGGGGGCCGAACCGGTAGACGAGGGTGGCGAGCATGGCCGGGTGGCGGAGCCTGTCCGCCGGGCTCCCACCCACCGCGAAGCGCCCGCCCGCGCTGGCCCAGTCCCAGCCCCCGCGCTCGGCGGCGGCGACGAGGGCGCCCACCAGGCCCCGGTCGGGGGGTCACGTCGGCGTCGAGGGTCAGCAGCCAGTGCCCTGCCGCGACCTCGAGCCCCTGCTGGAGGGCCCACGGCTTGCCCACCCACCCCTCGGGCAGCGGCCGACCGGCCACCACCCGGGCCCCGGCGGCCGCGGCCACGGCTGCGGTGGCGTCGGTCGACTCGTCGTCCACCACCACCACCTCGTCCACCTGCGGGTCGGCCACGAGGGCGGCCACGAGGGGCCCGAGGCGCCCGGCCTCGTCCCGGGCCGGCACCACCACGCTCACCGGACGTCCGGCTCGGGTGTCCAGGGGGGCGAGCGGCGGTTGCCGGCGGGCCCCCCGGGCCAGGCGCGCCAGGGCGACGGCGGCGGCCGCCACCCGGGCGGCGGCCAGCACCCGGCGTGCGCTCAGCGGGCGGCCTCGAGCGGCCGATCGGGCTCGGCCGCCGAGGCGGCGGCCTCCCGGCGCCGGCGCCGGTCGTCGTCGGCCACCGCCCGCCGCAGCACGAGGGGCCAGCCGACGACGCCGATGGCGGCGAAGAGGAACCACTGGACGGCGTAGGAGAGGTGGGGCCCCTCGTCCTGGTCGGGCTCGGCAGCAGCACGGGCAGGGCGGCCTCGTCCACGGGCGGGTCCGAGCGCTGGAGCTGGAGCCACAGCGGGTACAGGTCGGGGTCGTACTGCTGCTGGAGGCGGGCCAGGTCGAGCCGGCTCAGCTGGGTCAACACCCCATCGGTGGGGTCCCGGGGCCCGATGCCGTCGCGCTGCTGGGTGGCGAAGAGCAGCCCGGTGACCTCCACCTCGCCGCCAGGAGGGGCGGGCGCAGGGGTCCCCAGCGGCACGAAGCCGCGGTTGACGGCCAACGCGGTGCCGTCGTCCAGGCGCAGCGGCGTGACCACCCACTGTCCGGGGCGGCCGTCGAGGGACCGGGAGCGGATGAGCACCTCGCTGCTGCGCTCGTACCGTCCCCGGGCCGAGGCTCGCCGGTAGACGAGGTCCCCGACGTCGTCGAACCCGGCCCGGGCGTCGACCACCTCGCCGACGGGCGCCACCGGTCGGGACGACCGCTCCTCGATGGCGGCGTTGCGGTCCTGCTTCTCGTCGAGGCGGCGCAGCTGCCAGAAGCCGAGGTTCACGAAGAGCACGACGAGGACGACGGCGATGATCGTCCCCACCACCCACCGGGGGCGCAGGAGCACCTGCTTCACGGTGCGACGCTACGGCCCCGGTCGTCCTCCTCGACCATCCGGGCCACGATCGCCGCGCTCCGGGCCACCAGGGGCAGGCCGCCGCCGGGGTGGCTCGATCCCCCGACGAGGTAGAGCCCACGCCGGGGGCCGCGGTTGCCGGGGCGGAGGAAGGCGGCCCGGCGCCCGCTCGAGGAGGTCCCGTAGATGGCGCCTCCCCGGGCGCGGTAGCGGTCCTCGATCTCCTCGGGGGTGACCGTCCCCACCACCCGCAGGCGGCCGGCGAGGTCGAGGCCCCGGGCCGCCAGCACCTCGAGCACGTGGTCCCGGTAGGCGTCCCAGTCGGCGCGGGCCCCGGCGGGGACGGTGACCAGCGCGAACAGGCTCTCGTGGCCCGGGGGTGCCACCGACGGGTCGCTGGCCGAGGCGTTGGCCACGTAGACGGTGGGCTCGCGGGGCACCTCGGTGGCGGCCAGCTCGGCCTCGTAGCCCTCGGGCGGGGAGAAGAGCACGGTGTGGTGACCGAGGTCCTCGGTGCGGCCCTCGATGCCGAGCAGCAGGGCGAAGCCCGACGAGGACGGCGGCGCTCGCCGGGCCCGCCGCAGGGCTCGGGCGTCCGGGAGGAGATCGGCGTACAGGTGGTCGGCGTCGACGTTGGCGACCACGACGTCGGCGTCGACCTGCTCGCCCCCGGCCAGGCGCACGCCGGTCACCCCGTCGCCATCGGCCAGCACCGCCCCGACATCGGTACCGGTGCGCACCTGCACGCCGGCCGTGCCGAGGGCCTGCTCGAGGGCCGGGCCGAGAGCGGCCAGGCCGCCCCGGACGTACCAGGCGCCGAAGGCCTGCTCGACGTGGGCGATGCAGGCCAGCGTGGCGGGAGCCGAGGCGGCCGAGCCCGAATAGGTGGCGTATCGGCAGGCCCACTGGACGAGGCGGGGGTCGGCGAAGGTGCGCCGGGCCCGGCCGCCGAGCGAGCGCAGCGGGTCGATGGCGAGGAGATCCTGCGGCGACCGCAGGCGGCGGACCAGGTCGCGGGGCGGCCCCATGGGACCGGCCAGGAAGGTGCGGTCGGCCACCTCCCAGGCGGTGCGGGCCCGATCGAGGAAGCGGCTCGAACGCGGCGCCGGACCCGGCCGAGAGGCGCTCGGCCCCGGCGATGGCGTCCTCACGGTCGGCCCGGTGCTCGAACCGGCTGCCGTCGGGCCACCGGTACGAGCAGACGGGGTCGAGGCGGACCAGATCGACGGCCTCGGCCAGCGACGACCCGACGAGGCGGAAGAGGGCGTCGAGCTCGTCCGGCAGGGTGAGGAGGGACGGGCCCGTGTCGAAGCGGAAGTCGAACAGCCTCCGCTCGTCGAGCTTGCCGCCCACGTGGCCGGCCCGTTCCAGCAGGAGGACGTCGTAGCCGGCGACCCGGAGGCGGAGGGCGGCGGCCATCCCCCCGACGCCGCCGCCGACGACGACGACGTCAGGCACGCAGCTCCTCCCGCCACGCCAGCCCCGCCAGCGGGAGCATGCAGAGGCCGCCGACGACGCCCACCAGCGGGTCGCCGAAGAAGACGAGGAAGCCGAGCGTCGACAGCACGGCCCACCACGAGTACAGCGCCAGCAGCGCCGTCTGGTCCCCGCGACGGGGGAGCAGGCGGTCGAGCACGACCATGACCACGGCCGACGCCAGGAACCAGCCGACGTAGTTGGAGATGGGCACGTCGCGCCACGGCCCGCCGCCGGCCCAGGTCCAGTAGCCCTCGTCCACCATCTGGGGGTCGAGGAAGACGTCCCACGCGGTGAGCGCGGCGGCGCCGAGGGCGACCCGCTGCCACCCGGCGGGGACCAGGCGGGCCGCGACCTCGCGGGCGGGCACGGCCATGGCCCACCAGGCCAGGGCCACGGCGACGGGCACGCCGGCCACCGCCGGGCGCAGGTCGTCGCTGTAGTCGTACTCCCCGAACGGCCAGCCGGTGCGGGTGGCCACCGCCTCGAGCACGAGGGTCCCGCCCACGACCACGGCGGCGGCGAGGACGGCCCGGCCCCCGCCCCACGTGCCGGCCACCAGCAAGGTCGTGGTGGCGGCGAAGGCCACGACCACCGCGGTCGTGAGGACGGCCCGGTCGTCGGTCAGGGGCACGGCGATCTGGAGGAGGGCCATGACCACGGCCGCCACCAGCACGCGCCGGCCGGGAACGTCAACGCGTGGTCACGGCGACGCGGGCGACGGTGGCCGCCTTCTGCCAGGTGGGCACCCGGGCCCGGGAGGAGAACACGTCGTAGCCGGCGGCCTCGATGCGGTCGAGGATGCGGCTGTAGAGGACGCGGGCGGCGCCGACGCAGCGGGCCGACGCCCGGGGCAGCAGGTCCACCCCGAGGTCGGCCGAGGCGTACAGCGCGCGGCAGCGCTCGACCTCGAAGCGCATCAGGTCGACGAAGCCGGGCGTGACCCGCCGCTCGGCCAGGGCTCCCTCGGCCCCGAAGCGGTGCACGTCCTCCTGGGGCAGGTACACCCGGCCGCGGTCGAGGTCCTCGGCCACGTCCCGCAGGAAGTTGGTGAGCTGGAAGGCGTCGCCGAGGTCCCGAGCGTGGGCTCGTGCCGCGGGCGAGGTGGGCTCGAGGATCGGCAGCATCATCTCGCCGATGACAGCGGCCGATCCGTCCATGTAGCCCCGCAGGTCGTCCCACGTCTCGTAGGTCGCCACCGTCAGGTCCATGGTCATGGACCGCAGGAAGCGCTCGAAGCAGTCGGGCGGGATGCGGAAGGCCTGGATGGTGTGGACCACGGCCTTCAGCACGAGGTCGTCGGAGTCCCCCGACTCGAGGTCGGCGAACAGCCGGTCGCCGAAGTCGGCCAGCGCCTTGGCCCGCACGTCGACCGGCGTGGCGCCGAGGTCGTCGACGATGTCGTCGGCGTGGCGGCAGAAGCCGTACAGCGCGTGCACGTGGTGGCGCTTGACCCTGGGGAGGGCGTAGGTCGACCAGTAGTAGGTCGTGCCGTAGCGCTTGTTGAGGGCGCGGCACTCGGCGTAGCTCTGCTCGAGGGTCACCATCATCGGCTTCCCCGCTCCTCGACCCGCTCGGCGGCCAGGCGGCCCGAGAGGAGGACCATGGGGATGCCGACACCGGGCACCGTGCCCGAGCCCACGAAGACGAGGCCGGGGGCCCGCGCGGTCGACGTTGGCCGGGCGGAACGGGCCCGTCTGGAGGAAGGTGTGCGCCAGCGCGAACGGGGTGCCCCGCTCCATGCCCTGGCGCTCCCAGTCGAGGGGGTCGTCCATGGCCTCGACCTCGACGTCGCCCGGGTACCCGAGGGCGGCCACCCGGGCGGCCAGCTCGTCCCGCACCCGCGGCCGCTCGGCCACCCAGTCGACGCGGCCGTCGAGGTTGGGGGTCGGCTCGAGGACGTAGAGGGTGGAGCAGCCCGGCGGGGCCAGGGAGGGCTCGTCCCGGCTGTGCAGGGTCACGAGGATCGACGGGTCGGGCATCCGCCTCCCTTCGGAGAGGATGGCCTTGAAGGATGCATCCCACGCCCGGCCGAAGTGGAGGTTGTGGTGGGCGGCGTCGGCCGGGGGCAGGCCCCGCACCCCCGCGTGCCACACCACGCACGAGGGCGAGTAGCGACCCCGGCGGGCGACCCGGGGCGCGTCGAGGCCGCCGAGGAGGGTGCGGTAGGCCACCGGGAGGTCGGGGTTGCACACGACGGCGTCGGCGGCCACCACCTCGCCGTCGTCCAGGCGCACGCCGGTCACCGGCCCGGTCGAGCCCGACCGCCGGAGGATGGCGTCCACCGTCGTGCCGTAGCGGAAGGTGGCGCCCGCCTTCTCGGCCGCCGATGGCCATGCCGCGGGGGAGCGCCGCCATCCCGCCCTCGGGGATGAACACGCCCTCGACGGTGTCCATGTAGGTGATGACGGCGAACAGGGCCAGCGCCTCGTAGGGCGCCAGGCCGGCGTACATGGCCTGGAAGCTGAAGAGGCGGCGCAGGCGCTCGTCGGCGAAGTGGGACGCCACCACCTTGGCCAGGCGGCGCAGGCCGCCCAGGCGGAGCAGCTGGAGGGCGGGGCCGAGGGGGCGGACGAGGTCGAGGGGCGAGTCGATGTTGGTGTCGATGAAGTTCGGCAGCTCGACGCGGTAGAGCCGGCCCAGCCAGTCGCAGAAGCGGCCGAAGGCGGCGGCCTCGGCCGGCCCGCACGCCTCGGCGATCTCGGCCGTCATCCGCTCCCGGCCGTGCCAGACGCGGATGGTGGAGCCGTCGGCGAACGTGGCCCGGTACATGGGGTCGACCGGCTTCAGGCGGACGAAGTCGGCCATGTCGGCGCCGGCCGCCCGGAAGCAGTCCTCGAGCGAGGCCGGGCATGGTCAGCACGGTGGCGCCGGTGTCGAACGTGTAGCCGCCCATCCGGCGCACCCCGGTGCGGCCGCCGGGGCCGTCCTCCCGCTCGAGCACGACCACCTCGTGGCCCCGCCCGGTGAGGTGGCAGGCGGCCGAGAGCCCGCCCAGGCCGGCCCCCACGACGACGACGCGCACGGCCGCCCCGCTAGGACGTGCGCTCGGCCACGTAGGTGGCGAGCTCGGCCAGGGCCACCTGCGCCTCGGCGGTGAGCGGCAGCTCCTTGGCCACCTCGAGGGCCGTCGGCGGTGAGCGCCTCGATCCGGCCCTCCAGCTCGGCCACGCGCCCCGGTGTCGACCAGGACGGCCTGGAGGCGGGCGACTGTCATCGGCGTCGAGCGACGGGTCGCCGACCCGGTCCAGCACGGCGGCCTGGGCGGCCGTGGCCCGGGCCCGGGCCAGCGCGAGCAGGGGCGTGGGCTTGCCCTCCCGGAGGTCGTCGCCCACCGGCTTGCCCGTCGTCGCCGCGTCGCCGAAGGCGCCCAGCACGTCGTCCCGCAGCTGGAAGGCCTCGCCGAGCGGGCAGCCCGTAGGCGGTCAGCGGTCCGGCCAGCTGGTCGAGGCGCCCGGCGAGGGCGGCGCCCAGGTGCAGCGGCCGCTCGACGGTGTACTTGCCGGACTTGTACGTGACGATGCGCCGGGCCGCGTCGAGGTCGACGGCGCCCCGGGCCGTGCCCAGCAGGTCGAGGTACTGGCCCATGTTCAGCTCGACCCGCAGCTCGTCGAACACGGCGCGGGCCGGCAGGGGCGCCTCGGCCAGCAGGCCGTCGGCGTACACGAAGGCCACGTCGCCGATGAGGATGGCCACGCCCTCGCCGAAGCGGCGGGCCTCGCCCCGCCAGCCGGCCTCCTCGTGGTGGCCGGGCGAAGCTGCGGTGGGCGGTGTCGACGCCGCGGCGGCGGTCGGAGCCGTCCATGACGTCGTCGTGCACGAGGGCGAAGGCGTGCAGCAGCTCGAGCGCCGCCCCGGCGTCCACCAGGAGCGGGTCGCCGGGGTCGCCGCCCGCACCCACGAAGGCCCAGTGGCAGAACGCCGGGCGCAGGCGCTTGCCGCCGGCCAGGAGGAGCTCGGCCAGGGCGTCGAGGGGCGGGACCAGGTCGGGGTCGACCGCCCGCCAGCGGCGACCGCTCGGCGTCGAGGAGGGCCCGCAGCCGTGCCTCGACCGGCCCGGCGATCGAGAGGAGGCTCGACGGCGCCGACACGTCGGAGCAGCGTAGGACCGGCCGGGTCGCTACCGGGAGGCCGGTGGCACTGATGGCGCCCTCTGCACCGGCTTTGGGCACGCAGATCGCGCCTGAGCGCGCATCTGGGTGCCCAAACCGAGGTGGTGGTGCCGGCCTAGCCCACCTCCTCCGGGCCGTCGAGGTCGGCCACGATCTGCTCCACCTCGAGGCGGGTGGCGCTGATGCGCTCGCGGCAGAGGCGGATGAGCGCGGCGGCCCTCGCCACCCGCTCGGCGAGCTGGTCCACGTCGAGCCGGTCGTCCTCCAGCTCGGCGAGGATGCCCTCGAGCTCGTCGACGGCGGCGGCGTAGGTGGGGCCCTCGCCGGCGGCGGTCACGGGGACGCCTCGGCCACGGTGCTGCGGACCGACCCGTCGGCCAGCGTGGTGACCAGCGCATCGCCCGGGGCGACCTCGTCGGGCGCCCGCACGAGCCGCCCGCCCTCGGTGCGGGTGACGGAGAAGCCCCGGGCCAGGGCCCGGCCCGGGTCGGCGGCGGCGGTCAGCGCGGCCCACCCGGCGAGGTCGCGCTCGGCCCGTTCGAGCCGGCGGCCGACCGACCGGCCGAGGGAGCTCCCGGCGGCGACGAGGCCACCGTCGAGGCGCTCGAGGCGGGCCACCAGCCGCCGGCCGTCGACGCGCCGACCGAGGCCCTCGAGCCGGGCCGCCTCGGCGCTCAGGCGGAGGCCGGCGGCGAGCTCCACCGCACCGGCCCGCCGGTCGAGCCGTCCGGTGGCGACGGCCAGCGCCCGCTCGGTGCGGGCGGTGAGCCGGGCCGCCCGCTCGTCGAGGCCGTCGCCGGCGCCGGCGGTCGCCGTCGTCGCCCGCCGGGCCACCCCGGCCCACGCCGCCTCGGCCCGCTCGAGGGCTCGGGCCACCAGCGCGATCACGACGGCGGCCGCCGCGGTCGGGGTCTTGGCCGCGGTGTGGGCCACCTCGTCCGCCACCGTCGAGTCGATCTCGTGGCCGACCCCGGCCACGACCGGGACGGGCGAGCGGGCCACGGCCCGGGCCAGGCGCTCGTCGTCGAAGGGGGCCAGGTCGGTGCGGGCCCCGCCGCCCCGCACCAGGAGGACGGCGTCGGGTCGGAGCCGGCCGGCGACGGTGAGGGCCCGGAGCATGCTCGGCACCGCGGCCGTGCCCTGCACCTGGGCGTCGACCACCGAGACCCGGAACCCGAGCCCGCTGCCCCGGAGCTCGGCCAGCACGTCCTCGCAGGCGGCGCTACCGGCCCGGGTCACCACGGCCACGTGCAGCGGGACCGGCCCGAGCGACAGGCGCCGGTTGGCCTCGAGCAGCCCCTCGCCGGCCAGCAGCCGCAGGACCCGCTCCCGGTCGGCGGCCAGGCGGCCCAGCGTGTGGACCGGGTCGATGGCCGACACCACCAGCTGGAGCCGCCCGTACGTGTACTGGACCCGGCCCCGGACCCGCACCTCGAGCCCGTCGTCCATCCGGAAGCTCGGGTAGGCCCGCAGCTCCCGCTCGACCCGGAGCCGGTCGGCCCGGTACAGCGCCACGGACACCGTGGATGTCGGGCCCCGCCGGGAGTTCCGCTCGCACAGGTTGAAGTAGACGTGGCCGCTCGGGCCGGGCCGGCGCAGCCCGTCCACCTCGCCCCGCACCCACACCTCTCCCGGGAAGGCGGCGGCCACCGCCCGGGTCAGGCGCGCCGCCAGCTCGCCCACCCGCAGGGTGGGCTCGTCGGCGAAGAGCGCCTCCTGTGCCATCTCGGCCATGTCGGCCATTCTGCTCCGGAGGGGTGACAGCCACGGGGAGCCGGCCCGACCCGCCCGTTCTCTGGCGGTCTACCGACCGATGCGGTCGCCCGAGTACCAAAGAACGGGGGAACCCCCGGCCCCGTCCGGAAAAACAATCAGCGTTGACTGTTTCGTGTGCCGGGCGTACAACGGCCGGGTGGTGGTCACGGGGACCCGGAAGGTCCAGGACCGCAGCCTCGCCACCCGGGCGCGGCTGCTCGACGCCGCCCTCGACTGCCTGGTGGACCGGGGCCACGCCGCCACCACCACGATCGAGGTGGCGCGGCGGGCCGGCGTCTCGCGCGGGGCGCAGCTGCACCACTTCCCGACGAAGGCGGAGCTGCTGGCGGCGGCGGTCGAGCACCTCCTCGAGCGGCGCCTGGTCGAGTTCCGTGACGCGCTGGCGGCCATCGACCCGACCGCCGACCTCCTCGACGAGGCCATCGACCTGCTGTGGTCGATGTTCGAGGGCCCCGTCTTCGTCGCGTGGGTCGAGCTGTGGATCGGCGCCCGGACGGATCCGGAGCTGGCCGCCGCGGTGGCGGCGATGGACGAGCGGTTCACCGCCGACAGCCGGGCCCTGTTCGTGGAGCTGTACGGGTCCCGGGTCGACGCCTCCGCCGCCCTCTTCGACATCGGGCGCGACTTCGCCTTCGCCCTCATGGAGGGGGTGGCGCTCCAGCGCCTCGTGCCCCGCGGTCAGCGGCCGCCGGCGCAGTACCTCGACGTGCTGAAGCACGTGCTCCGTGGCCTCGGCGAGGGCCCGCCGTCGTGAGGGCGGCGCGATGCCTGGCCTCGGTGCTCGCCGTGGCGGTGGCGGCGACGTGTGCGTGCAGCGGCTCGTCGTCCGACGAGACGTCGGCGACCACCCGCCCCGTCCCCGACCCGGTCGAGGTCCGGCAGCGGCCGGAGGGCGTGGCCCTCGCCGATCCGGCGTTCGAGGCGCTCCCTGGGGCGAGCGCCGAGTTCGGCCGGCGTCGGCGGTGCCGTGTACCAGCTCGAGGTGCCGGAGCGCTGGAACGGGCGCCTCGTGCTCTGGATGCACGGCTTCGAGGAGTTCGACCCGGAGGCCAGCGTGGGCCCACCCGACATGCGGGCCTACCTCATCGCCCAGGGCTACGCCTGGGGCTCGTCGAGCCTCAGCGGCACCGGCTGGATCCCGGGGCGCGAGGCGGACGAGACCGCCGCCCTCTGGGACCTGTTCACGCGGCGCCACGGGCGGCCCCGCCAGACGTACGTCGTCGGCGGATCGATGGGCGGCGCCGCCGCGCACATGGCCGCCGAGCGCCACCCGGAGCGGTTCGACGGCGCGCTGGCCCTGTGCGGGTCGGCAGGGGCCACGTCGGGCCTCCAGAACCCCGTCGACGTCTTCGTCGCCGGCGCGCTCACCGCCGGCGTCACCCAGGCGGAGTACGACGGCGCCACCATCGACCTCGGTGGCCTCATCCGGGACCGGATCCGCCCGGCGCTGCGCGACCCGGCGCGGCGCGAGCGCTTCGAGCAGCTCATGGTCGACCTCAGCGGCGGGCCCCGACCGTTCGCCCGCGAGGGCGTGCGCCTCGAGGAGGAGACCGACTGGCGCAGGGCCGAGCTCGCCGTCGCCGCGGGCGTCGTCCCGGAGCAGGACGGGGACCGGTTCGAGCGCCGGCGCGGTGCGCCTGATCACCAACGAGGCGGCGCTCCGGGCCTACGTCGCCGACAACGAGACCACGGGGCGGCTGCGGCTCCCGCTGCTGACGATGCACACGACCGGTGACGGGCAGGTGCCCATCGAGGAGGCGCGGATCCTCCGGCGGCGGGTGGACGACGCCGGGCGACGCGACCTGCTGGTGCAGCGCACCTATCGCGACCCCGGGCACTGCGGCTTCACCACGACCGAGCAGGTGGCCTCCTTCGAGGACCTCGTCCGGTGGGTCGAGGACGGACGGCGGCCGGTGGGCCACGACGTCCTGACCGACGACCTGGCGGCGCTGCAGCCGAGCTTCGAGCTCACCCCCGACCCGGGACCCCCGAGGCCGACGCCGTCGCCGGCGCCGACGACCGGGTCGTCATCCGGGGGACGGCCACGGTGGACGGCGCACCGTTCGACGCACGGTTCCTCGGGGCCGAGGTCGTGACCGAGGGCCGCACGACGCCGTGCCAGCTCACGCTGTCGTCGGTGGTGGGAGGGACCTTCGAGGTCACCGTGCTCGGGGACGCCGAGGCTCCCGGGTGCGGCGCACCGGGATCGACCGTCGTCCTCTGGGCCTTCGTGGGCACCGAGCCCACCCAGCTGCACGCCGTCGCGGCGCTGCCCTGGCCGGTGGACGACACCACGGCCACGGTCGAGGTCGCCTTCTCGACGGCCGCACCGGACGGTGCGTCGAGGCCGGCCGCCCAGTTCATCGGTGAGGTGCTCGACGGCGATGGCCGCTACGTCCCGCCGGGGACGCCCGTCGAGGCGTTCGTCGGCGGCGTCCGGTGCGGGGTCACCTCGACGCGCCGCACGGGGAGCTTCTCGGGCTACACGCTCGCCGTCGCCGGTCCCGACGCCGTGCCCGGCTGCGCCGCCGGCGCCGAGGTCTCCTTCGAGGTCGACGGCCGACGGGCGGCGCAGACCGCCACCAACGACGTCGACCCGTCCCGGACCGCGCTCGACCTCACCACCTGAGGGAGCCCGGGGAGGGCATCTGCTACGACAGGGGTGATGGCCGAGCGCATCGCCCCCGGGGTCGTCGAGCTCGACACCCTGCTCGGCGGCTGGGAGCGGGTGACGGCGGGCTACCTGGTCGAGGGCGCCGGCGCCCGTGCTGGTGGAGACCGGGAGCCAGTCGTCCGTGCCCGCCCTGCTGGCCGCGCTCGGCGGAGCAGGGGGTGGACGCCGCCGACCTGGCCGGCGTGGCCGTCACCCACATCCACCTCGACCACGCCGGCGGGGTGGGCGACGTGGCCCGGGCCTTCCCCGACGGCCACCGTCTACGTCCACGAGAAGGGCGCCCGCCACCTGGCCGACCCCAGCCGCCTCGTCGCCTCCGCCGCCATGGTCTACGGCGACCTGCTCGACTCGCTGTACGGCCGGCTCGACCCCACGCCGGCCGAGCGCATCCACGTGCTGGAGGACGGCGAGGAGATCGACATCGGTGGTGGCCGCCGGCTCACCACCGTCGACTCGCCCGGCCACGCCAAGCACCACCTGGCCCTGCACGACTCCGACTCCGGCATCCTCTTCGCCGGCGACGCGGTGGGGGTCCGCCTCCCCGACGCCGGCGTCCTCCGGCCCTCCACGCCGCCCCCGGACTTCGACCTCGACCAGGCCCTGACCTCCCTGCGGCGGTTCGCCGAGCGCCGCCCGTCGGGGATGGCCCTCGCCCACTACGGCCTCGTGCCCGACCCGCTGGCCACTGCTCGACGAGGCGGGCGAGACGCTGCGGCGGTGGGCCGAGGTGGCCGAGGCCGGCCTGGCGCGAAGGCCGTGACATCGCCGCCGCCCTCGACGCCGCCTTCGCCGGCGAGCTGGCGTCCACCGACCCCGCCCACCGCAAGAAGCTGGAGACCCTCAACGGCGTCCACTCGAACGCCGCCGGGTTCCGCCGCTGGCTCGAGACCCGGGGACCGGCCACCGGGCCCGAGGTGGGGGTCGACCACGCCGGCTGACGCGCCCCGGCTGCGCGTGCGGCCGACCGGCGGCCCGCCCGTCGAAGTGGTGCCGAGCGGCCCCGGGTCCATCGCCACCGGCGACGTCGAGGTGACCGTGGCGGAGGCCGCCGACGGCTGGACCTGGTCGGTGGCGAACCGGGGGGACGAGCCCCTTCCCCTCGACGCCGTCGCCCTCGTGTGGGACGTCGGCCCCGCCGGCGACGAACCCGGGCTCCTTCGCAACGGCTACCAGTCGTGGTCGCCGTGCGGGGTGGTCCGCCTCGGTGACGACGAGGACCCGTCCCGGGCGCCGGGGTCGATCGAGCTGGCCCGGGCCCTGCACCACGCCGACGCCGCGGTGGCCCCGCCGGGGGAGCTGCGCAGCGAGCTCGTCACCGTCGTCGACCGTGGAACGGGCGACCCGCTCTTGTGCGCCGGGTTCGTGTCCGGCACGGAGCACGACGGCACCTTCCGGGCCCGGCTGGACGACGGCGGCGTGACCCTGGCCGCCGAGGCCTTCCTCGGCGGCGCCGTGCTGGCCCCCGGGGAGGTCAGGACGCTGCACGACCTCCGTCTGGCCGAGGGGGATCCCGGCACCGGCCCCGAGCTGCTGGAGGCGTGGGCCGCCGCCGCCGGCCGGGAGGGCCGCGCCCGCACCCAGGCGCCCTACACGGTGGGCTGGTGCTCCTGGTACCAGTACTTCGCCGCCGTCACCGAGGCCGACGTGCGGGCCAACCTGGCCCGGGCCGCCGACTGGCCCTTCGACGTCTTCCAGCTCGACGACGGCTACCAGCAGGCCATCGGGGACTGGCTCCTCCCCAACGAGCGCTTCCCCGGCGGGCTCGAGGCGCTTGCCGCCGACGTCGACCGCTCGGGCCGCACGCCGGGCATCTGGCTGGCGCCCTTCGTCGCCGCGCCGGGCTCGGCCGTGCTGGCCGACCACCCGGACTGGATCGCCGCCCACGCCTCGGGCCGCCCCCTGGTGGGCGTCGTGAACGAGGCCTGGGGCGGACCCGTGCTCGTGCTCGACACCACCCGGCCAGAGGTCCTCGCCCACCTGGAGGCCACCGCCGCCGCGCTCGTGGCCCTCGGGTACCGCTACCTGAAGCTCGACTTCACCTACGCCCCCGCGGTCCCCGGCCGCTACGCCGATCCGTCCCGCACGCCGGCCCAGCGGGTGCGGGCGGGCATGGAGGCGGTGCGGCGGGGCGCCGGCGACGACGTGTTCCTCCTCGGTTGCGGGCTCCCGCTCGCCGCCGGGATCGGCGTGGTCGACGGCATGCGCATCGGGCCCGACGTGGCCCCGTGGTGGGAGCCGGGTCCGGACGTGCTGCCCGGGTACGCCGAGGCGGCGCCCGCCACCGTGAACGCCTGGCGCAGCACCCTGGTGCGCAGCGCCTTCCACCGGCGCCTGTGGCTGAACGATCCCGACTGCCTCATGCTGCGGACGGCCGACACGGGGCTGTCGGCCGAGGCGGTGCGGGCGTGGGCCCTGGCCGTCGGGGTGTCGGGCGGGATGGCCCTCGTGTCCGACGACCTGGCTCTGCTCGACGCCGGTGCCCGGCGGCTCCTGGACGAGGTGCTGGTCCTCGGGCACCGGGCCGACGCCGAGGCCCGCACCGGCCCGCCGCCCCGGTGCGGCGACCTCATGGACATGGCCACCCCGGGGTGGCTGTCGGCCGCCGGGTACGAGCTCGTCGGTGACCCCGACCAGGCGCTCGCTCGGGTGTCGGACCGCCGCCGCTAGCGTCGGAGGGTGGCGAAGGACCGACCGAAGATCGGCGCCCACCTCCGGACCTCCGACCCGTTGGTCGGGGTCGAGGCCACCGGCTCCGAGCTCGTGCAGCTGTTCCTGTCGAACCCCCAGGGCTGGAAGAAGCCCGAGCCCCACCCGGACGCCGAGGCCCTCCGGGCGGCGCCGTTCCCGGTGTACGTGCACGCTCCGTACCTGGTGAACCTGGCGGCGTCGAACCCCCGGGTGCGGCACCCCAGCCGCAAGATCCTGCGGGAGACGTGCGAGGCGGCCGTCACCGTGGGGGCCACCGCGGTGATCGTCCACGGCGGCCACGTGGACGCCGAGGACTCCGTCGTGGCCGGGGCCGAGCGCTGGGCCAAGGCCCTGGCCGAGCTCGACAGCGAGGTCCCCGTCTACCTGGAGAACACCGCCGGCGGCGACCACGCCATGGCCCGCCGCTTCGACGCGCTGGCCGTGCTGTGGGACCACATCGGCGACACCGGCATCGGCTTCTGCCTCGACACCTGCCACACCCACGCCGCCGGTGAGGAGGTGGTCGGCTCGGTCGACCGGGTGAAGGCCATCACCGGGCGCATCGACCTCGTGCACGCCAACGACTCGAAGGACGCCGCCGGCTCCGGCCGGGACCGCCACGAGCACCTCGGCGCCGGGAGGATGGACCTCGAGGCCCTCATCGAGGTGGTGCGGGTGGCCGGCGCCCCCGTCGTGTGCGAGACCCCGCTCGACGGGGTGGCGGCCGACGTGGAGCTCCTCCAGGGGGAGCTGGGCTGAAGGCGATCGTCTTCGACTTCGACGGGCTGATCCTCGACACCGAGGGGCCCGTCTTCCACTCGTGGCGGGAGACCTTCGAGGCGTGCGGGACCTCGCTGACGCTCGAGGAGTGGAGCGACACCATCGGGCGGGCCAACTCGGCCGATCCCGCCGACCTGCTGGCGGAGCGCACGGGCCGTCCCCTCGACGAGGCCCGCCGTGCCGCCCGCAAGGCCCGCCGCGACGAGCTCCTGGCGGCCGAGGCCGTCCTCCCCGGCGTGCACGACTGGCTCGACGACGCTGCCCGCCTCGGCCTGGCCCTCGGGGTGGCCAGCAGCTCGGAGGCGGACTGGGTCGAGGGCCACCTCGGTCGGCTCGGCCTCCTCGACCGGTTCACCTGCCTGTCGTGCTTCGACGGGCGGCGGCCGGGCAAGCCCGCGCCCGACCTCTACCTCGCCGCCTGCGACGCCCTCGGGGTGGCGCCGGCCGACGCGCTCGCGGTGGAGGACTCGGGCAACGGCGTCGCTGCGGCGAAGGCTGCGGGGCTGCGCTGCGTCGCCGTGCCCCACGACCTCACCCGGGACCACGACCTGTCGCCCGCCGACCTCGTCGTCCCGAGCCTGGCCGAGCTGCCCCTTGAGGAGGCGATGGCCCGCCTCTGGCCGCCGGGCTGAGCGCTCAGCTGTCCGCAGCGCCGGGCCGCCGGACCTGCGCCCCAAAAGCACTCTGTGCGCAGAAGGGCTCGACAGGTGGACCGAACTGCGCAAGGAACGGGAGGCGCCCTCCCGCCCGGTCGCCTGAGTGGGTCGCGCTTCCGCATCGGTGCTCCGCACACGCGGACGTGGCCGGTTCGTTCTTCGCGCGATCGGGGTTCACCCCGTGAGCCCTACTGCGCACAGAGTCGATCTGGGAGCCAGCACGAGCAGAGCTGTCGGGCCAGCACCCGCTCGGCTACACGGCCTCCCGCACGAGCGTCCGGTAGAGGTCGGCGTAGAGCCCGCCCGAGGCCAGCAGGCGGGCATGGGTGCCCCGCTGCACGATGCGGCCCTCGTCGAGGACGAGGATCTCGTCGGCGTCCTGCACGGTGGAGAGGCGGTGGGCGATGACCAGTGCCGTGCGACCGGCCAGCGCGGTCGCCAGCGCCCGCTGGACGGCCGCCTCGTTCTCGGCGTCGAGGTGGCTGGTGGCCTCGTCGAGGATGACCACGGCCGGGTCCTTCAGCAGCACGCGGGCGATGGCCAGGCGCTGCTTCTCGCCTCCCGACAGGCGGTAGCCCCGCTCGCCCACCACCGTGGCCAGGCCGTCGGGCAGGGCGGCGACGACGTCGGCGATCTGGGCCGCCCGGCAGGCGGCCAGCAGCTCGTCGTCGGTGGCCTCGGGGCGGGCGTACCGCAGGTTCTCGGCGATCGAGGCGTGGAAGAGGTGGGAGTCCTGGCTGACCACGCCGATGGCGGCCCGCAGGCTCTCCTGGGTGAGGGTGCGCACGTCGTGGCCGTCGACCCGCACGGCACCGGCGGTCACGTCGTACAGGCGGGGGACGAGGGAGGCGAGGGTCGACTTCCCGGCGCCGCTGGGGCCCACCAGGGCCACGGTGGTCCCCGGCTCGAGCCGAGCGCTGATGCCCTGGAGCACGACGTCGCTGCGGCGCTCGTCCAGGGCCACGCCCGTCACCCCGTCGCCCTCGAGGGACGAGAGGGACACCTCAGAGGCGGCGGGGTACCGGAACCACACGTCGTCGAGCTCGACCCGGCCCTCCGGATCCACGAGATCGACGGCGCCAGGGGCGTCGTCGATGAGCCGGGGGGTGTCCAGCAGCTCGAACACCCGCTCGAACGACACGAAGGCGAGGAGCACGTCCACGCGGGCGTTGGTGAGGCTCGTCAGCGGCCCGTAGATGCGGGCGATGAACGCGGCCATGGCGACGAGCACGCCGATCTTGATGGTCCCGGAGATGACCTGCTGCGCACCGACCCAGTAGACGACGACGGCGCCCACCGAGGCCACCAGGCCGAGGGCGGCGAAGAACACCCGCCCGTACATGGCGCTGCGCACGCCGATGTCCCGGACCTGTCCCGCCTTCGCCGAGAACTGCGCCGCCTCGGACTCGGCCCGGCCGAAGAGCTTGACCAGCATCGCCCCCGAGACGTTGAACCGCTCGGTCATGGTGGCGTTCATGGAGGCGTTGACCTCCATGCCCTGGCGGGTGATGTCCTGGAGGCGGGCGCCCACCCGCTTCGCCGGCCAGATGAAGAGGGGGAGGATGGCCAGGGCCAGCGCGGCCAGCTGCCAGTCGAGCACCAGCATGGCGACGACCGTGGTGACCACGGTGATCACGTTGTAGACGACCTGGCCGAGGGTGCCGGTGAGGGCCCGCTGGGCGCCCACCACGTCGTTGTTCATCCGGCTGATGAGGGCGCCGGTCTGGGTGCGGGTGAAGAACGCCAGCGGCATGCGCTGCACGTGGTCGTAGAGGGCGGCCCGCAGGTCGTAGATGAGGCCCTCGCCGATGGCGGCCGACCAGAAGCGCTGGGCCACGTCGAGCGCGGTGTTGACGAGGGCCAGCAGCAGCGCCAGGAGGGCCAGGGTGGTGACGAGGCCGCGGTCCTCGGCGGGGATGGCCTCGTCGATGATCTGCTTGAAGAGCAGCGGCGGGGCCAGCGCCAGCAGCGCACCGGCGGTGATCGTCACCAGGAAGAGGACGAGGCGCCGTCGGTACGGGCGGGCGAAGCCCCACACCCGCCGCACGAGCGCGCGGTTCATCTGCGCCGGCGACTCGACGCCGTCCCGGCCCGCCCGCCGGAGGGCGACGTGAGGAGGGCCACCGACGTGCATCCCCCGAGGCTACGCCGGCGCCCCGACGATGACGCTTGCGATCTGCAAGTCAGTCGCGGGCGGTGACGTCCCCGATGGGCCCGACGCCGGCGTCGCGCAGCAGCTCGATCCGGCGGACCAGCTCGCCCTGGTCCCAGTGCATGAGGAACTCGCCGTGGCGGTCGGCCAGCTCCTCGGCGGTCACCCCGGCATCGAGGTCACGCTCGACGGCCCGCATCTCCCCGACGTACCAGTCCCGCCACTCGTAGCCCTGCTGCCAGTTGACCGGGAGGAGCACGACGGCGCCGACCAGCACCAGCCCCTGCACCAGGCGGCGCACCCCGGCGGCACCGAAGCGCTGCACCACGAACCAGGCGGCGACGACGGCGGGGACGGTGATGATGACGTAGCGGTCGGCCAGCCCCTCCGTGGGCACGAGCGCGGCCCGCCCGTAGGCGACGGCGCCGGCGGTGGCGGCCATGCCCCCGATGAGCAGCCCGAGGGCGAGGGCCGGCCGCCGGTCCGGGCCGGGCCGGCGCACGGCCCGCACCAGGAGCACCACGGCGGGGACCAGCACGGCGGCGGTCAGCACGGCGATCAGCGCGTACCGGCCGCGGGCGGCGGGGCCCCAGGCGAGGGCCAGCAGCTTCCCCGTGGTCTCGAGCGTCTCCGGCGGACCGGGGTTGTCCGGGTACCACGTGGCCGCCTTCCAGCCCACGAAGTACAGGCCGGTCTCGACGACGGCCAGCACCGAGGCGGCTCCGGCCACGCGCCGGGTCGAGCGCCCGGCGTCGGCCGACCACGCGAGGACGAGGAGGGCGGCGATGGCGAAGGGCACGAGGGGCAGGGCCGTCCCGCCCCCGAGGGGGAGCAGCACCACCATGGCGGCCGCCACCCAGGTGGTCCGTTTGGACGGGGGGTCGGTGCTCCCGGCCACGGCGGCCAGCAGGACCAGGGTCATGGCCGCCACCACCACGAACTGCATCTGCCAGCTCCAGAAGAGGTTCTCCCAGTTGCCGGGGTGGAGCAGCAGGAGGGGGAAGGCGGCGTCGACCAGCGAGGTGCGGCCGCGGAGGCGGCGGGCCAGCAGGACGAGGGCGGCGGCGACGGCGGCCATCAGCAGGGTGTCGAAGACGGCCCCGGACCGGAAGTCGGAGGTCACCTCCAGCAGCCCGAGGTACACGAGGCGGGCCACGGGGAGGCGGTGCTCGTTGTTCTGGGCCCACACCCACCCCCAGAAGCTGGGCTCGGCGCCGGTCAGCGGGCGCACGAGGTGCCAGTCCTCGGACAGGGGGATGTTGCGGCCGTAGGCGGCGATGTGGCCGACGCCGACGGCGGTCATCGTCGCGGTCACGGCCCAGACGACGACCGCCGCCCAGCGGTCGTGCCGAGGGGCGACGGCAGGTTCGGGCGGCGGCGGCGCGGTGGGCGCCGGCGCGGTGACCGTGGTCACCCGTCCTCGAGGACCAGGCGGGCCGCTTCCCGACCGAGGTCGGTGCTGAAGGAGATGGCCCGGTCGTGCGGGTGGAGCTGGTAGCTGTCGGTCAGGTAGAGCCCGCCGACCGACGTGCGGATGTCCGGCACCTGGGCGGTGAAGCCGCGGCGGCAGATCGGCTGCGTCCAGCGCTCGCGGTGGACCCACGCCGCCTTGACCCAGCTGCGGTCGAAGGCGGGGTTCATCAGGGCCAGCGCGTCGCAGTAGCGACTCACCACGGCGTCGTCGTCCTCGGCGTACTGCTCGGTGGTTGGCGCCAGGTACTGGGGGATGTAGAGGATGGCGTCGCCGCCGAGCTCGGGCAGCGGGTTGAGGTTGGTCGCCTCGATGACGCCGGACATGGGCAGCCGGGCGTCGCTGACGTTGGTCCAGTAGTAGCGGCTGAACGGGCGGTCGAGCCGGAGGGTCACCACCTGGACGCCGAGGTACTCGAGCGACCGGAGGTTGTCGAAGTACGGCCCGCCGAGGCCGTCGAACAGCCGGAGGGCGTGGGGCACGGGGACCGTCGACACGACCGCGTCGAAGGGGCGGTGCCCTCCGTCGACGACCACGCCGGTGACCCGACCGTCCTCCACGGCCACGCGGTCGACGGCGGTGCCGGGGCGCAGCTCGACGTGGAGGTCGAGGAGCGACTTCTCCAGCGCGTCGACGTAGGCGGCGCTGCCGCCGACGAGGTAGCCGATGCGCTCCTTCATCGTCCGGGAGCGGGACTGGCCGAGGCGGTGGAGGCGGGCCCACATCCAGGCGGCGGAGATCTCGGGGGCGTGCTCCTGGAACTTCGACTCGAGCAGCGGCTGGTAGAGGATGCGGTAGGTGCGCTCCCCGTAGCTGCGCACGAGCCAGTCGACGGCGGTGACGTCCTCGAGGTCCTCCCAGCCCGACGCCGGACGGAACTTGGCCGCCGCCGTCGTGCGGGCGAAGCGGAGCTTGTCGCGGAGTCGCAGTCGGGGGAAGCGCAGGAGGCTCACCGGGTCGCCCAGGGTGTGGAGCTCGCCGTCGAGGAACAGCCCCATGTCCGTGACCCGCCAGCGCAGGCGGTCGGCGATCCCGAGCTCGGCCAGCAGCTGCTGGTAGCCGGTGTCGCCCATGCAGACGAAGTGGTAGTAGCGCTCGATCTCCTGGCCGGGGCCGATGGAGAACGAGGCGGCCTGGCCGCCGAGGCGGGGAGCCCGCTCCAGCACGGTGACGGCGGCGCCGGCCCGCCCCAGGTCACGGGCGGCCACCAGCCCGGCGATGCCCCCGCCGATGACTGCCACCCGCATCGACCCAGCGTAGGCGCTCTGCCACGTTCCGTGGGATCACCATCACGCTGGGTGGTACTTGGGCTCAGCTTCGTGCTGCGGGGGGACGCCGCCGCCCTCGACCTGGCGAGGACCATCGTCCGCCGGCGACTCGGGGTCACGTCGACCTGACCGGATGGTGCGTGGAGTGCGGAGGGAGTGGGATTCGAACCGTCGATGGGGCCCCGAAGACCACGCTCGGGTGGCGGAGGGAGTGGGATTCGAACCGTCGATGGGGCCCCGAAGACCACGCTTGGTTGGCGGAGGGAGTGGGATTCGAACCCACGGTGGCCCGAAGACCACAACGGCTTTCGAGGCCGCCCCATTCGTCCGCTCTGGCATCCCTCCGTCGGACGACGCTACAGGGGAGGCCCGAGCCGCCTGTCCCGGAAGAACGCGCGCCAGGACGTCGGCGCACGCCTCGGCCCGCACGCCCGGCGGCGACCGCGAGCTCGTGGTTGAGGCGGGGGTCGACGCAGAGGTTGTAGAGCGAGCCACAGGCGCCGGCCTTGGGATCGGGGGCGCCGAAGACGACCCGGGCCACCCGGGCGGCGAGGAGCGCCCCGGCGCACATGGGGCACGGCTCGAGGGTGACCACGACGGTGGCGCCGGCCAGCCGCCACCCGCCGGTGGCGGCGGCGGCCCGGCGCAGGGCGAGCACCTCGGCGTGGGCGGTGGGGTCGCCGGCCCGCTCCCGCTCGTTGCCGGCCCGGGCCAGCACCTCGCCGTCGGCATCGAGCACGACGCGCGCCGACGGGCACGTCGCCGGCCGCTCCGGCCGCCTCGGCCTCGGCCAGGGCGAGGGCCATGGCCTCGTCGTCGGTCACGCCGCATCTTGACCCGGCAGCGGGCAATTCCGGGTCGAGGGCGGAGGGAGTGGGATTCGAACCAGCGTGTGGGGCGTAGGACCCACACGAGCGGAGGGAGTGGGATTCGAACCCACGGTGGGCAGGACCCACACACGCTTTCCAAGCGTGCCGATTCGGCCGCTCTCGCATCCCTCCCGGGAGCGGACCAGGGTACTCTTGGACCCGTCGGCCCCGTGCCGGCGCTGGACGTGGTGGCCGGGCCCTGTGCAACGGCTCCCCGTGAACCGAGTCAGGGTCGGAAGGCAGCAGCTCTCAGCGGGTCGAGCGGTGTGCCGCAGGTCGCCTGGCCATCACGTCGAGCGCCGGTCCCCGGGGCCGTCCTCGGTTCTGGACGCTGGACCGCGCTATGGCGGGAGAAGCGTCCAGAACCGGCCCGCCGAGCGGCCGGGGCCCGATCGGTAGCCTCCGAGGCGTGGCCTACCAGTCGCTCTACCGCCGGTACCGGCCCCGCCGCTTCGCCGAGCTGAAGGGCCAGGACCACGTGGTCCGGGCCCTCCAGGGCGCGGTGCGGGACGGCACGGTGGCCCACGCCTACCTGTTCAGCGGGCCCCGGGGCACGGGCAAGACCTCGACGGCCCGCATCCTGGCCAAGGCCCTCAACTGCGAGGCCCCGGTCGACGGCGAGCCCGACGGGACCTGCGCCTCGTGCCTGGCCGTCGAGGCCGGCGCCTCCCTCGACGTGGTCGAGCTCGACGCCGCCTCCAACCGGGGCATCGAGGACGCCCGCGAGATCATCCGGGGGGCGGCGCTGGCCAGCGGCGGCCGCTGGCAGGTGTACATCCTCGACGAGGTCCACATGCTCACCCCGGCCGCCGCCAGCGCCCTGCTGAAGACGCTCGAGGAGCCGCCCGCCACGTGGTCTTCGTGCTGGCCACCACCGACCCCCAGAAGGTGCTGCCCACCATCCGCAGCCGCACCCAGCACTTCGAGTTCCGGCTCCTGGCCGCCACGACCCTGGCCGAGCACCTGCGGGCGGTGGCCGACGACGCCGGCCTCGACGTGCCCGACGGCGCGCTCGACCTGGCCGTGCGGCGGGGCGCCGGCTCGGCCCGCGACGCCCTGTCCGCCCTCGACCAGATCGTGGCCGCCGGCGGCGAGGTCGACGACGACGCCTCCGTCGACGAGATGGTCGAGGCGCTGTGCGAGCGCGACACCGGCCGGGCCCTGGCCGCCGTGGCCCGGGCCGCCGCCCACGGTCGCGACGCCCGACCCCTGGCCGAGGACCTCCTCGGCGCCCTGCGCGACGCCTTCCTCGCGGTCCTCGCCCCCGACTCGGTGTCCCTCCCCGACAAGGACCTCGAGCGGGTGGGGGAGCAGGGCCGGCGCCTCGGTCCCCCCGCCACGGTGCGGGCCCTCGACCTGCTGGGCGAGGCCCTGCTCGCCATGCGCGAGGCCCCCGACCCCCGCATCGTCCTCGAGGTGGCGCTCGTGCGGGCCACGAGGCCCGAGCTGGACGCCTCACCCGCCGCCCTGCTCGAGCGCATCGAGCGCCTCGAGCGGGCCGGGCGCGACGGCCGTCCGCCCGGGCCCGGCCGCCCGCCCCGGGACGACCCGCCCCGCGACCCCGGTCCCGAGACACCCCCGACCACCCCCGAGGCGGCCGCGGCGGCGCCTCCGCCCGGTGACCGCCGGGCCCTCGGTGCCTACCGCCGGAAGGCCGCGGCGCCCGCCCCCGCCGAGCCCGCGCCCCCGGCCCCGCCGCCCGAGCCCACGGCCGCCGCCCCCGCCCCGCCGGCGCCGGCCCCGGCCGAGCCGGCCGGCGACCTCCCCACCCGCGAGGAGCTCACCCTGCTCTGGGCCGACCAGGTCCTCGGCCGGCTGCGCCCCCGGGCCAAGGGCCTCTTCGCCCGGGCCGCTTCCTGCGGGTCGACCGGGCCGCGGTGCTCGCCCTCCCGAGCGAGGCCCTCCGCCGCAAGGCCGACGAGCTCCGGGCCGAGGTGGAGGCCGCGCTGGCCGCCGTGGTCGGCCGCCGGGTCCCGCTCCGGCTCGTGGTCGAGGGCGACGACGCCCCGACGGCCCCGCCGGCCGAGCCCGAGGAGGAGGTCGTCGACCTCCGCGACCTGGCCGACGCGCCCCCCGAGCACGGGATCGACCGGCTGGCCTCGGCCTTCCCGGGCGCCGAGATCGTGGTCCAGGGGGACGGCTGAACCTCCCCGTATCCTGGGCCGCAGTGGCCCCCGACATGGACGACCTCCTCGCCTCGGCCCAGCGCATGCAGGAGCAGCTGCTCGCCGCCCGGGCCGACGCCGAGGCCACCGTGGTCGAGGGCCAGGCCGGGGGTGGGGTGGTCAAGGTGACCGTCACCGGCGGCCTCGAGTTCCGCGCCGTCTCCATCGATCCCGCCGCCGTCGACCCCGACGACGTGGCGATGCTGGAGGACCTCGTGCTCGCCGCCCTCCACGACGCCGTGGCCAGGGCCCAGGAGGCCCAGGCCGGCGCCATGGGCGGCCTCGACCTCGGCGGCCTCGGCGGGATCCTCGGTCCGTGACGTGTACGCCGCCCCCGTCCAGGACCTGATCGACGAGCTGGGACGGCTGCCCGGCGTCGGCCCCAAGTCGGCCCAGCGCATCGCCTTCCACCTGCTCAAGGTCGCAAGCCCGACGCCCTGCGCCTGGCCCACGCCATCACCGAGGTCAAGGACCGGGTGGCCTTCTGCCAGCGCTGCTTCAACGTCTCCGAGAGCGACGAGTGCGGCCTCTGCCTCGATCCCGGGCGCGACGCCCACTCGCTCTGCGTCGTCGAGGAGCCCCGGGACGTCGTGGCCGTCGAGCGCACCTCGGAGTTCCAGGGCCGCTACCACGTGCTCCAGGGCGCCATCAGCCCCATCGAGGGCATCGGCCCCGAGGCCCTGAAGGTGCGCGAGCTGCTGGCCCGCCTCGAGCCCGAGGGGGTGGACGAGGTCATCCTCTGCACCAACCCCAACATCGAGGGCGAGGCCACGGCCATGTACCTGGCCCGGCTGCTGAAGCCGCTCGGGGTCCGGGTGACCCGCATCGCCAGCGGCCTGCCCGTGGGCGGCGACCTCGAGTACGCCGACGAGCTGACCCTGGGCCGGGCCCTCGAGGGCCGGCGCGACGTCGACGCCTGAGCGGCTCGTCCGGGTCCTCCCGACGGCGGAGGTGCCGGCCGACGTCCTCGCCGACGCCCGGCGCCTCATGGACGAGGCCTTCGCCGGCCGGTTCGACGACACCGACTGGGACCACGCCCTCGGCGGCGCCCACGTCCTCGTGACCGAGGACGGCGCGGTGCTCGCCCACGCCGCGGTCGTCCGTCGCGAGCTGCACGTCGACGGCCGACCGTTCCTGACCGGGTACGTCGAGGCGGTGGGCACGGCACCCGATCGCCAGCGGCAGGGGCTCGGCTCCCTGGCCATGGTGGAGGCCGGTCGGGTGCTCCGGGAGCAGCACGAGCTGGGCGCCCTCTCCACCGGTTCCCCGGGGTTCTACGTGCGCCTCGGCTGGGAGCGGTGGCGGGGGCCGACGTACGTCCGCCGCGGGGACGACCTCGTCCGCACGGCCGAGGAGGACGCCGGGATCATGGTGCTGCGCGTCGGGCCGAGTGCGGGCGTCGACCTCGCCGCCCCGCTCTCGTGCGAGGCCCGCGCCGGCGACGACTGGTAGGCGCTAGGCGATCGAGCGCAGCAGGACGGCGTCGCCCTGCCCGCCACCACCGCAGAGCCCGGCGGCACCGAGCGCCGCCGCCCCGGCGCTGGAGCTCGAGGGCGAGCGTGAGGGCCAGGCGGGTGCCCGAGGCCCCGATGGGGTGGCCGAGGGCGATGGCCCCGCCGTTGACGTTGACCTTGTCGTCGCCGATGCCGAGCTCGTCCATCGAGGCGACCACCACGGCGGCGAAGGCCTCGTTGATCTCGAAGAGGTCCACGTCGCCGATGCCCAGACCGGCCTTGCCGAGCGCCTGGTTGATGGCCCGCGACGGCTGGGTCAGCAGCGAGGCGTCGGGCCCGGCCACCTGGCCGTAGCCCACGACCTCGGCCAGCGGGGTCACGCCCAGCTCCTCGGCCTTGGCCTTCGACATGACGATGAGGGCGCTGGCGCCGTCGGAGATCTGGCTGGCGTTGCCGGCGCTCATGGTGCCGTCGGGGGCGAAGGCGGGCCGCAGCTTGCCGAGCGACTCGACGGTGGTGCCGGGGCGCACGCCCTCGTCCTCCTCGACCAGCACGGGGTCGCCCTTGCGCTGGGGGACCTCGACCGGCGTGATCTCGTCGGCGAAGCGGCCTTCCTTCATGGCGGCAGAAGCGCGCTCGTGGGAGGCGGCGGCCAGCGCGTCCTGGCGGTCACGGGTGATGTTGTCGGCGGACTTCGTGTACTTCTCGGTGCCGGCGCCCATGGCGCACACGTCGAAGGCGCAGAAGAGGCCGTCGTACATCATCGAGTCGACGAGGGTGGTGTCGCCGAAGCGGAACCCGGCCCGCGACTCGGGAAGGAGGTAGGGGGCCTTGGTCATGGACTCCATGCCGCCGGCCACGACGATGTCGGCCTCGCCGAGGGCGATGGCCTGGTCGGCCAGGTGGAGGGCGTTGAGGCCGGAGAGGCAGACCTTGTTGACCGTGGTGGCGGGGACGCTCATGGGGATGCCGCCGTTGACGGCGGCCTGGCGGGCGGTGATCTGCCCGGCGCCGGCCTGGAGCACCTGGCCCATGAACACGTAGTCGACCTGGTCGGGGGCCACGCCGGCCCGCTCGAGGGCGGCCTTGATGGCCTTGCCCCCCAGGTCGGTGGCGGCGAACCCGCCCAGCGCGCCCGACAGCTTGCCGATGGGCGTGCGGGCCCCTGCGACGATGACAGAACCTGGCATGAACGACCTCCCCGACGATCCTGGGTGAGGAGGTTACCGGCGGGTCACCAGGACGGCCACGCCGGACCTAGCGGCAGACGAACGCTCCCATCGAGGTGGACATCGTGAGGGCCCCGTCGACGGCGATGACCTCGGCCGCCCACCGCCGGGACTCGTCGACGACGCGGTCCCAGCGCCCGGGCGGCAACTGGTCCTCGTAGTGGTCGCGGACGCTCTCGAGGTAGGCGGCCACCGTGCCGGCGTCGTCCACGACCACGCGGCGGGGCGGCAGGTCGACCCGCTCCACGACGTCGAAGGCGGTGGCCAGCTGCTCGCCCCCGTTCTCGAGGCTGAACACCGTCTCCGCCGGCCGCGCCCATCGCCAGCCCTCGCCCGCCGCAGCCTCCACCACGTCGACCAGCTCGGCGAGGTTGCCGGACCCGTTCGTGACGGCGAGGCAGCGGCCGCCGTCGCGCAGCACCCGGCGCAGCTCGGCGGCCGCGGCCCGCCGATCGGGTACGTGGTACAGCATGTGCGGCGCGAGGACGACGTCGAAGGCGTCGGTCGGGAAGGGCAGGGCCTGCACGTCGCCGGCCACGAGTGCGACCGGGGCGGCCACCGCCCGGAGCATCCCCGTCGAGGCGTCCACGCCCGCCACGGGACCGCCGTGGCGTCGCTCGACCAGGGCGGCCAGGTAGGCGCCGTTTCCGCAGCCGACCTCGAGGACGGCCTCGTCCCCGGTCAGCGCGGCGAGGTCGAGGACCCAGGCCATGAGCGGGACGTGCGGTTCCACGCGGCTCCAGAGCGACTGTCGGGCCCGCAGGTTGTCGTCGGTCGCGTACTGGCCGGCGGGGAGCACCCCGCCAGCCTGACCGACGGCAGTGCCGGGAGTCGGGCGGTAGCGTCGCCGCCCGTGAAGGACATCCTCGACGCCATCCAGTCCGGCGCCTCCGGCGAGGACATCGCCGCCCTGCCCCTGCCCGAGGCCTACCGGGCCGCCGTCGTCCTCAAGGAGGAGGCGGGCGATGTTCGAGGGGATGCCCTCGGAGGAGAAGGACCCCCGCAAGTCGCTGCACGTCGAGGACGTCGCCGTGCCCGAGCTGGCGCCCGACGAGGCCTACATCGCGGTCATGGCGAGCGTCATCAACTTCAACACGGTGTGGACCTCGATCTTCGAGCCGCTGCCCACCTTCGGGTTCCTCTCCCGGCTGGGCAAGGAGAGCCGGTGGGGCGCCCGCCACGACCTGCCGTACCACGTCGTCGGGTCGGACGCCTCGGGCGTGGTGCTCCAGGTGGGCTCGGCCGTGCGCAACTGGAAGCCGGGCGACCGGGTCGACCGTCCACTGCAACTACGTGGACGACCAGGACCCGTCGGCCCACGACGACGCATGCTGGCCGCCAACCAGCGCATCTGGGGCTTCGAGTCGAACTTCGGCGGGCTGGCCGACCTCACAGTGGTCAAGGCCAACCAGCTCATGCCCAAGCCCGCCCACCTCACGTGGGAGGAGGCGGCCTGTCAACGCGCTGTGCAACTCGACCAGCTACCGGATGCTGGTGAGCCACAACGCCGCCCGGATGAAGCAGGGCGACGTGGTCCTCATCTGGGGCGCCACGGGCGGGCTCGGCGGCTACGCCGTGCAGTACGTGCTGAACGGCGGGGGCATCCCGATCGGCGTCGTCAGCTCGCCGGACAAGGTCGAGCTGCTGCACGAGCTGGGGTGCGAGGCCGTCATCGACCGGCGGGCCGAGGACTACCGGTTCTGGGAGGACGAGCACACCCAGGACGAGTCCGAGTGGCGCCGCTTCGGGCAAGGACGATCCGGGAGCTCGTGGGCGAGGACCCCGACATCGTGTTCGAGCACCCCGGGCCGCCAGACCATGGGGGCGTCGGTGTTCGTGGCCAAGCGGGGCGGCACGGTCGTCACCTGCGCGGCCACCAGCGGCTACATGATCGAGTACGACAACCGCCACCTCTGGATGAAGCTCAAGCGGATCAAGTCGAGCCACTTCGCCAACTACAAGGAGGCGTGGGAGGCCAACCGGCTGATCTCCCTGGGCAAGATCCAGCCCATCCTCTCGGCGCTGCACCCGCTGGAGGAGGTGGGCGAGGCGGCCAACGCCGGTCCACCACAACCCCACGAGGGGAAGATCGGCGTGCTGTGCCTGGCCCCCGAGGAGGGGCTCGGCATCGACGACCCCGAGCTGCGGGCCAAGGTGGGCGAGGACAAGATCACGATGTTCCGGCGCCACGGCGCAGGGGCTGGGCGCCAAGTGAGCGGAGTCCACGGCGCCGGCCAGCGGCGACCTCACCCACATCGACCACGTGGGCATCGCCGTGCCCGACCTCGACGCCGCCGTGCAGTGGTACGAGGAGATGTTCGGCGCCACCGTGGCCCACCGGGAGCGCATCGAGAGCGACGGGGTGGACGAGGCGCTGCTGAAGGTGGCCGACGGCTACATCCAGCTGCTGCAGCCGTACACCGAGTCGTCGCCGCTGGCCAAGTACATGGCCCGGAACGGGGAGGGTCTGCACCACGTCGGCTACCGGGTGGCGGACTGCGGCGCGGTGCTGGAGGCGGTCAAGGCCAAGGGCGCCCGGGTGGTCGACGAGCACCCCCGCACCGGCAGCCGCGGCACGACCGTGGCGTTCCTGCACCCCAAGACGTCGTTCGGGACGCTGATCGAGCTCGTCGAGGAGTGAGCTGGGAGGGGCCCGGCTTCGTCGACGCCCACGCCCACCTGCTGCGGGTGGCGAGCGGGGTGCCGGCCCCCGTCGACCCGGCCGACCGGGAGGCGGTGGCCACCTGGCACCACCGGGTGTCCGAGCGCTGGTCCACGCCCATGGACGAGGACGGTCCGCCGGCGGTGGTCGACGACCGGCTGCGGGGGTCGGTCGAGCGGGTGCTCGACCGGGCCCGGGCCGTGGGACTGGTCGAGGTGACCGAGGCGGGGCTGCACGACTGGGGCCTGCTCGAGGCCCTGCTGGCGCTGCGGGCCCGGGGGCCGCTGCCGGTGCGGGTGCGCCTGCTGGTGGCCAGCGGGATCGCCGACGTGAAGCGCATGGCCCGCACCGGTGACCCGTGGCTCGAGGTGGTCGGCGTGAAGTTCTACGCCGACGGCTGGCTGGGTCCTCGGACGTGCGCGATGCGCGAGCCGTTCGCCGACGACCCCGACGAGTCCGACACCGGCGTGCTGTTCCTCGACGCCGACACGCTGGCGAGTCGGGCCGACCCGTTCGCCGAGGCGGGATGGACGATCGCCACCCACGCCATCGGCGACCGGGCCATCGAGGCCGTGCTCGATGCCTACGAGAAGGTCTACGGCAGCGACTGCCCGGCGGCGGCGCCTCGCATCGAGCACGCCCAGGTGCTGCGGGCCGACCTGGTGCGGCGCATGTCCGAGCTCGGGGTGGTGGTCTGCATCCAGCCCGGCTTCGCCGTGTCGGACGCCGCCGACGCCCGGTCGGCGCTCGGCCGCGATCGGGTGGAGGAGGCGTACCGCTGGGACGCCCTGCTCGACGCCGGGGTGCGGGTGGTGGCGGGGTCGGACTTCCCCATCGAGCCGATGGAACCGCTCGGCGGCCTCCAGCGCCTGGCCACGGGCGACGGCCTCGACGGGCGCCGGGTGGGCGCGCCCACCCTGCCGGTCGAGCGGGCCCTGTCCCTGATGACCGACGCCACCGCCGGCACGATCGGTCCTGTCGGACGACCCGTTGCGGACGGCCGAGGACGAGCTCGCCTCCATCGAGGTGGTGGAGACCCGCCCGGCCGGCTGAGCCTCGTTCTTTGTCGAGTTGGCTACCTCCTGGGTAGTCAACGCGACAAAGAACCGCCGCTACGGTCCGACGCCGTGGCCCCGCCCTCCCGCGCCGACCAGTTCGAGCCCCTCACGCCCGAGCGGGCGGCGTTGTGGGGCAACTTCCTGTCCTGGCCGGGGCGCACGTTCTTCCCCAACATCGTCGGCCTCCAGCTCGAGGAGATCCGCGCCGACTACGCCCGCATCCGGCTCCCGTACCGGGACGAGCTGCAGCAGCCGGCCGGGGTGGTCCACGGCGGGGCCATCGCCACGCTGATCGACACGGTGGTGGTGCCGGCGGTGGCCAGCCCGTACGACGAGGTGCCCCGCATGCTGACGCTGACCATGAACGTCCAGTACGTCGGTGCGGTCGTGGAGGAGGACGCGGTGGCCGAGGGGTGGATCGTCCGGAGGGGCCGCTCGACGGTGTTCTGCCGGGCCGAGGTGCAGACCGAGGGCGGCGGCCTGGCCGCCACCGGCGAGCTCGTCTACAACGTCCGGCCGAACGGGACCCGCTGATGGCCATGCAGGTGCACCTGGTCGACGGGACGTACGAGCTGTTCCGGCACTTCTTCGCCGTGCCCTCCAAGCTCGACGACGGCGGGCACGAGGTGGGGGCCACCCGGGGGGTGGTCCGGTGGACGCTCAACCTCCTGGAGGAGGGGGCCACCCACGTGGGCGTGGCCACCGACCACGTCATCGAGTCGTGGCGCAACGACCTGTGGGCCGACCTACAAGGACGGGTCGGGGGTCGACTGGGCCCTGAAGTCGCAGTTCCCGTTGCTGGAGGAGGCGCTCGAGGCGCTCGGCGTGGCCGTCTGGCCCATGGTGGAGGACGAGGCCGACGACGCCCTGGCCGCGGCGGCCGGCGTGGCCGCCGCCGACGACCGGGTCGACGAGGTCCTGATCTGCACCGTCGACAAGGACCTGGCCCAGTGCGTCGGCGGCAAGGTGGTGCAGGTCGACCGGCGCAAGGGCGTGGTGCTCGACGCCGCCGCGGTGGAGGAGAAGTACGGGGTGCCGCCGGCGTCGATCCCCGACTGGCTCGCCCTCGTGGGTGACAGCGCCGACGGCTTCCCCGGCCTGAAGGGGTGGGGCAAGAGCTCGGCCGCCGCCGTGCTGCGCCGCTACGGGCACCTCGAGGACGTGCCCGCCTCGGGCGCCGACTGGGACGTGGGCGTGCGCAACGCCCGGGGGCTCGCCGCCACCCTCGCGGCCGAGCGGGAGCAGGCCGCCCTCTTCAAGGTGCTGGCCACCCTGCGCACCGACTGCGCGGTCGGGACCGTCGACGACTGGCACTGGACCGGTCCCCGCCCGGCGCTGGCGGCCATGGCCGAGCGGCTGGGAGCGCCCGACCTCGCCCGCCGGGCCGACGAGCTGGCGGCCCGCCGGGCCTGAACGCCACCTACCCGCAGGTAACGGGCCCCCGGGCTACGGGGGGCCGGTCGCCGTGGGCCACAATGGCGGCCGTGAGCGACCACCCCATGCGGGAGCGCCTGGACGAGCTGGCGAAGCGCAAGGAGGAGGCGTTCCACGCCGGCTCCGAGCGCTCGGTGGCCCGCCAGCACGAGCGCGGCAAGATGCTGGCCCGCGAGCGGATCGAGTACCTGCTCGACGACGGCTCCTTCCAGGAGCTCGACCTGCTGGCCAGGACCCGCAACCCCGCGCTCCCGGGCGACCGGCCCTACACCGACGGCGTCATCACCGGGTGGGGGACCGTCGACGGGCGCAAGGTCTTCCTCTTCTCGCAGGACTTCACCGTCTTCGGCGGCGCCCTGGGCGAGGTGTACGGCGAGAAGATCCACAAGATGATGGACCTGGCCGTCTCGGTCGGGGCCCCGGTCATCGGCATCAACGACGGCGGCGGCGCCCGCATCCAGGAGGGCGCCGTCTCGCTCGCCTCGTACGGCGGGATCTTCCACCGCAACGTGCAGGCCTCCGGGGTGGTGCCGCAGATCAGCGTGATCATGGGCCCGTGCGCCGGCGGCGCCGTCTACAGCCCGGCCCTCACCGACTTCATGTTCATGGTGCAGGACACCTCGTACATGTTCATCACCGGGCCCGACGTGGTGAAGACGGTGACCGGCGAGGACGTCACCCAGCAGGAGCTGGGCGGCGCCATGACCCACGCCACCAAGTCGGGGGTGTGCCAGTTCGTGGCCGACGACGACGCGGCCTGCCTCGACCAGGTGCGCTACCTGCTGTGCTTCCTGCCCTCCAACAACCTCGAGGAGCCGCCCTGGTTCGCGCCGACCGACGACCCCGAGCGGCGGTGCCCCGAGCTGGTCGACCTCATGCCGGACAGCCCGAACAAGCCCTACGACATGATCAAGGTCATCGCGGCCGTCATGGACGACGGGGAGTTCTTCGAGTACGCCCACCACTGGGCCAAGAGCATCGTGTGCGGCTTCGCCCGGCTCGACGGCCACGTCGTCGGCATCGTGGGCAACCAGCCCCAGGTCCTGGCCGGGGTGCTCGACATCGAGTCGTCCGAGAAGGCGGCCCGCTTCGTGCGCACCTGCGACGCCTTCAACATCCCCATCGTCACCTTCGTCGACGTCCCCGGGTTCCTCCCCGGCGTCGACCAGGAGTACGGCGGCATCATCCGCCACGGCGCCAAGCTGCTCTACGCCTACTGCGAGTCGACGGTGCCCCGCATCCAGGTGATCACCCGCAAGGCCTACGGCGGGGCCTACGTCGTCATGAACTCCAAGTCGATCGGCGCCGACCTGGCCTTCGCCTGGCCGTCGGCCGAGCTGGCGGTGATGGGCCCGTCGGGCGCCGTCGAGATCGTCTACCGGCGCGAGCTGCAGACGGCCGACGACCCCGTGGCCCGCCGGGCCGAGCTGGTCGAGGAGTACACCGAGCGCTACGCCAACCCCTACATCGCCGCCGAGCGGGGCTACGTCGACGACGTGATCGACCCGGCCGAGACCCGGGTCAAGCTCATCGCCGGCCTCGAGATGCTGCGGGCCAAGCGGGAGGAGCTGCCCCGGCGCAAGCACGGCAACGTGCCGCTGTGACCGGGCCGTCCCCCGACGAGGACGAGCTGGTCGCCATCGTGGCCGCGGTCGAGGCCGCCTGGCCCCGACCGGTGGTGGCGGCCGAGGGCGACGGCCGCCCGCCCACGCCGACGTGGCGGTTCTCGGGGCGGTGGTGGCGCCGACCGATCGCGGCGCGGCGCGAGCGTCCCTGGTGAGCGACGCCCCGGGCGCCGACCGGGGCACCGGCGAGACCGCCTGGGAGCTCACCACGGTGGCGGACGACGGTGCGGTCGCCTTCCGCGGCACCGAGGTGCGGCGGCTCGACGGCCTCGACCCGGGGACCGCGTACGAGCTGGACGGGCTCGCCTTCACCACCCTGCCCCGCCCGCCGGGGGAGCGCCTCGCCACCATCGCCACCGTGAACGACGTCCACTTCGGCGAGGAGGCGGCGGGCATCATCGCGGGCAGCGACATCGGGCCGGTCCTGCGCAGCGAGCCCGGCGAGCCGCCCTACCCGGAGCTGATGAACCGGGCCGCGGTCGCCGAGATCGCCGCCGCCGCCCCGGACGTGGTGGTGGCCAAGGGCGACCTGACGAGCGGCGGCACCGTCGAGGAGCACCGGGCCTTCCTCGACTGCTACGGCGCCGCCTTCGGCGAGCGCCTCCGGGCGGTGCGGGGCAACCACGACGTGTCCGGCAGCCACACCTTCGCCGACGATCCCGTGCAGGAGGTCGAGCTGCCGGGGGTGGCGCTCGCCATCCTCGACACCGCCGTGCCCGGCCAGGCCCACGGGCACGTCGGCGCCGACCAGCTGGCGTGGCTCGACGAGCTGGGGGCCCGCGCCGACCGGCCCGTCCTCGTCCTCGGCCACCACCACGTGTGGAACCCCGACACCGGCAGCCGGGAGGGCACCTACTACGGCATCGACCCCGACGCCTCGCAGGGCCTGGTCGACGTGGTGGCCCGCCGCCCCGCCCTGGTCGCCTACCTGGCGGGCCACACCCATCGCAACCGCGTGGTCCACGTGGGCGCCACCGGCGCTGTCCCCTGGGCCGAGGTGGCCGCCACGAAGGACTTCCCCGGCGCCTGGGCCGAGTACCGGGTGTTCGAGGGCGGCGTCCTCCAGGTGCTGCACCGCATCGCCGACCCGGCCGCCCTCCGGTGGACCGAGCGCACCCGGGGCATGTACGCCGGGCTGTACGCCGAGTACGCCTTCGGCGCACTGGAGGACCGCTGCTTCCCCATCTGGCCCCGGGGGTGAGCCGGCCAGCCCGTCGCCCGCTGCCGCCTGCTCCCGGGAGGTTGTCAAGGACCGGAGAGGGGAAGTGCGGTGCAGGATAGCGAACAGGTGTTCGATCGTCAACCCCCGTTGTCCGGGCTTCGGGTGGTGGACTGCGCCACCGTGGTGGCCGGGCCCGGCTGCGCCCGCTACCTGGCCGACTTCGGCGCCGACGTCGTCAAGGTCGAGCGCCCCGACGGCGGCGACACCACCCGCGGGCTCGGGTGGCGCGACCCCCGGGACGGCGAGACCCTCTGGTGGAAGCTGCTCGGGCGGGGGAAGCGGTGCGTCACCCTCGACCTCAAGGACCCCGCGGGGCTCGAGGCCATGCTCGGCCTGTGCGACGGCGCCGACGTGCTCGTCGAGAACTTCCGCCCCGGCACGTTGGAGCGGCTCGGCCTCGGGCCCGACGTGCTGCTCGAGCGCAACCCCCGCCTCGTCGTCACCCGGGTCAGCGGGTTCGGCCAGGACGGTCCGTACGCCCGCCGCCCCGGCTTCGCCACCCTGGCCGAGGCCATGTCCGGCTTCGCCGCCGTCAACGGCGAACCCGACGGCCCGCCGCTGCTGCCCCCCATCGCGCTGGCCGACGAGGTCTCCGCCCTGGTCGCCGCCTTCGCCACGATGGTGGCGCTGCGCTCGGGCGTGGGCCAGGTGGTCGACGTGAACCTCCTCGAGTCGCTGTTCCAGCTGATGGGCCCACTGGCCAGCGCCCACGCCCTCCTCGGCTACGTGCAACCCCGGCTGGGCGCCGGCATCCCCTACACCGTCCCCCGGGGTACGTACCGGGCCGCGGACGGGCGCTGGGTGGCGGTGTCGACCTCGTCCGAGTCCGTGGCCCGCCGGGTGCTCCGCCTGCTCGGCGCCGAGGACGACGAGCGCTTCACCACGTTCGCCGGTCGGGTGGACCACCGCGAGGAGCTGGACGCCCGGCTGGCCGACTGGGTCGCCGCCCGGCCGGCGGCCGACGTGCTGGCCGCCTTCGACGCCGCCGAGGCCGCCGCCGCCCCCGTCCTCACCATGGCCGACCTGGCCGCCGACCCCCACGTGCTCGCCCGGGGGACGATCGAGGAGGTCGACGGCGTCCCGATGCAGGGCCTCGTGGCGCGGCTTTCGGCCACCCCGGGGCGCATCCGCTGGGCCGGTCGGCCGCTGGGGGCCGACGACGGGGCCGGTCCTCCGTCGTGGCCGGACGCCTAGCGGGGCCCCGCCCGCCCCTGTGGGTACCGATCACAGCGGACGTCCGCGCCGAGGAGGTCGCATGCGCCGGTTCCTACGGGACAACAGCCTCTCGGTCGTCCTCTTCGGGCTCTTCTTCCTCACCTACCTCGGCGGCCAGGCCGTGGCCGGGCACCAGGCGTTCAACGCCGACCAGGAGGACCACGGCGAGCCCACCGTCTCCTTCCCCCACTACCTGAGGACCGGCCACTTCGGCGAGGCCACCTTCGAGAACTGGGAGTCCGAGTTCCTCCAGATGGGCGCCTACGTCCTGCTGACGGTGTGGCTGCGCCAACGGGGGTCGGCCGAGTCACGGCCGGTCGACGACGAGGGCGGCGAGCCGGCCGACGAGCCGCCCGGCCCCCACCGGGCGGACCCCGACGCCCCGTGGCCCGTCCGTCGCGGGGGGCTGGCGCTCCGCCTCTACAAGAGCTCCCTCGCCATCGCCTTCCTGTCGCTCTTCCTGCTGGCCTTCCTCCTCCACGCTGTCACCGGCGCCCGCGCCTTCAGCGACGAGCAGGAGGCCCACGGCGGCGAACGGGTCACGACGACGGAGTACGTCCGCAGCTCCCAGTTCTGGTTCGAGTCGTTCCAGAACTGGCAGTCGGAGTTCCTGGCCGTGGGCTGCATCGTGGTCCTGACCGTGTACCTCCGGCAGCAGGGCTCGCCCGAGTCGAAGCCCGTGGCCGCACCCCACCGCGCCACCGGCTCGAGCTGATCCGGACCCCCAGCGTGACCGAGTCGCCACGGGCCGTGCCGGTAGGCTCCTGCCCCCAGTGGTCGACCCTCGGGCCCGGCGGGCTCTCGTGATCCTCGTGGTGTGCGCCGTCGGCGCGGTGCTGGCCGTCGTGGCCCTCGTCGCCCTGGGCGGCGACGACGACGGTGCCGAGGCGGACTCGACCACCACGACCGCCGCCGGGGATCCCGTGGCGGTCGACCGCCTCGAGGTGGGCACCTGCTTCAACGACGCCGCCGACGAGGGCACCCTGGAGTACACGGACCTGCCCGTCGTGGGCTGCGAGGAGCCGCACGACAACGAGGTGTACCACCTGTTCGATGTCCCCGGGAGCGCCGCCTACCCGGGCAACGAGGAGATCGCCGACCTCACTGGGGACGGCTGCTTCGAGGCGTTCGAGGCCTACGTCGGGAAGCCCTACACCCAGTCGAACCTGCTGATCCTCCCCATCCCGCCGAGCGAGGCGTCGTGGGAGGCCGGGGACCGCGAGGTCGTCTGCGCCGTGTACGACGGGGAGCGGACCGAGCTGACCGGCTCGGTCCGGGGCTCCGCCCGCTAGCCGCCCGCGGCGCCCTACAGCGGGCGGGCGAACACGGCGACGGTGCGGTCGTCGGACAGGTCCTCCAGCCCGACGTAGCGCTGGAAGCGGCGCTCCCAGGTGTCGTCGAGGTCGAGGAAGCCCTGGCTCAGGAGCGGGGCGATGCTCCGCTCCCGCACGAGCCGGCGCCCGTCCTCGAGCGGCCGGTTCGCAGCGTCGCCCGAGAGGCCGAGGGTGGTGAGGGCCCGGGCTCCTTCCGGGGTGAGCCGGGCCCGCCCGTCGTCGATGTACCGGGTGACCTGTTCGCGGAGGTCCGTCAGCTCGGCGCGTTCGGCGGGGGTCAGTCCCTCGTGCAGAGCGACCCGCTGCGCCCCCTCGGGCACGTCCTCGGCCCGGTCGCCCGTCCTGAGGGTCAGCTCGACGTCGTCGTCGCCGTCGGTCACCCGGTGGTCGCCCAACGTGCGGACGAGGTTGACGTCCTCGTCCTCCACCGTGAAGCGCACGCCCCGATCGGTCAGGTCGGCGACGACGCCGGCGGCCCAGTACTGGTAGTTGAAGCTGTCGCCTTCCCAGTCGAAGCGCACCCGCTCGTCCTCGCCGACGTCGGCGAGCTGCTGGCGGAGGTCGCGCATGACGCCGGGCGCGAACGGCGGCTCGTGGGTGCCGCCTGGCGCCCAGTAGGCGGGCACGTTGGCGATGGCGACGCCCGCGGTGACCGCGGTGAGGACGCCCACTGCGATGGTCCGGCTCCGGGCGTCGTGCAGGAACCGCCGGGCGAGGGCGACCACCACGACGAGCGTGGCGAAGGCGGCCACCGGCCAGAGGAAGCGGGTCCGGTACGGCGAGAGCAGCCCGAAGCCGTCGACGGGGCTCCGGGTGACGGTGACGAAGGCGATGCCGAGCGCGCAGACCGCGGTGGCGATGCCGGCCACCGCCTGCCGGTCCCGCCGCCGGGCGGCCAGCCAGGTCACGGCGGCGACGACCACGGCGAAGGCGACCGTCCCGATGACCGCTTCGGTCAGGGACGGCGGCCAGGCGTAGACCGTCAACAGCGACCCTCGGAACCAGAACCTCGGCAGGGCGGTCACACCGGCCAGCAGGCGCAGCGCGCCCGACGGCCCGAGCTCGAGCGGGAGCTCGCCCATGCCCTTGGAGACGCGGGTCAGGTTGCCCTCGCCGTCGGCGGTGAGCTGCTCGATGACCGTCGGGGTCCAGCAGACGGCCAGGACGCCGACGGCGGCCAGGCCGTACCGCTGCGCCCGGCGGCGGAGGGCGGGCCACGCCGGTGGATCACGGCGTCGCTCGCGCCGGAGGTGGAGCAGCAGGGCGACGAGCGCGAACAGCCCGAGGCCGGGCGCCAGCACGGCGTAGCTCAGGTTCGTCTGGAGCAGCAGGCTGCCCACCCCGGCGAGCAGCGGCAGGGCCAGCAGGTCGCCGTCGGCGGCGCACCACACCAGCAGCAGGTACAGGAGGGAGGCGAGGGCGAGGCTGTTCGGCGCCCACGGGTCGTAGAGGAGGCTGCTGCCCAGGGTCCAGCAGAGCGTGGCCGCGGCGCAGACCGCGGCGACGGCGAGCAGCGGGCCCCCGCGGCGCCGGGCGACGAGGGCGATGGCGACGATGGCGGCGCCGTTGAGGAGCGCGATCGCGACGGCCTGACCCGAGGGGCCGAACGCGGCGGTGGGGCCGGCGAGGACCCAGTAGAGCATCGGTCCCGGGTTGTTGAAGTCCTCGTCGGCCCACCTGGACCCCGTGGACCACAGGTACAGCAGGGGGGTGTCCTCCGAGAAGACGTCCGTGGTGCGGGCGTAGACGAGGCTGTTGTCACCGACCGGGAACCAGTCGTGGTCGAGGGCCCGCACGGTGGCGGTGACGATCGGCAGGAGGGCGAGCAGCACGGCGATCAGCAGCAGCGCCCGGGGGAGCTGCGACTGGCGGCGGGGGGCGCCGTCTTCGGGGACCGCCGCAGCCGGGGCGTCGACGGCGAGCGTCTGCGCCATCCACGCAATCTACGCCCGTCGGGAAGGGCCCGGTTCGGGCGAGAGGTCCCTACTCGGGCAGCGCGACCTCGATCCGCGACTGCGACCACTCCCGGGCCAGCCGCAGCGCCGCCTGGGCCCGCAGGAGGACCTCGCGGGCCTCGAGGGCGTGGGCCGGGTACGAGGCGATGCCGGCCCACACGGTGAGCTCGAGGCCCTGGTCGGCCAGCAGCCGCCGCAGGCGCTCGACGGTCCACACGGCGCCGCTCTCGGGGGTGTCCTCCAGCAGGACGCCGAAGCTGCCGTCGTCCAGCCGGCAGGGCGTGTCGGACTCGCGCAGGGTCTCGAGCAGCCCGTAGGCCACCTGCTCGGCCAGCTCCCGCCCGGCCTGCATGGGGCGACCGTCGGCGTCGCCGAGGGACAGCAGCGCCACCGACAGGGGGCGCAGGACCCGACGAGCGGTGGCGACCCGGTGGGGCAGGGCGGCGCGGAAGTAGTCGCCGTTCAGGAGCCCGCTGTCGGGGTCGCGCAGGGCGTCGTCGTTCACACTCATGCCTGTCGGCGCGCCGCCTCGACGAGTGAAGCCAGCTCTCCCATGATCCGGGACAGCTCGAAGTCCTTCGGCGTGTACACGGCGGCGATCCCCTGGCCCAGCAGCCGGGCCCGGTCCTCGTCCGGGATGATCCCGCCCACCACGACCGGGGCGTCGACGCCCGCCTCCCGCAGCCGCCCCACCACCTCGGGAACCAGCTCGAGGTGGGAGCCGGAGAGGATCGACAGGCCGACCAGCTCCACGTCCTCGTCCCGGGCCACGGCCGCGATCTGCTCGGGGCTCAGGCGGATGCCCTGGTAGATGACCTCCATCCCCGCGTCGCGGGCGGCCACGGCGATCTGCTCCGCCCCGTTGGAGTGCCCGTCGAGGCCCGGCTTGGCCACCAGGATGCGGGGCGGCCCGCCCGGGAGCGCCTTGACCCGCTCGGCCACGGCGGCCAGGCCCCCCACCGCCTGGCCCACCGCCGCCCCGACGCCCGTGGGGGCCCGGTACTCGCCGAACACGTCCCGCAGGACCCCGGCCCACTCCCCGGTGGTCCCGCCGGCGTGGGCCAGGTCGATCGTGGCGGGCATCACGTTGGTGCCGTCCTCGGCCGCCCGCCGCAGCTCGTCGAGCGAGCGCTTGACCGCCTCCTCGTCGCGGTTGCGAGCGCCAGAGGGCCACGTCGGCCACCATCTGCTCCTCCACGTTCGGGTCGACCCGGAGGATGCTCTCGTTGGCGTTCAGCGGGGACGGGGCCGTCTCGGGGAAGACGTTGACGCCGACCACCTTGAGGTCGCCGGACTCGACCCGGCGCACCCGCTCGGTGTGGCTGGTGACCAGCCGGCCCTTCAGCTCGTCGATGGCCTCGAAGGCACCGCCCCGCTCCAGCACGTCGTCCAGCTCGGCCCGCGCCGCCTCGACCAGCTCGGCCGTCTTGGCCTCGACCACCTTCGAGCCCTCGAACAGGTCGTCGTACTCGAGGAGGTCGGTCTCGAAGGCCAGCACCTGCTGGATGCGCAGCGACCACTGCTGGTCCCAGGGGCGGGGGAGGCCGAGGGCCTCGTTCCACGCCGGGAGCTGGATCGACCGGGCCCGCGCGTCCTTCGACAGGGTGACGCCGAGGGCCTCGAGGACGATCCGCTGCACGTTGTTCTCGGGCTGCGCCTCGGTGAGCCCGAGCGAGTTGACCTGGACGCCGTAGCGGAAGCGGCGGAGCTTGGGCTCGGTCACGCCGTAGCGCTCGAGGGTGATCCGGTCCCACAGCTCGGTGAAGGCCCGCATCTTGCAGGTCTCCTCCACGAAGCGGATGCCGGCGTTGACGAAGAAGCTGAGGCTGCCCACCACCGCCGGGAACCGGTCCTCGGGCACCTGCCCCGACGCCCGCACCGCGTCGAGGACGTCGATGGCGGTGGCCAGGGAGTAGGCGATCTCCTGGACGGGCGTGGCCCCCGCCTCCTGGAGGTGGTAGCTGCAGACGTTCATCGGGTTCCACTTGGGGACCCACTGGCTGCAGAAGGCGAACATGTCGACGATGAGCCGCTTGCTGGGGAGCGGCGGGAAGATGTAGGTCCCCCGGCTCAGGTACTCCTTGACGATGTCGTTCTGCGTCGTCCCCCGGAGGGCGGCGGTGGGCACGCCCTGTTCCTCGGCGTTGGCCACGTAGAGGCCGAGCAGCCACGGAGCGGTGGCGTTGATCGTCATCGAGGTGTTCATCTCGCCCACGGGGATGCCGTCGAGGAGCTGGCGCATGTGGCCGAGGTGGGCCACGGGGACGCCGACCTTGCCGACCTCGCCCTTGGCCAGCAGCGAGTCCGGGTCGTAGCCCGTCTGGGTGGGCAGGTCGAAGGCGACAGAGAGCCCGGTCTGCCCCTTGGCCAGGTTCGTCCGGTACAGCTCGTTGGAGGCCCGGGCCGTCGAGTGGCCCGAGTAGGTGCGCATCATCCAGGGCGCGTCCCGGTCGGCCATCCCCCCATGGTCCCCCGTTTGGGGCACGCCTGTCACCTCAGGCAGGGCCGGGCCCCGCCCCGTTCTTTGGCTGCTCAGCCACCGCTCCTGTAGGGAGAGAACCAAAGAACGCAGGCAGCGGGCGCCGCACGGCCTCGGCCAGACGCTCCAGGTAGGCCGTCCGGGGCACCTCCACGGCGCCCAGGGAGGCGAGGTGGGGCGTCACCCACTGGACGTCGAGGAGGCTGGCCCCGCCCTCCCGCAGCCGCGACACCAGGCCGACGAGGGCCACCTTGGAGGCGTCGGTCCTCCGGTGGAACATCGACTCGCCGGCGAAGAGCCCGCCCACGGCGACGCCGTAGAGGCCGCCGGCCAGCCCCTCGTCGTCCCAGGCCTCCACGCTGTGGGCCCACCCCAGGTGGTGCAGGCGCACGTAGGCGTCCCGCACCGACGGGGTGATCCACCGCCCGGTGCGGGACGGGTCGGCGCAGCCGTCGACCACCGCCTCGAAGGCGGTGTCGACCCGGACCTCGAAGCGGCGGCACGAGCGGCGCAGGGACCGGCTCACCCGGGGGCCGTCGAGGGGGAGGACGCCCCGGGGGTCCGGCGACCACCACGCCAGGACCTCGTCGCCGCCGGCGGCCACCGGCATCGGGAACATCCCGGCCCGGTAGGCGGCGAGCAGGGTGCCGGGCTCGAGGTCGGCCCCGACGCCGACGACGCCGTCCGGGTCGGCCTCACCGGCGGGCGGGAACGTCCACCGGGTGGCGGGCGGCTCGGCGGGACCTCCGCCGGCCGCAGCCGCTCTAGCGACGGGCGTAGTCGTAGAAGCCCGACCCCGACTTGCGCCCGAGCTGGCCGGCGCTGACCATGCGCCGGAGCAGCGGCACGGCGGCGTAGTTGGGGTCGCCGGAACTCGGCGTAGAGGGCGTCGAGGATCGCCAGGGACGTGTCGAGCCCGACCAGGTCGAGCAGGGCCAGCGGGCCCATCGGGAAGTTGCAGCCGCCCTTCATCGCGGCGTCGATGTCCTCGGCGCTGGCGGTGCCGTTCTCGAGCATCCGCACGGCGTTGTTGAGGTAGGGGAACAGCAGGGCGTTCACGATGAACCCGGCCCGGTCCTTCACCTCGACCGGGGTCTTGCCGCAGGCGGTCGGCGAAGGCCCGGACCGACTCGATGGTCTCGTCGGTGGCCGTCAACGGCCGGACGATCTCGACCAGGGCCATGGCCGGCGCCGGGTTGAAGAAGTGCACGCCGCACACCTGGCCGGGGCGGGAGGTCTCGACGGCGAGGTCGACCACCGGCAGGGTCGAGGTGTTGGTGGCGATGATCGCCTCGGGCTTGCACGCCCGGTCGAGCTCGTTGAAGAGGTCCTTCTTGACGGCCAGGTCCTCGACCACCGACTCGATCACCAGGTCGCAGTCGGCCAGGTCGGCCAGCGACGAGGTGGCCGACACCCGGGCGAGGGTGGCGTCGCGGTCGGCCGCCTCCATCCGACCCTTGTCCACGGCCCGGGCCAGCGACTTCTCCAGGCGGGACACCATGTCGTCGGCCGTCTCCTGCTTGCGGGAGCGCAGCACGACCTCGTGGCCGGTCTTGGCGGCCACCTCGGCGATGCCCGAGCCCATGATCCCCGACCCGACGACGCCTACCCGTGCGATGGACATGGGCCGGTACGTTACCGGCGCGTGGCTCAAGGGATCCTCGCCCTCGTGGGCGGCGCCGAGTGGCAGGAGGGCTGCGCCTTCGATGCCGACCTGCTCGAGGCCAGCGGTGGCCGGGACGTGCTCGTGCTGCCCACGGCCGCCGCCTACGAGCACCCCGACCGGGCGGTGGAGACGGCCCGGGCGTGGTTCGCCGGCCTCGGCGGCACCGTGCGCCCGCTGCCGGTGCTGGCCCGGCACGACGCCATGGACGAGGGGACGGCGGCCACCGTGCGCGACGCCCGCTTCGTCTACCTGTCCGGCGGGTCGCCGCTGCACCTCCGCTCCGTGCTCAAGGAGACGCCGGTGTGGGACGCCCTGGTGGCGGCCTGGGAGGAGGGCGCGGTGGTCGCCGGCTCGTCGGCCGGCGCCATGGCCCTGTGCGATCCGATGGTCGACCCCCGGGGTGGGGCGCTGACGGTGGGGCTGGGGCTGGTCGAGAACCTGGCGGTGGTGCCCCACGCCGAGGAGGACGTGGCCACCCACCACCGGCGGACGCTCGAGCTGGCCGGCGACGACCTGGTGGTGGCCGCGGTGGCCGAGCGCACGGCACTGCTGCGCGACCCGGACGGGTCGTGGCGGGTGAGCGGCGCCGGCGCGGTGACCGTGCTGCTCGGGGGCCGCGAGGTCGGCCTCGACGCCCTCCCCGGCTAACCGCCGGGCTCGGCCGGGGCTTCGGCGGCCGGCGCCTTCTCCACGGAGAGCACGTCGATCACGAACACGAGCGTGGAGTTGGGCGGGATGTCCCCCGACGCCTCGGCGCCGTAGCCCAGGGCGGGCGGGATGACGAGCTGGCGGCGGCCGCCCTCCCGCACGCCCACGAGGCCCTGGGCCCATCCCTCGATGACGCCCGGTGAGACCAGCTGGACCTCGATCGGCTCGACGGGGCCACCGGGCTCCCGGGGCTCGTAGCTCGAGTCGAACTCCTCGCCGGACTCGTAGATCTTCCCGACGTAGTGGACCGTCAGCGTGTCGCCGGTCTGGGCCTCTTCGCCCTCGCCCACGGTGATGTCCGTCGACTGGAGCTCCGTCGGCGGCGGCGTCTCCGGGATGGTCACGTCGGGCTTGTCCGGGGCGGTGGTCGTGGTGGTCTCCGGGGCCGCCTCGTCCTCGCCGCCCTCGTCGTCCCCGCCGAGCGCCGAGATGAGCACCAGCAGGGCGATCACCACCACGGCGACCACCGCGGCGGTGATGATCCGGCGGCGTCGGGCCGCCCGCTGGGCCGCCAGGCGCTCGGCCTCCATGCGGGCCACCCGGCCCTCGCGCTGGCGCTGTCGCTTGGCCGTCGTCGTCACGCCGCCGCACGATACCGGCGGCTCCCGTCGGAACCCTCGTCGGCTCCGGGGCTGCGGACGGCGATACTCGTCCCCCGTGGCGCTGGTGGTGCAGAAGTTCGGCGGGTCCTCGGTGGCCGACCCCGACCGCATCCGGGCGGTGGCCGACCACGTGGCCAGGACCCGTCGCCACGGCGCCTCCGTGGTGGTGGTGGTCAGCGCCATGGGCAAGGAGACGGACGAGCTGCTGCACCTGGCCGGTCAGGTCTCCACCTCCCGGCCGGGGCGGGAGCTGGACATGCTCATCACCGCCGGCGAGCGGAAGGCCACCGCCCTGCTGTGCATGGCCCTGCACGACCTGGGCGTCGAGGCCGACAGCCTGACCGGCAGCCAGGCCGGGTTCATCACCGACTCGACCCACACCAACGCCCGCATCGTCGAGGTGCGGCCCGAGCGGGTGTGCGAGGCGGTGGCCGCCGGCCGGGTCCCGGTGGTGGGGGGCGCCCAGGGGCAGTCCGGGCGGGACGTCACCTTCCTCGGCCGGGGCGGGTCGGACACCACCGCCGTGGCGCTGGCCGCCGCCATCGGCGCCGACGCCTGCGAGCTCTACACCGACGTCAGCGGCGTCTACACCGCCGACCCCCGCCTGGTGCCGGAGGCCCGGCGCATGGCCTCGGTGTCGTTCGAGGAGCTGCTGGAGATGACCGCCACGGGGTGCCCCAAGCCGGCGCTCCGCTCGGTCGAGTTCGCCCGCCGCCACGGCGTGGTGCTGCACGTGCGTTCGAGCTTCACCTGGGAGCCTGGCACCTGGGTGCGGGAGGAGGACCGGTCCATGGAGCAGGCGGTCATCTCGGCGGTCACCTCCGACACCTCGGAGGCCAAGGTCACCGTGCTGGGGGTGCCCGACTCGCCGGGCGTCGCCGCCCGGCTGTTCCGACCCCTCGCCGACCAGCAGGTCAACGTCGACATGATCGTGCAGAACGTGTCCGACCACGGCGTGACCGACATCTCGTTCACCGTGCCCCGCGAGTCCCTCGACGTGGCCATGGAGACGTGCCGGGTCAGCGCCGCGGGGGTGGGCGCCGCCACCGTGGCCGCCGACCCCGACATCGCCAAGGTCTCGCTGGTGGGCGCCGGCATGAAGTCGAACCCGGGGGTGTCGGCCCGCATGTTCGAGGTCCTCTCGGGCGCCGGCGTCAACATCGAGATGATCTCGACCTCGGCCATCCGCATCACCTGCGTGGTGCGGGCGGCCAAGGTGGAGGACGCCGTGGTCGCCCTCCACGACGCCTTCGAGCTGTCCCGCCCCGTGGCCTAGGGGGCGGCCGGCGCCGGCGCCGGCACGGGGACCGGCGCCGGGACCGGGTCGTAGCGGATGAGCTCGGCGTCCTCGTCGATGTCCGTGCGCCTGGCCACCACGGTGGTGGACGGTCGACCCGATCGCCGGAAGATCTCCACCAGGTCCTCGCAGTCGGACCCGTACGTCCGGTAGCCCGGCGTCCACACGTACCAGACGCGCCCGCCGGCGCCATCGGCCTCCTGCAGCAGGTCGGCGGCGAACGCCTCGGGGTCGGCGGCGACGTTGCGGTCCTCGTAGTCCACCCAGTCGACGAAGTTCGGGTCGCCGCGGAGGGGGAAGGGCTCCTGCCGCAGCCCGTCCGGCAGGTGGCGGGCCACGCCCGGCCCGAGCTGGTCGGGGCAGTAGGCCACCACGTCGCCGGGCGCCGCCTCCGCGGCGATGACCTCGGCCACCTCGCCCGTCTGGGTGCGCTCGAACCGGGCCTCCCGGACGCCTTCGACGAGGCCGAGGACCACCACCACCGCCAGCAGACCTGCGGCGAGCCGGGGGTCGGGCACCTTGGCCAGGCCGACCCCGGCCAGGAGGGCGATGAGCGGGACCACGGCCGCCGTGTAGCGCGCCTGGAAGGCGGAGCTGGAGACGGTCCCCACCGCCACCCCGAGGAGGAGGGTGCCGGCCACGACGGCGGCCACCACCCGCGCCTGCGGCCGGCGCAGCACCGCCCACGTCGCCAGCCCGACGATCAGCACGCCGAGGATCCCCGCTGTCCCACCACCGCCGCCGCCCCACGCGGAGACGCTGGCCGTCAGCGCGGTGAAGGGACGGGTGCCGGCGGTCCACGGCGTGCCGGTGTGCTCGAGCTGGTAGCGCAGCACCCCGAGCCACGGCACGAGGGCGAGGCTCCCGGCGCCCACGGCGAGCAGCGTGCGGAACGCAGCGCGGTCCCGGCCCCGAACCGCCAGCACGGCGAGCACGACCAGCACCGTGGCGACGAGGTACAGCGCCCAGTAGTGCAGCAGCACCAGCCCGGCGGTGACGGCGGCGACCGCCAGCAGGCGACCGGCCGAGGGCCGCTCGAGGGCGCGGGCCACCGCCAGGAACCCGAGCAGCGCCAGCAGGGCGAGCAGCGAGTACATGCGCGCCTCGGTGGCGTAGCGCACCGCGAACGGGGAGGTGGCCAGGACGAGGGTGGTCGCCCACGCCGCCCCCGGCCCGCCGAGGCGCCGGCCCGCCATCCACGCCACCGGCAGGGTGGCCACCGACACCACGCCCGACAGCGAGCGCACGGCCACGTCGCCCTCGCCGACCACCGAGGTCCAGAGGTGCAGCAGCCAGTAGAAGAGCGGCGGGAACCCGTCGTGGCGGAGGGCATCGGGGATCTCGTCGAGGGGGAGCCCGGCGATGGCGGCGCTGAGGGCCTCGTCCAGCCACAGGTCGGAGCGGGTGACGAAGCGGAGCGCGACCGCGACGGCGAGGACCAGGCCGACGAGGACGGCGACGAGGGCGCGAACCGCCGGACGGTCCATCGGGCGGGGGGCCACGGGGCGTCACGGTACGGCCGCGACGCGCTGCGACCCCAACTCCGGGTCGGCGCTGCTAGCTCGAGCGGCCGGCGGCCACCGTGTCGGCGGCGTAGGCGGCGCGCTGGCCGAGCGGGCGGCGGGGCCCCGTCGTGGAGTCCCGCGCCGTCTGGCGCTCGGCCTCGGAGTCGAACTCGGCGCCGACGATGATGGCGTAGGCGCTGAGCAGCAGCCACAGGAGCAGGACGGCCACCTGGAAGAGCGCGCCGTAGGTCTCCTGGAAGTTGCCCGCCAGGGTGGTGTAGATCGAGAAGCCCACCGAGCCGAGGAGCCAGAGCACCGCGGCGACCAGCGCTCCCGGGGTCACCCACCGCCACTTGGCCCGGTCCCGGTCGGGCGCGTACCGGTAGAGGGCGGCGAGCCCGACGATCAGGAACACGCCGAGCAACGGCCAGCGCAGCACCGTCAGGGCGATCTTGCCCCCGGAGCCGAGATCCTCGGCCACGCTGCCGAGCAGCACCATGCCCCCGATGCCCACGGCGCCCCCCACGATGACGGCCAGGGTGAGCCCCAGGATGGTGAGCCGCAGCTTCACGAACTTGCGGGTCTCCTCCTCGTCGTAGGCCACGTTCAGCGCGGCGACGAGGCCCTGCATCCCCTTGGAGGCGCTGTAGATGGCGGCCACCACGGAGGCGACCAGGCCGACACCGAGGCCCTCGGAGTCCTGCTGGGTCACGGCGCGCAGTTGGTCGAGGATCAGCTGGCGGGCGTCGGTCGGCAGTGCGGTCAGGTACTCGCTGATCTGCCTGCGGACGTCGACGGGGTCGGCCACGAGGCCGTACACGAGGATCACGGCCAGCAGCGCCGGCACCAGCGAGAGGAAGATGTAGAAGGCGACCCCACCGGCGATCACCGGGACGTTGTCGCTCTTCACCTGGGCGAACGTCCGCTTCAGGATGTCCTTCCAGCCCCGGGCGGGGATCTCCCTCGGCGAGTCGGCGGTGCGGCCCCGGCCGTCGTCGACCGACGCGGCGGCGGCGTCGACGATGTGGTCGGCGGGCGTAGAGGCGGTGCCGGCCCCGGCGTCGGCGCCGATGGCGGCCCGGACGCCTTCGACCGGCGCCGAAGACTCGACGTGGCGCGTGAACGCGTCGAGGTCCTTGTCGACCTGGCGGGCGATCAGGCCCAACCGGTGGCCGAGGCGGTCGAACAGCCCTCCCGGCTGCCACGACAGCTCGACGGTGACCCGCGTGCGGCCGGGGTCGAGGGGCCGGAAGCTCACCGCGCCCTGGTGCTCGGGGGTGCCGCTTCGGGACTCCCAGGAGATGCGGGCGTCGGGGAGCTGGTCCACCACGACGGCGCCGAACTCCCGCCGCTCGCGGGCCACCACCACGACCCAGTGGCTCGAGCGCTCGTCGAGCTGGCGCACGGATGCGACGCCGGGGAGGATGCGGGGCAGGTCCTCGATCCGGCTCCAGGCGTCGTAGACCTGGCGCACGGGCCGGTCGACGTCCACGGAACGCACCAGGTCGGGCATCGCCCGGGTGTATACCCTCGAAGCCGTGTTGACCGTGGGCATCGTCGGCGCCACCGGCGTGGTCGGGGGCGTCCTCCGCTCCGTCCTGGTCGAACGGCGCTTCCCGGTCAAGCAGCTGCGGGCCTTCGCCTCGAGCCGCTCGGCCGGCCGCCACGTGGCCTGGGACGAGGGCGAGGTGGTGGTCGAGGACGCCGCCACGGCCGATCTGGCCGGGCTCGACCTGGTCATCTTCTCCGCCGGCCGGGGCACCTCCCTGGCGCTGGCCCCCCGCTTCGTGGAGGCGGGAGCGGTGGTCGTCGACAACTCCTCGGCGTGGCGCATGGACCCCGACGTGCCGCTGGTCGTCCCCGAGGTCAACGCCGACGCCCTCGCTGACCTGCCCAAGGGGATCGTGGCCAACCCCAACTGCACGACCATGGTGGCCATGCCCGTGCTGTCCCCCCTGCACGACGAGGCCGGCCTGCGTCGGTTGATCGTGAGCACCTACCAGGCGGTCTCGGGCGCGGGGCGGGCCGGCGTGGTGGAGCTGGAGGAGCAGGTGGTGGCCACGGCCCCGTCGTCGGCGGCGCTCGCCACCGACGGCTCGGCGGTGGCCGGCCCCGCCCCGTCGGAGTTCCCGGAGCCGGTGGGCTTCAACGTCATCCCGCTGCGGGGGTCGCTGCTGGGCGACGGCACCGAGGAGACCGACGAGGAGCGCAAGCTCCGGGACGAGAGCCGGAAGATCCTCGGGATCCCCGATCTGGCCGTGTCGGGCACGTGCGTGACGGTGCCCGTCTACACGGGTCACTCACTGTCCATCAACGCCGAGTTCGAGCGGCCGCTGTCCCCGGAGCGGGCCCGCGACCTGCTGGCCGGCGCCCCGGGCGTCGAGCTGGTGGACGTGCCCACGCCCCGGCGGGCCACGGGCGCCGACCCGGCCTACGTCGGCCGGGTGCGCCGGGACCCCGGCGTGCGCAACGGCCTCGCCCTCTTCGTATCCGGCGACAACCTGCGCAAGGGGGCGGCCCTCAACGCCGTCCAGATCGCCGAAGCCCTCCTCGAGCGCCGCTTCTAGCCCGTTCTTTGGTTCTCTCCCTACAGGAGCTGTAGGGAGAGAACCAAAGAACGGATCAGGGGCAGGTGCAGGGGGTGGCGCCGCAGCTCGGGCAGCCGTCGGCGTAGCGGGCGGCGGCGTCGTCGAGCGAGAGGCCGAGCTGGTCGGCCAGCGAGGCGAGCCAGGCGAGCACGTCGCCGAGCTCGTGGAGCTGGGCACCGGCGTCGCCCTTGCGGACGGCCTGGGCCAGCTCGCCCACCTCCTCCACCAGCCAGGCCACCGAGGCCGCCGTGCCCCGGGCCCGGTCCCGTTCGCCGTACAGGGTGGCCATCCGGTCCTGGAACGCCGCCAGCTCCACGGCGGCCAGTAAAGCTGTCGGGGTGACCCGGCCCCGCGTCGATCTGGTGAGCGACACCGCCACCCGGCCCACGGCCGCCATGCGCCGGGCCATCGCCGAGGCCGAGGTGGGCGACGACCAGAAGGGCGAGGACCCCACCGTCAACCGCCTCCAGGACCGGGTGGCCGAGCTCCTCGGCACCGAGGCCGCCCTCTTCCTCGTGTCCGGGACGATGTGCAACAACGTGGCCGTCGCCGCCCTCACCGACCGGGGCGACGCCGTGGTGGTGGACCGCCGCTCCCACCTCCTCCGCTCGGAGGCCGGCGGGGCCGTGGTGGGGTCATCGGTCGTGCTCGACCAGCTCGACGGCGAGCGGGGCCACTTCACCCCCGAGCAGCTGGCCGCCGCCCTGCACCCGGGCTCGCTCCACGTGCCCCCCACCCGCCTCGTGTCGATCGAGCAGACCCACAACTTCGCCGGCGGCACCATCTGGCCGCTCGACCAGTACCGGGCCGTGTGCGAGGTGGCCCACGCCGGCGGCGCCGCCGTCCACGTCGACGGGGCCCGCCTGCCCAACGCCGTCGTGGCCTCGGGCGTCCCCTTCCGGGTGTGGGCCGAGCCGGTCGACTCGATCTGGATCGACTTCACCAAGGGCCTGGGCGCGCCCATCGGCGCGGTGCTGGCCGGGAACGCCGACCTGGTGGCCCGGGCCCGCCGCTACAAGCACGTCTTCGGGGCGGCCATGCGCCAGGCCGGCATCGCCGCCGCCGGCTGCCTGTACGCCCTCGACCACCACGTCGACCGGCTGGCCGACGACCACGCCGCCGCCGCCCGGCTGGCCGAGGGCCTGGTCGACCTCGGCTGCCGCGTCGACCCCGTCGAGACGAACATCGTGTTCTTCGACGCCCCGACGGTCGGCACCGCGGGCTTCCTCTCGGGTCTGGCCGCCCAGGGGGTGCGGATGGGTGCCGTCGACGGGCGCATCCGGGCCGTGACGCACCTCGACGTGGACGCCGCCGGCATCGACGCCGCCCTGGCCGCCGCCCGGTCGGTGCTGCGTGGCTACTCGCCCCGGTAGGTGCCGAAGCTCCAGAGGTTGCCCTCGGGGTCCTTCACCGTGAAGCCCCGGGAGCCGTAGTCCTCGTCCTTCAGTCCCAGCACGACCTCGGCGCCGGCGCCGGTGGCCCGGGCAAAGAGCTCGTCGGGCTCGTCGGTCACGATGTAGACGGAGGCGGCGCCGGCATGGCGCTCCCCCAGGATGCTGTCCGGCCGGATGGAGCCGAGCATGATGCCGCCGCCGAGGGGCCAGCGCAGCTGGGCGTGGGCCACCACGCCCTCGCCCTCGCCCGGCACGACGAAGGTCTCCTCGAAGCCGAAGGCCTCGACCAGGAACCGCACGGCGGCGGGGGCGTCGGCGTAGACGAAGTTCGGCCAGACGGTGGTCTCGGTGGTTCGCGTGGTCGCCATGGGTCTCAGGATGCGCCCACCTCGACCACCTCGTCTTGGACGGATGGGAGCTCCTCGGCCATCCAGGTGGTGGGCGAGCAGCCGGCCAGCTCCCGCCACTCCCGGTTGAGGTGGGCCTGGTCGTAGAAGCCGCACCTGGCGGCCACGTCGGCCAGGCCCGGCCGATCGGGGCGCTCGAGGAGGCGTCGGGCCCGCTCGAAGCGCAGGACCCGGGCCGCCACCTTCGGGGGCAGGCCGAGCTCCAGCCGGAACCGCTCGCTCAGGTGGCGGCGGCTCCAGCCCACCTCCCGGGCCAGGGCCCGCACGTCGAGGGTCCCGCCGCTGGCCACGAGGCGGTCCCACGCCCGCGCCGTCTCGGGGGCCGCTGCGGCGGCGGGCGGCTCGTCGACCCGGCGGGCGAGCACGGCGTCGAGCACGGCGAAGCGGTCCGACCAGGTGGCGGCGTCGGCCAGGCGCTCGACCAGCTCCCGACCGGGCGGCCCGAGCACGTCGTCCAGGTCGACCACCGACCACGCCAGGGCGCCGGCGGGCAGGCCGAGCAGCGCCCGGGCCCCGAGCGGGGTCAGGTCGAGGGAGACCCCGATCTGGGTGCCCTCGTGGCGGATCGTGGCGGGGGCGGCGTGGAGGCCGCCGAGGAAGGCCTGGTAGGCGCCGGGCCGCTGGCCGGGGTCCGGCATCCCGGCGATGTCCACCGGGTCGTGCAGGCTGATGATGAAGGTCAGGTAGCGCGACGGCAGGCCGCGGTGGAGCCCGGGCTCGAAGCCCTCGTGCCGGTAGCCGAGGTAGCGGTCCACGTAGGGCCGCAGGCGCGGCGACGGGGTGGCCGTCACCGCTTCGTTCACCAGGGCCACCACGGGCCCGAGGCTAGGTCCCTAGGAGATGGGCAACCTGGCGAGGAGCTCCGTACGGCGCTCCTCGAGCTCCTCGAAGGTGATCTCCTTGGCCTCGAACTTGCGGTGCACCTGCTCGATGAGCTCGAGCAGCTGGGGGGCCGAGAGCTCGCCCTCGGTGGGCACGATCACCTCAGGGGTCTCGTCCGTGCGCCGCGTCGTCCTTCTCGAGCCGCTTCTCGCGCTTCGCGGCAGCCTTGGCCTTCTTGGCCCGGTCCCGCTGGAGCTTCTCGAAGGTGGTTCGTTGGGCGCCCATGGTGTTCCCTTCAGGATGGGCGTCACACGACGGAGCCGCCGGCACCGTGCCGGCGGCTCCGTGTGCGACGGCAGATCAGATGACGCGGACGTTCTGGGCTTCCTCGCCCTTGCGGCCGGGAGCGACGTCGAACTCGACGCGCTGGCCGTCCTCGAGCGACCGGTAGCCACTGCCCTGGATGTTGGAGTAGTGCACGAAGACATCATCACCCTGCTCGCGGGAGATGAAGCCGTAGCCCTTCTCAGCGTTGAAGAACTTCACGGTTCCAGTTGCCAACACAAACTCTTCTCTTGCCCTGCGAGCAGTCCCGATGACCATCTCGTCCCCTGAACTGTAGGTCGCAGACGGCGGACTTCCTCGCAACCCGCCCTCCACCCGGTAGCGTGGGGGCACCGAGGTCGCGCCGGTCCGTCCGAATCGCGGCCATCCTCCTCGCTGCCGACGAACGCAGCACGCGGTCCGCCGCTTCCCGAGGAGCCGTCCGCCGGTGTTCGTTCCCGGCCCCCCTTTCCTGTTGGAGCACCCCCTCGTGTCCTCGTCCTTCTCCACCCTCGGCGTCCCCGCCGACCTCGTCGATCGCCTCTCCCGCCGGGGCATCACCGAGCCCTTCCCCATCCAGGCGGCCACGCTTCCTGACGCCCTCGCCGGCCGGGACGTCTGCGGCCGGGCCCCGACCGGCTCGGGCAAGACCCTCGCCTTCGGCATCCCCCTCGTCACCCGGGTCGACCGGGCCCGCCCCCGCCGCCCCCGTGCCCTCGTCCTCGTGCCCACCCGCGAGCTCGCCTCCCAGGTGCACACCGAGCTGGTGGCCCTGGCCGGGCCGAAGGGTCCCTCGGCCGTCGCCGTCTACGGCGGCGTCGGCTTCGAGCGGCAGATCTCGGCCCTGCGCCGCGGCGTCGACGTCGTGGTCGCCTGCCCGGGCCGCCTCGCCGACCTCCTGGCCCAGCGCCAGCTGTCGCTCGAGGACGTCGGGTTCGTCGTGATCGACGAGGCCGACCGCATGGCCGACATGGGCTTCCTGCCCGAGGTGCGCCGGCTGCTCGACCAGGTCCGGTCGGACCGACAGACCCTGCTGTTCTCGGCCACCCTCGACGGTGACGTCGACGTGCTCGTGCGCCGCTACCAGCAGTCGCCCGTCCGCCACGAGCTGGCTGCCGAGAAGGACGCGGTCCAGAGCCGCCACGTCTTCTGGCGGACCGAGCGCCCCGAGCGACTGTCGGTCGTGGCCGCGCTCGTCGGCAAGGAGTGGCCGGCCATCGTCTTCTGCCGCACCCGCCACGGCGCCGACCGCCTGACCCGCCAGCTCGCCAAGGCGGGCGTGAGCGCCGCCGCCATCCACGGCGACCGCTCGCAGGGCCAGCGCGAACGGGCCCTCGCGGGGCTGGCCTCCGGCAAGGTGCAGGCGCTGGTGGCCACCGACGTGGCCGCCCGTGGCATCCACGTCGACGACGTCGCCTGCGTCGTGCACTTCGATCCGCCGGGCGACGACAAGGCCTACGTCCACCGCTCCGGGCGCACCGGTCGGGCCGGCGCCGCCGGCCTCGTGGTGTCGCTCGTGGGCGCCGACCAGGAGGCCGACACCCGTGGCCTCCAGAAGGCGCTCGGGCTGCCCGTCGGCCTCGAGCGGCCCGGCTCCCTGGACGGCGCCGCGGTCGCGCGGTCGACGCCGGAGCCGGCGAAGCCGGCGAAGCCGTCGGCCCGGCCGGCCCACCGCCGCCGTCGTTCTGGCGGCGGGCCCCGGGGCCGGACCGCCGCCCGCCGCTAGCTCGCTCGGGCCGCTAGGGCGCGCTGCCCTCGACCGCAGCCTTGAGGTGCTCGAGGGTGGTGGCCATGTTGGCCTCCAGGTCGGCCTTGCGGTCCTTGACCCCCATGAGCCAGCGCTCGCTGGCGGTGAAGTACCACGGGACGTCGGCCATCAGTTCGAACGACTCGGTGACCTGCGTGCCAGCGCCGTCGGGCTCGAAGCGGTAGGTCCAGCGGGTGTTGTCCTTGCCGAGCCACGTCGTGGTGAAGCCGAACTCCCGCCCCGGATCGGCGGCCGTCACCCGCGGGGTGGTCGACCACCGGGCCAGCCCGTGCCGGTTGCGGCCCTTGAACTTGGCGCCCACCTCCGGCCCGGTGGCCCCGCCCACCCAGTCGGCCGAGGTCGTCTCCGGGCTCCACTCGCCCATCCGGGTCACATCCGAGACGAGCTCGTAGACCTTGTCCGGCGGCGCCTCGACGCGCACGCTCGCTTCCCCCCTGGTGCCCTTCTTCATGGGAGCCAGCATCCCGCCCCGTGCACCCGGGGGGCAAGGGCGACGACACTGGGGCCGTGGTGACCGAGGAAGACGTCCGGCGGGCCGCCCTGTCGCTGCCCGCCACCACCGAGAAGCCGTCCTACGGGACGCCGGGCTTCCGGGTGAAGGACCGGCTGTTCGCCCGCATCCGGGAGGAGGGCGACCTGGTGGTGGTGTGGGTGGGCGACCTCGGGGAGAAGGAGGCGCTCCTCCAGTCCGACCCCGAGACGTTCACCACCACGCCGCACTACGACGGCCACCCGACCGTCCTCCTCCGGATGGAGGCGGTCGACGAGGACGAGCTGCTGGAGGTGCTGACCGAGTCGTGGCGCCTTCGCGCCCCGAAGCGGCTGCTCGACGCCTTCGACGCCGGTCAGCTGACCTGAGCCGTCAGACCGTCTCGAGCGGGCGCTCCTCCAGGAGCTCGTCGAGGTCGGACGGCGGCGGGGCGTGGCCCTCGACGTCGATCTTCGGCAGCAGCCGGTCGAGCCAGCGGGGCAGCCACCAGTTGCGGTCGCCGAGCAGCTCCATCGTGGCCGGCACCAGCAGCATGCGGACGATGGTGGCGTCGAGCAGGACGGCGGTGGCGAGGCCGGTGCCGAACAGCTTGATCACACGGTCGCTCTCGAGCAGGAAGCTGCCGAAGACGAAGACCATGATCAGCGCCGCCGCGGTGATCACCTTGGCCGTCACGGCGAGGCCGTCGGCCACCGAGGTGCGGCTGTCGCCGGTGCGGTCGTACTCCTCCTTGATGCGGGAGAGGAGGAAGACCTCGTAGTCCATCGAGAGGCCGAAGACGATGGCGAACAGCATCATCGGCATGAAGGGCTCGACGGGGGCGCCCTCGACGTTCAGCAGCGGGCCGGCCCAGCCCCACTGGAACAGGGCGACGACCACGCCGTAGGCGGCGCCGATCGAGAGCAGGTTCATCACCACGGCCTTGAGCGGCACCAGCAGCGAGCGGAACACGGCCATCAGCAGGAGGAAGGACAGCGTCAGCACGGCGCCGAAGAAGATCGGCAGCCGGGCGGCGATGTAGTCGGAGAAGTCGACCTGGATGGCCACGCTGCCGGCCACCGCCACGTCGAGCCCGGTGCCGTCCGTGGCCGTCGGGAGCACGTCGTCCCGCAGGCGGTCGACGAGGCCGGTGGTGGCCCCGTCCTGGGGGGCGGTGGTGGGGATGACCCGCCACAGCACCGCGCTCGGGGTCCTCCGGGTCGTTCGGGAAGGCGGGGCTCGTGGCGGCCACGCCGTCGGCGGCCCCCACGGCGTCGGTGACCCGCTGGAGCACCGCGGGCGAGGTGCCCGCCGGCAGCTCGGACACGAGCACGAGCGGGCCGTTGAACCCGGGCCCGAAGCCCTCGGCCAGGAGGTCGTAGGCCTGGCGGGTCTCGGTCTCCTCGGGGTAGTTGCCCTCGTCGGAGAACCCGAGGCGGAGGCCGAGGATGGGCAGGGCCAGCACGAGCAGCACGGCCGAGCCTCCGAGGACGGCCCGCCACGGGTGGGCCTGGATGACCCGGCTCCACCGGTAGGAGGCGGTCTCGCGGCTCGACCGGCGGGCCCGCTGGGGCACCGTCCGGCGCAGCGGGGCGAAGGCGAAGCTGGCGGCGAGCACCACGACGGCCAGGGGCAGGCCGATCAGGAGCAGGTTGACCTTCAGTCCCAGGCCGACGAGGGCCACGGCCACGAGGCCGGCGGCGAGCAGGCCGCGCCACCGGGTCACCTCGATGCGCTCGCCGGCGAAGCCGAGGATGGCGGGGAGGAGGGTGAGCGAGGCGGCCATGGTCAGGGCCACGACCACGGCGGCGCCGACGGCGAGGCCGGTCACGAAGCTGATGCCCATCACGAGCATGCCGAGCAGCGAGATGACCACCGTGGTGCCGGCGAAGGTGACGGCCCGGCCCGGCGGTGTCGACGGCGATCTCGGTCGAGCGGGCCACGTCGTACCCGGCGTGGAGGTTCTCCCGGAACCGGGTGACGATGAAGAGCGCGTAGTCGATGCCGACCCCGAGGCCGATCATCACGCCGAGCGTGGTGGCGAAGTCGGGCATCGTCACCACGTTGCTGAGCAGGCCCACGAGGATCGAGCCGACGCCGATGCCGGCCAGGGCGACGCTGACGGGCAGGCCCATGGCCAGGACCGAGCCGAAGGCGAAGATCAGGATGACGATGGCGAAGGCCAGGCCGAGCAGCTCGGAGGAGGGTGCCTCGAACTCGGCGAAGGCCTGGCCGCCGAGGAGGACCCGGAGGCCGTCGACCTCGGGCACCTCGGCCTCGATCTGCTTGGCGACGTCCTGGCCGTCCTCGACGCTCGCGTCCGGGGGCAGGTCCACGTCGGCGTAGGCCACGGTGCCGGCCGTCTCGCCCCGCGTGGAGATCTGCGGCGCGCCCTCGGGGGCGTACGGGCTGCGCACGGTCACGCCCGGGAGGTCGTCGGTGGCGGCGAAGAGGCCCTCCATGGCCGCCCGCACCTGCGGGTCGTCCACCCCCTGCTCGGCCGAGAACACGATGGTCCCGCCCTGGCCCGCGCCGATGCCGTCGAAGGACTCCTTCAGGATGTCGGTGCCCCGCCGGCTCTCGACGTCCGGCAGGGTGAACTCGGAGCGCGAGGTGGTGCCGACGGCGCCCAGCACCGAGCCGAGCAGCACGATCGCGCCGATCCAGAGGGCGACGACCAGGCGCCGGCGCGCGTGGCACCAGCGGCCGAGGCGAGCGAACACGGGGGGCCTCCTGCGGCGAGGCGGGTCGGGGGGGAACGAGCCTCGCTCCCGTCGAAGATACCGACGAGGCCGGGTGCGCAACCCCGCGGGGCGCCCGGTGAGACGGACGTCACAGGGCGCGCCGGCGCACCGCTCTTTGTCGAGTTGGCTACCTCAGAGGTCGCTAACGCGACAAAGAGCGGGGCTCAGCCGGGCCGGTGGCAGACCGCCTCGACGTTGTTGCCGTCCGGGTCGCGGACGAAGGCACCGAAGTAGTCCGGGTGGTACTCGGGGAAGACCCGGGGCTCGTGGAGCACCTCGGCCCCCGCGGCCACGGCGACGTCGAAGAAGGCCCGCACGGTGTCGCGGTCGGCGGCGGCGAAGGCCACGTGGGTCTCCCACGGCCGGCCCTCCCCGGTGGTGGCGCCGACCCAGAAGTCCGGCTTGTCGACGCCGAAGCCGACGGCCTCGCCGAAGTCGAGCATGCGGCGGGCGCCGAGGGGGGCGAGCACCGTCTCGTAGAAGGCGGCGGCCCGGGGGACGTCGGCGACCTGGATCCCGAGGTGATCGAGCATCGGTGCATCCTTGCTCGCGATGAGTTCTCCCGCCTCGTGGCGTCTCCTGGAGCATGAGCGAACCCGCTGACCGCTACCGGCAGGTGGCCGCCGCCTTCACCGAGCGGGTGCGCTCGGTGCCGGCCGGAGCCTGGGACGCCCCCGCGCCCTGCGAGGGCTGGGTGGCCCGGGACGTCGTCCGCCACCTGGTCGAGTGGCTCCCGGCGTTCTTCTTCTCCTCCGACGGCTGGGACGTCGAGTGGTCCCCGGGCCCGTCGGTCGACGAGGACCCGGTCGGCGCGTGGCTGGCGCTCGACCGGACCATCCAGGCCGCGCTGGACGATCCCGAGGTGGCCGGCCGCGAGCGGGAGACCCGGATGGGCCGCTCGTCGTTCGCCGCCACGATCGACCAGATCTGCACCGGGGACGTGCTGATCCACACGTGGGACCTGGCCCGGGCCACGGGGCTCGACGAGTCCCTCGACCCGGACGAGGTGCACGCCATGCTCGAGGGCGTCGAGCCGCTCGACGAGGTCCTCCGGTCCTCGGGCCACTACGGGCCCCGGGTCGACGTCGACCCCGGCGCCGACGAGCAGACCCGGCTGCTGGCCTTCCTCGGCCGCCACCCGTAAGCAGGGGCCCGTGTGGGCCGGGGTCGACGTGGGGGGCACGCGGAAGGGCTTCCACGTGGCGCTGCTCGACGAGGAGCTGGTCGTGCGCCTGGATCGGGCCGCCGGCGTCGAGCCGTGCGTCGCGCTGGTCCGAGGCGCAGCCGCGGTGGCGGTGGACGCCCCGGCGGCGTGGGCCGACCCGGGCGAGCGCTCCCGGGCGTGCGAGCGCGCCTTCGCCCGGGCCGGCGTGTGCGGCATCCGCTTCACGCCGGACGAGGCGACGGCCGGGCGCCGCACCGACCGCTACTACGAGTGGGTCGAGCAGGGGCTGGCGCTGTGGTCGGCGCTGCGGGCCGCCGGCGTGCCCACCGTCGAGGGGTTCCCCACCGCCAGCTGGACGGCGTGGCTCGGTCCCCGCGGGGCTCGCCCCCGGGGGGCGTGGAGCCGGGCCGGCATGACCGTCCTGGCTGACCGGCTCGGGGGGCTGGAGGCCGTGCGGGACCAGGACCAGCGGGACGCGGTGGCCGCCGCCCTCACCGCCAGGCAGTGGACGCGGGACCCGGCCAGCGTCGAGGACTTCGGCGGCCTCGTCGTGCCCCGGCCCGGAACGCTCGGCGTGGCCCTTGGTTAACCGGCCAGCTCGGCGGCGTCGGTGGCGATGGCCTCGTTGATGGCCCGCAGCGTCCCCTCCCGGGCCCGGAGCTTGCTGGCCCGGTGGGCGTCGAGGTCGAGCCCGGCCAGGGCCGCCGCCGTGGTCGAGGCCACGCCGCCGAGGTCCGAGGGGTCCACGACCCGGTCGAGGAACCCGGCGGCCACCGCCTCGTCGGGGGTGAACGGCTCGCTCAGGAGCACGGCCCGGGAGAAGGCGGCCGGCGTCAGCCGCTGCCGGCAGAGCTCGATGGCCGCTCGCGGCATCGTGAGGCCGATGGCCACCTCGTTGGCCTGGATCCGGAAGGCGCCGGCGGCCCCGATGCCGGAGGTCGCCCGACAGGAGCACGAACGAGGCCATGGCCACGGCGTGGCCCGTGCACGCCACGACGACGGGGGTGGGGAAGGAGAGGAGCCGCTCGGCCAGCTCGAAGCCGCCCCGGATCATGCCGACGGCCTCGGGGCCGCCGGCTCGGAGCGTGGGCAGGTGGAAGCCGGCCGAGAAGGTGCCCTCCCGGCCCCGCAGCACCACCACGGCGCGGTCGTCGACGGCCCGGTCGAGGGCCTCGCCGACGGCGGCCAGCATCGACGGGGACAGGGCGTTGACCTTGCCGTCGTCCATGGTGATGGTGGCGACGGCGTCCTCGAGCTCGTACCGGGCGAGAGGTTCCACGGCCGGGACCGTATGCGCAGGATCGGCCGGTGGCCGAGGGGCGGGCCCGCGCCCGCTTCTTCGCGCGTTCGGGCTCACCCCCTGAGCCCTTCTGCGCACAGAGTGGATCTGGGGCCCCCGAGGGCGAGGCCCTACCGCCCGCCGAGCAGCTCCTCGAGCTTGCGGTGGGCCAGGCGCCGGAGGTTCGGCACGGCGTCCCGGTCGACGTCGAGGCACGAGGCCACCTCGTCGTCGCCCCAGCCCAGCAGCTCGAGGAGCAGCACGTCGACGTAGCGGGGGGCCAGGCCGGCGGCGAGGGACGGGCGGTCGATCGCGGCCACCTGTGCACTGTGGCGAGCGCTGCCGCCGATGTCCCGAGTAGCGCGCTACCTGGTTCCCGGCCCGATGACGTCCACGAGGTCGGCCAGGTCCGAGCGGCGGGTGACGCCGAGCTTGGCGAAGGCCTGGTAGAGGTGGCCTTCGACGGTGCGCACGGAGACCCGGAGGCGGTCGGCGATCTCGGCGTTGGAGCGGCCCTCGGCGGCGAGCCGGGCGATGTCCCGCTCCCGGCGGGTGAGCCGGACCCCGTCGGAGCCGCCCACGGCCAGCAGGGCGGGGGTCCGGGGGCGGCCGCACAGGGCGGCCAGCCGGGAGGCGGTGGCCTCCGAGGCGAGGGCCCGGGACCGCAGCCCGGCGCGGCGGTGGGCGACGGTCGCCTCGGCCGCGGCCTCGGCCGCAAGGAGGTTCGCCCCGAGGTCGGCGAACGCGGCGCTGGCGGCGTCGAGGGCGGCCCCGTCGGTGGCGCCGGCGTGGTCGGCCCAGGCCACCATCAGGTCGCCCTGCACCGACGAACGCAGCTCTTCCAGGCGCCGGGCGGCGGCTGGCCGGGCGCCGAGCCGGACGGCCTCGTGGAGGGCGAACGCCTCGAACCAGTGCTGGCCCCGCTCGCCGGCGGCCGCCGCGACCCCGAGGGCCTGCTCGGCGGCGCCCTGCACGTCGCCGGCGGCGGCGTTGGCCCACGCCACGCCGAGGTCGAGCTCGGTGTCGTAGACGCGGACGGTGCGGCGCCGCCGGGGCTCCATGCGGCGCACGGCGTCGGCGGCGGCGTCGGGGTCGCCGGCCATGGCGTGGGCCCGGGCCAGCGACGCCGAGCTCAGGGCCCCGTGGCCGAGGGGGTCGAACAGGGCGAAGCGGGTGTCGGCCTCGGTGAGGCGGCGGATGGCCTCGCCGAGGTCGCCCCGGTCGAGCGCCAGCACCCCGAGCCCGCCGCCGAACTCGGCGATCCCGTCCTCCGAGCCCGAGGCGGCGGCCATCTCGACGCAGGACACGAGGATGGCGCCGGCCTCCTCGTAGCGGCCCAGGAGGCGGAGGGCCACGGCCCGCCCCATCAGGAACTCGGCCACCACGAGGGGCGTCTCGGCGAACAGGGCGAAGGCGGTGTCCTCGTGGGCGTCGAGCAGCTCGAGGGCGTCGCCCGCCCGGCCGGCGAAGAGGAGGGCCGCCGCCCGGGTGACGGCGGCCCGGCCGGTCGCCCGGAGGCCGGCGTCCGGCTGGTCGAGGACGGCACCGGTGATGGCGAGGGTCCCCGCCGTGTCGCCGGCGTTGAAGACGTACCCGCCGCGGCTCATGGCGAGGTCGGCGCGGATGGCCGGGTCGGCGACCGTCCCCTCGACCTCGGCCAGCACCTGACCGGCGAGGTCGGCCCGGTCCCGGACCCAGAAGGCGAGGTCGGCCCGGGCGTCCACGACGCGGAAGCGCTCCTCGTCGTCCGCGCACCGCTGCTGGGCCTCGGCCAGGACCTCGTCGGCCTCGTCGGGCCGTCCCGTCATCATGAGGATCTCGGCCAGCACCACCCCCGAGACGGCGTCGGGCTGCAGGTCCCAGCCCCGCTGGGCCAGCCGCTCGGCCCCCAGGTAGTCCGCGGTGGGCACGGGACTGGCGTGGAGGGCGTGGGGATCCAGCTCGGCGGCGAGGGACCGGGCGAACCCGTGGCTCAGGATGGAGGCGGCCTCGGCCAGCAGCCGGCCGTCGACGTTGTCGCCGGTCTGGTCCCGCCACTCCGCCAGCGCCACCGTGTCCGCCGCCCGGCGCCGCGCGGTGCCGTCGACGGCCTCGGTGAGCTGGCGGAGGCGGTTGCGGCGGCGCAGCGCCGGCATGCGGCGGCGGACGACCTCGCCGTAGAGCGGGTGGGTGAAGGCGGCGCCCTGGCGGCGGCCGGTGGTCTCGACCCGGATCAGGTCGGCCGCCTCCGCCGCCTCCACGGCCCCGGGGGCGGTGAGCGACTCGAGCAGGTCGAGCGGCAGCGGCTCCCACAGGGTGACCAGCTCGGCCACGTCGGCCAAGGGCTGGTCGAGCTCGCCGAGGCGGGCGCCGAGGAGCTCCTCCAGCCGGCCGGCGTCGGAGGGCATGCCGGTCCAGCGCCACACGCCGTCGTGCCAGGAGGCCGTGCTGCCGTCGCCGAGCAGCTCGAGGACCACGAGGGGGTTGCCCTGGCTGCCGTCCCAGAGGCGCAGGCGGCTGATCTCGTCGAGCGGCCCGCCGAGCACGGCCTCGGCCAGGTCGCCCACCTCCTGACGGGAGAGCGGCTGGAGGTCGAGCCGCTCGGCGCCGGCGTCCTTCCAGAGCGCGGTGATGCCGTCGGGGACGGGCTCGCCGGCGCGGACGGTGAGGACGACGAAGGCGAGGCCCGTCGTGGCCGCCAGCTGGACGACGGCCACCGAGCCGGGGTCGAGGTGGTGGGCGTCGTCGATGCCGAGCACGAGGCGGCCCGAGCGGTCGTCGGCGCCGAGCGCCCGGATGGCGTCGACCACGGCGTCGAGCGGGTCGCGGCGGCCCGTCGGCTGGGCGGCGAGGAGGGGCGCGACCACGCCGAAGGGCACGGAGGCCAGCGACGCGGTGGCCAGCAGGCGCTGGGTGGGAGCACCGCCGTCCGCCGCCCTGGTGAGGGCCTCGGCGGCCAGGCGGCTCTTGCCCACGCCGGCCTCGCCGGTGATCACCACGCCGCTGCAGCCGGGACGGACGAGGGCATCGGCGATCAGCCCCAGCTCGGCGTCACGGCCGAGCAGGGGAGCCCTCCCGCTCCTGGTCACGGCCGGGATTCTGGCCCACTCCGGGTGGTTCCGACCGGTCGCGACGGCCAACTTCCGGGGGAGATCCGATGTCTGCAGCTTCACGCCGACAGCGTCCGCCGACTCCCGTCGACGGTCCGTGGCGGCGGCGACGAGCCCAGTGTTCGCGCCGTCACACAACGGCCCTGGTTCGGGACGGCTACCCCGCCTCGGCCCCGGCGAAGGGGTTGTCGATGACGTAGCGCCACGTCCCGTCGGGCTGGCGGCGCGCCACCTCGGCGGTCACCGAGCTGAACTCCATGCCCTCGCCGGTGAAGGTCCACGAGTTGCTCAGGAGGGCCAGCTCGCCGGCGTCGACGGCGAGTCGGGTGGTCATGGCGATGCGCCCCCCGAGGGCGACGAACCCGGCCCAGATCTCCCGGATGGCGTCGAGACCGTTGGCGGTGCTGCCGTCGTCCCGGACCATCCGGGCGTCGTCCTCGTAGAGCGCCACCAGCGCGTCGACGTCCCCGCGGTTGAAGGCGTCCTCGACCTGGCGGTGCAGCTCCTGTGGCTCCATGGGTGCTCCAGTCCGGCGGCGGGTCAGCCGAGCACCAGCCTGGCTCACATGATGTGGCGGCGGCGGTTCGGGCGGTCGGGGCCCGGCGTCGGGCCCGAGGTCTTCGGGGGCGGCTCGCTACGGCCGGTCGGTCGGGGTCTCGACGCAGACCGTCTCGAACGAGGCCGCGCTCGAGAAGGCCTCCGGGCTGGCCCCGTTCTCATCGGGTGCCATCACCGTGATGATCGTCGGGTTCTGGAAGACGTCGGTGACCTCGTCGGTCCAGAACCGGGCCGGGAACGCCCCCACGCCCGGCACGTCGTGGTTCACGGCCAGGAGGACGCCCTCACCCCAGGTGGGGAGGCGGAGACCGATCGAGGCGCAGAAGTTGAACGCCGCGAGGAGGTCCCGGTTGACCCCGTCCGAGCCAGCGCACAGCCGCCCGAACAGCGCGGCGCCGGCGTGGCACTGGTCCGTCACTCCCACCAGGGTCGACTCGAGGACATCGGCCCCGGTGACGGAGTTGTCCACAAGGTCGGAGCCGAAGAGGGATGCGGTGGCCACGTCGACCCCCGTCAGCGAGCCGTTGGACACATCGGGCGAGGAGAGGGAGCCGTCCTGGACCTCGGATCCCCGTACCGACGCCGGTCCGAGGTCCGAGTGGGTGAGCCCGCCGAAGCCGAGCGTGTCGTCGCGGACATCGGTGGTGAACACCTCGTTGTCGACGATGTCGCCGGTGCGGATGGTGTTGGCCGCGTAGGCCGTGCCTCCCATCAGGGCGACGACGCAGGCGATGGCCGCCATCACGTCGTAGATCGAACGGGGACGAAGCTTGCCGAGCATGGCGCTCCCCTTTCCGGTGCGACCTCGTGGATCGGACCGGGTCAGCTCGTGGAGCGGTGTGCCGGTCGGGTCGGCCAGTCGGGGAGGGACCGGCTGCTCGGCGGGTCCAGCAGCCGCCGGGGGGCACCCTAGGCCTGAGTGCCCTGAGCGGCAATCGTCGGGTCGGGGCCCGAGGATCGTCTCGGATCAGGGGAGCGACGTGAGGAAGAGGGTGTCGTAGGCCAGGCCCCACGGCGGTCGGAGGAAGCCGAGGGCGCGGACGTCCTCGAACCAGTGGGCGAAGGGCGACCGCGAGGAGAAGGTGCCGCCACCGAGGACCCTCGTGAGGCGGAGCAGCGTCTCCTCGGCGAGGCCGGCCACCGATTCCTTGGCCCGCAGGGCGTCGTGGAAGGCGATGTCGGGGCGGCCGCCCTCGACGGCCCGGAGGGCGCCCTCGTAGGCCTGCACGGCGAGCCAGTGGTCCTGCTCGGCGCGGGCCCACTCCACCCGTTCGTAGGCCCGGAACCCGTCGGCTCTCGTCCGGACCTGGTCCCGGGCGAGGGTGATCGCCTCGTCGAGGACGCCGAGCACCACGGCGGTGAAGAGCGACAAGATGAGGGGGTTGGCGGCACGGGCGACGGCGTCGAGGGGGCCGGTGTTGGCCAGTCGGGTGGATGGCGCTCCTTCGAGGCGCATGGCGTGGCTCTGGGTGGCGGCCATGCCCATCCCGTCCCACTCGGCGATGAGCCGCAGGCCGGCGGTGCCGTCCCACGGCCGGTCGCGCACGTCGAGCACGAAGATGGTCGGGTCGGTCTCCCCGTCGGGGATGGCCGTCGTCACCATCCGGTCCGTGACGCCGAAGCCGCTGCCGAAGTGCTTGTCGCCGGTGACGGTGTAGGTGCGCCCGGGGAGGAACGGCTCGGTGTCGACGGGGGTGGCGACCGCTTTGGTGCGCGCGATGTCGCCGCCGCTCCCCGGCTCGGACGTGATCGTGCCCCACTGCTCGCCGGCCACGGCGCTGGCGAAGACGGCCCGGCGCTGCTCCTCCCAGGCAGGCTGGGCGGCATCGGGACTGGCTAGCCAGAAGTTGATGACGGCAGGGTGCATGCTCGACACGAGGGCCACGGACGGATCGGCGGCGCCGAGCTGCCGGTAGACCTCGCACAGCGGTCGCACCGAGGACTCGATGCTGTCGAGGAGGCCACCGCTGTCGACCGGTGCGATCAGACGGAGGACCCCGGCCTCCCGCAGGCGGTCGAAGTCGGCCTGGTCGAGGTGGCGGCGGGCCTGGCGCTCTTTGCGGTCGGCCCGCCAGTCGGCGGCGACGGCCCGCACCTCGGAGACGACGTCAGCGGTCGTGGACATCACGGCGCCATCATCGCTCGCACACGGTTGGTGATGCCGAGGCGCCGAGGCCGGCCCGGAGGACCGGACCGCCGGGGTGCGATGATGCCGGCGTGATCAGGACGTGCGGACGGGCGGTCATCGTCGCCGCGGTGGCCGCGCTCGTGGCCGGGTTCGTGGCGACGGGCGGTCCTGCCGCCGCCGGTGCGCCGGTGCCGACGACCGGGACGTTCACGGCCCTGACCTACAACGTGGCCGGGCTCCCGGAGGGGCTGTCGGGGTCGAACCCGTCGGTCAACACGCCGCTCATCAGCCCGCTGCTCAATGACTACGACCTCGTGCTCGTCCAGGAGGACTGGATCGACGCCGGCGGGTTCGACTTCTTCCACGACGACCTGATCTCGCAGGTCACGCACCCGTACCTCTCGACGCCGGCGCCGGCGCCGCAGGGCACGGACCCCCGCCGGCCCGAGGCGCTCGTGGCCGACGGGCTCAACCGCCTGTCGCGCTTCCCCTTCGGACCGATCACCCGCCAGATGTGGCCCCACTGCTTCGGGGGCGCCGACACGAGCGACGGCGGCGCCGGCGACTGCCTCTCGCAGAAGGGCTTCTCGGTGGCCCGCACCACGCTGGCTCCGGGCGTCGAGGTCGACGTCTACAACCTCCACGGCGAGGCCGGCAGCACCGCCCTCGACGAGCAGTACTCGGCCGAGGACTTCGCCGTGCTCGGCGACTACATCGCGTCGCACTCGGCGGGGCGAGCCGTCCTGGTGGGCGGTGACTACAACCTCCACACCGACCGCCCCACGGACGGGGCGATCTTCGACGCCTTCCTGGCGGCGACGGGCCTCACCGACGTGTGCGCCGCGGTGGACTGCGGCGACGACGCCGATGTGATCGACAAGTTCGTGTTCCGCAGCGGCGGCGGCGCGGGCCTGGAGCCGCTCACCCACCACTTCGAGCGGGAGCGCTTCACCCGGTCCGACGGCGAGCCCCTCTCGGACCACGACCCGCTGGCGGTCACCTTCCGGTGGACCCGCCTCCCGGCTTCGGTGGACGTCGCCCCCGGCCCCGATGGCGAGCTGCTGCGCACCGACGGCGAGGGCCACGTTCCGGTCACCCTGCTGTCGGCGCCGGGGTTCGACGCCCGGGCGGTGGACCCCCGGACGGCCTGCTTCGGCGACGCCGAGGACCCCTCACAGCGTGACTGCACGGCCGAGGACACTGCGCTCCCCCGTGACGTCGATCGGGACGGGGACGTCGACGTCCTGCTGCGCTTCGACCGAGCCGACGCCGGGATCGACCGGGGCGACGGGCTCGCCTGCCTCACCTTCCCGCTGGACGGCGGCGGGGTCTACGAGGCGTGCGACAGGGTGCGCACCAAGTAGCTAGGCCAGCGTGGCGTCGAGCGTGATCTTGGTGCCGGTGAGAGCCTGGCTGACCGGGCACCCGGTCTTGGCGCCCTCGGCCGCCTTCGTGAAGTCGTCGGCGGTGATGCCGGGGACCTGACCTCGGACCGTCAGGTGGATCCCGGTGATGCCCTCACCGGGCTGGAAGGTGACCTCGGCCGTGGTCTCGAGCGTTTCCGGCGGGGTGCCGGCCTTGGCCAGGGCGCTCGACAGGGCCATGGAGAAGCACGACGAGTGCGCCGCCCCGATGAGCTCCTCGGGGCTCGTGCGGCCGGCGGGGTCCTCCGCCCGCGACGCCCAGGTGACGTCGAACCCGCCGAGCCCCGACGACTGGAGCTCCACGCGTCCCGAGCCCTCGAGAAGGGAGCCGTGCCAGGTGGTGGTGGCGGAGCGCGTTGTTGCCATGCAGACCTCGCTGTCGAGACGGAGCGGTGGAGCGCGCCACCGTATGTCCTCTTCTCTAGGTGAGATCACCGATGACGGGGCGCCGGGTCCGTCCTACGGTCCCGCCATGGCCGGCCGACCGCTCGTGGCGAGCGTCCTCGGTGCGTTGGCCCTGGTCATCGGCGTGCTGGCCGGGTGCGGGCCCACCGGCGGCAGGGTCAGCGTGGAGGACTCGGGCGCCAGCATCCACCTGGTGTTCACCGCCGGAGGGGGCAAGGCCAACGCGGTCACGGTCCGGGAGAACGGCCCCACCGTGATCATCGACGACGCCGGCGACACCATCACCCCGGGGAGCGGCTGCACCGCGGTGGACGCCGACACGGCCAGTTGCAACCGGCCGGAGTTCATCACCATGGACCTCGGGGACGCCGACGACGAGGCGACCAACAACACCGACATCCCCAGCAACCTCGTCGTCTTCAGCACCGGGGTGCGGGGGATCGAGGGCGGACCGGGGGACGACGTCCTGCACGGCGGGTCCGTGGCCGACCTCCTCACGGGTGACGAGGGCGACGACGTCCTCGACGGCAACGGGGGCGCCGACGTCCTCGCCGAGGGAGGGACGGCGGCGAGCACCGACGTGGTCGACGTCGACACCTACGAGGGTGGCGAGGGAGAGGACATCGCCACGTACAGCGCCGCCATGCAGGGCGTCCTCATCGTCTTGAACGGCAGCGCCGACGACGGGCGTTCGGGCGAGGGTGACTTCGTGATGCCGGACGTGGAGCACCTCACCGGCGGCAACGCCTCCGACTACCTGCGAGGGGATGCCGATCCGAACATCCTCCGCGGCGGCGGCAACGGCGACACGCTGATCGGGGACGCCGGCGTCGACTCCTTCTTCGGTGACGGCGGCAACGACGTCCTCCTGGACGGTGGCTCGACGGCCATCACCAACGTGCTCGACGCCGACACCTTCCGGGGCGGCGAGGGGACGGATCGGGTGCGGTTCTTCAGCTCGACCTTCGGCGTGCGAATCGACATCGACGACGTGGCCGACGACGGCCGCCTGGGCGAGGGCGACAACGTGCGCACGGACGTCGAGGACCTCGACGGCGGCCAGGCCGGCGACACGCTGATCGGTGACGGCGACGCCAACCGCCTGACCGGGCAGCCGGGCGACGACGCGCTGGAGGGCAACGGCGGGAACGACGCGCTCTCGGGCGGCACCGGGTTCGACAAGCTCGACGGCGGAGCGGACACGGACGACTGCGACGTGGGCCCCGACGACGGCCTCGAGGAGAACTGCGAGACCTGACGTCCCCGGGGGTCTAGGCGGGTGCCGACGGTGGCGGGCCGGGGTCGCCGAACACGACGATCGTCTTCATCTTCCCGTCGTCACCCAGCTCGGCGAAGTCGGTGCCGTACCCGCGGTCCTCGCCGAAGATCCAGACGAAGCCGCCACGACCGAAGCCGTGGTGGGAGTCGACCGGGGTCGTCAGCTCGACCCGCACGTCGACGCCCTCGGGCCACCCGGCCTGGAACTCGGCGATCGTCCGGTCGAGCTCGTCGACACCGACGATCTCGTGCTCCCAGCCCTCCTGGAGGAAGCGGATGCCCGGGCTGCAGGCGGACTCGAGGAGCTCCCGCCGCTTCGTCGGATCACGCTCGTTCCACGCTGACGCATACCAGTTCGCCAACTCGTCCGGCGTGGCCATGGAGGCGTTGTAGCAGGCTGGTGCGGTGGGCGAGGAGCGTGCGACCTACTGCCGCATCTGCGCCGCGGCGTGCGGGGTCCTCGTGGCCGTCGACGGCGATCGGGTGGTCGGCGTGCGGGGCGATCCCGACCACCCGGCGTCGAAGGGCTACACGTGCCCGAAGGGCCGTGCCCTCGGTGCGTTCCACCACGGCCCGAGGCGTCTCGACCGACCCCGGCTCCGCGGCACGGAGGCGCCGTGGGACGAGGTGCTGGACGACCTGGGTGCCGGCCTCGGGGCGGTGCGGGAGGGCTCCGGCGCCGACGGGATCGGCTTCTACCTGGCCACGGGCCTCGGCTTCGACAGCGCCGGCCAGGTGTCGTCGATGATGTGGTTCGGGTCCCTCGGCTCACGGTCGCTCTACACGGCGGTGACGGTGGACAACGCCCCGGTGCTCACCGCCGCCGAGCTCGTCACCGGCCAGCCCATGCTGAACCCGGTCTGGGACCCGGAGCAGCCCGGACTGCTCCTCGCGTTCGGCATCAACCCGGTGGTGTCCCACGGCTACGGCACGTCCATGGCCGACCCCATCACCCACCTCCGCCGCTACCGCTCGCTGGGCGGGCGGGTCTGGGTCCTCGACCCCCGCCGGAGCGAGACGGCCGCCAACGCCGATCGCCACCTCGCCGTCGTGCCCGGATCGGACACGTCGGTGCTGGCCTGGCTGTGCGCCGAGGTGCTGGCCGACGGGGTCGACCCGGACACGCCCTGCGCCGAAGCGGACCTGTCGACGCTGCGAGAGGTGCTGCGGGACTTCACCCTCGAGCGGGCCTCGGCGACGGCCGGCGTCGACCAGAGCGACCTGCTGGCATTGCTGGCCGAGGTGCGGGGCAACCGGGGTCGGCTCGCGGTGATGTGCGGCACCGGCCTCACCATGAGCGCGGACGGGGTGCTGGCCGAGTGGCTGCGGTGGGTGCTCCTCGTGCTGACCGGCTCGCTCGACTGCGAGACGGGGATGCGCTTCAACCGCGGCGCGGTGATGCGGCTGCGGCGGGGCCCGTACCCGCCCGCCGTCGCCCCGGGCCCGCCGAGCCGCCCCGAGCTCCGACCCGTGATCGGGCAGTACCCGTGCGTGGCGATGGTCGACGAGATCGAGGCGGGCCACCTGCGGGCCCTGGTGGTCGGCGGCGGCAACCCGATCCACGCCTTCCCCGACATCGACCGGACCCGGGCCGCGTTCGCGTCGCTCGACGTGCTGGCCGTGGTGGACGTGGCCGACAACGAGCTGACCGAGCTGGCCACGCACGTGCTCCCCGCCGCCGGCCAGCTCGAGCGGGCCGACCTCACCCTGGCCGAGAACGTCTCGCTGCGCTCCGGCACGCAGTACACGCCGGCGGTCGTCGCACCCGCGGCCGAGCGCCGGCCGGTGTGGTGGATCTTCGGGCAGCTGGCCCGGCGCATGGGCGGCGACATCCTCGGAGGCGCCGATCCCGACGACCTGAGCGACGAGCTGTACCTCGGCGGGCTCCTGGGACATTCCACCCTCGACCCGGGCGAGGTCATGGCCGCCGGACCCCACGGCGTGGACATCCCCCACGAGTACGGCTGGGTGGCCGACGAGCTCCTGCCCGACGGCCGCTGGCAGGTGGCACCACCCGAGCTCGTCGACCGCCTCGCCCGCCACCGTTCGCCGGGTGGCGTCGGTGACGGCGGCCTGGTGCTCACCAACCGGCGTGAGGTCCGCCGGCTCAACTCGCTCGACTACGCCGGCGAGGCGGTCGGTCGCAGTCCCGAGGCGGCGGCCCGCCTCCACCCCGACGAGGCGGAGCGCCGTGGCATCGGCGACGGGGCCCGGGTCCGGATCACGAGCGGCCACGGCCACATCGACGCAGTGGTCCGGCTCGACGCCGCCGTGCGAACAGGAACGGTGTCGGTGAACCACGGCCGGGACGGGGCACCGGTCGCTGCCCTCACCAGCGGCGTCGAGGACGTCGACCCTCTCACCGGCATGCCGTGGGCATCCGGCGTCCCGGTGCGCCTCGACGCCGTGCCGGACGGCTCGTCCTCGGAGCGGAGGGTCGTGGCACGCTGAGGGCATGCCCTCGACTGCGCCTGCGCCGGTCATCGATCTGCTGTCGCCGGCATCGTTCGCCAACGGCCAACCGCACGACCAGTTCGCCTGGTTGCGCGAGCACGACCCGGTGCACTGGCACCCCGAGCCGGGTGGGGACGGGAAGGGGTTCTGGGCGGTCACCCGCTACGCGGACGTGAAGGCGGTGGGCCGGAACGCGACGACCTTCTCCTCGGTGCCCACGATCATGATCCCCGACGCGGGCGGGTTCGACGCCGGCGATCACCAGATGATGCTGACGATGGACCCGCCGCGGCACACGGGCTACCGGCGGACGGTGTCGCCCGAGTTCATCCCCCGGGCGGCCCGGGCGATGCGCCCTCGCATCGAGGAGCTCGCCGGGCGCATCGTCGACGACGTCGTCGGGCGGGGCGACGACACGTTCGACCTCGTCTCCGACGTGGCCGGCCTGATGCCCTCGTACGTCATCGCCGACATGCTCGGCATCCCGCACGAGGACGGCGTCGCCCTCTACGCCCTGACCGAGGCCATCCACGCCGCACCGGAGAGCCAGCCGCCGGGCGCGGCGATGGGTGCCGTGCTCGAGATGTTCAACTACGCCCGGGAGGTGTGGGAGCGGCGGCGGGCCGAGCCCGCTGAGGACCTGGCGACGACCATCGCCTTCGCCCAGGTCGACGGGCAGGAGCTCGACCTCATCGACTTCAACCTGTTCTTCCTGCTGCTCGTCGACGCCGGCGGCGACACCACCCGCAACCTCGTCGCCGGCGGGATGGACGCCCTCTTCTCGCACCCGGACCAGCGGGCCCGGCTCGCCGCCGACCCCGGCGACCGCCTCGCGCCCGCCGTCGAGGAGCTCCTGCGCTGGGTGAGCCCGGTCGTCTACATGCGCCGCACGGCCACCTGCGACACCACGCTGGGGGAGACGCCGATCGCCGAGGGGCAGAAGGTCGTCATGTACTACGGGTCGGCCAACCGCGACCCGGAGGCGTTCGGGCCGACCGCCGACACGCTCGACCTCGGGCGCACGCCCCAACGACCACGTCGCCTTCGGCGGCGGGGGACCGCACTTCTGCCTCGGCGCCCACATCGCCCGGATCGAGATCGACGCGCTCCTCCGCGAGCTGCTCACCCGCCTCCCCGACCTCGAGCCCGCCGGGCCGACGGAGTGGCTGCCGTCGACCTTCATCTCCGGGCCGAAGCACCTGCCGGTTCGGTTCCGCCGTGGCTGAGGTCCAGACGGTGCGAGGGCCGGTGGACACGGCGGAGCTCGGTCGCACCTACATGCACGAGCACGTCTTCGTGCTGACCGCCGACGCCATGCAGAACTGGCCGCAGGAGTGGGGGAGCGAGGACGACCGGGTGGCCGACGCCGTGGCCAAGCTCGGGGCCCTCGCCGCCCAGGGCGTCCGCACCATCGCCGACCCCACCGTGATCGGGCTGGGGCGCTACATCCCCCGGATCCAGCGCATCGCCGAGCAGGTCCCGGACCTCAACATCATCGTCGCCACCGGGTGCTACACGTACAAGGACGTCCCCTTCTTCTTCCACTACCGGGGACCGGCGCTGTCGGCGGTGGTGGGGACGGACGTGCCCGACCCGATGGTCGACCTCTTCGTCGGCGACATCACCGACGGGATCGCCGGCACCGGCGTGCGGGCGGCGTTCCTCAAGTGCGCCATCGACGAGCCCGGCCTGACCGACGGCGTGGCCCGGGTGCTGCGGGCGGTGGCCAAGGCCCACCGGCAGACCGGCGCACCCGTCACGGTGCACACCCATCCCGCCAGCCGGACGGGGCTGGCCGTGAAGCAGGTGCTGTGCGACGAGGAGGGGGTCGATCCCCGGCGGGTGGTGCTCGGCCACAGCGGCGACACGACGGACGTCGACCACCTGACCGAGCTGGCCGAGCTCGGCTTCATCCTCGGGATGGACCGCTTCGGCATCAACCTGGAGACGACGTTCGAGGCCCGGGCCGACGTCGTGGTCGAGCTGTGCCGGCGGGGCTTCGCCGACCAGATGGTCCTGTCCCAGGACGCCTCCTGCTACATCGACTGGATCGACCCGGCGGTCCTGTCGTGACTGCCGCAGTGGCACTACCTGCACATCGGCGAGGAGGTGCTCCCGTACCTGCGGGAGCACGGCGTCACGGAGGAGCAGCTGACGGCCATGCTCGTCGAGACGCCGCGCCGGTACTTCGAGGACACGAGCCCGTACTGAGCGCCGCCGGGGTGCACGCGGCCGGTCGGCGGGGAAGGATCAGCACCGAGGTTCCGACCAGGGGGGGTGGAGCATGAAGGAGCTCGTCTTCCAGCGGCAGCTCCTGCCGGCGGCGCAGCGCATGGCCGACGACCTGAGCGTGCTGGACACGGGGTACGAGGCCACGCTCGGGACGCACGTCGAGCGCAGCCTGCGGCTGGCCGACGCGCTGGAGCGCCAGCTCGGCGTCCACCGGGGCGACCGGTTCGCCGTGATGGCGCTGAACGGCCATCCGTTCCTCGAGATGTACCACGCCAGCTTCCTGGGCGGCGCGGTGGTCAACCCGCTCAACCTGCGGCTGGCGCCGAAGGAGCTGGCGTTCATCCTGAAGGACTCGGGCACCCGGGTCGTCTTCACGGACGCTGCGTTCGCGGGGCTGATCGACGGGGTGAAGGCCGAGGCCGGCATCGAGCAGGTGGTGCTCGTGGGGGAGGGGGACGTGCCCCACGACGCCCGGTACGAGGACGTGGTTTCGGCGGGCGAGCCGACCGTGCCGGCCGAGCCGGAGGAGGAGGACCCCGCCGTCCTGATGTACACGGGGGGCACGACGGGGCTGCCGAAGGGGGTGCTCCTCGAGCAGCGGGCCATCGTGCTCGACCAGTACAAGCTGGCGCTGGTCTGGGGCCTCGACCCGACGATGACCTACCTCCACCAGACGCCGATGTTCCACGCCGCGTCGCTCGGCGCCATCCTCGGCGTCCCGGTGGCCGGCGGCCGCACGACGTTCGTGCCCATGTTCGATCCCGGCGCGGTGCTCACGACCATCGAGGACCGCAAGGCGACCATGACGGTGATGGTCCCGACGATGATCGCCATGCTCCTGGCCCACCCGGAGTTCCGCCCGGAGCGGCTGGCGTCGCTGACCACGCTGACCTACGGCGCCTCGCCCATGCCGGCGGCGCTGCTCGAGCGGCTGCTCGGCACTGTTCCCGGAGCTCGAGATCTACCAGGGGTACGGGATGACGGAGAACGCCGGGCTCCTGACGGCGCTGCTCCCCGAGGACCACCGCCGGGGCGGGGAGGTGCTCCGCTCGGCGGGCCGGGCCGTGCCCGGCTCGGTGGTGAGCATCCAGGACCTCGAGGGGAACGTCCTGCCCGCCGGGTGAGACGGGCGAGGTGTGCGCCCGGGCCGGCAACTTCATGCGGGAGTACTGGAACCGCCCGGACGAGACGGCGGAGGCGTTCCGGGACGGCTGGTACCACACGGGCGACGCCGGCCGGATGGACGCCCAGGGCTACGTGTACCTGGTCGACCGGGTGAAGGACATGATCGTGACCGGCGGCGAGAACGTGTACTCGGCCGAGGTCGAGGACGCCATCGGCAGCCACCCCGCCGTGGCCCAGGTGGCGGTCATCGGCATCCCCCACGAGATGTGGGGCGAGCAGGTCCACGCCGTCGTGGTGCTGCGGGACGGCGCCTCGGCGAGCGAGGACGACCTGAAGGCCCACTGCCGGGAGGCGATCGCCGGCTACAAGGTGCCGAAGTCGTGGGAGTTCCGCACGGAGCCCCTGCCGATGTCGGGCGCCATGAAGGTGCTGAAGCGGGAGCTCCGCCGCCCCTACTGGGAGGGCCAGGACCGGGCGGTCAGTTGAGGGAGCTGCTGGCCCGCACCGCAGAGCACATCGCCGACTACCGGGAGGGCGTGGCCGAGGCGCGCCTCTGCCCGGAGTGTCCCCGGACGACCTGCGGCAGGCCCTCGGTGGGCCGCTGCCGGCGAGCGGAACGCCCGCCGCCGAGGTGGTCGAGACGCTGGCCACGGCTCTCCCGCCGAGCCTCGTGGCCTCGACCGGGCCCGCGCTACTTCGGGTTCGTGACGGGGGGCTCGCTGCCGGCGGCCACCGCTGCCGACATGCTCGTGACCGGCTGGGACCAGTAGGCGTTCAACCCGGTGTCCTCGCCGGCATCGGCCGTCGTGGAGGAGGTGGCCGGGGGGTGGCTGAAGGAGATCTCGGCCTGCCGGCGACGGCCTCGGTCGGGTTCGTGACCGGAGGCCAGGGGGCGAACACGGTGGCGCTGGCCGCCGCCCGCCACCACGGCCTCACCTTCCACGACCTCCGGCGGGCCAATGCCACCGGGATGGTCGTCGAGGGCGTGGACCTCAAGACGGCGCAGACCCGGCTCGGGCACAGCGACCCTCGGCTGACCTTGGCGATCTACGCCCAGGCGACCAGCGAGGCGGACCAGGAGGCGGCACGACGGCTCGGCGCCCGGTTCATGCCCTCACGGGACCAACTCGCGCGCGATGGACCGCGCATGCGTGCCTCGGCAAGGAGAACGGCCCGTGCGCCACAGAGGCACTGAGCAGGAGGATGGTCGGGAAGGCGGGATTCGAACCCGCTACCTCAGCGTCCCGAAACCGGACAAACCGGACGACCACGGATGAGCGTGGCGCAAGTCCTGTTCACAAGGGTCGAGCCGACCTTGGCAGATGGCGGTGGACGACCCCGGATCCACGGTCGCGCGATCGACCCACGATGGAACCTGGCTTGATGCCGCGACCCGCCCAGCGCCTCGGCATCGTCGGTCGGGCTTGCGACCCATCATCACAGCAAGAGCTTGGAGCGGCGCCTAATCGCAGGCGTGGTCTGGGACCTCTGGAGCCGCGAGTTGCCGTTCACGCTGACGGTGGACAAGCCGTGAGGGCCCGGCAGCCGGCGTTCAGGGACAGGCCTCTTCAGGTGCGACACTGGCGCGTGTGGCCGTGGCCCTCTACGCCGGGTCGTTCGATCCCATCTACCTGGGACACCTCGGAGTCATCGAGCACGCAGCGCGGACCTATGAGCAGGTCGTCGTAGCCGTAGTCGCGAACCCGGAGAAGCCCGCCGGGATGTTCAGACCGGAGGAGCGGCTTCGGCTCCTAACCGGGGCCACCGCTCACCTCCCGACAGTCCGGTCGGTGCAGTTCTACGGGCTGACCGTAGCGCTGGCTCGCACCGAGGGAGCCACGGTACTGGTGCGCACCGGCCACAAGGAGCGAGGCAACGAGCTCTCGATGGCGGCGATGAACCGACTGCTGGCGGAGGTACCAACGGTGTTCGTTCCCGCAGATGCTCGCACGAGGACGATCTCGTCGTCGCTCATCCGCCAGCTCGTTGGTGCCGGGGAAGTGAGAACCGCCCAACAGCTCGTACCTGCCTGCGTCCGACAGGCTCTGGCGGACGTGACGACCATCGTGTAGCCGAGCCGGCGTTCGGGGGACGCGGCCGCTGCATCGCGATCGTTCACCCTTGTGGGCACTCCGGCTGTTGCTGGTACCGATCATTCAGGAACGGCAGTTCGCGCGCCGCGTCGAGACCGATGACGGCGGCTCGGGTAGGTGCTCGACCGGATCGCAGTCGACTGATCCAGGTCAGATCCGGACGGGCAGGCGGATGGCGAGGGCTCGGAGCTCGATCGAGCTGCGCACGACAGCCGCCCGGGCCGCTTCGGAGCGGCGGAGCCAGTCGTGGGGGTCGCCAGTGGTGAGGCGCTCGGCCTGCGAGGCGACCTCGTCGAGGAGGGCATCCATCGTTGCGATCGCCTGCTGCAACGAGGCCGTGGGGACGTCACTCGTGCTGCGACCTGCGACCGCTGCCGCGCAGCGCTGCGGTGTCTCGGGCACCGATGGCCGCCTCGGCCCCGGCGAGGCGCTGGTAGCGATCGGCCGCGACGTCCTCACCAGGCAGGACGCAGCTGCAGTGGGCCGTGCTGAGCGTGTCGAACACGTAGGCCTGGCCCAGAGCGAGGTCGGAGTTGAAGTACCACTCCTGGGCGTCGTCGTGGAGGAACGCCCAGATGTCGTTGACCGCGCGCTCGCCGGCACGGTCCAGGATGCCTTCGGTCGGCAGCCCGTAGCGGCACTGGTCGCGTCGACGATCGAGCGACGCGCTGTGCATGAGTGTGAGCGGCCGGGTGACCTGCCGGAGCGGGAGCCACAGGTTCACCAGCATCAGCGGCGAACGTCGGTTGGAGCTGTCGGGCGCATCGTGGCGGAGGATCCTCGTTGCCTGACCCCGCATCAACTGGCGAAGCGGTGTGCCGAGCACGTCCTGGTCGGCATGGACGTTGATCGCGCCGCCGTGGCGGATCTCGCCGTCGGCACCTCCTCGCACGTCGATCCCGGCTGGTCCTTCGCTGCGGAACAGCACTCCCTCGGCGGCAACGTGCAGGATCATCAGGTGGCTGCCGTCCCGGAGGCGCAGCCGCGCTCGGGCGAGCGAGCGACGGATGGCTGCCTCGTTCTGTGGGCTCAGCCGCTGATCGCGGCGCACAGCCTGGAGCGTGTCGTGCAACCCGCGGCGGTCGGGCAGGTCGGCGATCGCGAAGCCTGCCTCGTCGAGGCTCGGCTCCTGGGCCTCGAGAACGGCGAGGTCACGGAGCTCGCACTCGTGCATGGCGAGGGTGGTGTCGTCGAGCGGCTTGGGTTCGATGGTGGCCGACCGTCGAACGCCAGGCCGCTCGTGATCTGGGCTCACCCGGTCAGGGCGAGCGAAGCCGAGGACGGACGTGACGGTCGAGGTCGATGACACGAAGGAAACTATGCAAGAGATGTCTTGCACTGTGCAAGACCTATCTTGCGTCGGTGCCGAACGACACGCGTGAACGCATCATGGACCGCTCGCTGGAGCTGTTCGCTCGGCAGGGCGTCGCCGGCACGACCGTCGTCGAGATCGAGGAGGCTGCGGGCCTGTCGCCGGGAAGCGGCAGCTTCTACCGCCACTTCGAGAACAAGGACGCGGTGCTCGTCGCCGTCGTCGATCGCGAGATCGCCCGGGCAGCAGCCACCCGCGAGGCGCGGATCGGCGACCCTGAGCGGCTCGACGTCGCCTACCGCAGGACCCTCGACGAGCTCGCGCGCCTCCAGCCGCTGATCGAGATCGCCGCACGCGAAGGACGACAGCGGCCGGGCCTGCTCGAGTCGGTGCGGCGCGTCTTGGCCGAGGACGGGAGCGCGGGCCGAGAGCGCGCTCCTCGCCGAGCGGATGGAGCGGGGGGAGATCGTGGAGGCGGACGCCGATGCCGTGGCCGCTGTCGCGATGCTCGCGCTCGTCGGCCACCACCTCGCCGAGCACTTCTTCGGTGCACCGATCGGCGCAGACCGGGAGCGATTCGTCCAGACGCTCGCGCGGATGGTCCGAGGTGACCGACCCTGAACGTCGGGTGTCCCGGAAGTGCCGGTAGGGGACCGTGCAATCGTTGGCTGACACGGCACGAGCTCGCCGTCGGGAGGACCGATCCGCCTCGGTCACCGTGCCCCGGCGCCCACCTCAGCAGCGACGCCCGGATCCGCGAGGTCTGCGCCGGGCAGCTCAGCCGGACCGACGTCCGGCGGTCGCCGGCTCGGGGCTCGCCGACGGGGACGGGGAGCCACGGCCGCGACGAGAAGCACCACCCCGACGGCGGCCAGCGCCCAAGGGATCCGGCGCTCGACCGTCTCCAGCTTGCGGACCTCGTCCCGGGTCAGAGTGACCATCTCTGCGACCGACGCCGGCGTCTGGCGGTAGCTGAGGTCGTAGACCGGCCCCGGCGGCCCGGACTCGAGCTCATCGAGGGCGCCGACCAGGCGCGCCACCTCGGGGCCGTTCAGGTTGCCCGCCAGGACGGCCCGCAGCGCCGCCAGGGGGCCGAGGTCGGTGGTGGCGCTGATGGCCTCGTCGGATACGAGCAGATCGACGATCGCCCCCGTGCGGGGCTCGACCAGGGCGTTGCCGTCGTTCGAGCGGAAGAAGCGCAGCGGCAGCGAGGCCGCCCGGGCCTCCGCCACCGTTCGCGGCGTGCACCGCCGGGAGGGTGGCCAGGGCACGGTCGACGTCCACGCCGGACGCCCGCAGGTCCGCTGCCAGCACGTCGAAGCCGACGGCGAGGGGGAACCCCTGCTCGCGGAGCTCGCGGCGGTAGACGTCGGTCACCGGGACCCGGTCGAAGACCTCTTCCATCTCGACCAGGGCCAGGCCGTCGAGGTCCTGGCTGCGGTCGAGACCGACCATGGCGAAGGCGGCGCCGGGCTCGTTCTCCCAGATCCGGTACCGGCCGTCCCGCCGCGTGTCCAATGGCAGGTTGACCCGGTAGGTCCCGGCCCGGCGCACGACGTTGTCCGGGTCGTAGCTCCAGCTCCGAGGGTCGTCGCGGTTGGCCATCGACCGGCGGTCCATCACGTACTGGTGGACCTCGCGTTGCTCGGTCCCTGCGATGCGGAACGTGACGAGCTCCTGCACCACGACCGTACGAGCCCCGCTCTCGCCCGGGACGGTCTTGATGCGGCGCTCGAGCTCGAGCGGCACCTCGACCGGAGCCGGGAGCGGCGCTCCGGTGGTCTGGTCGACGTGGAGGGTGAAGGTGCCCTCGTACCTGGTGCCCTGGTCGAGGTGCGTGGGGAACTTCACCGAGCAGCGGCACCGCCGCCGGCCGCCACAGGACCGCGGCCAGCAGGGCCACGACGCCGACGGCGAGCAGTGGCCTGCGCACCCGCGTCCGGCCACCCCCCATACGCCACCTCCTCGGTCATCCGGAGCGTGGACCCGTGGCCCGGTGGCCGACCAGGGCCGAACGGGTCGAGGGTGGTGCCGAAGGTCCCTGGGCGCCTCGTCGTCGCAGTGCTGTCCTGACGCCGTGTCGGAGGACGAGCTCGAGCGCCGGATCCGCAGCTGGGACGGGACCGAGCTGGCCGTCCAGGTGGTCGGCGACGGGCCCCTCCACGTGCTGGCCAACGGCCTCGGCGGGTCGATGAGGGCGTGGCGGCCGTTCCGGGAGGCGCTCGGGCCGGGTCGGCGCCTCGCCTCGTGGGACTACCGGGGCCTCTACCGGTCGGGGCCGCCGGCCCGACCGGGCGCCGTCGACGTGGCCGACCACGCCCGCGACCTCGGCGCCGTGCTCGAGTCGTTGGGCGGCGGGCCGGCCGTGCTGGTGGGGTGGAGCATGGGTGTCCAGATCGCCGTTGCCTATGCCCTCGACCACCCCGGCGACGTCACCGGCCTCGTGCTCGTGAGCGGGGCGCCGGGCGATCCTCTGGCCGGGGTGCTGCACTCCGGCGCCGGTCGGGTGCTCGTCCCGCCGGTGGCGCAGGTCGTCGAGGCCGTTCCCGCCCCCTTCGGCGCAGCCCTGCGGGCGCTGACGAGCTCGCCCCGTACGGCGGCGCGTGCGCTTCGGTGCATCGGCGTGCTCGCCGACCCCGTCGACCTCGAGGTCTTCGCCGACCTTGCGCACGACTTCGCCCGCCTCGACTGGCACGTCTACGCGCGGACGGTCCGGGCGATGGCTCGCCACGACGCGTGGGCCCGCCTCGGCGAGCTCGAGGTGCCCACCCTCGTGGCCGGCGGCACCGCTGACCTGTTCCTGCCGACGGCCACCGTCGAGGCCATGGCGCGAGCCATCCCGGGGGCCGAGCTCTACATCCAGCAAGGGGCCACGCACTACCTCCCGGTCGAGTACCCGACCGAGCTGGCCCAGCGAGTCGAGCGGTTCCTCGCCGCGCGCGTGCCTCATCCGTCACGTGACCTTCGCCCCTGGTGGGCCCCTCCCCGGAGGCGTCACACTCGGCTCCGATGGGACCCCGTGGACGTGCGGACGGCACCTGGGTGGCGGACGCGCCGGGCTACCGCCGGTTCATGCCGGCGCTGATGCCCACCCGGAACGGGTCTGCCGTCTTCTTCGAGCAGTGCCTCCGGGTGGAGGAGACCGAGCGCTACCTGGCGTCGGTCCGCGCCGCCCGCCCCGACCTGCACCCGACGATCTTCCACGTGGTGCTCTGGGCGCTGGCGCAGATGCTCGACCGCCATCCGAGGGTGAACCGGTTCGTGGCCGGAGGGCGGCTCTACCAGCGCGACGCCATCACCATCGCCTTCACGGTGAAGTCCGAGCTCACCGACGGCGCGCCATTGCTGGAGGTGAAGCACCACTTCGACGCCCGGCAGCCCTTCGTCGACCTGGTGGCCGACCTCCAGGCCGCCATCGCGTCCACCCGCGGGGGCAGCCAGGGCCTCGCCGACCGGGAGCTGGACCTCTTCCTCCACCTCCCACCGGCGCTGCGCCGGGGCGTGGTGCGGGCGGCGAGCGCCGCCAACGCACTGAACCTGCTCCCTCGCAGCTTCATCGAGGGTGACCCGTTCTTCGCCAGCGCGTTCGTCACCAACCTCGGCAGCGTCGGCCTGGACGGCGCGTACCACCACCTCTACGAGTACGGGACGATCCCGATCTTCGGGACCCTCGGCCGGGTCCACGAGACGGTTGAGGCACGAGACGGGGCGCCGGTGGTCACCAGGACGGCGTCGATGAAGTTCACCTTCGACGAGCGGGTCGAGGACGGCCTGTACGCCGGAGGCGCCATCGCCGACTTCCAGCGTCTGGTCGAGCACCCCGCCGACGCCTGAGCGATGGCCACACATGGTGACCGCCTCCGCCGGGGGACCGCCACGCCCGTGTCGTGGTTCGGGCGAGTCAGCGGCACAGTCGACGGGACCGGCTGGAAGGATCCCGCCCGCCGATCACCATGTCGACTACTTGGGGTTTGTCAGGAACGACGCAACGCAGCGCATCGGCCCCTCGTCGCAGCGGAACTCGGCCCGGTGGTCGCCACGAAGGTCCACGACGACGCCCGAGACGGCGGCACTGGCGAAGGCCGCCGTCTCCAGGCTGGAGGCCTGGAAGGACTCCTGCTCGGACCGGCCGTCAACGCGGTAGTGGCCCGTCGCAGACATGAACAGCATGAGCGACGCGCACTCGGGATCGCTGCTGCTGGACAGCCGGGTCGACGCCCTCATCACCGACGAGTCCGTCTGGGATCCATAGTCCACCGAGCTACTGCCTTCGATCGTGCAGGTCACCTCCTCGCTCTGGTGGTGGAAGGTGACGCTGGCGGTCCCGCTCTCGCTGGCCGCCCCGGCACGGGTGGCGCCGAGACCGAGGACGGGCACCGTGATCGCGGCGATGCCGGCAAGTCGCGCACGTCTCCGCATCGTTGACCCCCTTCGCAGCGACGGGGCCGAACCTACGCCCGCACCCCCGGCTCCCTCAATGGCCGGGAGGGTCAACGACGCGCCGAACCCGCCTGCGGCGGTTCCGTCTGTCGGGAAGGCGGGATTCGAACCCGCGACCTCAGCGTCCCGAACGCTGCGCGCTAACCAAGCTGCGCCACTTCCCGTGCCGGGAAAGGCTACCCGACGGCAGCGTCACCGGCCGGGGCCCGTTCCGCTGGGGCACCCGTCCGGTCGTGGTACGTCTCGCCTGCCAGCAGGGCCCGCACGGCGTTGCGCATGCGGATCGAATCCAGCGGCTTGATCAGCCAGCCCTCGGCCCCGCACCGCTTGGCCAGGAACACGTCGGGCCTGCGGTCCAGCAGCATCAGCACAGGTACGTCGCCGATGCGGCCGGCCCCCGCCTCGAGCCGCAGGCTCATGCACACCGCCATGCCCCCCATGTTCCCGATCTGCAGGTCCAGGATCACCAGGTCGGGCAGGGCCTCCAGGCAGGCGTCCACCACGTCCACCCCGGCCCGCACCGTGCGCAGCGTCGTCCCCGGCCGCACCACCCCGGCAGCCACGTCGTCGACGAGCTCGTCGTCGTCGCAGGCCAGCAGCACGTCGGGCACGGGCGCGAGGGTAGGGCACCCGCTCCGCTACAGCCGAGCCCCTGATCAGCCGACCATTCTCGGCGGGGAACCCTCCCCAACCCGACGAACAGAACACAACCGGACAGACCGCCACGCGGACCACGCACGCCCCCTTCCGCCTTCCGGGGGCGCGGGTATGGTCAGCCGACGCCGAACCCTCTGGAGGGGCGAGTTGCTCGAGATCCACGTCGACGAGCGCGACCGCTATTCGGTCTGCCGCCCCGTGGGTGAACTGGACGCTTTCACCGTCGGCCAGTTCCGCGAGGCGCTCAGCGAGCTGAGCGGCGTCCCCGCGCTGCTCATCGACCTGTCCGGCGTCCCCTTCCTCGACTCGGCCGGCCTCGGCGCCCTCATCGGCGGCGTCCGCCGAGCCAGGGAAGCGGGTGGCGACGTCGCCGTCTACGGCGCCCGCCCGGCCGTGGCCCGCCTCCTCCACACCACCGGCTTCGACCGCGTCGCCTCCGTGGCCGACGACGAGGACGGCGCCGCGGAGGCCCTCACCCCCTAGGGCAACGGAACAGCACGCCCGAACAGGTGGCCGGCCACCTGCTCCAGGGTGTCGACGTCGTGCACGTCCTCGGCCAGGAACGGCACCCGCACCACGGGGGCGGGCTCCACCGCCGCCGACAGCCCCGCCAGGTGCGCCTCCTCCCCCTCGGCCATCGCCCGGAAGTCGGCCAGGTTGGCGTACAGCGCGCCCAACGCCGTCTCGCCCAGCGTCGCCGACCGCAGCCGGTCCGCCTCGGCGTCACCGTCACCGAACCGCGGGTGCACCCGGTTCACCACCAGCGCCTCCACCGGCAGGTGCGACGACCGCAGCCGCTCGGCGAACCACGCCGCCTCGGCCACGGTGTCCCGCCGGGGCGACGCCACCAACAGGTAGGCGGTGCCCGGGATCGGACAACAGGGCCTGCACCTTGGCGGCCCGCTCCTTGAACCCGGCCTCCATCCCCTCGAAGGCGGTGAAGAACCGCAGCGCGTCCTCCAGCACCTCGCTGCCCACCAGCTTCGACACCTGCCGGAGGAACGCCTGGGCGGCCACGTTCACCGCCTTGAGGTAGGCCCGCGTCGGCGCCGTGATCATCCGGTACAGCCGGTGGTCGAGGAAGTGGGACAGCCGCCTCGGCGCGTCGAGGAAGTCGAGGGCGTTCCGCGTGGGTGGCGTGTCGACGATCACGAGGTCGAACGACACCCGATCGCCCTCCGGCGTCTCCGCCCCGAGCTCGTGCAGCTCGTACAGCTTCTCGCCGGCCATGTACTCCTGCGTCCCCGACAGGGCCCCCGAGATGTTCCGGTAGAAGCGGTTGCCGAGGATGCGCTCGGCCTGCTCGGGCGAGGCCGAGTAGGTCGTCACCAGGCTGTCGAACGTCGACTTGGTGTCGAGCATCAGGGCCCACAGCTCGCCCGGCCAGTCGCCCTCGATGCGCCGGGCGTTGTTGGTCAGCGCGCCGAGCCCCAACGTGTCGGCCAGCCGCTTGGCCGGGTCGATGGTCACCACCACCGACCGCCGCCCCCGGCGCGCCCCCTCCAACGCCAGGACCGCCGCGGTCGTCGTCTTGCCCACGCCGCCGGTGCCGCAGCACACGACGATGGAGCGCTTCTCGAGGAGGTCGGTCAGCCCGCCCGCCGGCGTCGTCACGGCGCCGGGGCCAACGCCTCGACGGACGATCGCAGCGCGTCGGCCAGCTCCTCGACCTCGGCCGGCCCCAGGTCGGCCCGGAACAGGAAGGGGAGGCGCAGCTGGGGGAGCGGCAGCCCCTCGGCCAGGCGCTCCAGCTGCTCGGCCTGGAGCGCGGCCCGGTCCCGCCGGAAGCGGGCCGCCGCCGTCAGGGCCTCGGCCTCGCCCGGTCGGAGCGACGTCCCCGCCTCGTCGGCCGCCGCCAGCGGGTCGGCCTCGAGGCCCTCCAGCCTCGGGTACACCTCGTTGACCACCACCGGCCCGAGCTTCACGCCGACCTTGTCCTCCAGGGCGAAGGCGGTCTCGACCAGCTCGTTGACCGGCGTCTCCTCCGGGATGGTGACCAGCACCACCGAGCACCGCTCCGGGTCGGCCAGGAGGTCGAGGACCTCACGGGCCTGCGCCTGGATCGGCCCCACCCGCACCGCGTCCAGCAGGGAGCGGGCCGCCAACAGGAAGGTGATGGCGTGGCCCGCCGCCGGCGCGTCGAGGATGACGAGGTCGACGGCGCCGGAGCGCTCGATCTGCTTGACCTTGCCGAGGACGAGGATGTCCTTGATCCCCGGCACCGCCGTCGACACCACGTCGATGGCGCCGGTGGCGGCCAGCCGCTTGCTGATGCGGCGCAGGCCGTGGTCCTGGAGGTACTCCATCAGGGCCTCGTCGGGCGTCAGGGTCCGGCCCCGCACCTCGGCGGTGCCCGTCGGCCGCCGGCCACAGCACCGACTCCCGGTAGCTGAGGGGGGCCCGCCCGAACAGCCCGGCCAGCCCGCTCTTGCCCTCCACCTCGACGACGAGGGTGGACAGCCCCTCGGCCGCGGCCAGCCTGGCCAGCGCGGCGGTGACGGTCGTCTTGCCCACGCCGCCCTTGCCCGCCACGATGACCACCCGGGATGAGCGCAGGAACGAGACAGGGTCCACGACTGCGCTCCAGGCTAGCGATGGCCTCCCTGGCGCTCGTGGCGGTGGGCCTCACCCTGCTCGCCGTGCCCGCCGGCGCCCAGGAGGAGCAGCAGGAGGACGACGCCCCCGCCCGCATCGTCGACGTCGTCGAGGTGTCGGGCTACATCGACCCCGTGATGGCCGACTTCCTGCGCAAGGCCATCGACAAGGCCGAGGAGGACGACGTCGAGGCCCTGGTCATCCAGCTCGACAGCCACGGCGACCTCCTTCCCGACGACGAGCTCGAGGCCCTGGCCCGGCAGGTGTTCGAGGCCCAGGTGCCCATCGCCGTGTGGATCGGCCCGAGCGGGGCCGAGGCCCGGGGGGGTGCCGCCCGGCTGGCCAGCGAGGCGGCGCTCGTGGGGATGGCCCCCGGCACCCGGTGGGGCGACGAGCCCCAGGGGGCCGGCGCCGAGGTCCCCGCCCCCCTGCGGGTGGGGACGGTGGACCCGGAGGAGGCCCTCGAGCTCGGCCTGGTCGACCTCAACCAGGAGGAGGCCGCCACCCTCGGCACCTTCGTGGCCGGGCTCGACGGCGAAGAGGCCGCCGGCCGCACCCTCGACACGGCCGACTTCACCGAGCAGGACGAGGGCCCGCCCGACGCCGAGCTCACCGTCCGCACCCGCCTCTCCAAGCTCCCGCTGTGGTCGCGGATCCTGCACACCGCCGCCAGCCCGGCGGTGGCCTACCTCCTCCTCTGCGCCGGGCTCGTCCTGCTCGTGTTCGAGTTCTTCACGGCCGGCGTGGGCATCGCCGGCGTCACCGGGGCCCTGTCCCTGGTCCTCGCCGCCTACGGCCTGACCGTCCTCCCCACCTCGCTCCTCGGCCTCGGGCTGTGCGTTCTCGGGATCTTCGGCCTCGCCGTCGACGTCCAGACCGGCGCGCCCCGGGCCTGGACCGCCATCGGGGTGGTGGCCTACGTGGCCGGCTCGCTCCTCCTCTACGAGGACGGCATCCGGGTGGGGTGGCTGCCCCTCGTGGCCGGGGTGGGCGGGGTGGTGCTGCTCATGCTGGCCGGGCTGCCCGCGACGGTCCGCAGCCGCTTCTCCACGCCCACCATCGGGCGGGCCTCCCTGGTGGGGGAGCTCGGCACCGCGGTGGCCGACGTCCGCCCCGAGGGGGTGGTCTCGGTCCGCGACGCCCTGTGGCCGGCCCGCACCAACCGGGCCACCCCGATCGCCGCCGGCGACCGGATCCGGGTGGTCAGCATCGAGGGCACGGCGCTCGAGGTCGAGCCCGAGGAAGGGGGCGCCCGGGACCACCGGGAGCGTCGCCGCGGGGGGGCGGACCGGCACTGACCTGGGCGGGGGCCTTCCGGCGCTCGCGCGGTGCGTGTGGGCCACTCGCCCCTTGTGGGGAGAGTTGGCCGCCGTTATCGTCCCCAGTGAGGGGGGATGTCATTGAGCGCGATACGTAGCGACGACTGGCAACTCCGGGCTGCGTGCAGGGGCCCGCAGGCCGCCGTGTTCTTTCCGCCGTCGCACTTCGAGCGCAAGGACGAGAAGGCCGAACGTGAGACCCGGGCCAAGGCCATCTGCGCCACCTGCCCGGTGCGTCAGCCCTGCCTCGCCTACGCGCTGCAGATCCGGGAGCCCCACGGCATCTGGGGTGGGTTGAACGAGGCCGAGCGCCGCCAGCTCCTCGGCTGACGGGGCCCGCCCCCGGGCCCGGCCCGGGACCCTCCCGGTAGGATCGACGCCGTGGCGTGGCTCTTCGCCGTGGTGTTCCTGGTGGTGCCCATCGTGGAGCTCGCCGTCATCCTCCAGGTCGGGCAGACCATCGGGGCGCTCGAGACGGTCGCCCTCCTCATCGCCGTCAGCGTGGCCGGCGGCTGGCTGGTCAAGCGGGAGGGCGTCGGGGTCGTCCGCCGCATCTCGGCCCAGGCCGAGGCCGGCCGCGTCCCCGGGCGGGAGCTGGCCGACGGCGGCCTGATCCTCCTGGCCGGCGCCCTCCTCATCACCCCCGGCTTCCTGAGCGACATCCTGGGGATCGCCCTCCTCCTCCCGCCGGTGCGGGCCGTCGTCCGACCCGTGCTCGTGGGCGCCATCACCCGGCGGGCCCTCGACCGTCGCCTCCGCCCCCGGGGGCCCGGGGCCGGCCGCACCATCGACGTCTAGTGGCAGCCGCCCCTGAGCCGGTGGTGCGCGACGCGGCCACCGTGATGCTGGTGCGGGACGGCGAGCCCGCGTCGGACGGGACCGGTGGCCTCGAGGTCTTCATGCTCCGGCGCAACCTGGACTCCGACTTCGTCGGCGGCGCCTACGTGTTCCCCGGCGGGGCGGTCGACGAGGCCGACCGCCACGAGGACCTGGGCCCCGTCTGCGAGGGCCGCACCGACGCCGAGGCCAGCGCCGCCCTCGGCCTCGACCCGCCCGAGGGCGGGCTCGCCTTCTGGGTGGCGGCCATCCGGGAGTCGTTCGAGGAGGCCGGGGTGCTCCTCGCCTACGACCGCGGCGGTGAGCTCGTCGACCTGCGCGACCCCGACCAGGAGGCCCGCTTCGGGGCCCACCGCAAGGCCGTCGACACCGGCGAGCGCCGCCTCGTCGACGTGTGCGCCGACGAGGGCCTGCGCCTGGCCGTCGGCACCATGCACTACTTCAGCCACTGGATCACCCCCGTGGGCGCCCCCCGCCGCTACGACACCCGCTTCTTCGTGGCCCGGGCCCCCGAGTGGCAGGTCCCCCTCCACGACGACCGCGAGACCATCGCCAACCTCTGGATCCGCCCGGCCGAGGCGCTGGGCCGCAACGAGCGGGGCGAGTTCGACCTCATGCCGCCGACGGTGCGCAACCTCCACGCCATCAGCCGCTTCGACACCGCCGACGACCTCCTCAAGGCGGCGGCCAACCTCGACGACGTGCCCACCGTCGTGCCCAAGATCGTCACCGACGAGGGCGGGGTGCGCATCCTGCTCCCCGGCGACGAGGAGTTCCGCTGGCGGGCGCCATCGTGAGCGAGCGTGCGAGCGAACCGATGAGCACAGCGCCCTTGCCGGAGCGCCAGCGACGGCCGCTCATCGGTGCCTTCGTCGATCGGACGGTCCGAGGAGTGCACGACCTGAGGGCAGCTCACCGATGACCGACCTCATCCCCGGCGTCCCCCGGGCCCTCTCGCCGCTGGTGCGCCGCATCCTGGCGCCCAACCCCAACGTCATGACCGGGCCGGGCACCAACACCTACCTGGTGGGGATCGACGAGGTGGCGGTCATCGACCCGGGGCCCGACGACCCGGGCCACCTCGACGCCATCCTCGGCTGCGGGGGCGACCGCATCCGCTGGGTCCTGTGCACCCACACCCACAGCGACCACTCCACGCTGGCGCCGACGCTGGCCGAGCGCACCGGGGCCGAGATCCTGGCCTTCGACAGCCGCGACGGCCTGGAGGTGACCCAGCGCCTGGCCGACGGTGACCGCCTCGACGGGACCGAGTTCCGCCTGACCGCGCTCCACACCCCGGGCCACGCCTCCAACCACCTCTGCTTCCTGCTGGAGCAGGAGGCCGCGCTGTTCTCGGGTGACCACGTCATGCAGGGGTCGACCGTGGTGATCGCCCCGCCCGACGGCGACATGGCCGCCTACCTCGAGCAGCTGGAGCGGGTCCGGAAGCTGCGCATCCGCACGATCCTCCCGGGCCACGGCGACGTCATCGACGAGCCGAAGGTGAAGATCGACGAGTACCTCGCCCACCGCAAGGAGCGGGAGGCGGCCGTGGCCGACGCCCTGCGGAAGGCCGGCTCGGCCACCGTCGAGGAGCTGGTGACCGCCGTCTACACCGACGTGCCCGAGGACCGGTACCCGATCGCCCGCTACTCCCTCTGGGCCCACCTCGAGAAGCTGGCCGCCGAGGGTGCCGTCCGGGGGGACGACGGCCTCGACGGCACCTGGTACCCCGTCGGCTAGTCGGCCACCGGGGCGCCGTACACGACGAGGTTGTCCGAGTAGGAGCGGCGGCCCTCGTCGAACTCGCCGCCGCAGGTGATGAGCACCACGGTGGGCTCGCCGTCCTCGCTGAAGAGCTGGCTGGTGGGCAGCTGCCGCTTCTCGAACTGCCGGCGGCCGACGACCTCGAAGGTCCGGCTGCTGCCGTCCTCGTAGCCCACCTCGAAGCGCTGGCCCGGGTCGAGCCACCGCAGCCGGTAGAAGACGCCGGCCCGGCCGTCGTAGTCGACGTGGCCGGCCAGGAGCGCCGACCCCCGGGCGCCGGGCGAGGGCCCGAACTGGTACCACGACACCAGTCGCTCGTCGGGGGGGACGTCGAGCTCGTAGCTCACCGACTCGATGCCCACGCCCCCCACGGGGGCGTCGACCTCGAGGCTCGGGATGCGCAGCCGGACCGGCTTCACCACCACGGGCGCCACCTGGTCCTCCAGGCGGGCCGACCGGTGGGTGAAGACGGGGATGCGGCCGCCGGACACGTTGCCCTCGACGTCCCGCGTCTCGTTCTCCTCGAAGGTCGGGGTCGGCCCCCCGTAGGTGGGGTCGGAGTCCTTGGCCGTGGGTACCGTCGCCTCCCCGTCGCCCGGGGCCGAGCCGCCCCCGACGGACAGGGCAGCCGTGGCGGCCAGGCCGAGCAGGGCGATGGCGACGACGAGCAGCGCGACCCGGCGCCGGGTCACCGGGCGCGGACCGCTTCCCTCGCCCCCAGCCCGGCCACGACGATGAAGAAGAAGGCGGCCGCCAGCAGCAGCACCGGCGAGCTCCCCCCGCTGGTGGTCCCGTCCGCCAGACCGCTGTTGCCCGTGGGCACGCCGGCCGGCACCTGCTGCTGCAGGCCGCTCACGGTCTGCGTGATCCAGGCCACCGTGCCGTCCGCCTCCGACCCGATCAGGTACAGGTACTGGGCGGTGCCCTCCTGGAGGGGCACCTCCTGGGGCGGCAGCAGCACCTCGGACCCGGAGCTCACGCTCAGCCGGTGGGTGGCGGCCGCCACCTCCCGGCCCGCCTCCTTCGGGTTGGTGAGGTCGGCCGTCAGCGGCGCATCGTCCAGCGAGACGGCGACGGGCCCGGCGGCAGCGGCGTGGCGCACCACCAGCCGGGTGCTGCCCGGGGGCACGCCGCGGAGGTCGTTGTTGAACACCGTCATCGTGGGCTCGCCGCCCTCGGACAGGTGGACGACGGCCGACAGGTTCGACCCGGCGGGGACGTTCAGCGTCCCGGCCACGGCGGCGGCGCTGCTGGCCTCGGCCCCCGCCTCGCGCACCTCGACCTCGTGGTCGCCAGCCGCCAGCTGCACGGGATCGGTGGCCCGCTCGGGCTCGAAGCTCTCGAGGATGAGGGTGCCGTCCAGGTAGACATCCGCGACCAGGCCGCGGAAGCCGTGCACGATGGTGACCGTCCCCGTCGCCTCCTGAGCCCCCGCCGTCCCGAGCCCCAGCAGCGACACCAGAACCAACGCCAGCGTCGCCACAGGGAGCACTCGCTTACCCATCTCGAGCCTCCTGCCCTCCGGGTGGTCCGGGCGCCTCGCGCTCCGACCCCGGCGTTCGCCGCCCCGGCATGGGGAGGGTAGCGTCCACCGCCGGCCTCGGTGAGCGGCGGACGAAGCCCCGAGGCGGGCGATGGGAGGGCGGTTTCCGGTGAGCGCGTGGAGCCGGTCGATGAGGGCTGGCGCCGGGGCGATGACCCTCGCGCTGGCCGCCCTCGGTGCCTTCGGGGGGGTCGCCGCCGCCCAGCAGGACGGGGAGGACCTGCGGGTCCGCCAGACCAGCGCGGAGCGCTTCCCGGACGTGACCGCCGAGGTCGACGTCCCCCGGTCGCTGGCCGGGATCTTCCTCCCGGCGTCCGCGTTCTCGGTGCGCCAGGGCGACGAGGAGATCCCCGCCGAGGTGGCCAAGCTGCGGGACGACCAGCTCGAGGTGGCCGTCGTGGTCGACACCTCAGAGGAGGTCCCGGCGCCGGACTACGCGCAGGCCCGCGGCGCCGTGGCCCAGCTCGTCGACGGCCTGCCCACCGGGTCGGGCGTGACGCTCGTGAGCGGTGGCGGCGAGCCGAGCGTCGCCGTCCCCCGCACGGAGGACCCCGACGAGGCACTGGACGCCCTCGAGGACCTGCCCCAGGGCGGCGGGCGGGCCACCCGGGACGCCGTCGCCCTCGCCGCCGATGCCCTCGGCGACGGGGCGCGGGACAGCCGGGCCGCCGTGGTGCTCGTCGTCAACCGTGGCGAGGAGCAGAGCTCGACGGACCTCGAGGAGCTCGAGGGCCGGCTGACCGACGCCGGCGTCGCCGTCCACGTCGTCGAGGTCGGCGAGCCCGACGACGAGGCCACCCGCCTGGCCGAGGCCACGGGCGGCACCGTCCGGACCGTCGATGACGCCGACGACCTCGCCGTGGCCCTCGTCCAGGTGGGCGACGAGCTTCGGGGCCGCTACGAGCTGCGCTTCCGGGCCCCGGCCGCGGGGCCCACCGAATTCGCCGTGCGCTCACCCGCCGACGACTCGGTGGCCAAGACGACGGTGGAGCTGACGGCCCCGCCGGGCGCGTCGACGGGCGGTCCCTCGAGCACCACCGCCGGCGAGGACGGCGACGACGGCGGCGGGGTCGGCTCCGCACTGCGGGCCCTGGCCCTCCTGCTGCTCGTGCCGCTGCTGCTCGGCGGGATCGTGGCCCTCGTCCTCCTGTGGCGGCGGGGTGAGCTGCGCCGGCCGGCGACCGCGGGGCGCGAGCCGAGCCGGACGAAGACGAAGACGAAGCCCTGGCGTGGGCACCACCCGCGCCGGTGCACCCGATGACCAGCGCCCCAGCGGCGTCCGAGGTGGTCGACCTGCGAGAGGAGCAGCCGGTGGCGGAACCCGCGACGGCGGACGAGGTCGCCGAGCCAGTGGCGTCCGAGACGGAGCCCCGCGTCCCCGTGGAGGCGTCGGCGGCGGTGGTGGAGCAGGGCGACACGGAGCCGGTGGTCGCCCCCACGGCGGACCCGGCGCAGCCCGAGGCCGCACCGGCGGCCGACCTCACGATCGACCTCGAGGACGAGCGACGGACGTTGCTGGAGGCCGCCTCCCGCCAGGCCGAGGAGATCGTGGCCGAGGCGTCCGTGGCGGCGGCGGCCCAGCGGGCTGCGGCCGAGGAGGAGCGGCGGGTCGTCCTGGAGGCGGCCCGGCACGAGGCTGACGAGCTCCGCCTCCAGGCCCGCCCGCCCGAGGTGGTCGAGGGCGACGTGGCGGCACCCGCTCCCGACGAGGAGCGGGAGGCCGTCCTGGCCGCGGCCCGGGCCGAGGCCGAGCGCATCCTGACCGGGGCCCGGGAGGACGCCGACCGCAACCGCGAGCAGGTCGAGGTCGCCGCCCGCACGTCGGCCGAGCGGCGCCTGGCCGAGGAGCAGCGCGCCTCGGTGGCCCTCGAGCGCGAGCGGGAGGCGATCCTCTCCGCCGCGTCCCGCGAGGCCGAGCGGCTGGTCATCGAGGCCCGCCAGGAGGCGGCCCAGCTGCGGGCCGAGGTCCTGCGGCAGGCCACCGAGTCGAGCGAGCAGGAGGTGGGTCGGGAGCGGGCACAGGTCCTGGCGACCGCGGCCGAGGAGGCGGCGGCCATGGTCGCCGCCGCCGACGCCGAGCGCCGGGCCACGCTCGAGGCGGCCGAGGAGCAGGCCGAGCGACTGGTCGACGAGGCCCAGGCCGAGCTCGACCGGGTCCGCACCGAGCTCGAGGGCTCGGCCTCGGGAACGGTGGCCGAGGCCCGGGCCGAGGCGGACCGGATCGTGGCCGAGGCCCGGGAGACGGCCGGCCGCGAGGCGGCGACCATCGTCGAGGAGGCCCGCCGGCAGGCCGAGCAGGACGCCATCGCGGCCGAGGCGGCGGTGCAGGCGGCGGCGGGCGAGGCCGAGCGGATGGCCGAAGCGGCGGAGGCCGACGCCCGTACTGCGGCCGAGCGCTCCACCGCGGCGATCGGGCGGGAGCGCCAGGAGGTGCTGGCCGCCGCCTCGTCGGAGGCCGAGCGGCTGCTGGCCGATGCCCGTCGGGAGGCGGTGGAGGCGCGCGCCGCGCTCCAGGCCGAGCGCCAGGAGGTCCTGGCCGCCGCCCAGCAGGAGGCCGAGCGGCTGCTGGCCGAGGTGCGGGAGGCCGCCGAGCGGGGCGGGGCCGACCTCGACCGGCGCTGGCAGGAGGTCCTGACCGCGGCGGACGAGCAGGCCCGGGCCGTGCTGGAGGACGCCGAGCGCCAGCGGGCGCAGGCGCAGGAGCTGGTGGCCGAGGCGTCGGCGGCGGCGGAGCGGGAGGCGGTCGAGGCCGAGCGCCGGCGCCAGGAGGTGCTGGCCGCCGCCGAGCAGGACGCCGAGCGGCTGCGGGTCGAGGCCGCCGAGGACGCCGAGCGGCAGCGGCGGGAGGCCGAGGAGCTGGCGAAGAGCGAGCTCGAGGACGCCGTGCAGCTCCGGGCCGAGGCCGCCGCCGAGGCGGAGCGGCTCCGGGACCAGGCCGAGCAGGTCAAGATCGAGGCGGAGGTCCTGTTGGCCGAGGCCGCTCGGCGCCAGGACGAGGCGGTGACGGCGGCCGAGCAGCTCCGGGCCGAGGCGGCCCGCCATCAGGAGGAGGTCGCCTCGGCGGCCGACCAGCGGATGGCCGAGGCCGCCGGCGAGGGCGAGCGCCTCCGGGCCGAGGCCCGCGCCGCCGCCGAGCAGCGCCTGGCCGAGGCGGCCGCCGCGGCCGAACACCTCCAGGGCGAGGCCGCCCGCCGCCAGGAGGAGGCGGTGGCCGCGGCCCAACAGCACCTCGCCGCCGCGGCGCAGGAGGCCGAGCAGATCCGGGCCGCGGCCGAGGACGAGCTGGCCCAGCGCCGGGCCGAGGTGGAGGAGGAGCTGGCCCGGGCCCGCGCCGCGTCGGAGGACGCCGCCCGTCGGCAGGAGGAGGCCCGCGCCGCCACCGAGCAGCAGCGGGCCGAGGCCGTCGCCGAGGCCGGTCGGATCCGGGCCGAGGTGGTTGCCGCCGCCGAGCAGGAGGCGGCCGAGCGGCGGGACGAGGCCGAGCGCCGTCTCGCTTCGGCGGTGGCCACGGCCGACCAGCGCGTCGCCGCTGCGGCAGAAGAGGCCGATCGCCTTCGGGCCGAGGCCGTGGCCGCGGCCGAGCGGGAGGCGGCTCAGCTGCGGGCGACGGCCGACGACGAGGCCACCCGCGCCCGGGCCGAGGCGCAGGCCGCGGCCGAGCAGGCCGCGGCGGCACTGTCGTCGGCGGAGGGCGAGGCCGAGCGCCTGCGGGCCGAGGCGGCGGCGACGACCGAGCAGGCGCAGGAGGAGGCCGACCGCATCCGCGCCTCGGCCCGATCCACCGCCGCCGGCGAGGTCGAGCAGCGCCTGCGGGAGGCTGTCGTCGAGGCGGACCGCCTCCAGGCCGCCGCCATCGTCGAGTCGGACCGTGTGCGCACCGAGGCCACCGCCGCCGCCGAGCAGGCCGCCACCGCGGCCGAGGCCCGTCTGGCCGAGGCCGCGGAGGAGATCGACCGGATGCGGGCCGAGGCGCAGGCGGCGGCCGAGTCGACCGCCGCCGACGCCACCCGGCGGGCCGACGACCTGGTGGCCGCGGCCGAGCAACGCCTCCGGGAGGCGACCGAGCGGGCCGAGCAGCTCCGGGCCGAGGCTGCCTCCGAGGCGGAGCACCTCCGTTCCGAGGCGGAGCACCGACGGTCCGAGGTGGAGCGGGCCCTGGTGGAGGCCGACGCCGCCGCCGCCGACGTGCGCGCCGCCGCGGCCGCGGAGGCCGAGCGCCTCATCGCGGACAGCCAGGCGCTCACCGAGCAGCAGGCGACCGAAGCCGAGCAGCGGCGGGCCGCGGTCGTGGCCGCCGCCGAGCAGGAGGCCGAGCAGCGACGGGCGGCGGCGCAGGCCGAGATCGAGGCGCTGCGCACATCTGCCACCGAGGAGATCGAGCGGTTGCGGGCCGAGGCGGCAGAGGCGCTGGCCACCGCCCGCGCTTCGGCCGAGGAGCTCGAGGCCGCCAGCCGGGCATCCGTCGAGGAGGCCGAGCGGCTGCGGGCCGAGGCGGACCGTCAGCGAGCGGACGCCATCGCCACCGCCCATCGTGACGCCGAGCGCATCGTGGCCGAGGCCCGCGCCGAGGGCGAGCGCAGCGGGACCGCCGCCGTCGAGGCCGGCGAGAAGGCCGCCCAGGAGCTGCTCGCCGCCGCCGTGGCCGACGTCCAGCGACAGCGGGCCGCGGCCGAGGAGACGGCCGAGCAGTTGCGCTCGCACGCCGAGTCCAAGCGGGCCGCCGCCGAGGCGACGATGCGGACCGCGGAGGAGGAGGCGCAGGCGGTGCGGTCCGCCGTCGAGGCGGAGGTCTCGGAGCTGCTCGCCACTGCCCGGGCCGAGGGGGACCGGACCAGGACCGCCGCGCAGCAGGAGGCCGATCGGACCCGGGCGGCGGCCGACGACGAGGCGGCCCGCCGGTTGGCCGACGCCCAGCAAGAGGCCGCGTCGCGCCTCGGCGAGGCCACCGAGGAGGCCGAGCGCCTCCGGGCCGACGCCGATCGCCTCCGGGCGGCGGCCGAGGAGCAGACCCGCCAGGCCGAGGAGCGCATCGCCGCCGCTCAGGCCGCGGCCGAGCAGGAGCGCGAGGCCCTCGTCGCCGCCGCCTCCGACGAGGCGGGGCGGATCCGCCACACGGCCGAGGTCGAGATCGAGGCCCGGCGGAAGCAGATCGAGTCGCAGGTCGAGGCCGAGGCCAAGGCGCTGCTGAACGGGTTGGAGCAGCAGCGCACGGCGCGGCTCGCCTCGGCCCAGCAGGAGGCCGAGCAGCTGATCGCCCGGGCCCGGACCCACGCCGAGCAGGAGGCCCGGCGGGGCCAGGAGGCCCTGGCCGGGGCCATGGCTGCCATCGAGGAGGAGCGCCGCTCCGCCTTCGAGTCCCTGACCGCCGACGCCGAGCAGGAGGCCGAGGCCGCCCGGGAGGAGGCGCAGCGGGCGCTGGCCGAGGCCGAGCGGGTCCGGGCCGAGGCGGCCGAGTCGGCGCGTGAGCTGGTCGAGCGCCGCGCCACGGAGGCCGACGAGGCCCACGGCGAGCTCGATCGCCAGCGCCGGGCCATCCTCGACACCGCGGTCGAGCAGGGCGAGCACCTCCTCGAGGAGGCCCGGACCGCCGCCGAGCAGCTCCGCCGGGAGGCGGCCGAGCAGGCCTCGCGCCTGCTGGACGAGGCCCGGGCCGCCGCCGACGCCGAGCGGGAGCGGGCGATCGGCGCGGCCGCCGCCCAGGCCGAGGCCGACGTGACCGAGGCCCTGCGCCGCCGGGAGGACGAGGTCGCCACCTCGCTCGAGCGCCTGGCGACCGAGGCGGCCGAGCGCCGGGCCACCGAGGACGCCCGCGTGCGGGCGGCGGCCGAGCGGGAGCGCTCGGCGCTGCTGGAGGCGGCCCGGGAGCGGGCCGAGCGCATGCTGGCCGAGGCGGTGGCCGCCGCCGACGCCCGGCGACGCCAGGCCGAGCGGGAGGCGGAGGTGGCCCGCACGAACGCCTGGGCCGAGCTCGAGCGCATCCAGGAGGAGATGCTCGAGGAGGCCCGCCAGGAGGTCGACCGCCTCCTCGAGGAGGCCGCCGCCGAGCGGGAGCGCCTGCTCTCCGAGGCCCGCCGCCTCTCCGGCGCCCGCTGACCCGGACCCCGCCGGCGGGGGGCTCCGCGCATTCTCTGCGCAGTTGGGCTCACCCCCTGAGCCCTTCTGCGCACAGTGTGCATTGAGGTCCACGACGTGCCGAGGGTCACCGACCGGGAGGAGCGGCCGATGAGAGCGGGGTGAGCGCTGTCGCGTCCGTGGCCCCGCCCCCCGCCACCGAGGTCCTCCCGTCCGTCCCGGCCGCCGACGCGGCCGGCGGGCCCCTCCTCGCGGCGACCGGCGTGCGGAAGGTCTACGCCACCGGCTGGAACGAGTTCGAGGTCCTGAAGGGCATCGACCTCACCGTCCACGCCGGCGAGCTGGTCATGGTCATGGGCCCCTCGGGGAGCGGCAAGACCACCCTGCTGAACTGCCTGGCCGGCCTCGACGACATCGACGGGGGCCAGGTGATCGTCGACGGCGAGGACATCCACACCATGTCCGACGCCCGCCGCACCGACCACCGGGCGCGCCACATGGGCTTCGTCTTCCAGAGCTTCAACCTCATCCCCGTCCTCACCGCGGTGGAGAACGTGGAGCTGCCGCTGCTGATCATGGGGACCAAGCCCCGCGCCGCCCGCCGCCGGGCCCTGGCCATGCTCGAGCGGGTCGAGCTGGCCGACCGGGCCCGCCACCGCCCCCTCCAGCTCTCCGGCGGGGAGCAGCAGCGGGTGGCCGTGGCCCGAGCCCTGGTCGCCGAGCCCGACATCGTCTGGGCCGACGAGCCGACGGGCAACCTCGACAGCGAGACGGCCGCCTCGGTGCTCGACCTCCTCGGCGACGTCCACGCCGCCGGCCAGACCCTCGTCATCATCACCCACGACGAGGCCATCGGGTGGTCCGGCACCCGGCTCGTCCGCGTCTCGGACGGCCAGATCGTGTTCGACGGCACCCCCGACTTCGACCTCCACCCGAGCGCGTTCGACGAGGCGCCTCCGTCGTGACCGCGCTGGCCTGGCTGGCCGTGCCGATCGTCGCCCTCCTCGCCATCTCCGGCTGGGACCTGGCGGCCAGCCCCCCGCTGCGCCGGCTGGCCCTGCGTCGCATCCGGCGCCGGCCGGTCGAGGGGCTGTTCGTCGTGCTCGGCTCGCTGCTGGGCACGGCCATCATCTGCGCCTCGTTCGTGGTCGGCGACACGCTCAATGCGTCGATCCGGGACCTGGCCCGCACGCAGTACGGGCCCATCGACCAAGCCGTGGTGGTGGGCGGCCTGACCCTCCAGCCCGACCTCGAGCAGGCCTTCGCCGAGCCCGTCCCCGGCAGCGACGGCTCGCTGTCGGTCGTCAGCGCTCCGGCCGCCGTGGCCCGCACCACCGGCGGCGGCGAGCGCAAGGCCTCGCCCCGGGCCCAGGTCCACGAGCTCGACGTGCCCGACGCCCGCCGCTTCGGGGGCGACGTGGACGCCACCGGCTTCGCCGGGGTGGAGGAGACGCCGGTCGAGGGCACCGCCCTGCTGGGTGAGGACCTCGCCGAGGACCTCGACGCCCGCCGCGGCGACATCATCGAGGTGTTCCTCTACGGGGTGTCGGCCGACCTGGAGGTGGCCGGCTTCGTCCCCCGTCTCGGGGTGGCCGGCTTCTACCCGGAGCAGGGGTCGCGCTCGCCGGTGCTGTTCGTCGCCCCCGGGACCATCGCCGAGGCGGCGGCCACGGTGCGGGAGGACCCACCGACGCCGCCGACCGCCCGGATCATGGTCTCCAACGAGGGCGGCGTCTTCGGCGGCATGGCCCACGACGACGAGGTGCGAGCGGAGCTGGAGCACCGGGCCTCGGCGGTGCCGGGGGCCGAGGTCCAGGCGGTGAAGGAGGGGATCCTCGAGCAGGCCCGCACCGAGGGCCGGGCCTTCACCCAGCTGTTCACCGGCATCGGCGGCTTCGCCGTGATCGCCGGTCTGCTGCTGCTCGTGAACATCTTCGTGATGCTGGCCGAGGAGCGGAAGGCGGAGCTCGGCCTCCTACGGGCGGTGGGCATGCGCCGCAACCACCTGGTGCGCGCCTTCGGGATCGAGGGCAGCTTCTACGCGCTCGTGGCGACCGTCCTCGGCACGGCGGTCGGTGTCCTGGTCGGTCGCGTCATCGTCGCCGTCACCTCGGGGCTGCTCTCCGATGGCGACGCCGACCTCGAGGTGCGCTTCGCCGTGACCCCCGGGAGCCTGGTCACCGCCGCGCTCGTGGGCCTGGCCATCGGCCTCGTCACGGTGTGGCTCACCAGCGCCCGCATCGGTCAGCTCGTCGTGGTCGACGCCGTGCACGACCTGCCGCAGCGGCCGCCCAACCGTCGGGGCCGGGCCCTGCTCCCGGTGGCCGCCCTCGGGGTCGTGGTCGGCGGCGCCATGCTCGGCGTCGGCCTGGCCCGGGACTACGCGGTGGTCGTGCTCCTCGGTCCCGCCGTGGCCGCCGCCTGCGCCGTGCCACTGCTCCAACGCATCATCCCGTCACGGGTGGCGGTGAGCGTCCCCGCCGGGCTGACGCTCGTGTGGGCCCTGACCGCCTTCATGCTCATGCCGGGGGTGCTGGACGACGCCGGCATCCTGTTGTTCATCGTCCAGGGCGTGGTCCTCGTGGCCAGCGCCGTGGCCCTCACCTCGGCCAACGGCGAGATCTACCTGGCCGCGGCCCGGGCCGTGCTGGGCCGGGGCCGTCGCGGCCTGTCGAGCCGCCTCGGGTTCGCCTACCCGCTGGCCCGGCCGTTCCGGACCGGGCTGCTCGTCGGCATGTACGCCCTGGTGATGTTCACCCTGACCTTCATCGCCGTCTTCGCCCACATCTTCTCGCAGCAGGTGCCCGCACTGACCGACGCCACCCGGGCCGGGTACGACCTCCTGGTCGACTCCAACCCGGCCAACCCCGTGGACCCCGAGGACCTGGGCCGGGTGCCGGGGGTCGACACCTCGGCCACCTTCGTGCGGGGCCTCGTGGACGTGGAGGCGGAGGCCATCGGCGACGACACCCGGCCGTGGGCCATCACCGGCGTCGACGAGCAGCTGCTGGCCCGGGGCACCCCCGAGCTGTCGTCCCGCTCGCCCCGCTTCCGCACGGACGAGGAGGCGTGGCGGGCGGTGCTGGCCGATCCGCGCCAGGCCGTCGTGTCCGAGTTCTTCCTCCAGGAGCAGGGTGGCGCCCCCCGGACGCTGCTCGACGTGGGGGACCGCTTCACCGTCGCCGACCGCTCGACCCTGGCCTCCCAGGAGCTGACGGTGGCGGGGGTGATGACCTCCGACTTCCAGCTCAACGGCCTGCTCGTGGGCCGCTCGCTGGTCGACGGCCTGCTCGGTTCCCGCGCCGTGGCCAACCGCACGTACGTGGCCGTCGACGAGGGCGCCGACCCCGAGGCCGTCGCCCGCGCCCTCGACGGCGAGCTGGTGGCCGAGGGCGTCGACGCCCGCACGTTCCACTCGGTGGTGGAGGACGCCCTGGCCGAGCAGGAGGGCTTCTTCCACCTCATGGAGGGCTTCCTGAGCCTCGGCCTCGTGATCGGCATCGCCGGCCTCGGCGTGGTGATGGTGCGGGCCGTCCGCGAGCGCCGGCGGCAGATCGGGATGCTGCGGGCCATGGGCCTCAGCGCCCCTGCGGTGCGCACCGCCTTCCTGGTGGAGGCCACCTTCGTCGCCGTCCGCGGCCTCGTCCTCGGCGTGCTGCTCGGGCTGGTGACGAGCTACAGCCTGCTCGCCTACTCGAACGTGTTCGAGGGCGCCCACCTCGAGTTCACCGTCCCGTGGCGGACCCTCGCCATCGTGGTCGGCATCCCCCTCGTCAGCTCGCTGCTGGCCGCGGCGGGCCCGGCGTCCCGGGCGTCGGACACCCGCCCCGCCGTGGCGCTCCGGGTCGCCGGCTAGTCCACCAGCCACACCTGTCACATTCCGGAGGATCCGCTACCGCTGCGGTCGTCGATCCTCCGAGATCAGGGGCGTGCTGCGGCGTCCGTCGGGCCGAGCGCGGCCTCGACCCGCTCGAGGATGCGGGCGCTGCAGCCGGCCATCAGCTCGGCCGGCGGCGCCGCGTCGACGAGACGGCGGGCCAGGTCCCGGAAGGCCTCGGCCGCGGGGCCGGTCCCGAGGGCGACGGGCGTGCCGGCGTCGCCACCGGCGGCCACGGAGGGCTCGAGGGGGATGGTCGCCAGCAGCGGTGCGCCGATCTCCTCGGCCAGGGCGGCGCCCCCGCCCTCGCCGAACAGCGAGTACGTGGTGCCGTGGTCGCAGGTGAACGACGACATGTTCTCCACCACGCCGGCCACCCGCAGGTAGGTCTTGCGGGCCATGTCGGCGGCGCGGGCGGCCACCTGCTGCGCCGCCCGGGCCGGCGTGGTGACGATGAGCACCTCGGCCCGGGGGAGCATGCGGGCCAGGCCCATGCCGACGTCGCCGGTGCCCGGGGGCATGTCGACGAGCAGGTCGTCGAGCTCGCCCCAGCGCACGTCCTCCAGGAAGTGCTGGAGCGCCCGGTTCTGCATGAGGCCCCGCCACATGAGGGCGGCGTCCTCCCGCTCGGCCAGGAGGCCCATGGAGACCACCTCGAGCCGACCGGCGCCGACGGCCTTGGCGTGGGGGACGATCTTGCGCTCGCCGGGGGCCCCGGCGAGGCGTCCATCGAGGCCGAGCATGCGGGGCACGGAGAAGCCGCCGATGTCGGCGTCGAGCACGCCGACAGCCCGGCCCTCGGCGGCGAGGGCGGCGGCCAGGTTGACCGTCACGGACGACTTGCCCACGCCCCCCTTGCCGGAGGAGATGGCGAGCACCCGGGTGTCGAGCGGCACCGCCGTGGGAGGCGCCGTCTCGGCCGCGTGCCAGCGGGCCCGGCCCATGGCGTGGGCCTTCTGCTCGGCGTCCATCTCGGTCCAGTCGATGCGGACGTCCCGCACGCCAGGGGCGGAGCCGACCCGCGCCTTCACGTCGGACTGGAGCTGGGCCCGCAGCGGGCACCCCGCCGTCGTCAGGGCCAGGGTCACGGTCACCGTGCCGTCGGCGTCCACCCGGGCGGCCCGGGCCATGCCGAGGTCGACGACGTCGGCCCCGAGCTCGGGATCGATCACCCCCCGCAGGAGGTCCAGCACCTCTGCCTCGGTGGGCAGGGTGGCGGTGGCGGGCACCCCTCGATTCTACTGATGGAGCCCGTGTAAACTCCACAGGTGCCCGATCGTCGGCTCGCGGTGCTGAAGGCCCTCGGCGACAACACCCGCTACGCCATCTACCTGGAGCTGGCCCGCTCGTCGGTGCCGCTCACCACCGCCGACGTGGCGGAGAGCCTCGATCTCCACCCCAACACCGTCCGCCCGCACCTCGAGCGCATGCGGGACGTCGGTCTGCTGACCGTCGCGGCGCCGAGCCGAGGGGCGGTGGGGCGGCCGCAGCACCGCTACTCGCTCGCGCCGGACGCCCCGTCGCTCGGGCTCGAGCCGCCGGCGATGCCGCTGCTGGCGGGGATGTTGACCGGCCTGGCCGCCGCCACCGGCGCCGGGTCCGAGGAGGCCGCCGAGATCGGGCGCCAGCAGGGCGCGGTGGCCGCCGCCACGGTGGACACCAGCGCCGACGAGACCCCCGAGGACCGGACCGTCACCTGCGTGACCGCCCTGCTGGCCGAGCTCGACCGGCTCGGCTTCGACCCGGCGGCGGCCAGCGACGATGCCGGCACGACCGTGGCGTTCAGCCACTGCCCCTTCGCGGCGCTGGCCGAGATCCACCCCGAGATCGTCTGCCACCTCCACCGGGGCATCGTGGAGGGCCTGGTCGACGGCGTGGGCGGGGCCCGGGTGGCCCGCTTCGGGACGCTGGTCGACCGCCGCCCCTGCTCGGTCGACCTCGCCGACGAGGACGCCCAGGCGGTACCCTCGGGGTCGTGATCACGCTCACTCCCACCGCGGCGACGAAGGTGAAGACGCTGCTGGAGGCCGAGGGCGAGCCGGGTCTGGCCCTCCGTGTGGCCGTGCGCCCCGGCGGCTGCTCGGGCTTCAGCTACGAGATGTTCTTCGACAGCGACGTGGCCACCGAGGACCAGCTGGCCGACTTCGACGGCGTGCGGGTCGTGGTCGACCCGTCCAGCGCCTCGCTGCTGACCGGCGCCACGCTGGACTACAAGGACGGCCTGCAGCAGGCGGGGTTCGCCATCGACAACCCCAACGCCCAGCGCACCTGCGGCTGCGGCCAGTCCTTCTCCTGACCAAGTCCGTCGGCCCCTACACGCCGGTCGTCCGGGCCGGCGACTGGTTGGTGGTGTCGGGCCAGGTCGGCGTCCGGGACGGCCGCCTGGTGCCCGAGGGCACGGCCGGTCAGCTGCGCCAGGCCCTCGCCAACCTGTCGGACCTGCTGGAGGCCGAGGGCGCCTCGCTGGCCGACGTGGTCAAGACGACCGTGTTCCTCCTCCACATGCGGGACTACGCCGACATGAACGAGGCCTACGTGGCCGCCTTCGGCGACGCCCGCCCGGCCCGCTCGTGCGTCGCCGTCGTCGAGCTGCCCGTGGGGGCGCTCGTCGAGGTGGAGGCGTGGGCGTACGTCGGGGCATAGTGACGCCGTGATCGGGGCCATCGCCATCGCCGTCGTGATCGTGATCGCCATCCCCGTCGGCGTCTTCCTGGCCGGCGCCGTCATGGCCGCCGTCCTCGGCACCACGCTCAAGCAGGACGGCGAGGCCCGCAACGAGGGCAGCGAGCTCCTCGACCTCAACACCTGAGCCGTTCTGGCCTGCAGAACGTGGCGGATTCCGCCCCGTTCTGCAGGCGAGAACGGGTCCTCAGAACCCCCAGCGGGCTTCGCCGAAGCGGTAGCCGACGGAGCGGACGGTCGAGATCATCCCGGCGTGCTCCTCGCCGAGCTTGGCCCGCAGGCGACGGATGTGGACGTCGACCGTGCGGGCGCCGCCGTAGTACTCGTAGCCCCAGACCCGGCTGAGCAGCGTCTCCCGGGTGAAGACCTTGCCCGGGTGGGCTGGACAGGAACTTCAGGAGCTCGTACTCCATGTAGGTGAGGTCGAGGGGCCGGCCCGCGCAGGCGGCCTGGTACGTCTCCAGGTTCAGGAGCAGCGGCCCGTACTCGATCAGCTCGGGCCGGGTGCCCCGGCCGGTGCGCCAGAACAGGTGCTTCAGCCGGGCCTCGAGCTCGGCGGCCCGCAGCGGTGCGATGCAGAAGTCGTCGAACAGGTCGTCGCGCAGCTCGAGGTCGCCGAGGCTGGCGGCCGGCTGACGAGCGAGCAGCAGCGGCTCGAGGGGCAGGTCCCGCTTGCGCAGCGCCCGGCACAGGGCGAAGGCGGCCTCGGGATCGTCGTCGGCGCACACGACGGCGCCCGCCCAGCCGTCCTCCGGCTCGAAGCGCTCGGCCACCGACGCCGTGTCCACGCGCCTTCCACGGGTAGCCCCCGAGGTCGAGCGCCTGCGCCAGGGCGGGCGGCGGCGGATCGGGGAAGAGGAGGAGGGGCTCCATCGCTGCGCCAGCTTCCTACAGGAACGGGAGGTAGCGGTCGAGCTCGAACTGGGTCACCTGCGTCTTGTAGTCGAGCCCACTCCGCCCGCTTGTTGCGGATGAACCACTCGAAGACGTGCTCGCCGAGCGACGTCGGCCACCAGCTCGGAGCGCTCCATCTCGGCCAGGGCGTCGCTGAGGCTGCCGGGCAGCGGGCCGGATGCCCTCGGCCAGCAGCTCCTCGGGGGTCAGGTCGTAGAGGTTGGCCGCGGCTCGGGCGGGGGCAGCTCGTAGCCCTCCTCGATGCCCTTGAGCCCGGCGGCGAGCACGAGGGCGAAGGCGAGGTAGGGGTTGCAGGCGGGGTCGGGCGCCCGGTACTCGATGCGGGTCGACTCGCTCTTGTTGCGCTTGGCGTGCGGGCACGTTGACGACGGCCGAGCGGTTGTTGCGGGCCCACGCCACGTACACCGGCGCCTCGTAGCCGACCACCAGCCGCTTGTAGGAGTTGACCCACTGGTTGGTGACGGCGGTGATCTCCGGCGCGTGGCGCGAGCAGGCCGGCGATGAAGCCCTTCGCCACCTTGCGACAGGCCGTGCTCGTCGCCCGGGTCGTGGAAGGCGTTGGCGTCGCCCTCGAACAGCGAGAAGTGGGTGTGCATGCCCGACCCCTGCACGCCGGCGATGGGCTTGGGCATGAAGGTGGCGTAGGCACCCCGGGCGGCTGGGCGATCTCCTTGGCCATCAGCCGCACCGTCATGACGTGTCGGCCATGGTGAGGGCGTCGGTGTAGCGCAGGTCGATCTCGTGCTGGCTGGGGCGTCCTCGTGCTGGCTGTACTCGACGGGGATGCCCATGTCCTCCAGCGTGAGGACCGTGCTCCTTGCGCAGGTCGGTCGGGCAGGTCGTTGACCGTGAGCTCGAAGTACGAGCCCCGGTCGAGGGGGACCGGCGGGGCCGACGGGTCGGACGCCGGCGAAGTAGAAGTACTCGACCTCGGGGGCGGCGTAGAAGCGAGAAGCCCCGCTCCCGGGCCCGCTCGAGGGCCCGCTCGCAGGACGTTGCGGGGGTCGCCCTCGAACGGGGTGCCGTCGAGGTTGACGACGTCGCAGAACACCCGGGCCATCGGCGCCCCGCCGTCCTTGGCCGGGAGGATCTGGAAGGTCTTCGGCGTCGGGGCGGGCGAGCACGTCGCTCTCCTGCACCCGGCTGAACCCGTCGATGGCCGAGCCGTCGAAGGTCATGCCCTCCTCGAGGGCGTTCTCCAGCTCTGGCCGGCGTGATGTTGAACGACTTCGGGATGCCCGAGCACGTCGGTGAACCAGAGCTGGATGAAGCGCACCCGACGCTCCTCCACCGTCCGCAGCACGTAGTCCGCTTGGCGTTCCATGTGCCCCGTCATTCTCGCGCCCCCGGAGCCGGCTCCCGAGCGGGAGCCGGGCCAGTTCACGAGCCGTTCATGTTCGGGATACGGATGGGAAACGGCCTGCCTGGCAGGCTCCTCGTGTCCCGGTCGGTGCGGCCCCCCGTCGCGCCGACGAGTCCGAGCACCAGAGGAGCTGCCGTGCAGGAACGCACCCCCGCCGAGGTCCTCGGCCCTGGCCCAGGAGAGGGCGTCGAGATCGTCGACTTCCGCTTCTGCGACCTGCCGGGTCTCATGCAGCACTTCTCGGTCCCGGTGCACCAGCTCGAGCGAGGACGCCTTCGACGAGGGCTACGGCTTCGACGGCTCGTCCATCCGGGGGTTCCAGGAGATCCAGGAGTCGGACATGATCCTCATGCCCGACCCCAACACGGCGGTCATCGACCCGTTCCGCCAGCACCCCACGCTGAACATCAACTGCTTCGTGCGGGACCCGGTCACCGGCGAGCCCTACTCCCGTGACCCGCGGTACGTGGCCAAGAAGGCCGAGGACTACCTCGCCTCCACCGGCATCGCCGACACCGCCTACTTCGGGCCCGAGGCCGAGTTCTTCATCTTCGACGACGTCCGCTTCAGCCAGGACCAGCGGTCGGCCTTCTACCAGGTCGACTCGATCGAGGGCATCGTGGAACACGGCCCGGGACGAGGGCCCGAACCTGGGCTTCAAGCCCCGGTACAAGGAGGGCTACTTCCCGGTCCCGCCCATGGACCACTTCCAGGACCTGCGCTCGGAGATGACCGTGTTGCTGGAGCAGGTGGGCATCGAGATCGAGGTCCAGCACCACGAGGTGGGCACCGCCGGCCAGGCCGAGATCGACATGCGCTTCGACTCGCTGCTGGCGCATGGCCGACAAGCTGATGCTCTACAAGTACGTGGTGAAGAGCGTGGCCCGCCAGGCCGGGCACACGGCCACGTTCATGCCGAAGCCGATCTTCCAGGACAACGGCTCGGGCATGCACGTGCACCAGTCGCTGTGGCGGGGCGGCGATCCGCTGTTCTTCTCGGAGACCGGCTACGCCGGGCTCAGCGACATGGCCCGCTGGTACATCGGCGGCCTGCTGACCCACGCCAAGGCCGTCCTCGCCTTCGCCGCCCCGACGACGAACTCGTACAAGCGGCTGGTGCCGGGCTACGAGGCCCCGGTCAACCTCGTGTACAGCCAGCGCAACCGCTCGGCGGCGGTGCCGCATCCCGCTCTACTCGAAGAGCCCGAAGGCGAAGCGGCTCGAGTTCCGCTGCCCCGATCCCAGCTGCAACCCGTACCTGGCCTTCTCGGCGATGCTCATGGCCGGTCTCGACGGCATCCAGAACCGCATCGAGCCGCCCACGCCGGTGGACAAGGACCTGTACGACCTCCCGCCGGAGGAGCTGGCCCTCGTGCCCCAGGTGCCGGGCTCGCTGGACGAGGCGCTCGACGCCCTCGAGGCGGACCAGGCGTTCCTCATGAAGGGCGGCGTGTTCACGCCGGACCTGATCGACACCCACATCGCCTACAAGCGGGAGCACGAGCTCGACGCGGTGCGGCTCCGGCCTCACCCGTGGGAGTTCATGCTCTACTACGACATCTAGACCGAACGGGGCTCCTGACCTGCGGAGGCGTGGGTCAGGAGCCCGTGTTGTCCCGCCGAGGTGTCCGCGTCGCCTCTGGCCTACTCGCGGGCCATCATGGCGGCCGCTTCCCGTTCGAGGTCGACGAACGGCTCGCCGGACACGTCGACGATCGCCTGGCGGATCGTGCCACCGGTGAACGCGTGGGGACGGGCACCGGCGTAGTCGTCGGTGACCGGCTCGCCGGGATCCTTGCCCACGTTCAGCCCCTCGCCGACGAGCGAGAAGTTCCCGGGTTGCGTGCGGATGCGGCCCTCACCGACCTTGGCGTCGTTGATGTACAGCGTCAGCGGGCCGTTCGTCGGCATGCCGTCCCCCTCGCGCTCGAACGCCGCCGAGAGGACCACGGCGCCGGTGGGGACGTCGGTGGTGGACTCGATGACCTGCTCCTCGAGGCCGACGAAGCTGTACACGTACTTGAGCCTGCGGTCCTTCACGTAGAGCGCATGGCCGCCGAAGCGGGCACCGTGCGAGAACAGCACACCCTCGGCGTCCTCGCTGTCGATGTCGACTTCGACGGCGACCGTGTAGCTGCGGTTGCGGATGTTGACCGACGCCGACTCGGGGACCTCTGCGGCGCCGGGGAAGTACGTGTAGCGGTTCCTCGGCGGCGCCACCTGCGGGCGAGTCGGATCGGAGAGGACCTCCAGGGGCGTCAGGTCCACCAGCGGTAGGCCGTTGTACATCCCCGCGAGGTGGAACCAGTGGTTGACCAGGTCCCGGACCTTCTCCGGCTCCTCGGCGGCCAGGTCGTTGGTCTCGGTCGGATCCTCCTCGGTGTTGTAGAGCTCCCAGCGGTCACGTTCGTAGTTGCCCCACCCGGCGATGGTCGGGTGCACGCTGACCGCCTTCCAGCCCTTGTGCCACACCGCCCGGGAGCCGAGCATCGAGAAGAACCCGGATTCCTTCGGGGTCGGCACGTCGTCGCTCTCGAAGGTCGACCGGAAGGACACACCCTCGAGGGGGACCTGTGGGAACCCCTTCACCACGTCCGGTAGGTCGATCCCGACGAGGTCGTACACCGTGGGCACGACGTCGGTGGCGTGCAGGAACTGGTGACGGAGCTCGCCGCGCGCCTCCATCCCTCTCGGCCACGAGATCACCATCGGATCGGCCACGCCGCCCTCGAAGTTGTAGCGCTTCCACATCTTGAACGGCGTGTTGAACGCCCACGCCCATCCGACGGGGTAGTGGTTGTAGGTGGCCGGCGAGCCGAGCTGGTCGATGGCGGCCAGGTTCTGCCGGATGTCGTCCGGGATGCCGTTGAAGAACAGTGACTCGTTGACCGAGCCGTTGGGTCCGCCCTCACCGCTCGCCCCGTTGTCCGACACGAGCACCACGATGGTGTTCTCCAGCTCGCCCGAGGCCTCCAGGAAGTCGAGCAGCCGTCCGATCTCGTGGTCGGTGTGGCTCAGGAACCCTGCGTAGACCTCGGCCATCCGGCAGAACAAGCGCCGCTCGTCGTCGGACAGCTCGTCCCACGGCCGGACGACGTCGAGCGGTGGCCACGGCTTGCCGTCCGTGCTCGTCTCACCGGCGTACGGGTTCAGGGGCGAGAGCTCGGCGGACGACGGGAAGATCCCCAGCTCCTTCTGGCGGGCGAACACGACCTCCCGGTACGCCTCGTAGCCCATGTCGAAGCGTCCCTCGTACTTGTCGATCCACGACGTGGGCGCGTGGTGCGGAGCGTGCGTGGCGCCGGGGCAGAAGTACATGAAGAACGGCTTGTCGGGGGTGATCACCTTGGCGTCCTTGATGAACTCGATCGCCTTGTCGGTGAGGTCGGTCGTCAGGTGGTACCCGTCCTCCGGCCAGCTCGGCTGTTCGACGGAGTGGTTGTCGTAGACGAGGTCCGGATACCACTGGTTCGTCTCGCCGCCCAGGAACCCGTAGTAGCGCTCGAAGCCCCGCCCGACCGGCCAGTTCCGCTTGGTCGACGCCATGTTCATCTCGTCGCTCGGACACAGGTGCCACTTGCCGAGCATGTACGTGTTCCACCCGCGATCGCCCAGGACCTCGGCGATCGTGGCGCACTCGAAGGGGATGTGGCCGTTCGAGTTGGGAAAGCCGGTCGTGGCCTCGGCGATGCACGCCATGCCGTTGGTGGTGTGGTTCCTCCCGGTGAGCAGCGACGAGCGGGTCGGCGAGCAGAGCGCGGTCGTGTGCCAGTTCGTGTAGGTCAGGCCGTTCGAGGCGAGACGGTGGATGTTCGGCGTCTCGATCAGGCCGCCCCACGGCTCCATCGCCGAGAACCCGACGTCGTCGAGGACGATGTACAGCACGTTCGGGGCGCCCTCGGGCGCCACCGGCTGCAGGAACGGTTCCCAGTCGGGCACCGAGTCCCGCGCGTCCACGTCGATCTTGCCCTTGAAACCAGCTGCCATGACCGCCTCCGCTGCCAACCCGGCCCCGAGGACACCACGGTCCCGTCCCACGGGAATCACCCCCACGGGGTGAACGACGAGCCGGAATCGGTCTCCCCGACCCGACACCGGGCGGTGGCGGCCGGGCTCCCGGTCGCCCCGCTGGTCTCGCCGGTGGCCGCTAGCGTCCGGGACGTGGAGGAGCACGCTCGTCCGCGCATCACGCCGTACCTCTACTACCCGGACGCGACCGAGGCGGTCGCCTTCCTCATCGAGGCCTTCGGGTTCGACGAGGTGTCCGCGTTCCGTGATGACGAGGGAACCGTGTGGACCGCGACCCTGCGCTACCTCGATGGCATGGTCATGGTCGGGCCGGGCATCGACGGGTACGGCACCGGGCCCATCCCACGTGGCGCCCTCGCGACGAGTCGGATGTTCGTGCGCGTGGACGATGTCGAGTCGCATCACGCGCAGGCCACGGCAGCCGGGGCAACCGTCGTGTCCGAGCTTGCTGAACACCCGGGCGGCCACCGGCAGTACATCGCCGCCGACTGTGGTGGACAGCAATGGATCTTCGCTCAGCCGATCGCCGAGCGGGTCTCGCCCTGATGTGACGGGAAGCGGGATCTCTCTCCGGCTGGTGGCGCTCTGCGTCGACGCGAACGACCCGCTCCGCCTCGCCGGTTTCTGGGCCGAGGCGCTGCGCTGGGAGGTCGCCGACGAGACCGGTGAGGTGATCCGCCTGGTGCCGACCGACGGCACGAGGTTCCGGCTGGACTTCGCGCAGGTCCCAGAGCCCAAGGTCGGCCCGAACCGGATCCACCTCGATCTGACGACCACCTCCCTGGACGATCAGCGGAGCACGGTGGCCAGGCTCGTCGAGGTCGGGGGCCGCCACATCGACATCGGGCAGCGACCCGAGGAGGGCCACGTCGTGCTGGCCGATCCCGAGGGCAACGAGCTCTGCGTGATCCCGCCGGGCAACTCGTTCCTGGCGGACTGCCCGCGCCTGGGTTCGATCACCTGTGACGGGACGAGGGAGGTCGGGTGCTTCTGGAGCGCCGCGCTCGGCTGGCCGCTGGTCTGGGACCAGGACGAGGAGACCGCGATCCGGGCTCCGGACGGCACCGGCCCGATGATCACCTGGGGTGGTCCCCCGGTGGCCCCGAAGCACGGCAAGAACCGGCTGCACCTCGACGTCGCGCCGCTCGACCCCGCCGAACAGCACGCCGAGGTCGAGCGTCTCGTGGCGCTCGGCGCGACGCGGGTCGACATCGGTCAGGGAGACGTCGACTGGGTGGTCCTCGCCGATCCCGACGGGAACGAGCTCTGCGTGTTGCGCTCGGCCTGAGCGATGACCGAGCACGCGGTGGTGATCGCAGGCGGCGGCCCGACCGGGCTGATGCTGGCGGGCGAGCTGGCGTTGGCGGGGATCGACGTCGTCGTCGTCGAGCGCCGCGCCAACCAGGACGTCGACGGATCGCGGGCGGGAGGTCTCCACGCCCGCACGATCGAGGTGCTCGACCAGCGGGGCATCGCCGACCGGTTCCTCTCGGCGGGGCAGGAGCACCCGCACCTGGGCTTCGCCGGGATCGTCATGGACCTCAGCGACTTCCCCACCCGCCACAACTACGTGCTCGCGCTCTGGCAGAGCCACTTCGAGCCCATCCTCGCCGACTGGGTCGGTGAGCTCGGGGTTCCGATCCTCCGTCGCTGCGAGGTGGTGGGCTTCGTGCAGGACGACACCGGCGTCGACGTCCACCTGTCCGACGACCGGTCACTGCGCGCGGAGTACCTCGTCGGCTGCGACGGCGGACGCAGCCTGGTCCGCAAGACGGCCGGCATCGCCTTCACCGGGTTGGATCCCTCGACCAGCTGGATGATCGCCGAGGTCCAGATGGACGAGGAGGCGGAGCTCGGGTTCCGTCGCGACAGCGTCGGCACCCACGCCCTCGGTCGGGCCGGCGACGGGAAGTCGGTTCGGGTCGTGCTCACGGAACGACAGGTCGACCACACCGGCGAACCCGGCATGGACGAGCTCCGCGAGGCACTCGTCGCCGTGTACGGGACGGACTACGGCCTTCGTCGCGCCAGCTGGATCTCCCGGTTCACCGACATGACGCGGCAGGCAGCCGCCTACCGCTCCGGCCGTGTGCTGCTGGCCGGGGACGCCGCCCACGTGCACCCCCCGCAGGGCGGCCAGGGCCTCAACACCGGCGTCCAGGACGCCGTGAACCTGGGTTGGAAGCTGGCCCAGGTGGTCGACGGGACGTCACCCGAGAGCCTGCTGGACACCTACCACGCCGAACGGCACCCGGTCGGGGCCCGGGTCCTGCACAACACCATGGCGGCAGTGGCGCTCAGCAGCCCCGACGATCGCCACCAGGCCCTCCGCGAGATCATGACCGGGCTGCTGCGCATGGACGAACCCCGCCGCCACATCGCCGCGATGCTCTCCGGCCTCGACGTCCACTACGACCTCGGCGACGGACATCCGCTGCTCGGGCGGCGCATGCCGGACCTCGACGTGCACACCGCGCAGGGCCCCACGCGTGTTCGCCATGCTGCACGACGCCCGGCCGGTGCTCCTCAACCTCGGGGAGCCGGGCGGCTTCGACGGCGCTCCGTGGGCGGATCGGGTCCGGTTCGTCGACGCCACGCACACCGGCGGGTGGGAGCTCCCGGTCCTCGGCGAGGTCCCCGCGCCCCGGCCGTGTTGATCCGACCCGACGGGCACGTCGCCTGGACAGGGGACCGCACGGACCCGGAGCTGCCCCGAGCGCTCGCGACCTGGTTCGGGGCGGCCGGGCCGGCCCGGTAGGGCCGGACGTCCCACCAGGTGACCGTGGGGTCCGGAACGTTGCTGTCGGGGGTCGTTCGCGTCGGCCGCCTGCGGCCGGGGGCGGTTCGATGATGGAATGTCCGAGATGTGCCTCGCCATCCGGATGCTCGGCCACGCGGGGCTCCGCATCGACTCCGGCCCGACCGGCATCGTCGTCGACCCGTGGTTCGCACCGGCGTACATGGGCACGTGGTTCCCGTTCCCGGCCAACCACCACTGCCGGCGGTTCGTGGAGGCGCCGGTCGACGCCGTCTACCTGACGCACACCCACCGGGACCACTGGGACGGTGCGGTGCTCCGGGACCTGGCCCGGCGGGGGGTGACGGCGATCGGCCCCGACTTCGGGGACCGGTCGGTCGAGCGCCTGGTCCGGAGCTGCGGCTTCCGGGACATCCGGCTCGTCGGCCACGGTGAGACCCTCACGATGGAGGGGGGAGCGGAGCTCACGGCGTGGCTGCACGAGTCGGACGGGCTCTCGGACTCGAGCTTCGAGCTCGTCACCGACGCTGGCTCCCTCTACAACCAGAACGACGCGCACCCCGAGGGGCTCTCGCACCTCACGCGGCAGCCGGACGTCCACCTCCTCCAGTTCAGCGGCGCGCACTGGTACCCGACGTCCTACGAGCTGCCACCGGCGGAGCGGCTCCGCGTCGGTGCCCGGAAGCGGGCGACCGTGATGGCCCGGGCGATGGCCTACCTGCGTGAGTCGGGGGCCCGGTGGGCCGTCCCCTTCGCCGGCCCCGCCTGCTTCCTGGCCGACGACCTGCAGCACCTGAACGACGTCACCCGGGAGGGGTCGAACCCGTTCCCCGACCTCGCCGCCTTCCTCCAGGTCATGGAGGCCGAGGAGACGCATCGCGGCGTGCGGTGGCGCCCCGGGACGAGGCTGGACCTGCGCGACGGCGCGCTCTCGGTCGACCGCCACGACGAGGCGGGGGGCATCGATCCCTACGAGGAGAAGGCCCGCTACCTCGCGTCCTACCGTGAGGCGGCACGGGCGCGCGGAGACCTGGACCGGGGCGCCGAGGCCACGGCGGCGGCGGCGCAGTTCGAGGAGCGGTTCGGCGATCGGTCCCCCATCGAGGTCCTGGCCGAGCGGGCGCAGCTGCGGCTGCGGTGCATGTCGGGGCTCGAGCAGGCGCCGCCCCACGTCCTGGCCATCCGGTCGGCGGGGGAGGGGTGCTCCATCGACGTCCGGCGCCGCACGTGCCGGCACGGCCCCGACGCCGACGTCCCCGCCGCCGACTGGGAGATCGAGGTGCCCGACGGCCTCCTCCGGGAGTTCCTCGTCAGCGACGAGGAGGACCTGGCGAGCAACGTGTTCCTGTCGTACCGCTGTCGCATGACCCGGACGTGCGAGTACTTCGAAGAGGCGATCGCCGTGCTCCGGACCCTCGGTGCCCCCGGGTGCGGCGTTGCCGCGGGTGCCGAGGCCCGCTCCGACGACACCGTGATCGCGCTGGACGGGCACCTCGTCCCCCGCTGGTGCCCCCACCGCGGCGCCGACCTCTCCCGCTACGGCGTCGTCGAGGACGACCAGGTCGTGTGCGTCGTGCACGGGCGCCGCTTCCCGCTGGCCGGGATCGCGGGTGCGGCGGTCGCCGGCCCCTGACGGTCCGATCGTCCGGCGAAGGCCCTCCTCGGGCCGGTCGTAGGCTGGCGCCGTGGACGTCGTCATCGCGGGCGCACATGGCAAGGTCGCCCGCCTGCTCGCCCGGCGGTTGGTCGCTCGAGGCGACCGGGTGCGCGGCATCATCCGCAACGCCGATCACGCCGCTGACATCGAGGCCGACGGCGCCGAGCCGCGGCTCGTGCGATCTCGAGGTGGCGGACGACGCCGAGGTCGACGAGGCCGCGGCGGGCGCCGAGGCGATCGTGTTCGCCGCGGGCGCCGGTCCCGGCAGCGGCGCCGAGCGCAAGTGGACCGTCGACCACGGCGCGGCCAGGAAGCTGATCGACTCGGCCGGGCGCCTCGGCGTGCGTCGCTACGTGATGGTGAGCGCGATGGGCACCGACGACCCGCCCGGGGACGACGAGGTGTTCAGCGTCTACCTGCGGGCCAAGGCCGCGGCCGACGAGGACCTGCGGGCGGCCGGACTCGATCACACGATCGTGCGACCGGGGGGGTTGACCGACGACGAGGGGCGGGGCACCGTCGCCGTCGGCCGGCACGTGGATCCCGGAGCGATCCCGCGGGCCGACGTGGCCGCGGTCCTGGCCGCGGTGCTGCCGGAGCCGCGCACCTTCCGGCGCACGTTCGAGGTGGTGGGCGGCGACATCCCCGTCGAGGACGCCCTGGCCTTCGTCGAGCAGGTCCGGCCCGACGCCACCCGCTGAGGGCGGCGGTCAGGTCGGCAGCGGGGCGCGCAGGTCGGCGACGATCCGGTCCACCTGCACCAGCAGGGCGGCGTAGCCGAGCCACTCGCCCTCGAGGCCGTCGGGGTCGTCCTCGTGGTCGAGGGCCAGCCGGGCCCGGCGGGAGGCGCCCAGCACGCACCGGTCCCGGCGGGCGCCGAGGTCGTCGAACGACCGGCTGAGGTCGGTCGAGTCGCTGTCGGCCCCGGCGAGCACGTTCTCGGTCAACGCCCGGACCACCGTCGCCAGGGAGATCAGGAGCGCGCCCATCGCGGCCATGGGCCGGTGGGTCGTGCCCGTCAGACGGGCGTGGTCGTCGAGCCCCCGGGAGATGACCGAGACGCCGATGGCCGTGCGCTCGAGCCGGGGGAGCACCTCCTCGTAGCGACCGAGCGTCCCGATGTGACGCCGGTCCCGCACGTTCCAGCGCGCCGATTCCCGGACGTTGCCGACCGCCTCGCCGGCCTGGCCGACGACCTGCTCGCGCACCGTGCGCGCCTCTCGCCGCCACTCGACGGTCTGGTCCGTGGACCAGCCCTGCTGGAGCCCTTCGCCCATCGTCTCCAGCACCCGGTGCAGGCTCGTCCCCAACCGCTCCAGCGTCTGCGACGCGTCGACGAGTCGGGATGCGGGCAGCACGAGCGAGACGACCACTCCCACCACCGCCCCCAGCACGGTCTCCAGCCCCCGGCGCCAGCCGTAGCTCTCCTGGGTCGTCGTCACGGTGGTGAGCACGACCAGGATGCTGATCGGCATCTGCCTCGCCGAGCCCGCCGGGAGCCGGAGGACCAGTTGGGCCACGCCGAGCGACAGGGCCACGAGCAGCCCGATGGTGAGGCCGTTCAGCCCGAGGGCGTCACCGATGACCACGGCGACCAGCACCCCGAGGACCACGGCGCCGCTGCGCTGGAGGGCGGTGCGGACCGAGGCCCGCACGGAGACCTGGACGATCACGATGGCGGTCAGCGGCGCGAGCACCGGATCCGGCACGTCCGTGACGACACCGGCGATCCACCACGAGAGGCCGGCGGCCAGGCCGCACTTGGCCACGGTGCCGAGCTCGGTCGACGTCGGTGGCGTCCACGAGACGGAGCGGGCGAGTCGCTCCCAGAGCCGCCGCGCTCGACCCCCGGGGCGCGGCATCGGGTCAGGTCCCTCGAGGCGTCATCCCTGCGGCGACGTAGATGGCGTCCAGCACGCGCATGTTGGCGATCGAGTCCGCCGGCGGGGTCAGCGTCGGCTCACCCCGGAGCACCGCGCCGCAGAACGCCTCGAGCTGGTACTCGTACGTCGGTCGGCGCGAGAACTTCTCCGTGCGGGTGGCGCCGTCCCGCTTCACCCGCATCCGGTGCCACACCTGCGGCGCCGTGGGGTTGATCACCCGCAGCTCGCCGCGGTCGCCCACCACGCGGGCGGAGGTCTGCAGGACCCATCTCGACCACATCGAGCAGGTGATGCGCCCGGTGTGCCCGCTCGGGAAGGCCAGCTCGGCCCGCATGGCCCGATCGACGTCGGGGGTGCGCAGCTTGGCCGCGGCGGAGACGACCGTCGGTTCCTCCCGTCCGAGCAGGCGGGCCATGTGCACGGTGTAGGTGCCGACGTCCATGGTCGCCCCACCGGCCAGGTCGTACCGGTAGCGGATGTCGGAGAACTTGGGGAGGGGGAAGCAGAGGGCCGTCTCCACCCGCCGGATGGTGCCCAGCTCGCCGCCCTCGACGATCTCGCGCATGCGGGCCGCCAGCGGGTGGTACCGGTAGTGGAACGCCTCCATCACCACGAGGCCGGTACGGGTGGCCACGGCGGCGACGTCCTCCGCCTCCTTGGTGTTGGCGGTGAACGGCTTCTCGCAGAGGACGTGCTTCCCGGCCTCCAGGGCGGCGATCGTCCACTCGGCGTGCAGGCCGTTCGGGAGCGGGTTGTAGACGGCGTCGACGCCCGGGTCGTCGAGCACCGCGGCGTACGAGTCGCGCACGTGCGGGATGCCGTGCTTCGACGCGAAGGCGTCGGCCCGGCTGCGGTCCCGCGCCGCCACGGCGACGACCTCGGCCTCGCCCACGTTGCGGGCGGGCTTGACGACGGCCGCCGGCGCGATGCGGGCGGCGCCCAGGATCCCGATGCGGACCGGTCCCATCCGCCGGACTGTATGCCGCTCCCGCCGCCCCGGCCTCGTCCGGCGCGGGAGCTCGGGCACGCCGGTGACGTCGCTCGTCTCCGACCGGCCGCCGGGGGGTGACGCCACGTCGGCCAGCGTCGCCAGCACCCCGCTGCACGGCCGCATGGGCCTCGTGCTTGACCACGCTCGCGGCATCCCCCAGCGAGACGAGTCGGTCAGCGTGACGGCGCACGCCCGCAACGGCCCCGATCGGGGTTGCCGGACCATCATGTAGGTGGCGGTGGCGCGGACGAGGACCCGATCGTCGCCGTCCACGACGCCGCTGCCCCGGGGACCGTGCACGGCGACCGCTGTGGACGACCCGGGCCTCGGCCCCCGCTGGACCTCGCCTGAGCGACGAGCGACCTCCCGTCAGCACGATGGCGACAGCGGGCGGATGGCGGCGACGACCTCCTCGGCGACGTGGGCCGTGCCGGCCTCGTTCGGGTGGATGCCGTCCGGGGCCATGAGGTCCGGCGTCCAGTCCTCGGCGAGGTCGACCACCGTCTCGTCGGTGACCTCCTCGTCGACGACGCGCCGGTAGCGGTCGAGCGCCTCGTCCGAGCCCTGGTCGTAGGGCGGCACGAGGGCCCAGCCGGGGATCGGAGGGTCGACCACCACCACGACCTGTGCCGTCTCGACGTGGTCGAGCATCCGCCGCAGCGTCGCCCGGAACCGCTCCCGGGCCGCGTCGTCGGTGCCCCAGTGGCGGACGTCGTTCAGCACCGGCTCGAGCACGACGACATCGGCGCACGCCGGTTCCTCCGCCAGGACCCGGTCGGCGATGGCCGGGGACTCGGCCGCCGGGATCCCACGGTTCTCCCCGGGGATGCCGAGTTCGGCCGCAACCCGCTCGGGCCACGGCTCCACCGAGGGATCGGGAGCGCGCCCGGTCACCCAGGAGTGGCCGTAGGCGTAGAGGTGCGCATCGGGGTCGTCTCCGCCGCAGCCCACCAGGCCGATCGACAGCGCGCCGGTCGTCACCACGAGCCCCGCCCACCGCCGCCGCACGGGCGCGAGCGTCCGGGACGGGGTGACCGGCGTCAACTCGGCCCGCCTGCCCGGACCTGACGCCCCATTTGTCCACTTCGGTCGTCGGCTGCGCCACCGTGCGTCGCATCGTGCTGCTCTCCGTGACCTTTTCCCTGGTGGCGGCCGTCGCCTGCGAGCCGGCCGAAGCGGCGGCCACGACCACCGTCGCCAGCTGGCAGATGAACGAGCCCGCCGGGGCACGGGTCATGACCGACAGCGGGCCCAACGGCATCAACGGGAGCATCGGCGCCTCCGTCCAGACGGGGTTCACCTACGCCGGCGCCACCGGGTACCACTGGGGGTCGACGAACCCCAACGGGTACCCGGCGAAGCCCGAGCGGCTGGTGCAGGTGCCCGATGCCCGCCTGAACCCGGGGTCCCGGGACTACGCGGTGACGGTGCGCTTCCGCACCACCCACTCCTACGGGAACATGATCCAGAAGGGGCAGTCCGAGACGCCGGGCGGCTACTTCAAATGGGAGATCCCCTCCGGCCGGCTCATGTGCCTCTACCGGTCCCGTGACAGCAGGGGGAACCTGCTCGGGCAGAAGGCGGTGACGGCGCCCACCCCCCTCAACGACGGGGCGTGGCACACCGTCCGCTGCGAGAAGACGGTCGACCGCGTCACGATGACCATCGACGGGACCACGGTCGTGCGCTCGTCGCGCAGCACGATCGGCGCCATCGCCAACACCATCCCGCTGAGCATCGCCGGCAAGGTCGCCTGCGACCAGGTCAAGGTGACGTGCGACTACTTCGCCGGCGACATCGACTGGGTCCGCATCGAGGCCAGCTCGCCCTGAGGTCCCCCGCGGACGCCCGCCTAGCCTCGGGCGGTGGCACGACCGACGGACGCCTACCTCGGCCGGCTCGGCCTGGAGCGCGAGCCCCCGACGGTCGACGCGCTGTTCCGCATCCACCGGGCCCAGGTGGAGCGGGTGCCGTACGAGACGTTGTGGATCCACCTCGGTGAGCGGTGGTCGGTCGACCCCGAGGCGTCGTTCGAGCGCGTCGCCACCCGCCGGCGGGGCGGGTACTGCTTCCACCTCAACGGCGCGCTCAGCGAGCTGCTGGGGGACCTCGGGTACGACGTCGTCCGCCACGTCGGCGGCGTCCACGGCCCGGCCGGCCCCGCCGCCGCCGACCTCGGCAACCACCTCGTGCTCACCGTCCGGGGCCTGCCCACCGACGCCAACCCGACCGGCACCTGGTACGTGGACGCCGGCCTGGGGGACGGGCTCCACGAGCCCCTGCCCCTCCGACCCGGCACGTACCAGCAGGGTCCGTTCACCTTCGTGCTCGAGGAGACCCCCGGGAGCGTCGGCGACTGGCACCTGGCGCACGACCCCGCCGGTGGGTTCACCGGCATGGCGTGGCGGTCGGCACCGGCAGGGATGGACGCCTTCGCGGCACGCCACGTCGAGCTCTCGACGTCGCCGGACTCGGGCTTCGTGAAGGTCCTGACGGCCCAGCGCCGTGACGCGACGGGCGCCGACATCCTGAAGGGGCGCACGCTGAAGCGGGTGGGCCGACGGCGGTCCGAGGCGACGATCGCCACCCGGGCCGAGTGGACCGACGCCCTGGGCGATCTCTTCGGCCTCGACCTCGGTGCGCTGGATCCCCCCGACCGGGCCGCGCTGTGGCAGAAGGTCGACGCCGCCCACGAGGCGTGGGACGCCGCGGGACGGCCATGAGCGAGCTTGCGAGCGAACCGACGAGCACAGCGTCCTTGCCGGAGCGCCAGCGACGGCCGCTCATTGGTGCCCCCGTCGATGGGACGGTCCGAGGAGCGCACGACCTGACGGTGCACCGATGAGCGAGCCCGGCGGCGACGACGACCCCGGCTGGGGCCCGGCCTTCGGGGGCCTGGGCTGGGGCCTCGTGCCCGGGTTGGCCATCCGTCGGGCCCAGCGCAGCGGTGGTGACGGGCTCCTCGTCCTCCGCAGCCTGTTCCTGTCGTTCTGCGCCGCCGTCGCGCTGGTGGGCGTCGTGGTGGCGATCCTGTCCGCAGGGGAGGGGATGGACGGGAGCGCCGACGCCGGTCCCGTGGCGATCGCGGTGGCTCTCGCCGGCGTGGCGCTCCTCGTGGCGTCGACCTGGCGGCGCCCGCTGGACGGCACGAGCGAAGCCACCCTGGCCGAGAGCTACCGGAAGCGCTTCTTCCTCCGCATGGCCTTCGCCGAGTCGGCCGCGCTGCTCGGCTTCGTCGGTTTCATCCTGACGGGCAACCCGGTCGTCTACGTGGCCGGCGCCGTCTTCACGGTGCTCGGCTTCGTCCTCATGGCGCCCACGGCGGCCAACCTCGCCCGGGACCAGGAGGCCCTGCGGGCGTCGGGCAGCCGGCACTCGCTCGTCTCCGCCTTGCGGGCCCCACCGCGAGGACGCTGAGCGCGGCCCGTCGGTACGCTGGCTCCAGCGCCAGAAGAAGGAGCTCCGTGCCGAAGGCCCGACGTCGGGATGAGGTGGCAAGGCTCGAAGCGGAGCTCTCGGCGGCGCGACCGTTCCTCGAGCTGGCCCGGGAGATCTCCGACGACGTGGCCCGGGTGGTGGCCGACCCGGACGCCCCGCCGGAAGCGCTGGCCGAGGCCATCCGGGACATCCCCGAGCGGGAGCGGGCGGAGGTCGTGCGGGCCGTGTTCGACCGGCTGCCGGTCGACCGGCAGTGGTCGGTGATCGAAGCCGCCTTCGGCGACGACGAGATCCGGGCGGCGCTGGCGGACGAGCGCGCCGTCCGCCTCGAGGAGGTCAGGCGCACCGAGGCCCGGCGGCGGGTGGCCCGCCACGCCCGGGTCGAGCACCGCCTCGACGTCGACGAGGTCCCGGTGGGCGAGCTGCTGGTCCTGGGGCTGTTCCGGGAGTCCGACGTGGCCGCTGCCGCCGAGCGGGGCGCGCAGTCGTCGGCCGCGGCCCGGCGCCTGGTGCTGCGGCGGGTGGACGGTCCCGGGAACTTCGCCGTCGTCGAGGACGTCTTCAACCCCGAGGGGGGCTACTTCGTGGACGTCACCTACGACCGGGACGCATGGCAGCGGGACCGGTTGCCGCCCCATGCCGTGGTCCGTCCGGGCTCCCTCGTCGATTCGCCGGCCGGGACCCGGTTCGAACCGGCGCTCCACGTCCGCGGGCGCGTCGACGTGGAACAGGATTCCGAGGCCCGCGAGGGCCAGCTGCACCTGGGCTATGCGATGGTCGGAGACGACGACGTCTTCGCCGAAGGGGGCCGAACGTGACCGTGCTCATCGTGGTCCTGGTGGGGGTCCTCGTCCTCCTCCTGGTCGTCGCCCGCGGCTTCCACTCGATCGGGGCCGCCGAGGTCGGCCTCGTGACCAAGCGCCTCGGCAAGCGCCTGGAGGGCGACCAGCTGGTGGCCCTCAACGGCGAGGCCGGGTACCAGGCCGAGCTCCTGATGCCGGGACTGCGCTTCAAGCTGTGGCCGCTGTTCGGCGTCGAGCGCTACCCCTGGGTGCAGGTGGCCCCCGACCACGTCGGGCTCGTCATCGCCCAGGTGGGCGAGTCGCTGCCGACGGGCGCCAAGTCGGCCATCTACAAGGACGAGTTCGGGGGCTTCTCCGACCTCCGCGCCTTCCTGGCCAACGGCGGTGAGCGAGGGGTGCAGCGCCCGGTGCTCCCGCCGGGGTCGACCGCGCCCATCCACCCCGTCGGCTTCGTGGTGATCACCAGCGACCGAACCTTCGGGAAGATGATCTCGGAGGCGTCGGAGAGCGCCATCGCCCAGGTGGACGAGAGCGCCCTCAAGGTGATGCACATCACCCCGCAGGGGGACCGGGACGTCGTCGGCGTCGTCACCACCCTGGAGGGACCGCCGTCGGGCGACATCGCCAGCCGCATCGGGGGCTTCAGCGACGTCACCGCCATGGAGGACTCGGAAACCGGGTCGTCGCCGATCCAGATCATCCAGGCCGTCCTGAAGGCCAAGAACGACCTCCATGACAACTACCAGGACTACCAGCGGTTCCTCGACAACGGCGGCTGCATCGGCCTCCAGCACGATCCCGTGCTCTACGGCTCGTATCTGCTGAACCCGTTCCTGGTGAAGGTCGAGCTGCGGGAGATGCTCGTCGTCCGCCAGGGCGAGGTGGCCGTCATCAAGGCGTACGTGGGGTTGCCCACCGAGGACACCTCGGGCACGGAGTTCAAGTTCGGCTCGATCGTGCAGCCGGGGCACCAGGGCATCTGGTCCGAGCCGCTGCGCACCGGCAAGTACACGCTGAACCCGCGGATCTACGAGGCCGAGATCGTCCCGACGTCGATCCTCACGCTCAACTGGTCGCACGCCACCAGTGACGCCCACAGCCTCGACGCCCGGCTGTCGCCCATCGACGCGAAGAGCAAGGAGGCGTTCACCTTCAGCATCGACCTCCAGGTGCAGATCCACGTGCCCGACACGCGGGCGCCGAAGGTCATCAGCATGGTCGGCACGATGCAGAACCTCGTCAACGAGGTGCTGCAGTCGGCGGTCGGGAACTACTTCCGCAACAAGCTCCAGACCCTCGGGGCCACCGAGTTCATCGAGAAGCGGGACGAGGTCCAGAACGCCGCCGAGATGTACATCCAGCAGTACCTGTCCCGCTACGAGGTCGAGACGCGGGGTGTCTACATCCAGGACGTCATCTTCCCGGCCGATCTGGTCGAGGTCCTCACCAGCCGGGAGATCGCCGCCCAGGAGCGGGCCACGTTCGCCCAGCAGCGCTCGGCCCAGGAGGCCAGGGTGAGCCTCGAGCAGCAGCGGGGCGTGGCCGACATGCAGGGGCAGCTGGCCCAGGCCAACGTGTCGATCGACATCGAGCGGTCGCGGGCCGAAGCGGCCCGGGCCCGGGCGCAGGGCGAGGCCGACGTCATCCGCACCACCGGTGACGCCGAGGCCACCCGGACGGCGGCCATCGGTTCCGCCAACGCCTCGGCCGAGGAGGCGCTCGGGCTGGCCCGGGCCAAGGGCTTCGAGGCCCAGCGGCGGGCCATCGGCTCGGAGCAGACGGCGCTCGTGGCCGCCTTGCGGGAGGTGGGCACCGGCCACGTCAAGATCGTCCCGGACATCCAGGTCGGGGGCGACGGTGGTGGCGTGATCGGGGGGCTCGGCGCCCTCCTGATGCGCAACCTGTCGAACGGGTACGGGCCCGCGCCGGAGGACCGCACCAACGGCGAGGCGGCCGAGGAGGTCGAGGCGCCGGACGACACGATTTCGGAGCATCGACTACCGCAGGGGTAGCGGATCCTCCGGCATCGGCCTCGTCCTCTCGCTCTCAGCGCCCGAGCAGGAGCGCGGTGGTGGCCTCGTCGGCCGGGAAGAACGACTCGATGGACAGCTCGGCCGTGGTGATGTCGCGAGCGGTGCCGAAGGTGGCCACCGTGCTGACGAACGACAGGGTCCGGTCCCCGGCCCGCAGCTCCAGCGGGACGAACAGCGGCGCCGGCCCGTCGGACGGGAGGGGACCGTCGACCACGCCGGGGTAGGTCCGCAGCTCGGCGATCAGCTGGTCGAGCGCGGGGTCGGCCGACACCGCCGCCTCCCGCCGGAGCCGGTCGAGCAGGTGGCTGCTCCACTCGGCGAGGTTGACGATGCGGGGGGCGAGGCCGTCCGGGTGCAGGGAGATGCGCAGGGCGTTCGCCCCCTCGCCGAGCAGGGACGGGTCGACGCCGTCGGTGAGGAGGGCGAGCGCCGCCTCGTTGGCCGACACGAGCCCCCACCGGTGGTCCACGACGATGGCCGGGAACGGCGCGTGGCCGGAGAGGATCTTGTCGAGCGCGGCCCGGACGGGGGCCATCTCCTCGGCGTCGATGGGGCGCTCGGCGTAGACCGGGGCGTACCCGGCGGCCACGAGGAGCGTGTTGCGCTCGCGCAGCGGCACGTCGAGGTGCTCGGCGAGGTGGAGCACGAGCTCGCGGCTCGGCTTCGACCTCCCCGTCTCCACGAAGCTGAGGTGGCGGGTGGAGACCTCGGCCTCGAGGGCGAGGTCGAGCTGGCTGAGGTGCCGCCGCTGTCGCCAGTCCCGCAGGAGCACGCCGACGGTCATGCGCAGGAACCTACCGACGACCCCGTGCAGCGGCGCCTACCCGACAGGTAATCGCCGGGCTTCCCCGCCGGGCGGAAGGTGGGGGGCATGACCACCGACACCAGCACCCTGACCGACGTCGTCGACACCTACATCGACATGTGGAACGAGGAGGACGCCGACCGGCGGGCCGACCTCATCCGCACCGCCTGGGCCGACGACGCCCGCTACCGCGACCCGCTCCTCGAGGCCGACGGCCACGCCGGCCTCAGCGAGATGGTCGCCACCGTCCACGGCCACTACCCGGGCCACCGCTTCCGGCGGACCAGCGGGGTCGACGCCCACCACGACGTCGCCCGCTTCGGGTGGGAGCTCGTGGCCCCCGACGGCGCCGTCTTCGTCGGCGGGATCGACGTCGCCACGCTGGGCGACGACGGCCGCCTCCGGACCATCACCGGGTTCTTCGGCGACCCGCCCGCCCCCGACGCCGTTTGATGTGATGGGGCGGTGGGCGCCGCGCCGATCGTCGTCCTGCACGGGGCACCGCGGTCGGGGAAGTCGTCCATCGCCGCCGCCCTCGGCGACCCCTGGGTGAACGTGGGGGTCGACCTGTTCGACCGTTCGGTCGTCCCCCGCCGGTGCCGGCCCGGCATCGGGCTGCGCCCCGGCGGGGAGCGACCGGACCTCGAGCCCCTGCTGCCGGCCTTCTGCGCCGCGCTCGCCGCGTCCGTGGCCGCGCACAGCCGGCGGGGACGGCCGGTCGTCGTCGACGTCGGGCTCCACGACGACCACTCCCGACCGTTGGGCCTGCGGGCCGTGGTGGCGAGCCGGCTCGCCGGGCTGCCCGTGCTCCTCGTCGGCGTCCGCTGCCCGCCCGAGGAGGTCATGCGCCGGCGTGACGCCGGCCCCGGCCGCTACGTGACCTCGGCGCCGGGAGGCGGCGTCCCCGACGTGGTGCGACGCTGGGAGGAGGCCGTGCACACGCCGGGCGTCTACGACCTGGAGGTCGATACGTCGCTGCGCAGCCCGGCCGGGTGCGCCGAGGCCATCCGGTACCACCTGGAGGCCGGCCCCGCCCCCGCGGCCCTGGACGTTTGGGCAGGCAGATCGCGGTAGAGGCGCGATCTGGGTGCCCGAACGGGGCAGAGGCCGATGCCGGCGGCGAGGGACCCGCTAGTAGCTTCTCTCCGTGGGTCGACCGCTCGCGAGCCCCTCGCCCGCGGAGCTCGACGTCGCACGTGAGCCGGACGAGGAGACCTCGCCGCCACCCGTGCCGGCCCGACCGCAGGGCCGGGATCGGGACGTCGGGCGACTGGTCCGGACGTACTGGCCCCTCGCCGTCCTCGGCGTCGCCGCCGTGGCCGTTTCGGTCCTGTCCCGCCACCACCTGTTCCCCGCCCTGTCGTGGAACCGCGACGAGCCCGTCTACCTGTGGCAGATGGAGACGCTGCGGGCGGGTCACTTCACCACCCCCGACGGCGGGTTCCCCGAGTTCTTCCACCCCTGGCTGTCCGCCGCCCGTGACGGCGCGCTGTTCTCCCACTTCACCCTCGGCTGGCCGCTCGCCCTCCTCGCCGGGGACGTCCTCTTCGGCACCCCCGACGCCGCCCTGGCCCTGGGAGCCCTCCTCACCGTCCTCGGCACCTACGCCCTCGCCCGGGAGCTGACGCGGGAGCACGGCGTGTCCCTGGTGGCCGCCGCGGTGATGTGCGCGTCCCCCGTCGTCGCCGTCCAGGGCGGGGTCTACCTCGGCTACCTCTTCACCCTCGGGCTCGGCCTGCTGTTCGCCGCCGCCCTGCTGTCGGGCATGCGCCGCGGCCTCCCGCTGCGGGTGGTGACGGCCGGCGCCCTCGTCGGCTGGATCTTCCTCACCCGCCCCTACGACGCCGTGCTGTGGGGCGTCGGCGCCTCCGCCTACCTGATCTGGAACCGCCGGCGCCGGTTGCGCACCCTCCTCCCGGCGGCCGGGTGGTTGGCCCTCGGGGCCGCCCCCTTCGTCATCGCCAGCCTGGCCTACAACGCCGCCGTCGTCGGCGGCCCCCTGTCGTTCCCCAACACGGCGTCGGACCCGCTCGACACCTTCGGGTTCGGCGAGCGGCGCATCATGCCCGGCTTCGGACGGACCGAGTTCGGGTTCCTCGACGCCCTCGAGGGCAGTGGCAAGAACGTCAAGGCGTTCCGCAGCTTCGTGTTCGGCGGCACCCTCGGGGTGCTGGTGGCTGTGGTGGGCCTGTGGCGGGTCCGGCACGACCGCCGCCTGCTCCCGCTCCTCACCCTCTCCCTCGTGTTCCCCCTCGGGTACCTCACCTTCTGGGGCGTCCACGTGTCGTCGCTGGCCGCGCTGTTCAGCGCGCCGATCTACTACATCCCCCTCTACGCCACAGCCAGCATCCTGATGGCGGTGTCCCTGGTGGCCCTCTGGCGCCGGCGACGTCTGGCCGCGGTGGCCGTGGTGGGCGTCCTGGCGGTGGCCACCGTGCCCGGCGCCGTCAGCGCGCTCGGCGCCAACCGGCGCATGAGCCAGGCGCAGGAGCCGCTCGAGCAGGCCGCACCGCCCGAGGGGCGGGCGCTCGTGTTCGTCGAGGACTCCGGTCGCTACCTGTTGTTCAGCAACCCCTTCGTGGCCAACGACCCGGAGCTCGACGGGCGGGTGCTCTACGCCGTCGACCGGGGCCCGCGCAACCTCGACCTCATCCGGGCCATGCCGGACCGCGTCCCGTGGTCCCAGCGGCTCAACGTGGACTCGGACAACCTCCTGCCCCGGCGCCACCCGAAGGACTTCGAGCTCACCTACGAGCGGCTGGAACTGCTTCGGGGTGGCGGTCTCTCGCTGTCCGTCCGGGTCCGCAACACGGTGGGCCGGCCGACCGTGGTCGTCGGTGTCGGCGTCGGCGAGCGGGCCGTGTGGCGGACGCTCGCCACGGACTCCCGGCTGGGTGACACCTACGAGGCCACGTTCACGGCGGGTCCTGCGGGTGCCGGGAACGTGGACCTGCCGCTCGACGACGGCTACGCCACGCTGGCGGTCACCGCCGGGTTCGGCTGGGACGTGGGGATGGCGCGGAAGACGCCGCTCGCCCAGGTCCGCTACGACTACCGGCTCGAGGGTGGCGAGCTGGAGGTGCTGGATCCCGGCGAGTCCCTGGTGGCCGAGAAGAGCCGCAACCGCCGCCGCTTCGTGGCCACGGAGCGGTTGCCCGCGCTGGGCGTGGACGTCACCCCGCTGCCGGTGGGTGGCGGCTGACGCCGGGGCCACCACAGCCACGCGCACGCCAGGTCGACGAGGAGCAGGGCGAGTGCCAGCCACGCCAGCTCGGGCCGGTGGGTCAACCGGCTGAGGGCAAGTGCGATGGCGGGACCGAGGAACACCACGCGGCGCACCTCGGCCACCCGCGCGCCGACGACGGTCGCCACCCCTGCGATCACACCGATCCACGGCCGTGAGGCGACGGCGACGGCGACGGTGATGCCACCGGCGAGCAGCGCCGTCAACGCCCACGACGCCGGCCGCCGGCCGGGGTAGGTCAGCAGCCGAGCGAGCGCGGGAGCGTCGGCCAGCCCCGCCTCGGGGCGTCGGCGCCGGGTGGCGACCACGATGCCGACGCACAGGAGCACGGCGGCGGCGGACACGGCCATCCCGGCCCACACCAGCCGCTGCGGGCGCCAGCGCAGGTCCACCGTCATCGTGCCGGCGCCGTCGGGCTGCACGAGCCAGCCGTTGGCGTAGCCGTCCACCTGCTGGAGCGGGCCGACCGATCCGGACGAGGGATCGGCGTGCCAGCCCTCGCTGTAGCTCTGCCCCAGCACGAGCCAGAACGGCTCTCCGTTGGTGGCGATCTCCACGTCCACCGAGGTGGCGCCGGACGACCGGACCTCCACCTCCGCGCCCGACTGGTCGAGCGGGGTGCCTCGCGGCGCCACCGCCGCGGTCGTCCCCTCGGCGTCGGAGGCGAGCACCACCCGGTCCAGGTCGACCCCTGTGTCCAGGCCGGGGCGGGAGCGCAGGTCGTGCTCCCCGCGGTCGAGGACCACCGGCCCGTCGCAGGTGGCCACGCCGAGGCCGCGCCGGCCGTCGGTGGCCCGTCCGGTCAGGCGCACCGGGACGGGGTCGCCGTCGACCTCCAGGAGGTCCTCCCGGCACTCCTGCGGCACGTCGCCCGGCTCGGCGGGAACCGGGGCCCCGGGCAGCCGCACGTCGGCGATGGCCACGGGGAGGCTGGAGCGGACGTCGGGATCATCGGGGACGGCGGTCACCCGGCGCACCTCCTCGACCGTGAGGCGCACGGACCGGCCGGTGACGTCGTCGACGGGGAGCGTCACCCGCTGCACCGCTCCCGGCTCGTCCCCGTCCTCGATCGCCGGGAGCGCCATCGACCTCGTCTCGCCGTCCACCTCCAGCTCGACGCGGGTGGGGACCGAGTGGCGCCCGTCGGCCACCACGGAGAGCTGGAGCTCCGAGATGTCCAGGGGGTCGGGCGCGTCCACGGCGAGCCACTGCCCCTCCTGGCGCCCGAGCTGGGCGGTCCACGCCGTGCGCACGTTCCCGCCGCCGTCGCCGTCGAAGGCGCGCGACGCGCGGGCCCCGGGGTCGCCGGCCAGGTGGCCCGACGCGGAGAAGCCGGCCCCCGCCGCCGTCGTCCCGAGCACCTCGTCGAGGACGTCGTCCGGTGCGTTCGGGTTCACCCGCGCCGTCCCCACGAAGCGGAAGCGCCGGTCGTCCGGCAGGGTGAAACCCCGGTCGAGCCGCAGCTCCTCGTCCTGGCGGCCCCGCTCGCCCGGTTCTCGGCGCAGCCGGGTGAGGACCACGTCGAGGCTGTGGCCGCGGGCGTCGTCCCCCACCCGCTGGGGCACGTCCAACGGCAGGCGCACCCGCTCCCGCACCCGCATGCCGTCCAGGTCCACCTCGGCGAAGCCGACGGCGTTGGCCCGCGCCGGGTCGATCGGCGGCACGGTGGTCCCGAGCAGCTCGACCTCGAGGCGCCCGACGGTCCGCCGGGGGAAGCGCACCACCTCACCCTCGGGCGTGAGGGAGTCGCCGCCCAGGTCCACCGTCACGGGGTCGCCGCTGTCGAAGTGGAGGCGGACCCGGGTCAGCACCCGGTCGCGGGGTCCGTCCTGGGGCTGGACCAGCGTCACCCGGTCGGCCTCCATCGGCTCCTCGGGCCAGAGGATCAGCCGCTCGCCGGTGGGCGAGGCACCGCCCACCCGCCACGCCGTGCGGTCGTCGCCGTCCACGGCCCGAGCGGCGCGGTCCTCGGGCCGGCCGGCCCCGCCGTCGTTGGTGGCGTCGACCCGGCCGCCCACCTGCTCGACGACGGTGCGCTCGTCGTCGGTGGAGCCGGGGAACACGTCGAGGCGGAAGTCGTAGCCGTTGGGGTCGGGGGCGGTCTGGCCCGCCCGCTCGGTGGCCCCGCGGGTGTCGCGGATCGAGGAGAACCAGTTCTCGATGCGGCGGCGGTTGGTGTCGGTCATGACGAGATCGGCGCCCGCCTCCAGGGCGTCGGCCAGCTCGTCGTCGTCCATGGCCGCCAGCTCCCGCACGAGGGCGTCACCGTTCAGGAGGCCGGCGGCGGCGGCGTCGACGATGCCGTCCCCGTCACCGCTCAGCACCACCGGCCCGGCGACGGGAGCGGCGTGGACGATGGGGACGGCGCCGTCCACGTCGAAGAGCGCCACCTCGGGCGGGTCGGCGGCGTTCGTCGGCGTGCGCAGCTCGAGCTCGTCGACCGCCGGGAAGCCGGCCGGGGGCCGGTTGGGCAGCCCGGGACCGAACCCCTCGGGCTCCTCGAGGCCGGGCGCCAGCGGCCGCGTGAGCAGGCGCCACAGGAGTCGGGGGCGCGGGGTGCCGTGGCGCTCGTACTGGAGGTCGGAGCGCAGGGCCACGGTGCCCACGCCGAGGAGGCGGGCCATGGCCGCCAGCGAGGCGGGCTCGAAGGTGCCCTGCTGGAGCCGGCGGTCCAGCGCGTCGAGGAGGTTGACCGAGGGGGGCGTGCCGTAGGGGAGGACCTCGCGGGCCAGGTACGGCCGGTCCGTGAGCCCGGGCGTGATCGGCTCCACCGCGTTGCCCCAGCGGTAGGCGGCGAAGTTGGAACCCGGGATCTCCAGCACCCGGGTGTCGTCGCCGCCCCGGTCGAGGGCGGCCGCCGCCTCCCGCCAGTAGTCGGGCACGTCCTCCGGACGGTCGACGCTGCGCGACAGGTAGCCGTCCTCCCACACCGGCCACAGCCCGGCCACGGCCAGCGCGATGGCGAGGGCGGCGGCGCCGAAGCGGACGGGCCGCCACCGCAGGGCGCTCACCCCGGCAGCCAGCAGCCCGGCCAGGCCGAGCACGACCACGGGGACGATGCGGGGGGTGTTGCGGAGGGCGAGACCGACCGAGGACTCGTTGGCGAAGCGCTTCCAGGCGGCGCCGTAGGCGGTGGCGTCGTCGTAGGGCCACGCGCCGACGGCGACGACGGTCCCGACGATGACGAGGGCGGCGAAGTAGCCGCGGTGGCGCCAGCGGGCGATGCCGCCGGCGGCCAGCGCCAGCACGGCGACGGCGAAGGTGACGAAGGTGAGCGTGTGGTCCTCGGCGTAGCGCGCCGCCTGCTCGATCGAGTACCCGAGCGCCTCGCGGCCGTAGAAGAACCAGTTGCCCAGGCCCCGCAGCACGTCGTCGGGGGAGGACGTCTCGGACAGGGTGCGCAGGTTCTCGGTGAGCTGGAGCACCGGCAGGCCGTAGACCCCCTGGAGGCGCAGGCCCACGGCCCACCAGAGGGACGCGGCGATGCTCAGGAGGGCGATGCGCCCGCCGGCGGCGAGGGCGGCGCGGGCGGCGGCCCGTCCCCGGAACAGCTCGAAGAACAGCCACAGGGCGGGGGCGGCCACGACGAGGATGAGGGCCGAGGCGTTGACGCTGCCGGCGGCCATGGCCACGAGGGCGAAGATGGCGGGGTCCCGCCAGCCGCCCCGGCGGGCGGCCCGCATGGCCAGGCCCACGAGCCACGGCAGCGCCGCCCAGGGCAGCAGCAGCACCGAGATGCGGGCGGTGAAGGCCAGCTGGTACGGGGTGAGCATGTAGACGAGGGCCCCGGCCAGCGCGGCCAGCGGGCCCACCCCGAGGAGGCGGAACAGCCATCGGGCTCCCAGCACGGCGGCGAACGAGATGGTCCCGAGCCACAGCCGCTGCGCCACCCAGTCGGGCACGCCCAGCTGGTCGAACACCCAGAACCAGGGCCCCATCGGGAACAGGTAGCCGATGTTCTGGTGGGGCACCGTGCCGGCGGCCACCTGGGGGTCCCACAGCGATGCGGCGCGCTCGAGGAGCCGGCCGGGGTCGAGGTAGAGGTACTGCTTGGTGTCGGCGCTCACCCGGCCCTGCGAGGAGGCCAGGAAGGGCACGTAGGCCAGCACCGCCAGCGCCGCGACCTCCACGGCCCGGGACAGCCGGAGCAGCGTTGGCGTGGGCCGTTCCGGCGTTCCCCTCATGGACGGGGCGACTCTAGGAGGCCGATGCGCGAACCCGACGCCCACCCCGTGGCGGGCGCGGACCCCCGGTGGACGGCCCCGGGTAGCCTGCCCGTTCCCCGCATGCGCCTCGTTCCCGCCGACCGCCTCCTCCTGCGCACCGGCCGACGATGACGGTCAGCACCACGGTCCCCCGTCGGGCCCCCGCGCCGCCGCCGGCGTCCCCGCCGCCGCCCGCCCGCAACCGGGGCGCGTCGGTGGCGCGCCACCTCCTGCTGGCGCTGGTCGCCTACGTCCCGCTCCTGTTCACGGCTCGCGGCCGGGTGGCGGCCGACACCAAGACCTACCTCTACCTGGACCCCGATCGGCTCCTCGAGCGGGCGCCGTGGATGTGGGACCCGAACATCGGCTTCGGCACGGTCACCCACCAGAACATCGGCTACCTGTTCCCGATGGGGCCCTGGTACTGGACCTTCGACCGCCTGGGCGTCCCCGACTGGGTGGCGCAGCGCCTGTGGCTTGGCTCGGTCCTCTTCGCCGCCGGGGCGGGCGTCCTGTTCCTCCTGCGGAGCCTCGGCTGGCAGCGCGACGGGGTCGGGTCGGAGGCCGCCGAGGAGGCCGATCGGCGCAGCTGGCTGGTGCGGCTCAGCGGGGGCGGTGCACTGGCCGGCGCCGCCTTGTACATGCTCTCGCCCTTCGTCCTCGAGAACGCCGGCCGGTTCTCCGTGCTGCTGCTGCCCTGGGCCGGCCTGCCGTGGCTCGTGGGGCTCACCCAGCGGGCGCTGCGCTCGGGCAGCTGGCGCCACCCTGCGGTCTTCGCCCTCGTCGTCACCGTGGTCGGCGGGGTCAACGCCACCGCCCTCGTGCTCGCCGGCATCGGGCCGCTGCTGTGGGTGCCCTTCGCCGTCTGGGTCCACCGCGAGGTCCCGCTCCGACGGGCCCTCGCCACGGTGGTCCGCATCGGGGTCCTCACCCTCGGGTGCTCGCTCTGGTGGATGGCGGGGCTCGCCATCCAGGGCAGCTACGGCATCGAGATCCTCCGCTACACCGAGACGGTCAAGACCGTGGCGGGCACGTCCCTCGCCTCGGAGGTCCTCCGGGGGCTCGGCTACTGGTTCTTCTACGGCGGCGACAAGGTCGACCCCTGGATCGAGGCCAGCGGCCGCTACATGGGCTCGCTCTGGCTCATCGCCGTCAGCTTCGCCCTCCCGGCGCTGGCCCTCCTGGCCGCGGTGGTCACCCGCTGGCGGTACCGGGCTTACTTCGTCGCCCTCATGGTGCTCGGCACCGCCGTCGCCGTGGGCGCCTACCCCTACGACGGGCCGTCCCCCCTCGGGGCGCTGTTCAAGGCCGCGGCGCGGTCGTCCACCGCCGGCCTGGCCATGCGCTCGACGGCCCGGGCGGCGCCGCTGGTGATCCTCGGCGTGGCCGTGCTGGTGGCCGCCGGGCTCGGTGCCCTCTCGCGCCGCCTGCCCCGGCGAGCCGCCGTCGCCACCGCTCTCGTCGCCGTGCTCGCCGCCGTGGGCCTGCCCCCGCTCTGGACCGGCGACGCCATCGGGCACAACCTCCAGCGCCCGGAGGACATCCCGGACTACTGGGAGGAGGCGGCCGCCTTCCTCGACAGCCGGGACGACGGCACGCGGGTGCTCGAGATCCCCGGGTCGGACTTCGCCTCCTACCGGTGGGGCAGCACCATCGACCCCATCACGCCGGGGCTCATGGACCGGCCCTACGTGGCCCGCGAGCTGATCCCCTACGGCTCGCCCCCGTCGGCCGACCTGCTGATCGCCCTGGACCGGCGGCTCCAGGAGGACCAGCTCGACCCCGCGGTGCTGGCCCCACTGGCCCGCCTCATGGGCGTGGGCGACATCGTGGTGCGCTCCGACCTCCAGTTCGAGCGCTTCAACACCACCCGGCCGCGGGCCCTCTGGGCCGTGCTCGACCAGCCGGTGGAGGGCCTGGGCGAGCCCGTGACCTTCGGGGAGCCCCGCCCCAACCTCCCGATCGCCCGCCTGCCGCTCACCGACGAGGAGGAGGCCGCCATCCCCGCCGACGTGGCCGACCCGCCGCCGGTGGCCGTCTTCCCGGTCGAGGACCCGGTACCCATCGTGCGGGCCCACTCGGCGAGCCGGGCGCTGGTGCTGGCCGGTGACGGCGAAGGCGTGGTCGAGGCGGCGGCCGCCGGCGTGCTCGACGGGCGCACCCCGCTCTTCTACTCGGCCGCGCTGGCCGCGGAGCCGGCGCTGCGGGCGCGCCTCCTCGAGGGCGGCGCCGACCTGGTGGTCACCGACACCAACCGGCGGCGAGGGCGGCGGTGGAGCACGCTCTGGGAGAACACCGGCGCCACCGAGCAGGCGGGCCAGGAGCCGCTCGGCGACGACATCACCGACAACCGCCTGCCCCTCTTCCCCGACGCCGACGACGACGCGTACACGACGGTCGAGCAGCGGGGCGTGCGCCAGGTGATCGCCACCAACTACGGCAACCCGGTCACCTACACGCCCGAGAACCGCCCGGCCAACGCCCTCGACCGCGACCTCGACACCGCGTGGCGGGTGGGCGACTTCTCACCGGTGGAGGGCGAGCGCCTGCGCATCGACACCGAGGAGCCGGTCACCACCGACCACGTCGACCTGGTCCAGCCGGTCAGCGGCGCGCGCGACCGGTACATCACGCGGGTCCAGGTGCTCCTCGACGGCGAGGACGCCGGCACCTTCGACCTCGACGACTCGTCGCGCACGCCCGACGGCCAGCGGCTGGACCTCGGGGAGCGCACGTTCTCCCGCCTGGATCTCGTGGTGCGGGGCGACAACGTCGGGGCTCGCCGGCGCTACGACGGGCTGAGCCCGGTGGGCTTCGCCGAGGTGCGGGTGGGCGACGTGCGGGTGGACGAGGTCGTGCGGCTGCCGTCGGACCTGCTGGCCGCGGCCGGCGCCGGCTCCGCCGACTCGGCCCTCGACGTGCTCCTCGAGCGGAACCGCTCGAACCCGCTCCAGCAGGGCCGGGGCGACGAGGAGCTCTCGATGGTGCGGGCCTTCGACCTGCCCACCGCCCGCTCCTTCTCGCTGGCCGGTGACGCCCGGCTGTCGGCGTACGCCCCCGAGCCACTGCTCGACGAGCTGCTCGGGATCCCGGGGGCCGAGGACGGCGGGATGACGGTGTCGTCGTCGGCGTACCTCCAGGGCCTCCTGCCGGCCCGGGCCTCGGCCGCCGTCGACGGCGACCCCACCACCGCGTGGCAGACGCCGTTCGGGGAGCCGAACATCATCGGCTCCTGGCTGGACGTGGAGGTGCCCGAGCCGATCACCGTCGACCACCTCGACCTCGTCCTCGTGGCCGACGGGCACCACTCGGTGCCCACGCGGTTGCGCATCGAGGGCGACGACGGCAGCTCGCAGACGGTCGACGTACCCGCCGTGGAGGACGGGGACCAGGCCGGGGCCACGGTGTCGGTGCCCATCGAGATCGAGCCCGTCACCACCTCGCGCCTGCGGGTGACCGTCGAGGACGTCCGCCGGGTGACCTCGACCGAGTACTACAGCGAGCTGCCCATCATGCGCCCGGTCGGCGTGGCCGAGCTCGGCATCCCCGGCGTGCGCCGGCCGGCGATGCCGGCCCGCTTCCCCGACACGTGCCGGGACGACCTGCTCGAGGCCGACGGGGAGCCGGTGGGCCTGCGTCTGTCCGGGTCGACGGCCGAGGCGGTGGCCCGGGGCGACCTGGCCCTCGAGACGTGCGGGGGCGGGGCCCGGGCGCTGGACCTCGGCGAGGGCGACCACCTCCTGCGGGCGGCGCAGGGCAAGTCCACGGGGATCGACCTCGACCGGTTGGCCCTGCGGTCCGAGCCGGAGCGTCCCGCGACGGCAGCGGCGGCGCCGCCGACGGTGGAGGTGACGGGGGACGGTCGCACGTCGATGGACGTCGACGTGCGGGGCGCCACCGAGCCGTTCTGGCTCGTGCTGGGCCAGAGCGTCAACGAGGGGTGGACGGCGTCGGTCGACGGCGGCGCCTCCCTCGGCCACTCCGAGCTGGTCGACGGCTTCGCCAACGGGTGGTACGTCGACCCGCAGGGCCAGGAGGACCTCTCCCTGTCGCTCGCGTGGGAGCCGCAGCGGAGCGTGTGGGCGGCGCTGGCCCTGTCCCTCTTCTTCGTGCTCCTGTGCCTGGCCGTCGCCGTCCTCGGGTGGCGGCGGGCCCGGGCCCGCGCGCCCGTCCTCGACCCGGCCGGCGCGGGTCCGGCCCTCCCCGAGCTGGCGTCACCCCTCTCGTTCGAGCCGACCGGGCGGATGCGGCCCGTGCCCGCCGCGCTCGTCGCCGTGGCCGCCGGCGTGGTGGGAGCCGTCGTCGTCACGCCGTTGGTGGGCGTCGCCGTGCTGGCGCTGGTGGCCGCCGCGCTGCGCCTCGGCCGCCGGGGGCGGGCCGTGCTCACCCTGGGCGCCCTGGCCGCCTTCGTGCCGGCGGCGGGCTACGTCGTCCTGCGCCAGGGGTGGAAGGGCGGCTTCCGCCCGGACTTCACCTGGCCCAGCGCGTTCGACGCCGCCCACGTCCTCGCCTGGGTGGCCGTCCTGCTCCTCGCCACCGACGTGGTCGTCGAGCTCATCCAACGCCGTCGCCCACCCGCCTCCTGACCTGCGTTTGGGCACCCAGATCGCGGCACAGCCGCGTTCTGCGTGCCCGAACGGCTACTCGCGGCCGTAGAAGAGGCGCTCGACGACCGCCCGGGAGCGGCGGGTGACCCGGCGGTAGGACTCCCGCAGCTCCTGGCCCGTCGTCCCGAGGGAGCGAGCCAGGCGGCGGAGCTCGTCGGAGCCCTCGGGGAGGCTGTCGCCGGGCCCGCCCCGCACGAGGTACAGGCGGTTGCGGGCCACCTCGCAGAACCGGTAGGCGTCGACCAGCACCTCACGGTCGGCCTCCTCGACCACCCCGGCGGCGACGAGACGGTCGAGGGCGTCCACCGTGTCGACTCCCCGCACGCCGGCCTGGAGCTGGAGGAGCTGCGTCGTGAACTCCACGTCGGCCAGCGAGCCCCGGCCGAGCTTCAGGTGGAAGTCCGGGTCCTCGCCCGCGGGGATGCGCTCCCGCTCGACCCGGGCCTTGATGCGACGGATCTCGCGCACCTCCTCCGGACCCGGCGGGCGCGACCACACCGCCTCGTCGAGCAGCGCCAGGAAGCGCTCGCCCACCTCGCGGTCACCGGCCACCGGGCGGGCCCGCAGCATGGCCAGCCGCTCCCACCCCTCGGCCCAGCGCTCGAAGTAGCGGGCGAAGGCGTCGACGCTGCGGGCCAGCGGCCCGTCCCGCCCCTCCGGCCGCAGGTCGGCGTCGAGCTCGTACACCCGCGTCGCCGGCGTGCGGCCCCGCACGATCCGCATCAGCGAGGTGGCGACGCGGTCGGCCTCGTCGAAGTCGCCCGCCCCCTCCCCGTCGTAGACGAACAGCACGTCGAGGTCGCTGGCGTAGGACAGCTCGCCCCCGCCGAAGCGACCGAGCGCCACGACGGCGAAGGGCAGCGGTGGTGCCAGGTCCGCGAGCGCGGCGGCGAGCGTGGCCTCGGCCAGCGACGAGAGGCCCGTGGCCGTGTCCCGCAGGTCGCCCAGCCCGAGGACGTCACGCACGGCCAACCGGACGAGCTCACGGTCCTTGAACCGCTTGAGGCCGCGCTGGCGGCTCCCGGCGTCGCGCCACTGCACGGTGGCCCGGGCGGCGTCGGCCAGGCCAGTGGGGCTGCGGGGGGCCAGAGCGGCGTCGTCGCCGAGGGCGGGCACGAGGTCGGGGTTGTGGCCCAGCAGGTCGGCGATGATCTGGCTGGTGCCGAGCACGGTGCACAGGCGCCGGGCCGTCTCGGTGGACTCCCGGAAGGCGCGGGCCAGCTCGGCCGAGCGCTGGGTCCCGGAGGCCAGGGTGCGCAGCCCGAGCAGCCCGCGGTCCGGGTCGGGGCTGTCGGCCAGCCACCCGAGCAGCAGCGGCAGGAGCTGCTCCATGAGGCGCGACGACCGGGTGAGCCCGCGGGTCAGCTCCCGCACGGCCTGCCGCGTGCGCTCGGCGTCGGCGAAGCCGAAGGCGGCCAGGCGGGTCTCCGCCGCGGCCTCGTCCATCGCCCCCGGCGCCCCGGTGAAGGCCTCGAGCAGGGGCCGGAAGTAGATGCGCTCGTGGAGGGCCCGCACGCTGGCCCGGCAGCCGGCCAGGTCGTCCTCGAAGCGCGCCAGCGCGCTGACGTCGGGGGCGTCCCGGTAGCCGAGGACCCGGGCCAGCAGCTCCCGCGATGCCGGGTCGGCGGGCACGGCGTGGACCTGGGCGCCGTCCCGCAGCTGCAGACCGGTGCTCCACGGTCCGGAGCAGGCGGTAGCACCGGTCCAGCTCGTCGGCGTCGGCATCGTCGACGTAGCCGGCCGCGGCCAGCTCGGCCAGCGCCCGCAACGTCGTGGGCGAGCGCAGGTCGGCGTCGGCCCGTCCGTGCACGAGCTGGAGCAGCTGCACGGAGAACTCGATGTCGCGGATGCCGCCCGCCGCCCGCTTCAGGTCCCTCGCCGCCAGGCCCCGGCGGGCCACCTCCGCCTCCGTCCGGGCCTTCATGGCCCGCAGCGAGCGGAGGTCGTCGGCCGACAGGGCGCGTCCCCACAGCGCCTCGCCGGCCGCCTCGGCGAAGCCCGTGGCCAGCTCCGCCGGGCCCGCCACCGGTCGCGCCTTGAGGAGGGCCTGGAACTCCCACGGGGACGCCCACCGCTCCCAGTAGGCGCGGTACGACCCGAGTGACCGCACCAGCGGACCGTCGCGGCCCTCGGGTCGCAGGTTGGCGTCGACCCGGAAGCACCGCCGGGCCACCCGGAGCAGCTCGCGGGCCCGACCGTCCGCCTCACCGGCGGCGAGGCCGTCGGGCCCGACCAGCATCAGGTCGACGTCGCTGGCGTAGTTCAGCTCGGCGCCGCCCAGCTTCCCCATGCCCACCACGACGAGGTCCTCGGCGCCGGCCACGACCAGCGCGGCGCAGAGGACATCGGTGGCCTGGGCGGAGAGCAGCGCGCCCACCGCGGACAGGTCGTCGTGCCCGAGGAGGTCGCGTGCGGTGATGCGGAGGAGCTCCCGGAGGGCCCAGCGCGAGAGGGTCTCCTCGTCGAGCTCGCCGCCCGCCGGCGGCGGTGGCCGCTCGTCAAGCGACGACAGCACGTCGAGCGCCTCGGGGTCGGCCGCGACGACCCCGGACAGCCAGGGGCTGGCGCCGGCCAGGGCCACCACCGCGGCGGCCAGACCCGGGTCGCGCAGGAGCCGCTCGGCCGCTCCCGGGACGTCCGCCTCGAGGCGGTCGAGGACGAGGCGGACGGCGGGCGGGTCGGCGGACTGCTCGACGAGGCCGGCGAGGTCGTCCGCCGCCACGCTCCCCACCGGTCCAGTGTGGCCCGCCCTCGTGCCGTGACAGGCAACCATTGCGCTGTCTCGCCGGGCCGGAACGCCGCTGGCGGCGTCCTCCCTCCTCAAAGGAGCGCAGGGCTACTACCTCGTCGGTCGGTCCTTGCCAGTGACGCCCCTACCTCGCCGATACAGCGCAAGCGCTACCTGACACGGCACTAGCTACGCTCGAACGATGGGGCTGGTGCGCGTCGCCCTCTGCCAGGTCAACGCCGTGGTCGGCGACCTCGACGGGAACGTCGGGCGCGTCCTCGCTGCGCTGGACGAGGCGGAGGGGGCGGACTGCGACATCGCCGTCTTCCCCGAGCTGGTCCTGCCCGGCTACCCGCCCGAGGACCTGCTCCTCCGGCCCGGCTTCGTCGAGGACAACCAGCGGGCGCTCGAACGCGTGGCCGCCCGCACCCGCCGGTGTGCCGCGGCGGTGGGCTTCGTCGACGTCGGCCGTGACCTCCACAACGCCGCCGCCATCTGCGTGGAGGGCCGGGTGGCGGGGACGTACCACAAGCGCCTGCTGCCGAACTACTCGGTGTTCGACGAGCAGCGCTACTTCGCCCCGGGCCGGGGCAGCCCCGTGCTGTTCGAGGTGGCCGGCGTGCGCATCGGGGTGTCGGTGTGCGAGGACGCCTGGGATCCGGCCGGCCCGATCGCCGCGCAGGCGGCGGGCGGTGCCCAGCTGATGGTCAACCTCAACGCCTCGCCCTTCTACGCCGGGCGGGTGTACGAGCGGGAGCGCATGCTCGCCACGCGGGCGGCCGACGCGTCGTGCCCCCTGGTCTACGTCAACCTCGTCGGCGGGCAGGACGAGCTCGTCTTCGACGGCGCGTCGTGCGTGGTCGACGCCGAGGGTGACGTGCTGGCCAGGGCGCCCCAGTTCGAGGAGGCCACCCTCGTGGTCGACGTCGAGGTGGCCCCCGTCTACCGCAAGCGCCTGCTCGACCCCCGGGGTCGAGCCCAGAGCGACCCCCTCCCGATCATCCCCGTCTCCGAGGCCGGCGCCGAGCGCCCGCCGCTGGCGTCGACGCCCGTGCTGGTCCCGCCGTGCGAGCCGGTGCACGAGGTGTACGAGGCGCTGGTGCTCGGGACCCGCGACTACATCCGCAAGAACGGCTTCGGCGACGTGGTCATCGGCCTCTCGGGGGGCGTCGACTCGTCGCTCGTGGCGGTCGTCGCCGTCGACGCGCTCGGGCCCGACCGGGTGCACGGCGTGGCCATGCCCTCGCGGTTCTCGTCCGAGGGCTCGGAGACCGACGCGGCCGCATTGGCCGAACGCCTCGGCATCGACCTGCGGACCATCGCCATCGAGCCGGCCCACGCCGCCTTCCTCGAGATGCTGGCGCCGGTCCTCGGCGAGCGCCCGCCCAACCTCACGGAGGAGAACCTCCAGAGCCGCATCCGGGGCGTGCTCCTCATGGCCCTGTCCAACGAGTACGGCTGGCTGGTGCTGACCACGGGCAACAAGAGCGAGGTGGCGGTCGGCTACTCCACCCTCTACGGGGACACGGCCGGCGGCTTCGCCGTGATCAAGGACGTGCCCAAGACGTTGGTGTACGAGCTGTGCCGCGACCGCAACCGACGGGCCGGCACCGAGCTGATCCCCGAAGCGGTCCTCACCAAGCCGCCGTCGGCCGAGCTGCGCCCCGACCAGCGCGACGACCAGTCGCTCCCCGACTACGACGTGCTCGACCCGATCCTCGCCGCCTACGTCGAGGACGACCGGACCCGGGGCGAGCTCGACCGGGCCGGCTGCGACCCCGAGCTGGTCCGCACGATCGCCAGGCTCGTGGACCGCGCCGAGTACAAGCGCCGGCAGTCGCCTCCCGGCGTCCGGGTGTCGCGCAAGGCGTTCGGCAAGGACCGGCGCCTGCCGATCACCAACCGCTACCCCGGGTGAGCCAGGAGCCCGTCGAGGGCGGGGGTGGCCGGGTCGATCGCGGTCAGGCCGCGCACGGAGCCGAAGGCCCGCGACGCCGACACCAGCGCGGTCCAGCCCCGCCGCAGCACGAGGGCGGCCAGGAGCGCGTCGAGGGTGCCCAGCCGGGGTGACCGCTCGAAGAGGTCGAGGGCGGCCAGCGTGACCTCCTCGTCGGGGGAGGCGAGGGGCGACAGCAGCTCGGTGAAGCGACGTCCGACCTCCACTGCGTCGGCCCGCGGCCGCCGGCGCGACCGCACGGCGACCAGCTCGGCGATCACCTCGGCCGTCGTGGTGGCGGCCAGGCGGCCGTCGCCCACCGCCGTCACCACGCGGCGGCACGGTGCCCGAAGGGGGTGCTCCGCCCCGGTGGCGTAGACGAGCACGGTGGTGTCGAGGACGATCACCCGCTCGCCCGTCGCCCCCGCCGGGCCGACGGACCGCTCTCCGGGAGGCCGCGGCGGCGCAGGTCGTCCAGCTCGGTGCGCAGCTCGTCCAGCATGGGGCTCGGCCCGGCGCGCGCCTCGAGGATGGCGGCGGCGGCGGCCGACCGGCGCTCGCCGCCCGCCGGGTAGGCCACGTCGATGGCCCGCCGGACGAGGGCGCCGACGGAGACGCTGCGCTGCTCCGCCAGGTGCGCCAGCCGCTCGAAGCGCTCGTCGTCGAGCAGCACGTGGAGCCGGCGGTCCAGCACCCGGCGGACCGTACCATGCACATACCTGCGCAGGTCCGGCGTCGCTAGCGTGCCCGGGTGCAGGCCCCCGCTCCCGTCGCCCGGCGCGGCGGCTGGGCCGCCTCCCTCGCGCTGGTGGGCGCCGCCCTGCTCTTCGGGTCCACCTTCCTCGTCGTGCAGGACGCCGTCGAGACGGCGGAGCCCCTGCCCTTCCTCGCCGTGCGCTTCGCCGTCGGGTCCGCCGTGCTGCTGCCCCTGGCCCTCCGGCACGGGACGAGGGACCTGCGGACGCCCGGCCTGGTGCGGGCCGGGGCCCTGGCGGGGCTCGCCCTGACCGCCGGCTACGTCCTCCAGACGGTGGGGCTCCAGTACACGACGTCGTCCGTGTCGGCCTTCCTCACCTACCTCCTCGTGGTGTTCGTGCCCCTCATCGTGGCCTTGACCAGCCGGCGCCTGCCGCCGTGGCCCACGGTGGCCGGCGTGGCCCTGGCCGTGGGCGGCCTCGCCCTGCTGAGTGGCGGGCCGGACGTCGGGACCGGCCGGGGCGAGCTGCTCACCCTCGGCTGCGCCCTGGCCTTCGCCGTCCACCTGCTCCTGCTGGCCGACGCCGCCCCCCGCTTCCCGGTCGCCGCCCTGAGCGCGGTCCAGTTCGTCGTCGTCGCCGCCGTCGTCGCCGTGCCGGCCCTCCTGGACGGGATCGAGGACCTGGACGCCGACGCGTGGGCCGCCGCCGTCTACACCGGTGTCGCCGTCACCGCCCTCGCCCTCGGTCTCCAGGCGTGGGGGCAGCGCCGGGTGAGCCCGACCCGGGCGGCGCTGCTGCTGCTGATCGAGCCCGTGTCGGCCGCCGTCCTCGGCTACGCCTCCGGCGAGCGGCTGGGGGTCGCCGGGGGTGCCGGCGCCCTGCTCATCCTCGTCGGCATCCTGGTGTCCGAGGCGGCCGTGCCCGTCACGCCCCGTCCCGAGGACGCTTGACGATCGGGCGGCGGCGCGAGACTGTGACCGGTCCACCCGATCGAGCGGAGGAGCCCATGGCCGACCCGAAATCCCCCCGTCCCCCCTTCGCACCGTGGGACCGCCGGGAGCTCCCTGGGTCCTTCACCGTGGAGGAGACGGCCCGGCGGGTCGGGCACTACAAGTGGATCGAGATGAAGCTGTTCGAGGCGCTGGGCGGCTGGATCGCCACGGTGCCCGAGCTCGACGTCAAGATGCGGCTGGGCACCCACTGCTACCACCACGCCTGGCACGCCGACCTCTGGAACAAGCGCCTGCCCGAGCTGCGGGAGATGAACCCCGACCGGCTCACGGTCCCGGCCAACGACGAGCTGGTCGCCTTCGTCGACGCCATGACCGAGCCCGAGGGCGCCGGGCTCACCATCGAGAAGCTCGTCGGCGTCTACCGGGTGCTGATCCCGCACAAGATCGCCGCGTACACGTACCACCGGAACAACACGTCCCGGATCACGGACGCCCCCACCATCCGCTCGCTCGGCTTCATCCTCCAGGACGAGATCGAGGACTGGCGCGACGGCGAGATGCTCATCCAGTCCCTCCTCGACACGGACGAGGAGATCGACCGGGCCACCGCCCACCAGAACCGCCTCGAGAAGCTGATGCGGGCGGCGGGTGGCATCGCTGGTCCGGGCTCCATCGGGACCACCGAGGTGACGGCCGACGGGGCGGGGGCCTCGGCGTGACCGAGGTCACCGTCGTCCCGGACACCTACAACTTCGTGGACTTCGACGCCGGGCGCATCGGCGCCGTCGCCTCCGGGCTGATGGAGAAGGTGGGCGTGACGGTGCCCCTGCGCATCGAGGTGGACGAGACGACCCCGCTCGGGCGGGCGTGGCTGACGTCGGTCGAGCCGCTGGTCCTGTCGGTCGAGAGCGGGGCCTTCGAGGACGCGAAGCGGCCGCGCCAGCTGAGCGAGCGGTCCGTGACCGACGTGCTCGGCCGCCTGCTGTTCCGGGTGCGCGACCGGCTCGACCCGGCCTTCGGCGAGGTCCCGCCCGACGACGACCTGAGCCTCCCCGAGAGCACCGCCTGGGACGCCTACGCCGTGGGTCGCCTCGCCCGGCTGGGCCATCCGGCCCAGCGCCAGCGGCGGCTGTACCACTTCCGCAACCGCCACGGGTTCTCCGACGTGGCCGACGCCGCCTTCGAGCGCCTCTGGACGGGCGAGGGGCTGACGTGGGCCGACATCCAGACGGTGTGCGAGGAGACGGCCGCCACCCGCAGCGTGGCCTAGCCCGCTAGATCAGGTCGTGGGCGGAGATGCCCTCGAGCAGGAGGATGGCCGGCGCCCGGGCGAGGAGCCCGCGACACGATTCGGCCATCTCCACCATGTCGGCGGAGTCGAAGTGGGCCCGCTGGGTCTCGGGCGAGTCCCACTTCTCGATGATCACGAACCGGCTGGGATCGGCGACCGAGGCGCAGAAGTCGATGTTGCGGCAGCCCTCGTGACCCCGGCTGAGCACCACGTACTTCGACAGGACGGGCATGAGTCGGTCGGCGTCGGCCGCCTGGAAGTCCATGGTCACGACCGTCAGCTCGACCTCGTCGGCCACCCCGCTCCCTCCGGAGGTCCCGCCGCCCGCGTCTGGCACTGAAGTCCGGCCGAAACCCGGTCGTAACTGTAGCTGCGGAGCCTCCCCGGCCAGCCGGGCGGGCTCGGCACGTTCCAGCAGCGGCACGGAGGCACGGGTGGCAGCAGAGCGGTACGACCGAGATGACGAAGACCTGGTCCGCCTGTACCTGAGCGACATCGGGCAGCACCCCCTCCTGACCAAGGAGGACGAGGTCGAGCTGGCGCAGGCCATCGAGGCCGGCGTCGACGCCCGGGCCGCGCTGGAGAAGGCGGGGAAGTCGGTGCCCACGGCCCGTCGTCGCGCCCTGCGACGCGAGGCCCGGGCCGGCGAGGAGGCCGAGCGCCGCTTCGTGCTCTCCAACCTCCGCCTCGTCGTCTCGATCGCCAAGAAGTACCAGGCCTCCGGGCTGCCCCTGCTCGACCTGATCCAGGAGGGGAACCTGGGGCTCATGCACGCCGTCGAGAAGTTCGACTGGCGGAAGGGCTTCAAGTTCTCGACGTACGCCACCTGGTGGATCCGCCAGGCCATCACCCGGGGCATCGCCAACACGGGGCGCACCATCCGCCTCCCGGTGCACGCCGGGGACACCCTGGTGCGCCTCCAGAAGGCCCGCAGCCGCTTCGAGCTGGAGCACGGCCGCCACGCCACCCTGGCCGAGCTCGCCGTCGAGTGCGACCTGGCCGAGGACCGCGTGGTCGAGGCCCTGCGCTTCTCGGCCGAGCCGCTGTCACTGTCCGAGCCGTTGCGTGAGGACGGCGACGCCGAGCTCGGTGACGTGGTCGAGGACCGGTCGCAGGCGCCGCCCTTCGAGGCCGCCTGCGTGGCCATGCTCCCCGAGCAGGTGGCCCGCATGCTCGAGCCGCTCGACGACCGGGAGAAGGAGATCCTCTGCATGCGGTACGGGCTCGACCGCGGCGAGCCGCGTACCCTCGAGGAGGTGGGCGAGCAGTTCGACCTCACCCGGGAGCGGATCCGCCAGATCGAGGCCCGGGCCATGTCGAAGCTGCGCCACCCGTCGAGCGACATGGGTGCGCCGCGACCTCCTGGCCGGCTGAGGTGGGGCGGGCGCGCTGGGTCGAGCCCGTGCGCCGGGTGGACAAGCCCTGGGGCCACGAGGAGGTCTTCGCCCTCGTCGAGGGCCGGTACTGCGGCAAGGCCCTCCACGTGACCGCCGGCCACGCCCTCTCGCTCCAGTACCACGAGCGCAAGGACGAGGTCATCGCCGTCCAGTCCGGCCGGGCCCAGCTCGAGGTGGGGGAGTCCGAGGACGCCCTCGAGACCGTCGAGCTGGAGCCGGGCGAGCGGGTCCACCTGCCCGCCGGGGTGCGCCACCGCATCACCGCCGTGACCGACGTCGTGCTCCTGGAGGCGTCCACCACCGAGCTGGACGACGTGGTCCGCCTGGAGGACCGCTACGGCCGCGAGGGGACCAGCGCGCCGTAGTCCCGCCCGTCGCCGGCCCGTCGCCGGTTCTGGACGGCTGACCCGCCATGTGCGGGAGAAACGTCCAGAACAACGGGAACCCTTGCGTTGACACGTCGTTTGCCGTAACGTCACCCCTGTCGCTTCCCCCGGCACCCGCGCTTCGCGCATCCGGGAGGGAACGGCACCGTGCTCCTCGCCTGTTGGGCCGCCAAGGGCGGCGCCGGCACCACCGTGGTGGCCACGGCCCTGGCTCGCGTCATGGCCGGCCGCGCCCCCTCCGGCGCCCTGCTCGCCGACCTGGCCGGTGACGTCCCGGCCGTGCTCGGCCTGCCCGACCCGACCGGTCCCGGGCTGGCCGACTGGCTCGCCGCCGGCGAGGGCGTGCCCCCCGACGCCCTCGGGCGGCTCGAGGTCGAGGGCCCCGGCGGCCTGCGGGTCCTCCCGTGGTCCGGCGAGGCCCCGGCTTCCGCCGCCGGCCCGGCGCTCGACGAGCGGGCCACCGTCCTGGCCGCCGTCCTCGCCGCCGACCCCCGCCCCACGGTGGTCGACTGCGGGTCGGGGCCCGTCGGCGCCGGCCTGGTGGCCGCCTCGTCGGCCACGACGTCGCTCCTCGTCCTGCGCCCCTGCTACCTCGCCCTGAAGCACGCCCTCCGGGCGCCGCTCCGGCCGTCGGGCGTCGTGCTGGTGGAGGAGCCCGGTCGGGCTCTCGGCGCGGCCGAGGTCGAGGACGTCCTCGGGGTCCCCGTGCGCGCCGTCGTGGCCGCCGACCCCGCCGTGGCCCGGGCCGTCGACGCCGGGTCCCTCGGGAGCCACCTGCCCCGTCGTCTCGAACGGGCCCTCCGCCATGCCGCCTGACGCCCCGTCCCCCCTGGCCGAGCGGGTGCACGCCCGCCTGCTGGCCGACGGCGCCGGCGCCGACGCCGAACGCCTCCGGGCCGACGTCGAGCGCCTGGCCCGGGCCGAGGCCCCGCTCCTCCCGGGGGACGCCGTGCGCCGGCTGGTCGACGTGGTGGCGGCCCGGGTGCGGGGGCTCGGCCCCCTCGACCCCCTCCTGGCCGACCCGGCGGTGAGCGAGGTGATGGTCAACGGGCCCGATCGGGTGTGGGTCGAGCGGTCGGGCCGGCTCGAGCGGGTCGACCTGACCCTCGATGCCGCCACGATCGGCCACCTCATCGAGCGGGTGGTGGGGCCCCTCGGCCTCCGGATCGACCGGGCGTCACCGCTCGTCGACGCCCGCCTGCCCGACGGCTCACGGGTGAACGCCGTCGTGCCGCCCCTCGCGGTGGACGGGCCGTGCCTCACCATCAGGCGCTTCGTGGCCCGCCGGGTCGCCCTCGACGCGGTGTGCCCGCCCGGCGTGGCGCCGCTCCTGGCGTGGGCGGTGCGGTCCCGGCTCAACGTGCTCGTGTCCGGCGGCACCGGCGCCGGGAAGACGACGCTGCTCAACGCCCTGGCCGCCGAGATCCCGAGCGGCGAGCGGGTGGTCACCGTGGAGGACGCCGCCGAGCTCCAGCTGCCCCGGGAGCACGTCGTGCGCCTCGAGGCCCGCCCTGCCAGCGCCGAGGGGGCGGGCGAGGTGGCTGTGCGGGACCTCGTCCGCAACGCCCTCCGCATGCGGCCCGACCGCATCGTCGTGGGCGAGTGCCGCGGGCCGGAGGCCCTCGACATGCTCCAGGCCATGAACACGGGCCACGAGGGCTCGTTGTCGACGTGCCACGCCAACGGGTCGGCGGACGCCCTCCGCCGGCTCGAGACCATGGTGCTGACGGGCACGGTGGCCCTGCCCCTGGCCGCGGTGCGGGAGCAGGTCGACGCCGCGCTGGACCTCGTGGTGCAGGTGGCCCGCCGCCCCGACGGCACCCGGGCGGTGGTCGAGGTGGCGGAGGTGGCGCCCGACCGTCCGGGGCGGGTGCGTGCCCTGGCCGGGCCGGCCGGCCTCGGCTCGTTGCCCCACCGCGGCGGCCGGCTCCCCGGTGCGCCGCCGCCGGACGCGGCGTGGGTGGTCACGTGAGCGGCGTCGCCGTTCCCGTGGGGAGCGCGCTCCTCGTCGGGGCCACGGGCGCCGCCGTCCGCGCCGCGCTCCGGGCGTCCGTGCGGTCGCGGGCGACGACCCGCCTGCACGGCCCGCCGCCCTCGGCACCGGTCGACGGTCCGGCGTGGCTGCTCGTCCCCCCGCCGTGGGTGCAGCGTCGTCTCGAGGCCGCCGATGTCGGCCACGCCGCCGCCGCGGTGTGGACCGGCGCCGTGGCCGCCCTCGTCGGGGGCGTGCCGCTCGCCGCGGTGGTGGGCGGGCCAGGGCTGGCCGTGGTCGGGGCCCTCGCGCTCGTGGGGGGATCGCTCCTGGCACTGTCGCTCACCGCCGATCGGCGCGACCGGCGCATCGAGGCCGTGCTCCCGGAGGTGCTCGAAGGGGTGGCCCGGGCCCTGCGCAGCGGCGCCTCGTTGCGGCTGGCGCTGGGCGAGGCGGCCGCGGTCGCCCCCGGCGTCCTCGGCGACGACCTGCGGGCCGTGGCCGTCGCCGCCGACAGCGGGCTGCCGCTGGCCGCTGCCCTCGACGGGTGGGTCGACCGCCGCCCCCTGCCGGGGATCCGTCTGGCGGTGGCCACCCTCGGCCTGGGCGCCGAGACGGGGGGCGCCCAGGCCCGTGCCCTCGACGGCGTGGCCGAGACCCTGCGGGGCCGCCTGGGGGTGGCCGCCGAGGTCCGGGCCCTGTCGTCCCAGGCCCGCCTCTCCGGTCTGGTCATCGCCGTCGCCCCGCTCGTCTTCTCCGGGCTCGCGGTCGCCACCGACGCACGCACCGCCGACTTCCTGTTCCGGACGCCGGTCGGCCTCGGGTGCCTGGTGGTCGGACTGGGCCTCGACGCCTGCGCCGCGATCTGGATGGTCCGCCTGTGCCGGGTGGACGGATGACGGCGCTGCTCCTCGGGGCCGGGTGGGCCGCGGTCGTGGCGGTCACGGCCTGGCGGCACCGCCCGGCGCCGGGCCGGGTCCGATCGCTGTCGCGCGTGGTCGGGACCGGAGGACGCCCGTCGCCCGTCACCGGTGGGCCGTCGGCCGCGCTCGCCGCGCTGGCCAGTCGGGCCCTGCGGCGGCCCGTGGCGCCGGCGGTCGCGGGACGGGCCGGCGCCGCCGTCCTGGCCGCCGCGCTCTGGCTGCCCCTGGCGCCGCCGATGGGTCTGGCGTCGGCCATCGGCGTGTGGGCCGTGCCCGTGGTCCGGGCCCGTTCCGCCCGGCGCCGGCACGAGGCGGCCGTGCGCCGCTCCCTGCCCGAGGTGGCCGACCTGTTGGTGGTGGCCGTGGGGGCGGGGCTGACCGTGCCCCTGGCGGTGGCGGCCGTGGCCCGCCGGGCGACCGCGCCGGTGGCGGGCGAGCTCCGGCGGGCGGTCGACGAGGTCGCCCTGGGGCGCCGGCTGGCCGACGCGCTGGCCGAGGTGCCCGACCGGGTCGGCGAGCCCGCCCGTCCGCTCGTCGCCGCCCTGGTCGCGGCCGAGCGCTACGGCGGCCCGCTCCTCGACCGCCTCGTCCGCCTGGCCGACGAGGCCCGGGCCGACGGCCGGCGGCGGGCCGAGGAAGCGGCCCGGCGCGTGCCCGTCACCCTCCTCTTCCCCCTCGTGTTCTGCGTCCTGCCGGCCTTCGCGCTGCTCACCGTGGCGCCCCTGCTCGCCGGCGGCCTCCGGTCGCTGCGCCCGTGATGACGTTCCCGTTCCCGAGGAGACCCGATGCTCCCGATCCCGTTCGCCGTCCACCGGCTGCTCCGGCGCCGCCTCCGTGCCGGCACGTCCCCGGAGGCCGGGCAGACCTCCGCCGAGTACGCCCTCGTCCTGCTCGGTGCGGCGATGGTCGCCATGCTGGTCGTGGCCTGGGCCCGCAGCACCGGCAAGGTCGGCGACCTGCTCGACGGCATCCTCGAGGACATCATCGACACGGCCACGTGACCGCCCGGGCCCAGCGGGGGCAGGCCGCCGTCGAGCTCGCGCTGGTGCTGCCCCTCCTCGCCCTCCTGGCCCTCCTGCTCGTCCAGGTGGCACTGGTCGTGCGGGACCAGGTGCGGGTCACCTTCGGCGCCCGGGAGGGCGCCCGCCAGGCCGCCGTGGAGGAGGACGAGGCCTCGGTGCGCCAGGCCGTGGCCGCCTCCACCCGCCTCGACGGCGGACCGCCTCGACGTCGACGTCGGGAACCGGGGCGAGCCCGGCTCCCGCGTCACCGTCCGCGTCGCCTACCGGGCGCCCACCGACCTCCCCCTGGTCGGGCGCCTGGTGGGCGACGTGCACCTCGAGGGGGTGGCCGCCATGCGCGTCGAGCGCTGACCACGCCGGCCCCCCCGATCGTTTGGGCAGCCAGATCGCCGGAATGCGGCGATCCCGCTGCCCAAACGTGGGCGGGGCGGCCCCGCTACCGGGCGGCGAGGGCGAGCGGCGTCGCGGGGGCGTCCTCGTCCTGGTCGACGAGGTCGCCGGCGCAGGCGCCGGCGCCGGCCGGGCGGCCGAGCACGTGGCGGAGGACGGCCACGGCCCCGTCCTTGTCGAGCGGCTCGTTCCAGTTGCCGCACTTCGGGGACTGGACGCACGACGGGCACCCCGTCGCGCACGGGCAGCTGGCCACCACCTCGAGGGTGGCCTCCAGGAGCCGACGGCCGGCGGCGAAGCCGAGCTCGGCGATGCCGGCCCCGCCCGGGTAGGCGTCGTGGATCACGATGGTGGGCCGGCCGGTGTCGGCCTGGAGGGCGGTGGACACGCCGCCGACGTCCCAGCGGTCGCAGATGGTGAACAGGGGCAGCATGCCGATGCCGGCGTGCTCGATGGCGTGCAGCGTGCCCGGCCACCGCCCCGGGTCCACGCCAGCGGCCAGCAGCACCTCGGGCTCGAGCACGTACCAGAACGCGCGGGTGACGAGCCGGCTGGGCGGCAGGTCGAGGTCGGCGGTGCCGAGGTCCTCGCCCGTGTGCAGGTGGCGGCGCTTGTAGCCGACGACCTGCGAGCGGACCTCGACCGAGCCGAGGTGGAGCGACACACGGCCCACCGGCTGCTCCTCCTCGGTGTCGAGGATGCGCACGGCGACGTCCGACCGCACCGAGGTCAGCTCGTCGCCGGGGGCGGGGACGACCCACGCCACCCGGTCGTCGAGGTCGAGCTCGTCCACCCGCCACGACGCGCCCGCGTGCAGGTACACGGCGCCGGGGTGCACCACCTCGAAGGCCCGACTGGCGTCCACCGTGCCGATCAGGCGCCCGTCGTGCTCGGACGACCCGGTACTCCTCGGCCGCCCCGCTGCGCAGCCCGACGTCCCACGCCGGTGACCCCCGCCCGGCCCAGAACGCCCGGCCGCCCCGCACCACCAGTCGGTCGTCCTGCACGAGGGTGCGCACCCCCTCGTCGAGCTGGTCGCCCCACCAGTCGCCGTCCTCGGGGATGAGGGGCAGCTCGTAGGCCGCGCAGGCGAGGTGGGGGAGGGCCACGAACGGGTTGGTCGGGTTGACGACCGCCGGCTCGGGCGGGCGCCGGAACACCTCCTCGGGGTGGGCCATGAGCCACTGGTCGAGCTGGTCCTCGCCGGCCACCAGCACGGCCAGCGACCGCTGCTGGGCCCGGCCGGCCCGACCGGCCTGCTGCCAGAGCGAGGCGATGGTCCCCGGGAAGCCGTCGAGCACGCAGGCGTCGAGCCCGCCGATGTCGACCCCGAGCTCCAGTGCGTTGGTGGCCACCACCCCCCGCAGCCGCCCGGCGAACAGCTCGGCCTCGACCTCCCGCCGCTCCTCGGGCAGGTAGCCGCCCCGGTAGGGCTTCACCGTCTCGGCCAGCGCGGGGCCGACCCGGCGCCCGGTGTCGGCCGCCACCAGCTCGGTGCCCTGTCGGCTCCGGCAGAAGGCGATGGCCCGGTACGAGCCGCCCACCAGCTCGGCCAGGAGCGCCGCCGTCTCGCCGTTGGGCGACACCCGTCGGCCCGTGCCCCGGTCGAGCATCGGCGGGTTCCACAGGGCGAACAGCCGCTCGCCGCGAGGCGAGCCGTCGTCGGTGACGGGCACGACGGGGAGCCCGCACAGGTCGGACGCCAGCACCTCGGGCGTGCCGATCGTGGCCGAGCAGAACACGAACGTGGGCGACGACCCGTAGGCCGCGCACACCCGTCGCAGCCGCCGCAGCAGGTGGGCGACGTGCGAGCCGAAGATGCCCCGCAGCGTGTGCAGCTCGTCGACCACCACGTAGCGCAACCGCTTGAGGAACGTGGCCCAGCGACCGTGGTGGGGGAGCAGGCCGACGTGGAGCATGTCGGGGTTGGTCAGCACCACCGAGGCCGAGCGCCGGGCCCAGGCCCGCTCCTCGGGGCCGGTGTCGCCGTCGTAGCAGGCGGCCAGCAGGCCCGGCACGTCGAGGGCGGCGAAGCTCCGCAGCTGGTCCTGGGCCAGCGCCTTGGTGGGGTAGAGGCAGAGCGCCGTGGCCGGCGGCTCGCCCCCCTCCGGCCCCCACACCGCCTCGGCGATCGGCGCCTGGTAGCAGAGCGACTTGCCCGAGGCCGTGCCCGTGGCCACCGCCACCGACGTGCCGCTCCGGACCAGGTCGATGGCGGCGGCCTGGTGGGACCACAGCTCCTGCACGCCCAGCGCCGCCTCCACCGGTGGCGGCAACGGTCGGTCGAGCGCGGCGGTGCGGGCGGCCCGGGCCGGCAGCCGCTCGAGGTGCACGAGGCGGCCGTCCCCCAACGACCGCACCAGCCCCTCGAGGTCGATCACAACCGCGAAACTACCCGCCTGTCATTCCCCTCGACAGGCCCGGCCGTACAAGGCAGGGGCGCGGGCTATCGTGATCCGGTGGATCTGGGCCTGAAGGTGGAGGAGCGCGGGGACGTGGCCGTCCTGGCCGTCTCCGGCGAGGTCGACGTGGCGACCGTGCCCCGCCTGCGCGAGCAGCTCCACGGGCTCGTCGCCTCCGGCACCCCCCGCATCGTCGTGGACCTCGACGCCGTCGACTTCCTCGACTCCACCGGCCTCGGCGTCCTGGTGGGCGCCCTCAAGCGGGTCCGGTCCAACGGCGGCGAGCTGGCCCTCGTGTGCACCTCGCCCCGCATCCGCAAGGTCTTCGAGGTGACCGGCCTCACCAAGGTCTTCGCCCTCTACGACACGGTCGACGCGGCCGCCTCCGGCACCGACAGCTCCTCCTCCTGAGGCCGGCCTCGTGGACGACGAGGCCGCGATCGCCAAGCCCGACGAGCTCCTGGCCCTCTCGGCCGTCGCCACCGAGCTCTTCGAGACCCTCCGCCGCTGGTTCGACGTCCCGCCCCGGGTGACGCTCGACCTCTCCGAGGTCGACTCGGCGGTGACCGAGCTGGGCGACCCGGTGCTGGTCGCCGCCATGGCCATGCGCAAGCTCCAGGCCCTCCACCTCCTCGCCACCCCCGGCGTGCGGACCACCACCGACGTGGTCGTGGCCATCGTGCAGGACCTCCAGCGGGCCCTGATCCAGGCCCCCACCATGCGCCTGAAGCTGGCCGCCGCGGCCACCGACTGGGACGCCGAGCTGGCGTCGCTCGACCACCCCGCCGGCTCGGCCCGGGCGGCTCCGGCCACCGCCGACGAGGCCGACCCCGAGGCCGACCGCTTCCGGGCCCTCCACGCCATGGTGAACATGGCCATGGAGGCCACCGTCGCCGCCTCCGACGGCGAGATCCGCACCCTCCTGTAGGGGTCGCACCGCGTTCATGCGCTGGACCCGGAGGGGCGACGTCGGTCCGCCAGGCTCGACGGCCGTGGGCCGCACCCTCGTCCGCCCGGTCCAGCGCTTCATGCAGGTCGAGGCGGCCGGCGCCGTGGTCATGCTGGCCGCCGCCGTGGTGGCCCTGGTCTGGGCCAACTCGCCGTGGTCGGCCGGCTACGACTCCCTGTGGGCGACCTCGGTGGGCGACCTGTCCCTCCAGGAGTGGGTCAACGACGGCCTCATGGCTCTGTTCTTCCTCGTGGTGGGCCTCGAGATCAAGCGGGAGCTCGTGGTCGGCGAGCTGCGGGACCGGCGGGTGGCTGCCCTCCCGGCGATGGCCGCCCTCGGCGGGATGGTCGTGCCCGCCCTGATCTACGTCGCCTGCAACGCCGGCCACGAGGGGAGCCGGGGGTGGGGGATCCCCATGGCCACCGACATCGCCTTCGCCGTCGGCGTGGTCTCGCTCCTCGGCCGCCGGGTGCCGCCGGGGGCGAAGCTGTTCCTGCTGGCCCTCGCCGTCGTCGACGACCTCGGGGCCATCGTCGTGATCGCCCTCGTCTACACCGAGGACGTGAGCCTCCCCTGGCTGGCGCTGGCCGTGGCCGCGCTGGCCGTCGCCGTCCTGCTGCGGCGGGCCGACGTCCGCCGGCTCCTGCCCTACGCCCTCCTCGGCGTCGGGTGCTGGATCGCCCTCCACGAGTCGGGGGTCCACGCCACCCTCGCCGGGGCCGCCTTCGGGTTCCTGGCACCGGCCGTGGCCGCGGAGGGCGAGTCGCCGCTGGACCGCATCGTGGCCGTCCTCAACCCCTGGGTCAGCTTCGCCGTCGTGCCCCTCTTCGCCCTGGCCAACGCCGGCGTCTCCCTGTCCGGTGACCTCCTGGGCGACGCCCCGGGTGACCGGGTGGTCCTCGGGATCGCGCTCGGCCTGGTGGTCGGCAAGCCGGTCGGCGTCGTCGGCGCCACGTGGCTGGCCTGCCGCCTCCGGGTGGGCCGCCTGCCCGTCGGGACCGGGTGGCGCCACCTCGTCGGGGTCGGGGTGTGCGCCGGCATCGGCTTCACCGTGGCCCTCTTCGTCGCCGGCCTCTCCTTCGACGACCCCGAGGTGGTGGACCGGGCGAAGATCGGGATCCTGGCCGGCAGCCTCCTGGCGGGGGTCCTCGGCTACCTCGTCCTGCGCTCGGCCCCGCCTGGGTCCGACCCCCAGGCCACGCCCTCCCTGATGGGCACCGGTACCGGCGCCGGGGTGTGACGGGTGGCTGCTCGCTCATCGCGTCCGAGACGTGCCACCATCGCCCCGTCTGTGGACCCGTCGCTGACCAGATCTGAGCGCGAGACGCTCAAGGCGATCTACCGCCTGACCCGGGAACGGCCCGAGGCCCAGACCGGCGCGCTGGCCGACGCCCTCGGCGTGGCCCCGGGCACCGTGACGGTCACGGTGAAGCGGCTGGCCGACCGCCTCCTCGTCGACCACCGGCCCTACCACGGCGTGATCCTGACCGCTCGTGGTCGGCGGCAAGCGGTGGCCGCCATCCGCCGCCACCGGATCGTCGAGCGGTTCCTGGCCGACATGCTGGGCTACGCCTGGAACGAGGCCGACCGCCTGGCCGGGTCCTTCGAGCACGACCTCCCCCAGGAGGTGGAGGACCGCATCTTCCTGGCCCTCGACCGCCCGGCGACCTGCCCGCACGGGTTCCCCATCCCCGCCCTCGAGGCGGTCGACATCCCCGCCATGCCCCCGCTCTACGCCCTCGAGCCGGGCGACGTGGCCACCGTCGCGGTGCCCGGATCGACCGATCCCGAGGTGGTCGCCTTCCTCGACACGATGGGCCTGCGACCCGGCGTGAGCGTCGAGGTGCGGGAGAAGCACCCCTTCGACGGACCCCTCGTCCTGCGGGTCGCCGGACGGGACCGGACCCTGGGCGCCACCGTCGCCAACCAGGTGTTCGTCCGCCCCACCAGGGGCAGCCTGGCCCCCGAGGACGGCGCCGAATCGGCATAGGGGTCCGCGCAGGCAGATTGACTTGGGGAACCCGCACGCGGTCCGATGGGGCCCCGTGCCCAAGCCCCTCGTCATCGTCGAGTCGCCGGCGAAGGCCCGCACCATCGCGGGCTTCCTCGGCCGCGACTACGTCGTCGAGTCCTCGATCGGGCACGTCCGCGACCTCCCGCGGGCCGCCGCCGACGTCCCCGCCAGCTACAAGGGCGAGCCCTGGGCCCGCCTCGGCGTGGACGTCGACAACGACTTCAAGCCCCTCTACGTGGTGGCCCGGGAGAAGAAGGACCAGGTGGCCAAGCTCAAGTCGCTGGTGAAGGACGCCAGCGAGGTGCTGCTCGCCACGGATGAGGACCGCGAGGGCGAGTCCATCGCCTGGCACCTCCTCGAGGTGCTCAACCCCCGGGTGCCGGTGCGGCGCATGGTCTTCCACGAGATCACCCGCCCGGCCATCGAGCGGGCCATCGCCGAGCCCCGCGACCTCGACCGCCGACTGGTCGACGCCCAGGAGACCCGCCGCATCCTCGACCGCCTCTACGGCTACGAGGTCAGCCCCGTCCTCTGGAAGAAGGTCATGCCCCGGCTGTCGGCCGGCCGGGTCCAGAGCGTGGCCGTGCGCATGGTGGTGGAGCGCGAGCGGGCCCGCATGCGCTTCCGCTCGGCGTCGTACTGGGACCTCGAGGGGACCTTCGCCCGCCCGACCGCCGGCGACGCCTTCGGGGCCACCCTCGTGGCCGTCGACGGGACCCGCCTGGCCGTGGGGCGGGACTTCGGCGAGACCGGCGACCTGACCAAGCCCGGGCTGCTCGTCCTCGACGAGGCGGCGGCCACCGAGCTGGCCGGCGAGCTGCGGGGCACGGAGGCCGCCGTGCGCTCCGTCGAGCGCAAGCCCTACCGGCGCCGGCCGGCGGCGCCGTTCATGACCTCGACCCTCCAGCAGGAGGCCGGGCGCAAGCTGCGCATGTCGGCGGCGGCGGCCATGCGGGCGGCCCAGACGCTCTACGAGGGCGGCTACATCACCTACATGCGGACCGACAGCACGACGCTGTCGGACTCGGCCCTGACCGCCGCCCGCGCGCCTCATCGCCGAGCGCTACGGCCAGGAGTACCTGCCGGCCGAGCCCCGTCGCTACACCAAGAAGGTGAAGAACGCGCAGGAGGCCCACGAGGCCATCCGCCCCGCCGGCGACGTCTTCCGGCCGCCGGCCGAGGTGGCCCGCGAGGTCGGCCCGAGCGAGGCCCGCCTCTACGAGCTGGTCTGGCAGCGCACGGTCGCCTCGCAGATGGCCGACGCCGTGGGCGAGACCGTCACGCTGCGCCTCGGCCGCCACCGCCACCTCGGGCCGGGAGGCCGAGTTCGCCACGTCGGGCACGGTCATCACCTTCCCCGGCTACCAGCGGGCCTACGTCGAGGGCCGGGACGAGGGCCCCGCCGACGACGAGGCCGACGGCACCGAGCGCCGGCTGCCGGCGCTCGACCGAGGGCGACCGCCTCGACCTCACCGACTGCGAGCCGCGGGGCCACGAGACCAGCCCGCCGCCCCGGTACACCGAGGCGTCGCTCGTCAAGGCGCTGGAGGAGGCCGGCGTGGGCCGGCCGTCCACCTACGCCTCGATCATCGGCACCGTCCAGGACCGGGGCTACGTGTGGAAGAAGGGCACCGCGCTGGTGCCGTCGTTCACCGCCTTCGCCGTGGTGACGTTGCTCGAGCGCCACTTCCCCGAGCTCGTCGACTACGCCTTCACCGCCCGCATGGAGGACGACCTCGACGGGATCGCCGGCGGCAGCGAGGAGATGGTGCCCTGGCTCACCCGCTTCTACTTCGGGCACAACGGCGACGCCGGGCTCAAGGCGCTCGTGTCCGAGCACCTCGACGAGATCGACGCCCGGGACGTCAACTCGATCTTCCTCGGCCCCGACCCCGAGGGCGTCGACGTCGTGGCCCGGGTGGGGCGCTACGGGCCCTACCTCCAGCGGGGCGAGGACACCGCCCGCATCCCCGAGGACCTGGCCCCCGACGAGCTGACCGTCGAGCGGGCGCTCGAGCTGCTCGAGGCCCCGAGCGGCGACCGCGCCCTCGGGACCGACCCGGCGACCGGGCTCCCGGTGCATCGCCCGGGCCGGCCGCTTCGGGCCCTACGTGCAGCTCGGTGAGGCCGGTGACGGCGCCGAACGGCCCCGCACCTCGTCGCTGCTGTCGACCATGGACCTCACCACGGTCGACCCTCGACGACGCCCTCCGGCTGCTCTCCCTGCCGCGGGTGGTGGGGGTCGACCCCGCCGACGGCCAGGAGATCACCGCCCTGAACGGGCGCTACGGGCCGTACCTCAAGAAGGGCGACGACACCCGCAGCCTCGACAGCGAGGAGCAGCTGTTCACCGTCGACCTCGACGCCGCCCTGCGCCTGTTCGCCGAGCCCAAGCGGGGCCGGGCCCAGCGGGCGGCGTCCGCTCCGCTGCGCGAGCTCGGGACCGACCCGGCGTCGGGCGAGCCCGATGGTGGTGAAGGAGGGCCGCTTCGGGCCCTACGTCACCGAGGGCGCAGACCAACGCCTCGCTGCGCAAGGGCGACACCGTCGAGGGCATCACCCTCGAGCGGGCGGCCGAGCTCCTCGAGGACCGCCGGGTGAAGCTGGCCTCCGAGCCGGCCAAGCGGGGCCGCAAGGCGGCGCCGGCCAAGAAGAAGGCGAAGAAGAAGGCGGGCACGGCGAAGGCCGGCGCCAAGAAGCAGGGGGCCAAGAAGAAGAAGGCACCGGCGGCTCCGTCGGCTTCAGGCGGCAACGGTGGCGCCGCGCCCTCGGCCTGACCGTCCAAGTCTGACGCGAGCCCTGCTCCTACCCTGACGCCCCGTGGCGTCGCCGCAGCTCTCACGCGCCTCCGCGGAGGAGGCCGCGCCGAACCGGCTGCGGTTGGAAGCCGCCCCCGAGGTCGTGCTCGACGACGTCGAGCACTCCGGCACCCTGTTCTCGGGGCCGTTCCTGCGCCTGTGGCTGGCCCAGCTGTCGTCGTCGCTCGGCGACTGGGTCGGCCTCGTGGCCATCCTCGCCCTCGCCGCCCGGGTGGGCGGCGGCACCTCGTCGGGGGCCTCCGTCGGGATCGTGATGGTGGCCCGCATGACGCCGGGCTTCTTCCTGGCGTCGGTGGGCGGTGTCCTCGTGGACCGCTGGGACCGCAAGAAGGTGATGGTCCTCTGCAACATCGGCCGCGCCGTGGTGCTCGGCGCGCTGCCGTGGGTCGACAACCTGTGGGGGCTCGTCATCGCCTCGCTGCTGCTCGAGGTCATGACCCTGCTGTGGTCGCCGGCCAAGGAGGCCTCGGTCCCGAACCTCGTGAGCGTCGAACAGCTCCCGGCGGCCAACTCGCTGTCGCTCGTCGCCGCCTACGGGACGTTCCCGATCGCGGCCGGGCTGTCGGCCCTGCTGTTCAAGGTGGCCGAGTGGCTGAGCGGCTTCGACGCCCTCGACGCGCTCGAGCTCAGCTCCGAGTCGGTCGCCCTCTACTTCAACGTCCTCACCTACCTGGTGTCCGCCGCCCTGATCGCCACCCTGGCGCTGCCCCGGCCGGAGCGCCACGATCCCGGGCCCATCAACCTGCGGGGCACCTTCGAGGAGCTGGCCGACGGGTGGCGCTTCATCGGCTCGTCGCCGGTGGTGCGGGCGGTGATGCTCGGCCTGGCCACGGGCCTGTTCGGCGGGGGGATGGTGGTGCCCCTCGGCATCGACTTCTCCACGCACGTGCTCGAGGCGGGCAAGGCCGGCTTCAGCCTGTTGCTCACCGCCCTCGGCATGGGGGTGGCCGTCGGCGTCCTGTTGCTCTCGGCCGTCCAGCGCCGGCTGCCGCGCGAGCGCATCTTCGTGCTGTCGGCCTTCGGGAGCGGGGCCTTCCTGTTCCTGGCGGCGACGAGCTCCACGCTGAGCCTGGCGATGATCTGCGTCGGACTCGTCGGGGTGTGCGCCGGGTCGGTGTACGTCGTCGGGTTCACCATCCTCCACGAGAACGTGCGGGACGAGCTGCGGGGGCGCATCTTCGCCACGCTGTACACGCTCATCCGGCTGTGCCTCCTGGCCGCGCTGGCCCTGGCGCCCTTCCTGTCGGACCTGCTCGACCGGGTGTCCCGTTCCGTCAACGGCCCCGACCGCGCCATCTCGGTGGCGGATCTCACCATCGGGTTGCCCGGCGTGCGGCTGACGCTGTGGTTCGGCGCCCTGGTGGTGCTGGCGGCCGGGTGCCTGGCGGCGTGGAGCCTGCGTCGCCCGCCCTCCACGACTGCGCCGTAGGCGGGTCAGGTGCGCCGGCCGGTCCTCGTCGCCCTCGAAGGGGGGGAGGGGGCGGGGAAGTCCACGCAGGCGGCCCGCCTGGCGGCGCGCCTCGACGCGGTGCTGACCCGGGAGCCCGGGGGCACCGAGTTGGGCGAGGCGGTGCGGCGGCTGCTGCTCGACCCAGCGGGCGAGTCGCTCGACCCCCGCACCGAGGCGCTGCTGTTCGCCGCCGACCGGGCCGACCACGTGGCCCGGGTCATCGCCCCGGCACTGGCGGCCGGGCGATCGGTGGTGACCGACCGCTACGTCGAGTCGTCGCTCGCCTACCAGGCCTTCGGACGGGGGTTGCCGCTCGAGGAGGTGCGGGCGCTGTCGGCCTTCGCCACCGGCGGTCGGGCGGCCGACGTGGTGGTGGTGCTCGACGTCGACCCGGCGCTGGGTGCGGTCCGCCGAGGACGGGCTCCGGACCGCATGGAGGCGGAGGGGGCGGCGTTCCACGAGCGGGTGCGGGCCGGCTTCGCCACCCTGGCCGCGGACGAGCCCGAACGCATCGCGGTGGTCGATGCTTCGGGCGACCTCGAGCAGGTGGCCCTGCTGGTCTGGTCCGAGGTCGCCCGCCGGCTCGAATGACCACGACTCGCCCACCATCCGCCCCATTCCGGAGGATCGAGTACCGCAGGGGTAGCGGATCCTCCGAAATCACGGGGGCACGCGTCGGCGAGACTGGCGGGCGTGGCGGAGGCGGTGTTCCGGCAGGCCGGCGTGGTGGACCAGGACCGGGCCGTGGCCGCCCTCGACGCGTCGGCGCGGGCACCCGTGCACGCCTACCTGCTCGCCGGCCCACCGGGGGCGGGCGCCGCCGCTGCCGCTCGCGGGTTCACCGCCGCCCTGCTGTGCCCGGACGGAGGTGACGGGACCTGCCGGGCCTGCCGGCTGGTGCTGGCCGGCGAGCACCCCGACGTGGCCACCTTCGCGCCCTCGGGCGCGTTCCTGCGGGTGCCCGAGGTCGAGGACGTGGTGCGGGAGGCGATGCGCAGCCCGGTGGAGGGGTCTCGCAAGGTGCTGGTCCTCCACGAGGTGCACCGGGTCGGGGACGCGACCCCGGCGCTGCTGAAGACGCTCGAGGAGCCGCCGGCCAGCACCGTGTTCGTCCTCCTGGCCGACGCCGTGGCGCCCGAGATCGCCACCATCGCCTCCCGCTGCGCCCGCATCGACCTGCCCCCGCTGTCGGCGTCGACCATCGAGGCGGCGCTCGTGGCCGAGGGGGTGGACGCCTCGCGGGCGGCGGAGGTGGCCCCCGCCGCGCTGGGGGATCTCGAGCGGGCCCGGGTGCTCGCCGTCGACGACGACCTGGCCCGCCGTCAGCGGCTGTGGCGGACGCTGCCGTCGCACCTGGACGGGAAGGGCTCGACGGTGGCCGCGGCGGTGGACGAGCTCCTCGAGCACATCGAGGAGGCGGCCGCGCCCCTGCGGGCCCGCCAGACGGAGGAGGTCACGGCGCTCGAGGAGCGGCTGGCCGCCATGGGGGCGCGGGGGAGCGGTGGGCGCAAGGCGCTGGCGGAGCAGCACAAGCGGGGGCTCCGCCGCCACCGCGCCACCGAGCTGCGCTTCGGGTTGGCCACGCTGGCCGCCGCCTACCGCGACCACCTCGCCGCCGACGGCCGGGATCCCGCCGCCGACGTCGAGGCCATCGACGCCATCACCGCCGCCGCCGAGGGCCTCGTGCGCAACCCGAACGAGACGCTCCTCCTCCAGGCGCTGCTGCTCCGTCTCCCGTCCCTGCCCGCCTCGACCTAGGCCGTTCGGCTCATTTCCGACTCGTCCCGTTTGGGAAGACGCCGGCGTCGGAGACACCACGGCTGTCCAGCCATCCCGAAGGAGCAGATCGTGGGAATCGGAGCCAGTGTCTTCCTCATGGCCGTGGGTGCGGTGATGACCTTCGCGTTGGAGGTCGAAGCCAGCGGGATCGACCTCGACACCGTGGGGATCATCCTGATGATCGCCGGCGCCATCGGCCTGCTCGTCTCGCTGGTGTTCTGGCGGGACGGCGCCCCGTGGGCGGCCCGGCGGGGGACCGTGGTGCGCGAGGAGCACCTCCTCTAGACCCCTCCCACCGGGCGGGATCCCCGGCGGCCACCGCAGGAGCGGCTGGTACCGTCGGGGGCTCGCCCGAGTAGCTCAGACGGCAGAGCGACGCACTCGTAATGCGTAGGTCAGGGGTTCGATTCCCCTCTCGGGCTCTCGTGGCGGCCGCTCGGTCCACCCCAGGGGCTGGGCAACACCGTCGTCGTGCCTGCGTGATCTCCGCGCCGTGAACGTCACCGCCTCGGACCCGCTCGGTGCACACGTCGAGGCCCGGCGGGAGTGAACACGCCGGGCCTCGAGGTTGGGGCGCCTGAACGAAATGACGGTCAGAAGGGGGGCGGCGGGACCCCGCAGAAGATTGCACCGGGCGAACCCAGCGGCGCTTCGGCGTAGAGGTCACCGGGTGCCTGCACATGCCACTCGATCACGCTGTCCGGGCCACCGATGTTCGACGTGATCCGGATGTCGCTACGGCCCCACTCGGTGTACTTGATCTTCGTGAGGGGCCAGAACGTCCCCGACCGGGGTAGTCGATCACCGTCGTGTCACTGAAGAGGTCACCCTCGACGATGTAGAAGCCGTCGCTGTTGATCGGACCGTTCCCTTGGGTACCAGGCGAGGTGCTCGTGCCGCCGGGCACGGCGTCGCCGCCGACACTGTTGTTGCCCACGGCGGGGTTCCCCGCTGGGTTGACGGTCTCGACGCACTGGTGGGCGCCGGCGGGTGCGGCGGCGAAGGCCACGACCGCCACGGTGGCAAGGAGCGCAGCAGCGAGCGCAGCCCCCAAACGTCTCGTGCCCCCGCTGGCACGCTTGTCGGACACCTTCGGTACAGGCATGGTTCCTCCCTGCTGGCCGAACTGGGTCATTTCGGAGTTCAGCATCCCTTTCGGACGGTGGCAAGGGTCGGCAGCGGGTCTGGCCCGGAACAACTCAAGAGCCCCGGTGCCTACGACCGATGAAAGGTCGCGGCGCGGGTCCAGCAGCGTGGCCACGTCCTTAGGGGGAGGTCCCGTCTGCCGTCCTGGTGGCCTTCGGCTCCCAGAGCACCAGACCCTCTTGTCCCGTGACTGCCGTAGACGAGGAAGGTGACGGGACCTCCCTGCCGCGCTCGGTGCGACCACCACCGCCAAGGCAACAGCTTCTGCGGGACGTGCGGAGCGGCGATTCCCGCCGAGCCGGTCGGCGCCGGTGCGGGGCCGATCCCGCTCCCTACCGAGCCGCCCCTGAAGGCCGCCGCAACCGCCGGTCTACGGGCAGGCTTCCCAGTCGCCGTACACGCCGCCTTCCGGCGCCTATCAGCCGCCGCCGGAGAGCCCGAGCAGGCGTTCCCGGTTCTTGCTGCCGCTCATCTACGGCGCCGCCGCAGTATTCGCCGTCGTGGCGCTGGTCGCGGGTCCTGGCGATCATCCGTAGGGCCGGATCCGACGAGCGCACGATCTCCGGGCTCTTCTACACTCGATGACTCCGACGGCGTGTCTGGTGACGTCGATGACTGCTCGGGCACCGGCGGTTACGACGACGTTGGCGCCGGGATGGACGTCACGATCCGGGACCAGGACGGCAAGATCATCGGGTCGGGCAACACGACGAACGCGTGCCGTGATCGGCTCGCCGAGCTACTCGTCGCTGTGGGTGAGAGCGACAGTGCCGAAGACGCTTCCGATTCGCTGGACACGCTCAACGGCTCTATCTGCCCGGTCGTGTTCGACGTCGAAGCCGATGACGCCGACTTCTACGAAGTGTCGGTGGGCGGGCGCGGTGAAGTGACGTTCACGCGTGACGAGCTGGCCGACAAGGATTGGACGGTCGTGTGCTCTCGCTCGGGAGCTCGTAGCGGGCAACGGGAACGGCTGAAGCCAGCCGGCGGAGGCCCTCGGACAAGCCAGAGCCGATAACTCGGCCCTTTCCGCTTGGACGTGACCAGGGAAAGCCCACGTCCGCACACCGCTCAGGCCCAGCGCACTCGTAATGCGTAGGCCAGGGGTTCGATTTCCCTCTCGGGCTCTCCACGGCGTTCGGTGGAACGAGCGGCTGGCACAGCGCATACATGCCAGTCACAACGGAACGATCATGTAGGTGGCCGTAGTTCGAGCCAATACCCGTTCTTCGGCGTCGACGATCGAGCACTCCGTACTGAGCAGACGACGGCCGCGATGCACGACGCTGCCTCGGCAGTGAGCGGACCGGCAGCCAGGCTGCCGGTAGTAGCGAACGTGCAAGTCGGTCGTGACCGGGATTCCGGACGCTTCGTCGTAGGCACCCGTAAGCGCTGTCGCGGAGACTGCATCGGCGAAGGTCGCCAGGATCCCGCCGTGGATGCTGCCCGCCGCAGCACCGCGGACGACATCGCTCAGTTCCATCGTCATAGTGATGGAGTTCTCACCTTGCCCAGCGACCGTGAGGCGCATGAGGTCGTGGAGAGGGGTCATGCGATGGAACTCCGTCGCTGCGCTCAAGTCGCCTTCCGCCAGCGCCTTGACGAACTGTGTGCCGCTGCTCTCATCAGGCTCGGTCATGGCGGGAGCGTACGGCGAGTGTTGGGGCCGATCATTGGGCGTAGAGCGTGGGCGCTCGGTCCCAAACCCGCTTCGAGCCCCGTCGAGGTGTTCGCCGGGACCGGCCCAGGGGGGAGACCGCGGACGCAGGTCCGTCACGGGACCGCCCGGGTCGCATCGCCGACGTGTCCGCCTCCCCGGTTCGAAGCAGAAATCGACGGCTGAAACGCGCCCCGAGGCACCTTCGACCGCCGCCTGCAGGTAGTGGGAGCGCGTCAACGCCGACTACATGCTGAGCGACAGTCACTGTCGAGTACTGACGCGGAGGCTGGGCCGCCACGTACCACCGCGGGCGATCCCCGACGGGTGCGCTTCCGGTCGATCAGCGCCAAGGAGCCGCCTTACGGGCGCGAGGATGGACCCCGTGGCCGAGTGGATCTACTTCATCCATGCGCCGCGAGAGGAGTTCGCGGCGACGATGACCGACGACGAGCAGGCGGTCTGGGGCGTGCACTTCGAGCGCCTGCAGCGCCTGCTGGCTGAGGGCACCCTCATCCTGGCCGGGCCCACGCTCGGCCCCGTCAACACCGGCATCGCCGTGATCGAGGCCGAGGACGAAGCTGCCGCTCGCCGCCTCATGGAGGAGGATCCGGCCATCGCCAGCGGCATCGCCACCGGCGAGCTCCGACCGTTCAGCGTGGCGCTGCTCCGCGGCCGCGACTGACCCAACGGCGCCCGTTCCCGAGGGGGCATCGGGCGCCGCGGTCGGGTGCTACCACCCCTTCGCAGCGACGGGGTGCCGCCCTGGTCCGGGCGAGCGCGTGGTCGCACACTCCGGGCATGGGGAGACGCCGCGCTGGGGGTGGGGACGTGACGGGTGACCGGAGGAGCCGGCGTCGGTCCCGGCGTGGGGCCCGGGTCCTCGGCCCGGTCCTGGCGGTGGTGGCGCTCTCCCTCCTCGGCCTGGCGTGCCAGCCCGCGCAACCGGCCTGCGGGGACGGGAAGGACAACGATCGCGACGGGCTGGTCGACACCGCCGACCCGGGGTGCACGTCGTCGAGCGACACCAGCGAGCTGGGGACCGCCGACTGCGACGACGCCGTCGACAACGACCGCGATGGCCGGCGCGACTTCCAACGGCTGGGTGACCCGGGGTGCTCCTCGCTCACGGACCCGAGCGAGCTGGGGACGGTGCAGTGCGACGACGGCGACGACAACGACGGCGACGGTCGCCGCGACTTCTCGCCCGAAGGCGACGGCGACACGGGCTGCGTCTCGCTGGCGGACGACTCCGAGCAGTTGGCCGCGTGTGAGAACGAGACCGACGACGACGGCGATGGCGGCGTCGACCTGACGGATCCCGGCTGCACGTCGCCGAACGACACCAGCGAGCTCGGGACGGCCGAGTGCGACGACGGCCTCGACAACGACAGCGACGGGGGAACGGACTCCCGACCCGACACCGGTGACCGCGACTGCCGCAACTCGGCGGATCTCAGCGAGAACGGTCCCTGCGCCGACGGTACGGACAACGACGGCGACGGGACCTCCGACGTCGGCGACGACCCGGGGTGCACGTCGAGCAACGACCTCAGCGAGCAGGGGACGACGGCCTGCGACGACGGTGCCGACAACGACGGCGACGGCCGCTTCGACACGCAGGGGCTCTTCACCGTCAACTCGGACGACAGCATCACCTTCGAGCCCGGCACCCAGGATCGGGGATGCACCGGTCCGGCGGACACGAGCGAGCGGGACTCGTCGCTGGCGTGCGACGACGGGGTCGACAACGACGGCGACGGCCGGAGCGACTTCGTCCTCGGCTCCGCGGCCGACGACCCCGGGTGCGACCACCCGGAGGACGCCTCCGAGCAGGGGACGAGCACGCAGTGCGACGACGGCGCCGACAACGACCTCGACGAGCTCGTCGACTTCCGGGTCGACGGGTCGGGTGACCCCGGCTGCTCCAGCCCCGAGGACGACCTCGAGCTCAGTCTCACCTGACGGGGGCTCGTCGGAGCAGCCGACGCTGCGCCCGCCTACGGTGGCCCGCACCAGCGGGAGTGAGCGGAGGGGGCGTCATGGCCGGTAGCAACGGGAGGACGAGGTCGGGGCGGCATCGGCGGGCGGTGGTGCTCGCCGGTTCGGCGGCGACGGCCCTGGCCGTCTTCGGTCTGGGCGAACCGGCGGGGGCGGCCACCACCACGTCGACCGACACCTTCGAGTTCCAACCGAACGGCGGGACCCCGGCGTCCTGCACGATCTCGCTGCAGGCCGACTTCCCGTTCGGCGGCGCCAACGGCGGGCGGGCGATCACGACGGTGAGCGGGTCCAACCCGGCGTGCACGACCGGCGTCACCACGGTCGTCGGTGCGCAGTACCGCCACACCAACGGCGAGTTCGTCACGACGCCGAACACCTTCACCCACGGCACGTCGGAGACGCAGACCTACACCAACGTGGCCCGCGACTTCGGCACCTTCCACCAGGTGTACTTCCCCGCCTGCGGGTGCGCGACGCAGGTGTACACGCTGAGCGTGGCCAACCCGAAGTAGGCCCGTCGGCCCGCACTCACCGACGTCGAACGAGCGTGACCCAGACGTCCGACACGGGACCGGCCTCGGCGGCCCGCAGCCGCCGCACGTCCCCCTCATCGAGCTCGGGCAACAGGTTGAAGGCGTAGGCGCCGACCACCTCGTCGATCTCGACGTCGACGGGCCCGAGAGCCGCCCGCGCCTCGGCCAGGCGCCGGAGGGCGGCCGGGTCGGGTGGTCGTCGGGCCAGGGCGCCGACGTGGTCGCCGGGACCGACGGGCGCCCGCAGAGGTACGGTCGGGGGCACGGTGGAGGCCGGCCCGGACCGGGATGTCGTGCCGTCGCGGGGCGGGCACCGCCCCGCGATGACCTGCGCGCTGTCCTGGGCGCTCTGCGCCGTCCCGCTCGTCGTCCTGGCGGAGCGGGCCTGGGCGCTCCGCTGGATGAACGACGACGGCTTCATCACCCTCCGAGTGGTCGATCAGCTCATGGACGGTCATGGACCGGTGTTCAACCCGGGCGAGCGCGTCGAGGCGGCGACGAGCGTGTTGTGGGTGGCGACGCTGGCCGCCGGCGACCTCGTGCTGCCGCTGCGGTTGGAGTGGGTGGCCGTGGCGCTCGGGATCGCGCTGACGGTGGCGGGGGTGGCGCTGGCCGTGCTGGCCGGGCGGTCGGTGGCCGGCCGACTGCACCCGGGTGCGGTCCTCGTGCCGGTGGGGGCCCTCGTCCTCGTCGCCGTCAAGCCGGTCTGGGTCTTCTCGTCGAGCGGGCTGGAGGGCGGGCTCGTCACCGCCTGGCTCGGCGCGTCCTTGTGGCTGCTGCAGCGTTGGGCCGCCTCGGACGGCCCGCTGCCCGCCGCGTCCGCGGTCGTCCTCGGCCTCGGATCGTTGATCCGGCCCGAGCTCGCCCTTCACGTCGTCGTCCTCCTCGCCGCGGTGCTCGTCGGCGAGCGGGCCCGGGGATGGCGCGCCGGCGTGCGCGTCCTTGCGTGGGCGCTGGCCCTGCCCGTGGCCTACCAGGTCTTCCGCATGGGGTACTACGGCGCGCTCGTCCCCAACACCGCCGTGGCGAAGGAAGCCGGGTCGTCCCGGTGGGACGTCGGCTGGAACTACTTCCGCGCCTTCGTCGACCCGTACTGGCTGTGGCTCCCGCTACTGGTGCTGGCCCTCGGCGCCTACGTCCCCCTGATGGCCGACCTGCGCCGCCAAGGCCGGTGGCGCCACGTGGTCGTCGCCTCCGCCTTCGTCCTCGGCGCCGCGCTCCAGGTGCTGTACATCGTGCGGCTGGGGGGCGACTACATCGAGTCCCGCCTCCTGCTCCCGGCCTTCTTCGCTGTGCTGGCACCCGTCGCCGTCGTGCCCGTCCGGCCGCGGTACGCCGGGGCCCTGGTGGTCGTGCCCTGGGCGGTCGTCTCCACGCTGTTCCTCCGGTCGACCATCGACGACACCACGTTCGCCAACGACAACCTCGTCACGACCGATCAGTGGGGCTGGGGGCCCGGCGGGTCGGCCCGGACGTCCGACTTCACCGGCGAGCCGGGCGTCTACTACAACGGCCGCCGCCTCGACGGCGTCCGACCCCGGGGCCGCCACGACGCCGTCTACGCGTCGTACGGCATCGGCCTGAGCGGCTACGCGCTCCGCAAGGTGCACGTCCTCGACATGCTCGGGTTGGCCGACCCACTGACCGCCCACTTCCGGCTCGACGAGCGGGGGCTGTCCGGGCACGAGAAGCCCTTGCCGACCTCCTGGTTCGTCGCCAGGGTGACGGCCCCCGGCACCGACCTCGACGAGGACGACTTCGGCGTCTTCCCCTTGGCGTTCCCCGCCTTCCCAATCGACCACGAGGACACGGATCCGTTCGAGGAGCGGGTGGCCGACGCCCGGGCCGCGCTCGAGTGCCGCGAGCTGCGGCGCTTCACCGCCTCGTACTCGGAGCGACTGACGGTCGGCCGGTTCCTCCGCAATCTGGTCGAATCGTTTGAGAACACGGCGCTGCGCATCCCGTCCCGACCACGGGAAGCCGTGGAGCAGCTCTGCGACGGTGACTAGGTCCCGGTGCCACCGTTCACGGGGAGGACCTGGCCGGTGATCCACTCGGCCTCGTCGGAGGCGAGGAACACGACGGCGGCGCCCACGTCGGCGGGAGAGCCCAGGCGGCGCCGGGGGACCCGGGCGGCCATGGCGTCGGCCCAGTCCCCGGCCACGTTGTCCATGAGCCCGAGCGACAGGCAGTTCACCGTGACCCCCGAGGGCGCCACCTCGACGGCCAGGTGGCGCATCAGGCCGACGGCTCCCGCCTTGGCCGCGCCGTACAGGGAGACGCCGATGCCGAGGCCCGTGCGCCCGGCCTCGGACGAGATGGTGACCACCCGGCCGAGGCCGCGGTCGCACATCCCGCCGACCACGACGTGGGTGCAGTTGAGGACGCCGTAGAGGTTCAGGTCGACGAAGCGGCGCCACAGGGCCGGGTCGGAGTCCCGGAACGAGACCTGGGGGAAGCCGGCGGCGGGGATGCCGGCGTTGTTGACGAGCACGTCGATCGGGCCGAGCGTCTCCTCGGCCATGCGCACCCCGGCCTCCACCGCTCCGAGGTCGGTCACGTCGAACGGCACGGCGACGGCGCGGTCGATGTCGGCGGCGACCGCCGAAGCCCGGTCGGGGACGAGGTCGTTGACGGCCACCGCCGCCCCCGCCCGCACGAGTGCCGCGGCGATCCCCGCACCTACGCCCTGACCGGCGCCGGTGACGAGGGCGGTGCGACCCGTCAGGTCGAACACGTCACACCGTCCCGTCGAGCGAGCGCACCCGCACGCCGAGCCGCTCGATCAGGTCCAGGCTCACGTGCACCCCGCCGGTGAGATCGGCGTCGCAGTCGCACAGCGCCACCACGCCCTCGACCATCTCCTCCATGGACTCGAGGGCGTCGTCACCCAGCAGGTGGCCGACGAGCACCGACGCCCCCTCGCTGAGCACCGCCACCCGGGGCTCGACGGCGTTGACGCGGACACCGGTGCCCTCGAGCTCGACGGCCAGGGCGTTGGTCATGCGGTCGAGGGCCGCCTTCGATGCGCCGTAGACGCCGATCGTCGACCGCAGGCCGTCGGTCGGGAAGGGCGGCCCGGGGGTGGGGCGGGCGGCCGCGCTCGTGAGGTTGACCACCCACCCCTCACCCCGCTCGACCATCGCCGGCACCGCCGCCTGGGCCAGGTCCAGCGGCGCGTGGACGTTGACCTCGAAGGTCAGTCGCCGCCGCCGCAGCGGGAAGTCACCGAGGGGTTGGTAGATGGCAGCGGCGGCGTTGTTGACGAGGATGTCGAGCGGCCCGCCCAGCGCCGCCACCGCCTCCGGCACGACCCGGGCCCGGTCGTCGGCGTCGGCCAGGTCGGCCACCACCACGACCGCGCCGCCGACCGAGGCCTTCGATGCCGGCGGCCGTCTCCCGGAGGCTGCCGGGCAGCGTCGGGTGCTCCTCGAGGGTCCGGGCCACGAGCGCGACGTCGGCGCCCTCCGCCGCCAGGCGCCGGGCCACCGCCGCCCCGATGCCGCGGCTGGCGCCGGTGACGAGGGCGCGCCGGCCCTCGAAGCGCGCCGGACCGGTCACGCCCGGGTGAAGGCGGGGCTGGCCGAGTCGCCGGGCACGGCCGTCGAGGGGCGTGGCCACCTCCGCCACCGTCGGCCCGCACGCCTCGGCGTAGGGCGCCAGGCGCTCGAGGTCGAAGCCGTAGACGGCGGCGGCGTTGCCGGCCAGCAGCTGCTGCAGCTCGGTCGGGTCCGTGTCGGCGAACGAGCGCCGCAGCGCCTCCCGCGTGTACGGGTACGTGCCCTCGTGGTGGGGGTAGTCGCTGCCCCACATGAAGCGGTCGAGCCCGATGTCGTGACGGGCCTCGGCCTCGCCCGGGCTCGGGAAAGCTGGCCGCCACCCACACGTTGCGGGCGAAGTACTCGCTCGGCGTCAGGGGGAGGATGTCGTCGGGCCCGTACTTCAGCTCGCCGATGCGGCCGGTGCGCATCTGGGCGTGGTAGCCGTCGAGCTGGGCCAGTAGCGGCGGGATCCACGAGGCGCCCTGCTCGGTCAGGACGAAGCGCAGCCGGGGGAAGCGCTCGAACACGCCGCCGAGGATCAGGTGGGCGAGCGAGCGCCGGGAGAAGAACGTCGCCTCGGCGATCCAGATCGAGCTGGCCGCCGGGTAGCGCCCGTAGTCGGGCGCACCGCCGCCCGAGTGGTTGTTGACGGGCACCTCCAGCTCCTCGCACGCCGCCCACAGCGGGTCGTAGGTCGGGGCGTACAGCGGAGCGATGTGCTTGGCGTCGTCGGGCACCGACGGCAGCAGGATCCCGCCCCGCAGGCCGTGCTCCGCTGATCCACCGCACGTCGGCGACGGCGTCGTCGACGTCGTTCAGGAAGATCTGCCCCACGCCGGCCCTGCGCTCGGGGTGCCGGCCGCACCACTCGGCCAGCCAGCGGTTGTGGGCGCGGATGCCGGCCAGGCGCCGGGGGTACTCGTCGGGGGTCGGCGGGCGGGCCACCATCGCCCCGGTCGGGAAGAAGGGCGGGACGGTGTTGGGGAACACCACCTCGGCGACCACGCCGTCGGACTCCTGCTCGGCGATGCGGCGGTCGTCGTCCCAGTTGCGGGTCCGCCCGCCGCCCTGGAGGTCGCGGAACGGGTTCCGGTAGTCCCCCCGCCACGCGTCGAACTCGTCCCGCCAGGCCGGGTCGAGGTGCTCCCGGTACATCTCCATCGTCCCGCCGGCGTGGCAGTCGGCCGAGATCACCGTGTACTTCGTTCATGGCAAGCCCTCCTGAGCGACGAAGGCGGCCGCCGTCTCCGCGATGTGGTCGATGTCGTCGTCGCCGAGGCCGTGGTTGGTGGGCAGGACCACGCCGTGCTCCATGACCCGGTCGGCCTCCGGGTAGCCGCCGGGCGGCGGCCCGGTGGGCGATGCCCTTGAAGGCGGGCTGGCGCAGGACGTTGCCGGTCCACACCATGCGGGTGTCGATGCCTGGCTCCCTCCATGTGCTGCTGGAAGGCCGACCGGCGCACGCCCGCCTCCGGGCGCAGCAGCACCGGGAACAGGTGCCACACGCTGTCCAGGCCGTCGAGCATGCGGGGCAGCTCGAACACGTCGGGGAAGCGGGCCAGGGCGGCGCGCCAGGCGCTCGGCGTTGCGGCGCCGGCGGGCGAGGTTGGCACCGAGCTTGTCGCAGCTGCACGAGGGCGAAGGCGGCGGACAGCTCGGACGGCTCGAGGTTCCAGCCCACCTCGTCGAAGATGAAGAGGTTGTCGTACTCGAGGCCGTCGTCGAGGTTCGAGAAGAACCGCGTGTCCACGCCCCGGGTGGAACCGAACAGCTGCACCTCGGAGCGGCGGCCCCAGCGGCGGAGCAGCAGGCAGCGGTCGGCCAGCGCCTCGTCGTCGACCAGCACCATGCCCCCGGTGCCGGCGGCGGTGATGATGTGCGACAGGGCGAAGCTGGTGACGCTGATGTCGGCCCGGGCGCCGGTGGGCGTGCCCCGCAGGGTCGGGCCGAGGGCGTCGCACGAGTCCTCCACGAGCGCGAGCCGTGCGTTCGTCGGCCAGCGCCCGCAGGGCGTCCCAGTCGGGCGCGTTGCCGATGAGGTTGGGCACCAGGATCGCCTTCGTGCGGTCGGTGATGGCCGCGTCGACGAGGGCCGACGTCGACGTTGTAGGTGCCGGCTCGACGTCGACGAAGGCGGGCACGGCGCCGGCCCGCACCAGCGGGGCCACGTCGGTGGAGAAGGTCAGCACCGGGGTGACGACCTCGTCCCCGGGCTGGAGCTGGAGGAGGGCGGTGGCCAGCTCGAGGGCCGAGGAGCCGGAGTTGCACATGATCCCCCGGCGCTTGCCCGTCAGCGCGGCGACCTCCCGCTCGAAGGCGCGGACGTTGCGCCCGATGCGGAGGGCCGTGGGCCCGCCCCGCAGCACCTCGACGACGGCGGCGATCTCCTCCTCGTCGTGGACGCTGCCGGCGTAGGGGACCCGGCGTGTCACGGCTCGAGGTTGAAGACCCGCACGGCGTTCTCGCGCAGGAACTTCGGCCAGACGTGGTCCCGGAAGGGGACGCCCGGCAGCTCGGCGAAGATGCGCTCGAGGCTCAGCCCCATGGGGAAGTAGCCGGCGTACATGATCTTGTCGGCGCCCCGGGTGTTGGCGTAGTCGACGATGGCCTTCGGGTAGTACTTGGGGGCGAAGGCGCTCGTCATGTAGTGGAGCCCCGGCCACTTGAGCATGAGCTTGACGGCGAGGTCCTCCCACGGCTCGGCGCCGTGGCGCATCACGATGCGCAGCTCGGGGAAGTCGTAGCAGACCTGGTCGAAGTGCATGACGTCCTGGCACGCCGAAGGCAACCGGGGGCCGGCGATGCCGGCGTTCACCACGACGGGCAGGTCGAGGTCGATGCAGGTCTGGTAGATGGGGTAGTAGCGGCGGTCGCTCACCGGCACCTGCGGGTTGCAACCGGCGGGGAAGGTCGAGACGGCCACGATGCGGTGCTCCTCGTGCGCGTCCCGGATGGCCCGGACCGCGCCGGTGATGTCGTTGGGGTCGATCTCGAGGCTGGCGCGGAAGCGGTCGGGGTGGTCGGCCAGCGCCCGCAGGGTCACCCTTCGCCCGAGGATGACGAGGCCGATGGCGATGCCGTGGTGGTCCATCTGGTCGAGGGTCACGGCCACCGGGTCCTGCCCCTCGTCGAGGCGGTTGGGCACGTCCTTGAACATGTAGTCGGCGGGGAACGGCGACTCGGCGCTGCCGTCCCGCAGCCGGGGCGAGAGGAAGTCGTAGTGGCGGGCCGCTTCGGCGCTGGGGAAGCCGATGAACAGGTCCACCACACCGATGCCGGCGAAGGGCGGGCCCACCACCGTCGACCGTACGGCGCGTTGCTGGATTCAGTCAAGTAGTTTGCCTGCCGTGGCAGACGAGGCGCTGACGCGGTCGGACGTCCTCGGCCGGTTCGACCTGACCGACCGGGTGGCGGTGGTCACCGGGGGCTCGCGGGGGATCGGCTTCGCCATCGCCCGGGGGTTCGCCGCCGTGGGGGCCAAGGTGGTGGTGGCCAGCCGGAAGGCCGACGCGTGCGAGCGGGCGGCGGCCGTGCTCGTGGAGGGCGGGGCCGAGGCCCTGGCCGTCCCCACCCACGTCGGCGACCTGGCGCAGGTGGCGGCGCTCGTCGAGCGCACGGTCGAGCGCTTCGGGGCGCTCGACGTCGTCGTGAACAACGCCGCCAACGCCCTGGCCCAGCCGGTGGGGTCGATCACGCCCGAGGCCCTGGAGAAGTCGCACGCCACCAACCTGCGGGGACCGCTCTTCCTCGTGCAGGAGGCGCTGCCGGCGCTGCGGGCCAGCGGACGGGGCGCGGTGATCAACGTGATCAGCGCCGGCGTGTTCATGCACAGCGGCGGGCTCGCCCTCTACGCCTCGGCCAAGTCGGGGCTGCTGGCCGTGACCCGGGCCATGGCCGCCGAGCTGGCCCCCGACGGCATCCGGGTCAACGCGCTGGCGCCGGGGACGGTGGACACGGACATGGTGCGGGCCACCGACCCCGCCGCCCAGGAGCGCATGGCCACGGTCTCCCTGCTCGGGCGCATGGCGGCGCCGGAGGAGATGATCGGCCCGGCGCTGTTCCTGGCCAGCGACGCGTCGAGCTACGTCACCGGCCAGGTCCTCGTGGCGGACGGCGGGCTCACGTTCCGCTAGCCGTCATTTCGGTAGCGGCGGAGCATTTCGGAGGATTCGCTACCGCAGGGGTAGTCGATCCTCCGAGATCAAGAGATGGGGCACCCCCGGGCGGGAGGTTCGGAGGTGCCCCGCACCGCTTCCACGACGCAGCCCGGGCGCCGGTTCCCGGGCGTCGCAACCCGCTGCCGCCGGCGCCGACGGGGGCCTACCGTGCCCGGCGTGGAGGTCACCTTCCAGAAGGTGGACGACGGCCGGCTGTGCCGGTGGGACGCGACCCGGGGGAAGCGGACCCGGGTGCCCGGTCCGACGATGGCGTCGGGCCGCACCCTGCCCCACGACCTGTCGACCTTCGTCGTCGAGGCCGAGCTGGGGCTCCGCCACGGGTTCTGGGGCTGCGTCGCCGACGGCGCCACCTTCCGCAGCCTGCCCCGTCGCCGGACCGAGCAGGGCCGGAGTGTGATCCGCGCCCACGTCGCCGACCTGGACGCCGCCGAGGCACTGGTGGGGCTGGAGGTGCGGACCTGGGGCCGGGGCGGCCGACCGCGGACGGGAGGCGCCCTCGACGCCATGCTCGCCCGCTGGCGGGCGCTGCCGCCCGACGGCGGGCTGGTCGTCCGGTGGCCGGGTCCGGTGCGGCCTCGCCGGCGGCCGCGGTAGCCCGTGGCCGACGACTGCCTGACGTGTGCCGCCGGCGAGGGGCGGGTGCAGCTGGCGCTCGTGCCGAGCCTCGCCGTCACCGACCAGTGGCGGGTCGAGCAGGGCCACCCCACGTCGGTCCGGGGCTGGTTGGTCGTGGTGCTCCGCCGGCACGCACCCGCGCTGCACGACCTCACCACCGACGAGTGGTCCGAGCTGGCCATGGTCCTCGCTGCCGTCTGCTCGGCCCAGCGCAAGGTGATCGGCGCCGACAAGGAGTACGTCCTGCAGTTCGCCGAGGCGGACGGGTTCCACCACGTGCACTTCCACGTCGTGCCCCGCCTCCCCGAGTGGCCGCACGAGCTCGCCGGCCCCCGGGTGATGGGTGCGCTGGGCGCCGAGGTCGGCGACCCACTGACGCTCGAGGAGGTCGGGCCGACGCTCGACGCCCTCCGCCGGGAGCTCGACTCGCGTCTGGGCGGATCCTGACCCACCTGCCGGGTCATCCTCGGCCCAGACGTCCTCAGGCCGACGGGCCGCCGCAGGCCGGGTCGTAGGGCTCGCCGGGCAGGTACTGCTCCCACTCGTCCTCCGTGAGCCGTCGGCCGGCGAGCACGCAGGCGGTGTCCGCCCAGGCGTCGACGTCCACCCGCCACCGGAGGGCGGCGCCGGCGCCGTCCCAGGTCACCAGCTCGTCGCCCCCGGTGAAGGTCAGCCGGGCGGCGTCCCCCCGCGGGAAGGCCCGCAGACCGGGCCCGAGGACGGTGTGGCTCCGCACGTCCCAGAGGCGGAGGTTCCCGTTCCGCCCGACGGCGGCGAGGAGGCGGCCGTCGGGGCTGAGCACCCCGCCCCGCAGCTCGGTCCCGCCCCAGCGGAAGGGCGGCCCGACGGTCTCCTCGCCCTCGAGGTCCACCAGGGAGATCTCGCCCGACTCGACGGTGACGACGGCCCGGTCGTCGGCGACCGGCTCCACGCCGCTGATGCCGGCGCCCTCCACCAGGGGGATGCGCCCCTCCTCCTGCAGCTCCGCGTCCGGGTCCCGCAGGACGAGGGTCCCCGTGGTGGTCCCGGTGAGCACCCGCCGCCCGTCGGCGGCCCACCCCAGGGTGGCGCCGGCTTCGGCCTGCGCCCGGGCCAGCACGTCGCCCGCCCCGACGTCCCACACCGCCGTACGGCCGTCGGCCGCGGCCGCCACGAGCCGGTCGCCGTCGGGGCTGAAGGCGGTGGCACCCGCGGCGCACGTCGACAGCCCGAGCTCGTCGCTCAGCGAGGCGACCACCTCGCCGCCGGGGAGGCGTCGCAGCTCCGTCACCGCCGCGCCCGCGCCGTCCGGCGCCCACGACACCACCGCCACCTCGCCGCCGGGGGACGGGTTGACGGCGCAGACGGCGCCGGGCACCTCCACGTCGGTGGCCTCGTCGGCCGTGGTGGCCATGCGCAGTCCGCTCGCGTCCGGCACGGGGCCGTAGCGGGTGCCCCGATCATCGACGGCCAGCACGTCGGTGCCGTCCCCCACACCGGCGGACAGCGGGGGCACCTGGCCGAGCTCCCACTCGCTCACCGTCGACCGCGTGCCCACCAGCAGGCGCCGCTCGGGGAGCGCCGCCAACCCGACCACCCCCTCGTCCACGCCGACCAGCTCGTCCACCCGCCGGTCCTCGTCGACGTCCCACACCAGGACCCGTCCCTCACCCCCGACCGCCAGCTGGCTGCCGTCGGCCGAGAAGCGGGCGGTGCGGGGGCGCGCCACGGTGATGCCCTCGGCCACCGGTGCCAGCGTCGCCCGGTCGAGCACGGTCACGGCGTCGGCGCCGACCACCGCCACCCGCCGGCCGTCGGGGCTGAACGCGACAGCGGACCCGCCGGGCGCCCCTCGCTGGCCGAGCACGGAGCCGGTGGCCGGATCGAGCAGGGCCAGCGCGAGGTCGTCGCACGTGGCCGCCAGGGCGTCGCCACCGGGGGTCCACGCCAGGGCCGCGACCCCGGTCGCGGACGGGACCGTCGCCTGCCCCGTCGTCGCCCCGCTCGACAGGTCCCGGAGCTCGACCTCCGTCCCCCGGAACGTGGTGACCGCCGCCCGTCGGCTGTCCGGCGCCACCGCCACCGTGGCCAGGTCGTCGGCCCCCGTGATGGCGTCGCCGACCGGCTCGAGGTCGGGCAGCGAGAGGATGCGGGCGCCGCGGGCGCCGACGACGGCGAGCCCCCCGTCCACGAACCGGAGCTCGTCGAGCAGGCCGAGGTCGTCCACCTCCACGTCGGCCACCGGGCTCCAGCCGTCGACCTCGAACAGGCGGAGACGGCCGTCGGCCTCGGCGGCCGCGACGGTCCGCCCGTCGGGCGAGAGCTCGAGGGCGGCGATCGCACCGTCGACCTCGGGCCGGAAGCCGACGAGGCGGGCGGCGCCGTTCAAGCCGGTGAGGAGGCCGGCCACCGTCTCCGGGGCGCGGTCGCGGCGAACCCCCTCGACGCCGAGCAGCAGGCTCGTGTCGAGCCGCACGGGCGCCTGGGCGATGGCCTGCGCCGAGAGGCTGCGGGCGGTCGCCACCTCGGTCTGCTCCTCGGCCCGCGTCCGCTGGTCCCGCGCCTCGTCGCGCTGCACGAGGGCCAGGGTCCCGGCGACGAGGGCGACCACCAGGAGGACGGCCATCGTCGACGCCGCCGTCCACGCGGTGCGGACGGTGCGCCGGTGCTGGCGCACCTCCTCGCCGGCCAGCTCGTCCTTCGGCACGCCCCGCAGGGGGGCGGCCAGCTCGGCCACGGCGTCGAGGAAGCGCCCGTCCCGGGGGTCGACCTGCACCTCCGAGCGGGCCCACGTCAGGTCGACGTGTCGGGGCTCCTCGGTGAAGACGCCGAACAGCGCCGGGTGGGCCGCCGTCGAGCCTTGGTCGAGGTCCCCGCGGTCGGCGTCCCACGCCCACGTGCCGTCGGTGACGACGGGGAGGATCTGGTCCGGGCCCTTGTGCTCGACCCAGTGGGCGATCTCCTTCCCCACCCACTCGGAGCGGGCCGCATCGGGCGAGGACAGCAGGATGAACCAGCGGGCGCCGTCGAGGGCCTCGACGATCGACGTCCAGAGGTGGGGGTTGGCCGACAGGCCCGTCTGGTCGCGGAACACCCGGAGGACCCGGCGCCGGTACCACGGCTTGGCGTAGCGCTGGAGCGTCGTCTGCAGCGCCGGCGCCAGCTGGCCGTCGGCGGCGTGGCTGTAGGAGATGAAGGCGTCGTACGTCGGACCGCCCTCCACCTGGGCGGACGCTACCCCCGGCGCTTCAGCACGTACATGGGGAAGGTGCCGTAGTCCTTCGCCGTCGGGATGTGCCCGACGTACTGGCAGCTGAGGTCCTCGGGCTGCTCGAGGGCGATGAGGGCGGCGAAGGGGTCGGTCACGTAGACGTCGCCCTCCGGGGTGCGGGGCTCGATGCGGGCGGTGCGGGTCACCTCCACGCCGTAGTAGTTGCGCTCCCCCCGGATCGGGTCCACCGCCTCGAAGACGGGCCCGACGTGGGCCCCGATGCGCAACCCGAGCGTCGGTGGCAGCCCGACCGCGGTGGGGTCGAGCTCGCGCATCGCGTCCTGGAGGGCGAGGGCGCACGAGGCCGCCGCAGTCACGTCCCGCAGGACGACGTAGAGGCCGTCGCCCCAGCTGTTGCGGAAGAGGATGTCGTCGCCGAAGCGGTCGAGGGTGCGGGCCAGGGGCGTCATCACGGCGTCGAGGAACACGCCCATCTGCGCGTCGGGCAGCCGGCTGAAGCCCTTGACGTCGGCGAAGAGCATGGCGTGGACCGAGCGGGGCGACGACCGGGGCGCGCCCGCGTCGTCTCCCCGTCCGCCGGCGCCGACGGGGATCACGGTGGTGCGCCGGCCGTGCCGTCGCCAGGTGGCGACGTCGACCGCGGTGCCGGCCTCGCCGGACGGCGGCTCGCCGTCCCACACGACCACCTGCTCGACGGGCGCGGCGAGGAAGCTGGCGCGGATGAGGGCGTGTCCCATCGCGAGGCGGCTGCAGTAGTCGAACAGCGCGTCGTGGCCGAGGTAGCCGCCGGTGGTCGAGTGGGTGACGGAGGTGGCCGCCCCGAGGCAGCGGTCGAAGCGCCCGAGCCACGCCTCGCCGCCGGGGGCCACCGACACCCGCCGGAACTCGTCGGCGGCGAAGGGCAGGACGACGTGGAGCTCGGCCGAGCGGGCGAGCAGGGCCTCGGCGAAGAGCACGTCGGCGCCGCAGGCGAGCGACCCGAAGCCGAAGCCGACCCGGGCCTCGTCGAGGTGGGCGGCGATGGCGCGGGCGACGTCGGCCTCGGCCTCGGCGAGGGAAGCGGCGGGAGATCATGTGGCCGCCGAAGTGGACGACCGTCGGGGCGGCGAGGGGACCGAGCAGGTCGGGGTCGAGCCCGTGGAGCTCGCAGACGAGCAGGAGCTGCCGGCGGGTCGAGGCGAGCGCAGCCAGATCGGTCCCCGCCGCCGCCGCTCGGGCGAGCGCCTCGGTGGCGGCGGCCGGCTCGCGGAGCACCAGCGCCGCCTCCGCCTCGGTGGCCGCCGACCAGTAGGGATCCGCTTCCTCCTGGCCCACGAGCCGGCGGGCCGCCTCGGCCAGGTCGGCGGCGCGGGCCCGGTCGCCCGCCACCAGCCACATGGTGGCGGCGTTGATGCACGTGTAGGAGCGGCCGAGGCGTCGGTAGATGGCCTCGTACCGCTCGGCCGCCTCCCGGGCCCGCGCCCGGCGCCGCTCACCGCCGACGGCCAGCGCCCGGTCCTTGGCCAGCCGGGCGCCGAGGGCGGCGACGTCCTCCTGGAGCGCGGGCGGAGCACCGGCGACGGCGGCCTCGAGGTCGGAGGAGGCGAGCACGGCTGCGGCCCGGTCGGTCGCCCCCGCCCGGGCCAACGCCAGCACGGCGAGGTAGCGCACCTCGACGTCGTCCGGGTGGTCCTCGACGGCCGCGGTGGCCTCGTCGAAGGCCAGCAGGTACTCGCCCCGGGCCATGGCCGCCCGGATGCCGGCGAGGTCCGGCGCCGTGGGGCTGGCCATGCGCACCAGTCTCGGCGCGCTCGAGTACGGAAAATCCGAACTCAGCGCGCCGAGACGTGCCGGACCGTGCCCGACCCCGCCCGGCGACGACGGCGGACCGTCACGCGACCGGCACCGGTCCGCCCTCCAGTCGGGGCCCCGGATCACCGATGCTCCTCCGACCCAGGCGGAGGGAGGAACCGGTGGCCGTGCCGGATCGGGACGAGGTCGTGCTGCGACTCGAGGTGCGGGAGGTGAACCTCCTGGTGGCGCGCCTCGTCGTGCTGGCCATGGGGCTCGCCACGGTGGTCCCCCTGACCTGGGCCGTCTGGCCCGGATAGGGCCGGGACCTGTTCCCCAACCCCCTCTTCACGGGGTAGGAAGGGGCGGTGCGGGACACCTCCTGATGGCCGACCAGGCCACGTTCACCGCCCAGGCGATGGAGTACATGCCGTCGCTGTACTCGGCCGCCCTCCGCATGACCCGCAACCCCGCCGACGCCGAGGACCTGGTCCAGGAGACCTACCTCAAGGCCTACCGGGGCTTCGGCGGGTTCGAGCAGGGCACCAACCTCAAGGCCTGGCTCTACCGCATCCTCACCAACACCTTCATCAACCGGTACCGGGCGGCCCAGCGCCGGCCGGACGAGACCGACCTGGACGAGGTCGAGGACCTCTACCTCTACCGCCGCCTGGGCGGGCTCGAGGGGGCGAGGGCCAGCCGCAGCGCCGAGGACGAGCTCCTCGACGGGCTCACCGAGACCGAGGTGCGGGAGGCGGTCGAGTCGCTGCCCGAGCAGTTCCGGCTGGCCGTCCTCCTCGCCGATGTGGAGGGCTTCTCCTACAAGGAGATCGCCGAGATCCTGGACGTCCCCATCGGAACCGTGATGAGTCGGCTGCATCGCGGAAGAAGGGCGCTCCAGAAGCGGTTGTACGAGTTCGCCGCAGGACGCGGCCTGGTCGACGCCCGGGGGGAGGAACCCGTGGGCGCCCCGACCGGACGGAGCGACGACGAGGACCAGGAGCGCAGACCACGTGCTTGACCGCCACGACCCCACCGACTGCGGTGAGGCCCTGCGCCAGCTCTACGTCTTCCTCGACGGGGAGCTGACCTCCGAACGCCGGACCGCCATCCGCACCCACCTGGACCGGTGCGCCTGCTGCCTGGAGGCGTTCGACTTCGAGGCCGAGCTGCGGGTCGTGGTGTCGACGTGCTGCCGGGGCGACGAGGTGCCCGAGGACCTGCGGGCCCGGGTGGTGCAGGCCCTGCGCACGCTCGGGGAACGTCCGCGCAGAAAGTTAGCACTAAAACGGTTTCGACCCGGGTAGACCGGGACCGTGACCACGATGGAAGAGTCGGCCCTCCTCGGCTCCCGCATCACGAGCACGGAGGGCAGCACCCGCCGGTACCGCACCGGTCGGGTGTGCCGGGAGGACGGCTGCGAGACGAAGCTGTCGGTCTACAACGACGGCACCTTCTGCAGCCTCCACGCCCCGATGGTCGTGCCCCGCACCCGCGGCAAGAAGCTCGGCCCCTGATCTCCGGCGCCGGCGACCCCCCGCCGGGCCCGTACGATGGCGGCATGGACCCGGTCCTCGCCGCCAAGGTCTGGCACTACTGGATCGCCGTTCCCCTCGCCATCGGCGGCGTGGTGCTGCTGCTGGCCACCGTGGTCGGCTACCTGAAGCGGGTGCAAGCGGCGAAGTACCCCAGGCCGTAGCCGGGTGCCCTCGGAGCCGATCGCCTGGGACCTGGCCGAGCGGGTGGCCGCCCGGGTGGGGGGCCGCGAGCCGCTCGCCGAGTCGTACCACGTCGACTCCCTCGAGCGCGACTTCGACGAGCTCACGGCCGAGGCCGAGGCCCTGGTGGCGGAGGAGACCGGCCTCGTGTCGGCCGCCGGCCCCGCCCGGGCCCGGGTCACCGACCGCCGCGGGTGGGTCCGGGCCAACCTGGCCTCGTTCCGTCGCCTCCTCCGGCCGCTGACCGAGCGCCTGGGCGACAAGATGTCGACCAACGCCGCCGCCGCCGGCGTCACCCGCACCCTCACCGGCCTCGAGGTGGGGACCCTCCTCGGCTGGATGTCGACCCGGGTCCTCGGGCAGTACGACCTGCTCCTGGTGGAGGACGAGGACCCCGCCGAGCAGGACCTCGTGTACTACGTGGGCCCCAACGTCCTCGCCCTGGAGAAGAAGTACGCCTTCCCGCCCCGGGAGTTCCGCCTGTGGCTGGCCCTCCACGAGGTGACCCACCGGGCGCAGTTCACGGGGGTCCCTTGGCTGCGGGACCACTTCGTCGGCCTCGTCGACGAGACGCTGCGCAGCGTCGACCCCGACCCCAAGCGCCTGCTGGCCGCCCTGCGCCGGGCGCTCGACGAGACCCGGGCGGGCCGCAACCCCCTCGACGAGGGCGGTCTGGTGGCGCTGCTGGCCACGCCCGAGCAGCAGGAGGCGCTGGGGCGCATCGGCGGGATGATGAGCCTGCTCGAGGGCCACGGCGACGTGACCATGAGCCGGGCCGCCGGCGACCGGATCCCCTCGTCCGAGCGCTTCCACCGGGTCCTGCACCAGCGTCGCAACACCACCCGGGGCCCGGCCAAGGTGCTCCAGAAGGTCGTGGGCCTCGAGGCCAAGCTCAAGCAGTACGAGCAGGGCGAGAACTTCATCGCCGCCGTGGAGGCCTACGGCGGGCCGGAGCTGCTGCGCCGGGCGTGGACGGGGGCGGAGTGGCTCCCGTCGTTGCCCGAGGTGCGCGAGCCGCTGCGCTGGATCGAGCGGGTCGAGGCCTCCCCTGTCGGCACCTAGGACGACGACGGGGACCGCCGGGCTCCTGCCCCGGTGCACGTTCCCCCCCGCCGGCGCCGAGGCGGTGGCCGCCGTCTCGGGCGGGGCCGACTCCCTGGCCCTGCTGGCGCTGGCCGTGTCCGCCGGCCTCCGGGTCACTGCCGTCCACGTCGACCACGCGCTCCGGCCCGGCTCGGCCGACGAGGCCGACGTGGTGGCCGGCGCCGCCCGCCGCTTCGGGGCGGACTTCCGGGCGGTGCGGGCGCCGGTCGAGCCGGGCCCGAACCTCGAGGCCCGGGCCCGCCAGGCCCGGTGGGCGGCGCTGCCCGCCGGGGCCATGACCGGCCACACCCTCGACGACCAAGCCGAGACCGTGCTCCTCAACCTCCTGCGCGGTGCCGGGGCCGACGGGCTGGCCGGCATGCGCCGGGGCCCGTCGAAGCCGCTGCTCGCCCTCCGGCGGGCGGAGACGGCCGGGCTGTGCGTCGAGCTGGGCCTCGACCCCGTCGTCGACCCCTCCAACACCGACCTGTCGCTACGGCGCAACGCCGTGCGGGCCCGGGTGGTGCCCCTGCTCGACGACGTGGCCGGCCGGGACGTGGCCCCGCTCCTCGCCCGCACCGCCGCCCTGGCCGCCGACGACGCCGACCTCCTCGCCGCCCTGGCGGCCGAGCTGGACCCGACCGACGCCGCCGGGCTGGCCGGCGCCCCGGCGCCCCTGGCCCGGCGGGCGGTGCGGGCCTGGCTGACCCGGCCCGGCCTCACCTACCCGCCCGACGCCGCCACCGTCGAGCGGGTCCTGGCCGTGGCCCGCGGCGAGGCCCGGGCCACCGATGTCGGCGGTGGCCGCCGGGTCGCCCGCACGGCGGGACGGCTCCGGCTCGAGCGGTCGGCGGAGGACGACGCCGGGACGCCCTCCCGCCGTCGCTAGCGTGCCGCCGATGCCCGGCGCCCTCGGCACCCCCCGCCGCGTCCCGCCGCCGTTCGACGGGAACCCCGACCTCGGCGAGCTGATCGTGTCCGAGGACGAGCTGGCCACCCGCATCGCCGAGCTGGGGAAGACCATCACGGCCGACTACGCGGGGCGCCCACCCCTCCTCGTCGGCGTGCTGAAGGGCGCGTTCATGTTCATGGCCGACCTGGCCCGGGCCATCGACCTCCCGGTGGAGTTCGACTTCATGGCCGTGGCCAGCTACGGCAGCGCCACCCGGACCAGCGGCGTGGTCCGCATCGTCAAGGACCTGGACCTCGACCTCACCGACCGCCACGTGCTGGTCGTGGAGGACATCGTCGACAGCGGCCTGACCCTCGCCTACCTGCGGCGCAACCTCCTGGTGCGGAGCCCGGCCAGCCTCGAGGTGTGCGCCCTGCTGGCCAAGGAGAACCGGGTCACCACCGAGGTCGAGCTGCGCTACGTCGGCTTCGAGATCCCGCCCACGTTCGTGGTGGGCTACGGCCTCGACGCCGGCGAGCGCTACCGCAACCTCCCGTTCGTGTGCGCCTACCGCGACGGGCAGGTGGCGATCCCATGAGCGTCGACCAGGCGCGCGTGGCCAAGGCGGTGCGGGAGATCCTCGAGGCCGTGGGGGAGGACCCCGACCGGGACGGGTTGGTCGACACGCCGGCCCGGGTGGCCCGCATGTACGCCGAGGTCCTGTCGGGGATCCACGAGCAGCCCAGCATCGAGCTGACCTTCGCCGCCGACCACGACGAGATGGTCATGGTCCACGACATCCCCCTGTACAGCCTGTGCGAGCACCACCTGGTGCCCTTCATGGGCCGGGCCCACGTGGCCTACATCCCGAGCGCGGACGGCCGCATCACCGGCCTGTCGAAGCTGCCCCGCCTCGTGCAGTCGTTCGCCCGCCGCCTCCAGGTCCAGGAGCGGCTCACCGCCCAGATCGCCGACGAGATGGAACGCAGCCTCGAGCCCCGCGGCGTGTTCGTGGTGGTCGAGGCCGAGCACCTGTGCATGTCGATGCGGGGGGTGCGGACCCCGGGCACGACGACGACCACGTCGGCCATGCGGGGCCAGTTCCGGGACAGCGTGGCCACCCGCAACGAGGCCATGCAGCTGATCCGATCTGCCAGGTAGCACGGGTACGGTGCCGGAGGTGCGGCCCCTCGTCATGGGCGTGTTGAACGTCACGCCCGATTCCTTCTCCGACGGTGGTCGCTTCCTCGACCCCGACCGGGCGGTGGCCCACGGCCTCGCCCTGGTGGACGAGGGTGCCGACGTGGTCGACGTCGGCGGCGAGTCGACCCGGCCGGGGGCGGCGCCGGTGGACGAGGCCGAGGAGCGGCGCCGGGTGGTGCCGGTCGTCGAGGCGCTGGCCCCGACGGTCCGGGTCTCGGTCGACACCCGCTCGGCGGCCGTGGCCGAGGCGGCGGTGGGGGCGGGCGCCACCCTGGTCAACGACGTGTCCGCCTCGCTGTGGCCGGTGGCGGCCGGGGCGGGCGTGGGCTGGGTGGCCATGCACATGCAGGGATCGCCGGCGACCATGCAGGCGGCCCCCCACTACGACGACGTGGTGGCCGAGGTCGCCACCTTCCTCCGGGACCGGGTGGCCAAGGCCCGCGAGGCCGGCGTCGAGGAGGTGTGGGTCGACCCGGGCATCGGCTTCGGCAAGCGCCTCGAGCACAACCTGGCCCTCCTCCGGTCCCTCGATCGGCTGGTGGCCGACGGCGTGCCGGTCGTCGTGGGCACGAGCCGCAAGGGATCCCTCGGGCAGCTGACCGGCGGTGCCCCCGTCGAGGACCGCCTCGAGGCGTCGGTGGCGACGGCGGTGTGGGCCGCCGAGCAGGGAGCGGCGATGGTCCGGGTCCACGACGTCGCCCCCACCGTGGCGGCGCTGCGTCTCCTGGAGGCTGCCGCATGAGGGGCAAGTGGGCTGCGGGCATCGTGCCCCGCCACTTCACCTGGCTCATCGCCGAGCAGCTGGCGATCTGCGAGCGACTCGGCGGCTACGGCGCCAACCACCGCCGGGTGCGCCGCCAGGAGGAGATCATCTGGGTCCAGAACCAGGGGTTCACCCGGATCATCAGCCTGCTCCCGTCGCCGCACAACCTCCACGCCTACGACGAGCTGGGCATGCCCTGGCAGCACGTGCCCTTCGGCGGTTCGGACGACGCCCGTTCGGTGCTGGGCCACCTCTACCCCGACCTCCGCCGCCAGCTGGCCGCCGGCGACAAGCTGCTGCTCCACCACGAGGAGCTGGGGGACCGGCTGGCGGGGACGATGGCCGGCTACCTCGTGTACACGGGCATGGTGCCCGAGGCCCACAAGGCCATCGCCGTGGTCGAGCACCTCGTCCACCGCCAGATCGGGCCGCCCGGCCGGGAGCTGGTGGCGGTGGCCGAGACGTTGCCGCGGGATCCGTGACGGACGACCGCGTCGAGGTGCGGGGCCTGCGGGTCCTGGGCCGCTGCGGCGTGCCCCCCGAGGAACGTCGCCGGCCCCAGCCGCTGGAGGTGGACATCGACGTCCACCTCGACCTCGGTCCCGCAGGGCGGTCGGACGACCTCGACGACACCGTCGACTACGGCGGGGTGTGCTCGGCGGCGGAGCGGGCCGTGACCGCGGCGCCGGCGGCCCTGCTCGAGCACGTGGCCGAGCGGGTGGCCGACGCCGTGCTGGCCGCCGACGACCGGGTGCAGGAGGTGGCCGTCGGCGTGCGCAAGCTGCGCCCGCCCGTCGCCTCCCACCTCGCCACCGCCGGCGTCCACCTCCGCCGGCGGCGGTGAGGAGCTTCCTCGGACTGGGGGCCAACCTCGGCGACCGGGCCGCCGCACTGGCGGAGGCGGTGGCCGTCCTCCCCGACGTCGTCGCCGTCTCGCCCGTGTACGAGACCGACCCGGTGCGACAGCCCCGCCGGCTCGCCCCCCTACCTGAACGCGGTGGTCGAGCTGGACGCCGACCTCGGGCCGCGAGCGCTGCTCGACCTGGCCGGTCGCGTCGAGGCCGCGCTCGGTCGGGAGCGCACCGGTCCCAACGCGCCCCGCACCCTCGACGTGGACGTGCTCCTGGTCGGCGACGAGGTGGTGGACGAGCCCGATCTGGTCGTGCCCCACCCCCGCCTGTGGGAGCGCCGCTTCGTCCTCGCCCCGCTGGCCGACCTGGCCCCCGACCTCGTCCCCGCCGACCGGCTGGCCGCCGCCGAGGGCGAGGTGCGGCGCACCGATCTGGGGCTCGCTCCCGGGCCCGTCCGGGTGGTGCGCACGGCCGGAGGCCTGGCCGCCGCCCTCGACGCCGAGCGCGCAGCCGGGCGGACCGTGGGCCTGGTCCCCACGCTCGGCGCCCTGCACGACGGCCACGCCTCGCTGGTGCGCCGGTCGGCGGCGGAGAACGACGTCACCTGCGCGACCGTCTTCGTGAACCCGCTCCAGTTCGGCGCCGGCGAGGACCTGGCCGCCTACCCCCGGACCCTCGAGGCCGACCTCCGGGTGGCCCGCACGGCCGGGGCGGCGCTCGTCTTCGCCCCGCCACCGGAGCAGATGGACATGGGGGTGACCCGGGTGGCGGTGGGCGGGCCGGGCGCCGTCCTCGAGGCCCGCAGCCGGCCCGGGCACCTCGAGGGGGTGGCCACGGTGGTCACCCGCCTCTTCGCCCTGGCCGGGCGGTGCCGGGCCTACTTCGGCGAGAAGGACTGGCAGCAGCTCGTGGTCGTCACGCGGCTGGCGGGCGACCTCGGGTTGCCGGTCGAGGTGGTGGGCTGCGCCACCGTCCGGGAGCCGGACGGGCTGGCCCTCTCCAGTCGCAACGCCTACCTGACCGCCGAGGAGCGGGCCGCGGCCCCGGTGCTCAACCGGGCCCTGCGGGCGGGGGCCGCCGCCGTCCTCGCCGGCGAGCGTGAGCCCGCGGTGGTGGCCGAGCTCGTCCGCGCCATCGTCGAGGCCGAACCGCTCGTCAGCCTGGTGTCGTCAGACGTGGTCGACTCGGCCACACTGGTGCCCCCCCCGGCGCTGACGGGGTCCATCCGCCTGCTGGTGGCCGCCCGCCTCGGGCGGGCCCGGCTCATCGACAACATCGGGGTGAGGGTCCCGTGAGACGCCGCATGCTGAAGTCCAAGATCCATCGGGCCACGGTGACCGGGGCCGACCTGCACTACGTCGGCTCGATCTCCATCGACCCCGAGCTCCTGGCGCGGGCCGACATCCGCGAGCACGAGCAGGTGGCCGTCCTCGACATCGACAACGGCGCCCGGTTCGAGACCTACGCCATCGTCGGTGAGCCGGGCGAGGTGTGCGTCAACGGCGCCGCCGCGCGGCTGGTGGCCCCCGGGGACCGAGTCATCGTCCTCACCTACGCCGACTACGAGGACGCCGAGCTGGACGGCTACGAGCCCGTCGTGGTCCACGTCGACACCGCCAACCAGGCCGTCGATCCCGCCCTCGTGCCCGGGGGCCGCCGCTGGGTGGAGCTGCCGGCGGGCGGGCCGGCCTGAGCACTGTGCCCGGCCCCCCGGACCTCGACCTGCTGGTCCTCGGGAGCGGGGTGGCCGGCCTCTCGGCCGCGGTGCGGGCGGCGGGCGAGCCGGGGCTGCGCGTGGGGGTGCTGACGAAGGCCGACCTGGAGCAGTCGGCCACGCGGTGGGCCCAGGGGGGCGTGGCCGCCGTGCTGCGGGGGTCGCTGTCGGCGCTGCACCCCGACATCGAGTCGGACTCGACCGACCTGCACCTGGCCGACACCCTCGCCGCCGGGGCCGGGCTGTGCGACGTCGACGCCGTGCGGGTGCTGGTCGACGAGGGACCGGGGCGGGTGGTCGAGCTCATCGCCCTCGGCGCCCAGTTCGACCTCGACCCCGGGGGCGCCCTGCTGCTGGCCCGGGAGGGCGGCCACTCGAAGGCGCGGGTGGTCCACGCCGGCGGCGCGGCGACGGGGGCGGAGGTGGAGCGGGCGCTGGTGGCGGCGGTCGAGCGCACTGCAGCGGCGGTGCTGGAGGGGTGGTTCGCCCTCGACCTGCTCGTGGAGGGTGGCCGGTGCCGGGGCGTGGTGGCGCTCGACCCGTCCGGCGAGCGGCAAGAGGTGCGGGCCGGCGCCGTGCTGCTGGCCACCGGGGGGGCGGGCGCGCTCCACGCCGTGACCACCAACCCGGCCGAGGCCACCGGCGACGGCGTGGCCATGGCGGTGCGGGCCGGCGTGGCGGTGGCCGACGTCGAGTTCCTCCAGTTCCACCCGACCGCCCTGCACCACCCGGCCATGCCCCGGCCGCTCCTCTCCGAGGCGCTGCGGGGGCACGGGGCCCTGCTGCGCGACGCCAGGGGCGAGCGCTTCGTCGACGAGCTGGCGCCGCGGGACCGGGTCAGCCGGGCCATGACCGAGCGCATGCTCGAGCAGGGGGTCGAGCACCTGTGGCTCGACGCCACCGGCCTGGAGCGGTTCGACGAGCGCTTCCCCACCATCGCCGCCTCGGTGCGGGCCGCCGGTCTCGACCCGGTGACCGAGTGGCTGCCCGTGGCCCCGGCCGCCCACTACCTCTGCGGCGGCGTGGTGACCGACCTCGACGGGGCCACCGCCCTGCCCGGCCTGTGGGCCTGCGGCGAGGTGGCGTGCACCGGCGTCCACGGGGCCAACCGCCTCGCCTCCAACTCCCTCCTCGAGGGCATGGTCTTCGCCCCCCGCGCCGTCGAGGCCCTCCTCGCCGGCCGCGACGGGCCCCGCCCCACGGGCGCCATGCGCGCCGTCCTCGAGGGCTCCTCCCCGTTCTTTGGTTCTCTCCCTACCGGAGCGGTCGGACAGCGGCCAAAGAACGATGCCGGCAAAGGCGCGGGAGGGGCTCCAGCGGGCCATGACCGAGGGGGCCGGGGTGGTGCGCACGGCCGAGTCGCTGGCCGTCGCCGGGGCGGCGGCCGAGGCGGCGGGGGCAGCCGTGGCCGGCACCGAGGGGGTGGCCGCCGCCGAGGTGCGCAACCTGGCCACGGTGGCCGGGGCGGTGGTGGCCGCCGCCACCGCCCGCACGGAGAGCCGGGGCTGCCACTGGCGGGGGGACTTCCCCGACGAGGACCCGGCCCAGCGCCGCCGGCTGGTGCTCCGGTGAACCCCGCCCACCCGCCGATGAGCGCGGTGCGGGACGTGGTGGCCCGCGCTCTGGCCGAGGACCTCGAGCCGTTGGGCGACGTGACCGCCGCCCTCCTCCCGCCGGACCTGAAGGGTCGGGGGGCGATCGTGCCCCGGGCCCCGGGCGTGCTGGCCGGCCGGCCTGCGGCGGACGAGACCTTCCGATCCGTCGATCCCGCCATCACCGTCACCTGGCGGGCCGACGACGGCGATGCCCTGACGGCGGGCGACCCCGTGGCCGACGTCGAGGGGCCGCTGGCCTCGATCCTCACCGCCGAGCGGACCGCCCTCAACCTGCTGTGCCACCTCTCCGGCATCGCCACCGCCACCCGCCGCTGGGTCGATGTCTGCGCCGGGCGCCTCACCGTGTGGGACACGCGCAAGACCACGCCCGGCCTGCGGGCCCTGGAGAAGGCGGCCGTCCGGGCCGGGGGCGGGGCCAACCACCGCGGCAACCTGAGCGAGTGGGTCCTCCTCAAGGACAACCACCTCGCCGCCCTCGGCGTCGGCGAGGCCGTGCGCCGGGCCCGCGAGCGGTGGCCCGGGCGCACGGTGCAGGTCGAGGCCGACCGGCTGGAACAGCTCGTCGAGGCGGTCGAGGCCGACGCCGACATCGTGCTGCTCGACAACATGACGCCCGACGAGGTGCGGGCCTGCGTCGCCGTCCGGGGCGACGCCCGCCGCCCCCTGCTGGAGATCTCCGGTGGCGTGACCATCGAGTCGCTCCCCGGCTACGTCGACACCGGGGCCGACCTCGTCTCGGCCGGCGCCCTCACCGCCTCGGCCCCCGCCCTGGACCTCGGCCTCGACATCGAGGCCACCTGATGCTGCTGGTCGTGGACTGCGGGAACACCCAGACCGTCATCGGCCTCTACGAGGACCCCGCCGACGGCGACGTCCTCGTCGACCACTGGCGCCTGTCCACCAACCCCGAGCGCACGAGCGACGAGCTGGCCCTGCTCGTGCAGGAGTTCCTCGGCTTCCACGGCTACCGCTTCGATTCGGACGTCCACGGGCTCGCCATCTCGTCGGGCGTGCCCCGGGTGACGGCCGCCTTGCGGGACATGGCCCGCCGCTACTTCCGCGACGCGCCGCTCGTCATCATCGAGCCCGGCGTGAAGACCGGCATGCCCATCCTCTACGAGGACCCCCGCGAGGTGGGCGCCGACCGCATCGCCAACGCGGTGGGCGCCCTGGCCCGCTACCGCCCGCCGATCGTCGCCGTCGACTTCGGCACGGCCACGACGTTCGACGCCATATCCCCCAAGGGCGAGTACGCCGGCGGTGCCATCGTTCCCGGCATCGAGATCAGCCTGGACGCCCTCTACGCCCGCGCCGCCCGCCTGTTCCGGGTGGAGCTGACCGAGCCCCGCCGCGTCATCGGCAAGACCACCGTCGAGTCGATCCAGTCGGGCGCCGTCTACGGCTACTCGGCGCTGGTCGACGGGCTCGTGCGCCGGATGGAGGACGAGCTCGGCCCCTCGACGGTGGTGGCCACCGGTGGGCTGGCCGGCGTGATCGGGCCCCTGTGCTCGACCATCCAGCACCTCGAGCCGGAGCTGACCCTGGTCGGTCTGCGCGTCATCTTCGAGAAGAACACGTGAGCGAGCTCGCGAGCGAACCGACGAGTACAGCACCCTTGCCGGAGCGCCAGCGACGGCCGGTCATTGGTGCCCACGTCGACGGGACGGTCCGAGGAGTGCACGACCTGAGGGTGGACCAATGACCGCTCCGCCTCCCTACCGCTTCGAGCGCACCGATTCGGCGGCCGAGCTCCACGAGCGCTACGCCGACCTGGCCCCGGGCGAGGAGACGGGCGACGAGGTGGCGGTGGCCGGGCGGCTGATGCTCCGCCGGGTCCAGGGCAAGCTCGCCTTCGGCACCCTCCAGGACGGCTCCGGTCGCATCCAGCTGTTCGCCACCGTCGCCGCCACCCCGCGCTTCGAGGAGTTCTGCGACCTCTCGCTGGGCGACTGGATCGGGGTGCGGGGCCAGGTGATGACCACCCGCCGGGGCGAGCTGAGCGTGCAGGTGGGGGAGTGGGTGGTGCTGGCCGAGGCCCGTCGGCAGTTCCCCGACAAGTGGCACGGCATCGTCGATCCCGACACCCGCTACCGCCAGCGCTACGTCGACCTCTGGGTCACCGACGAGGCCAGGGAGACCCTGCGGGCCCGCAGCACCATCGTGGCCACCCTCCGCCGGGAGCTCGAGGGCCGGGGCTTCGTCGAGGTCGAGACCCCGGTGCTCCACCCGCTGCCGGGCGGCGCCCTGGCCAAGCCCTTCGTCACCCACCACAACGCCCTCGACATGGAGCTGTACCTCCGCATCGCGCCCGAGCTGTACCTGAAGCGGCTCGTGGTCGGCGGCTTCGAGAAGGTCTTCGAGATCGGCCGCACGTTCCGCAACGAGGGCATGGGCAACCGGTGGAACCCCGAGTTCACGATGCTCGAGCTCTACGAGGCCTACGCCGACTACACGGACATGATGCGGCTCACCGAGGAGCTGGTGGCCGCCGCCGCCAGGGAGCTCCACGGCACCACCGAGCTGACCTACGACGGCCGTCCCCTCGACCTGACGCCCCCCTGGCGCCGGGCCACCATGCTCGACCTGATCGAGGAGCACGCCGGCGTGCGGGTCGACCCCCGAATGCCCGTCGAGGAGCTGCGCCGCATCTGCGAGGAGCACGGCGTGGCGGTCGACCCCGCCATGGGCCCGGGCGCCCTGGTGCTCGAGCTCTACGAGAAGACGACCGAGGCCGAGCTCTGGGGCCCTGTCTTCGTGTGCGACTACCCGAAGGAGGTGTCGCCGCTGGCCCGGGACCACCGGGAGGTCCCTGGTCTCGTCGAGCGCTTCGAGCCGATCGTGGCCGGGCGCGAGATCGGCAACGCCTTCTCGGAGCTGACCGACCCGGACGAGCAGCGGCGGCGCTTCGAGGCGCAGGCCGCCCGTCGGGCGGGTGGCGACGAGGAGGCGATGGTGGTCGACGCGGACTACGTCCGGGCCCTCGAGTACGGGCTGCCGCCGACGGGGGGCCTCGGCATCGGCATCGACCGCGTCGTGATGCTGCTGACGGGGGCCACCACCATCCGGGACGTCATCCTCTTCCCGACGCTCCGGCCCGAGCAGACTTAACGACTGATGCGGGTCCTGGTGACGGGGCTGGGCGGCGAGCTCGGCACGCGGGTGGCGATGCTGCTCGAGCAGGAGCGCTCGGTGAAGGCCCTCGCCGGCATCGACCTCGACCCGCCCCGCCGCCGCCTGCGACGGACGGGCTTCACCCGGGTCGACCCCCGGGACCGCGCCCGCACGTCAGCCGCCATCCGCGCCTTCCGGCCCACGGCGGTGGTCCACCTCGGCGTGTACGAGCCCGATGCCCGCTGCGGGCCGCGGGCGGCGCGCGAGCGGACGGCGGCGGCAGCCGACGCCGTGCTCGGCGCGGTGGCCGAGAACCCGGCGGTGGAATCGCTGGTGGTGCGCTCCGGGATCGAGGTCTACGGCCGGGGCCGGGGGTCGGTGACCGTGCCCGACGAGAAGGTGCCCGTCGGTCCCCGCTCGGACTTCGGCCGCAGCCTGGCCCGCGTCGAGTGGCGGGCGGGCCACGCCGCCGCTGCCGGTGCCGTGGTCACCGTGCTGCGCCTGGCGCCCGTCATCGGACCCCACGTGCCGAGCCCCCTCGGCCGCTACCTCCGCCTGCCCGTGGTGCCCTTCAACGGGCTGGCCGATCCCCCCTTCTCCGTGGTGCACCACGAGGACGCCGCCCGCGCCGTCGTCACCGCGCTGCTGGCCCGGCGGCCGGGGACGTTCAACGTGGTGGCGCCCGGCGCGGTCACGGTCTCGCAGGCGGCCCGCCTCGGTGGCCGGGTGCCGCTGCCGCTGGCCGGACCGGGCTGGATGGTGGCCCGCCGCGTGGCCGACCTCGCCGGTGCGCCCGTGCCCGACCACCTGGTCGAGCTGCTGGGCCGGGGCCGGACGGCCGACGGCAGCCTGGCCGAGGCGGTCCTCGGCATCGTGCCCGCCACCCCCACCCGGGAGGTGGTGCGCCTCGTCCACGAGTGGGCGCCGGTGACCCGCCTCCGGGTGGTCCCCGGCGACGCCGCGTAGGGACCGGCGCTGCCGGGCGAGGTCGACCGCTGGGGCTACGACGCCCGCCTGGCACGCGCCGTCGACCGCCTGACCGGCTGGCGGTGGCCGGTGGCGGTGCGGGGCGTCGAGGCCGTTCCCGCCTCCGGCCCCGCCGTGGTGGTGCTGGCCCGGGGACTCGACCCGGTCGCGCCCTTGGCGGTGGCCACGGCGCTGCGCCGGGCCACCGGCCGCCCGGCCCGCTTCGTGGGCGTGCCCGACGTGGCCCCCGTCGGCCCCCTGCTGCGGCGGTTGGGCGCCGCCGTCGCGAGGCCCGAGGAGGTGGCCGGGTTGCTGCGGGCCGGCCACCTCGTGGTCCTCCCGCTGGGCCGGTCCCTGCGGCCGGGCGCGGCCCCGCTCGACGAGGACGACCTGGTGCCCGCCGTGGACGAGGCGGCCACCGTGGTCCCCGCCGCCCTCGTCGGCGCCGGGTGGCGGCGCTCGTGGGCGCTGGAGCTCGCCCCCCCGGTGGGACAGCGGCGAGCGGGGCCGGCGGTGCTGGCCGAGGGGGTCCGGGCGGGGATCGACGCCCTGCGGCGCGGCTGATCGGACCGCGAACCGGAAGACGACCGCAACGTCCGGTACCGATCCGGGCGCCGACGCCCCCCTAGGGTCCCCGGCCCATGGCGTTCACCAGAGCGTCTGACGGCACTCGGATCCACTACGAGGTGGCGGGCAGCCGGCGGGGCGAGCCCGTCCTGCTCATCCAGGGCCTCGGGACGGATCTGCGCGGCTGGGCCTTCCAGCGCTTCGCCTTCGGCCGGCGCCACCGGCTGTACCTCGTCGACAACCGGGGCGTGGGCGGCTCGGGGAAGCCGCCCGGGCCGTACGACCTCGCGGTCATGGCCGCCGACGCCCGCGCCGTGCTCGACGCCGAGGGCGTGGCCTCGGCCCACGTGGTGGGCGCGTCGATGGGCGGCGTCATCGCCCAGCTCCTCGCCGTGCAGTCGCCCGAGCGGGTGCGGTCGCTCGTGCTGGCCTGCACCGCCTGCTCGCACCAGCAGTGGCGGCGGGACCTCCTGGCCGGGTGGGCCACCCTGGCCACCGAACGGGGCATGGGCGCGTTGTCGGCCAAGGCGCTGCGCTGGCTCATCGGGCCCCGCCACCGGCGCCGGTTCGGGCTGCCCCTGAGCGTGCTCGCCCCGTTGGTGCTCAACGCCTCGCCGGCCGCCTTCGCCAGCCAGGTGGCCGCCATCCTCGGGCAGCCGGACGAGACGGCGGACGCGCTGGCGGGCGTGACGGCGCCCACGCTCGTCGTCGTCGGCACCCAGGACGTGCTCACCCCCATGGCCGATGCCGAGGAGCTCGTCGAGCGCATCCCCGGCGCGGAGCTGGTCGTGCTCAGCGGCGCGTCGCACGGGCTGATGCTCGACCGGGCCGGCGAGTTCAACGCCGCCGTGCTCGAGTTCCTCGCGTCGGTGAAACCACGGAGGGCTGCGGCGGGCTGACCCCGTAGCGTCCGGCGCCGTGTACGACCGGACGGCCGAGGCCTACGACGTCTTCTTCGCCGCGCGCGGGAAGGACTACGCCGCCGAGGCCGAGCACGTGGCGGAGCTGATCCGCGAGCGCCGCCCGGAGGCCCGCACGCTGCTCGACACCGCCTGCGGGACGGGCGCCCACCTGGCCCACCTGCGTGATTACTTCGACGTCGAGGGCGTCGACGGCAGCCCGGCCATGCTGGCCCGGGCCCGCGGCCGGGTCCCCGGTGCGCCGCTCCACCAGGGCGACCTGCGCACGTTCGACCTCGGCCGCCGGTTCGACGCGGTCACGTGCCTGTTCAGCTCCATCGCCTACCTGGTGCCGGCGGAGGAGCTGCGCCGTGGCGTGGCCAACCTGGCCCGGCACCTGGTCGACGGCGGGGTCCTCGTCGTCGAGCCGTGGGTGTTCCCCGACGCGTGGCAGCCGGCGCCCTTGCCCCGGATCGACAGCGCCGAGGGCGACGACCTCTCGGTGACGCGGATGACCAGCGTCCGCACCGAGGGCCGCCGCTCGCTGCTCGACATGCACTGGCTCATCGGGAGCGCCACGGGCGTCGAGCACGTCCCCGAGCACCACGAGACCTTCCTCTACACCGACGAGGAGTACCGGGAGGCGTTCACCGCCGCCGGCTGCTCCGCCGAGCTCGACCCCGAGGGCCTCATCGGCCGCGGCCTGTACGTCTGCGTGAAGGGGGGCTAGCAGCTAGCTGAATCGGTGGTCAGACGTCGGCCGCCCGCGACGGGACCAACTTCCTGTGGCCGGAGCGGCCGCCGTCCTACCATCGGTCTCGCGCAGGGGGTGCGCCATGGAGCGGTCGTGCGGGGCGTGCGGGCAGACGGCCTCGTCGACGGCGCGCTTCTGCGCCGCCTGCGGGGCCGACCTCGTCGCCGACCGTTGCCCGTGCGGCGAGGCCCTTCCACCCGCTGCCCGCTACTGCCCGGCCTGCGGCTCGCCCTCGCGGGACACACGGGCCCCCCCTCCCGGTCCGGCTGAGGCGGAGCGGCGCACCGTCACCGTCCTGTTCGCCGACGCCGTCGGCTCCACGTCGTTCACCGAGCAGTCGGGGGACGAGGCTGCGTACAGGCTCGTGAAGGAGTGCGTCGCCCTGATGACCGAGGCCATCGAGCGCCATGGCGGCACCATCACCCACTTCCGGGGCGACGGCGTCATGGCGTTGTTCGGGGCCCCCCATGCACTCGAGGCCTCGGCCGTGCACGCCGTGACCGCCGCGCTCGAGCTTCGCGACGCGCTGGCGGACCACGGCGCCCGCTCGGGCGCGGGCTGGGACTTCCGCATCGGCCTCAGCACCGGACCCGTCGTCGTCGGACGCGTGGGCGACGAGGTCCTCCTCGACTACACCGCCATCGGCGACACGGCCAACGTCGCCGCCCGCATGGAGCAGGCCGCCGACGCCGGCACCGTGTTCGTCTCCGGGGCGACCTGGCGAGCCGTGCGCCAGTACGTCGAGTGCCGGCCCCTCGGCGAGCTCGAGGTCAAGGGCAAGGAGCGAGCCGTCGCCGCGTACGAAGTCGTGCGGCGCCGTCCCATCCGCACCCGCCTCGAGGCCGCAGTCGAGCGGGGACTCGGACCGTTCGTCGGCCGATCGCGGGAGCTCGACCTTCTGCTCGATCACGTCGACGACCTCGGGTCCGGTCGAGGCAACGTCGTCGAGATCACCGGTGAGCCCGGCATCGGCAAGAGCCGGCTGTTGCTCGAGCTCCGGCGGCGGCTGCCGGAGGCGGTCGTGTGGCGGGAGGGCCACTGCTCCGCCGGCGCCTCGGAGGTGCCGTACCTGCCCATCGCCGACCTGCTCCGCAACGCGTTCGGCGTCGAGGAGCACGACGACCCCGCCGCGGTTGCAGCTCGGGTCGACACCGCGGCGGCCGAGTGGTCCCAGGAGGCTCGGCGGGTGGTGCCGTACCTCAAGTACGTGCTCGACGTCGAACCGGGCGACGCATCTGTCATCGAGGCCGACGCCCGCACCAGGCGCGCCGCCATCGTCGACGCGCTGCGGATATCGCTCGCCGACGCTGCCCGGCGGCAGCCCCGGGTGCTGGTGTTCGAGGACGTGCACTGGGCCGATCCCGCGTCCTGCGAGGCCATCGCCAGTCTCGCCGAGACGGCCGGCACCGAAGCCGTCCTGCTCATCACCACCAGCCGGACTGGCTACGAGTCGCCCTTCGGGGACCGTTCCATCCACAGCCGGCTCGGGCTCGACTCGCTCAGCGATGGTGCTGCGGCCGAGCTGGCCGCCAGCACCCTCGACACCGACGAGGTGCCGGCCGACATCGCATCGCTCGTCACCGAGAAGGCCGAAGGGAACCCGCTGTTCGTCGAGGAGCTCACCGTCACGCTGGTCGAGACCGGGCTCGTCACGCGCAACCACGGCGACTGGCAGCTCACCCGACCGGCCGAGGACATCGACGTGCCCGGCACGGTCCAGGAGGTGATCCTGGCCCGCATCGACCGCCTCGAGCGCGGAGCTCGGGACGCGCTCCAGCTCGCTGCGGTGATCGGGCGGGAGTTCACCGTCCGCCTGCTCGACCGCCTCGCGGGGTTGCCCGATGGCCTCGATGAGACGCTCGAGGAGCTCAAGGCCTTGGAGCTCATCCGCCAGAAGGCGTGGTTCCCGGAGCTGGCGTACCTGTTCAAGCACGCCCTCACCCACGAGGTGACCTACGCCACCCTCCTCGAGGAGCGCCGGCGGTCGCTCCACCGCCTCGTGGCTCAGGCCATCGAGGACGTCTACGCCGACCGCCTGGCCGAGCACGTCGAGACCCTGGCCCACCACTGGCTCGTGGCAAAGGAGTGGGACAAGGCGCTCGACTACGCCGAGCAGGCCGGTGACAGCGCAGCGGCGACGTTCTCGAACGAGTCGGCCATCGCCTTCTACGATCAGGCGGTCGGTCTGGCGTCGCAGCTCGGTCGCCACGACCGCGCCGCGACAATCGCCTTCCGGCTCGGGGACGTCCACCTCGGTGTCGGCGACCTGCGGGCGGCCCACGACGCGTTCGACCGGATGGCGGTCGCGGCGCGAGCCGCCGGCGACGACGTCTCGTTGGGATGGGCGCTCACGATGCGCGCAGAGGCCGACTTCTACTCCCATGACTTCGAGGGCGGGGAGCAGACCGCCCTCGAGGTCCTCGACATGCCCCGGCTGGCCGAGCACCAGAGGTTGTACGTGGCCGCGCTGCTGCAGATCATGCGCGTGGTGTTCTGCCGGCACGAGGAGGCGGCCGCGCTGGAACCGACCGTCGCGCGTCTGCTCCCGGCTGCGCAGGGCGACGCACGCACGCTTGCGACGGTGTCCGCCAACATGGCGATGGCCGCGCGTTGGCGGGGCGCCATCGACCGGTGTGTCGAGCTGGCGAGCATCGACGTGCCCGTCGGTGCGGACCTCATCATGCGCCAGGCGATCCTCTGGGTCCGCGGCCTCGGCCTGGGAGAGCGGGGCGACTACGACGGTGCGTTCGCTGCCCTCGCGGAGGCGGTCCGCAGGTCTGAGACCACTGGCGAGGCCATGTTCCGCGCACGGGCCTACAACAGCATCGGTTGGCTGCGGGCCGATCTCGGCGACCACCAGGGCGCGGTAGCGATGAACGAGCGCTGCCTCTCCTTCCTCGGCGAGGTGGACATCCCTGATGAGGAGGTGATGTCCAACGCCCGGTTGAACCTGGCGGACACGTACCTGTCCGTCGGCCGGCTCGACCACGCCGCCGAGCACGTCGCGTACGTCGAGGAGCTCGTGCAGGGCAAGGCGCTCCGCGACACGTGGGCTCTGTGGCGGTACGGCCAGCACCTGCTGCTGACGGCGAGCTCCGTGCTCCTCGCTCGTGCCGAACCCGGCGCGGTCGGGTCGAGGATCGACGACTGCGAGGCCTTGGCCGCCGAGAGCAGCAGCCGCAAGTACCAGGGGAAGGCGGCCAGGGTCCGGGGCAGGCTGGCCCTCGTCCGAGGCGAGCCCGACGAGGCGGCCGAGCACGCGGGTCGGGCCCTGAGCATCGCCGCTGAGGTCGGCCACCCGCCGGAGCGGTGGCGGGCGCTCGCGCTGCTGGCCGACATCGCTGCCGCCCGAGGCGACGCCGACGCCGCTGAGGAACACCGCCGCGCCGCCGACCGGCTCCTGGCCGACGTGCAGGTCCGCCTGGTGGACCGCGGCGCGCGGTGCTGGGGTGGACCGGTTGCGTCGGGAGCTGGTGACGCCGCGCCGCTAGCTGAAGCGGGTGGTGAGGACGTCGACCACGCGCTGGCCGGCCTCGGCCGGCGAGGTGCCCGACCGCTCGAGGCCGATGCCGGCGGCGAGGAGGGCCGAGCCGGCCACGGCGAGCCAGGCCCACGTGGGGACGCCGGCGGTCCACGCCAGGGTCTCGGTGACGGTGAGCACGGCCAGCACGCGGTGCCGAGCAGCAGGGGGGCGCTCCGACGACCCCACCCGCCGGCCGCCACGGCCAGCACGCCCACCGCGCCGGCCACCACGGCGTGGCCCCCGCCGCCGCCGAGCAGCCGCTCGAGCAGGGCGGTCCCGGCGAGCAGGCCGACGGCGGGGGCGTCGGTGACCCACGAGCTGCCGCCCGCCCACCAGCCGAGGGCGAGCAGCAGCGCGGCCACCGGGGCCACGTAGGCCTCGACGAGGCCGACCTGGCCGGCCACGAGGTGGGCCTCGACGCCGGCGACGAGGAGGGCACCGCCGACCAGGGCCACGTCGTGGCGCCGCTCGAGCAGGCCGCCGCCGAGGGCGAGACCGCCGCCGATCAGCAGCGCGGTGCCGAGCGATGCGAGGTCGATGACCGCGAGCGAGGTGCCGATGACCAGCAGCACCAGGGCGGTGGCCAGCGCGGGCGGGGCCCAGCGACGGGCCACGGTGGCGGCCACGCCGGTCACGGGCACCGCCGCCACGCAGAGGAACAGGCCGGTGGCGGCCGTGTCGAGCTCGAGGAACGCCGCCAGCTGCAGCGCGGCCAGGGGCACGAGGGGGGCGGCCGTCCCCGCCAGCGCCGGCTCGTCGAGGCGCACGGCGTCGGCCAGGGCGAGGGCGAGGAGCAGCGCCGCCACCGCCGCCCCGGGCCCCGGCTCGAGCTCGAGCACGCCGAAGCCGAGCAGCAGGGTCGTCACCCGGGCCAGGTTCCCGAGCGAGCGGCCACCGAGGTCGAGGGCCAGGACGGCGAGGGCACCGACGCCCACGGCGGTCGCCAGCGCCCCGGCGCTCCCGAGGAGCTCCTCCTGGAGCAGCGGGGTCCCGAGTCCGACGGCCAGGGCGAGCAGGGCGAGGAGCGGCGACCACGTGGCCGCGTGGCCTTCCCCGCGGGCGGCGCGGACCGTCGTCACCAGCAGGGCAACCAGCGACACGGCTCCCGCCGCCAGCGCCAGGCCCGGCATGCGGACGGCGGCGAAGGGCGCCCACGTCGCGGCGGCGGCGACCACGCCGGTGGCGCCGGGCGCGCCCCAGGCCACGCCGGTGCCGGCCACGACGAGGAGGACGACCACGGTGGCCGTGGTCGAGCCCGTCCCGGCGGCCACTGCGGCCACGAGGCAGGTGACGGCCAGCGACAGCGGGCCGGCGGGCGAGCGCCGGCGGGTGCCGGCCACGGCATAGCCGGCGCCGAGCACCGCCAGGGCCGTGGCGCTGGCGCGGTGCACGTCGCCCTCGAGGAGCGGGGTGGCGAGGATCCAGCCGACCGCGGCGGCGACACCGGTCAGGGCGGCGAGCTCGCCGGCGGTGGCCGTGGCGGCGGCCACCGGCCCCCAGAAGGGATCGTCGGCGACCGCCCAGGCGACCAGCTGGGCCAGCAGGAACAGGGCGGCGAGGCCCACGACGGTGGCGTCGAGCGAGGGGTCGCTGGCGAACCAGGTGGTGCCCAACCCGATCAGGGCGGCGAGGAGGCCGACGCCGGCCAGGCCCGGTGCCATCCGGTGAGCCGCCTCCCGGCCCAGCACGACGGCGGCCAGCACCCCGGCGAGGGCGGCGCCGCCCTGGGCGGTGGTGCCGGCCAACCCCAGCGCGTCGAGCACGGACCGGCCGGGCAGCAGGGACTCGACGGCGGTGAGGAGGGGGGCGAGCCCGGCGGTCACGGCCCACGCCACCGACGACCGGTGCCAGCCGGCGGCGCTGGCGGCACCGGCCACGAGGGCCAGGAGGACAGCCGTCGGCAGCGAGGTGGCCCCGCCCACGCCGGCCACCAGGACGACGACGGCGGCGACCGACGCCCACCGGAGGACGGGCGAGGCCAGCCGTCGGTCGAGGACGGTGAAGGCCAGCGCGGCGATCGCCCCCTCGGCCATCAGCATGGAAGAGAGGTCGAGCTCGAGGTGGACCCCGACGGCGGCCACGTCGACGGGGACCAGGAAGGCCCCGAGGTGGGTGAGGACGGCGCCCGTGGCCGGGAGCCGGCGGCCCACGACCCTCCCGCCCTCGACGGCCGCAGCGGTGACGGCCACCACCACGGCGAACTTGGCGAGGTCCGGAAGGGTCCCCCACCGCACCGCCACGAAGGTGGCGGCGGCGGCCACGAGGAGGGTGGCGCCGGTGGCGGCCACCCAGGTGGCCCCCGTTCGACGCCCGACGGGCACGGGCTGCAGCTCCATGGCCCGAGGGTCCGCCTCGCCGGCCTCCGGCGGAACCCGGGTTGGCCCCCATTCCGCCCTGGGGGGCGCTGGGGCCCGCGTTCTCGCCTGCAGAACGTGGCGGAAACCGCCCCGATCTGCAGGCGAGAACGGGATGGCAGCTACTCGATCCCGTGCTCGACGGCGTAGCGGATGAGCTCCTGCTTCCGGTTGAGATGGAGCTTGCCGAGGATGTTGCGGACGTGGTTCTCGACCGTCTTCTCGGCGATGAACAGGCGCTCGCCGATCTCCTTGTAGGTGTGGCCCCGGGCCACGTGCTGGAGGACCTCCCGCTCCCGGTCGGACAGGGGGAGGCGCCGGAGCCCTTGGACAAGCGTCGGAACTCGCCGAGGACGAGCCCGGCCAGCGCGGGGGAGAAGACGGGCTCGCCGGCGGCCGCCCGCCGCAGCGCCGCCCGCAGCTCGTCGGGCGGCGTGGACTTGACGAGGTAGCCCACCGCTCCGGCGGCCACCGCGTCGAGGAGGTCCCGCTCGGCCTCCGACACCGTCAGCACGACGATGCGGGCCAGCTCCCCGCACTCCCGGGTCACGGCCAGGCCGCCACCGCCGGGCATGCCGAGGTCGCACACCACGAGGTCGGGTCGGCTCGCCTTGATGACCTCGATGGCCGTCGGCGCGTCGCCCGCCTCACCCACCACCCGGAAGTCGTCGCCGAGGTCGGCCCGCACGCCGCTGCGCCAGATGGCGTGGTCGTCGGCCAGCACCACGGTCCAGGGGGTGCGCGTCGTCATGACGGCACCCACAGTCGCACCTCCGTGCCCCACCCGGGGGCGCTGTCCACCTCCACCCGGCCGCCCACCTCCGCCACCCGTCCCCGGATGGAGCGGGCCAGGCCCATGCCCTCGATGGCCGCGGCGGGGTCGAACCCGGTGCCGTCGTCCTTCACCGAGCAGGCCACACCCCCCTCGTCGGCCGGCTCGGCGTAGACCGTGACCCGTCCCGCCCGCCCGTGCCGCCCGGCGTTGGCCAGCGCCTCGGTCACCGCCCCGACGACGGCGGCCCGGGCGTCGGGGCGCAGCCGGGGCACGTCCTCGGCCACCACCACGTCGACCCGCACCCCGTGCACCTCCTCACAGCGGCTGGCCGCGCGGCGCAGACCCGGCTCGAGTGCGTCCTCGTCGCGGGGGCCGCTGCGGAGGAACTCGCGCAGCTCGCGCTCCTGGGCGTGGGCCAGCTCGGCCAGCGCCGGGTCGTCGGCCCGCCGCTGCACGACGGCGAGCGTCTGGAGCACCCCGTCGTGGAGGTGGCGGGCGACCTCCTCCCGGGCCCGGATGGACGCGGCCTCCCGTTCGAAGCGGCGAGCCCGGGTGGCGGAGAACCCGGCGGCCCCGCCGGCCAGGACGTAGAGCACGGCGGTCGAGATCACCGACAGCCACCGGCCGGCGTCGAGGGACTCGCCGCTGGCCAGCACCCCGCCCAGCCGCCCGAGGCCGAGGGTCAGGCCGGCCACCGCGCCACCCGAGGCCCCGAAGGCGAGGCCGGCGGAGAGCACGCCGGCCAGGGGCCAGGCCGACCCGAGCGACTGGGTCCCGCCGCCGAAGGCGTGACCCGACTCGTAGGCGGCCCCGTCGCCCACCAGCAGGGACACCCCCACCAGCAGCTCGACCACCACCGTCGGCGGGGCCAGGAGGGCGTCCGGGGCGGTGCGCACGAGGACGGTGTCCCACGCGGTCACGGCCAGGGCCAGGCCCACGAGGAACACGGCCAGCCACGGGCGCTCGAGGTCGTCGCGGTTCACCACGAGGACGAGGGCCATCCACGCCCACGCCGCCCAGCGGAAGACGGCCAGGCCGGTCAGCAACCCCCGATCCACGCCGCAGAGTGTGGCCCTTCCTGACGTTTGGGCAGCCAGATCAGCGGGAGGCGCGGATCTGCGTGCCCAAAGGGCGCCGTAGCGTGCGCCGCCGTGCCCGAGACCCTGCGCGCCGACGAGGCCCGGCGGCTGGCGCTGCGGGCGCAGGGGCTGCTCGGCGCGCCGGACCGGCGGGCGGGCGTGCCCGGGCTGCTGCGCCGGCTCGGTGCGGTGCAGCTCGACACCATCTCGGTGCTGGCCCGCTCCCACGAGCTCGTGCCCTACGCCCGTCTCGGCCCCGTGGGGCGGGCCACCGTCGAGGCGGCCTACTGGGGCCGGCCGCCGGGCGCCTTCGAGTACTGGTCCCACGCCGCCTGCGTCCTGCCGATCGAGGACTGGCCCTGGTTCGCCTTCCGCCGACGGGCGTGGCGGGACCGGCACGACGAGCGGGCCACCGCCGCCGCTCGCCGAGCGGTGCTGGCCCGGCTGGCCGAGGGGCCGTGCACGGCGACCGAGCTCGGCGGGGCCAAGCAGGGTGGGCCGTGGTGGGACTGGTCCGACGCCAAGCGGGCGGCCGAGCTGCTGCTCAGCGAGGGCACCGTCGTCTGCGTGGAGCGGCGGGGCTGGAAGCGGGTCTACGACCTGGCCGAGCGAGCCGTGCCGGCCGAGCTCCTGGCGGCCGAACCGGGCGACCACGAGTGCCGGGTGGCCCTCGTCCGGGACGCCGCCCGCCACCTGGCCGTGGGCACCCGGGAGGACCTGGCCGACTTCCACCGGCTGAAGGCCCGGGAGGTGGACGCCGCCCTCCCGGACGCGGGCCTCGTGCCCGTCGAGGTCGAGGGGTGGCCGTCGACGGCATGGGCCGACCCCGCCGCCCTCGCGGACGCCGCCCCGGGGCCGCCACCGCACGACCCTGCTGTCGCCCTTCGACTCGCTGGTGTGGGACCGGGCCCGCACGGCCCGCCTGTTCGCGTTCGTGCACCGGCTCGAGGCCTACGTGCCCGCCCCCAAGCGGATGCACGGCTACTTCGCCATGCCCCTCCTGGCCGGTGGCCGGCTGGTGGGGCGGGTCGACCCGGCCCGCCGGGGTCGCACCCTCGTGGCCCGCCAGCTGTCCATGGCGGGGCCGAAGGCGGTGGCGCCGATGGCCGAGGCCCTCGTCGAGGCCGCGTCGTGGGTGGGGTGCGACGCCGTCGGCCTCGAGCGGGTCGACCCGCCCGAGCTGGCCGAGCCCCTCCGGGCCGCGCTCGGTCCGTAGGACTAGGAGAGGGAGGGCGCGGCGGTGGGCACGACGGCCGTGGCCGCGGCGGCGAGCCCGTCGACGGCGGAACCGGGCTCGAGCGCCTTGAGGGCGGCCACCGCCTCCTCCTCGTAGGTGCGGGCCACGACGAGCGCCTCCTCGACGGCATCGGTGCGCTTGATGAGCACCCTCGCCCACTCCACGTCGGGGGCGTCGAGGGGGTGACCCAGGAGCGCCCCGAGCTCCGCACCCTCCGGGGAGGCCAGCGCCCGGATGACCGGCAGGGTGTAGATGCCGGTGGCCAGGTCCTGGCCCGCCGGCTTGCCCAGCTCCTCCTCGGTGGCGACGATGTCGAGCACGTCGTCCACCACCTGGAAGGCCATGCCGTAGCGGTGGCCGTACTCGGTCAGGGCCTCGATGACCGGCTCGGGCTGCCCGGTGACGATGGCGCCGATGCGGCAGGCGGCGGCGAAGAGGGTGGCGGTCTTGCCCGCCACCGCCGCCAGGTACGACGCCTCGGTCCGGTCGGGCGAGAAGGCGGTGGTGAGCTCCCGGACCTCGCCCTCGCACATGGCGGCGATGGTCGCCGCGAGGAGCCCGGCGACCTCGGTCCCGAGGCTGGCGGCGATCTCCGACGCGCGGGCCAGGAGGAAGTCACCGGCGAGGATGGCCCGCAGGTTCCCCCACCGGGCGTTGACGGACTCGACGCCCCGGCGCGTGGCGGCGTCGTCGATGACGTCGTCGTGGTAGAGCGAGCCGAGCTGGACGAGCTCCACGGCCACGCCCCCGAGCACCACGGCGTCGCTCACGGGGGTGGTCCCGGCGCAGGCACCCGCAGCCACGGCGAGCGCCGGGCGGAGCCGCTTCCCGCCGGCCTGGAGCAGGTGCCCGGCCAGCTGCGTGAGGACTTCGTCCTCCGTCATGACCGCCCGGCGGAGGGCCGCCTCCACCCTGGCCAGCTCGTCCGACATGCCAGGCAGCGAGAGCAGCGGCGACGGAGCGGCCACGGAGGTCACGGTACCGGGGGTCCCGACCGATGGGGAAACCCAGCGAGGTGAGCGCAGGAGGAGGCCGTCGGTAGACTGGCCTTCCGTATCCGCCCAGCTCGCGTCCGAGAGGCCAGGAGGGCGACCCGTTGTTCGAACGCTTCACTGACAGAGCCCGCCGAGTGGTCGTCCTGGCGCAGGAAGAGGCGCGGCTCCTCAACCACAACTACATCGGTACCGAGCACATCCTGCTCGGCCTGATCCACGAGGGCGAGGGCGTCGCCGCCAAGGCGCTCGAGTCCCTGGGCATCTCCCTGGAGGCCGTCCGCAACCAGGTCGAGGAGATCATCGGCCAGGGCGGTTCGTCCCCCTCCGGGCACATCCCGTTCACCCCCCGGCGAAGAAGGTCCTCGAGCTCTCGCTCCGTGAGGCCCTCCAGCTCGGGCACAACTACATCGGCACCGAGCACGTCCTCCTCGGCCTCATCCGTGAGGGCGAGGGCGTGGCCGCCCAGGTGCTGGTGAAGCTGGGTGCCGACCTCAGCCGGGTGCGCCAGCAGGTCATCCAGCTGCTGTCCGGCTACTCCGGCGCCAGCGGGTCAGAATCCGGAAAGGCCGGGGCCACCGCCGGTGGCAGCGGCGAGGGGGCCCCGTCGGGCTCGCTCGTCCTCGACCAGTTCGGGCGCAACCTGACCCAGCAGGCCCGCGAGAAGAAGCTCGACCCGGTCATCGGCCGCCAGCGCGAGATCGAGCGGGTCATGCAGGTGCTGTCCCGCCGGACCAAGAACAACCCGGTCCTCATCGGCGAGCCCGGCGTCGGCAAGACCGCCATCGTCGAGGGCCTGGCCCAGCGCATCACCGTCAACGACGTGCCCGAGACCATCCGGGGCAAGCAGCTCTACACACTCGACCTCGGCGCCCTCGTCGCCGGCAGCCGGTACCGGGGCGACTTCGAGGAGCGCCTCAAGAAGGTGCTCAAGGAGATCCGCACCCGCGGCGACATCATCCTCTTCATCGACGAGCTCCACACCCTCGTGGGTGCCGGAGCCGCCGAGGGGGCCATCGACGCCGCCAGCATCCTCAAGCCCATGCTGGCCCGGGGCGAGCTGCAGACCGTCGGGGCCACCACCCTCGACGAGTACCGCAAGCACCTCGAGAAGGACGCCGCCCTCGAGCGCCGGTTCCAGCCCATCAAGGTGGAGGAGCCGACGGTCACGCACACCATCGAGATCCTGAAGGGCCTGCGCGACCGCTACGAGGCCCACCACCGGGTCACGATCACCGACCAGGCCCTCGTGGCCGCGGCCAACCTGGCCGACCGCTACATCGCCGACCGCCACCTGCCCGACAAGGCCATCGACCTCATCGACGAGGCCGGCAGCCGCATGCGCATCCGGCGGATGCAGACCCCGCCGGACTACAAGGAGCTCGAGAACGAGCTCGGTCGCGTCGTCCAGGAGAAGAAGGAGGCGGTCGAGGCCCAGCGCTACGAGGAGGCGGGCCGCCTGCGCGACCGCGAGAAGGCGCTCCTCGAGGAGAAGGCGGCCAAGGAGCAGGAGATCCGGGACTCCGGGGTCGACCTGTTCGACGAGGTCGACGAGGAGGCCATCGCCGAGGTCCTCTCGATCTGGACGGGCATCCCGGTCTACAAGCTGACCGAGGAGGAGACGGCCAAGCTCCTGCGGATGGAGGACGAGCTGCACAAGCGGGTCGTCGGCCAGGAGGACGCCATCAAGTCGGTGTCCCAGGCCATCCGCCGCACCCGGGCCGGCCTCAAGGACCCCAAGCGCCCCAGCGGCTCGTTCATCTTCCTCGGCCCCTCCGGCGTGGGGAAGACCGAGCTGGCCAAGACCCTGTCGGAGTTCCTCTTCGGCGACGAGTCGGCCCTCATCAGCCTCGACATGTCCGAGTACATGGAGAAGCACACGGTCAGCCGGCTGGTGGGTTCGCCCCCGGGCTACGTCGGCTACGAGGAGGGCGGCCAGCTCACCGAGGCCGTGCGGCGCAAGCCGTTCTCGGTGGTGCTGTTCGACGAGATCGAGAAGGCCCACCCCGACGTGTTCAACACGCTCCTCCAGATCCTGGAGGAGGGGCGGCTGACCGACAGCCAGGGCCGCTCGGTCGACTTCCGCAACACCGTGCTGATCATGACCTCGAACCTCGGCACCGCCGACCTCCGCAAGGCGTCGGTGGGCTTCAGCAAGGCCGACGAGGCCGTCTCCTACGCCAAGATGAAGGAGAAGGTCAACGACGCCCTGAAGCAGCACTTCCGGCCCGAGTTCCTGAACCGGATCGACGAGACGATCGTCTTCCACGAGCTGTCCAAGCCCGAGGTCGTCACCATCGTCGACCTCATGGTCAAGCGGGTGCAGGACCAGCTGCTCAGCCAGGGCATCGGCCTCGAGCTGTCGGCCGAGTCCAAGCTGTGGCTGGCCGACCGGGGCTACGACCCGACGCTCGGTGCCCGTCCGCTGCGGCGGGCCATCCAGCGCCAGATCGAGGACCCGATGTCCGAGCGGATCCTGTTCAAGGAGTTCCACGCCGGCGAGACCGTCCTCGTCGACGTCGAGAACGACGAGCTCACCTTCAAGGCCATCGAGGGCTTCGAGCCCCCGCCGGTCGAGGAGCTCGCCGAGGCAGGGCCGGCCGAGTAGCGGGCTCTACGGTGCCGGCCGTGCGCCGGCGCCTCGTGTTGTTGCTGGCAGCCGCCGCCCTCGTGGGCGGCGGTTGTCGCGTCGACGTGGCCATGGACGTCCACGTCGAGGAGGACGGCTCCGGGCGGGTCGAGGTCGTGGTGGCCCTCGACGAGGACGCCGCCCGCCGGGTGCCGGGGCTCGAGGACCAGCTGGTGGTCGACGACCTCGAGGCGGCCGGGTGGGAGGTGGCCGGGCCCGCCCGGGTGCGGGGCGGCGGGGTGGAGGTGACGCGCGACCAAGGGCTTCCAGTCGCTCGACGGACTGGGCGAGGTGGTGGCCGAGGTGACCGGCCGCGACGGCCCCCTGTCGGACCTCGTCGTCGAGCGGGACCGCGCCGCCTTCGGGCAGACGTGGCGGGTGCGGGGCGCGGCCGACCTGCGCGACGGCCTGGAGGCCTTCGGCGACGCCGGGTTGCGGGAGCGCCTCGGTGGCTCGAGCCTCGGCATGGACGAGGCGGAGCTGGAGCGGGCCGCGGGCCGCCCGCTGCCCGAGGCGGTGCGCTTCCGGGTGACGGCCGACCTGCCGGGCGGCGGGGCCTCGTGGTCGCCCGTCCTGGGGCGAGCGCACCCCGCTGCGGGCCGACTCCCGTACCTGGGAGGCCGCCCGCCTGGCCCTCCTGGGGGCCGCGGTGGTGCTGGGGCTGGGGGCGGTGGCCCTGCTGCTGGTGCGCCCCCGGGCCCGGCGGCGTGGGTCGCCCGCCTGACCGGTACCGTCGCTGCGTGGCCACCACCGCCGCGGACCGTGGCCGCTCCCGCTCGACCGACGAGGTGCGCCGGCTGCGGCGCGGCCTCGAGAGCCTGATCGGCATCCCCGCCACCGAGGGCAACAAGGTCGACGTCCTCCGGAACGGGGACGAGGTGTTCCCGGCCATGCTCGAGGCCATCCGGGCGGCGGAGGCGACCGTCGACCTGCTGGCCTTCCAGCTGGGGACCGGCGACATCGTCCAGGAGTTCGCCGACGCGCTGTGCGAGCGCGCTGCGTCGGGCGTCCGGGTGCGGGTGCTCGTCGACGCGGTGGGGTCACGGTGGCTGGCCCGGGCGCAGGTGGAAGCTATGCGCAAGGCGGGCGTCGACGTCGAGTACTTCCGGCCGGTGAACAGCCTGCGGGTGTGGGAGCACGACAACCGCACCCACCGGAAGGTCCTCGTGGTCGACTCGGCGGTGGGCTTCGCCGGGGGCGTGAACACCTCCGAGGAGTGGACGGGCGACGGCCAGGACCCCGACCACTGGCGCGACACCCACCTCCGCATCCAGGGCCCGGCGGTCGACGGGCTCGTCGCCGCCTTCAGCACGGACTGGGCCGACGCCAACCGGCCCATCTGCGAGCTCGACGCCGAGTTCCCCGACCAGCAGGACCAGGTGGGCGACAGCGTCGTGCAGGTCGTGCGGGGGAGCGACGGCTCGGGCTGGTCCGACATCGCCAACGTGCTGGCCGCCCTGCTCACCCTGGCCACGCGGCGCGTGCGCATCACCAGCGCCTACTTCGCCCCGGACGACACCTTCGTCAACCTGCTGGTCGACGCCGGCCAGCGGGGCGTCGACGTCGAGGTGCTGCTCCCCGGCGAGAACGCCGACCAGCGCTTCGTGCAGCTGGCCGCCGAGGCCCAGTTCGAGAAGCTGCTGTCCGCCGGCGTCCGGGTGTGGAGCTACTCGCCCACGATGATCCACGCCAAGATCGTCACGGTCGACGACCAGGTGGCGTGCGTGGGCTCGGCCAACTTCGACCGGCGGTCGATGAAGCTCAACCACGAGGTCGAGGTGGTCGTCCTCGACCCCGAGGTGGTGGCCGTCCTCGACCGGCACTTCGACGAGGACGTGCGGCAGGCGGTGCCCATCGACCCCGCCCGCTGGTCGCGCCGGAGCCTCCCCCAGCGGCTGTCCGAGCTGGTGGTGCGGCCCCTGCGGGGCCGGCTCTAGGCCTCGGCGAGCACCTCGAACACCTCGATGCTCTCGACCGTCGTGGGCGAGTCGGGCGGCATCACGATCTGCTCGGTGGCCGCCTTGGCCGCCGCCTCCGACTCGAAGATCAGGGTGCCTCGGCCCCGGGTGCGGTCGACGGACCGTGCCCAGTAGCCCTTCACGAACCCGTCGAACGACGATGCCCTCGGCACCGTCTGCTCGTGGAGCATCTTCTCCGCTTCGTCGGCGCGTTCGGCGTCGATCCGGACGGACACGAGCACAGCATGCATGGCGAGCCCCCTCTCGTCGTCGGTCCATGCTGCCCTACCGCGAGGGTGGTGCGCCGGGCTGACCTAGGCCTCCTTGGCCAGCTGGGCCAGGAGGGAGCGGGTGCGCCCGATCTCCTCCCGGCTGCCGAAGACGGCAGCGGAGAACTCGGTCCCGCCCGCCTCGAACACGTTCCGGATGCCCGCGGCCACCGCATCCTCGTCGCCCACGATGGCCACGTCGCCCGGGCCGGCGGCGCCCTCCCGGTCGAGCATGGCCCGGTAGGACGGCAGCTGGCCGTAGATGGCGAACGTCTTCGCCGCCGATTCGCGGGCGGCGTCGGGGTCGGCGGTCACGCTGACCGGGAGGCCCACGGCGATGCGGGGCGGCGGCCTGCCCGCCTCCTCCGCCGCGGCGCGGATCGACGGACCGATGTGGTCGGCGATGGTGGCGGGACCGGTCATCCACGTCACCGTGCCGTCGGCCCGGGCGCCGGCCAGCTTCAGCATGATCGGGGGCCAGGGCGGCCAGGAGCACCGGCGGCGGCGTGGCCCCGCGGCCTCCACGGCCCCCATGGTGCGGGCGGTCAGGGTCTCGCCCTCGAAGGACGCCTGCTCGCCGTGGAGGAGCGGCATGAGGGCGGACAGGTACTCGCGCATGTGGCGGGCGGGCTTCTCGAACGACAGCCCGAAGACGCCCTCGATCACGATCTGGTGCGACAGGCCGATGCCGAGCACCAGGCGCCCGCCGGTGGCCGCCGAGGTGGTCAGCGCCTGGGCGGCGAGCACGATCGGGTGGCGGGGGTAGGTGGGCACGACCGCGGTGCCCGAGCTCGATGCCCGGGACCTCGCGCCCGGCCACGGCGAGGACGGTCAGCGCGTCCCACCCGAAGATCTGCGACATCCAGGCCGAGGCGAACCCGTCGTCGGCGGCGGACCTGATGGAGGCCACCACGTCGTCGATCGTCGTCTTCGGCCCACCACCGACCAGGAGCCCGATGCGCATGGCGGCGACCGTAGACCGCCGGTCCGGCGGCCGCTCAGGTGACGAGCGACCAGGCGCCGGGCTGCACGCGCCACGAGCGGTCGGTGACCGCGTCCTCGAGCTCGCCGTCGGCATCGAGGCCGAGCGCGTCGCCGTGGATCCGGACCGAGGTGCCGCGGGCCGCCACCACGTCGTCCCGTTCGAGGTGGGTGCCCTTGCGCAGCGCCAGGCCGAAGGCGGCCCGGGCCGCCGGGCCGGTGGCGCAGGAGACGACGACGTCGAGCACCCCGTCGTCGCCCCGGGCGCCGGGGAACAGCGGCGTCCCCCCGCCGATGAACGGGCCGTTCCCGACGCCCACGAGCAGCACCTCGTCACCGGGGAGGTCGAGGGCGTCGCCGTCCACCTCGACGGTCAGCGACCACCCGCGGCCGCGGACGCCCTCGGCCAGCGCGCCCGCCGGGGTAGGCGAGGGGCCCGAGCCGGTCCTTCAGGCCCTCGCGAGCGGGCGGCGGCGTCGGCACCGACGCCGCCGTGCACGGCGTTGAGGACCACGCCGCCGGCGTCGTCCACGAGGAGGTCCCAGGGCCGGGGCGAGCCGGTCGCGGCCCGTTCCGCCGCCTCCGTCGGATCGAGGGGGATCCCGGCGCCCCGGGCCAGGTCGTTGCCCGTCCCCAGGGGCACGAGGGCGACGGGGGTCCGGTCGAGGCGCCCCTCGGCGTGCAGCCCGGCCACCACGGCGTGGAGGCTCCCGTCACCCCCGGCCACCACCAGCCGGTCGTCGCCCACCTCGGCCAGCACCCGGCCGAGGTCGGCCGGGTCGTCGCTCGGGAGGAGCCGGGTGGGCCCGTGCCCGGCGAGCACGGCCACCGCCCGGTCCACCGCCTGTTGCTCGGCCGTCCCCGCCTTGGCGTTGACCACGACGGCGTAGCCCGGCACACGGCGACCGTACCCACGCCACGTGTGGGCTCGGTTCTGGACAGTTCTCCCGCTCAGGGCGGGCCAACCGTCCAGAACCAGGGTGGGTCCCGGAAGCTGTCACACCCCCTCGTCATGCTGTCCCCGTGAGCCGACCGAGGACCGTCCACCGGTGCACCGCCTGCGGGGACGCCAGCCCGCAGTGGCTGGGCCGCTGCCCGGCGTGCGACGAGTGGGGCACCCTCGTCGAGGAGCGCCCGCCGCCCGCCGCCGGCACCGCGGCCGCCGGCCGGGTGCGGCCGGCTGCTCGTCCCGTGCCCCTGTCCGAGGTCGACCTGGCGGCCGAGCCGACCCGGCCGACCGGCATCGGCGAGCTCGACCGGGTGCTCGGCGGCGGCCTCGTGCCGGGCTCGGTGACCCTGCTGGGCGGCGAGCCGGGGATCGGCAAGTCGAGCCTGCTGCTCCAGGCGCGTGGCGGCCCTGGCCGAGGGCGGCAGTCGCTGCCTGCTCGTCACCGCCGAGGAGTCCGCCGCGCAGGTGCGGCTGCGGGCCGAGCGCCTCGGCGCCGTCGCCCCCGGGCTGCACCTCCTGGCCGAGACGGGCCTGCCCGAGATCCTCGCCGCGATCGACGAGGTGGGCCCCGACGTCCTCGTGGTCGACTCCATCCAGACCGTCTTCGATCCCGAGGTGGGCGCGGCTCCGGGCACGGTCAGCCAGGTGCGGGAGTGCGCCGCCCGCCTCGTGCGGGAGGCCAAGGTCCGGTCCCTCACCACGGTCCTCGTCGGGCCACGTCACCAAGGACGGAGCGCTGGCCGGCCCCCGGGTGCTCGAGCACCTCGTCGACACCGTCCTCGGCTTCGAGGGCGACCGCCACCACGCCCTCCGCCTGCTGCGGGCCGACAAGCACCGCTTCGGCTCCACCGCCGAGCTCGGGTTGTTCGAGATGACCGACGCCGGCCTCGTCGGCGTCCCCGACCCCAGCGGCCTCTTCCTGGCCGATCGCCACCAGGGGGTGGCCGGCTCGGTGGTGGTCCCGACCGTCGAGGGGCACCGGCCCCTCCTCGTCGAGGTGCAGGCGCTGGCCACCGAGTCGACCCTGGCCATGCCCCGCCGCACCGCGCCTGGGCCTCGACGGCGGCCGCCTCGCCCTGCTGCTGGCCGTGCTCGACCGGCGGGCCGGGCTGCGCTTCGGCAAGCTCGACGTGCACGCCTCGGCCGTGGGGGGCGTGCGGCTGGTCGAGCCCGGGGCCGACCTGGCCCTGGCCCTGGCCCTGGCCTCGGCGCTGACGGGCGTGGCCGTCGGCGACGACCTCGTGGCCTGCGGCGAGGTCGGCCTCGGCGGCGAGCTCCGCCAGGTCGGCGCCACCCCCCGGCGCCTGGCCGAGGCGGCCCGGCTCGGCTTCCGGCGGGCCGTCGTGCCCGCCTCGGCCCCCGAGCCGCCGACCGGCATCGTGGCCCTCCGGGCCACCACCCTCTCCGAGGCCCTCGACCTGGTCGGGTGCACCCGACCGCTCCGGGAGGTGCGCCGTGGTCGGGCGTCCTGAGGGCCCGCCGCAGGCCCGTTCTCGCACCCCTGAGGCCCTTCCGTACGAGGGGTACCCTGGTCGGCGTGGCGGAGCGGCGCAGCGCGACGATGCTCGACGCCCTCGCCGGGGTCTCGCCCGGGCGCCCCCTCCGGGAGGGCCTCGACCGGATCCTCCAGGCCGGGATGGGTGCGCTGGTGGTCGTCGGCGACGGTCCCGAGGTGCTCGCCATCTGCTCGGGCGGGTTCCTCCTCGACTCCGCCTTCACCCCGCAGCGCCTCTCGGAGCTGGCCAAGATGGACGGCGCCATCATCCTGGCCCCCGACGCCAGCCGGATCGCCCGGGCCAACGTCCACCTGGTGCCCAACCCGCACGTGCCGACGTCGGAGACGGGCACGCGGCACCGCACCGCCGAGCGGGTGGCCCGGTCCATCCCCGTGCCGGTGATCTCGGTGTCCGAGGACCAGCAGGTCATCTCCGTCTACGTGGGGGCGGAGAAGCACCCGCTCGAGGCCATCCCCCGGCTGCTCAACCGCGCCAACCAGGGCCTGTCGACCCTGGAGCGCTACAAGAACCGGCTCGACACCGTGTCGGCCTCGCTCTCGGCCCTCGAGATCGAGGACCTGGTGACCCTGCGCGACGTCATGACCGTCCTCCAGCGCACGGAGATGGTCCGCCGGATCGCCGAGGAGATCGAGGGGCACATCGTCGAGCTCGGCGTGGACGGCCGGCTGGTGCGCCTCCAGCTCGACGAGCTCATGGGCGGGGTGGAGGACGAGCGCCGCCTCGTGCTCGGCGACTACTTCGAGGAGGACGAGTCGTGGGACCTCGACGAGGCCCTGCGGGTCCTCGCCTCGATGGAGACCGACGAGCTGCTCGACCTCAAGGCCTCGGCCAGCCGCCTGCACCGGCCCGGCGCCACCATCGACCTCGACGCCAGCCTCTCGGCCCGCGGCTACCGGATGCTGTCCAAGGTGCCCCGGCTGCCCGACGGGGTGGTGGGCGGGATCGTCTCCAACTTCGGGAGCCTCCAGAAGCTGCTGCGGGCCAGCGTGGAGGACCTGGAGCAGGTCGGCGGGGTGGACGAGCCGCGGGCCCGGGCCATCAAGGAGTCGCTGGCCCGCCTGGCCGAGACCAGCCTGCTCGACCGCTACAGCTGAGCCGGGTCGGGCCGAGCCGAGCCGGCGCACCCGGGCTAGCGGGACCGGCGGACCAGCTGCTCCCGGTTGGTGATGCGGTAGCGGCCGCCACCGCTGTTGGCCACCCAGCCGAGGCGGACGAACGACGAGATGGCCTTGTTCACCCGCTCCCGGGAGGCCCCCACCAGGCCGGCCAGCTCCTCCTGGGTGATGGGGAGCTGGAACTCGTCGGCCTCACCGGCCAGCTCGAGCAGCCGCTTGGCCGTCCGCCCGGTGACGTCGAGGAACACCGAGTCGGCCAGCACCTCGTCCATGGCCCGCAGCCGCGTGGTCAGCAGCTCGACCACGCCCCAGAGGAGCGACGGCTGCGCCTGGAGCACGGCCCGGAGCGAGGCGTAGGGCACGGCCCACACCCGGGAGGGCTCGAGCGCCCGGCCGTCGGTCGACCGGCCCCGGCCGTCGAACAGCGGGAACTCCCCGAAGACGTCGCCCCGCTCCATGAGGGCCACCACCGACTCCCGGCCGTCGGGCGAGCGGTTGGTCATGGCCAGGCGCCCCCGCTCGACGACGAACAGCTCGGACGCCTCGTCGCCCGGTGCGGAAGAGCACGTCACCGCGCTTGAGCGAGCGGACCTGCGCGTCGGCCACCACCCGGTCGCGCACGTCGTCCGGGAGCACCCGGAACAGCTCGACGCCGGCCAGCAGCGCCGGATCCACCCCCATGGCGGGCCGATGCTACAGACGTGTTGCGACGGCCCCCCCGCCCGCCGCGGCCCGGGGGCCCCGGTGGCCGCGACGGGCCGAACCCCGTAGAATCGGTGATCCCCTGCGCGAGCCCCTGCTCGCCGCCCCAGCCCCGGAGTCCCATGTCCTTCGACGTCGGAGACAAGGTCGTCTACCCCCATCACGGCGCTGCCGTGATCGAGAGCCGGGAGAAGAAGTCGGCCTTCGGCGAGGAGAAGGAGTACCTCGTGCTCCGGTTGGCCTACGGCGACCTGACCCTGATGGTCCCCGCCGACAACACCGACGAGGTCGGGCTGCGCGAGGTCATCAACGACGAAGAGGTCGAGGAGGTGTTCGCCGTCCTCCGCAAGAAGGAGGCGCGCATGCCGACCAACTGGTCCCGCCGCTTCAAGAACCACGTCGAGAAGCTGAAGTCGGGCGACATCTACCAGGTGGCCGAGGTCGTCCGGAACCTCTCCCTGCGGGAGAAGGACAAGGGCCTCTCGGCCGGCGAGAAGCGCATGCTGGCCCGGGCCCGCCAGATCCTCGTGTCCGAGCTCACCTTCGCCCTCGGGGTCGACGAGGAGGAGGCCGAGCGCCAGCTGGACGGTGCCCTGACCTGACCTGACCGGTTCCTCCGCTTCGCGTGGGGAGGAACCTTCATCTCGGCGTCATCCCCGCCGATGCTGCGTGGTGGTGGTCTCCCCTCCGCAGCCCCTGCGCATCCCCTCGGTCGTCTTCGTCGAGGTCGTGCGGCTCCTGACCGTGGTCCTGTGCACGGCCGCGGGCTGGCAGCTGGTGGGCGGCACGGGCGCGAGCGAGTCCGAGGCCCTGCTCGGGGCCGTGCTCGGCGCCTGCGTGGGCTACCTCCAGGGGGGCCTCGTGGGCCGTGCCCTCCGCCGGGCCCTCACCCGCTTCGAGGAGCGCGTCGACCGCACCCCGGCCGCCTCCCTGTTCCTCGGCGCCGTGCTCGCCGCCCTCTTCGGTCTGCTCGGCGCCGTGATCGGGAGCGTGGCCGTGGCCCTGCTCCCGGCGTCGCTCGGCTGGCCCGTCCTCGCCCTGCTGGCCTGGCTCGGCGTCTTCGCCGGGTTCACCAGCGGCAGTCGCAAGGGCGAGGAGCTGCTGCGCTCGGTCCGGCAGCGGGGCACGCCCGCCACGATCGAGAACCCCGGCGATCCGGCCGGCGACGGCCCCCCGCCGGTCCTCGTCGACTCCAGCGCCGCCATCGACGGCCGGCTCCACGCCGTGGCCGCGAGCGGCTTCCTCCCCGGCCCCCTGGCCGTCCCCCGCTTCGTGCTCGACGAGCTCCAAGGGGTGGCCGACACCGCCGACCCCAGCCGGCGCCGCCGCGGGCGCCGCGGCCTCGAGACCCTGGCCGCCCTGTCGGCCGAGGGCCCGGGGGTGCTGGTGCTCGACGACGAGATCCCCCAGCACGAGGAGGTCGACGCCAAGCTGGTGGCGCTCGCCCTCCGCCGGTCGGCGCCGCTGCTCACCGTGGACGAGGGGCTCACGAAGGTGGCCGAGCTGCGGGGCGTCCGCTGCCTCAGCCTCAACCGGCTGGCCCTCGCCGTCCAGCCCGTGCTCGTCCCCGGCGAGGTCATCCGCCTGCGGGTGAGCAAGGAGGGCCGGGACACGGGCCAGGGCGTCGGCTTCCTCGAGGACGGCACCATGGTGGTCGTGAGCGACGCCGCCGAGCTGATCGGCCAGGAGGCCGACGTCAGCATCACCTCCAGCGTGCAGACCGCCCGGGGGCGCATGTTCTTCGCCAGCCGGGCGGCGTAGCGCCGGCGGCACCGGCCGTCGTCGCCGTCGGCGAGACTCGGGCCGTGCGGGTCTGGGCCGTCGTCGTCGCCGCAGGGCGGGGCGAGCGCTTCGGCGCCCCCAAGCAGTACGAGGCCCTCGGCGGGCGCAGGGTGCTCGACTGGGCCCTCGACGCCGCCGGGGCTCGGGCGGAGGGGGTCGTCCTGGTGGTGCCCCCGGAGCGAGCTGTCGATCCCGAGCCCGCCGCCACCGTGGTGGTCGCCGGCGGTGCCACCCGGTCGGGGTCCGTGCGGGCCGGTCTGGCGGCGGTGCCGGCGGAGGCCGAGGTCGTCCTCGTCCACGACGCGGCCCGGCCGCTGGCCCCGCCGGAGGTGTTCGACGCCGTGCTCGAGGCCGTGGCCGCCGGTGCCGACGGCGCCGTGCCCGGCCTCCCCGTGTCCGACACGGTGAAGCGCGTCGGCCCCGACGGGACCGTGCTCGAGACCCTCGACCGGAGCGCCCTGGTGGCGGTCCAGACCCCGCAGGCGTTCCGGGCCGACGCCCTGCGGGCGGCCCACGCCGGGGGCGGGGACGCCTCCGACGACGCCGCCCTCGTCGAGGCGGCCGGCGGACGCGTGGTGGTGGTGCCCGGCGCCCCCGCCGCCACCAAGGTGACCGCGCCGGGCGACCTCCCTGCCCTCGAGTCGGGGCTGCGGTGACCACCCGGGTCGGCCTCGGCGTCGACGTCCACCCGGTCGCCGAGGACCCCGACCGCGTCCTCGTGCTCGGCGGCGTGCGCTTCGACGACGCCCCCGGCCTGGCCGGCCACAGCGACGCCGACGTGGTGGCCCACGCCGCCGCCGACGCCCTCCTCGGGGCGGCCGGCCTCGGGGACCTCGGCTCGCTGTTCCCCGACTCCGATCCCGCCTTCGCCGGGGCCGACAGCCTCGTGCTGCTGGCCGAGGTGGCCGCCCGGGTCCGTGCCGCCGGCTGGGAGCCGGGGAACGTCGACTGCGCGGTGGTGCTGGAGGCGCCCCGGCTGGCCCCCCACCGGGTGGCCATGCAGGAGGCCCTCAGCGCGGCGGTCGGCGCCGCCGTCACCGTCAAGGCCACCCGGCCCGAGCGGCTCGGCGCCCTCGGTCGGGGCGAGGGCATCGCCTGCCTGGCCGTGGCCCTCGTCGACCGGGTGGCGCCCTGATGAGCGAGCCCTTGGGCGAGCGAACGAGGCAAGCGCAGCCCCCGGCTCATGGTTGCGCCGTCCGAAGGACGGTGCATCCATGAGCCCCAAGGGCCGCCCGGGGCCGAAGCGCACGCCGTCGCGGGGCGGTCGCCGTCCCGGTGGTCCCGGCCGGGTGGACCGGCGGCGGGCCCCCGGAGGCGCCGCCGACGTCCGCCGGTCGGCGCCCCGGACCCTCGGCGGCGACCAGGTGGAGGGGCGCCAGGCCGTGCGCGAGCTCCTGCTGGCCGGGCGCCGTCGGGTGAAGGAGGTCTGGCTGGCCGAGGACGTGCCCGCCGAGGGCGTGGTCGGCGACATCGTCGACCTGGCCGGCGAGCTCCGGGTCCCCCTGAAGCGGGTGCCCCGCAAGCGCCTCGAGGAGCGGGCCCACTCGGAGGCCCCCCAGGGCGTCCTCGCCTCCGCCGCGCCGCTGCCCGAGGAGGACCTCGACCGCCTGTGCCGGGTGGGCACCGGACCGCCGCCGTTCCTGGTCTTCCTCGACGGCGTGACCGACCCGCAGAACCTCGGCACCCTCCTGCGCACGGCGGAGTGCGCCGGGGCCACCGGAGCGGTCCTGCCCCGCCACCGGTCGGCGTCGATCACCCCCACGGTGGCCAAGGCGGCGGCCGGCGCCGTCGAGCACCTCCCCCTGGCCGTGGTGCCCGGCATCCCGGGGGCCCTCGCCCGGCGCGCGAGCTCGGCATCTGGTTGGTGGGGCTCGACGCCGGGGGCGAGGCGAGCGCGTTCGACCTCCCGCTGGCCACCGAGCCGGTGGGTCTGGTGCTCGGCGCGGAGGGCCGGGGCCTGTCCCGCCTGACCCGGGCGCGTTGCGACGTGGTCGCCGCCATCCCCCTCCAGGGCGCCCTGGGGTCCCTCAACGTGGCCGCGGCAGGGGCGCTGGCCTGCTTCGAGGTGACCCGTCGCCGACTCGCAACAGGTCCGCAACCAGGGGTGGGGGGGGATTGACAGAGGCCCCCGGAGGCCCCACAGTCGGGCCGACCTGACCAACGCGCCCGGCCCCCGGGCGCTCGTCCCCGGAGCCTCACCGCGTGCCCGTCCGCCCCGTCCCGCTCGCCGGTCTCGACGACGGCGCCCTCGCGCACGCGGCCCAGGGCGGCGACGACGAGGCGCTGCGCACGCTCGTGGACCGGTACCTGCCGGTGGCCCGCCGGGCCGGCCGCCGCTGGTTCCTGGCCGGCGGCGACCGCGACGACGTCGAGCAGGAGGCGCTCATCGGCCTGTGCGAGGCGGTGCGCGACTTCGACCCCGGGCAGGGCACGTCGTTCCGCTCCTTCGCCGAGCTGTGCGTGGCCCGCCAGGTGCTCACCGCCGTGCGGGGTGCCACCCGCCGGAAGCACCTCCCCCTCAACCGGTCGATCTCGCTCACGCCCGAGCCCGACGACGCCATCGACCTGCGCTCGGCCCTCGCCGCCGTGGCCGATCACGCCGACGCCGTGGTGTCCCAGGTGGGCATCGACGACGCGCTGGCCGCCCTGTCGGCCCGCCTGAGCCCCCTGGAGCGCCAGGTGCTCTCCCTGTGCCTGGAGCGGCGCAGCTACGGCGAGATCGGCGCCCGCCTCGGCCGCGCGCCCAAGGCCGTCGACAACGCCGTCCAGCGCATCAAGCGCAAGGCCGAGGCCGAGCTCGCGCTCCCCGCCTGAGCCCCACGCACCGCTAGCGTCGGGCGGCGCGCCGGGTTAGCTCAGCTGGCAGAGCACCCGCCTTGTAAGCGGGAGGTCGTCGGTTCGATCCCGACACCCGGCTCACGTTCCCGGGGGGGATCCTTGCTTCGCCCGGGTCACCCGGTCAGGCTTGCCCCGATGGGCTTGTCCGAGCGGGAGGCCGCGATCCTCGATCTCGAGCGCACCGCGTGGACCCTGCCGGGCCGCAAGGAGGCACTCGTGCGTGAGCGGCTCGACCTGGCCCCCACCACCTACTACAAGCTCCTGGCCGCCCTCCTGGACGATCCCGAGGCGCTGGCCTACGACCCGCTGGTCGTCCGTCGGCTGCGCCGGGTGCGGGACCGCCGCCGGCGGGCCCGCTACGAGGGCCGCTCGGCCGACGGACCGGGGCGCTGATGACCGACCCCACGGGCGAGGGCCCGACCTCCTCCCGGATGGGCGCCACGTCGGCGCGGGGCATCGCCCTCCTGGTGGGGGCCGTGGTCCTCGGCATCGTGCTGCTCAGGGCCACCGAGCCCCCCAGCTCGCTGGCCGACGCCGCCGAGGGCCCGGTCCGCGAGGTCACCACCACGGCGCCGCCCACGACGGACGAGCCGGCCGACGACGAGTCGACGACCTCCTCCAGCTCGTCCACCACCGAGGAGCCGGCCGACGACGACGCGCCGCTCGTCCTGGTGGCCAACGCCGCCAACGAGGCGGGCGTGGCCGGACGCCTGACGGCAGCCGTGGAGGCGGCCGACCTCCTCGTGGCGCCGCCGGCCAACGCCACCGTCGACGTGACCACCTCGACGGTGTACTTCGCGCCCGGCTTCGAGGAGACCGCCGCTGACGTGGCCGAGCTGTTCGACCCGCACCCGGCCACCGCGCCGATGCCCGATCCCGCTCCCGTGGCCGCCGGCGACCTGGCCGGGGCCAACGTGATCCTCGTGGCCGGGCCCGACCTCGCCGGCTGACGGCCCTCCCCTGGCCGCCCCCGCGGCGCTCGACGCCCTCCGCCTCGAGCCCGCCCGCACCGCCCTCCTGACCGACTTCGACGGCACGCTGTCGCGGATCGTCGAGGACCCGGCCGCCGCCGAGCCACTGCCGGGGGCGGTCGAGGTGCTGGCCCGGCTGGCCGAGCGCTACGCGCTCGTCGGCGTGGTCTCGGGGCGCCCGATGTCCTACCTGAAGGACCGGCTGTCGGCGGCGGGCGGGCGCCTGTGGCTGTCCGGGCTCTACGGGCTGGAGGCCACCGAGGCGGGGCGGCCCGTCGAGGTGCCCGGGGTGCGAGCGTGGCGACCGGTCGTCGCCGAGGTCGTGGCCGCGGCCCGGGAGCGGTTCGGCGGTTTGGTGGAGGACAAGGGCCTGTCGCTCACCCTGCACATGCGCACCGCACCCGAGCGGGAGGCGGAGGTGCGGGCGTGGGCGGCGGCCGAGACCGCCCGCTCGGGCCTGGTCGTGCGCCCGGCCAAGGCGTCGGTCGAGCTGCACCCGCCCGTGCCCACCGACAAGGGCACGGTGGTCGAGGGCGCCGCCGCCGGGATGGCCGCCGCCGCCTACTTCGGCGACGACATGGGCGACCTCCCCGCCTTCGACGGGCTCGACCGCCTGGCGCTGGCCGGGGTGGCCACCGTGCGGGTGGGCGTGCGCACCGAGGAGGCGCCCCCCGAGCTCCTCGCCCGGGCCGACGTCGTGGTCGACGGCCCCGAGGGCGCCCTCGCCGTCCTGGAGGACCTGGCCGGCGACTGAGACCCAGAGGACTCTGTGCGCACGGAGTCCCACCTGTCGGGACTGCCTGCGCACTGAGTACCCAGGGTCTCGCTGGCTCCGGGGGCTCCGGGGGCTCCGGGGCTACGGCTCGGGCGCCTCGGCGGCGGCGAGCTGGTCGGCCCACCAGTCGGCCGGGGTGCGGGACGCCACCCGCTCCCGGAGGGCGGCGAAGCGGGTGCGGCGCTCGTCGGGGGTGAGCGACAGGGCGGTGTGGAGGACCTCGGCCGTGCCCGTCACGTCGAAGGGGTGGACCTCCAGGGCCAGACCGGCCAGCTCCTCCCACGCCCCCGCCTCCCGGCTGAGGGCCAGCACGGCGTCCCGCTCGTTGGCCAGGACGCCCTCCTTGGCCACCAGGTTGAGCCCGTCCCGCACGGGGTTGACCAGCAGCACGTCGGCCCGCCGCAGCACCGCCACCGAGCGGGGGTAGTCGTCGCCGACGTCCCAGAGGATGGGCGTCCAGGTGTCCGTCCCCCACGTCTCGTTGATGCGACGCACGAGCCCGTCCGCCTCCTGGCGATAGGAGAGGTACTCGGGCAGGCCCTCCCGCGACGGGTAGACGGCGGCGGCGAACACCACGCGGCCCACCCAGTCGGCGTGCTCCCGGAGCAGCTCCTCGAAGGCGAGGAAGCCCCGCAGCAGGTTCTTCGACAGCTCGATGCGGTCGACCCGCGCCACCACCGCCCGGTCGCCCACCCGCGCCTCGAGGTCGGCCAGCGCCGCGGCGCACGCCTCCGAGCCCGCGGTCCTGGCCACGTCCTCCGGGTCGGCGGCGGCGGGGGCCACGAAGGTGCGCGGCGCCCCGACCCCCACCTCGGCGCAGCAGGCCACGAACGACGCCTCCCAGCGCCGGGCGTGGAAGCCGCAGGCGCCGGCGGCGGCCATGCCCCCGACCACCTCGGCGGCGGCATCCGCGGGCAGCACCCGCAGCGCGTCCGGCTCGCAGAACGGCGTGTGGGTGAAGTGGACCACGTCGAGGTCGGGCCGGTGGGCGGCCAGCGCGGGCGGCACGAGCGTCAGGTGGAGGTCGTGCACCGCCACCAGCGCGCCCTCGGGCGCCTCCTCGACCACGGCGGCGGCGAAGGCGCCGTTGACCCGGCGGTAGGCGTCCCACGCCTGGCGCCAGTGCCGGTCGAAGCGGGGCCGGCGCGGCAGGTCCCAGAGGCCGTGGTGCAGGAACCAGAGGCTCCCGTTGCTGATGACGTCGTAGTAGGCCCGGTAGTCGTCGGCGTCGAGCACGAGCGAGCGCCAGCGGAAGCCCTCGCCCTCCACCACGCCGGACGCCGCCGCCTCCCGGTCGGCCTCCGACAGCGCGGCGGCCACCCACGTCGCCCCCGTCCCCGCCACGGCCGGACCGAGGGCGGTGACCAGCCCCCCGCCGCCCCGCCTGGGGACCAGCGAGCCGTCGTCGGCCCGGGTGAAGGCCAGCGGCCCGCGGTTCGACACGAGCACCACGGGGCGGCCACCGGACATCGGGCCACGGTAGGCCGGGGCCGGAGGAGGTCGGGGCCGGTGCGAGCATGGCGCCGTGCACGTGGTGGCCGCGCCCGACAGCTTCCGGGGCACCGCGGCCGCGGCCGAGGTCGCCGCCGCCGTCGGCCGGGCCGCCACCGCCGCCGGGTGGACGGTCGACGAGGTCCCGGTGGCCGACGGCGGGGAGGGCACCCTCGACGTGCTCGGCGGGCCCAACCGCACCACCACCGTCACCGGTCCCCTCGGCGACCTCGTGGAGGCGTCGTGGCGGTTCTCCAGCCGCGGTGCGGTGGTGGAGATGGCCCGCGCCTCGGGGCTCGAGCTCGTCGGGGGCCCCGAGGCCAACGACCCGGTGGCCGCCACCAGCTCGGGCACCGGCGAGCTGCTGGCCGCCGCCATCGACACCGGGTGTCGCCGCATCGTGGTGGGCCTGGGCGGCTCGGCCTCGACCGACGGGGGCCTCGGTGCGGTGCGGGCGCTGGAGCCGCTGGCCCGGCTGCGGGGCGTCGACCTCGTCGTGGCCTGCGACGTCCGCACCCGCTTCGTCGACGCCGCCGCCGTCTTCGCCCCCCAGAAGGGCGCCAGCCCGGCCCAGGTGGAGCTGCTGCGCCGCCGCCTCGAGCGCCTGGCCGACGTCTACCTCCGGAGCTACGGCGTGGACGTCCGGGCGCTGGACGGCTCGGGCGCGGCCGGGGGGCTGGCCGGTGGCCTGGCCGCCGCCGGGGCCCGCCTGGTCCCGGGCTTCGACCTCGTGGCCGACGAGGTCGACCTGGCCGACCGCCTCGACGGCGCCGACCTGGTCGTGACCGGCGAGGGCTTCCTCGACGAGCAGTCCTTCGAGGGCAAGGTGGTGGGCGGGGTGGCGGCGCTGGCCGCCGCCGCCGGGGTGCCGGTCCTCGCCGTGGTGGGCCAGGTGCTCGACGGCGTGGCCCTCCCGGCCGGGGTGGAGGTGGTGTCCCTGGTCGAGGCCGTGGGGGAGGAGCGGGCCCACGCCGACGCCGCCGCCGCCGTGGAGCAGGTCGTGGCCGAGCGGCTGACCCGGATCTGACCGCCCTCGGGCGGTTGCGACCCGCGCGCCGGCGTGGTTTCCTGGTTAGCACTCACCAGACGCGACTGCTAACCCCCTGGTACGAGGAGACGCACATGGCCAAGCTCATCGCCTTCGACACCGAAGCCCGCCGCCAGCTCGAGAGCGGCATGAACCAGCTGGCCGACGCCGTGCGGGTCACGCTCGGCCCGAAGGGCCGCAACGTCGTCCTGGACAAGAAGTGGGGCGCCCCCACGATCACCAAGGACGGCGTCTCGGTCGCCAAGGAGATCGAGCTCGAGGACCCCTACGAGCGGATCGGGGCCGAGCTGGTCAAGGAGGTGGCCAAGAAGACCGACGACGTCGCCGGCGACGGCACCACCACCGCCACCGTCCTGGCCTGGGCCATGGTCCGCGAGGGCCTCCGCAACGTGGCCGCCGGCGCCAACCCCATGAGCCTGAAGCGGGGCATCGAGGCCGCCGTCGAGGCGGCCGTCGCCTCCCTCCAGAAGCAGTCCAAGGAGGTCGACGACAAGGACCAGATCGCCCAGGTCGCCTCCATCTCCGCCAACAGCGACCCCGAGATCGGCGGGATGATCGCCGAGGCCATCGACAAGGTGGGCAAGGACGGGGTCATCACCGTCGAGGAGTCGCAGACCTTCGGCATGGAGATGGACCTCGTCGAGGGCATGCGCTTCGACAAGGGCTACATCTCGCCCTACTTCGTGACCGACCCGGAGCGCATGGAGGCCGTCCTCGAGGACGCCTACGTCCTGCTCGTGGGCTCGAAGATCTCGGCGGTGCGGGACATGCTGCCCGTGCTCGAGAAGGTCATGCAGTCCGGCCGCCCGCTGGCCATCATCGCCGAGGACGTCGAGGGCGAGGCCCTGGCCACCCTGGTGGTCAACAAGATCCGGGGCACGTTCAAGTCCGTGGCCGTCAAGGCCCCCGGCTTCGGCGAGCGCCGCAAGGCCATGCTCCAGGACATCGCCATCCTCACCGGCGGCCAGGTCATCACCGAGGAGGTCGGCCTCAAGCTCGAGAACGTCACCCTCGACCTGCTCGGCAGCGCCCGCAAGGTGGTGGTCACCAAGGACGAGACCACCATCGTCGAGGGCGGCGGCTCCGAGGACGACATCAAGGGCCGCATCAACCAGATCAAGGCCGAGATCGAGAACACCGACTCGGACTACGACCGGGAGAAGCTCCAGGAGCGCCTGGCCAAGCTGTCCGGCGGGGTGGCCGTCATCAAGGTCGGCGCCGCCACCGAGGTGGAGCTCAAGGAGAAGAAGCACCGCATCGAGGACGCCGTCAGCACCACCAAGGCGGCCGTCGAGGAGGGCGTCGTGCCCGGCGGCGGCGTGGCCCTGCTCCGCTCCCAGGCGGGCATCCTCAAGGCGGCGGACAAGCTGGACGGCGACGAGGCCACCGGCGCCCGCATCGTGGCCCGGGCCGTCGAGGAGCCGCTGAAGCAGATCGCCGTGAACGCCGGCATCGAGGGCGGCGTGGTGGTCGAGCGGGTGCGGAACCTCGAAGGGCGCCGAGGGCCTCAACGCCGCCACCGGCGAGTACGAGGACCTGATCAAGGCCGGCGTCACCGACGCCACCAAGGTGACCCGCTCGGCGCTGCAGAACGCCGCCTCCATCGCCGCCCTGTTCCTCACCACCGAGGCGGTCATCGTCGACAAGCCCGAGAAGGACGCCGCCGGCGGCCATGCCCGGCGGCGGGATGGACGACTTCTAGGCCTCCCGGCGAACGGGAGGCTCGCCTCCGGGTTCTGCGGGGCCCCGGCCGGATCGGCCGGGGCCCCCGCCGTTTTGGGGACTTCGCCGCATTCGCCTCCCTGCTGCCGCCGACGTCGCCCGGCGGGGGATACTGGAGCATGGTCCGGGTCGGTGCCGTCGCCCTGCTGACGGCCGTGCTGGCGCTGACCGCCTGCGGGTCCGACTACCAGTACGTGTCCAACCGCGATGCCGGTGCCTACTTCAAGGTCCCCGAGTCCTGGGAGGTGTACGAGACGGACGATCTGCTGCGGGTCGAGGACGGCGGGATGAGCGACGACGAGGTGGACGACCGCTCGGAGTCCCTGTGGGTGCGGGGCTTCGACGCCGCCGAGGAGCCGGCCCCCGACCACGTGCTCGACGCCACCGCCACGTCGCCGCGGGGCTACGCCGAGGTCCGTCTCCTCTCCGCCTCCGAGCGTGACGCCCTGGACTACAGCGAGCTCCGCCGGTCGGGCTTCCCCTGCGCGACCCGACGACCGGACAGCCCCTCGACCCGCTGGAGAGCGCCGCCTCGGACCCCGACGGCGCCGTCACCGTCCTCGACTACGACGACGAGGACCCGCTCGGGGAGCTCGAGCTGGGTGACGGCCTGCGCGGCGTCCGGCTCCGCACCCGCATCGCGGCCGAGGGCGGGGAGCCCGTGCTGCTCGAGCAGATCAGCGTCGTCGACGCCGACACCAAGCGGCACTACAGCTTCACCGTGGGCTGCGTGCGGCGGCTGCTGCGAGCAGCACGCGGACGAGATCCTTCGGATCGCCGACTCGTGGACGCTCGAGGATCGGCAGTGACCGCCGATGGAACACGTGCCGCCCGACGGACGACCCGGCCCGAGGCGCTCGAGCACCCCGCCGACCCCCGCGAGCGGCACGACGCGCAAGCCGATGGCCACCTGGGACCGGCTGAAGTTCCTCGTCCTCGGCACGCGTCCTGTTCGCCTTCTTCGTCTGGAACGACGCTCGCCTCCAACCCGATCCTGCCGCTCGCCGACGCGCTGGAACGCCAGGTCCGGGCCAAGTGGTGGTTGCTGGCACTCATCGGGATCGAGGCGCTCCGCCAGGTCCACTACCTGCAGTCCGAGCGCTCGCCGCGGTGGCACCGCTTCTGGAGCCAGAAGGTCTTCGGCCGCTTCCGGAGCAGGACCGAGGGCTCGGGACTGGACCCGCTTCCGGGTCGCCGCATCCTCAAGGTCCTCCTGGCGCTCGTCCTCCTCGACCTGGTCCTGGCCGACGTCTTCGACCTCTCGCCCGCCACCGCGCTGGCCGAGGCCGCCGGCCCGGCTCTTCACCCTCCTGCCGTTCCTGCTCCAGCGCCGTCGGTCATCATACGTGGCCGTCGGCCAGTTCGCCGCCTCTTCTGGTTCCTGTCCCGGGGCGGCGTCGACGTCTACATGCCCGGAGGACATCGAGACCCGCTTCACCGACGTGTGGGGCCAGGACGCCGTGCTGCACCGGGTGCAAGGAGAACATCGTCTTCCTCGAGGACCCCGAGTCCATCGAGAAGAAGGGCGGCTACGTCCCCGGCGGCATCCTGCTGTGGGGCCCGCCGGGCACGGGCAAGACGCTGATGGCCGAGGCGGTGGCCGGCGAGACGGGCAAGCCCTTCGTCTTCGTCGACCCCGGCGCCTTCATCAACATGTTCATGGGCGTCGGCGTCCTCAAGGTGAAGGGCGCTGTTCCGGAAGCTCCGCAAGCTGGCGCTGCGCTACGGCGGCGTGATCGTGTTCTTCGACGAGGCCGACGTCCTCGGCAACCGCGGGCGCCCAGCCCGCCGGCGGGGTGGCGGGCGCCATGGGGGGCTCGCCCTTCGCGCCCGTCCCGAGCTGCAACGGCCTCGGCTACGTCTCGGACGGCGACGGTGGCCACGGTCCACCACGCCGCCAAGTTCGGGGCCCTCCCGGCCGCCGACCCCATCATCATGGGCGGCATGAACGGGGGTGGCGGCATGGGCACGCTCCAGGCCCTCCTCACCGAGCTCTCCGGCCTCAAGAAGCCCGCGGGGCTTCGTCAACCGCCACGTGCGCCGGGCCCTCGGCATGAAGCCCAAGCCGCCGCCCAAGTACCGGATCCTCATCATGATGGCGACGAACATGCCCGAGGTCCTCGACGAGGCGCTGCTGCGGCCCGGCCGCATCGACCGCATCTACAAGGTCGGCTACCCGACGCAAGGAGGGCCGGAAGCGCACGTACGAGGGCTACCTCGCCAAGGTCCGCCACGAGCTGACCGACGAGCAGGTCGACAAGCTGGCCGCCATCTCGCCCCACGCCAGCGGCGCCCGCATCAAGGACACCGTCAACGAGGCACTCATCCTCGCCGTGCGCGACGGGCGGGACACCATCACGTGGCGGGACGTCGTCAAGTCCAAGCACCTGAAGGAGCACGGCCTCGCCCGACGACGCCGAGTACATCGAGCGGGAGCGCCACGCGGTGGCCATCCACGAGGCGTGCCACGCCGTCGCCGCCTACCGCCTGCGGCGCCACGCTCACCATCGACATCGCCACCATCGAGCGCCGCGGCGACGTCGGCGGCTTCGTGTCGTGGATCCCCGAGGAGGACCAGTTCTTCGACTGGCGCAGCGAGTGGGAGACCGACATCGTCGTCTCGCTCGCGTCGCTGGCCGGCGAGCGCATGTTCTTCGACGGCGACAGCTCGGCCGGCGTCGGCGGCGACCTCCGCAACGCCACCACCGTGGCCCTGCGCATGCACGGCTTCGCCGGCATGGGCAGCACCGTGGCCTCCCACCTCGTGAGCATCGGTGGCATGCGGGGGGCGCAGCAGATCTCCGACGGACAGGACCGGGCCTGGCACGAGAGCGCCTTCGGCCGCGAGGTCGAGGGCCGGCTGGCCGACCTCTACCAGCGGGCGTGGCGGCTGCTGGAGGAGAACCGGATCGAGGTGCTGGCCGTGGCCCACGCCCTCGAGACCCACAAGACGGTCTCGGGCGAGGACGTGGGCGCCATCATCGAGGGCACCGTGGGACCCTTCGTGGACGGCCGGCCGTACCACGACGAGCCGTTCGCCCGCATCGCCGAGAGCTACCACGAGCGGGTGCTCACCGCCCACAAGACGCACGCCGCCATCGAGGCCCCGCTGCCGGTCTTCACCGGCGTCGGGTTCGCCGAGCCCGTGGGCGCCGCCCGCTTCGAGCCCACCGAGGAGGCCTGAGCCGGGGACCCCTCTCGTTCTGGCCTGCAGAACGTGGCGGATTCCGCCCCGTTCTGCAGGCCAGAACGGTGGGTGGGGGGTCGTAGGCTGGCGGGCATGACCGAGCCGTTGGGACCCGCCGAGGGCCTCGGGGTCCTGCACCTGTTCTGCGCCGTCGGCCCCGCCACCGAGGCCGAGGCGGTGCGCACCGCGGTGAAGGGCGCCGAGGAGGGGGGCCTCCAGGTCGTGACCTTCGCCGTCCTCGGCCACAAGGCCGACCTCGGCTTCATGGCCCTCGGCCCCGACCTCTGGCGGCTGCGGGCCCTCCAGACCGACCTGACCGCCGCCGGGCTCGAGGTGCGGGACTCGTACGTGTCGCTCACCGAGGTGTCGGAGTACGCCGCCGGCGTGCCCGAGAAGCAGCGCCGCACGCGGCTCTACCCGGAGCTGCCCCCGGAGGGCATGACCGCCTTCTGCTTCTACGGGATGACGAAGCGTCGGGACCCGGAGCAGAACTGGTACGAGCTGCCCTACGACGACCGCCTCGAGCTGATGTACGAGCACGGCAAGAGCGGCCGCACCTTCTCCGGGCGGGTGGTCCAGCTGGTGACCGGCTCGGTCGGCCTCGACGACTACGAGTGGGGCGTGTCGCTGTTCGGCGTCCACCCCGACGACCTCAAGGCGTGCGTCTACACGATGCGCTACGACCGGGCCAGCGCCCGCTTCGCCGAGTTCGGCCCCTTCACCACCGGCCTCATCGCCCCGCTGGACGAGGTCCTGCGGTCGGTCGGGCTCGGCTGACCGGTGCCCCGTTGACGCACCCGTAACCCGGCCAACCGGGTGTACGGCCCGGGGTTCTCGTACGATCGCCCGATCCTGCGCCGCACCTCGATCCTGGCCGGCCTGCTGGCGGCGGCGGTGCTGCTGCTCCTGGCGGCCCCGGCGACGGCCCAGGAGGACGAGCCGGCCGAGTCGCTCCGGGGCACCCTGATCGACCGCCAGGGGACCCGTGAGCGACAGGACGACGAACCGGTGGTCGACGCCGAGGTCGTCGTGGAGGACTCGGCCGGCGACGAGGTGGGGCGGACCACGTCCGACGACGACGGGCGGTGGGAGGTGGGCCTCCCCGGGCCGGGGGAGTACACCGCCGTCCTCGACACCGACACCCTCCCGGACGACGTGTCCCTGGCCGACGGCCGGGAGCGCCTCGACGTCCGGGTCACGCCCAACCAGAACCGCACGCTGCTGTTCGACCTCGGGGCCCGCGAGCGGGAGGTGACCAGCACCTTCGACCGCTTCCTCCAGCTCTCGGTCGAGGGGATCAAGTTCGGGCTCGTGATCGCCATCACCGCCATCGGGCTGTCGCTCATCTTCGGCACCACGGGCCTGACGAACTTCGCCCACGGCGAGCTGGTGACCTTCGGCGCGGTGATCACGTGGTACTTCAACGTGCGGGGCGGAATGCAGCTGATCCCCGCCACCATCCTGGCCATGATCGTCGGCCTGGCCGCCGGCGCCGCGCTGGAGCGGGGCCTGTGGCGGCCGCTGCGCCGGCACGGGGTGGGCCTCGTGGCGATGATGGTGGTGTCCATCGGCCTCGGCCTGCTGGTGCGCAACGTCCTCCTGTACTTCTTCGGCGGGAGCTCCCGGCCCTACGAGGACTACTTCGGCCAGCGGGCCTGGGAGTGGGGCCCCATCTCCATCGCCCCGCGCGACCTCGTGGCCATCGTGATCTCGGTGGTGGCCCTGCTGGCCGTCGCCTTCGCCCTCCAGCGCACGCGGTTCGGCAAGGCCACTCGGGCGGTGGCCGACAACCGGGACCTGGCCGCCTCGTCGGGCATCGACGTGGACCGGGTCGTGCTGCTGGTGTGGGCCGTGGGCACGTCGCTGGCCGTGCTGGGGGGCGTGCTCTACGGCCTCAGCGAGCAGGTGAACACCCGGTTCGGCTTCGAGCTCCTCCTGCTGATGTTCGCCGGCATCACCCTCGGCGGCCTCGGCACGGCCTACGGGGCCCTCCTCGGCTCGTTCATCGTGGGCTGGTTCGTGAACGTGTCGACCCTCTGGATCGCGCCCGACCTCAAGAACGTCGGTGCCCTGCTCGTGCTCATCCTGATCCTCCTGGTGCGGCCCCAGGGGATCCTCGGCACCGCCGAACGGGTGGGCTGACGTGGACTGGGAGCTCATCCTCGAGAACGCGCTGACGGCGGCGGTCGGCCAGAACGCGGTGATCTACGCCCTGGCGGCCATCGGGCTCAACATGCACTTCGGCTACACGGGCCTGCTGAACTTCGGGCAGGTGGCCTTCGTCGCCGCCGGCGCCTACGGGCTCGCCATCAGCGTGGCCACCTTCGAGCTGCCCTTCCCCGTGGGCATCGCCATCGGCCTGCTGGCTGCCGTCCTGCTGGCCCTGCTCCTCGGCGTGCCGACCCTGCGACTGCGGGCCGACTACCTGGCCATCGTCACCATCGCCGCCGGGGAGATCGTCCGCTTCGTCCTGAAGTCCCCGGAGTTCGATCCCACCACCGGCGGCTCCAACGGGCTCCAGAACTTCGCCGGCGGCTTCTTCGACCTCAACCCGTTCGGTCCGGGCGAGTACGGGGTGTGGGTGGTGCAGTTCAACGAGCGCCTGACGTGGGTGCTCGTCGTGGGCTGGACGCTGGTCGCCCTGTCCAGCCTCCTCACGTTCCTGCTCGTGCGCAGCCCGTGGGGCCGCGTGATCAAGGCCATCCGCGAGGACGAGGACGCCGTCCGCAGCCTCGGCAAGAACGTCTACTCGTACAAGATGCAGAGCCTCGTCCTCGGCGGCATCTTCGGTGCCCTCGGCGGGTTCGTCTTCGCCGTCGTCAACCAGTCGGTGCAGCCCGACAACTACGGCACCGCCTTCACCTTCTTCTGTCTACACAGCCCTGCTCCTCGGCGGTGCCGCCCGCGTGCTCGGCCCCGTCGTGGGGGCGATGATCTTCTGGTTCCTTCTCCAGCTGACCGACGTGGCGCTGCGCCAGGCCATCAGCGCCGACTACATCCCCGAGTCCGTCCTGGTGGGCAACGAGGTGGGCCAGGTGCGGCTGATGCTCGTGGGCCTCGGCCTCGTGCTCCTGATGATCTTCCGCCCGCAGGGCATCTTCGGTGACAAGCGGGAGGTGGCGGTCAGTGCCCGACGCTGAGCACCGGCCGGCCGAGGCCTCCGACCGCCTCGCCGGCGTCCCCGCCGAGCCGGGCGTGGCCAAGCCCGACCCCATCCTCGTGGTCGACAGCGTGCGCCGCCGCTTCGAGGGGGTGGCCGCCGTCGACGTCGACCACCTGGAGGTGGAGAAGGGGATGGTCACGGCCCTCATCGGCCCGAACGGCGCCGGCAAGACCACGCTGTTCAACCTCCTCACCGGCTTCGACAAGGCCGACATGGGCACGTGGAAGTTCGAGGGGAGGAAGCTCGAGGGGACGCCCGCCCACCGCGTGGCCACCCTCGGCATGGTGCGGACGTTCCAGCTGACGAAGTCGCTGGCCGTCATGTCCGTGCTCGACAACATGAAGCTCGGGGCCAAGGGCCAGCGGGGGGAGTCGTTCTGGCGCAGCCTGGTACCCCCGCTGTGGTCGGCCCAGGAGCGGGATGTCGAGGCCCGGGCCGACGAGCTGCTGGCCCGGTTCAAGCTCGACCACATGCGTGAGGACTTCGCCGGGGAGCTCTCGGGTGGTCAGCGCAAGCTCCTGGAGATGGCCCGGGCGCTCATGGCCGAGCCCACGATGGTCATGCTCGACGAGCCCATGGCCGGCGTGAACCCCGCCCTGCGGCAGTCGCTGCTCGAGCACATCCGCGACCTGCGGGAGACGGGGATGACGGTGATGTTCGTGGAGCACGACATGGACGTCGTGCACGACATCAGCGACTGGGTCGTGGTGATGGCCGAGGGGCAGATCATCGCCGAGGGCCGCCCGTCCGAGGTCGGGAGCAACCCCGAGGTCATCGACGCCTACCTCGGCGCCCACCACGACGCCCCCGCCAGCCGCGAGGAGGAGGAGCAGCAGCTGCACGAGGCCGCCGTTCTCACCGGCGAGGAGGACTCGGCGTGAGTGACGTCGACGGCGACGGCGAGCCGATCGAGGTGGCGGTGACGGAGGACCGGACGGCCCTCGCCGCCGGCCCGGGCGGTGTCCTGCTCGAGGCCAAGGGGGTGGTGGCCGGCTACATCCCCGAGGTCGACATCCTCAACGGCTGCGACCTCCAGCTCTTCCAGGGCGAGCTGGTCGGCATCATCGGGCCCAACGGGGCCGGCAAGTCGACGCTGCTCAAGGCCCTGTTCGGCCTCATCCCCGTGCGCTCGGGCAACGTCTGCCTCTCGGGCGACGACATCACCGGCCTGCCCGCCCACGCCCTCGTCGAACGGGGGGTGGGCTACGTCCCCCAGACCAACAACGTCTTCAGCACCCTCACGGTCGAGGAGAACCTGGAGATGGGCCTGTTCCTCAAGCCGCGCGCCTTCCGGGAGCGGTTCGAGGCGGTCACCGAGCTCTTCCCCCTGCTGGGCAAGCGCCGGCGCCAGCGGGCGGGGTCGCTGTCGGGCGGCGAGCGCCAGATGGTGGCCATGGGGCGGGCGCTGATGATGGAGCCGTCGGTGCTCCTCCTCGACGAGCCGTCGGCGGGCCTGTCGCCCGCCTACCAGGACGAGGTGTTCATCCGCTGCCACCGCATCAACGAGGCCGGTGTCTCGATCGTGATGGTCGAGCAGAACGCCCGCCGCTGCCTGCAGATCTGCCACCGGGGCTACGTCCTCGACCAGGGCCGCAACGCCTACACGGACACCGGCACCGAGCTGCTGGAGGACCCCAAGGTGGTCGAGCTCTACCTCGGCACCCTGGCCCGCATCCGCTGAGCGACGCCGACGCGGGCGAGCCGGTCCCGCGGACCGGGCCCCCGCTCTCGTGCGGGTTGTCGGGTCGTGGCTACTCGCCTTCTTCGAAGTCCTCGCCGAGGGCGTTGCCCATGTTGCCGTCGACGCCGTAGACGGCGAGGTCCTTCGGGCCGATGCCCGCCTCGACCATGGTGGCAGGATGCGGGATCCCTCCTCGAAGGTGACGAGGGCCACCGCGTCGGGGTCGGCGTCGACGATGCGCTGCACCTCGGCGTCGAAGGTCGCCGCCTGCGGGTCGTACTCGATCCGCTCGACGACCTCGCCGCCGGACGCCTCGAAGTTCTCCACGATGGCGTCGGCCAGGCCGGTGCCGTAGGGGTCGTTCGAGCACGAGCAGCCCGAGGGTCGAGTGCCCGTCGTCGGCGATCATGCCCGCGTTGACCTCGCCCTGGAGGGCGTCGGGCGGCGCGTCCCGGAAGTACAGGCCCTTGTCCGGGTACGGGGTCAGGGCGGCTGAGGTGTTGGCCGGCGAGAACAGCACCACGCCGGCGTTGACCACCTTGTCGATCACGGTGAGGGTCACCGCCGACGAGGCGGCGCCGATGATGGCGTCGACGCCCTCCGACAGCTCGCGGTCGACCGTGGAGTTGGCCGTGTCCGTCGAGGTGTCACCGGAGTCGCCTTCGGTGAGCCCGACGTCCTGGCCGCCGAAGCCGCCGGCGTCGTTGACGTCCTCCACCGCCAGCTTGGTGGCGGCGATCATCGGTGGGCCGAGGAAGGAGAGGCTCCCGGTCTCCGGCAGCAGCGTGCCGAACTTCAGGACCCCGTCACCGGCCCGGGTGCCCTCGACGGGCACGTCCGGGATGGCGGCGACCTCCTCGGGGGTGAACTCGGCGCTCTGGGTGTCCGGGTCCTCGAGGAGCCGGTTGTCCGGACCGAACTCGAGCAGGCCGTAGTTGCCGAGCGTCGGCTCGCCGTTGCCGGCGAACTCGAGCGGGCCGGACAGGCCGTCGTAGTCGATGTCGGTGCCGGCCTCCACCAGGGCGAGGCAGTCCGTGTAGGACTCGCACTTCTCGCCGTCGCGGGTGACGCCGTTGATCTCGCTGGCGTACTCGATGCCGTCGCTGTCGGCGATCTGCGCCGCCAGGGTGATGATGACGACGGCGTCGTACGACTCCGCCGCGTAGTTGATGTCGTCGACCTCGGGGTCGACCTCCTCGACACGCTCGCGGAACTCGTCCGGCACCGACTCGGGCAGCGGCGTGGTGCCTCGCATGCCCTCGAGGGCGCCGGCGTTCTCGCCGCCCTCCTCGGTGGTGTCGTCGGAGGCCGCCTCGTCGCCGCCATCGTCGTCGTCGCCGCACGCAGCGGCGAGGAGGCTGATGAGGCCGAGCACGGCGAGGAGACGCCAGAGACGGGATCGTCTGGTCATCGGGTGCTGCTCCTTGTTGGGCGACGGCTGAATGGTAGGCGTGGGCAATGTTTCCTCTTGGCAAACTCCTACTGTGGGATTCCCCGAGCTGCGCGCCCGGCTGACCGAGCTCGACCGGGTGGTGGTGGCCTTCAGCGGAGGCGCCGACTCCGCCCTCCTGGCCTGGACCGCAACCGAGGTGCTGGGGGCGGAGCGGGTCCTGGCCGTCACGGCGGTGTCGCCCTCCCTCGCCCCCGAGGAGGAGGCCGACTGCGCCGCCCTGGCCGCCGAGTGGGGCCTGCGCTGGCGGGCCGTCCTGACCGACGAGCTGGCCGACCCCGCCTACACCGCCAACGACGGCGACCGCTGCTACCACTGCAAGAAGGAGCTCATGGCCGTGGTGGGCCCCGTGGCCGAGGCCGAGGGCGCCACCGTGGCCCTCGGCGTCAACGTGGACGACCTGGGCGACCACCGGCCCGGTCAGCGGGCCGCCGCCGAGGCCGGGGCCGTCTTCCCCCTGGTCGACGCCGGGTTGACGAAGGACGACGTGCGTCGCATCAGCCGCGAGCAGGGCCTGCGCACGTGGGACAAGCCGGCGGCCGCCTGCCTGGCCTCCCGGGTCCCCTACGGCACGCCGGTGACCTTCCTCGTCCTCGACGAGGTGGCGCGGGCCGAGTCGGGGCTGCGCCGGTTGGGCTTCCGGGCCCTGCGGGTGCGCCACCACGGCGAGGTGGCCCGGGTCGAGCTGCCCCTCGAGGAGCTGGACGCGGCCCTGGCGAGGCGGGACGACGTGGTGGCCGCCGTGCGGGCCGCCGGCTACCGCTACGTCACCCTCGACCTCGAGGGCCTCCGCTCGGGCAACCTCAACGAGTCCCTGCGTCTGGGCGGGGGATGACCCGCGCCCCGGGTCAGGATCCGCCCAGAACCGGAGGTCACCACCCCTGCGAGCCGGGAACGCCCTTGAACGGGCCCACCACCCGCGAGGTGATCCAGCCGCCGTAGAACTCGCCCGGCTGGGGCTCGGCCTGCTCGTCGCCCACGAAGCAGGCGTCCATGCGCCCGCAGTAGAAGCCGACGGTGTCCCGCAGCACCTCGAAGCCGGCGGTCGGCTCCGGGTAGCCCCAGGCGGCGTCGACCTCGACGCGGCCGCCGCCCCGCACCGTCCAGTAGGTGGCGACCCCCTTCCACTCGCAGAAGGTGCGTCCCTCGGAGGGCTCGAGGGCGCCGTCGGCGCAGTCGGCCAGCGGCAGGTAGTAGACGGGCGGGCCGCTCGTCTCGAGCACCCGCCAGCCCCTCGTCGTGTCGGCCACGGTCTCGCCGCCCAGCACGACCCGGAGCCGCTCGGGCACCGCCTCGACCCGCGGCGGGCGCGGGTAGTCCCACACCGACTCCTGCCCCGGCCCCGGGGCGATGCGTCGCGGCCTCACCGGTGCCAGCATCGCAGGGTGGCCGCCGAAGACGACCCCGACGCCGTGCTCGCCGCGGCGGGCACGGCCCTGGCCGACGCCGTGGTGGCGGTCGTCCCGGCGTGGGTCGAGCGCAGCGTCCGGCAGCTGCTGGAGGCGTACACGGGCACGGCCGATCCCGCGGCCCTCGAGCAGGCCCGGGAGGCGGGGCGGCGGGCGGCGGCCGAGGTGGGGGACGAGCTGCGCGTCCTGCTGGCCGCCGACGTGGACCGGCAGTGGGCCAACCCGCTCACCGTCGTCCGCCGTGCTGTCTCCTTCCCCACCGAGGTGCTGGCCGGGGCCGGGGTGCCCCCCGTGGTGCGGGACGAGTACGACGAGACCCACTTCCCCGACGACGTCTACGGCCTGACACCCCGGACCTTCGCCGATCTCGACCCCTCGATCCGGGACGTGGCGCTGGTGTGGGGGGCGGCCAAGGCGCGGGCGTCGATGGTGCGCCACCGGTGAGCGTCGTCGCCTACGTGCCCGACCTGATGGACCGGTCCAAGGTCTCGTCGGCGGCACCCACGGCCACCTTCGTGGCCACGCCGGGCGCACTGGCCGACGCCGCCGCCGGTGCCTCGGTGGTGGTGGTCGACCTCGGCCGGGCCGGGGTCCTCGAGGCGCTGCCCGGCCTCGCCGCCACCGGGGCCCGGGTGGTGGGCTTCGGGTCCCACGTCGACCGCGACACCCTCGAGGCCGCGCGCGCCGCCGGGTGCACCGAGGTCCTGCCCCGGTCGGCCTTCTTCCGCGACCTGCCGGCGCTGCTCCACGCCGACTGATCCCGGAGGATCGGCTACCTCTGCGGTAGCGGATCCTCCGAAATGTGGCTGGAGTGGCCGGAGGGGCTCGGGGATCCGGCGCTGCCCGGTACGCCGTGACCACGCCCTAGGGTTCAGCGGTGGGCGAGCGGCTGGTCGTGATCGGGGGCGACGCCGGTGGGATGACCGCCGCCACGCAGGCCCGCCGGCTCCGGCCCGAGCTCGACATCGTGGTGGTCGAGAAGGGCGACTGGACGAGCTACTCGGCCTGCGGGATCCCCTACCTCGTGGGCGGCCACATCGGCAGCGTGGACGACCTCGTGGTCCGCACCCCCCAGGACTTCCGCGACCAGCACCGCATCGACGTCCGCCTCCGCCACGAGGCCCGCTCGATCGATCTCGACCGCCGCTCGGTGGAGGTGTGGGACGCCGATCACGGCCGCACGGTGCGGGTGCCCTTCGACCAGCTGATGCTCGGCGTCGGGGCCCGGCCCCGGCGGCCCGACCTCCCGGGGATGGACGCCGACATCGTGCACGGCGTGCAGACCCTCGGCGACGCCACCCACCTCCTGGCCCACGCCGAGCGGTCGGCCTGCGAGCGGGTGGTCGTGGTGGGGGGCGGCTACATCGGCCTCGAGATGGCCGAGGCCTTCGTGCAGCGGGGCGCCACGGTCACGGTGGTCGAGCAGGCGCCCGAGGTCATGCGCACGCTCGACGCCGACATGGGGGCGCTGGTGCGCGCCGCCATGGAGCGCCAGGGCGTCGAGGTGCGGGTGGGCGTCGGCGTCGAGTCCGTCGGCGATGGCGTGGTGCACACCTCCGACGGCGACCTCAAGACCGACCTGGTGGTGCTCGGCCTGGGCGTGCAGCCGAACAGCGAGCTGGCTGCCGAGGCGGGGATCGAGCTCGGGGCCGGCGGCGCCATCTCGGTCAACCGCCGCCAGGCCACGAGCGTGGACGGCGTGTGGGCCGCCGGCGACTGCGCCGACAGCTACCACCTGGTGACCACCCGCAAGGTGTACGTGGCCCTCGGGACCGTGGCCAACAAGCAGGCCCGGGTGGCGGGGACCAACCTGGCGGGCGGCTACGCCACGTTCCCCGGGCTCGTGGGCACGGCCGCCACCAAGGTCTGCGACACGGAGATCGCCCGCACCGGGCTCACCGAGATCGAGGCCACCCGCGACGGGTTCGGGTACCACGCCGTCACGATCGAGAGCACGACGAAGGCGGGGTACCTGCCCGAGTCCCGCCCCCTGTCGGTGAAGATGCTGGCCGAGCGCAACAGCGGCCGGCTGCTCGGCGCCCAGATCGTCGGGCAGGAGGGCGCCGGAAAGCGGATCGACGTGGTGGCCACGGCCCTGCACAACGCCATGACGGTGGAGGAGATGACCCACCTGGACCTGTCCTACGCCCCGCCCTTCTCGCCGGTGTGGGACCCGGTGCTCGTCGCCGCCCGCAAGGCCGCCGCGGCCGTGGCCGAGGCGGACGAGATCCGGTGAAGCTCGTCACCGCGGTCATCAAGCCCCACAAGCTCGACGAGGTGAAGGAGGCCCTGCGGTCCTACGGGGTCAAGGGCATGACGATCAGCGAGGCCTCCGGCTTCGGCCGCCAGGGCGGCAAGACCGAGGTGTACCGGGGCACCGAGTACACCGTCGACATCGTGCCCAAGGCGCGCGTCGAGGTCCTGTGCGAGTTCGAGGACGCCGCCGACGTGGCCGCGGTCATCGCCAGGGCGGCCCGCACCGGCCGCATCGGCGACGGCAAGGTCTGGATCACCGAGGTCGACTCCGTCCTCCGCATCCGCACCGGCGAGATGAACGACTCGGCGCTCTAGGAGAGCGCCGTGACCGATCTCCGGGAGGTGCGGGCGGCGGTCGTCGCCGACCCGCGCTCTGCGGGGGCGGGCGTTGTGCCGGGCCCTCGCCGCGGCCACCGACGGGTGGCTGGCCGAGCGCTTCGCGGCGGCCACCGAGGGGCGGCGGGACGCGGCCTCGCCCTGGTGGCCGTCGGGGGGCACGGCCGGGGCGAGCTGGCGCCCGGCAGCGACCTCGACCTGTGGCTCCTGCACGATCCGAAGCGGGACGGCGTGGCCGCCGTCGCCGACCGCCTCTGGTACCCCATCTGGGACGCCGGGGTGAAGCTGGGCCACGCGGTGCGCACCCCCCGCCAGGCCCTGGCGCTGGCCGACGGCGACCTCGACACCGCCACCGCCGCCCTCGGCGCCCGGCTCGTGGCCGGGGACCCGACCGTGGTCGCCCCCGTCCTCGAGCGGGCGCCCCGGGGGTGGCGGGCCCACGCCCGCCGGTGGCTGCCGGCGCTGTCCCGCCGCATGGCGGAGCGGGCGGCCGAGGCCGGTGAGGTGGCGTTCCTCCTCGAGCCCGACCTCAAGGAGGGGCGGGGCGGCCTCCGCGACATCCACGCCCTGCGCTGGGTGGAGGTGGCGCGACCCGTCCTCCGGCCCGGCGACGAGGAGGCCCTCGCGGCGGCCGAGGAGGTCCTCCTCGACGTCCGGGTCGCCCTCCACCGCCTCGGCGGCCGGGCGGCCGACGTCCTGCTGCTCGAGCGCCAGGACGACGTCGCCGCTGCCCTCGGGGAGGGCGACGCCGACGTGCTCGTGGCCCGGGTGGCCGAGGCCGCCCGCACGGTGGCGTGGACGGCCGACGAGGCCTGGGGGCGCGTCGCCTCGTCGCTGGCCGGGCCGAGCGGACGGCTGTTCCGGCGCGACCGGGTCGCTCGCTCCGGGGGTCCTGCTGCGGGAGGGCGAGGTCCAGGTGGAGACCGCGGCGGACGTGGCCGGCGACGGCGCCCTCGTGCTGCGGGTGGCCGCCGCTGCCGCCCGCACCGGTGCCCGCCTCGACCGCGCCTCCCTCGACCGGCTGGCGGCCGAGGCCCCTGTCCTCGACGGGCCGTGGCCGGCGGGTGCCCGCGAGGCCCTCGTCGACCTGCTCGCCGTGGGACGCGCCGGCGGTGGCCGTCCTCGAGGCCCTCGACCAGCGCCGCTTGGTGGAGCGGATCCTCCCCGAGTGGTCCGTCGGTGCGGGGCGCGCCCGCAGCGCAACGCCCTCCACCGCTTCACCGTCGACCGCCACCTCTGCGAGGCGGCCGCCGAGGCGGCGGCGCTCACCGGCACGGTGCCCCGCCCCGACCTGCTGCTCGTGGGGGCGTGGCTGCACGACATCGGCAAGGGCCACCCGGGCGACCACACCGAGGTCGGCGTGCGGCTGGTGGCCGACATCGCGCCCCGCATGGGGTTCGACGACGGAGGACGTCGCCATCCTCGTGGACCTCGTGCGCCACCACCTGCTGCTGCCCGAGGTGGCCACCCGCCGGGACCTGTCCGACGACCGCGTGGTCGTCGGCGTGGCCGAGGCGGTGGGGTCGCTGCCCACGCTGGAGCTGCTGGCCGCCCTCACCGAGGCCGACTCGCTGCGCCACCGGCCCGGGCGTGTGGAGCCCGTGGAAGGCCGAGCTGCTCGACCACGTTGGTGGAGCGGGCGGCGGCCGTGCTGCGGGGCGAGGGGGCGGTCGGGATCGACGGCTTCCCCGACGCCGAGGCGCTCGAGCTCCTGCGCCATCGAGCAACGGCGGTGCGGGGCGCCGGCGACGGCTCCTCGTGGTCGCGCCCGACCGGCCCGGGGTCGTCAGCCGGGTGGCCGGTGCGCTCGCGCTGCGGGGCCTCGCCGTGCTGGCCGCCGACGCCGCCGCCGTCGACGGCATGGCCGCCGCCCGCCTCCGCGTCGAGGGCGGAGACGGCGCCGTCGACTGGGACGCCGTGGCCGTCGACGTGCGCCGCGCCCTCGACGGGCGGCTGGCCCTCGAGGCGCGCCTGGCGGAGCGGTCGCGGGTCTCGGTGCGCCGTCGCGCGCCGGGCACGGTGCTGGCCGCACCGCCCTCGGTGCGGCTCGACAACGCCGCCTCGGACGGGTGGACGGTGGTGGAGGTCCGGGCGCCCGACCGGCCCGGCGCTCCTCTACCGGATCACCCGGGCCATCGCCGACCTCGACCTCGAGCTCGGGCTGGCCAAGGTGTCGACCCTCGGCGCCGAGGTGGTGGACAGCTTCTACGTGCGCACCGGGGCCCGGGGCAAGGTCGCTCGACCGCGACCACCAGCGGGAGCTCCAGCGGGCCCTCCTGCACGCCCTGACGGTCCTCTAGGGGTGGCTAGCCTCCGACCGGTGGGGGGCCAGCCCGAAGTGTCGACCTCGGACCTGCTGCGGTGGAGCGAGGCGCTGGCCGGCGATCGCCCGCACCGGCCTCGGGTTCACCCAGAGCCTCTACGAGCAGGAGCGCTTCGAGGAGGTGCTCAAGGTGGCGGCCGACATCGCCGCCGCCGCCGGGCACAGCCACGAGCCGGGGCCCCTCGTCGAGGAGTGGATGAAGCTCGTCGGTGAGGGGGTGGCCGGCTACGTCACGCCCAAGGTGGCGGTCGGCGCCGTGGTGGGCGACGACGAGGGGCGGATCCTCCTCGTGCAGCGGGCCGACTCCGGCGTGTGGCTCTACCCCACGGGGTGGGCCGACGTCGGCTACTCGCCGGCCGAGGTGGCGGTGAAGGAGGTGGGCGAGGAGACCGGCATCGAGTGCGTCCCCGAGCGGCTCGTCGCCGTGCTCGACGGCCTGCGGCTGGGGTTCACCCGCATCCCGCTGTACTCGCTGGTCTTCCACTGCCGGGCGGTCGGCGGCGAGCTGGCCGCCCACCCGCTCGAGTGCGCCGACGTGGGCTGGTTCGCCGAGGACGAGCTGCCCTCGCCCATCGCCGGCGTCGACCGCTGGGGGACGTCGCCTTCGCCGCCATCCGCGGCGAGCCCGTCGAGGTGGCCTTCGACGCCGCCCCGCGAGCCGCTCTGGCGGGGCGACGCCGAGGGCTGAGCGTTCGTCGGCCGCTTCTTCGCGCGCTTCGGGTTCACCCCTCGAGCCCTCGTGCGCACAGAGGTGGTGTGGGGCTCAGGGCGAGCCGTCCCCGGGGTCGAGCTGCTCGAGGAGGGCGGCCACGATCGAGAGGCGGCCGCCGGACGCCTCCCACGCGTCGCCGATGGCCTCGTGGTCGACCAGCCCGTCGCCGTCGGGCGGCCGGCCCAGCGCCTCGGTGGCGGCCGCCGCCAGCACCGCCGGCTCCAGCTCGTCGCCGTGAGAGGGGGAAGGCCGGGAAGGCCTCGAGCCCGTCCCACAGCGCCTCGAGCGGCGCCGGCGGCGGCTCGTCCCGGGCCAGGGCCAGGGCCACCATCGGGAACAGGTCGTAGGTCGAGCAGCCCGCCGGCCGGGCGAAGCCGGCCACCGGGTGGAGCCGCCACTCGAGCGTGATGCCGCCGGGGCCGTCGTCGCGCAGCCACACCTGCGACCCGTTCACGTAGGCGTCGACCGGCTCGCCGAAGCGCTCGTCGAGGGCGACGACCAGCTCGGGCGCCACCCGCCACACGCACGTGGGGACCCGTTCGGCCGCCATCGGTGCGCGACGCTACCCACGTGCGCCGGCTGGCCCTGGTCCTCGCCGTCGCCGTCGCCCTCGCCGCCTGCGCCGACGACGGGGACGACACCGCCGAGCGAGAGCGCCGGCCCGAGCGGTCCACGACCACGACGACCGAGGCCCCGACCACCACGACGACCTCCCTGGGCGTTCGCCTGGACCCCGGGACGGCGGCCACCGGGTCCTGCCCCGACGTGCCGCCCATGGCCCCGCCCGACCCCCGTCGGCCGCGGTACCGGGTCGACATGGCGCTCGACCTCGGCGCCGGCGTGGTGACCGGCGACCTCGCCGTCCGCTTCCGCCCCGACCTCGACGTGGATCGGCTCGTGTTCCGGCTGTGGCCGAACGCCCCCGCCCTGGCCGACGCCGGCACCCGGCTCGAGGCGGGACCCGTCACCCTCGACGGGGCCGAGCCCGTGCCCGGGGAGCAGCCGGACCCCACCACCCTCGTGGTCCCGCTCGGGCGCACCCTGGCGGCCGGCTCCCCCATCGAGGCCTCCCTGCCGTGGCGCCTGACCCTGCCGGGGGCCATCGACGACCGCATCTCCCGCTCCGGCGAGGCGGTGCGCCTCGGGACCTTCCTCCCCCTGCTCCCGTGGGAGCCGGGCGTGGGCTGGGCCCTCGAGCCCCCCACCGGCCTCCTCGGCGAGTCGTCCACCGCGCCGGCGGCGGACTTCGACTGGTCGTTGGCCGTCCCCGACGGGCTGACGGTGCTGGGCAGCGGCGAACCCGAGGGCGGGCGCTGGCGGGCCACCGCCATGCGGGACCTGGGCGTGTCCGTCGGCCGCTTCACCATCGCGGAGGGGACGGCGGCGACGCCGGCACCGGTCCGGGTCGTCGTCGGCGTGCACGCCGGCGTGGACGGGGACCCCATCGCCTACCGCGACCGGGTCATCGACGCCATCCAGGACCTGTCGGGGCGCTTCGGCAGCTACCCGTGGCCGTCGTTCAGCCTGGCCCTGACCCCGGACTTCCCCGGCGGCATCGAGTACCCGGGCCACGTCATGCAGGGCCCGGGCACCATCGGGCGCACGACGCCCCACGAGGTCGGCCACCAGTGGTTCTACGCCCTCGTCGGCAACGACCAGGGCCGTGATCCGGTGCTCGACGAGGGGCTGGCGACGTGGGCCGAGGCGCGGGCGGACGACGACACCGACGTCCTCGCCGAGGACATCCCCGCCGCGGCCGAGGGCCGGGCCGGCGCGCCGATGACCTACTGGGACGAGCACCGCTCGAGCTACTACCGCGGCGTGTACGTCCAGGGGGCGCAGGCCCTCGCCGCCCTCGGTGACCAGGACGGCGTGGACTGCGCGCTGCGGCGCTACGTGTCCGCGCGCGCCTTCGCCATCGCCCGGCCCGCCGACCTCATCGGGGCCCTGACCACGGTCTTCCCCGACGCGGCGACCACCGTCGGTCGGTTCGGGGTGGTGGCAGCACCCCGCTGAGGACGCAGGGCAGGGCCATCGACCCCGACCCCGGTCGGGGAGAGGCTGTCGGGCGCAGGCCTCCGCTGCGAGTCGTAGCGGGAGCGCGGTGGGGCGGGGGCGGGCGACCCCCCGCCCCGCCTAGCGTCGGCGCCATGCCGGTCCCGAGCGCCGTGGAGGTGGCCGAGGCCGTCCGCCGGGGGCAGCGCAGCGCCGTCGAGGTCCTCGACGACTGCCTGGCCGCGGTGGCGGCCATCGACGACCTGAACGCCTTCGTCCACCTCGACCCGGAGGGGGCTCGTCGCACCGCCGAGGCGGTCGATGCCGCGGTGGCCGGGGGCCAGGACCCCGGTCCGTTGGCCGGGGTCCCCTTCGGCGTGAAGGACCTCGAGGACTGCGCCGGGATGCCCACCTCGCACGGGTCCCTGCTGTTCAAGGGCCGGGGGCCCGTGCCCGCCGACTCCGTCCACGTGGCCCGGCTGCGGGCCGCCGGCGCGGTGCCGATCGGGAAGACGGCCGCTCCCGAGTTCGGGACCCTGTCGTTCACCAAGACCAAGGCGTGGGGCATCACCCGGAACCCGTGGGACCCGAGCCGCACGCCGGGCGGGTCGTCAGGGGGCTCGGCCGCGGCGGTGGCCGCCGGGGCCGTGCCCTTCGCCACCGCCAGCGACGGGGGTGGCTCGACCCGCATCCCCGCGTCGTTCGCCGGCCTCGTGGGCTTCAAGCCGAGCCACGGCCGCATCCCCCACCCGGGACCGTCGGCGTCCGAGACGGCGGTCTTCGGCGCGCTCACCACCACCGTGGCCGACGCCGCCCGCCACCTCGACGTGGTGGCCGGACCGCACGACTCCGACCGCTGGTCGCTCCCCGCCCCGACGGTCCGGTACGAGGAGGCGGTGGAGGCGCTGGCCGTGTCCGGCCTCCGGGCCCGCTGGAGCCCCGACCTCGGGTTCGCCACCACCGACGCAGAGGTGGAGGCCGTGACCCGGTCGGCGGCCGAGGCGCTGGCCGACGCCGCGGGCCTGGCGGTGGACGAGGAGCCGGTGGCGCTCACCGACCCGGTGAAGACGTGGCTGTCGGCCGGGGCGCTCGACCTGTGGCTGTCCATCGAGGAGGACATGTGGCCCGCGGGGGCGGAGGACCTCACCGCCTACTCGGCCCGGTCGCTCCGCGCCACGGAGGAGTACCCGCTGCGCCGCTACGCGGGCGCGCTGCGGCGGCGACAGGTCCTCCAGGACGACGTGGCCCGGCTGTTCACCGAGGTCGACGTGCTGCTGCTGCCCACGACGGCGGTGCCCGCCTTCGCCGCCGAGGGCCCGCCCCCGGACGAGATCGCCGGGCAGCCGGTGGGCCCGGCCATGGCCACGCCCTTCACCATGCTGGCCAACCTGTGCTGGAACCCGGCGGTGTCGCTCCCGGCGGGGACCTCGGCCGACGGCCTCCCGATCGGCCTGCAGGTCGTGGGCCGCCGCCACGCCGACGAGGTGGTGCTGCGGCTGGCCCGGATCTTCGAGACGGTGCGCCCCTGGCCCCGCACGGCGCCGGCGCGCTAGGAGCCGCCGCCCCGCTCAGTCGCCGGGCTGCTCGCGGAGGAAGCGCTCGACCTCCTCGACGAGCGAGTCCACCGGGACCTCGTCGTCGGCGTCGTAGCGCTCCTCGATGCGCTCGACGTACTCGCGCATCTCCTCGTCGCCGGCCACCACCTCGCTCACCTGGCGCTCGTAGCTGGCGGAGGCGATCTCGAGGTCGGTGGTGAGGACGGGGACCTCGAGCAGCTCGGCGGTGCGCTCGACCAGGGCCAGGGCCGCCTTGGGTGAGGGGGCACCGGGCACGTAGGCGGGGACGGCGGCCCACAGGGAGGCGGCGCCGACGCCGGCCTTGGTGCAGGCGGCCTGGAGCACGCCCACGATGCCCGTCGGCCCCTCGTAGGTCGAGCGCTGGAGGCCCAGGCGGTCGATGAGGGCGGAGTCCTGGGCCGTGCCGATCACCGAGGTGGGGCGGGTGTGGGGCACCTCGGCCAGCAGGGCGCCGAGGGTGAGGACCATGCGGGCGTCGAGGGCCTTGGCCACGCTCACCACCTGGTCGCAGAAGGTGCGCCACCGGAGGTGCGGCTCCGTGCCCAGGACCACGACGGCGTCGACGCCGGACACGGTCCCGGCCGTCAGCTCGGTGGAGGGCCAGGAGATCTCCCGGGTCTCGCCGTCGACCAGGTGGACCGACGGGCGGCTGGAGGTGAAGTCGAAGAACTCCTCCGGGTCGATCTCGCCGAAGCGCTCGGGCGCCCAGCGGTCCCGCAGCCAGCGGGCGGCGGTGCTGGCGGCGTCCCCGGCGTCGTTCCAGCCCTCGAAGGCGGCCACCACCACGGGGCGCTGCAGGGTGGGCCGGCTCGCCCAGCGGACGTGCTCCACTCCAGCCACGCTACCGGCGGCCCTCCGAGCGCCCACGGGACCGGCCCGGAGGGGCCGCCATCCGCCCCGCGAGGCGCGTCTCGGGGCGCTCGAGTTCGGAGTTTCCGAACTGAGCCCGACGAGACGGGGTGGTTCGGCGGGGTCGGCGGCCCGGCTCGCTCGTGCGAAGGTCCGGGCTCACAGGGGGTGGCCGAGCTGCCGATTGAGCAGCGTGCACCCGTCCCGACGCGCCCGCCGCCGGGCGGCCGCCGCCGCCCTGGTGGCGCTCTGCGGGCTGGTCGGGGCGCTGGGGCTCGGATCGCCGTCGGCGCCGCCGGCCGGGGCCCAGGCGAGCGACCGCGGCGTCCCGCAGGACGCGCCCGACCAGGGCCTCGTCTACGAGGGCCTGGAGGCGACGGGGAGCCGGTCCGCCGCCGGCCACCAGCCGGACAAGGCCGACCTGCGACTTCCGGACGATCCAGACGAACCTGTGCACCCACGGACCCGACGCCGCCCCCGCCGGCGTGGACGTGGACGTCCCGCCGCCCGATCGGTCCGCCACCGCGGCGGCCACGCCGGGCATCGAGTGCTCGGGCGACGGGACCAGCGGGCTGCGCACGCTGGTCGTCTACGCCCGGGCCGCCGACGTGGCGGACCGGTACGACACCTACGTCGAGCGCATCCGCGGCTGGGCCGCCACCGCCGACGCGGTGTACCAGGACAGCGCCGCCGAGACCGGGCGGGACCCGCCGCATCCGCTTCGTCCACGACGGGCAGTGCGCGCTGCGGGTGGCCGAGGCGGTGCTGCCGGCCTCGGCTGACGACAGCTTCGACGCCATGGTCGCCGCGCTGCGGGCCACGGGCATGGACCGCAGCGACCGCAAGTACCTCGTCTTCGCCGACGCCACCGTCTACTGCGGCATCGCCAGCCTCGCTTCCGACGACCGCCCCGGCGCCACCAACGCCAGCAACGGCGGCCCCTCCTACGCCCGGGTCGACCGGGCCTGCTGGGGCGGCGCCACCGCCGTCCACGAGCACGCGCACAACCTCGGTGCCGTCCAGGACTCGGCCCGCCACGCCAGCGGCGGCGGCCACTGCACCGACGAGTGGGACGTCATGTGCTACTCGGACGAGCCGCTGCACCCGACCATGCAGGTCCTCTGCCCCGACACCCTGCGGGACGGGACCCGCCTCGACTGCCGGCACGACGACTACTTCTCGACCGACCCGCCGGCGGGGTCCTACCTCGACACCCACTGGAACTCGGCCGACAGCGCCTTCCTGAGCGCGGGCGGCACGACCGGCTCGCTCCGCGGCCACGTCCTCGGGGCCTCGGGCGCCCCGGCGGCCGGGGCCCGGGTCCGGCTGATCGGCACCACCGTCCCGCCGGCGACCACGGACGCCGCCGGCGCCTACGCCTTCGAGGCCCTGGCCGAGGGGACCTACCGGCTCCAGGCCGACGACGGGTGCTCGGTGGGCGAGCGCTCGGTGACCGTGGCCGGGAACATCGAGCGCGACGTCGGGTTCAGCAGCACCCGCCGCGATCCGGGCGGCTACTCCTGTGCCGCGCGGCGTGGCCGATCCGGGGCCGGCCGGGACCGTCCTCCCCCTCACCGGCGACGACGCCTCGCTCGCCGTCCCGCTGCCCTTCGCCTTCCCCTTCTACGGGGCCAGCTACCGGACGGTGACGGTCTCGACCAACGGGTCGCTCAACGTCACCGGGGACGACACGCCGCCCACCAACGTCCCCGTGCCCGACGAGGCCCCGCCCGACGGCGCCGTGCACGCCCTCTGGGACGACCTCGTGGTCGACGAGCGCTCGTCGGTGCGCACCGGTCCCGTGGGCACCGCCCCCGACCGCCGCTTCATCGTCGAGTGGCGGGACGTCGGCTTCTACGGCCAGCCCGACGCCCGGGTGAGCGTGCAGGTCGTCCTCTTCGAGGACGGTGACGTCGAGGTCGCCTACCGCGACATCGGCGCCGTCCGAGATCGAGCAGGGGGCGGGCGCCACCGTCGGCCTCGAGGCGCCCGACGGACTCACCGGCTTCTCCTTCTCGACCGACGTGCCCGTCCTGCGCGACGGGCTCGCCGTGCGCTGGTCGCAGGTGCCCGGCTCGCCGCCGCAGGCCTCGGCCGGTCCCGATCTCCTGGTCGACTCGGGGGCGCCCGTCCGGCTCGACGCCAGCCGCTCGACCGACCCCGACGGCGGTCCTCTGACCTATCGGTGGACCCAGACGGCGGGGCCGTCGGCCGTCATCGAGGACCGTGACGTGGTCGCCGCCGTCGTGGCCGGCCGGCGGGGGCCCGCCACGCTCCGCTTCACCGTGCGGGTCACCGACCCGACCGGTCGCGACGACACCGACGAGGTGGTCGTGACCGTCCGGGCCCCGTCGGCGAAGTAGCGCTCAGTCGGCGGCGTCGGCGGGCCGTTGGTCCCGCTCGGCCATCCGGGCGGCGAGGGCCTCGGCCAGCTGCAGCTCGGCCTCGCGGCGGCGGGCGGCATCGGCGGCGTTGGCCGTGGCCCCGGGCCGGCCCAGGCGGTCGAGGATGTCCCGAACGGCGCTCATGCGCGCGAAGGATGGCGCATCGGAGTTGCCAGCGGGGCGCGGGGCGGTGATCTGCGTGTTGCCGCACCCTGAACCTTGCGTTCCACCCGCTCAGGGCGCGTGCCGCCAGGGGCGGGGGGCGGTCGTACACTCGGCCCCAGGACGCCGAGGGAGGACGCCGTGGCCGACGCGAAGAGGGGGCGGACCGTTGCCGAGCTGATGAGCTCGCCGCCGGTGACAGCCCTCCCGTCCGAGACCGTCGCCGAGGTGGCGGCCCGCATGGACGACGGCCGGGTGGGCTCGGTCGTCGTCGTCGACGGCGAGCGGCCGCTCGGCATCCTCACCGAGCGGGACATGGTCCGCTTCAGCGCCTCCGGGGCGGACCCGGCGGTGACCAAGGTCTCCGAGTGGATGACCGAGGACCCCGACACCGTGCCTCCGGAGGCCGAGGCCCTCGAGGCCTTCGCCAGCCTGGCCGAGCACGGGTACCGCCACATCCCCGTGGTGGACGGCGACCGCCTCGTCGGCGTGGTGTCCATGCGCGACCTGATGGGCGTGGCCCAGATCCAGCCCGTGGGCCACCCGTCCCAGATCGACGCGCCGCCGGGGCTCGAGGGCGTCGTCGTGGCCGAGACCGAGGTCGGCGACGTCCGCGGCCTCGAGGGCTTCTACCACTACCGCCAGTACAACGCCGTCGAGCTGGCCGAGAAGCGCACGCTCGAGGACGTCTGGTACCTCCTCTTCGAGGGGCACCTGCCCGACGCACGCGAGCGGGAGGCGTTCCTCGAGGAGATCCGGCCGCTGCGGGTCGTACCCGACGCGGTGCGCGCCGCTGCTCCCCGCCATCGCCACGGCCGGCGAGCACTTCATCCCCCTCGACGCGCTGCGCACCGCCGTCTCGCTCACCACCTACGCCGCCGACTTCAAGCCCACCCTCGACGTCGACGCGGCGACGCTGCGGGCGAACGCCATGCAGGTGTGCGCCGTGATCCCGACGCTGATCATGGCCCTCGACCGCCTGCACCGGGGCGAGGAGCCCATCGAGCCCCACCCCGACCTGCCCTACGGCGCCAACTACCTGTACATGCTCACCGGCGAGGAGCCCGACCCGGACAAGGCCCGGGCCGTCGAGCAGTACCAGATGACGACCGTCGACCACGGCTTCAACGCCTCGACGTTCACCGCCCGGGTGGTCACGTCGACCGGGGCCGACCTCGGGGCCGCGGTGGTGGCCGGCATCGGCGCCCTCTCGGGCCCGCTCGCACGGCGGCGCCCCGAGCCGGGCCCTCGACCTGCTCGACGCCATCGGCACCGAGGAGAACGCCCGCCCGTACCTGACCGAGGCCGTCGAGCGGGGCGAGAAGATCATGGGCTTCGGCCACCGGGTCTACAAGACCGACGACCCCCGCTCGCGTGTTCCTCCGGGGCGTGGCCGAGCGCATCGGCGCCGAGAAGGTCGAGCTTCGCCAAGCAGGTCGAGCAGACGGTCGTCGACGTGCTGGCCGAGCTGAAGCCCGGGCGCAACCTCTACGCCAACGTCGAGTTCTACGCCGGCGTGGTGATGGACCACTGCGGGCTGCCCCGGGACCTGTTCACGCCCACGTTCGCCTCCAGCCGGGTCATCGGCTGGTGCGCCAACATCCTCGAGCAGGCGGCCCACAACCGCATCATGCGGCCCCTGGCCCGCTACGTGGGCCCGCCGCCGCCCCAGCCCGTCCCGAGCGTCTGTAGGTGGACGCCTTCGTCGAGGAGGCCACCGAGGCGACGCCCGAGCTGGCGGAGGCCATGGCCCGCCTGGTCCCCCAGCTCTCGAGCTCGTCGCCGCCGCCCACGGCGAGCTCAGCTGGAGGAGATCGTCGCGTCGCCCGCCACCGTCCTGTTCGTGGCCCGGCTCGGGGGCGAGGGCGAGGCCCAGGGCGAGGGGGGCGACATCGTCGGGTTCGCTGACCCTGGTCCTGTTCCGGATCCCCACCGGCCAGCGGGCCTTCATCGAGGACGTGGTGGTGGACGGCTCGGCCCGCGGCGCCGGCGTGGGTGAGGCCCTGACCCTGGCGGCGCTCGAGCGGGCGGCCGACGCCGGCGCCCGCACCGTGGACCTGACGTCCCGACCCTCCCGGGAGGCGGCCGTCCGGCTCTACACCCGCCTCGGCTTCGAGCCGCGCGAGACCAACGTGTACCGCTACGAAGTCACAGCAGAGCGGCCTTGACGGTGTCGGCGACGAGCTCGCCGAACCGTTTCGTCGACCAGCCCCGATGAACGACCATGAGGTCGTAGAACTCGGGGGACGAGCACCACCAGAGGACGTCTCGAGCTGACCGCTCGGAAACCCCCGGCCGGAGGTGGCTGCGTTCGGCGAGGTAGTGGGCGTTGTCGGCCATCCGACGCAGTCGGGCCTCGACGACCTCGGCGTACAGCGAAGCCGCCTCCTGGTCCGTCTCGGCGGCGCTCCGCAGGACGAGAGCAAGCGGTGAGATCCGCGGCGAGACCTCGGCGGCGAGTGCACCCCAGCCGGCGATCACCGCCCGTGGATCCTGATCGCCGCGAAGCGCGTCGGAACGGACCTCAGCTGGTACGCCTCCGCGACCGGCGAGCGCCCGCTGGCACAGCTCCCGCACGAGACCGGCCTTGCCGCCGTAGGTCTTGTACACCGTCGCCGGCGAGACGCCCGCTGCACGGGCGATCTCGTCGACGGTCGTGGCGGCGTAGCCACGTTCGAGGAAGAGACGCTGCGCGTGCGCCAGCGCGGTCTCGTGCTGTTCACGTGCGCGCTCCTGCCGGCGGGCCGAGTCGTACACGCGCGTGCCCTTGCGTCGCGGGTGAGGTGCGGGCATACTCTTGATTGAATCTAGCTAACTAGAACGAAAGTGTCCGCCAGTGACGGCTGAAGCGGTGATCGAACGGCTGCGGCGGGCGGTCGATGAGCACGATCTCGACGGCGTCGTCGCTGCGTTCGCCCCGGACTACCGCAACCAGACGCCCGTCCACCCGGGTCGCGGCTTCGTGGGTCGTGACCAGGTACGCGCGAACTGGGAACGGATCTTCGCCGGGCTGCCCGACGTCGTGGCGAGCGTGCTCCGCATCACGGTCGAGGACGACGGCGCCTGGACGGAGTGGGAGCTCCGAGGCCATCGACCTGACGGCGTGCCCCAGATGCTGCGTGGCGTGATCATCTTCGGCGTGGTCGGCGAGCAGATCACCTGGGCTCGCTTCTACCTCGAGCCCGTCGACTCCGGCGAGGACGGCGTCGACGCCGCCGTTCGGCGAATCGCTGGAACCCAAGGGTGACGACTCCGGCGGTCGCACGCGATGCTCGGCCCCCGCTGGCCCTGGTCCGTGTCATGAACCCGGTCCTGCGGGTGGTGCTCCGCACGCCCCTCGGTCGATTCGTCCGGCCCTTCGCGCTGCTCGAGTTCCGAGGCCGCCGCTCAGGCGTGCGGCTGCGAGTGCCGGTCGGGTGGCACGAGACCGCGGCCGGCTTCGTCGTCTGCACGCCCGCGCCGTGGCGGGCGAACTTCCGCGGCGGCGCACCGGTCACCGTGCGCTCCCGGGGTCGGCGCCACGAGCTCATCGGCACGCTCGCCGACGACCCCGAGGACGTCGCCGCTGGGCTCCAGTCGCTTCTGGACCGGCACGGCTCTCTTCGCCCCGTGGGCGTCGACGTGCCGGCCGGGCATCGTGTGACGGCAGCAGACGTCCTCGCCGTCGACCGGGCGTTGGTCCGGTTCGAGGCCGCAGCCGGCGCGGGCTCCGGCAACGCTGTCGGTGTGTGTCATACGGGTTAGGATTGCTGTATGACCATGCTGAGCTTCAGGGTGGACGATGCTGAAGCAGCAGACGCCCAGCGGTGGGCAGAGCGGCTCGGCGTCGACCGCTCCGAGCTCTTGCGTGAGGCGTTGCGGCGCCATCTCGACCGCCTGACGAGTGAGAGCGATCCCGCGCGCTGGGAGGCGCTGCCGCTCGACGAGGGCGAGCGCGCCCTCGAGGAGATCGCCGACTGGGGCCCCGCCGAAGACTGGTCGGATTGGGCCGATGCGCCGGGGTGAGGTGTGGTTCGCGTCGACGCCTGGCGGTGACAGGCCCGTGCTGGTGCTCACGCGTGACCCTGTTGCCGACCGGATCGGGTCTGTGGTGGTCGCCGCACTCACCCGAACTCGTCGCGGCCTCGTCTCCGAGCTGGCGCTGACCACCTCGGACGGCGTGCCGACCGACAGCGTCGTCAACTTCGACAACATCCACACGGTCCCGAGGGATCGGTTCCGGAGGCGGGTGGCAACGCTGCCGCCGCCGCGCCTTGCCGAGGCGTGCCGAGTGCTCCAGGCGGCAACCGGATGCTGATCCGTCGGCTATGAGCGCGACCGAGGCTTCGAGCTTCGGAACCGAGACCAACGTGTACCGCTGGACCCACGCCCCGACCTGAGCCGGGACCGCCCCCGCCTACTTGGGGCTGGTGGTGACGCTGACCTCGCAGTCGGCGCGGCAGTCCTGGAACTGCACCCGGTGGACGACCTGGAGGCCGCCGGCGACGTCGTCGGCGAACCACTGGACGTCGCCGTCGATGCTGTTGGCGCCCGTGGTCTTCTTCCGACCGTTCACGTCGGTGTAGGTGGCCACGACCTCGACGAAGGTGAACCCGCAGGAGGAGTCCTCCCCGGAGGCGTCGGTCAGGGCGTCGGCGATGAAGGTCTCCGCCCCCGTCTGACGGAAGAGGTTGGACTCGCCGCTGACGGTGCAGGTCACCGAGGTCCCGTCCCCGGCTCTGAAGGTGTGGTCCTTGAAGAAGGACTCGGAATAGGCCTCGTCCGCGGACGCCGTCCCGATGCCCAGGGCGAAGGGCAGCGCCCCCGCCGTGATGGCCACTGCCACCTTCGCCCGCCGTCCGCCTCGACCCATTGTCCCCCCTCGCACGATTTGCGCGGCACTCTACCGCGCGGCTACCCGAGGTCCGCCATCGTGACGGGGCGCTCGGCGGCGGCCGCGTAGCCGGGGCGCAGCCACACGTCGCCGAGGGTGGTGCGGTAGTGGACCTCCCAGCCGTGGTAGCCGAGGAAGGCCCGGTCGTCGGCCGCCATGCGGGCGGCGAAGGCGGACACGGCCCGGGCGTAGCGGGGCGTGGGGTTGTAGCGGAGGAGGGCCCGGTACGGGTCCGCCGGGGCCCCGGAGGCGGCCAGGAAGCGGGCGGCCCCGAGGATGGCGTCCCGGTCGTCGTGGATGTCCCCCCGGCCGTAGGTGGCCCACGTCGACGGCAGGAACTGCATGGGGCCCTGGGCCCCGGCGCTGCTGTCGCCGTCGATGCGGGACATCCGGGTCTCGACCAGGTGGACGGCGGCCAGGAGCGACCACGGGACGCCGGTGGCGGCCTCTCCCTCGGCGTAGTGGCGGCGCAGGACGTCGGCGGGCGGGGGCGGCCGGACCTGCCAGGCCGGCAGCGTGGGCCGGGGCTGGCGGACCAGGGCGCCCAGCTCGCGCACGGCGCCCACGTCGATGGTCACCCCGTCGCGCCGCCCGGGCGGGAGGGCGGCGGTGACGGCGGCGTCCCACTCGGGTCGGGCGGCGAGGGCGGCGACGGCCACCTGCTGGAGGTGCCCGGCCGCGCCGAGCTCGTCCGGCATCGCCGCGGGGTCGGCGATGACCCCGGCGGCCGAGTCCAGCTGCGCCGCCAGCCCGGGGGGGTCCCCGGCGGCGACGGGGAGGGCGTCGGGGTGCGCCGGCGCGGCGGTGACCGCCGTGGTCCCGGAGGCCGACGCCGTCGTGGCGGTCGGCGCCCCGCTCGGGTCCCCGGCCCGGCCCGGCTCGGCGGCGCAGCCGGCCAGGGCGGTGGCCACCAGGACCATGCTCATGGCGCCGCGCCGCAGGCTCATCCCGGGACCAGCCGGTAGACCGGTCCCTCCAGCGACAGGGCGTAGAGCTCGCCGTCGACGTCCTCGGCGAACGAGACGAGGGACGCCGGACCCGTCTCCACCCCGAGCGAGCGCTCGGCCGTGACCCGGCCCCCCTCGACCGCCAGGGCCCGCACCACGCCCGCCCCGTAGTCGCCGAACACGTAGGCACCGTCGAGCCCGGGGATGGCCGAGCCCCGGTACACGTAGCCGCCGGTGACCGAGTAGCCCTCGTCCCGGCCGTAGGTGAAGACCGGCGGCACGGCGCCCGGCGGGGCCTCGCCCTCGAACGGCCGGTTGCCCTCGAGCCGGTCCCACCCGAGGTTGGCGCCGAGGGCCGACCCGGCGGGCAGGAGGTCGATCTCCTCCTCCTCCCCCTGGCCCACGTCGCCCACCCAGAGGTCACCCGTGCTGCGGTCGAAGGTGAAGCGCCACGGGTTGCGCACGCCCGTCAGGTAGATCTCGCCCCGTCCCCCGCCGCCGGCGAACGGGTTGTCGGCGGGCACGGCGTAGGGGTCGTCGCCGGACTGCCCGGGGTCGATGCGGAGGATCTTGCCCAGGAGCTCGTTGGGGTTCTGCGCCCGCTCGTCGGGATCCCCGGCCGAGCCGCCGTCGCCCAACCCGAAGTAGAGGAGGCCGTCCGGGCCGAACGTGATGTTGCCGCCGTTGTGGTTGGGGAAGGGCTGGTCGACGGCGAGGACGTTGCGGCGGGAGCCGGGGTCGACGTCGCCCACCTCCGGTCCCGTGGTCCACTCGTCGAGCCGGCTGTCGCCCTGCTCGTTCGTGTAGCTCAGGTACAGGTGCTCGCCGTCGGGGGCGAAGGCCATCCCCAGCAGCCCCCGCTCGCCCTCGGCCGTGGTCTCGTCGGAGATGTCGACGATGGGCGCACCGGCCCCGCCGTCCTGGAGGACCCGCACGGTGCCGCCCCGCTCGGCCACCACCAGCTCGTCGAAGCCGGGACGCTGGGTCAGCGCGATGGGGGCCTCGAGGGTGGCCACCTCCTCGAGGGCGACCGCCACCTCGTCGAACGGCACCGAGGCCGTGGTCGGCGGATCCGGCGCCGCGGTGGTGCTCGTCGTCTCCGACCGGGCCGAGGGCTCGGCGGTGGTGTCGCCGCCGCCGTCGTCCCCGCAGGCGGCCAGCACCACGGCCAGGAGGGCGACCGCCGCCGTCGCCCGCCGCCTCACGCGGGCAGCGGGCGGATGAGCCCCTCCTGCACGACGGACACCGCCAGACTCCCCTCCCGGGTGAAGATGCCGCCCCACCCGAGGCCGCGGCCACCCGAGGCCGACGGCGTCCCCTGGGCGTAGAGCAGCCACTCGTCGGCCCGGAAGGGGCGGTGGAACCACATGGCGTGGTCCAGGCTCGCCATCATCACCCGGCCCTCCTGCGCCCGCAGCCCGTGGGGGACGAGCGTGGTGTCGAGCAGGGTCATGTCGCTGGCGTAGGTGACCACGCAGGCGTGGAGCAGCGGGTCGTCGGGCAGCGAGCCGTCCGCCCGGAACCACACCAGCCGGCGACCGCCACCGGGCATGCTGGCCACGGCGTCGACGTCCTCGTCCTCGACGTAGCGCATGTCGATGGGCCGGGGCCGGTGGAGCCAGTCGCCCCACTCCTCCGCCCGGTCGGCGAAGCGCTCGGCGAACGTCGGGACCGACTCGGGCGGCGGCGCCGGCGGCATCGGCGCCTGGTGGTCGAAGCCCGACTCGGCCACCTGGAACGAGGCGGAGAGGTTGAAGATCGGGCGGCCGTGCTGGATGGCCACCACCCGGCGGGTCGTGAACGAGCGCCCGTCGCGCGCCCGATCGACCTCGTAGAGGATCGGGACCATGGGGTCGCCCGGTCGGAGGAAGTAGGCGTGGAGCGAGTGGACGGCGCGGTCGGGCGCCACCGTCCGGGCGGCGGCGACGAGGGCCTGCCCCGCCACCTGCCCCCCGAACACCCGCTGGCGGTTCTCGTCCGGGCTCAGGCCCCGGAAGATGTTCACCTCGATGGGCTCCAGGTCGAGCAGCTCGACGAGGGCGTCCAGGGCCTTGGGCACGGGGGGAGCGTACGGGGCATGCTCCCGGGATGGCCCTCCGACGCTTCCCTGACGGCTTCACCTGGGGCACGGCCACCGCCGCCCACCAGATCGAGGGCGGCAACTGGAACAACGACTGGTGGGTCTGGGAGCACGACCCCTCGTCGGGTTGCGCCGAGCCGTCGGGGGACGCGTGCGACTCGTACCACCGCTACGGCGAGGACATCGCCCTCATCGCCGAGCTCGGGCTCGACAACTACCGCTTCTCGCTCGAGTGGAGCCGCATCGAGCCCGAGGAGGGCGAGTTCTCGCGGGCCGCGCTCGACCACTACCGCCGGGTGTGCGCCGCCTGCCACGAGGCCGGGATCGACCCCGTGGTCACCTACCACCACTTCACCACCCCCCGGTGGGTGGCGGCGCTGGGCGGGTGGGAGGACCCGGCCACGGCCGACCGCTTCGCCCGCTTCGCCGAGCGGGCGGCGGCCGCCCTCGGCGACCTGACCAGCCGGGCCTGCACGATCAACGAGCCGAACATGGTGGCCACCATCGGCTACCTGGGCGGGGCCTTTCCCGCCCGGGGTGCGGGACCGGGCCCGGCGCCGCGCCGTGAACGCCGTGTTCGTCGACGCCCACCGCAAGGCGGCCGAGGCCATCCACGCCGGGCCCGGGCGACGCCCCGGTCGGGCTGACGGTGGCCATGGCCGACTTCCAGGCCGTCGAGGGCGGCGAGTCCAAGCGCGACCAGATCCTCGGGGGCCTCGAGGACGTCTTCCTCGAGGCGGCCGTGGGCGACGACTTCCTCGGCGTGCAGACCTACACCCGCACCCGGGTCGGCCCGGACGGCGCCGTCGGTCCCGAGGAGGGCGTCGAGACCACGATCATGGGCTACGAGTTCTGGCCCGAGGCCCTGGCCGCCTGCATCCGCCGGGCGTGGGCAGGTCACCGACGGGACGCCGCTGCTGGTGACCGAGAACGGGATCGCCGCCGAGGACGACACCCGGCGGGTGGCGTACGTCGCAGCGGGCCCTCGAAGGCGTCCTGCGACTGCCTCGACGAGGGCATCGAGGTCCTGGGCTACACGTACTGGTCGGCCCTCGACAACTTCGAGTGGGCCTACGGGTACGGGCCCACCTTCGGCCTCATCTCGGTCGACCGGCAGACCTTCGCCCGGAGCCCCAAGCCCAGCGCCCGGTGGCTGGGGGAGGTGGCCCGGGCCAACGCGCTCGAGGTCTCTGCCTGAGGAGCCGCAGGCCGAGCGTGTACCTTCCGGACCGATGTGGGCCTCGCTCCTCGCCTCCGTGCGCGCCCTCGTGGCGATGCGGAAGGTCCGGTTCGTGATGGTTTCGGCCGTCGCGGTGCCGTTCAGCCAGGCCGTGTTCGTGGTCTGCAAGGAGGTCCTCGAGCTCAACGGGACCGCCTCCAACCTCATCGCCGTCACGCTCTCGTGCATCCCCTCCTACCTGCTCAACCGCTACTGGGTGTGGGGCAAGCGGGGGCGCAACCACTTCTGGCGGGAGGTCTTCCCCTTCTGGGCCATGGCGGCGCTCGGCCTCGTCCTCTCCACCATCGCCGTGTGGTGGGTGGACCAGCGCACGGACGTGACGCTGTTCCTCATGGCCGCCAACCTCTCGGCCTTCGGGCTCCTCTACATCGCCAAGTTCCTCGTGCTCGACCGGGTCCTGTTCAAGGTGGCCGACGAGATGACGCACGAGGAGCCGGCCGAGCACGAGCGCCAGCCCATGCCCCTCGCCTAGCCGCCGGGGAGCGGGTGGCCGGGCGACGCGCTCGGGGTGGGCCGGTCGGCGAACGCACGATGAAAACCACCACCCCCCGTGGCAGACGGCCTGACACCCTCGGTTACCCTCGTGCAGTGGCTCCCCCTCTGTCCGAGTTCCTGCGCACCCAGTTCGACAACCGGCACGTCCGTTACACGACCGTGTCGATCGTCGCGGTGGCGACCAGCCAGAGCGTGCTGCTCCTGCTCCAGGCCTTCGGCATGAACCCGGCCCCGGCCAACGTCTTCGCCGTGACCCTCGGGTGCATCCCGTCCTACACGGGCAACCGCTACTGGGTGTGGGGCAAGCGGGGGAAGAACCACTTCTGGCGGGAGGTCATGCCGTTCTGGGCCATCGCCCTCGTGGGGCTGGCCTTCTCGACGGTGCTGGTCTACGTGGTGTCCCACTTCTGGACCCACAACCCCATCGTGATCAACATCACGAACCTGGTGGCCTTCGCGAGCCTGTGGGTCTTCAAGTACATGATGCTGGACACCCTGCTGTTCAAGGTCGCCGAGAAGGAGCTGTCCGCCGCCTGACCGCCGCTCCGAGGAGCAGGGTCAGGCCGGCCGCCACGGCGAAGCTGGCCAGCGAGGCGCTCAGCCAGGTCGGTGGGATGAAGCCGATGTCGTCGGCGCGGGCCAGCCAGAAGCGCTGCCACCACCCGACGATGCCGGGGTTGACGAGCTGGTAGACGACGAAGCCGGCCGCCCACGGGGCCAGGAACCACCAGCGGGCGGGGGCGTCCGGCCCCACGTCCCAGCCCTTCCCGCGGTCGAGGACGTAGTAGGCGACGAAGAAGGTCCCGAACAGGGGCACGAACACGGAGCCGATGAGGAACAGGAACCCCTCGTAGGCGACGATGTCGAACACGAGGGCGGCCGCGGTGGCCCCCACGCCCACCGCCAGGGCCAGGACCCGGCGGTCGACCCGGGGGGCCACGTTCTGGGCCGAGACGGCGGTGGAGTAGATGTTGGCGAAGGCCTCGTCGACCTCGTCCACCGCCAGCACGAGCAGGGCCAACGCCCCCGCCGGCACCGCGAGCAGCGCGTCGATGACGTCGAATCCGGGCTCGAGGCCGTAGCCCGCCAGGGCCAGCACCCCCAACGTGAAGAAGGCCATGCCCGAGGCCGAGTAGCCGAGGAAGGCGCCGAGGAAGGCGTCCCGGCCGGTGCGGGAGTGGCGGCTGTAGTCGGCGGCCAGGGGGATCCACGAGACCGAGAGGGCGATGACGAGGTCGGCCGACTTCCAGAAGCCCTCCCACGACCCCTCGCCCAGCGGCGGGAGGGGCCGCCGCAGCACCTGGACGAGGAGGTAGACGGTCGAGGCCAGGACCAGCCAGACCGCCACCCGCCGGAGGGCGTGCACGACGGCCAGGGGGCGGATGGCCATCAGGGTGGCGGCGGCGCCGGCCAGGAGGACGAAGAGGGGGCGCAGCGAGTCGTCGGTCAACCGGGCGGCGGCCTCGGCGATGATGACGATCTCGAAGACCGACCACCCCACGCACTGGGCCAGGTTGAAGGCCGTCGGCAGGTACGACCCGCGGCGGCCCAGCAGCCCGCGGAGGAGGACCATGGCCGGGGCCCCCGTCTCGGCGCCGGGGAGCGCCCCCAGGCCGAGGAGGGTGTTGCCGATCAGGGAGCCGACGACGATGGCCACCAGGGCGGCCGCCAGCGACATGGGGGCCACCGCCGGGTCGGGGGTCAGGATGAAGGTGGCGGTGACGGGCAGGAGCAGCGAGACCCCGAGGTTCCCCCAGAGCACCGTCTGGTCGGCCAGCCCGAGCACCTTGCGGGCGGGCTCGTCGAGGGTGAGGGGGGCCTCCACCGGCGCGGGCGAGGTGGACGGAGGGGCGGTGGTCGCCATGGGCACTCCCTTCGCCGGCATGACCCGGATCAGGTTCGGCGGGTCGGGTGCTCCTGCACCCCTCTCAGCCGCGGCCAGCGGCTCCCCGGTGGGCGGGACGTACGGTACTCCCGTGGAGACGGAGCTGCGGGCGCTGGCCGAGGGGGCCATCGGCTTCATGCCGCCGGACGAGGGCCTGGCCCTGCACGAGGCCGGGCTGCGGGCGGGGGAGCTGGTGCCCGGGGCGCCGCTCGTCGAGATCGGCAGCTGGTGCGGGAAGTCGTCGGTGTACCTCGGAGCGGCCGCCCGCCAGCGGGGCACGGTGCTCTTCGCCGTGGACCACCACCGCGGCTCGGAGGAGAACCAGCCCGGCTGGGAGTGGCACGACCCGACGCTGGTCGACCCCCGCACGGGGACGCTCGACACCCTGCCCACCTTCCGCCACACCGTCTGGCGGGCCGGCCTGGAGGCCGTGGTGGTGGCCGTGGTGGGGAGCTCGCCGACGGTGGCGGCCCACTGGTCGACGCCGTGCGCGCTGGTGTTCATCGACGGCGGGCACGGCGAGGAGCCGGCGTTCGCCGACTACGGCAGCTGGGCACCGCACGTGGCGCCGGGCGGGCTGCTGGCCATCCACGACGTGTTCCCCGACCCCCGCGACGGCGGGCGGCCGCCGTACGAGGTGTGGCTGCGGGCCAAGGAGGACGGGTTCGAGGAGCTCTCGGCCACGGGCTCGCTGCGGGTCCTGCGCAAGCCATGAGCGAGCGGGAGGGCGGGTCGGCCGAGCGGCCGGAGGAGGCCGGGGTCCAGGAGGTGGTCCACGGCGTCGTCCCCGGCGAGGACGACGTGGTCCCCGTGGAGGCGGGGGCCTCGGTGGACGCCGCGCTCGATGCTGTCGTTCGGGGCGGTGCTGCCGGGGCGGGAGGCGCTGGCCGTCGACACGTTCGTGGAGGTGGGGCGCTACCTCGGGCGGCTCATGGACACGGGGGTGGTGTCGAGCTTCCGGCCCTACTTCTTCGCCGACGGCGCCATGGGCGACGTCAGCGGGTTCTTCCTCCTCGAGGGCGACCGCGAGCAGCTCGACGCCCTCCGCCGCGACGAGGGGTTCGTGACCCTGCTGCTGCGGGCCGGCGCCGCCACCGCCAACGTCCGGGTCCACACCCTCCTGGCCGGCTCGGACGCGGGCCGCCTGGTCAACCTCTACCGCGAGGTCCGGGCCGACCTCGGCCTCCTCTAACCGTTCTGGCCTGCAGTCCCGCTCTTTGTCGCGTTCGCTACCGCACGGGTGCCGAACGCGACAAGAGCGCGCGGCCGGCGGCGCTGAGCCGCAGCGACCGGGCCTCCCTCGGCCTGCTCTAGCCGTTCTGGCCTGCAGGACGTAGCGGAAAGCGCCCCGTTCTGCAGGCGGGTTCGCCGTCCTCGCTCAGTCGTTGGCGGGCTCGGTGGGGGCGACCACGGCGGGGAGGGCGTCGTGGTCGACGAACAGGCCGGAGGCGGGGCTGGTGCGGGACAGGGCGTCGGCGGCCAGCACCACGGCGGCGGCCGAGTAGGTCGAGCGCTCGCCTCCGGGGAAGTGCTTCAGCTCGGGGTACACGATGCCCGTCCAGTAGGCGCCGTCGTCGTCCCGCAGGTTGGCGATCCACCGGAACAGCTCGCCGGCGGTGGCCGCCTCGCCCACGCCCAGGTGGGCCAGCACGCACTCGCACGTCTCGGCCGTGGTGATCCACGGCCGGTCGCTCACGCAGCGGGTCCCCTTGCCCTCCATGACGAAGGTGGGCCGCCCCGCCCGCAGCCGCTCCCGCCCGAGGTCCCCGGTCACCACGCCGGCCAGCACCGGGTAGTACCAGTCCATGGCCCAGCGGTCCTTCGGGGCGAAGGCCTCGGGGACCTCGGCCACGACGTTGGACAGCATGCCGGCCGACAGCTCCCAGTCCGGGCGCTCGTGGCCGAGCAGCTCGGCGATGGCCACGGCGCAGCGGAGGCTGTGGCAGATCGAGGCGCACCCGGTCAGCAGGGCGAAGGACCAGGGCGTCCCGTCGGCGTGGCGGGCCCACCGGATCTCGCCCCGAGGCGTCTGCAGCCCCAGCACGAACTCGATGGCCGGCTCCACCACCGGCCACATGGCCTCGACGAAGCCCCGGTCGCCGGTCAGCAGCCAGTGGTGCCACACGCCGGCGGCCACGTAGGCGCAGACGTTGGCGTCGAGCTTGGACTCCTCGACGGAGTCGGCGAGGTAGTACTGGTGCCAGGCGCCGTCGGGGCGCTGCTCCGCCACCAGCCACTCGTAGGCCCGCTCGGCGTCCCGCAGCCGGCCCCCGAGGGCGAGGGCCATGGCCGCCTCCACGTGGTTCCACGGGTCGGCGTGGCCGCCGGGGAACCAGGGCACCATGCCCGAGGGGAGCTGGATCCCGGCGATGGTGTCGACGGTGGCGGCCACCTGGGCCTCGGTCAGGACGCCGTCGACGGCGGGCAGCGTCCCCGTCATGCCGGCTTCCTGGCGTAGACCACGAGGCTCTTGCCGAGGACCGGCCCCATCACCGCCTCGGCCACCCGGGTGGCGAGGGGGCGGCGCACGATGTCCCACACCAGGAGCCGGTGGTAGGCCCGGACCAGGGGGTGCTCGTCGTTGCGGGGCCCGACGGCGCACTTCAGCCACCAGTACGGCGAGTGGAGGCCGTGGGTGCGCTCGGCCCCCGTCGGGTCCAGGCCCGCCCCCCGCAGCCGGTCGGCCACCGCCGCCTTCGTGTAGATGCGCACGTGGCCGCCGGGGACGGCAGGGGCGTGGTAGTCGTCCGACAGCTTCCAGCAGACCTGCTCGGGCAGCCACGACGGCACGGTGACGGCCAGGGTCCCGCCGGGGCGCAGCACCCGGGCCAGCTCGGCCGCCGCGCCGCGGTCGTCGGGGATGTGCTCGAGCACCTCCGAGGCGACCACGCGGTCGAAGGCGGCGTCGGGGAAGGGCAGGCGCAGCGCGTCGCCCCCCACGGCGGCGACCGAGCCCGAGGTCAGCTCACCGGCCTCCCGCATGCCGGCCGCCAGCTGGCGGACCTCCTTCAGCTCGGCCAGGTCGACGTCGGCGGCCACCACCCGGGCCCCCCGCCGACCCGCCTCGTAGGCGTGCCGGCCGCCGCCGCAGCCCAGGTCGAGCAGCCGCTCGCCGGATCGGAGCCCGAGGCGCTCGTAGCGGACGGTCAGCACGGCGCACCGGCCCTGGCCAGCTCGATGACCTCCCGGTACTGCTGGGCGGTGGCCTCGGCGGTGGCCCGCCAGCTGTAGCGCCCGACGGCCCGCTCGCGGCCGGCGGTCCCCATGGCCGACCGGCGCTCGGGGTCGCGGAGCAGGTCCAGCAGGGCGGTGGCGATGGCGCCCGGGTCCCCGGGCGGCACCAGGTCGGCGGCGCGCCCGTCGGTCCCCACCACCTCGGGCAGGGCACCGCCCGTGGTGACCACCAGCGGGACGCCGCAGGCCATGGCCTCCACCGCCGGCAGCGAGAACCCCTCGTAGAGGGACGGCACCACCGCCACCTCGGCCTCGGCGTACAGCTCGACGATCCGCTCGTCCGTGACGCCGGAGACGAAGGACACGGCCTCGTGCAGGCCGAGCCGGTCGAGGGTGCGGGCCACGGGGCCCTCGGCCACCGGCCGTCCGACCACCACCAGCTCGACGTCCGGCCGCTCGGTGCGCACCTTGGCCAGGGCCTCGAGGAGGTGGGTGAGGCCCTTCATGGCGACGTCGGCCGAGGCGGTCGTCATGACCCGCCCGGTCACCCGTGGGACGGAGGGCAGGGGCCGGAAGCGCTCGGGATCGACGCCCACCGGCACCACGCGGATGCGGTCGCGATCGACCCCGTGGTCGGCCACGATGTCGGCGGCCGACGAGTCGGACACCGTGAGGATCCGGGGCATGCGCTGGGCCACCCTCGTCTGCATGCGGGTGAAGCCGTACCAGCGACGGAGCGTCAGGTTCCGGATCGGCCCCGGTGCGTGGGCCAGCTCGACGCGGCGGTCCACGGTGATCGGGTGGTGGATGGTGGCCAGCATCGGCAACCCGAGGTCGGCCAGCCCCAGCAGCCCGGTCCCCAGGCTCTGGTTGTCGTGCACCACGTCGAAGTCGTGGCGGCGGGCGGCGAGTGCCCGGCGGGCCCGCAGCGTGAAGGTCAGCGGCTCGGGGAACCCGGCGGTGCACATCAGTGCGAACTCGAGGGCGTCGATGGTGCTCCGGAACTCCCGGGGGTGGGGGATCCGGAACGGGTCCGGCTCGCGGTAGAGGTCGAGGCTGGGGAGGCGCTGGAGCAGGACCCGCTCGTCCAGCTCCGGGTAGGGCGGTCCGCTGAAGACCTCGACGTGGTGGCCCAGATCGGCGAGGGCGGCGCTCAGGTGCCGGGTGTAGATGCCCTGGCCCCCGCAGTGCGGTTTGCCCCGGTACACCAGGAGCGCGACGCGCAGGGGACCGTCCAGGGACATGGCCGGACACGTTGGCCGGGACTGGACCGCCCGGTCAAGTAGGGGCGGGTGCCCCCCACCGGAAGCTGGCGGTCGCGACCAGGGGCGCGGGGCCCACCACCCGGGGCGCGAGGTTCAGCGCGTCGGGCGGTCCGGTCTGCGGCTCGACGCACAGCGCGTGCTCCGGCTCGGTGAAGACGACCCACTGCTCGCAGCTGGAGCGGACCTCCAGGTCCACCCCGTCGGGCCACCGCAGGCGGGGCGGTCGGCGCAGCCCGGTGAGGCAGTCGTCGAGCCCGTCGGTCGACCCCGGGGCGGGCACCAGCTCGCCCGTGGGGATGCCGGACCCGTCGCGCCGCCACAGCGACGTGGCGTCCAGGTCGAGGTCCACCGGGCGGCGGAACCACGGGTGCCAGCCGCAGGACGCCGGGAACGGCTCGCCGTCGGCGTGGACCTCCAGGCGCAGGTCGAGCCGGGCCGGCCAGAGGCGGAGCTCGTGCACCACGTGCCCGGGCCAGGGCCAGTCGGACCCGAGCCCGATCCGCAGGGTGGCGCTGCGCTCGTCGGCGGCGACGACGTCCCACGGGCGGTCGAGAACCGTGCCGTGCATGGCGTGGGGCGGCAGTCGGAGCGGCAGCTGGTGCTCGACGCCCGCCCAGCGGAAGCGGCCGTTCCGCACCCGCCCGGCCCACGGCGCCATGGGGAAGCACCCCCACATGGTCGGGCCGTCCCCCTCGGTCACCAGCCGCTCGTGGCCGCCCACCACCAGCGAGGCGAGGCGCCCACCGGCGGCGGGGTCGACGTCGGCGGTGGCCCCGCCGGCGGCCAGGCCGATCACAGGACCCGCACCTCGTCGCCCTCGCGTACGACGCCCGGCCGGGCGATGCGGAGGTAGACGCCGAGGCGCAGGTCCCGGTCCCCCAGGCGCCGGAGGCGGGACCGGTCCTCGGCCATCCCGGGCTGGGCCCGGGTGACCATGACGCACCGCCCGCAGCGCTTGCGGGCGTCGAGCCGGGCGTCTCCCACCGCCAGGCTGGCCTCCACCCACCCGTCCTCGAGGAAGGGCTCGCCGTCGGCGGCCACCACCAGGTTCGGTCGGTAGCGGCGCTCGTCGTCGCCCGCCAGCGTCGCCGTGGTGACGAGGTGGAGGGGCCACCCGTCGACGAACCGCCCGGGAGGGCCGGTGAACCCGGCGTCGTAGTCGGCCGCCACCCCGGGCCGGGACCGCTCCAGGGCCACCGGGCGGTCCAGCCACGCCGACAGCGCCTTGTCGAGCGCCGCCGTCCCGGCCACGCCGCTGGTCCCGTCCGGCAGGGTCACCAGGGGGGCGTCGCCCTCGGCGGCGGAGGCCCGGGCGTGCAGCAGGGGCGGGCACTCCTTGGCCGTCAGGACGAGACCCGTCCGGCGGTCGCGGATGCCCCAGTCGCGGTCGCCGACGACGCCGTCGCCTTCGAGGGCGAGGACCGGCACCCGCTCGCCGCCCACGGACTTCACCGGGTAGCGCCACAACGCGGCCACGAGCACGAAGCCACTATGGATCAATGCGGGCGCTGGTCCAGCGGGTGGCCGAGGCCCGCGTGCTGGTGGGCGGTGAGGTGGTCGGTGCCGTCGGGGCTGGTTTGTGCGCCCTCGTCGGGGTCACCTCCGGCGACGACGATGCGGTGGCCCGACGCCTGGCCGAGCGGATCTGGCACCTGCGCGTGCTCGCCGACGCCGAGGGGAGGATGGAGCGCTCGCTGGCCGACCTCGGCGGGGGCGTCCTCGTGATCAGCCAGTTCACCCTGTACGGCGATACCGCTCGGGGCCGGCGCCCGTCGTGGGCCGCGGCCGCCCCCGCGGCCCAGGCCGAGCCCCTCGTCGACGCCGTGGCCGAGGCCCTTCGGGGCTTCGGGGCCGACGTGGCCACCGGTCGCTTCGGGGCCGAGATGCGCGTCGAGCTGGTCTGCGACGGCCCCGTGACCGTCCTGCTCGAGGTGCCGCCGCCGGTCACGGCCTGACGCCGGCGCGCCACCTCACGGCCACGCGGAGAGAACCTGGCGGCAACCTGGGGTACCGTTTCGGTTCCAGCGATCGCCCGATTCGCGAACTTCTTGGAGGAGTCACGCATGCTCGCTTACCTCGACCCCGGTTCCGGGAGCATCATCGCCTCGGCCGCGGCCGCCGGCTTCGCCGGCGCAGCAGTGGCGGCGAAGATGGGCTGGCACCGGGTGACCGGCAAGCTCAAGCGCGGCGACACGGAGGAGCAGCAGGAGGAGGCTCCCGAGGCGCCCGCCGAGGCGGCCGCCGAGGACCCCGCCGCCGGGTGACCGCCCCGGCCGGCGAGGTCCGGTCGGACGAACCGGCATCGTTCCGCGACCCGGCGACCACGGTCTTCTACGACGGCGATCGGGTCCTGCGAGGCCTCGACGCCGGGGCCGCCGAGGACTGGCGGGCGCTGGCGGCCACGTCGTTCTTCCCCCGGCTGGTGGCCGACGGGAAGGTGGTGCGGACCGAGGCCGTCGATCCGACCGGGCTCGACCTCGCCCCCGATCGCTACGCCGCCGTGCTCGAGCACGAGCGGGTCCCCTTCGTCTCGTACCCGCACGAGTGGACCTTCGGGATGCTGCGGGACGCCGCCGCCCTCCACCTCGAGGTGCTGCTGGCGGCCCTCGACGACGGCTTCACCATGAAGGACGGCTACGCCCTCAACGTCCAGTGGCGGGGCCGGGAGCCCGTGTTCATCGACGTGGGCTCGTTCGAGCGGGCCGCCCCCGGGCCCTGGCCCGGGTACCGGCAGTTCTGCCGGACGTTCCTCTACCCCCTGCTGCTCCAGGCCCACCTGGACGTGCCCTTCCAGCGCTTCCTGCGGGGCCACCTCGAGGGCTTCGAGCCGACCCACATGCGCCGGCTGCTGGGCGGCCGCCACCTCCTCCGCAAGGGCGTGGCCCGCCACGTCCTCCTCCAGGCGGTGATGGAGCAGCGGGTCACCGCCGCCAGCGAGACGACCAAGAAGGAGCTGGCCAAGGCCGGCTTCGACACCGAGCTGAGCAAGGCGGTGGCGTCGAAGCTCCTGGCGCTGGTGCGGTCCCTCAGCTCGAAGCGAGCGGCGTCCGGCTGGGCCGACTACCGCTCGACGTGCTCGTACTCCGACGCCGACACCGAGGCCAAGCGCCGCTTCGTCGGCGAGGTGGCCGAGTCGTTGCGCCCCGGCCTGGTGTGGGACCTCGGGTGCAACGACGGGGCCTTCGCCCGCCTGGTGGCGCCCTCGGCCGGGACCGTGGTCGCCGTCGACGGGGACGACGTGGTGGTCGACGCCCTCTACCGCTCGCTCCGCCAGGACGGGCCCGGCAACGTGCTGCCCCTCGTGATGGACCTCGTGGACCCGACGCCCGCCCGGGGCTGGCGGCTCACCGAGCGGAAGGCCTTCACCGGACGGCGGGAGCCCGACCTGGTGCTGGGGCTGGCCCTCGTGCACCACCTGGCCATCGGGGCCAACGTCCCGCTGCCGTCGGTGCTCGACTGGTTCGCGTCGCTCGGGGGGACGGTGGTCATCGAGTTCGTCGATCGCGACGACCCCATGGTCAAGCGCCTGCTGGCCAACAAGCCGCCGGGGATGTTCGACGCCTACACCCGCCCGGCGTTCGAGGACCTGTTGGCCGCCCGCTTCGCCGTCCGGCGCAGCGAGACGCTGCCCGGCGGCACCCGGTCGCTGTACCTCGCCGAACCCGCTTCGTGACGACCCGTCGCCCGCCGCAGTCCCGGCTGGCGGCGGCGCTCCCCTTCCTGGAGCTCCTCGGCCTCAGCGGCCTGGCGGTGGCCTCGCCGGTGCTCCAGGTGTTCTCGGACGGCGCCGAGGTGTTCGTGGCGTACCGCGCCAGCCGCCTCGAGATCGTCCTCTTCGCCCTCGGCGTCGTGCTCGTCGTACCCCTGCTGCTGTTCGCCGTGGAGCTGCTCGCCGGGCTGGCGGGGGAGCGCTGGCGGCGCCTGGCCCACGCCGGGGCGGTGTTCCTGCTGCTCGCCGCGTTCGTCATGCAGGTGGCCAAGACCGAGACCGACCTCGAGCGCCGCGACCTCGTGGCGCTCGCCGTGGCGATGGCCCTGGTGGGGGCGGCGGCGGTGTGGAGGTGGCACGCCCCCCGGCTCTTCCTGCGCTTCCTGTCGCTGGCGTCGGTGGTCTTCCTCCTCACGTTCCTGCTGGCGTCGCCGGTGACCGCGCTGGTCGTGCCCTCCCGCGGCGTCCACGCCGCCGAGGTCGACGTCGGGGCGCCGGCGCCGGTGGTGTGGATCGTCTTCGACGAGTTCCCGCTCGTGTCGCTGCTCGGTCCCGACGACCAGATCGACGCCGGGCTGTTCCCGAACCTGGCCGCGCTGGCCGGCGACGGGACGTGGTACCGCAACAACACCACGGTCTCGCCCCACACGTCGGACGCCGTGCCCGCCATGCTCACCGGCAGGTTCCCCGAGAAGCCGGACGTGCTCCCCGTGGTGTCCGAGCACAAGGAGAACCTCTTCACGTTGCTGGGCGGGACCTACCGGCTCAACGTGTCCGAGGGGTGGGCGGACATGTGCCCCGCAGGCATGTGCTCGGACACGTACGCCTCGCGGGCGGACGCGCTCCCGCCGCTCTTCGACGACGCTCGCAGCGTCTGGCGGGAGAAGACGAAGCCCTCACGGAGGATCCAGCGCTTCGACGCCCGGAGCAGCACCTTCCTGAACCGCCGGGAGCAGGTCGAGGACTTCGTCGGCAGCCTCGACGACGGGGGCGACGAGCAACCCCGGCTCGACTTCCTCCACGTCGTCCTGCCCCACGCCCCGTACGAGTTCCTGCCCGACGGGCAGCGCTACGAGGCCCCCTTCCCGCAGGGGCAGTTCGAGATCGACTGGCTCGACCAGGGGGTGGCCGACCAGGCGCGGCTGCGCCACCTCCTCCAGGTCCAGTACACCGACCGCCTGGTCGGTGACGTCCTCGACCGCCTCCGGGAGCTCGACCGCTACGACGAGTCGCTCATCGTGGTCACCGCCGACCACGGCGCGTCGTTCACCCCCGGCACCCGGTTCCGCGGCATCACCGAGGAGAACCTCCACGAGATCGTGTGGACACCGCTCATCGTCAAGACCCCGGGCGAGCGGTCAGGGCGGGTCGACGACACGCCGGTGCGCTCCGTCGACCTCGTGCCCACGGTGGCCGAGGTGCTCGACGTCGAGGTGCCGTGGCGCATCGACGGCAGCGCCATCGGCCGCGACCGGTCCGACGGCGACCCCAAGGTGTTCCGGTGGGACGAGAACGTCCTCCAGCCCGAGGACGGCGACTTCCTGTCCATCGACGGCGAGGAGGGGTTCCGGCGGGTGCTCGACGCGCCACCGGGGCGCCAGGGCGACGACGAGCTCGACCTGTACCGACTCGGGGCCCACGGGGACCTGGTGGGCCAGGACGTGGCCGATCTCCCGCTCGGGGATCCCGTGAGCGTCGAAGGTCATGTGAACCGGCGCGACGAGCTGGCCTCCGTCGACCCCGATGGCGACGAGGTGCCGGCCTTCGTGTCGGGGGAGACGGTGCTGACCGGGCCGGACCCGGTGTACGCCGTCGCCGTCAACGGGGTCGTCGGCGGCTGGGCCCACGCCTACCTGCCCTCGCTGCTCCCGCCGGGCTTCGACCCCACCTACACCGATCGGCCCCGCGTGCGGTGGTGGTGGACCATGGTCCCGCCCGAGCTGCTGCGCGAGGGGCGCAACCGCGTCGAGCTGCTGCGCATCGACGGCGAGGGGGCCGACCGGGTCCTCCGCCCCGTCCGCCTGCGCGGGGAGGGCGAGGGCTCCTAGACGGGCACGCCGGTGGTGGCGGGCTCGGGTCGCGATGACGGCCGCTCGTCGTCCCGCCGTCGTGCCCGGGGCCGAAGCGCGGTGAGGACCCAGGCCAGCGCCAGGGCCAGCGCGGCGCCGACGACGAGGGGGCCGTCGCCCATCCGCGTGTAGGGCGTCAGCCCCGTGCGCCGCTCGACCTCGCCCCGGAGGACCGCCTGCTCGCCGAGGTCGGTGGACGACTGCACCGTGCCGTCGGGACCGATCAGGGCCGAGAAGCCGGTGGGCGCCGCCTGCACCACGCTCCGGCCCGTCTCGATGGCCCGCAGCCGGGCGGCGGCCACCTCGAGGGACGGCATCTGGGTGGTCGGGTACGAGGAGGCGTTCGTGGGGGCCAGCAGCACCTCGCCGCCGGCGCGGACCGCCTCGCCGGCGAGGCGGGCGAAGAACACCTCGTAGGAGATCAGGACCCCGGCCTCCACCCCGTCCTGGAGGCGGACGAGGCCGGGCCCCTCGCCGATGGCCGCGTCGCGGGGCACCTCGCTGACGTCGGCCACCGACTCCACCAGGTCCGCGGAAGGGGATGAACTCGCCGAAGGGCACACGCTGGACCTTGTCGTAGCGGTCGAGCTCCTCGCCGTCGGGACCGAGCACGACGGTGGCGTTCTTGAACTCGTCCCGGTAGCCCTCCACCACCCCGACGGCCAGCGCGGTGTCGAGCGACCGGGCCAGGTCCTCGACCCGGATGCCCTCCTCGGACTCGAGCACCGGACCGCGCACGTCGACGACGTCCTCGGGCCACAGCACCAGGTCCACCCCCGGGGGGACGTCCAGGCTGGCGTCCATGTGGGCCTCGAAGGTGCGCCGGCCCGCCTCGGGGCTCGCCCGCTCGCCGCGGGGACCCCCGCCCTGGACGACGGCCACGTCGAGGGAGCCGATGGTGCGGCCGTCGGGCGACGCCATGCCGGCGACGACCACGAGCCCGACCAGGAGGGCGGCCCCGGCCCCGGTGACCCAGTGGCGGGAGGCGAGTCGCTCGAGGGCCACGCCGGCCACGCCCACGACGGCGGCGATGGCCAGCGGTCCGGCCAGGCGGCCGACGACCGCCGCCGGCCCGCCCACCTGGGTCTGGGCCAGGGTGGCGATGGGGACGCCCCCGAAGGGCCACGCGCCGCGAAGGGCCTCGGCCAGGACCAGGCCGGCGGGGAACCCGAGAGCCGACCACCGACCGGGGGGCACGACGGCGCAGCCCAGGGCGAAGAAGACGCTCTGGACGATCGTGGCCAGCACCCACCCGGGCGGGCTGAACTCGATCATCCAGGCCAGGCCGGGGAGGAGCAGGCCGAGGCCCGTGACCAGCCCGGTCGTGATCCGGCCCCGGAGCCCGCGCTCCCGCAGGCGCCCGGCGAGGATGGCGGCGCCGACGACGGCCAGCGGCCACCACCCGAAGGGCGGGAGCGCGGCGGTGAGCAGGAGACCGGCGGCCAGGTCGACGGCCACGCTGCGGAGCCGTCCCACGCCCGGCGACGGTACCGCCGCGCTGCCCTGGTGCCGGGCCACTGCCCGCCTTGCCCCCTTTCGTTCTCGCCTGCAGAACGGGGCGGCTTCCACCCCGTTCTGCAGGCCGGAACGGTCGGGGGTCAGGCCAGGGCGCCGAGGACCCGGGAGGCGGCGGCCCGGCCCGAGCCGATGCAGGCGGGGAGTCCGACGCCCCCGAGGCCGGCGCCGGCCAGGGCCACGCCCGGGACGGACCGCTCGAGCTCGGCGTGGACGGCGGCGATGCGGTCGAGGTGGCCGGGGGCGTACTGGGGGAAGCCGTCGGGCCAGCGGGCCACCACCACGTCCAGCGGGTCGGCCTCGACCCCCACCGCAGCAGCCAGCTCCAGCCGGAGGCGGTCCACCACCTCGTCGTCGTCCATGGCCAGCGCGCGGGGGTCGTCGACGCGGCCGGACGAGACCCGCAGCCGGACCACGCCGTCGGTGCCGAGGTGGGCCCACTTGGCCGACGCCCACGAGCAGGCCGTCATCAGCCGTCGCTCGGGACGGGGGACGAGGAAGCCGCTGCCCGCGGGCGCCTCCGGCGCATCGCCCGGCCGGTAGGCCAGGCCCACGAGCACGACCGAGGCGGCCTGCACCTCCGCCAGCGGCGGGGCCGCCGCGGGAGCGACGTCCGCCAGCAGGCGGGCCGACGCCGGGGCGGGGACGGCCAGCACCACCCCGTCCACGTCGAGCACCCCGCCCGGCGTGGTCACCCGGTAGCCGTCCGCGACGCGCTCGAGGCCCTCGACGGGGCACGACGGCGAGACGGTCGCGCCGAGCTCGCCCAGTCGGGCGGCCAGGGCGTCCACGAGGAGCGAGAGGCCGCCGGGCAGCGTGAGGAAGACCGGTCCGCCGCCCGGCGCCGGGGCGCCCCGCAGCCCACGCACGAGGCTGGTCGACCGGCGGGCGGCGGCGGCCAGCTGGGGCGCGGCGGCGTCGACGCTGAGCGAGTCCGTGTTCCCGGCGTTGATGCCGCCGAGCAGCGGGTCGACCAGGCGCTCGGCCACCTCCCGGCCGAAGCGCCGCCCGATCAGGTGCCCCACCGCCTCGTCCGCCCCCTCGGCCAGCGGCCGACCGGGGAGCGCGGGCTCGAGGGCGGCCCGCGCCGCGCCGAGGGGCGACACGATCCCGGAGCGGGCGAGCGCCCGGGGATCGGTGGGCACGCCGAGCACCGAGCCCGCCGGCAGCATGCGCACGCGGCCCCGCGACCACACGCCGGCGCTCGTGGCCGCGGGTGCCACGAGATCGTCGGCGACCCCCAGCTCGGTGCACAGCCGCACCGCCTCCGGGCGCCGGGCGAGGAAGCTGTCCGGCCCGAGGTCCATGGCGACGCCGGCCAGCGCGCCGGTGCGCACCTTGCCCCCGAGCCGGTCGTCCGCCTCCAGCAGCGTGACCTCCACACCCCCGGCCGACGCCAGATCCAGCGCCGCGGCCAGGCCGGCCACCCCGCCGCCGACGACGGCGACGGACCTCACTGCCGGAGGACGGCCAGCACGCGGTCGGCCAGCGCGCCGAGCACCGCGGGGTCGTCGTTGAGGACGTGGGTGCGGGCGAAGGCCAGCCCCAGGTCGTCGGCCAGCGCCCGGGCCTCGATGTCGAGGTCGTAGAGCACCTCCAGGTGGTCGGACACGAACCCGCACGGGCACACGAGGGCGCCCTCGGCCCGACCCGTGGCGGCCAGGTCCCGCAGCACGGCGAGGATGTCGGGCCCGAGCCAGGGGTCGGCGGTGCGCCCCGCGCTCTGCCACGCCACCGACCACGCCGACCAGGGTGTGAGTCCCACCCGGTCGGCCACCGCCTCGGCCGTCTCCCGCAGCTGCTCGGGGTACGGGTCGCCGCCGGCCACCGCCCGGAGCGGGAGGGAGTGGGCGGTGAAGAGGACCTTCGTGCGGTCCGGCAGCTCGTCCAGGCGGGCCCGCACGCCGGCGGCCAGGAAGTCGAGGTAGGCGGGCTCGAGGTGCCAGCTCTCGATGCCGAGCACCTCCACCTCCGGATCGAGCTCGGCGGCCCGGGCCCGGGCCCGCTCGAGGTACTGGGCCACCGAGCCACGGCTGTAGTGGGGCGCGAGGACGAGGCCGACGATCCGGCGCACCCCCGAGCCGACGAGCTCGTCGACGGCCGCCTCGATCTTCGGCTCGGCGTGCTTGAGCCCGATGGTGACGCCGAGCTCGCCGGGGGACCGCTCGTCGAGGGCGGCGGCCAGCCCGGCCGCCTGCGCCCGGGTCCGCTCGGCCAGGGGCGAGATCCCGCCGATGGCGGCGTACCGGCGCACGAGGTCGGCCAGCAGGTCGGGCGGCGGGGGGTTCCCCCGGCGGATGTCGGTGTAGTAGGGCTCGATCTCCTCGGGCGACCCCGGCGTGCCGTAGGCCATGAGGAGCACCGCCGCCTGCGTCACGACGACGTGGCGGCGTGCACCCGGTCGACCACCCGGCGCAGGGCGTCCGGATCGGTGTCGGGGAGGACCCCCCAGCCGAGGTTGAACACGTGCCCCGGCCGCCCCCCGGCCGCGGCCAGCACGGCGTCCACCCGCTCGTCGAGCACCGCGGGCGGCGCGAACAGGGCGGTGGGGTCGAGGTTGCCCTGGACCGACCGGCCGTCCACCAGGCAGCGGGCCACGTCGAGGGGCACCCGCCAGTCGACGCCCACCACGTCGGCCCCGGCCTCGGCCATGAGGGGCAGCAGGTGGCCGGTCCCCACCCCGAAGTGGATGCGGGGCACGCCGAGGTCGGCCAGGCCGGCGAACACCTTGGCCGAGGCGGGCAGGACCGAGCGCCGGTAGTCGTCGGCCGACAGCGCGCCCACCCACGAGTCGAACACCTGGACGGCCTGGGCGCCGGCGCCCACCTGGGCCCGCAGGGTGGCGATGGTGCTGTCGGCCAGGCGGTCGAGCAGCGCCGCCCACGTGCCCGGGTCGCCGTAGAGGAGGGCCTTCGTGCGGGCGTGGTCCGACGAGCGGCCGCCCTCGACCAGGTAGCTGGCCACGGTGAAGGGCGCTCCGGCGAACCCGATCAGGGGCACGGCGGGAGGGAGCTCGGCCCGCACGAGGCGCACGGCCTCGAGCACGTAGGGGAGGTCGGCCTCGGGCTCGAGCGGCCGCAGGCGCTCGAGGTCGGCCGCGGTGCGGAACGGCTCGTCCACCACGGGGCCCTTGCCGGGGTGGACGTCGACGCCGGGCACCACCGCCTGCACCGGCGTGATGAGGTCGCTGAACAGGATGGCGGCGTCGACCCCGAGGCGGCGCACCGGCTGGAGCGTCACCTCCGCCGCCACCTCGGGCTGGCGGATCATGTCCGAGAAGGCGAAGCGCTCGCGGATGGCCCGGTACTCGGGGAGGGCCCGGCCCGCCTGGCGCATGAACCACACCGGCGTCCGCTCGACCGGCCGCCCGGCGCAGGCGGCCAGGAACGGCGGTTCGGCGGGGTCCACGGCGGGTCACCGTACCGGCGGCCCCGACGCAACCCCGAGCCGGGCCCCTCCACCGTTCCGGCCTGCAGGACGTGGCGGTTTCCGCCACGTTCTGCAGGCGAGAACGGGCGCTCGGGCTAGTGCAGGGCGGCCAGGGCCTCCCGGAGGCGGGGCGACGCGAGGCGCTGGAGGGTCGACTCCCGGGCCCGGCGGGCCACGCGGTCGCGGCGGCCGGCGTCGAGGGCGTTGGCGCTGCCGCCCATGACCGCCAGGTCCTCGGCCCCCGGCTGGAAGGTGACCACCGACCGACCCTTCCGCCGCAGGCCGGCCACCTCCCGCTGGAGGGTGGCCCGGTGGGCGAGCCGGCCGACCAGCGCGGCCCGGGGCCGCAGCGCACCCCGGCCCACGGACATGGGTGAGGACACCACGACGAGCCCGGGGCCCTCGGCGGCGAGATCGGCGTTGGTGGGGGAGTGGGCCCCGCCGTCCACGTAGTCGTTCCCGCCCACGGAGACCGGGGCGTAGTAGCCGGGGATGGCGCACGACGCCGCCACCGCGGCGCCGACGTCGCCGCCGGCGTCGTCGTCCTTCCCGAACACGACCCGCGCCCCGTCGGCCAGGCGCACGGCGTTCAGCCACAGCCGCTCCTCCGGCCACCCGGCGCGGAACAGCCGTCCGACGAGGCCGGCGTAGCCGGGGTCGACCTCGCCCCGGGGCAGCGCCCCGGCCAGCACCAGGCCCGGGCGGAAGCGCCACGGCGTCAGCGCGGCGCGGCCCACCATGCCCACCGAGGCGGGGCGGAAGGCCTTGGGCCGCGGTGGGCCGGGCGGCCCCGGTGGCGGCCCGGTCATGCCCGCGGCCTCGAGGATGCGGCGGGCCTCCGTCGAGATCCGCTCGCCCGAGGCCCGGGCCGCCAGGTCGATCGGGCTGATGCCGGCCCGCAGGAGGGCGGCCACCATCGACCCCGCGGAGGTGCCGATCACCACGTCGGCCCGGCGGGCGTCCCAGTCGGTCCCCTCGAGCACGCCGGCCAGGACCCCGACGTGCCACGCGTGCCCGACGACCCCGCCGGCGCCGAGCACCAGCGTGACGCCGTCGGTCATCGGTGCACCCTCAGGTCGTGCACACCTCGGACCGTCCCGTCGACGTGGGCACCGATGACCGGCCGTCGCTGGCGCTCCGGCAAGGGCGTTGTGCTTGTCGGTTCGCTCGCAAGCTCGCTCACGGGCCCTCGGCCGAGTCCCGCAGCCGGCGCAGCAGTCCCTCCAGGGTGGCCAGGTCGTCCCGCCCGAGCGGGGCCACGACGTGGCGCTCGAGGCTCTCCAGGTGGGGCGGGAGCGCTTCCCCGAGGGCCGCCTCGCCCTTGTCGGTCAGCACGGCGAAGGACCCGCGGCGGTCCGACGGGCAGGCCTCCCGGCGGACGAGGCCCGCCGCCTCCACCCGATCGACCAGCCGGGAGAGGCCGCTCGTGCTGAGGCGCACCTGGTGGGCCAGCTCGGTCAGGCGCAGGCGCTGCCCCGGGGAGCGGCTCAGCCGGATCAGGACCTCGAACTCGGCGGTGGGCACGTCCGTGGCGCCGGCCAGGTCGGCCGACACGGCGCTCAGCACCGCCCGGTGGGCCTCGTGGAGGAGGCCGAACGCGGTGATGCGCGGGTCGTCACTGCCGGGGACCGCCACACCGGAACCGTAGTTCCGGGGAATGCGGGGGGCCGCCGACAGGTTGCCTAGGCAGTAGTTGTATAGACAACGACATCACTTGGAGGACGTGCCATGACCGACACCACCACCGCCCGCACCGTCGACGGCGTCCAGCTCCCCGCCGCCGGCCAATGGGCCATCGACACCTCCCACTCCTCGGTGGAGGCGAGCGTCCGCCACCTCGGCCTGTCCAAGGTCCGGGCCACCTTCCGCTCCTTCACCGGGGCCATCGACGTGGCCGAGCGCCCCGAGGACTCGTCCGTCCAGGTCAGCATCGACGCCGGCAGCGTGGACACCCGCGAGCCGGCCCGTGACGAGCACCTGCGCTCGCCCGATTTCCTCGACGTCGCCGCCCACCCCACCATCGACTTCCGCAGCACCCGGGTGACCGGGAACGGCAGCCGCTGGCAGGTCGACGGCGACCTGACCGTCCGGGGGACCAGCCGCCCGGTGACCCTCGACGTCCGCTTCGAGGGGCTCGAGAACGACCCCTGGGGCGGCAGCCGGGCCGCCTTCTCGGCCAGCACCGAGCTGGACCGCGAGGCCTTCGGGCTGACCTGGAACCAGGTCCTCGAGAGCGGCGGCCTGCTCGTCGGCAAGAAGGTCCGCATCGACCTCGAGGTCGAGGTGGTCCGGGCCGCCTAGGCCCCGCTCCGGCATGCGCCGACCGGGTCGCCGACCAGCGGCCCGGCGGCGCTCGCTACCATTGCGAACCCCCCTTTTCGGGGGGGTCCTCCCGATGGCCCCACACCCCGACCTCGCCGCCGAACAGGCCTACGTCGACCACGCCTACGACTGCCTGGAGCAGGCACGGCGGCGGGCCCTCTCCCTGCGGCGCCTCGGCTCCGTCGGGCCGGGCGGCACGCACCAGGCCCGGTACGAGAGCGAGATCGCCGAGGACGCCATGCGGGCCCGCCTTGCATCGCTGGCGCTGCCCGAGGACGCCGCCCTCGTGTTCGGCCGCATCGACCGGATCGACGAGGAGGAGCGCTTCTACATCGGCCGGGTGGCGGTGGCCGACGCCGGCTCCGACCCGGTGGTCGTCGACTGGCGGGCGCCCGTGGCCGAGCCCTTCTACCGGGCCACCGGACGGGCCCCGATGGGCCTCGCCCGCCGGCGCCACTTCGCCTCGCGGGGCCGCAGCCTCCTCGACATCGAGGACGAGGTCTTCGGTGACGGCGCGGCGGCCACCGCCACCGACGAGCCGGTCGGCCGGGGTGCCCTCATGGCCGCCCTCGAGCGGACCCGCACGGGTCACCTCGGGGAGGTGGTGGCCACCATCCAGGCCGAGCAGGACGAGGTCATCCGCGACGAGCTCGGCGGGCTGCTGGTGGTCCAGGGCGGCCCCGGCACGGGCAAGACCGTGGTGGCCCTCCATCGGGCCGCCTACCTGCTCTACACCCACCGCTTCCCCCTCGAGGGCCAGGGCGTCCTCGTGCTCGGGCCCAACCGCGTGTACCTGCGCTACGTGGAGCGGGTGCTCCCGTCGCTGGGCGAGGCCGGCGTCGAGCTCGGGGTGCTGGCCGACCTCGTGCCCGAGCCCGTGGGCGACGGGCCCGAGCCGCAGGTGGCGGCCCGGGTCAAGGGCGACCGGCGCATGGTGCCCGTCGTCGGACGGGCCGTGCGCGACCGCCAGCGCCGCCTCCGGCGCGACCTCGTCATCGGCCTCGGGCTCCAGTCGCTGCGCTGCACCGTGGCCGACAGCGAGCGCATCGTCGCCGCCGCCCGGCGCCGGTCCCGTCACCACAACGCCGGCCGCCGCCTCGTGGAGCAGGGGCTGTGGGAGGCGCTGGCGGCCAGCGCCCGCACGCCGGTCGAGGCGGACGAGGTGCGCGACCGCCTGCGCCGGACGGACGAGATCCGGGCGGCGCTGGAGTGGATGTGGCCCGTGCTCACGCCGGCCCAGCTGCTCCACGACCTGTTCGGCTCGGCCGCCCTGCTGCGCTCCGCCGCGGGGCGGCGGCTGTCGGCCGACGAGCAGGCGGCGCTGCTGCGGCCCCGCCACGACCGGGCCGAGGACGTGCGCTGGACCGCCGGCGACGTCCCCCTGCTCGACGAGGCCCGGTCGCTCCTCGGGCCGCTGCCCCGCAAGGACGAAGACGAGCCCCGCACCTACGGCCACATCGTCGTGGACGAGGCGCAGGACCTCACCCCCATGCAGCTGCGGCTGGTGGCCCGCCGCTCGCTGAACGGCTCGATGACCGTCGTCGGCGACATGGCGCAGGCCACCGGCGCGCTGGCCCCGTCGGGCTGGGACGAGGTCGTGGCCGCCCTGGTCGAGCGCCGGCCGAGCCGCCGGGCGCCCCGCGTCCGCGAGCTCAGCATCGGCTACCGCACGCCGGCGTCGGTGCTGACGCTGGCCAACAAGGTCCTCGCCGTGGCCGCGCCCGACCTGACCCCGCCCCGCTCGGTGCGGGAGGGCGACGACGCGCCTGCCGTGCTCGCGGTGGCCGCCGCCGACCTGGCCACCCGGGTCGCCGAGGTGGCCGACGCCGAGCGGTCAGCCGTGGGCGAGGGCAACGTGGCCGTCGTCGCCACCGACCTGCTCGTGGAGGAGCTGGCCGACGCGCTGCGGGAGGCCGGGGTGCCCTTCGGCGAGGCCCGCCGCACGGGCCTCGAGGCCGCGCTCACGCTGGTGCCGGTGCGCCTGGCGAAGGGCCTCGAGCTCGACGCCGTCGTCGTGGTCGAGCCCGCCCGCATCGTGGCCGAGGAGCCGCAGGGCCTCCGCTCGTTGTACGTGGCCCTGACCCGGGCCACCCGCCGCCTCACGGTCGTCCACGCCGAGCCACTGCCGGCGGCGCTGGTCGACGGGTAGCGTCCGCCCGTGGAGGTCACGATCAAGGTGCGCAGGGACGGGCCGTTGCTCGTCCGGGGTCCGATCACCCTGATCGACCACGAGGGCGTGCCCTTCGACGTCGAGGGCGACGACGTGGTGCTGTGCCGCTGCGGCCGCTCGGCCGACAAGCCGTTCTGCGACGCCAGCCACAAGGCCGGCTTCGACGGCACGTGCGCCCGCCAGCGCCGGAACCCCTGAACGTCCAGCCGGTCGACGTCGCCGTCCTCGGGGCCGGCCCCGCCGGCCTCATGGCGGCGTGGCAGGCGGCGGGCGCCGGGCGCCGGGTGGTCGTGCTGGAGCGGGCTCCCGTGGTCGGGGGGCTGGCCGCCAGCACCGAGGTGGCCGGGCAGCGCGTGGACCTCGGCAGCCACCGCCTCCACCCCAGCACCGACCCGTCCGTCCTGGGCGACCTCGAGCAGCTGCTGGGGGGCACGCTCCAGTGGCGGCCGCGGGCGGGGCGCCTGCGCCTCGACGGCCGTTGGGTGCGCTTCCCGCTGTCGGCGCCCGACCTCGTCCGCTCCCTCCCTCCGGGCTTCGCGGCCGCCGCCGTGCGCGATGCGGTGGCGGCGCCGTGGCGGCGGCCGGGGGACGACTCCTTCGCCGACGTGGTCCGGGTCGGGCTCGGGCCGACCATGCTCGAGCGCTTCTACGGCCCGTACGCCCGCAAGCTGTGGGGGCTCGAGCCCGAGGAGCTGGCGGGCGAGCAGGCCCGCCGCCGCATCGCCGCCCGCTCGACCGGGGGGCTGGTCGGGAAGGTGGTGCGGCCAGGGGCCCGCCCCGGGTTCTGGTACCCGGCTCGCGGCTTCGGCGCCATCGTCGAGGCCCTGGCCGACGCCGGCACCGCCGCCGGGGCCGACCTGCGCCTGGGGTGCGAGGTGATCGGTGTCGAGGTGACGGGCGCGGGCGCGGTGGTGGCGCTGGCCGACGGCACCACCGTCCCCGCCGGGCAGGTCTGGTCCACGCTGCCCCTCCCCGCCCTGGCCCGCCTGGTCCGACCGGGCCCGCCGGCCGAGGTCGCCGCCGCCGCCGCCGGCCTCACCTCCAGGGGCATGGTGCTCGTGTACCTCGCCCTGGCGACGGACCGCTGGACGACCTTCGACGCCCACTACCTCCCCGGCCCGGAGGTCGTCGCCAGCCGGGTGTCCGAGCCGAAGCGCTACCGGGACGGGCCCGACCCGCAGGGCCGCACGGTCCTGTGCGCCGAGGTCCCGTGCACACCTGGCGACGCCGTCTGGCGCACGTCCGACGAGGACCTGGCGGCGGAGGTGGCGGTCGGCCTCGAGTCCCTCGGCCTCCCCGCCGTCCGCCCCTTCGCCGTCGAGACCCGCCGGCTCCCGGCCGTCTACCCGGTGCTGCGGCAGGGCGACGTCGAGCGCCTGGCCGTCGTGCACCGCTGGGTGGGCGCGCTCCCGCGCCTGGTGACGCTCGGCCGGGGCGGCTTGTTCGCCCACGACAACACCCACCACGTCCTCGCGCTCGGGCGGGAGGCGGCCGCCTGCCTCGGTGCGGGCGGGACGTGGGACGCCGAGCGGTGGGCCGCCGCCCGGTCCCGGGCCGACGCCGCCGTGGTGGAGGACTGATGGCGGGGCCGGTGTGGCGCGGGCGGCTGGCGCTCGGGGCCGTGACGTTCCTGTGGTGCGTGCTCGGCCTCGCCGTCCCCGCCACCTACGGGGGTCGGGTGACGGCCGACGAGCCGCAGTACCTGCTGTCCGCCACGAGCCTCGTGGAGGACGGCGACCTCGACATCGCCGACGAGCTCGCCGCGGAGCGGTGGCGCGACTACCACGAGGCCGCGCTGCCCGAGCAGACGAGGGCGCTCGACGACGGCCGCCGCCTGAGCCCCCACGACCCCCTGCTGCCGGTGCTGCTGGCCGTCCCCGTGGCCCTCGGTGGGTGGGTGGGCGCCAAGCTGCTCATGGCCGGCGGTGGCCGGCGCGCTGGCCGTGGCCCTGGTGGCGGTGGCCCGCCGTCTGGGCGTCGACGAGCGTCGGGCCCTGCTGACCGTGGGCTGCTTCGCCGCAGCCTCGCCCTTCGCCGTGTACGGCACGCAGCTCTACCCCGAGCTGGTCGGCGCGCTGGTGGTGACCGGCGCGGCCGCCGCGCTGCTCGCGCTCCCCTCCGTGCGGGGAGCGGTGGGACTGGTGGCGGCGGTGGCCGTCCTCCCGTGGCTGTCGGTCAAGTACGCGCCGGTCGCGGCCGCGCTGGTCGCCGTGGGCCTCCTGCGGCTGGTGGTCCTCGGCCACCTCCGGCGGGCCCTCGCCGTGGCGGCCGGGGTGGCGGGGGCCGCCGCCGTGTGCGCCGTCGGACACCACGCCATCTACGGGGCGCTGACGCCCTACGCCGTGGGCGACCACTTCGTCGGCGGCGAGCTGACGGTGATGGGCACGTCGCCGAACCGCCTCGGCCGGAGCCGCCGGCTGCTCGGCCTGCTGGTGGACCGGGACTTCGGCCTGGCGGCGTGGGCTCCGGCGTGGCTCCTCCTGCTGCCGGCCCTCGGCGCCCTCGCCCACGACGCCGTGCGCCGGCGAGCCCCCGAGGCGCTCGTGGTGGCCGTGCCCTTGGCCGCCGGGTGGGCGGTGGCCACCTGGGTGGCGCTGACGATGCACGGCTTCTGGTGGTCGGGCCGTCAGGTCGTCGTGGTCCTGCCCCTGGCCGTGCTGGCCGTCGCCCGCTGGGGCCCGTCCGCCCGCTGGCTGGTGGTCGGCGGCGTGGCCGGCGCCCTGACCTACGCGTGGGTGGCGGTGGAGGGCCTGGCCGGGCGCCTCACCTGGGTGGTCGATCCGTGGCGGACGACGGCGCCGGCCATGCGGGCGCTGCGTCCCCTGTTGCCGGACCTGGCCTCCCCCGGCTGGCTCGACGAGGTGCGGTGGCTCGTCTGGATCGCCGCCGCGGTGGCGCTGGTGGCGTCAGGCTGGCGCCGGCTCGGGCAGGACGAGGATGCGGCTGCTGGCGAAGGTGCCGAGGCCGACCACCCGCTGGTCGATGCTGACCGTCACCGAGCCGTCCGGTGAGGCGGCGGTGAGCACGCCGTTGCGGCCCGGCACGACGGTGTTCTCCTCGAGGAAGTCGAGGACGCCGGGCGTGAACTCCAGCTCCTCGGGGATCCGGGTCACGACGAAGGTGGCGCCGACGTCGAGCCCGTTGAGCGGCACCGCGGCGGGGTCGTGGTAGTCGGACCCGGGGATGGGGTTGCCGTGCGGGCAGGTCGTCGGCTGGCCCAGCAAGCGGTCCATGGCCGCCTCGACGCTCTCGTCGATGACGTGCTCCCACCGGTTGGCCTGGCGGTGGGCGTCGGCCCACGAGAGCTCGAGGACGTCGGTCAGGAAGCGCTCCGCCAGCCGGTGGCGGCGGACGATGCGCTCGGCCAGGGAGACGCCCTGTTCGGTGAGCTGGATCCTGCCGTCCAGGTTGACCAGACCCTCGGCCGACATGCGCCGCACCATCTCGGACACGGCCGGGCGTGACACCCCGAGCCGGTCCGCGATCCGAGCCTGGATGACGTCCACGTCGTCCTCGCGCAGCTCGTAGATGGCTTCGCAATACGCGGCGAAGCCCTGGTGCTGGTCGGTCACAGCCACAGTCTACGAACCCGGGGGCGCCTGGGACGGGTCCCCGTCGGGTAGACACGGGCGCCGTGACCGACGCACCCGGGCCGGAGCAGATGGGCGAGCGCCGCTTCGCCGCCCACAACATGATCGCCGTCTACCCGACGGTCGAGGGGGCGCGGGAGGCCGTGACCCGCCTGGAGCGCAAGGGGGTCGACGCCGGCAGCATCGAGCTGTTCGGCGCCGCCGCGGAAGGGGCGGCGGAGCCCCAGACCAACCTCGAGCTGCGCCAGGCCGACATGGACATGACGGGACGGGTGGGGAAGCGGTCGGCCATCGGCCTCGTCATCGGCGCCGTCATCGGCGCCGTCGTGGTGGCGGGCGCGGCGGCGCTCGCCGACGCCGCCTTCGACCTCGGGCCGGACGAGCTGGTGGCCGGGAGCGGCGCGCTGGCCGGTGCCCTCTTCGGCGCCTTCGCCGGGATGTTCTACGGCGGGGCCAGCGGCCTGCCCGTGTCGGACGCCTGGAGCGAGACCTTCGAGGCCGTCAAGCAGGGCCAGACCGCCGTCGCCGTCCACTCGTCGAAGGCCGACGAGGTCGCCGACGCCGTCGACGCCCTGCGCGACTCCGGCGCCACCCGCCTGTCCCGCTTCGGCCCCGACGGCAAGATGCAGGACGACTGACCGAGCCCTCCCGTTCCGAGCCCCCTCTCCACTCTGTGCGCAGAAGGGCTCGGGGGGTGAACCCCGAACGCGCGAAGAACGATCGTGATCGGCTGACGAGGGGCCCCTCGCCCGGCGTTCCCGTCACCCCCGTCGGTACCCTCCGGACCGTGGGTCGGCCGACGTTCAGCCCGGCGGTGGAGGAGTGGTTCACCACCTCCTTCGCCGAGGCCACCCCGGCGCAGGAGCAGGGCTGGCCGGCCATCGCCGCGGGCGACCACACCCTGATCCTCGCCCCCACGGGGTCGGGCAAGACCCTGGCCGCCTTCCTGTGGGGCCTCGACCGCCTCGCCAGCGAGCCCGTGCCCGACACCCGGGAGCACCGGACCCGGGTGCTCTACATCTCGCCGCTCCGGGCGCTCGCCGTCGACGTCGAGCGCAACCTGCGCTCCCCGCTGGCCGGCATCGCCCTCGCCGCCGAGCGCCTGGGCGTCGACCTCACCGTCCCGACCGTGGGCATGCGCACCGGCGACACCTCGCCCGAGGACCGCCGGGCGCTGGTGCGCACGCCGCCGGACGTGCTCATCACCACGCCCGAGTCCCTCTTCCTCATGCTCACCTCGCAGGCCCGGGAGACCCTCGCCGGCGTGCGCTGGGTCATCGTCGACGAGATCCACGCCATGGCCGCCACCAAGCGGGGCGCCCACCTCGCACTGAGCCTCGAGCGGCTCGACCACCTCGTCGCCGAGCGCGGCGGCCGGCCCCCGCAGCGCATCGGCCTGTCCGCCACCCAGCGCCCGCTGGAGGAGGTCGCCCGCTTCCTCGGCGGCCGCACGGACGAGGGGCTCCGCCCGGTCACCATCGTCGACGCCGGCCGCCGGAAGGAGCTCGACGTCGAGGTGGTCGTGCCGGTGGAGGACATGGGTCGCCTCGGCGAGCTGCTCGACGAGCCCACGAGCGGGGCGGCCGCCGGACCACCGGCCCGGGCCAGCATCTGGCCCTCGATCCACCCCCGCCTGCTCGAGCTCATCCGGGAGCACCGCTCCACGCTGATCTTCGTCAACGCCCGGCGCCTGGCCGAGCGCCTGGCCGCCCGCCTCAACGAGCTGGCCGAGGCCGAGGCCGAGTCCGAGGACGGCGGGCCCCGGTGGACGGGGGGCGAGGCGGTGGGGACCGGGGGCGGCGAGCTGGTGCGGGCCCACCACGGCTCGCTGAGCCGCGAGCAGCGGCTGACCATCGAGGACGCCCTCAAGGCCGGGACCCTCAAGGGCCTGGTGGCCACCTCGTCGCTCGAGCTGGGCATCGACATGGGGGCCATCGACCTCGTCGTGCAGGTCGAGTCGCCCGGCTCGGTGGCCAGCGGGCTCCAGCGCATCGGTCGCGCCGGTCACCAGGTGGGTGAGCCCAGCCGGGGCAAGGTCTTCCCCAAGCACCGGGGCGACCTGGTCGAGGCGGCGGTGGTCGTCCGCCGCATGCGAGAGGGCCTCATCGAGGAGACCCGCTACCCCCGCAACCCCCTCGACGTCCTGGCCCAGCAGATCGTGGCCATGTGCGCCCTCGACGAGTGGAAGGTCGACGACCTGGCCGCCCTCGTCCGCCGCACGGCCAACTTCGCCGAGCTCGGCGACGAGGCCGTGGCCGCCGTGCTCGACCTGCTGTCCGGCCGCTACCCCAGCGAGGAGTTCGCCGACCTGCGGCCCCGCATCGTGTGGGACCGCATCCAGGGCGTCGTGCGGGGCCGGTCCGGGGCCCAGCGCGTCGCCGTCACCAACGCCGGCACCATCCCCGACCGCGGGCTCTTCGGCGTCTTCCTGCCCGACGGCGCCCGGGTGGGCGAGCTCGACGAGGAGATGGTCTACGAGAGCCGCCCGGGCGAGACCTTCCTCCTCGGCGCCTCCACCTGGCGGATCCAGGAGATCACCCACGACCGCGTCGTCGTCACGCCCGCGCCGGGCGAGCCGGGGAAGATGCCGTTCTGGCACGGCGACCGACCGGGCCGACCGCTCGAGCTCGGCCGGGCCGTCGGCGCCTTCCTGCGGGAGGTGCGCGAGCCCGGGGCGGCCGAGTGGCTGCAGCGCGAGCACCACCTCGACCCCTGGGCCGCCGACAACCTCGTCCGCTACGTCGAGGAGCAGCTCGAGGCCACCGGGGCGGTGCCCGACGACCGCACCATCGTGGTCGAGCGCTTCCGGGACGAGATCGGCGACTGGCGGGTGTGCATCCTCTCGCCCTTCGGGGCCCGGGTCCACGCCCCCTGGGCCATGGCCCTCGAGACCCGGCTGCGGGAGCGCTCGGACATGGAGGTCTCCACCATCTGGAGCGACGACGGCATCGTGCTGCGCCTCCCGGAGACCGAGGACCGCGTGCCCACCGACGAGCTCCTGATCGACCCCGACGAGGTCGAGGAGCTGGTGCTCCAGTCGTTGCCCGACACCGCCCTGTTCGCCGCCCGCTTCCGGGAGAACGCCGGCCCGGGCGCTGCTGCTGCCCCGCCGCCGGCCCGGGCAGCGCACCCCGCTCTGGCAGCAGCGGCAGCGGTCGGCCGACCTGCTGAAGGTGGCGGCCCGCTACCCGAGCTTCCCCCTCCTGCTGGAGACGACGCGCGAGTGCCTGCGCGGACGTGTTCGACCTCGCCCGCGCTCAAGGAGGTGCTCGCCGACCTGCGCAGCCGGAGGACCCGGCTCGTGACCGTCGACTCGGCCAAGGCGTCGCCCTTCGCCAGCTCGCTGCTCTTCGGCTGGGTCGCCGTCTACATGTACGAGGGCGACGCCCCGCTGGCCGAGCGCCGGGCCGCGGCGCTGGCCCTCGACCGGGACCTGCTGCGGGAGCTGCTCGGCGCCGACGAGCTGCGGGAGCTGGTCGACGCCGACGTGCTCGCCACCCTCGAGCTCGAGCTCCAGTCGCTGGCCGAGGGCCGCCGGGCCCGCAGCCCCGACGAGGCGACCGACCTCCTCCGGCGCCTCGGCGACCTGTCCGTGCCCGAGCTCGACGCCCGCAGCGAGGGCGACGTGGCCGGCTGGGTCGACGACCTCGTGACCGCCCGCCGGGCCCTGCTGGTGCGGGTGGCGGGGGAGGAGCGGGTGGCCGCCGCCGAGGACGCCGCCCGCCTCCGCGACGGGCTGGGGCTCCCGTTGCCGCCCGGCGTCCCGGCCGCCTTCCTCGAACCCGTCGACCGCCCCCTCGACTCGCTCGTGGCCCGCTACGCCCGCACCCACGGGCCGTTCCTGGCCGGCGAGGTGAGCCGCCGCCTCGGCGCGCCCGCCGAGCGGGTCACCGAGGCGCTCGCACCGCCTCGAGCGGGACGGGCGCGTGGTCCGGGGCGAGTTCCGGCCCGGTGGCTCCGGGCGGGAGTGGATCGACGAGGAGGTGCTGCGGGTCCTGCGGCGGCGCTCGCTGGCGGCCCTGCGCAAGGAGGTGGAGCCCGTTGACGCCCCCACCCTCGGTCGCTTCCTGCCGCGGTGGCACGGCGTGGGCGAGCGGCGGCGGGGGCTCGACGCGCTGCTCGAGGCGGTGGGCCGGCTGGCGGGGGCGGCGCTGCCGGCCTCGGTGCTGGAGGGCGACGTGCTGGCCACCCGGGTCGAGGGCTACCGGCCGGCCGACCTCGACGTGCTGTGCTCGTCGGGCGAGGTGGTGTGGCTCGGGGCCGGGCCGCTCGGCGCCACCGACGGGCGGGTGGCCCTCTACCGGCGGGAGGACGTGCCCCTGCTCGCCCCCGCGCCCCTGGCCGAGGGCGACGAGCGTCGGCCGGAGGGCGAGATCCACGACCGCCTGCGGGCCCACCTGGCCGCCCGGGGGGCCTCGTTCTGGCCCGAGCTGCTGCGGGCGGCGACGTCGCTCGACGAGCGGACCGTCCTGGCGGCGCTGTGGGACCTGGTGTGGGCGGGCGAGGTCACCAACGACACGCTGGTGCCCCTGCGCGCCGCGCTCGGGGGTGCCGCCCGGCGGCGGGCCGACCGGGGCCGGCCCCGCCCCGGCCGCCTGACCCGGGCCGGGCCCCCGGCCGGTGCCGGGCGCTGGTCGCTGGTGGCGCCCCTGCTCGAGCCCGTCCCGTCGGCCACCGCCCGGGCCGCCGCCCGGGCCGGCGCCCTGCTCGAGCGCCACGGCGTCCTCACCCGGGAGGCGGTGCTCGGCGAGGGCGTGGAGGGCGGCTTCGCCGGCGTGTACGGCGTCCTCAAGGCCATGGAGGAGGCCGGCACCGTCCGTCGGGGCTACTTCGTGGCGGGCCTGGGGGCGGCCCAGTTCGCCCTCCCCGGCGCCGTCGACCGGCTGCGGAGCGAGCGCACGCCCCTGACCGTCCTGGAGGACGAGGGCTCGGCGCCGGCGGGCCCCGCCGTGGCCCTGGCGGCGACGGACCCCGCCAACCCCTACGGCGCCTCGCTGCCGTGGCCCGAGTCGGCCGGGCGCCCGGCCCGGGCGGCGGGCGCCACCGTGATCATCGTCGACGGCGAGCTGGCCGCCTACGTCGAGCGGGGCGGGCGCAGCCTCGTCACCTTCGACCCCGCCCGCCGCTCCGACGTGTGGGTCGACGGCCTCGTCTCGCTCGTCAAGGAGCGGCGGGTGCGCCGCCTCGTGGTGGCCCGCATCGACGGCGTCGACGCCGCCGCCTCGCCCGTGGCCGCCGCACTGCGGGCCAACGGGTTCGCCGAGGGCTACCGGGGCCTGGTCCTCGAGGGCTGACCGACGATGCCCGAGGGCGACACCATCCACCGGACCGCCCGCACCCTCCACACCGCGCTGGCCGGGCGCACGCTGGTGCGCTTCGAAGCCGCACGACTGCGCTTCCGGCCCTTCCCCGAGGGCACCGTGGTCGAGGCCGTGGAGGCCAAGGGCAAGCACTGCCTCGTGCGCTTCGACGACGGCCGGACGCTGCACACCCACATGCGCATGACCGGGAGCTGGCACCTCTACCGGCCGGGGGAGCGGTGGCGGAAGCGGCCGGCCGCGGCCCGGGTCGTGCTCGAGGTGGCGCCGGTGGGCGATCGGGAGGGGTGGGTGGCGGTCTGCTTCGCCGCCCCCGTGGTGGAGCTGGTCGAGGACGCCGAGGGACCGGTGGCCCCGCACCTCGGGCCCGACCTGTGCGACGTCGACGCCGACCTCGGCGAGGCGGCACGGCGGCTCGGCCTGCTGCCCGGGGCGACCGAGCTCGGCGACGCCCTGCTCGACCAGCGGGTGGCCGCCGGGGTGGGCAACGTCTACAAGTCCGAGGCGTGCTTCGCCGTCGGGCTCGATCCGTTCGTCCCCGTGGGTGACCTCGACGACGGACGCCGCCGGCAGGTGGTGACGGCGGCGGCCAGGCAGCTGCGGGCCAACCTCGGCTCGATCGACCGGACGACCGTGCCGGGCGGCGGCCTCGCCGTCTACGGCCGGGCCGACCGCCCCTGCCGCCGGTGCGGCACGACGGTGCGGCGGGCCCAGCAGGGGCAACCGCCCCGCTCGACGTACTGGTGCCCCCGGTGCCAGACCAGGCCGTGATCCGCCCGCACGTCGTCGTGGTGGGCGCCGGCTTCGGCGGCCTCGAGTGCGCCAAGGAGCTGACCGGCGAGGCGGTCGACGTCACCGTCGTCGACCGCCAGAACTTCCACACGTTCAGCCCGTTGCTGTACCAGGTGGCCACCTCGGCCCTCACCCCGGCCGACGTCGTGTTCCCCATCCGCGGGGTGTTCCGGGGTGCCGGCAACGTGCGGGTGCGCCGGGGCACCGTCGAGGCCGTCGACCTCGGCGGGCGCGGCGTGCGCCTCGACGACGGCACGGACCTGGCCTACGACTTCCTCGTCCTGGCCGCCGGCGCCACCACCGCGTGGTTCGGCGTGCCGGGCGCCGAGGAGCACGCCCTGCCCCTCTACGGCCTGGTCGACGCCGTGCGCCTCCGCAACCACGTGCTCGAGCGCTTCGAGGCGGCCGACGCCGAGCCCCCGGGGAGCGATGCCGCGCTCACCTTCGTCATCGTTGGCGGCGGCCCGACCGGCGTGGAGATGGCCGGCGCCTTGGTCGAGCTGTTCCACGCCGTGCTGGCCAAGGACTTCCCCTCCCTCGACCTCGCGCCGGGCGCATCCTGCTCGTGGAGATGGGCGACCGGGTGCTCGCCGGCTTCAGCTCGATGGGGTCACGCCACGCCGAGGAGGAGCTGCGGCGACGAGGCGTCGACCTGCGGCTCGGCACGGCCGTCACCGGCATCGACGAGGGCGCGGTGGCGCTGTCGTCGGGCGAGGTGGTGCCCACCGACACCGTCGTGTGGGCCGCCGGGGTCCGCACCAGCTCGCTCGTGGAGGGCCTGGGCCTGCAGCGGGTGGCCAACGGGCGCTTGGAGGTGGACCCGTCACTGCGGCTGCGGCGGCACCCCGAGGTCCTCGTCGTCGGCGACCTGGCCGCCGTCCCGTGGCACGACGGGCTGCTGCCGCAGGTGGCCAACGTGGCCCAGCAGGAGGGTCGCCACGCCGGTCGGACCGTGGCCCGGCTGGCCGCCGGTCGGCCGCCCCGGCCCTTCCGCTACCGCCACCTCGGCTTCATGGCCACCATCGGCCGGGGGGCGGCGGTGGCCGACCTGCCCCTGAAGGTGCGCCTCACGGGGTTCCTCGGCTGGCTGGCCTGGCTGGGGTTGCACCTCGTGCGACTCGTCGGGGTGCGCAACCGCATCAGCGTGTTCGTGAACTGGGCCTGGTCCTACGTCACGTGGGACCGCGGACCCCGCCTCATCCTCGTCCCTTCCCCGGAGGAACAGACCAGGCTGCTCGATCCGCCACCCGGACGACGAAGCGCAGGCCCGACCACACCTCCGTGACGGCGCAGCTCTTGTTGTCCACGAGGCCGGTGTCGAGCCCGAAGCGCTGGACGACGTCGAAGTCGAGCTCGGTCGGGACCTTGGACGCCTTCTTCGGATAGGCGACCCAGAGCCCGCCGTCGGCGGCGAGCACCTGGCGAGCGGCGGTGAAGCGGCGGGCCAGCTCGTCCCGGGTCACGGCGAAGGCGACGGCGACGTCGACGGGCGCCGCGGGCCGCTCGAGCACCCGCACCTCGGGCAGGGGCCCGAGGTCGACGGGCAGGAACTCGTCGGGACCGCCGAGGACCAGCAGGCGGTGGCCGGGCTTGATGCCGAGCTTCTGGGGCAGGGGCGTGCCCGAGTAGCCGACGTTGGTCGGCATCAGGTGGTGGCGAACCAGGCTCCGTGGAAGCCCACGGGGACCCGGGCCGGGATGGCGACCGAGGCCACGGGGTCCCCGGCGAAGTCGGTGGCGTCGAGCACCAGCAGCTCGGTCGTGCCCCGGCCTTCGTCGAGCACCAGCGACAGCACCCATCCCTCGTCCTCACCCGCGCCGTCCGCAGCCGGCACGAAGATGGCCTCGCCCGGGACCCGCCCCCGCCCGAGGTCGTGCTCGTTGATGTCCCCCCGATCGAGGTCGAGCTGCAGGAGGGTGGGGGCGAAGTCGTTGGCGTCGTTGCCCTCGCCGGCCAGCGCGACGGCGTAGCCGTAGCGGTTGGTGCGCCCGGTGGTGCGGGCGTCGGCGCGCGGGAGCTCGAGCGGACGCCCGTGGACCTGCTCGTCCACCACCGAGCCGGCCTCCACGTCGACCGTCCAGCGGTGGAGCGACGGCGGCCGCCGTCCCCCGAACGTGGCCGGGTCGCTGAAGGCGGAGTCGTGGCGGACCACGTCGAGCACGACCCCCCTACCGTCGGGCCGGTCGTGGGCGTTGAGGGTGTGGTACACGTACGCCGGCTCGAGCTCGACCCAGGTGATCTCGCTGGCCCGACCGCGGCGGGGGAGGATCCCGAGTCGGGCCCCCGCCTCCGGCTTCCAGGCGAAGGGGAGCGGCGCGCGCTCGAGGAGCGACGGCTCGAACACCGCCGGCAGGTCGTAGAACACGACGGACGACTCGGTGAGCGAGAAGTCGTGCATCATCGTGATGTTCGGGAGGGGGATCGGCTCGTCGTGGACGACGGTCCCGCCGCTGTCGACCACCGTGTAGCGGAGCCCCGGCAGGTAGCCGAAGAGGTGGAGCTCGCCGGTGACGGGGTCGAGCTTCGGGTGGGCCGTCATCGGTCCCGCAAGGCCGCCGCCGAAGTCGAAGCGGCCCAGGGTCTCGAGCTCCTCGTTCAGCTCGTGGGGGAGACCCACCTCGTACAGGGCGAGGATGTGGCCGGCGTGGCGGACGAGCGACGTGTTGCCGGCGTTCGGGGCAGGGAACGGCTCGGCCGGCCCGCCGGGATCGGCCTCGCCGGTGCGCTCGGTGCGGGCGGCGCTGCGGATCCAGCGGTTGCGGTACCAGTGGGCGCGGCCGTCCCCGAGGGAGACCCCGTGGACCATCCCGTCACCGGTGAACCAGCCGTAGTCGCCGTCGGGGATCGGCCAGGGGTTGGGGCCGTTGCGGAGGTACAGGCCGTCGAGCTCGGCCGGGAGCCGCCCGGTGACCCTGAGCTCGGTGAGGCTCTGCTCCTCCGAGACGGGGGCGTACGGGCCCTGGAGGTACTTCGACCCGTCGCCGGTCGGTGGGGTGGTGGTCGTCGCGCCGCCTCCGGCGCCGGAGCGTCCCGGCGCGCCGTCGGTGGTCGAGCACCCGACGGCGAGCAGACCGGCGGCGGCCCCGGCGCCGAGCAGGAACGAACGGCGGCTGGTCGGTGCCGCGCCTCCAGGTAGTCCCCCCACCGGCCGTACGGTAGGCGGCGTGGGTGACCCGGGGCTGTTCGGGCCGGACAGCGTGGCGTGGCGGGTGCTGGCCGACCCGTCGATGCTGCTGGCCGGGATGCGGGGGCTGCCTGATCCAGGCCCTCCACCCCCTGGCCATGGCCGGGGTGGACCAGCACAGCGACTACAAGGTCGACCCCTGGGGTCGGCTCCAGCGCACGGTCGAGTACGTGGTGACGACCACCTTCGGCGACACCGCCGCGGCCGAGGCGATGGGGGCGAGGGTGCGGGCCGTGCACGAGCGGGTGGTGGGCGTCGACCCCCACACCGGCCAGGCCTACCGGGCCGGCGACCCCGACCTGCTGGCCTGGGTGCACAACGTGGAGGTGCACTCGTTCGTCGCCGCCTACCGGCGCTACGGGGGCTGGCTGTCCGACGGCGATGCCGACCGCTTCGTGGCGGAGATGACGCGGGTGGCGCCCCTGGTGGGCCTGCCGTCGGACGCGGTGCCGTCGACCCTGGACGACCTGCGGGCCGTCCTGCGGGAGGCGCCGCTGGAGATCACGCCCGCGGCCAAGGCGGGCGCCCGCACCATCCTCTCGCCGCCCCTGCCCCTGGCCCTCCGGCCGCTGTACGGCGTGGCCGTGGCCGGCGCGGTGTCCCTGCTGCCCCGCAAGGTCAGGGCCGCCTACGGCGTCCCCTGGTTCCCCCCGGCCGAACCTCGCCGTCCGCCCCGCCCTCTTCGGCCTCCTCCGCGCCCTCAACGTGGCCCTCCCCGACCCCCTCCCCCTCCGCCAAGCCAAGGCCCGCCTGGCCTCCTGAATGCCATCGTTCTGGCCTGCAGAACGTGGTGGTTTCCACCACGACCTGCAGGCGAGAACGGAAGGTGTCACACCCCTTTGGTTCCCTTTGCGCCCATGACACGGGCGGATCTGGACGCAAGGCTCCGATCGCTGGCACTGGAGCAACACGGGGCGCTCTCGAGACGGCAGGCGGAGGCGTTGGGAGTGGACCGCTGGGCCGTGGAGCGCCGCCTCCGCTCTGGCGCCTGGCGGCCGGGGTCCCCGCGGGTGCTGGTCCTCGAGGGAACGGCAGCGACCTTCGAGCAACGCTGTGTCGTCGCTGTACTGGACGCCGGCCACGAGGCCGTCGTCCGCGGTGCAGCAGCGGCGCACATCTGGGCGCTCCCCGGGTTCGGTGACGCCGACATCGAGGTGACGCGCCTGCGGAGGCGGGCCCGCCGGCGCACGGATCCCGTGCCCGCCCACGAACCCTTGGTCGTGCCTCCCCACCACCGCACCGTCCACCGCGGCGTTCCCGTGACCACGGTGGAGCGGACGGTGTTCGACCTCATGGCGGCGGTGCGGGAGGGACGAGCCGAACGGGCACTGGACAACGCGCTGGCGCGGAAGCTCACGAGCCTCCGTGCGCTGCGATCGATCGGCGAGGAGCTGTGTCGCCGAGGCCGTCCGGGGAGCGCTCTGTACCGGCGGCTCCTGTCCGATCGTGGCGTGGACTTCCGACCCACGGAGAGCGGGCTGGAAGCCGACTTCCTCGCGCTGCTCGTCGAGGCTGGGCTGCCGGAGCCGGAACGCCAGGTCGACCTCGGCGGCGAGGGCTGGATCGGACGCGTCGACTTCTATGTGCGAGAGGCCCGCCTCGTCGTGGAGATCGACAGCGACTGGTTCCACACGTCGGCCCTCGATGCCGCCGCGGACGCCAGGCGCGACGAGGCCTTCCGAGCCGCCGGGTTCGAGGTGGTCCGGATCACCGAGGGCGAGATCCGGAGCCACCCGGTCGTCGCCGTCGAGCGCCTGCGACGGGCGCTCGCGAACCGTCGGGCGGCCTGACCCCGTTCCCGCCTGCAGAACGTTGCGGAAAGCGCCACGTTCTGCAGGCCAGAACGGGCGAGGCCGAATGCGGCGGGCCGCCCCTACGTCGTGGCGATGGCTTCCAGGACGTCGAGCTTGGCGGCTCGCTTGGCCGGGCGGCGGGCGGCCCAGACCCCGGCGAGGGCGGCCACCACGGCGACGATGGCGAGCTGGCCGACGGGGATGCGCAGGACGGCGAGGCCCTCGTCGGAGGCGGCGGTGACCGTGGCCCACCCGAAGAACGAGCCCAGGACGATCCCCAGGAGGGTCCCGAGCAGGGCGATCACCACGGACTCCCAGCGCACCATGGAGCGCATCTGGGGCCGGGTCATCCCCACCGCCCGCAGCAGCCCCAGCTCCCGGGTCCGCTCCAGCACCGACAGCGCCAGCGTGTTGGCGATGCCGATGAGGGCGATGATCACCGAGAACGAGAGCAGGGCGTACACGAGCCCGAGGATCTGGTTGATGGGCGCCGTCTGCGCGTCCCGGTACTCCTGCTGGTCGAACAGGTCAGCCGTCGGGTACCGGTCGACCACCGGCTCGATGGCCTGGCGCCCCGCCTCCAGGGGGACGCCGGGGGCCAGCTCGATGATGTCCTGGAAGTCGAGCTGCTGCGCCACGTTGGCCTCGGACACGGCCTGACCCACGAACCAGGGGCCCACCAGGTCGTCGTCCTCGTAGATGGCAGCGACCCGCAGCTGCTGCTCGCCCGTCTCCACGAAGCGCACGGGGACGGGGTCGCCGAGCCGGAGCCCGAGGTCGTCCGCCTTCTCCTTCGACACGGCGATGGCGGTGGCGTCGAGGTCGTCGTAGCTGCCCTGGAGCAGCCCGACGTCGAACAGCGGGCCCGCCACCTCGGGCGTGATGGAGCCCACGACGGTGCCGTCGCCGTCGATCTCCATGGCCAGGAAGCGGATGCTCCCGACCAGCTCCACCTCGGGCAGCTCCCGGACCTCGTCGGCCAGCTGGGGCGGCAGACCCGTCCCGGGCTGGAAGGTGCCCGAGTCGATCACGAAGTCGCCCTTGACCGAGCCGGCCAGCGTCTCCTCGAACGACGCCTTGAACGAGGCGGCCACCACGGTGATGAACGCCACCAGCGTGACGCCGATCATCAGCGCCGCCGCCGTGGTCGACGTGCGGGACGGGTTCCGCGCCGCGTTGAGACGGGCCAGCCGCCCCGACACGCCCCGCAGGCGCGCCACCGGGGCCCCGATCACCTTGCTCACCGGCCCGGCGAACAGGGGGCCGAGGATGGCGATGCCGATGACGAGGCCGAGGGCACCGACGCCGACGACGAGCAACGGGTTGTCCGGGTCGCCGAACAGGCCGTTGACGATCAGGAGGGCGCTGAGCGCCGTGACCACCGCGCCGACGATGACCCGCACCACCGAGTTGGGCCGGTCGATGGCCACGTCCCGCATGGCCGCCACGGGCGGGACGCGGGAGGCCCGCAGCGCCGGCACGAGCGCCGAGAGCACGCTCACCACGAGGCCCACGACGAAGGCGAGCACGACGGTCGTCACCGTCACCACGAGCGAGCCGGACGGCAGCTCGAGGCCGATGGCGTTGAACAACACCCGCAGCAGCGCGGCGATGCCCACGCCGACCACCACGCCGAGCGCGCCGGCGACGAGCCCGACGATCGCCGCTTCCAGCACGACGGAACCGAGGACCTGGCGCCGGCTGGCCCCCACCGCCCGCAGCAGGGCCATCTCCCGCACCCGCTGGGCCACGAGGATGTTGAACGTGTTGTAGATGATGAAGATCCCGACGAACAGGGCGATGACGGCGAAGGCCACGAGGAAGGTGCGGAAGAACCCCAGCCCCTCGGCGAAGTTGTCCTGCTGCTCCTTCGTCACCTCGGCCCCGGTCCGGACCTCGACGTCGCCGGGCATCACGTTCGCCACCCGGTCGCGGATGGCGTCCTCGGTGATGCCGCTGTCGGCCCGCAGGGAGATGCTGTCGAACCGGCCGTCCTCCCCGAACTCCCGCTCGGCGTCCGCCGTGGTGAGCATCACGTTGGTGGAGCCGCCCGGGCTGTCCGTGTCGCCGAACGTGGCGATCCCCACGACCTCGACGTCGAAGTTGCCCTCGCCCGGCGTGTTGGTCACGAAGGTTCGGTCGCCCACGGCGAGATCACCCCGGTCGGCGGTGAAGCGGTCGATGACCACCTCACCGGCGGCCTGCGGCTCCCGGCCGTCCTGGATGTCGAAGGGGTTGAGCTGGTCGTCCTCCAGCCAGTTGCGACCGAACTGGGGCGCGGCGCCGGCCGGGTTGCGCACCGCGTCACCGTCCTTGCCGACGATCACGGGTCCGAAGACCTCCACGACCCCCTCGGCAGCAGCCACGCCGTCGACCTGGTCGACCACGTCGAGGAGGGCGGCGTCGATGCGGTTGCGGACCTCGCCCCCGTCGCCGGTGTCGATCACGCTCCTCGAGCGCACCTGGGCGTCGGTACCGGCGGACACGGTCGCGAACAGCTCGTCGAAGGTCTTGCCGATGGTGTCGGTGAACACCAGGGTGCCGACCATGAAGGCCACGCCCAGCAGCACGGCCGAGCGCGGTGGTGACGAGCCGGAACTTGCGGGCCAGGATCCCCTTGATGGCGGTCTTGAGCACGACCTACTCCCCGAAGGCCTTCAAGCGGTCGAGGACCCGCTCGGCCGTGGGGCCGTGCATCTCGTCGACGATGCGCCCGTCGTTGAGGAACAGCGCCCGGTCGGCGTATCCGGCGGCGACCGGGTCGTGGGTGACCATGACGATGGTCTGGCCGAACTCCGCCACGGCGCGGCGCATGAAGTCGAGGATCTCGGCCCCGGCCTTGGAGTCGAGGTTCCCCGTCGGCTCGTCGGCGAAGATGATCTCCGGCCGGGAGGCCAGCGCCCGGGCCACCGCGACCCGCTGCTGCTGACCGCCGGACAGCTCGCTCGGCCGGTGCGTGAGGCGGTCACCGAGTCCGACCGCCGACACCACCGTGTCGAGCCAGGCCTGATCGGGGTCGTGGCCGGCCAGGTCGAGCGGCAGCGTGATGTTCTCCCGGGCGTTCAGTGTCGGCACCAGGTTGTAGGCCTGGAAGACGAAGCCCACCTTCGTCCGCCGCAGCACGGTCAGGTCCTTGTCGCTGAGGCGGCTGAGGTCGGTGTCCCCGATCAGGACCCGTCCCGAGCTCAAGGTGTCGAGCCCGGCGACGCAGTGCATCAGGGTGGACTTCCCGGAGCCCGACGGCCCCATGATCGTGGTGAACCGGCCCCGCTCGAAGTCGCACGTCACGTCGTTCAGGGCTGTGACGGCTGTCATGCCCCGGCCGTACACCTTGGTGGCGTGCTCGGCCCGGGCGGCGATGGCTCCCGAGGTCGCGGCGGTCGGGCTCACGGTCTGCGCCATGGCTCGACCCTATGTCGACGGGAACGGGCGCCGGCACGGCGTGCGGATCTCGGGTCGGGCCTCGCCGCCGATCGCCGTAGAGTTCTCCCGTGACGTGCCCGTCGTGCTCGGCGACGGTGCCCGAGGGCGCCCGGTTCTGTCCCACGTGCGGACACGCCCTGCACGCGGCAGCGGACGAGCGCCGGGTCGTCACCGTGGTCTTCGGCGACCTGGTCGGCTTCACCGCGCTGTCCGAGACGGCCGATCCCGAGCAGGTCAAGAACCTCGTCGACCGATGCTTCGACCTGCTGGCCAACGACATCACCACCTACGGTGGCCGGGTCGACAAGATCGTCGGCGACGCCGTGGTGGCGCTGTTCGGCGCACCGCTGGCCCACGAGGACGACGCCGAGCGGGCCGTGCGGGCCTCCCTCCAGATGCAGCGCACGATCGAGCGCGAGGCCCCCCGCATCGGCGCCCCGGTGCGCATGCGCATCGGGGTCAACACCGGCGAGGTGCTCGTCGGCGCCCTCCGGGCCGGCGGCGACTACACGGCCATGGGCGACGTGGTGAACACCGCCACCCGGCTCCAGACGGCGGCCCAGCCCGGCCAGGTGGTCGTCGGCGCCGACACCCACGCCGGCACCGCCTCGGTGTTCCGCTACGAGCACCTCGGGCCGGTCCAGGTCCGGGGGCGGGACGAGCCCATCGAGGCGTGGGCCGCCGTCGAGGCGCTGGTCGAGCCCGGGCAGCGGCCCCGCACCCGCATCCCCCTCGTCGGCCGCGACGCCGAGGTGGGGCTCCTCTGCCACGCGCTCACCGCCGCCATCGGCGCCTGCCGCCCGCACCTGGCGCTCCTCCTCGGCGAGGCCGGCATGGGCAAGTCCCGCCTGGCCGAGGAGGTGGCCAGCGCCGCCCGCGACGACCACGGGGCGCTGGTCCTCGAGGGTCGCAGCCTCCCCTACGGCGAGGCCAACATGTGGTGGCCCTTCGCCGAGGCGGTGCGCCAGGCCTGCGGCATCTCCCCCGACGACTCGGGGGACGAGGCCCGGGCCAAGTGCCTGCGGGCGGTGAGCGCCGCCGGCGGCGGCTCGCCCGAGGACCCCGAGCACGTGCGCACCGCCGACGCCCTCCTCTACCTCATGGGCAAGGAGGGCAAGCTGACGGAGGTCGACCCCGCCCGGGCCCGGGACGAGGTGGCCCGCGGGCTGCGGCGCGTTCCTGTCGGACCTGGCCGCCGACCGCCCGGTGGTGCTCGTCCTGTCCGACGTGCAGTGGGCCGACGACTCCGTGCTGGACCTGGTCGACGCCCTCCTCGACGGCCTCGTGCGCCTCCCGCTCGTCGTGCGTCCTCACCGCCCGGCCCGACCTGGCCGAGCGCTGGCACCCGGCGCCGGGCTCGCCACAACCTCGTCGTGCTGAACCTCGACCCCCTCGACCCGGTGGCCGCCGGCCAGCTGGTCGACGTGCTCCTCGACGGGCAGGCCACCGACGACGTGCGCGAGCTCCTGGTCGCCCGCAGCGGGGGCAACCCCTTCTTCCTCGAGGAGCTGGCCGGCCTCCTCCGCGAGTCGGGGATGCTGGTGGCGGCGCCCGTGGGGAGCGTGCCCGTGCTCCCCGCCACCCTGCGGGGGCTCATCGCCGCCCGCCTCGACGTCGCTCCCGGCCGAGCAGCGGGGCGTGATCGAGGACGCCGCCGTGCTGGGCCGGCGGGCCGGGCTCCGCGCCCTCGAGGCGATGGCCGAGGCCCGGGGGACCTCCGGCGCCCGCGGCTGCCGTCGACGCGCTGGCCGCCCGCGACCTCATCGTGGTGCGGGACGAGCGCTGGGAGTTCCGCTCCGACCTCGTCCGGGAGGTCGCCTACGGGACCCTCACCAAGGCCGAGCGGGCTCGGCGCCACGCCCGCTTCGCCTCGTGGCTGGAGACCGTGGCCAAGGAGAAGGAGCGCCACGACGAGATGCTGGAGGACATCGCCCGCCACTACGCGGCCGCCGCCGAGCTGGTGGCCGAGGTGGGCGACGTCGGCGGCGTCCCCCACGACGTGCGGGAGCGGGCGCTCAGCGCCCTCCAGCAGGCGGCCGAGCGGGCCGAGGACCGCGAGGTCCACCCCGTGGCGGCCCGCCTCTACGACCAGCAGCTGCGCCTGCTCGGCGACGACCCGGGACCCGCCCGCCGCCACGCCCTCATCGGCCGGGGCCGGGCCCGCACCTCGCTGCGCCAGCTGGAGGACGCCCGCGCCGACCTCGAGGCGGCGTTGGCCGAGGCCCGGTCGGTGGGCGACGAGGTGGCCGAGGCCCGGGCCCTCACCACCCGGGGCGAGCTCGAGCGGAACGAGGCCGACTACACCACGTCGCTGGCGACCCTCGAGGAGGCCCGCCAGCTGTGGTTGCGCCTCGGTGACCGGCGGGGCGAGGCGGCGGCGCTGCGGCGCACCGGCCTGACCAACCTGTTCTCCGGCGACCTCGACGCGGCCGAGGCGGCCCTGGTGGAGGCGCTCGCCGCCTTCTCCGAGATCGGCAGCCGGCGCGGGGTGGCGTGGGCCAACCAGAACCTGGCGTGGATCGCCTTCTACCGCGGCGAGCAGGACGCGGCCGAGGCCCGCCTGAACGACAGCATCGCCCTCTTCGCCGACATCGGCGACTGGGGCGGCCTGGGCTGGTCGCTCGGGCTGATGGCCTGGGTGCAGTTCACCCGCGGGCACCGGGGCGAGGCCGAGCGCCTGGCCCTCCAGGCCCGGGACGAGGCCGGTGGCCAGGGGGACCGCTGGGCCCACGGGATGATGACCGTCCTCCTGGCCAACATCCGGCTCTGGCAGGGGCGGGCCACCGAGGCGGTGGAGCGGGCGCTCGAGGCCCGGCGCCTGTTCGAGGAGATGGGCGACACCTGGGGCACGTGCCGGGCCCTGGCCCCGCTGAGCCATGCCCTGCTCGTGACCGGTCACCCGGAGGAGGCCCGTCGGGCGGTGGCCGCCGCCTTCGCCGCCGGCGAGCGGCTGACCGACGTCGACGCCCTCGCCTACCCCGGGATCATCGCCGCGGGCATCGAGCTCCACGCTGGCGACGGCGAGGCCGCCGTGCGGTCCCTCGAGGGAGCCCAGTTCGCGCTCGAGGGCCCCGGGGCGCCCGGCATGCGGGTCGGCGAGGAGGAGGTGGCCCACATGGTCGGGCTGGCCCTGCTCCAGACCGGCCGCCCCTCGGTGGCCCAGACGTGGCTGGACTCGGCGCTGCCCCGCATCCGCGACGTCGGCCCCCGCGCCGCCGCCCTCGGCGCCTCCGCGCTCGTCAAGGCCGCGGTGGGAGACGTCGAGGCCGCACGCGGGCGGGCCGCGGAGGTGGCCGCGCTCCCGGGCGGGACCTACATGGACCTCGTGCTGTCGCTGCTCGGTGCCGCCTGCGCCGCCGCCCGGTTGGGCGAGGAGGACGTGGCCCTCGCCAACCTGGACGAGGCCGCCGCGCTGTTGGAGGCCACCGACGACCGCCTGACCCCGGCGGTGGTGGCGCTGGCCCGGGGCCGGGTGCTGGAGGCGCTCGGCGACCCCGCCGCCGACGACGCCCTGGCGGCTGCCCGGCGCGACCTCGACGGCCTCGGGCTGCCGGCCACGGGCTGGGACGTCGCCTTCCGCCACGCCACCGGCGCGGTGGCGGGCACCGTCGGCTAGCGGCTCAGTCCCGGACGATCCGGGTGCTCTTGGCGTCCTCGAAGGCGAGGTCGGGGAGGCGCTGCTCGAGCGTGGCGGCCGGGGCGAACAGGTCGCCCATGTCGGCGACGCGGTCGAGCACGTCGGCGGCCTGGAAGCGCAGGCCCGACGCGTCGCCCGCGGCGACCACCTCCTCCACCTCGTCCCAGTGCAACGGCGTCGAGACCGTGGCGTCCTCCGTGGCCCGCAGGGAGTAGGCGCACACCGTCGTCTTGTGGCGGGAGTTCTGGCTCCAGTCGACGAGCACCTTCCCCTTGCGCAGGTCCTTCCGCTGGGCGCTCACCACCTTCCTGGGCTCCGACGACTCGAGGGCCTGGGCCACGCGTGCGGCTGAACCCCGCGGTGCGGCCGTACGTGGTCGGCGTGTTGAGCGGCAGGTAGACCTGCAGCCCCTTCGAGCCCGAGGTCTTGACCACGCACTCGAGGTCGAGGCGCTCGAGCACGTGGCGGATGCAGGAGCGCCACCTCGGCGCACTCGAGGAGGGCGGCGGGCGCGCCGGGGTCGAGGTCGAACACGACCATGGTCGGCGCGTCGGGGTCGTCGACCCGGGCCATCGACGTGTGCAGCTCGAGCGCGGCCAGGTTGGCCACCCACATGAGCGCCGCCACCGAGTCGATGCGGCAGAACTCGATGATCGCCGTCCTCGCCCTGCACCGGCGTCGTGCCGCACCCACTCGGGCCGGTGGCGGGGGCAGTTCTTCTCGTAGAACGACTTGCCGTCGGGGCCGTTGGGGAAGCGCCGGAGCGTCACGGCGCGGTCGCCGAGGTGGGGCAGGAGCGCCGGGGCGATGCGGGCGTAGTAGTCGAGGACCTCGGCCTTGGTGAAGTGGACCGCCGGGTAGAGGACCTTGTCGAGGTTGGAGACCGAGAGCGTGCGGCCCTCGACGACGACCTCCAACTAGGGCACGCGTCTTCTTGGCGCGCTTGGCCGGCGCCGCCCGCTTCTTCGTCGCCTTCTTCGCCTTGGCCTTGGTCGACGTCGTGGCCTTCGGCGACTCGTCCTCGTCGTCCTCGTCGACGGCCGCCACCGCGGTGGGGTGGCGCTTGCGGGCCTCTCGGGCGTCGGCCACGCTCGCCTCGAGGGCGGCCATGAGGTCGACCACCTGGTTGCGTCCGGCGCCGGCGCCTCCTCGATCACGATCTCCTCGCCGGCCGCCTTGCGCTCGATCAGGTCGAGCACCTGCTCCCGGTAGGTGTCCTTGAAGCGCTCGGGCTCGAAGTCGGCGGAGAGCGAGTCGATCAGCTGGGCGGCCATGGCCACCTCTTTGTCGTTCACCTTCACGGCGTCGACCGACTCGAGCTCGGGCAGCTGCTCGGGCGGCACCACCTCGTCGGCGTAGACCATGGTGGAGAGCAGGAGCATGCCCTCCTTGGCCCGCACGGCGGCCAGGTACTGCTTCGTGCGCATGACGAACCGGGCCAGCGCGACCTTGCCCTGCTCCTCCATGGCCTTGGCCGAGGAGGGCGTAGGGCTTCTCGGCCGCCTTCCCCGGCGCCACGTAGTAGGCGGCGTCGAAGAAGATGGGGTCGATGTCGGCGAGGTCGACGAACTCCTCGATGTCGATGGTGTGGCTCGACTCCGGATCGAGGGCGTCGAGCTCCTGCGGCTCGACCAGGACGTAGCGGTCGGGCGAGAGCTCGTAGCCCTTCACGATCTGCTCGTAGGGGACCTCTTCGCCCGTCTTGGCCGAGACCCGCTGCATCTTGATGCGGGCCCCCGTGTTGGCGTCGATCTGGTGGAACGACACGTTCTTCCGGGACACGGCGTTGTAGAGCTTGATCGGGATGTTGACCAGCCCGAAGCTGATCGACCCGTTCCAGATGGCCCTCGGCATTGCTCGCTCCTACCCTCGTCGCCGGGCTCCGCCGCTGCCGCCAGTCTCGACGTCAGCGGGCGACTTGTCCATGCGCTCACCCTTGTACGAGGGGTGGCGCAGGATCCCACCGGTCGTGCGCTCCCGGTACTCGACGTCGGCCACCACCTCCGGGCGCGACGAACACGGCGTCCCGGCGGGGGAGCGGCGTGGTGAACGGGCTCGTGGTCGTGCGCAGCGGATCGAGGCGCTCCTTCAGGCGCCGCAGCTCCTTGTCGGTGAAGCCGGTGCCGACGCCGCCGCTGTAGACGAGGCCGCCCTCGCCGTCGGGCAGGCCGACCAGCAGGGACCCGATGCGGCCCTCCCGGTTGCCCTCCCCGGGGAGCCAGCCGCCCACCACGAACTCGTCGCGCTTGGTGGCCTTGACCTTGGTCCACGCCGGGCTCCGCTGGCCGGGGAGGTAGGCGCTGTCGAGGCGCTTGGCCACGACGCCCTCGAAGCCGCGGGCCTCGGCGGCGGCGGAGGTGGCGGCGCCCTCGCCCGGGAAGCTCGGCGACGTGGCCCACGTCGGACCGGCCAGGGAGAGCGCCTCGAGGCAGGCCCGCCGCTCGGTGAAGGGCCGGGGCATCGAGGTTCTCGTCGCCGCTGTGGAGGAGGTCGAAGGCGGCGTAGAGGACCGGGCGCTGCGCCGCCCGGCGGGCGGCCGTGTGGCGGTCGGTGACGTGCATGCGCTCCTGGAGCAGCTGGAAGCTCGGCACCCCGGCGTCGTCGAGGGCCACCACCTCGCCGTCGAGGATCAGCGGCGTGCGGCCCAGGGCCGCGCCCATGGGCTGGAGCTCGGGGTAGGCGACGGTGACGTCCCGCAGGTTGCGGGTCTCGAAGCGCAGCGCCGAGCCGTTCCAGTGGGCCACCGCCCGGATCCCGTCCCACTTCAGCTCGAAGGCCCACGCCGCCTCGTTGGTCGGCAACGTCCCGGCCACGGCCAGCATGGGGCGGACGTGCTCGGGCGGGCGGGGCACGACGCCAAGTCTGGGTCCTCCCGGCCGTTTGGGCACCTGGATCCGCGCTCTGCGCTGATCTGCGTGCCCAAACGGCTAGGCGGAGGCGCCGGGCCCGGCGGATCTGGTCGGCGTGGTCGAAGGCGTGGGCGGCGTAGATCTCGAGCCAGTCGTCGACGGTGTAGCGGTCGTGCTCGGGGTGGGTGCCGCCGCGGGACCACGCCGAGGCGGGCAGCCGCTCGAGGATCGACGCGGTGGAGGTGCGGGCCCCCCGCAGGGCCTCGAGCGACGTCTCGATGGGGCGGTCGTAGGGCAGGGCCCGGGCGTACCCGGCCTCGTCGTAGGGCTCGATGCGGGGCCCGTCCTCGGCCAGGAGCTTGCGCAGCCGCAGGGCCGACGTCATCTCCGAGTCGGCCAGGTGGTGGACGACCTCCCGGGCCGTCCACTCGTCGGGCCCGGGCCGGGCGTCGAGGCCGGCGTCGTCGATGCCGGCCAGCGCCTCGACCACGGCGTCGTAGCCGGCCCGGTAGCGGTCGAGCAGGGCGGTGCGGGTGGCGTCGTCCACGCCGGCGATGGTGGCGGCACCCGTTCCCGCCCCGCCAGTGGCAGTTCCGCTGTCGTCCGCGAGAATCCTGCCAATGGGTCGCCGCCACACCGTCGCCGCCGTCATCACCCACGGGACCGCCCCCTTCGAGCTGTCCGTGGCCTGCGAGGTGTTCGGCATCGACCGGTCCGAGCTGGGCGTGCCCTGGTACCGCTTCCTCGTCGTGGCCGCCGAGGAGCCGCCCATCCGCACCAAGTCCGGCTTCACCATCGACACCCCGCACCGGCTCGACGCCCTGGAGGAGGCCGACACCATCGTCGTGCCCGTGGTCGAGCAGCCCTCGGAGCCGCCACCCCTGCTGCTCGACGCCCTCCGGGCGGCCCATGCCCGGGGCGCCCGCATGATGTCGGTCTGCAGCGGCGCCTTCGTGCTGGCCGCCGCCGGCCTGCTCGACGGCCGCCGGGCCACGACCCACTGGATGTACACCGACGCGCTGGCCGCGTCCTACCCCGAGGTGAAGGTCGACCCCGACGTGCTCTACGTGGACGAGGGCGACGTCCTCACCTCGGCCGGCACCGCGGCCGGGATCGACCTGTGCCTCCACGTCGTCCGGCTGGACTTCGGGGCCGAGATCGCCAACGCCGTGGCCCGGCGCATGGTGGTGCCGCCGCACCGCGACGGCGGCCAGGCCCAGTTCGTCGACGAGCCCGTGCCCGACGGCCCCGGCGCCGACCTGTTCGGCGACACCCTGGCCTTCATGCAGGAAGGCCTCGACCGAGCCGCTGTCGGTCGAGGTGCTGGCCAACCGCAGCGCCATGAGCCCCCGCACGTTCGCCCGCCGCTTCCGGGCGGCCACCGGCACGACGCCCCACAAGTGGCTCGTCCGCCAGCGCGTCCTCCTGGCCCAGCGCCTGCTCGAGACCACCGACCTGCCCGTCGACCGGGTGGCCGAGCGCTGCGGCTTCGGCTCCGCCGCCGGCCTGCGGGAGCACTTCTCCCGCCAGGTGCGCACCTCGCCGCTGGCCTACCGGAACACGTTCCGGGAGCGCGCTACTTCGGGTTGAAGGTGTGGGTGAACTCGCAGTTCGAGGCGCAGTCCTCGAAGACTCAGCGGTGCTCGCTGCTCGGGTCCCCGTAGAAGATGTCGCCGTCGTTGAAGGTCGGCGCGGCGAAGATGTCCACGCTCTTCTCGTCCTCACCGGCCAGTCCGAGAGCGGTGACGGCGATCGCGGGGCGGGCGATGCGCATGGGACCTCCTACGGCTCGTGCTCGTACCTGACCGGCACCTCGGGGAACTCGTCGAGCACGTCGTCCCCCAGGCCCACCGGCTCCTCGTCGATGCCGAGCCCGTCACGCAGGTGGGCCACGGTGAAGTGCTGGATCACCCGCCAGGCCTCGACCGGGTCGACGTCGTCGGCGTCGCACCCGTCGAAGGCCAGTCGGAGGAGGCCGTCCTCAGCAGGCCGCGGCTGCCCGCTCTCGATCACGTCCCGGCGGGCGCCGGGGCACAGGTCGAGGAACGTGGAGTGGCCCGCCCCCCCGTCGAGCTGGACGAGCCGCTTCGGCCCGGTGAGGCCCTCGTAGACCGCCCGCTGCCCGTCGCCGCTCACGGCCACGTCGGCCTCGGCGCCGAGGACCAGCACCGGCTCGTCGGGCAGGGGCTCGTCCGTCGGGGCCACGCCGGCCCACGTGACGGTGGCCGTCACCTCGGGCAGGCGCAGGGCGTTGAGGGCGGTGGCCCCGCCCACGGAATGGCCGGCGCTGCCCACCTTGTCTTGGTCCACGGCGCCGGCCAGCGCGCCGTCGCCCGCACCGGCGGCGACCACGCCGGCGAGCGTCTCGCTCATGGTCTGGACGTCGCGCGCGGGGTTGACGTCGAGGTCACCTCGTCCGAGGGCGGCGGTGTCCCGCTCGATGTGATCCGGGGCGGCGACCACGAAGCCCCACGCGGCGATGCCGGCCTGGAGGTTGGCGCTGACGAGCGGGCTGCCGGCGAAGCCGTGGCTGTAGAGCAGCACCGGGAACGGTCCCTGGTCGCTCGCCGGCGCGTCCTGGAACACCTGGCGGCCGGCTTCCAGCCCGTTGATGGTGGCGGGCGTGCCCGCCTCGCCGGCCGCCGGGTACAGGACCTTGGCCTCCCGGTCGGCGAGCTGGACTGTTGTGAGTCCGACGGCGTAGGGGCCCTCATCGGCGTAGGCCGCCTCCCCGCTCCGGTCCTCCTCGGTGGTCGTCACCGTGCCGTCGCCGGTCGAGGTCTTGTCGTCCCCGCCGTCGTCGGAGCAGGCGGCGGCCACCAGGGCCAGGGCGGCCAGCGCGGCGGCCGCTCCCCGGCGGACCCTCATCGGTGCCCCCTCAGGTCGTGCACTCCTCGGACCGTCCCATCGACCGGGCACCAATGAGCGGCCGTCGCTGGCGCTCCGGCAAGGGCGCTGTGCTTGTGGTTCGCTCGCAAGCTCGCTCACAGGGACGCGGGCAGCACGGCCTCGACCAGCGCCGGGCCCGGCTCGGCCAGGGCCCGGCCCAGCTGGTCGCCAGCTCCTCGGCGGTGGTGGCCCGGGTGGCGGGCACGCCCATGCCGGTCGCCAGGGCCACGAAGTCGAGGTCGGGCCGGGACAGGTCGAGCATGTCCAGCGCCTTGGGTCCCGGCTCGGCCCCCACCCGGCTGAGCTCGAGGTTGAGGATGGCGTAGGAGCGGTTGTTGAAGACGACCGTGGTGACGTCGAGGCCCTCGCGGGCCTGGGTCCACAGCGCCTGGAGCGTGTACATGGCGCTGCCGTCGGCCTCCAGCGCGACCACCTTCCGGTCGGGGCAGGCCACCGCCGCCCCCGTGGCGAGCGGGCAGGCCCTGCCCGATGGCGCCGCCGCACAGCGTCAGCCAGTCGTGGCGGGGCGCACCCGCCGTCGCCGCCGGGGCCCACAGGCCCGACGTGTTGGCCTCGTCCGAGACGATGGCGCCCTCGGGGAGCAGCGCGCCGAGGGCGTTGGCCACCGCCTCGGCGGTGAGGGCGCCGGTCGGCAGCGGTCGGGCGGGAGGCGGGCGCCAGCGTGGCGGCGTCGCCGGGGGCGCCGACCACCTCGGCCAGCGCGGCCAGGGCGCCGACCACGTCGTCGGCGGCGCCGGCCAGGACGTGGACCTCGCAGCCCTCCGGCACGAGGTCGCTGGGCTTGTCGGGGTAGGCGAAGAACGACACCGGCGACCTCGCGTCGACCAGCACGAGGTGCCGGGTGCCCGCCAGCTGGGCCATGGTGAACTCGGCCAGGTAGCCCAGCCGTTCGACGGCCGGCAGCCCGGCGCCCCGCTCCAGGCGGGCGGGGAAGGTCTCGCACAGCAGCTTGGCGCCGGTGGCGCCGGCCACCCGGCTGGCCGCCAGCAGCCCCGCCTCCCGCAGCGCGGCACCGCCCACCAGCACGGCACAGGGCTCGCCCGAGCGGAGCGACCTTGGCCACCTCGTCGACCACGTCGTCGGCCACCGGTCGCGCGCCGGGTCGGCGACACGGGGGCCGACACCTCCCCGCCGTCCAGCCACGAGACGTCGGCCGGGAGCACCAGCGTGGCGACCTGCCCGGGCGGGCCCATGGCGGCGGCCACCGCCTCGGCCGCGTCCCGTCCCACCGTCCCCGGCGCCTCCGACGACCGGTACCACCCCGAGACGTTGCTGGCCGCCGCCTCGATGTCGGAGGCCAACGGCGCGTCGTACTGCCGGTGGTAGGTGGCGTGGTCGCCCACGATGTTGACCACCGGGGTCGCCGCCCGCCGGGCGTTGTGGAGGTTGGCCATGCCGTTGCCGAGGCCGGGGCCGAGGTGGAGCAGCGTGCCGGCGGGCCGCCCGGCCATGCGGCCGTAGCCGTCGGCCGCGCCCGTCACCACGCCCTCGAACAGCCCGAGCACCCCACGCATCTCGGGCACCGTGTCGAGGGCGGCCACGAAGTGCATCTCCGAGGTGCCGGGGTTCGTGAAGCAGACGTCGACCCCGCTGTCGACGAGGGTGCGGATGAGGGCCTGGGCGCCGTTCATGGTCAGGTCGCTCCTCGGTCAGTCGAACATGGAGCCGGGGTTCAGGATGCCGTTGGGGTCGAACGCCGTCTTGATCCGGCGCATGAGGTCGACCTTCACCGGGTCCTCCAGCTCGAGGAAGTACTTCTTCTTCGCCCGGCCGATGCCGTGCTCGCCGGAGATGGCGCCGCCGAGGGCCATGCCCGCCTCGAACAGGCCCCGCATGAGCTTGTACCGCTGGTCGGGGTCGGGTTGGTACACGGACATGTGGACGTTGCCGTCGCCGGCGTGGCCGCAGCCGGGCACCCAGGCGCCGTGGGTGGCGGCCAGCTCGGCCACCGTGGCCATGAACTCGGTCACCGAGGCCCGGGGCACGACGATGTCGACGATGTCGTCGGCGCCGGCGGCCTTGGCCACCCAGAACGCCTTCTCCCGGGCGTCGATCAAGCGGGCGCCGGCCGTCGGCGGCAGCACGTACGTGTCGAGGGCGCCGAGCTCGTGGAGCGACTCGGCCAGTCGGTGCACGTCCTCCTCGAGCCGGTCGGCGTGGGCGTTCTCCATGACCACCACGAGGTAGGCCAGGCACTGGTCCTTCACCTCGACGGGGACGCCGAGGTCGAGGCCGACGTTGCCGGTGATGGCGCCCATCGTGACGGCGTCGATGTACTCGAGGATCATCGGCCCGATCCCGCTGGCCACGATGCGGGGGACGGCGGTCGTCACCTGGTCGAGGGCGGGGAAGGGGGCCAGCACCGTGGCCGTGTGCTCCGCCCGCGGGTAGAGCCGCAGGATCGCCTCGGTGGCGAGGGCCAGCGTCCCCTCCGAGCCGATGATGAGCTGGGTCAGGTCGTAGCCGGTGGTGGCCTTGACGAACTTGCCGCCCGGTGCGGATGACCTCGCCGCTGGGCAGCACCGCCTCGAGCCCGAGGACCTGGTGCCGGGTCACGCCGTACTTCACCGCCCGCATGCCGCCGGCGTTGGTGCCCACGTTGCCGCCCAGGCTGGCGCTGTACTCGCCCGGGTACACGGGGTAGACGAGGCCGTCGGCGGCGGTGGCCTCGTCGAGCTGGGCCAGCGTCACGCCCGGCTGCACGACGGCGACGTGGTTCTCGGTGTCGATCTCGAGGATCGCGGTCATGCGCTCGAACGAGACGACGATGCCGTCGGGCAGCGGGATGGCCGCGCCCGACAGGCCGGTGCCGCTGCCCCGGGCGGTGACCGGCACCCGGAGCTCGTTCGCCACCCGCAGGACGGCGGCCACCTCGTCGGTGGTCCCCGGGCGCACGACCGCAGCGGGGGTCGAGGCGGCCACGGTGAGCGACTCGTCACGGGCGTAGTCGTCGCTGGCGGCGTCGCCGGCGAGGACGTGCCCGGGATCGACGACGTCGCCGAGGCGCTCGAGCAGGTCTGCCATGGGGGATCTGTGTACACCTTCGTCCTGCCCCTTGCCTGGAGCGCCCGGATGGGGGAGCGTGCGGAGGTGCTGTCCTGGGGGGACTTCCGTCGGGCTCGGCCCGACCTCGCGGACGCCGGCCGGGGGTTGCTCTACCAGTTCGGGGTGGGGCTCGCCTTCCTGGCCACGGTGCGCAAGGACGGTGGCCCCCGGGTCCATCCCATCTGCCCGCTGGTGGTGGACGACCGCCTGCTCGCGTTCCTCGTCCCGTCGCCGAAGGCCGACGACCTCCGGCGGGACGGGCGCTACGCCATGCACGCCTTCCCACCGGCCACCGACGAGGACGCCTTCTACGTGAGCGGATCCGCGCAGGCGGCGGGGGACGGCGTGCTGCGCCAGCGGGCCGCCGCCGTCTTCTTCGAGGAGCGTGGGTGGTCCGAGCCGCCGCCGGGCTTCGACGAGCAGGAGCTGTTCGAGTTCCGGGTCACCACCTGCCTGCTGACCCGCACCACGGGCCACGGCGACCACGCCCCCCGCCACACCACCTGGCGGTGCGACGCCGCTCAGCTGGACCGGCGGCCCCCGGTCATGAAGGCGAGCACGGAGCTGTAGTCCTCGTCGCTCCAGCCGGCGACGGTGGCGTCGTCGAACCAGGAGCGGGCGGCGGGCGCCAGCCGGAGGTCGACGTCGGCCTCGCGCGCGGCGTCCTCCACGAGGTCGAGGTCCTTGCTGGCGAGGCGGAGGCGGAAGCGCAGGGGGAACTCGCCCGACTCGAGGGCGGGTCGACGGCGCTCGACCTGGCCGCCGAGGGGCGAGCGGGCGAGGACGTCGAGGGCGGTGCGCTGGTCGAGCCCGAGCCCGCCGGCCAGGGCCAGGGCCTCGCCGAGGAGGGCGAGCGTCCCGCCGAGGGTCGAGTTCACGACGAGCTTCGCCGCCGCCCCGGCGCCGAGCGGCCCGACGTGGGTGGGGGAGCCGAAGGTCTCGAGCAGCGGCCGCCACCGCCCGACCGCCTCGTCGTCGCCGCCCACGAAGAGCTGGAGCGACCCGTCCTCGGCCTGGGGCGTGCTGCCGAGGACGGGGCTGTCGATCAGGCCCACCCCGTCGGGGAGGGCGCCTCGCAGGCGGTGCACGGCGGCGGGCCCGACGGTGGACATCTCGAGCACGGTGGCGTCGGCGCCGACGCCGGCGGCGACACCGTCCGGTCCCTCGGTCACGGCCGCGAGCGCCGCCGGGTCGGCCAGCATCGTGATCACCACCTCGGCCGCCGCGGCCGCCTCCCGCGGGGTGGCGGCGCGGCGGGCCCCGGCCCCCTCCAGCGGCGCCGCCTTGTCGGCGCTGCGGTTCCACACCACCAGCTCGTGGCCGGCGTCGAGCAGGCGCCGGGCCATGGGCGCGCCCATCAGTCCCAGCCCGAGGAAGGCCACGGCGGTCATTGGCAGCGACCGTACCCAGCGCCGTTCCGTAGCTTGACCGAGGTACATCGGAAGCGTTATGTTTCTGCCGTGACCAGCCAGGGGCGGCGGCGGGCGGAGACGCGGGCGCGCCTGCTCGAGGCGGCCGCCGACCTGTTCGCCGAGCGGGGCATCGAGGGCTCGTCCATCGACGCCATCGCCGAGGCCGCCGACCGCACCTCCGGCGCCGTCTACGACCACTTCGGCGGCAAGGAGGGCGTGCTCTTCGCCCTCCTCGAGAGCTGGCTCGACGACGTGGCCGTGGTGATCGACGCCGAGGTGTCCACCGCCACCTCGCTGGACGAGGTCCTGGCCGCGCTCTGGCGCAACGTGGCCTCGCCGCCGCCGGCCGCGAGCGCTGGATCGCCCTCGAGCACGAGCTGTGGTCGCTGGGCCGCCCGCCACCCGAGCGCCCGCGAGCACCTGGCCCGCCGCTACCGGGCGGCGTGGTCGGCGATCGGAGCGAGGCCGGCCTCGCGATGGGACGGGCGCCGAGCCCGTGCCCGGCTCCGGAGCGGCCGTCGTCGGCGTGCTGCTCGGCCTGGAGATGATGCGCCGCGTCGACCCCGCCGCGGTCGACGACGAGCATGGCCGTGGCCGTCCTGCGGTCGGCCCTGACCCCCCGGATCGGAGAGCAGGTGCGATGACCACCACCCCGCTCGAGGAGATCGACCTGCTGGAGGACACGTGGGCCCGGGAGGAGCCCCACGCCGCCTTCGAGCGGCTGCGCCGTGAGGACCCGGTGCACTGGCACCCCGAGCCCGACGGCCCGGGCTTCTGGGCGGTCACGAAGCACGCCGACGTCAAGGCCGTCAGCCACGACCCCGACACGTTCAGCAGCGAGCGGGGCGGCACCTTCATCGACGACCAGACCGACGAGGCCCTGTCCCAGATCCGCCTGTCGATCCTCAACATGGACGCCCCCAAGCACAACCGCTACCGGCGGCTGGTGAGCAAGGGGTTCACGCCGCGGATGGTGCGGCTGCTGCTCGAGAACGTCGAGACCCGGGCCGCCCGCATCGTCGACGACGTGTGCGAGCGGGGCGAGGCCGAGTTCGTCGAGGAGGTGGCCGGCAAGCTCCCGCTGGAGATGATCTGCGAGATGATCGGCCTGCCCGAGGCCGACTGGCCGAACATGTTCCACCTGTCGAACCAGCTCGTGGGCTTCGACGACCCCGAGTACCACGCCGCCGACGGCCTCCCCGAGCAGGCCGCCATGGAGATCTACGCCTACTGCGACGGCGTGGCCGCCGACCGCCGGGCCATCCCCGCAGGACGACCTCATGACCACGCTGGTGCAGGCCGAGATGGACGGCGACAAGCTCACCGACGTCGAGCTCAACCTGTTCTTCGTGACCCTGGTGGTGGCCGGCAACGAGACCACCAGGAACCTGATCAACCACGCCATGCTCGCCCTGCTCGAGCACCCCGACCAGGCCGAGCGGCTGCGGCGGGACCCGTCGCTGTGGGACACGGCGGTGGAGGAGATGCTCCGGTGGGGCACCTCGATCACCAACTTCCGGCGCACCGCCACCCGCGACACCGAGCTGCGGGGGCGCACGATCGCCGAGGGTGACAAGGTGGTCCTCTACTACACGTCGGCCAACCGGGACGAGGAGGTCTTCGACGACCCGTACGCCTTCGACGTCGGCCGCACGCCGAACGACCACGTGACCTTCGGGGGCGGCGGCGTGCACTTCTGCCTCGGCGCCAACCTGGCCCGGGCCGAGATCCGGGCCATCATGCGCCAGCTCGTCGAGCGCCTCCCCGACCTCGAGCTGGCCGGGGAGGCCCGCCGTCTCCGCAGCGACTTCGTCAACGGCATCAAGACGATGCCCGTCACCTTCACGCCGGTCCCGAGGAGGGCCTGAACCATGCGCACCCCGATCTGCGACGAGCTCGGCATCGAGTTCCCGATCTTCGCCTTCACCCACTGCCGCGACGTCGTGGCCGCCGTCAGCAAGGCCGGCGGCTTCGGCGTGCTCGGCGCCGTGGGCTTCAGCCCCGAGCAGCTCGAGATCGAGCTCCAGTGGATCGACGAGCACGTGGGCGACAACAACTACGGCGTCGACATCGTCATCCCCGGCAAGTACGAGGGCATGGGCGACGACGACCCGGAGCACCTGGCCGAGTCGCTGCGACAGATGGTCCCGAAGGAGCACCTCGAGTTCGCCCGCAAGCTGCTGGCCGACCACGGCGTGCCCGAGATGCCCGAGGGCGAGAGCAACGAGATGCGCCTCCTCGGGTGGACGGCGGCCACGGCCATGCCGCAGATCGAGGCGGCGCTGCGGCACCCCAAGGTCACCCTCATCGCCAACGCGCTGGGCACCCCGCCGGCCGACGCCATCGAGAAGATCCACGGTGCCGGGCTCAAGGTGGCGGCGCTCTGCGGGTCGCCGTACCAGGCCCAGAAGCACGTGGAGGCCGGCGTCGACATCGTCATCGGCCAGGGGGGCGAGGGCGGCGGGCACACCGGCGAGGTGGGCTCGATCGTGCTGTGGCCGCAGATCGCCAAGGCCATCGCGCCCACGCCGATGCTGGCCGCCGGGGGCATCGGCTCCGGCGAGCAGATCGCCGCCGCCATGGCCATGGGGGCCCAGGGCGTGTGGACGGGCTCGCTGTGGCTGACGGTGGAGGAGGCCAGCACCGCCCCCGCCCAGCGCCAGCAGCTGCTCGACGCCACGTCGCGCGACACCGTGCGCAGCCGGTCGTTCACCGGCAAGCCGGCCCGCATGCTGCGCAACCGGTGGACCGAGGCGTGGGAGAAGCCGGACACGCCGGACCCGCTGCCCATGCCCCTCCAGTACATGGTGTCGGGGGACTGCGTGGCCCGGAGCCACCGCTACGCCGACAAGGCCCTCGACGTGATGTTCAACCCCGTGGGCCAGGTCGTCGGCCAGATGAACCGGGTCGAGAAGACCTCGGCCCTGATCCAGCGCCTCGTCGAGGAGTACCTCGAGGCGGTCGACCGCCTCAACGCCCTCCAGCCGGCGGAGGTCTAGCCCCTCCCCGTTCTTTGGTTCTCTCCCGACAGGAGCGGTAGGGAGAGAACCAAAGAACGCTCAGCCGACGAGGAACTCCGTCATGCGGGGCCAGGCCGAGCGGTCCTGGATGAAGAACATGTGGCCGCCGTCGAAGAGCTCGAGCTCGGCGTCGGGGATGCGGGCCGCCAGGGCCTCGCTGTTGGCCGGCGGGGCGATGCCGTCGTAGCGCCCGCCGCAGACGAGCGTGGGGCACGAGATGGTGTGCAGCCGGTCGCCGCTGTCGTGGCCGGCCCGAGCCTCCAGCTGGAGCCGGGCCCCGGTCGCCGCCTCGGGGTCGGCCCGGGACACCTCCTCGGCCTGCTGGCGGTAGGCGAGCACGGCCGCCACCTCGTCGGGGTGCTCGGCCTGCCACGCCTCGTCGCAGCGGGTGTCGGCCAGCTGCAGGAGGCGGGGGTGGCGCACCTCGTCGGGCAGGCCCTCCAGCTCGTGCAGCGGGTACGAGGCGCCGAGCTCGCCGCCGGGCGACGTGCACGCCAGCACCAGCCGGTGCACCCGTTGCGGGTGCCGGATGGCGAGCTCCTGCGCCACCATCCCGCCGAAGGAGGCCCCGATGACCGACGCCCGTTCCCACTCGAGGACGTCGAGCAGGCCGGCGGCGTCGTCGGCGTAGTCAGCCATCGTGTACGGGCCCTCGGGCTTGTCGCTCTGGCCGAGCCCCCGCTGGTCGTAGGCCGCCAGGGTGCACCGGCGGGCCAGCGGGCTGTCGAAGGGCCCCGGCTTCGTCCGCAGGTCGCCACCGGTGCCGCTGATGAACAGCACGGGCGGGCCACTCCCCGCCACCTCGTAGTGGAGGCGGATCCCACGGACGGTGGCCTGGGGCACGGGCCGGATCCTGCCACGATGAGCCGGTGCGCCTCGTGGCCGTGGTCGCCCTGGTGGCGCTGCTGGCCGCCTGCGGGAGCGACGGTGGGGAGGACGTCCGGACGGACCGCTCGTCCGCCGACCCCGCGCCGCCCGACCGACCGGCGGACAGCGTCGGGCCGGTGTCGCTGCTGCCGCCCGGCTCGGTGCGCATCGACGAGGCCACCGGGGTCGTCGGCGCCGTCGCCGCCCGCGTGGACGAGGCCACGGAGGTGCTCCGGCGCCGGGGCGACGCCTACGAGGCCGCGGCCCTGTCGGACGTGGCGGTGGGTGACCGGGTCGAGATCTGGGTCGACGGCCCCGTGGCCGAGAGCTTCCCGGCGCAGGCCCACGCCGCCGTGGTCCTGCTGGTCGCGTAGCCGGCCGGCTGGCACCCTGGAGCCGTGGACACCGAGGTCCTGGCGCCGGCCGTTCCCGTGCGGCGGCGGCCGCCCCGGTCACCGGCGCTGCGCCGACTGGTGACCACCGTCTGGGCCCACGACCTGCCGTCCTCCGGCACGTCGATCCGCGTGCTGCCCGACGCCGCCATCGACGTCGTGGTCGCCGAGGGGAGGGTCCGGGTGGCGGGGCCGGACACCGGAGCCGTCGTCGAGCGCTTCGGCGCGGGTGGCGCCGTGGTCGGGTTCCAGCTGCGGCCGGGGGCGGCGGGCGCGCTGCTCGGCCTGCCCGCCTCGGCGCTGCGGGACGAGCGGGTCGACCTCGAGGACCTGTGGGAGGGCGCCGGTCGGGCGCTGGTCGACGCCGTGGGCGCGGCGTCCACGCCCGGCGAGGTCGCCGCGGTGGTGGAGCAGCGGCTGGCCGAGCGGGCCGCCACCGTCCCCGACGGCGACCCCCTGGCCGAGGCCGTCCTCGAGCGGTTGGCGGGAGGCGGGCCGACCGGCGCCCTCGCCGACGAGCTGGGGCTCGGCGAGCGCCAGCTCCGGCGGCGGGCCGGTGCGGCCTTCGGCTACGGGCCGAAGGTGCTCGCCGCGCGTCCTCCGCTTCGCGGCCGCCGTCGAGCGGCTGGGAGCGGCGCCGACCGTCCCGCTGGCGGAGCTGGCGGTCGAGGCCGGGTACGCCGACCAGGCCCACCTCACCCACGAGGCGCGCGCCCTCAGCGGCCTCTCGCCCGGGCAGCTCCGGGCGGCGCTGTCCGTGTCCGATCTCGACAAGACGCCGGCCGCCTGACGGGAGGACGATGGCGCCATGCACGCCATCGACGCCGCCGAGCAGTTCCTCTGGCGCAACGGCCGCCTCCTCGAGCGCCTGCGCTTCGAGCACCTCTTCCGGGGCGGCGACCCCGCCGCCGTGGTCGACGCCCTCCGCCCGTACCAGCGATCCGACGGCGGCTTCGGCAACGCGCTGGAGCCGGACTTCCGGGGCCCGATCAGCCAGCCCACCACCGCCGACGGCGCCCTGCGGATCCTCGACGAGGCGGGCCGGATGCCGGCCGACATCGTCGGCCCGCTGTGCGACTGGCTGCTCACGGTCACGACCGACGAGGGCGGCGTGCCCATGGTCCTCTCGTCGGCCGGCGCCTACCCCCGGGCGCCCTGGTGGGACCCGCCGGCCGAGCAGCGGGCGTCGATCCTCCCGACCGCCGGGCTGGCCGGCCTGCTCCACCGCCACGGGGTCGACCACGCGTGGCTGGGCCCGGCGACGGAGTTCTCGTGGCGAGCCCTGGGCGAGGTCGGGGATCGGGTGGCCACCGGCGAGTGGCTCCTCCAGCTCTCGTACGACATCAAGGTGGCGCTCGCCTTCCTCGACTGGGTCCCGGACCGGGAGCGGGCCGAGTCGGTGGCCGCCGACCTCGGCGCGGTCGTCCTGTCGGGCGGCCTGGTGGCGCTCGACCCGGCCACCGAGGGCGAGATGGCCAGGCCCCTCGACTACGCCCCCACACCGTCCTCGGTGGCCCGCCGCTGGTTCGACGACGCCACCATCGAGGCCCACCTCGACGCCCTGGCCGCCGGCCAGGCCGAGGACGGCGGGTGGACGGTCGACTGGGAGGCGTGGGTGCCGATGGCAGGGCTCGAGTGGCGGGGGTGGCAGACCATCGAGCGGCTCCGGACCCTCCGGGCCTACGGGCGGCTCTGAAGGAGGTCGACCACGGGCTCGTGGGCCCGTCGCTCGGCCTCCGCATCCCCGGCGGCGAGGAGGCGGAAGAGCACGGCCCGGGCGAGCAGCTGCTCCGCCTCGGGCTCGCCGTCGAGCGCGTGGAGGAGCGACGGATCGGCGCCGTGCCAGGCCAGCGCGTCGACCACCACGACGGCGAGCGGGAACCCGGCCGGGCGGACGTACGGCGAGACGTCGATCACCGCCGGGTCGTGGCCGTCGGCGAACAGCACGTTGCCGCTGAGATCACCGTGGACGACCTGGACCGCGAGGTCCACGGGCCGCAACGAGGCGGTCACCCGGTCGACGAGGGGTCGCAGCGGCGGCGGGACGTCGACGCGCTCCTCGCCCCACGCCGCCCGGTCGGCCACGGCCCACCGGTGGCGACGGCGCGACAGGAGCGGGGGCGGTGCGACGGTGGCGAGGGCGGCGGAGAGGCGCCGGCCCACCGAGAGCACCTCGTCCCACCGGTCGGTGGCCGGCTCGCCGGCGACGTGCTCCCATGCCGCCCACCCCTCGACCACCCACCGCCCGTCGCCGGCGGCCCGGGGCCGCGGCAGCCGGAAGCCGTCGGCGGGGAGGTCGGCCAGCGTGGTGGCGCACCAGTCCGCTTCGTCGACGTCCAGCACGGGCTTCACCACGGCGCCGCCGACGCGGAAGGCCTCGCCCTGCCCGCCTGCCAGTCGCTCCGGCGTGCCCTCCAGCCCGAACGCGGCGAGGACCCGGGCCGGCGGCCGAGGGGCGCTCATCGGCGCTCGAGGAAGGGCACGACATGACCGGCGTAGCGGTCCCGCAGCTCGGGTCGGTCCAGGTCCCGGCCGGTGACCGTGCCCCGGCACGACGACGCGCCGCACCGGCAGGCCAGCTCCCACGCCGGGTCGGCGGTGAGGGTGGCGTAGTCGCTGGTCAGCTCCTCGTCGGGCGCAATCGATCGCCGGGCCACCAGGGTGACCTCGTCGACGAGCCAGGTGGTGGGGTGACAGGAGTGGTTGCCGAAGCGGGCCGGGTCGTCGTCGTCCTGGAGGAGGTGCCACCCGGGTGCGACGGCGTGGCCGCTGACCGGCCCGCGAGCGGAAGCACCGGCGAAGCCGGCATCGTCGACGAGCCGCCCGCCGAGCACGACCACCACCTCGTCGGCGGCGATGGGTCGGGCCGCGAACAGCCCGTGACCCTCGATGGGCGACGGCCGCACCTCCACGCCGGGGGCCAGCCATGACCGTGCCCGCCGGGAGCGGCGTGCCCGTCACCCCGCCGACGCCGCGGTCGGCACCGCCCGCCCGCTGAGGCGCCTCCGGAGGGCCGCCACCCACTGGTCGGCGAGGCCGCCGATGCACACCACGTAGAGGGCGAACATCTCGAGGGCGAACACCGTGAAGCCGTTGACGGCGTAGGGGCTCCACCGGTCGACGGTCAGGATGATGCCGAGGTGGAAGGCGACGCCCACGGGCACTGCCACCCGGCGCAGGCGGGGCACGTAGAACGCGAAGGCGAGGAACCCCTCCACGAGGACCGTACCGACGGCGAGCACCACGAAGACGCCCTGGCGGTCCAGTGCCGACGGGAGGTCGAGGGAGCCGAGGCGGACCATGTTGACCGCGAGGACGTCGCCGGACAGCCAGTCGCCGTTCAGCTTGCTGAGCGTGGCGAACCCGTAGACGACGGCCACCTGGGCCATGAGCAGGAACACCGGCCAGCGGGGCACGGTCGGGCGACCCCGCCCCCGTCGCTCGTCGACGGAGACGGCGGCGCCCGAGTCGGCCAGCACGAACAGGAGCAGCAGCGCGGCCAGCAGGTAGACGTGGTTGGCGTAGAGCTGCTCGTCGACGGCGAGGTAGTAGGTGACCGCCAGGAAGGCGGCGCCGCCGGTGACCCGGGCGCGCCAGCCCACGGTGAACAGGAGCAGGGACAGGAGCCAGGCGACCAGGAAGAGCCGGCCGCCGTCCTGCGACAGCCGCGGGAGCCCGTCGAACCGGGGGGCCTCGAGCACCCCGGCCCGCAGGACCTTGTCGAGCCGGTGGGAGGTGATCGTGGAGAGCACCTCGAGGCAGCCGGCCACGCCGAGGACGATGCGCCCCATGCCCACCGGCCGGGCCGGGGTGTCGCGCGTCACGAGGTCGAGGAGGCGGCCGATCACGGGCAGTCCCGCCGGGCCACCGGCCCCGTCCCGTCGGCGCGGTACGTCGTGATCGCCACCGCGCCGGGCTCGGACCGGCACAGGAACGGCGGCACGTGCCGCCGGAAGTTCACCTCCAGGCGGGCCCGTCCGAGGTGGCGCTCCCAGTCGTCCACCTCCCGCTCGGAGCCGTCGGCGGCCACGACCTTGAAGCGGGGCACGTCGATCTTCCGGGAGAACATCTGCCAGGCGAAGGGCCGGGCGCCCTCCTTGGTGGCCTGCTGCGTCAGCGGCACGCCGACCTGGACGGCCAGCCACGCCACCACGAAGGCGGCCGCCAGCACCCGGGGGAGCGTCCACCTCGGCCGTACCTGGTCCGTCCCTGCTGCGATGGGCCACCTCCCCCGAGACGGCGGGACGCTACCGGGCCAGCATCGCCCCCCGGGCTTCGCCCGGCGAGCGCTCAGACCAGGCGGCGGTCGCCGGGAGGGACCACCCGCAGCCAGCCGAAGCCGTAGGCGTCGAGGTCGAGCTCCACCTGTCCGCGATCGTCGACGGTCAAGGTGTCGCCGGACAGCAGGTCCACCAACTGCGAGCCGTCGGGGCACCCGTCGAGCCGGAGCGGGACGCGCAGCGCCAGGGCGCCGAGGTTGTGCACCGCGACCATGCTCGAGCCGTCCCAGGTGCGCAGACAGGCGAGGACGGCGCGGTGGGGCTGCTCCAGCACCTCGAACGATCCCCAGCCGAGCTCCGGGCACTCGCGATAGCGACGCACCAGGAGGGTGACGAAGCTGAGCAACGAGTCGGGGGAGCGCCGCTGGTCGTCGACGTTCACGTGCTCCGGCGAGAAGTCGCCTTCCACCACCGGACCGGCCAGCTCCGACGACGGCGCCGTCGAGAAGCCGCCGTTGGGCCCGGCCGACCACTGCATCGGCGTGCGGACGGCTCCTCGTCCCTCGACGGCCAGGTTCTCGCCCATGCCGATCTCCTCGCCGTAGAACAGGACCGGCGTGCCCGGCAGCGAGAAGAGCAGGCTGTACACCATCCGCACCCGGTCGGGGTCTCCTCCGAGCATCGGGGGGAGCCGGCGTCGCAGCCCCCGTCCGTAGAGCTGCATCTCGGGCTCCGGCCCGAAGGCGGCGAAGACCTCGCGGCGCTCCTCGTCGCCGAGCTTGTCGAGCGTGAGCTCGTCGTGGTTGCGCACGAAGGTCGCCCACTGGCAGTCGGGCGAGACCGAGGGCCGCGCCTGCAGCGCAGTGGCCACCGGACCGGCGTCGGCCCGGGCCAGCGACAGGTACAGCTGCTGCATCCCGATGAAGTCGAAGAGCATCGTCAGCTCGTTCCCGTCCTGCCCCCCGAAGAAGCGGGCCTGCTCGTCGTGCGACAGGTTCACCTCGCCGAGGAGGATGCCGTCCCCCCGGCGCCGCCCGAGGAAGGCCCGCAGGTCGCGCAGGTACTCGTGGGGGTCGGGCAGCTGCTGGTCGGCGTCGACACCGGTCATCTCCAGCAGGAACGGCACGGCATCGACCCGGAACCCGGCGATGCCGAGCTCGAGCCAGAAGCCCATCACCTTGGCGATGGCGTCCCGCACCGCCGGGTTGGCCACGTTGAGGTCGGGCTGGTGCTTGTAGAAGCGGTGCAGGTAGTACTGGCCCGCCTCCTCGTCGTAGGTCCAGACGCTCGTCTCCTGGTCGGGGAAGACGACACCCTGCTCGGCGTCCGGCGGCGGCTCGTCCCGCCAGACGTACCAGTCGCGGTACGGCGACTCCCGACTGGCGCGAGCGGACTGGAACCACGGATGGCGATCCGAGGTGTGGTTGACGACCAGGTCGATGATCACCCGCATGCCGCGGTCCGAGGCGGTGCGCACGAGCTCCACGACGTCGCCGTGGGTGCCGAGCCTCGAGTCGACGCCGTAGAAGTCGGTGATGTCGTAGCCGTCGTCGCGGTCGGGCGTCGGGTAGATCGGCATCAGCCACAGGCAGGTGACGCCGAGGTCGGCGAGGTAGTCGATGCGCTGCACCAGGCCCGCCAGGTCACCCCGGCCGTCGCCGTCCGAGTCGAGGAAGGTCTCGACATCGAGGCAGTAGACGACCGCCGTCTTCCACCAGAGGTCGCTGGTCGTGCTGATCCTCATCGGTTCCCCCGGAGCTCGGGGAGCACGCGGCTTCCGAAGACGTCGATGAACTCGTCCTGCTCCTGGCCCACGTGGTGGAGGTAGAGCTCGTCGAACCCGAGGTCGATGGCCTCGTGCAGCCAGGCGGCGTGGCGGGCGGGGTCGCTCGACACCAGGACCGAGCCGTGCACGTCCTCCGGGCCGACGTGGCGGGCAGCCTCGTCGAAGTGCTCGACCAGCTCCAGGTCCCAGCACACCGGTGGCGAGAAGACGTTGGTGCGCCACTGGTCGTGGGCGATGCGCACGGCCGTGTCGTCGTCCCTCGCATAGGAGAGGTGGACCTGGAGGCACGCCCGGCCCCGGCCGCCGGCGTCGCGGTACGCGGCGAGGAGGTCCCGCAGGGCGTCAGGCGGCTGGTTGATGGTGATGATGCCGTCGGCCCACGCCGCCGCCCAGGCCGCCGTCTCCGCGGAGACCGCGGCGGCCAGGAGCGGCGGCGGTTCGTCGGGCAGGGTCCAGATGCGGGCCCGGTCCACTCGGACCAGGCCGTCGTGGCTGACCTCCTCGCCACGGTGGAGGGCGCGGATCACGTCGACGCACTCCCGCAGCCGTGCGTTGCGGACGTCCTTGCGGGGCCAGCGGTCGCCGGTGATGTGCTCGTTCGACGCCTCTCCCGTGCCGAGCGCCACCCAGAAGCGTCCCGGGAACATGGCCGCCAGCGTGGCCGACGCCTGGGCGATGATCGCCGGGTGGTAGCGCTGGCCCGGCGCGTTGACCACCCCGAAGGGCAGCGAGGTGGTGGCCAGCGCCGCGCCCAGCCAGGACCACGCGAAGCCGCTGTGGCCCTGGCGCTCGCTCCACGGCGAGAAGTGGTCGGACGACATGGCGGCGGTGAACCCGGCGGACTCCGCATGGCGGACGGCCTCGAGGAGCACCGCCGGGTGCACCTGCTCGTGCGAGGCGTGGATGCCGACGACGGTCATGCCCCGGAGATGCCCCGCCCAGGCGACGGCGACACCTCGCGGTACACAGGGGCCGTGCCGGACCGCGCCCGCCGCTTCGAACCCTTCCTCCACCTCGTCGACGTCACCCCGGAGTCGGCGCTGGTGGGATGGGGCGGGTTCTACCTCCAGGAGCGATCGGACGGATGGGTGGTGGTCGACGACGACGACCTCGGTCAGCGCCGCGACGGGGGCACCATCGGCGCCGGATCGGCACCCTACGGCCGCGCCGTGGTCGACGTGCTCGACGCCGATGGCCGGGTCGTCGCCTCGGCGGCCACGGACCAACGCAACCACGTGGACGTGGGCGGCCTCCGGCCCGACACCGCCTACCGCTACCGGGTGACGGTGGACGGGGAGCCGTGGGCGGCCGGCGAGCGGTGGGACTGGGTGCTGGACGGTGGCCCGGGGACGCCTCGGCCGGCCGGCCGCCGCTACGACCCCGGCTTCCGGACCCACCCGGCCCCCGACGCCGCTGTGCCCGTGTCCCTCCTCGCCTTCGGCGACTACGGGGTGGGCATCACGAACGGCGAGGCCGGTCGCCGCCAGGCAGCCGTGAGCCGGACGCTCGAGGCCCTCGCCGCTCGCCACCCGGTGCGAGGCCTCATCAGCCTCGGCGACAACATCTACCACGGGGAGGACGACCGCCTGGAGCAGTCGGGCGACGAGGACGACGACTGGTACTTCACGTTCTACGAGCCGTACCGGTACCTCCTCGACCACCTGCCCGTGTACCCGGCGGCCGGCAACCACGACGGCGCCGACGAAGAGGCCAACGACGACCGGGCGCAGCTGGCCGACAACTTCCACTTCGAGGCTCGCTTCGGCGGCGGGGACGAGGGGCCGGGGCTCTTCTACCGGGTGGGCATCGGTGCCCTCGTCGAACTGCTGTGCGTCGACACCTCCGCCGAGGGCGGCCGGCGCCACTTCGAGGACGACCGCCGCCGGGCGTGGCTCGACGACGCCCTGCCCGCCGGCGGGGCCGGCCGCCCGTGGCGGCTCCCGTTCTGCCACCACCCCGCCTGGTGCGCCGGGCCGCACCACCCCGGCATGCCGGAGCAGGTGGCGGAGCTCGGTGCCGCGGTACGAGCGGGCCGGCGTCCGGCTCCTCCTGAGCGGCCACGAGCACAACTTCCAGGCCGGCCGGGTGGGCGCCATCACACAGGTGATCTCCGGCGCCGCCGGGAAGCTGCAGGAGGACCCCCCCACGGCCTGGGACGAGGCGGGGACCTCCAGCTGGGCGTCGGCTCCCCACTGCCTGCTGGTCGAGATCGACGCCGACCAGGTGGTGGTCACCCCGTATGGCGGCGTCGGGCCCGGTGAGGAGCCGGTCCCGCTGGCGGTCAGGGCGCCCGACGGCTCGCCCACCGAGGCGTCGGTGGTGGTGCGACGGAACGGCGGCTGACGGTCAGCCGGTGCGGCCGAGCATCGCCTCGGATGCCTCCCAGAGCGGGCCGCCGCCTCGGGTGAGGACGCGTCGGGGGGGCCACCGTGTCGGGGGCCAAGCGGCAGTCGACCAGGTAGCCCCCGCTGTGGGCCTCGAGGCTCGGGCGCGGTGGCGGCGTAGACCGATCGTGGCGACGCCCGCCTCCGGGGTCTTCACCGGCTCGATCAGGGCGGCGCCCGCTTCGCCACGCCCGCAGCGTGTCCCGGGTCGAGGTGGCGGCCGAGCCCGGTGGCCACCATGCCGGGGTGGACGGCGAAGGCGGGCGTGCCCCGGCGGGCGAGCTCGACGGCGAAGAGCAGGCGTTGGCCGTCTTTGACTGGGCCGTAGGCCGACCAGGGGTCGTAGGGCCGGTGCTCGAAGTGGATGTCCTCGAAGACGACGGGCGAGAGGGAGTGCCCGCCCGAGCTGACCACCACGACCCGCGCGCCGTCGGCGCGGCGCCGCCTCAGTCGAGCAGGCGGGTGACGAGGAGGAAGTGGCCGAGGTGGTTGGTGGCGAACTGGAGCTCCCAGCCCTCGGGGGTGCGCTCCAACGGGCAGGCCATGACGCCGGCGTTGCACACGACGAGTGTCGAGGGGCCGCCCGGCGGCGGCCAGCCGGTCGACGAGGGTCGCCACCGAGCGCCGGTCGGCCAGGTCGGCCGTCTCGCTGGTCACGCCCGGCCCGATGGTGCCGGCCGCCTCCTCGCCGCTCCGCTCCGTGCGGGCGACGATGGTGACCGCGGCGCCGGCCGCCGCCAGGGCCGGGCCGTCTCGAGGCCGAGCCCGCCGCCCGCACCGGTGACGAGCGCCCGGCGTCCGTCGAGGTCGAGGCCCTCGAGCACCTCGGCGGCGGTGGTCGTCACGTAGAAGCGGCGCCGACGGGCTCCTCCCACATCGGGAGCACCGCGGTGGGCTCGCACGTCTCCTCCACGATCCACTTGCACATGCGCCGCAGCGGCTCGATGGCGTCCTGCGGGGCCGGCGATGCGTCATCGTGCAGGCGTAGCCGAGCGACGACCAGCGCTGCGCGCCGTACAGCGGCAGCACGTCGCGCAGCTCGCGCTTCAGCGCTTCCGGATAGATGCCGATGGTCTGGGTGTACGCGTTCACCGCGTCGGTCGACCTGGCGAGGTCGTCGACCGGCACCAGGTTGGCCACCCGGCCCGACAGCAGCGGCTAGAAGTCGACCGGCCTCGTCGATCTGCGAGACGATCACCCCGCCCTCGTCGTCGCTCGCCGCCGATGACCCGGTAGAAGTCGTCGTCGAAGCGCGAGGCGTCGAGTGCTCGGCCGCAGCTCGCGGATCGAAGCGCTTCGGCTTGCGTGCTGATGACTGCTCGGGCAGGCGCGAGCAGTCGCCTCGTAGATCATCTCGCCGAAGCGGTTGAGCCGTTCGCGAGGCCCGGCCTCGTCGGTGCCGCTTACAGCACGTAGACCACCCGCGCGCAAGGCGCAGCCCTTCTGGTTGAGCGACGCCCATGTCGCAGGCGACGCGCAGGGCCACGTCGCGCATCGTCGTCCTCGTCGGCGAAGGCCTCGGGGCCGATGATCGTGGCGCTGCGCTTGGGGTCGAGGGCGATCAGCTCGAGGCCCGGCTGGATATAGCGGGTGACGTGGCTTGACCGAGGCGAAGCCGCCCCAGGCGATGATCTTCTCGATGTGCTCGGGCTGGTAGAGCTGCTCCTCGACGTCGACGTCGCCGCCCTTCCAGTAGGCGACCGCAGAAGTGCCTGGTGAGCGGGTGGTCCGGCGCCATGTCGATCATCGTCCGCGCGACGGCCAGCGCGGTGAACGGGTCGTTCGACGGCGACTTGATGATCGCGTCGCTGCGGGTCAGCGCGTTGCGGATAACCGACACGCCCGACGAGCACCGGGCTGTTGCCGGCCACGACGTGCACCGCCCGGGCGCCGAAGGCCCGGATGCGCTGCCGGCGGCCGTCGGCGAGCGTCTGCTCCACCCAGCCCTCGAGGTGGTCGACGCCGATCGTCCGCTCGGCCATCTCGCGGACGAAGGTCCGGTCGAACCAGTACGGGCAGGGACGGGGTAGTTCTGGTCGCAGGAGCGGCTCGGTGAGCCCGGAGGTGCGGAGGGCGGCGTCGTAGGCCTGCTGGACGTAGGGGTTGGTGTCGGGGTCGAGGCGGCGGCCGAGGGCGTCGAGGTAGTCGACGATGTCGTCGAAGGCGCAGCGCGTGCAGGTCGGCCATGGCCATCGGGCGTGGCCGAGCGGGCAGGCGGTCGACGTGGAGGGCCGGATCGGGCGCCCGGAACTCGATGCCCGAGGTCCGGCCTCCGAACTCGACCCAGTCGCCCTCGATGACCTCGCCCCGGACCACCAGCGGGACGTCGAACGGCGCTCGGCTCACGACTCGATCCCCGCAGGAAGTCGATGGCCTCGTGCTGGAGCTGCTGGGTGGCCGCGGAGGTGATGCGGTCGTCCCCCTGCTTGTCGCTGTAGCGCTCGATGTCCGGGGCCCGATGTGCACGGTGGTGCGGCCGCAGCCGCACGGCGTCCGAGAACGAGCTCGATCTCGTCGCCCGACATCACCCCGCCCCAGTGGCTGCCGTTGGCCGGGTCGTAGAACGCGGCCCGGCCCCGTTGCACGCCCGTCCGGGGCGCCGGCTCGTTCGTGTCGGGGTCGAGCACGAAGGGGATGATCCAGGGCTGCACGTGGTAGCGGCCCCGCTCGCACGGCGACGTGCATGGCCGAGACCTCGGACATGCCGTAGCCCATGACGATGCGGTCGACGCCGAAGAACTCGAGCACCGGCTCCTGCCAGTTGTCGGGCAGGACGATGCCCTTGGCCCCGCCGCCGCTCGCCACCACCGAGTCGGGGGCGAAGACGCCGGAGATGCCCCGGGACAGGCCCTCGGTGGCCAGCTCGTGGAGGAGGTTGTACGAGCCCATGACGAACACCCGGCGACCGGCCAGCTCGCCGCAGCTTCTGCTGGAGGAACCTCGCCATGTCGTCCGGCATGCGGGCCTGGAGCTCCTCGAACTCGGCCTTGCGGGCCAGCAGCGCCTCGTCGATCTCGATGCGGTCGAGCTCGCCGCGGCGGCGGCGGCCCGCAGCTTCGAGGCCAGGAACATGAGGTCGGTGCTCACGGCGTCGCCGTAGAGGGCGTGGAAGCGGGACTCGTCGCCGCCCGTGAACCACCGACGGAACATCGCGGCCATGCGCAGGTGCCCGAGCTTCCCCGACGAGAAGTTGGGCCAGATGACGTCGACCTGCGGGTCGAGGTCCTCGGGCCGGGGCTCGACGCCGAAGGTCTGGAAGTAGAGGACCCGCCAGTTGCGCATGTTGACCTCGGCGCCGGCCTTGTCCTTCGGGATGATCGACAGGGTGCCGGTGGTGCCGGAGGAGGTGATGACCTCGAGCGGCGTCTGCTCGTCGAGGGCGTCGATCGACGAGTCGATGTCGGTGCACCCCGTGACGTCGACGTGGGAGAGGTCGTGCGAGGTGAGCTTGTCGAGCCAGCGGGTCAGCTGGTCGTACCGCTTCCGGTCGAGCAGCGCGGCGGGGTACGACTTGTATGCGGCGTGGGCGAAGAGCAGGGGGACGACGTCGTCGAGCTCCCGCAGCTCGGTCACGCCCGCCCGCTCGGCCGCCTTGCCCACGGCGTCGATCGACTCCCGGTGGTCGACGAAGCGGACGGCCATCGCCTCCTTGAGGAGGTCGTCGAGCTCCTTGCGGGGCATCGAGTGCATGGCCGTGAGCGAGCGGCCGAACCACTCGGTCGGGTCCGCCATGAAGCGGCGGACGTCGTCGTGGTCTCCCATGGGTCCCCCTTGTCAGCTCGGTGCCAGAAGGTCGGCCAGCGCCGCGGCCACGTCGTGCAGGCCCGAGCGGATGGCGTAGGTCTCGTCCGCCGTCCAGGTGAGGAGCACGGCGACGAGGGAGCCGACGACGATGTCGGTGAGCACGGCCGGGTCGTGGCGCTCGGTCACCTCGCCCCGGGCCACGCCGGTCTTGATCACCGTGCGGAAGGCGGCGTGCAGCTCGCTCGACCGGTCGGTGCCGGCCGCGGTCCTGGGCGACACGGCGAGCATTGCCCCGACCAGCTCCCGGTAGGCCGGTCCCGACGACTCGAGCCAGTCGGCCACGTCGTCGAACAGGGCGACGAGGAGGGCCGGGGTGGGCGGCGCGGTCCGGGACTGGCGCTCGACGAGCACGTCCCGCAGGCCTCGGAGCCGTTCGAGGGCGAGGGCCCGCACCATGTCGTCCCGCTTGGGGAAGTGGTTGAAGAACGTGCGGGGGGCCACGTCGGCCCGCTCGCAGATCTCCTCGATGGTGGTCGTCTCGAGCCCCCGGGCCCGGAAGAGCTCGAAGGCGGCGCCCAGGATGCGGCTCCGGCTCTCCTGCTTGCGTCGCTCGAACCGGTTGGCGGGCTCGGCCACGGGCCCCACCCTATGACTAGAGTGCAGTCATCTGCAACGGTGCAGAGCACCGCTGTCGGCCCTGCTGGCCTACCGTCCGGCGGTGGACCCGTGGACGGTGATCGGCGAGGAGGGGCAGGCGGCCGGCGGGACGGGACCGGAGCCGGTCCTGGCCGCGGCCGACCTCGAGACCGTCACCGGATGGGCGCCCAAGCCCGAGGGGTGGTGCCGGGGGTCCGAGTGCATCCCGGCGTCGCTGCTGGGCGGCGTGGCCGACCACCCGGCGCCGTCCGCGGCCGTCGTGGCCGGTGCCCTCGGGGCGGCGGTGGCCGTCGACGACGAGCACCGCATCGCCGTCCTCGGCCACCGTCCGGCGGCCGGGTCGGGGCCGGCCTCGCAGGACGCCCCCGACGTCGAGCTGGTGGGCCTCGACGGCGAGCGGCACCGGCTCTTCGAGGAGCGCCCGGGCAAGACCCTGGTGGTGGCCTTCGCCAGCTGGTGTGGCTGCCGCCACGACCTGCCCGGCTGGCAGGCGCTGCGCGACGAGCTGGCGGGCGACGGCCTCGACGTCGTGGCCGTGGCCATCGACGAGGCCCCCGAGGAGGTCGCCCCCTTCGCCGAGGTGGTGGACCTGCCGGTGCTCGTCGACACCGACCGCCGGTTCGCCGACACCTACGAGCTGCTCAACGTGCCCACCGTGTTCTGGGTGGACGAGGACCGCAGCGTCGTCCGCCGACCGTCGACGGAGTTCTCGGACGACGCCTTCCGCGACTTCCACGGCGTGGCGTCCGGGCCCCACCTCGACGCCGTGCGCCGCTGGGTGCGCGAGGGCGAGGTGCCCGGGGAGGAGCTCCCGGCCCGGGGCTGGAGCGGCGAGCTGTCCCCCGAGCAGCGCCAGGCCCGGGTGGAGTTCCGGCTGGCCCTCGAGCTGCTGCGCCGTGGGCACACCGAGGCGGCCGCCGGGCGCATCGCCGCGGCCGACGCGCTCGCCCCGGACGACCTCAGCATCTGGCGGGCGGGCATGAAGCTCGTCGGCGACGACCCCTTCGGTCAGGCCTTCCTCGACCGGTACGCCGAGTGGCAGCAGCGCCACGGCGGCCCGCTCGCCGACGCGCCATAGTCCGGCTCCGCACCGTTGACCACGCCGCGTCGCGGGTGTAGCGAGTTCCGGTTGCCCGGGCGCTGAGAGGAGCTCCGATGCCAACGACGTACGACCCGGCCGGTGACCTGGCCTGGTACGCCGAGTACATGGTCCGCGAGCGTGCCGGGGAGGAGCTGCCGCGGTGAGCGACGGCTACGACGTCATCGTGCTCGGGGCCGGGGCCCCGGGGGAGCACTGCGCCGGCGAGCTGGCCGAGGCCGGCCTGCGCGTGGCGATCGTCGAGCGGGAGCTGGTCGGGGGCGAGTGCTCCAACTGGGCGTGCATCCCGTCCAAGACGCTGCTCCGCCCCGGCGAGGCGGTGCAGGCCGCACGCGACGCGACCGCCAGGGCAGAGCTCGACCTCGAGGCGGCGTTGGCGTGGCGGGACTTCATGGTCTCGGACCACTCCGACGCCGGGGCCGCCGGCTGGCTGGAGGAGAAGGGCATCACCCTGCTGCGGGGCACCGGTCGGCTCGGCGGGCCTGGCGTGGTCGAGGTGGACGGCGAGCGCCACACCGCCGAGCACGTCGTGGTGGCGACCGGGTCGGCGCCCTTCATCCCGCCGGTGCCGGGGCTGCGCGAGCTCGAGGGGATCTGGACCAACCGCGAGGCCACCGGCATGACGTCGGTGCCCCGCCGGCTACTGGTCCTCGGCGGCGGCCCGGTCGGCGTCGAGATGGCCCAGGCGGTGCGTCGACTCGGGGGCGAGGCGGTCCTCGTCGAGGGGTCGGCCCACGTGCTGGCGAAGGAGCCGGCCCTCCTCGGCCAGCGGCTCGGCGAGGCCCTGGCCCGGGACGGCGTCGAGCTCCACCTCGGCGTGCACGCCACGTCGGCGAGGGGCGAAGGGGGCGAGTACGTCCTGGCCCTCGACGACGGCAGCGAGGTGCGTGGCGACCGGCTGCTGGTCGCCACCGGCCGGCGGCCGCGGCGTGGAGGGGATCGGCCTGGAGACCGTGGGGATCGAGGCGGACCCCCACGGGCTCGCCGTCGACGCGCACTGCCGGGCGGGCGAGCGCCTGTGGGCCGTCGGCGACGTCACCGGCATCTGGCTGTTGACCCACGCCGGCAAGTACCAGGGCCGCGTGGTGGCCGCCAACATCCTCGGACAGCCCTGGGAGGCCGACTACGAGGCCATGCCCCGCGTCGTCTTCACCGACCCGCAGGCGGCGTCGGTGGGGGTGGCCGAGGCACGGTTCAGCGCCACCGTGCCCGTGAAGGAGGTGGCCAGGACGGCGACGTACTCCCGGGCCTACGCCGAGGACGACGGGTTCCTGACGCTGCTCAGCGACGGGCAGCGGCTGACGGGGGCCTACGCCCTCGGCGCCGAGGCGGGGGAGTGGCTCCAGCAGGCCACGCTCGCCATCCGTGCGCGCGTGCCGCTCGACGTGCTGCGCGACACCATCCAGCCCTTCCCCACGTTCTCGGAGATCTACCTCCCGGCGCTCAAGGCGCTGCGCCACGAGATCGCCGCCGCGTGATCCCGGATCCCGACGAGGCCGCGGTCCGGGCGCACATCGATGGGGTCGCCTCGCCGGCGCGGCGACAGGACGCGGAGACGCTCCTCGAGCTCATGGGACGGGTGACAGGGGAGCCGCCGCGGCTGTGGGGCCCGTCGATCGTCGGGTTCGGGCAGTACCACTACCGCTACGAGAGCGGTCGGGAGGGCGACGCCCCGGCCGCGAGCTTCTCGCCCCGTAAGGCGGCGACGACCATCTACCTCCCCGACGGCACCGGCGCGTACGCCGACGAGCTCGACCGGCTCGGACCTCACACCACCGGCGTGGGCTGCCTCTACCTGAAGGACGTCAGCGCGGTGGACGCCGGCCTCCTCGAGCGGATCGTCGAGGCGTCCTACCGGGCGGTCACGGCCGGCGCCTTCGGGCACCGGGCGCGGGAGTCCCGGGGCGGGGGCGCCGAGTAGCCCGGGCCGCCGCCGGTCAGCCCGGCTCGGGCGGCCGGTACTCGCTCAGCGTGAGCGCGGCGCCCTGCGGGTCCTCGACCACGCCCATGCGGGTGTAGTCGGTGTCGAACAGCGGCGTGACCACGCGGGCGCCCAGCTCGGTGGCCCGGCCGAACGCCGCGTCGGCATCGGCGACGGCGAACGTGACCGCCCAGCGGGGCGACGCATCGGGAGCTTCGGCCGCGATCGGGTTCATGATGGCGACGGCGTCGGCGAAGCCCTCCGGTGCCTGCTCCGTCGCCTGCCGCTCGCGGATCTCGGGGTCGCGCTCGGCCAGGAAGTCCCCGTAGCCCGCCACGCGGAACATCGACGCCGTCTGGCCGTCACCCATCGCCAGGGGGCTGGTCTGCCATCCGAGGACGGCGCCGTAGAACGCCTCGGCGGCGGCGGGGTCGTGCACGTTCAGATCGCTGAAGTTCCACGAGCCCGGCGCGTTGACGAGCTCCGCACCCGTGTTGTCGCCCGCCTGCCACAGCCCGAACACGGCGCCGGCGGGATCGGCGCACATCGCCACCCGGCCGGCGCGGGGGATGTCGACCGGCGCGGCCAGCACCCGTCCCCCGCCGGCCTCGACGGCGGCGACGGTCTCGTCGGCCGAGGCGACCGCGACGTAGGTGATCCAGCCGCTGGGGTCGTCGTTCCCGGCCGGGCCGCCGACGCCGCCGACGAGGAGCCCGTCGAGGCGGGCGTAGGCGTAGCGCCGCGGGGCGCCCTCGGGGGTGCGGACCTCGTAGGTCCACCCGAACAGGTCGCCGTAGAAGGCCATCGTTGCGTCGAGGTCGGGCTGGACGAGATCGATCCAGCACGGCACACCCGCCGGGTAACCGCTTCGTGCGAGCATCGTCGTTCCTCCATCGCCGGTCGTCGTGGGACGCAGCGTACGGAGCCAACGTGGTCATCTCCTGACCACTTCAGCGACGAGTCGCGCCTACCCCCACCGGGCGGCCACGTCGGCCATCACGCTGCGGAACTCGGCCACCGTGTCCTCGATGATCGTCCGCACCGGCTCGATCGACCCGATGCGGCCGGCCACCTGTCCGCCGAAGGCGAAGCCGGCGTCGAGATCGCCCTCGAAGTAGACCTTCAGCACCTGCTCGAGCGGCGGGAAGGCCACGCGCTCGTCACGCTCGCGGGCCTCCGAGTAGGGCGTGGCCAGGACCCGGAAGGCCGGCTTGCCCCAGCGGTTCAGCATCACGCTGTCGGTCTCCGCCGACCGGACGATGAGCTGCTTCCAGTTGTCGTGCACCGGCGATTCGGCGGCCGACACCATGCGGGTGCCCATCTGCACGCCCTCGGCCCCGAGGACGAAGGCCGCCGCCATCGAGCGCCCGTCGACGATCCCCCCGGCGGCGATGACCGGCACGTCGACGGCGGCGCAGATGAGGGGCAGCAGCACCATCGTGGCCACGTCTCGCGACTGCTTGAAGCCGCCGCCCTCGCCGCCCTCGACGACGAGCCCGTCGACCCCGGCGCCGATGGCCTTGAGCGCGCCCCGCAGGTGGGGCACGACGTGGAACACGGTGATGCCCGCCTCGTGGAGGCTCGCCGTCAGGACGTTGGGATCCCCGGCCGACGTCGTGACGAACCGGACCCCCTGCTCCTCGACGAACTCGACGATGGCGGCGGGGTCGCGGACGAAGAGCTGGGCGATGTTGACCCCGAAGGGCTTGTCGGTGAGGTCGCGGATCGCCCGGATCTCGTCGCGCACCTGATCGAGCTGACCGGACGAGGTCTCGATGATGCCGAGCCCGCCGGCGTTGGACACCGCCGACGCCAGCGGCGCCCGGGCGATGTAGCCCATCGGCGCCTGGACGATCGGGTAGTCCACCCCGAGCAGCTCGGACACCCTCGTGCGGATGCCGGGATCGCCCACGGCGGCGAACCGTACTGTCGTCCGACGGGGCCTCGGCCCGTCAGGGTCGGGGCGTCACCCTGAGGGACCAGTCGCCCCCCGCGGCGCGGGCGGTCACGAAGGTCCCTCCTCCCGGTGCGGCTCGCAGCCGGACGTGGCGCAGCCCGGTGGCGTGGGCACGGAGCCGGTGCCGTGGCACCGGGGCGAAGGCCACCAGCTCGACGCCGTGGCCCGCACCCGCACCGGCGGCCCGGAGGCGCCCGGTGGTCGGGTCCCACGAGGTCCGCACCAGCCGGCCCGGGGCGGCCCGCACGTAGCCCCGGGACAACTGGTCGACCAGGGCCTGGCGCGGGCCGGTGACGGCGTTGGTCCGGCAGTCCACGTCGAACTCCCCCCACACCTCGGGTATCCGACCGGCCCGGAGGTCGCCGACCTTGTGGGGGTCGCCGCAGGACTCCCGCCAGGTCCAGAGCGTCGCGCTCACCCGCAGCTCGTCCTGCAGCCGCTGGTGCTCGAGGAAGTAGCCGTCGCCGCCCTCCTCGGCCCGGCCGGGGTCCGCGCCCCACTCCCCGGAGAGCACGGGCGCACCGCCGAAGCCGCGGGCCTCGGCGAGCGCGACCTCGAACGCGCTCCGGGTGATCGGTCCACCGGTGAACCCACCTGTGTAGACGTGGGGCGCGTAGACGACGTTGCCGTCCCGGCGGAAGTCGGGCGGCGGGCCGCTGCCCGTCGACGACCACAGGGCCGACGGCTCGAACAGCAGGAGGTGGGCGTGGCCCCGTTCGGCGCGCTCCGCCGGCGCGGACGGCGGCGAGGGCGTCTTCGTAGAGGTCGGCCAGGGCCTGCTGCTCGCCCTCGTCGAAGGCGTTCGGCTCGTTCATGACGTCGTAGCCGGCGACCGCCTCGGTGCGGGCGAATCGGGTGGCCAGGCGGCCGAGCATGCGGACGTACCGGGTCCGGATCCCGACCCCTCCGGGCCCTGCGGCGTCGGCCCAGAAGGCGTCGAAGGCGCTCAGCACCGCCGGGCTGAGCTCCCGGATGCCGGCGACGGCGCACCGGGGAGCACCACCGTCGAGGGTCGCCCAGGCCGGGGCGCCGTCCCACCCCAGTGCGGGTTGCGTCCCGGGAGCGCAGACCTCGTCGGGGCCGGCGGCGAGGGTCGGGCCCCACGCGTCCTGGTGGAGGTCGATGATGCTGTACACCCCTCGCTTCGCCAGCAGCTCCACGGCCCGTTCCACGGCGTCGAGGTAGTCCTCGTCGTAGCGGCCGGGAGCCGGTTCGACCCGCGACCAGGAGACCAGGAGGCGCACCGTGTTCCAGCCGATGCCGGCGATCAGGTCGGCATCCTCGGCGGTCAGCGGGAAGGTGGTCGGGAAGGACGTGCCCGGCCAGTACTCGGCCAGGGCGTTGACGTTGACGCCGCGGAGCAGGACCTCACGACCGCGGGCGTCGACGATGCGGCCGCCGGCCACCGGGTCCGGCTCGGCGTGCAGGGCGGTCAGGCGCAGGGCGCGGGCGGGGGTGGGCCGTGGCGGGCGCATCGAAGGCCGTCCCCGCCACCACGAGGGCCGCGGCCACGGCGAGGGCCACGGCCACGACTCCTCGTCGGACCATGGCGCCATCCTCGCGTGACGGCGGCGAGGACGTCCTGGGAGGTGCACTCAGCACACTGGCCGCCCTGGAGCGCCCCCGGCAGGATTCGAACCTGCGACACACGGTTTAGGAAACCGTTGCTCTATCCCCTGAGCTACGGGGGCGGGGACCGCCGGAGGCAGGACGCACCAGCGTAGCTGCACCCTGACGGACGACCGCCGGAGTCGACGACTGGCCCGGCCTCCACTTGCGTGCTGTCTGTACCGTTTGGCGATGGTCCTCGTGGGCCGGCGAGGGCCACGATCGAGCCCCACGGGCGAGCTGACGGCCACCCCGGCCTCGCTGTCCGCTGCCGACGTGGCGGGCTGCGGTCGTCGATTGGCTCCCAGTTGCCCTGGTGCTCCTGCCCTTCCTGGTCATCGCCGCCGTCTCGATCGACGACCTCGGCAACCGCTACCTGCCGGCCCAGGACTACGCCCTGATCGAGTTGCGCACCCGGGACGTGGGACTGCACCGGGTCCTGACGGGCCTCTACTCCCGGGACGGCTGGAGCCACCCCGGGCCAGCGCTCTTCTACGCCCTCGCCCTCCCCTACCGCCTCACCGGGAGTTCCCACTTCGGGCTGGCCCTCGGCGCGCTGCTGATCAACGCCATCGCCGTCGTCGGGATGGGGGTCGTAGCCCGACGGCACGGTGGGACCTCTCTGCTGCTGTGCACGATGCTCGTGTGCGCGGTGCTCGTCCGCGCCCTCGGGGCGAACTTCGTGCGCGATCCCTGGGTGTGCTTCGTCACGGTGTTGCCGTTCGCGCTCGCCGTCCTCCTCTCCTACGCGGCCTTCTCGGGAGAACGTGTGGGCGCTGCCGGTGACCGCGGCGGTGTCGTCCTTCGTGGCACAGACCCATGTCGGCTACGTCGTGCTCGCTGTGCCCCTCATCGCCTGGGGCGCGGTCGGACTGCTAGGCCGTGCCCGTCGCACCGGAGCGTCCCGCTCCGCCGGGGTGGCGGTGCTCGCCACCGCCGCAGTCCTCGTGCTGGCCTGGTCCCCCCCGGTTGCCGACGAGGTGCTCCACGACGAAGGCAACCTCTCGCGGATCGTCGACTGGTTCGGGGCGCAGGGCGACGAGGCGCACTCGCTCCCGGAGGGGGCACGGGTCGTCACCGCACAGCTCGCGTGGATGCCGGACTGGATCACGGGGAGGGGGGCGGTCGGACTCGATGCCGAGACCACGTACCTGCACTCGGCGCCAGCGCCGCTGCTGTTGCTGCCGTTCGCGGCAGCGGCGCTGGTGGCGTGGCGCCGCCGGTGGAGACCGGAGCTCCGGCTGGCCCTGACGGCCACCGCGGTCCTCGGCATCGGCGTCGTGGCCGTCGCCCGCACGCTCGGAGGCGTCTTCGACTACCGGCTCCGGTGGACGTGGGTCGTCGGCGGCCTCCTCGTGCTGGTGACGGCATGGACAGGCTGGCGCGTCGCGGGGAGCGCTGGCCTGGTGTCGATCGGGCCTTCGTCCCGCTCGGCCTCGGCGTGATCGCCGCGCTTGTCGGTGGTCACCACCGCCGACGCCGTCGGGACGGGGACCCCGCAAGCGCACGATGCCCGGATGCTGCGGGCGCTCGTCCCGCCGGTACGTGAGGCGGTCGAGGACGGAGACGGCGAGGTGGTGGTGCGTGCAGTGTCGCCCATCGGCGACCACCTGGAGCCCGGGGTGGTCCTCGCCCTCGTTCGCGCCGGTGTGCCGGCACGGGTCGATCGGGATCCCATCCGACGGTACGGCGGACACCGGGTCGTCGGTCGTCGGCCGCCTCGCGCCGTGCTCCTCATCGCCGGCGACGACGCCATCTACGAGCTGTCACGTCGCCGGGACCTTCGCCTGGTCGGCTACTGGGGACAGGTGCCGCTCGACGAGGCGCAGCGGTGGGACCGCCGGCTGACGTCCCGAGCGAGCGCCCTCGCGGACGCTCGGGCGCGGGGCACCATCGACGGCGACGAGTTCACCGACCGGATGGGGTCCCTCCTCGCGCGATCGGGCCGAGGGAGCCCCCATCGCCATCTTCCTCGACGAACCGGGCTCGGCCTGAGGCTCGACGCTCCTCGACGCCACCTGTGACGTCTGGGCACGCAGATCCGCGCCTGGCGTTGATCTGCGTGCCCAGACGCCGGAAGATCGTTAGTCCCGTAGCCGCCCGTACAGGCAGAGGTCGCGCCACGTGCCACCCCGCCACCCGCCCTGGCGGAGCACGCCCTCCTGCACGAAGCCGCACTTCTCGAGGGCCCGCTGCTCGGCGAGGTTCTCGGTCTCGGTCCACGCCGACAGCCGGTGGACCGGTGTGGTGGCGAACAGGTGCTCGACCAGCAGCCGCTGCGCCTCGGTCCCGACCCCACGGCCCCGGGCGTCGGGGGCGAGGAGGATCCCGATCTCCCAGTTCTTCCCTTCCATCCCCCCGAACCTCGGGTCCTGCCACATCACCAGGCCGACGACCGGCCCGTCCCCCTCGGCCACCGCCAGCTGGCGGGGATCCTTCTCCAGGAACCAGTCCTCCTCCCACCGGGCCCGCAGGCGGGGGACCGACCGGTACCCGCCCCACTCGAAGGGGAGGGAGAAGGCCGGCTCGGTCGACGACCGGACGACGAAGTCGAGGTCCTCCTCGCGGAACGGGCGCAACTGCACCGGGGTGTCGGCCATGGTCGGGAATCATGGCCGCCGTGGCCGACGTCCGCCCCTACCGCTCCGACGACCTGGACGCCCTCTACCGCGTGTGCCTGGAGACGGGGGACGCCGGTCGGGACGCCACCGCCCTGCACGAGGACCCCACCCTCCTCGGCCACGTCTACGCCGCGCCCTACGCGCTGTTCGAGCCCGGGCTGGCCTTCGTGCTCGAGGACGACGACGGCGTCGGGGGCTACGTCCTCGGCGCGCTGGACACCACCGCCTTCGCCGGCCGCCTCGAGGCGGAGTGGTGGCCCGCCCTGCGCGGCCGCTACCCGCTGCCCGCGCGTGGCGACGAGCACACCCCCGACGGCCGCCTCATCCGCATGATCCACCGCCCCCACCCGCGGGACCCCGACGTGGTGGCCGCCTACCCGTCCCACCTCCACATCGACCTGGTGGCCCGGTGCCAGGGCCGGGGCGACGGCGCCCGCCTCATGGCCACGTTGCTCGAGGCCCTCCGGACGGCAGGTTCGACCGGCGTCCACCTCGGGGTGAGCACCCGCAACGAGCGGGCCGTCGGCTTCTACCGCCACCTCGGGTTCGAGGAGCTGACGGCCGACGACTGGATCATCCAGTTCGGCCGGGCCATCGGTGCCTAGCGGCCCCCGGCCAGCCGCTCGAGCGCGGCCTCGTGGAGCACGCCGTTGGAGAAGAGGCGGGGCCCGCCACCGTCGATCCGGACCCGGCCCTCGAGGTCGCTGAACCGCCCACCCGCCTGCTCCACGATGACGGCCAGCGCGGCGAAGTCCCACGGCCCACCGCCCAGCTGGAGCCCGAGATCGACCGCACCCTCCGCCACCAGCACGGCGCAGTGGCGCACCGGGGCCACGTCGGCGCAGTCCACCAGCAACCGGTCGGCCAGCACCCGGGCCTCGCCCTCCAGGAGACCGACCGGCGGGATGAGGCTCACCAGCGCGCCGCTCAGCGAGGCCGTCGTCGACACCTCCCGGGATGACGCGTCGCCCGACCCGGCCGACCCGAACGCGCCCCCGCCCCGACGGGCCCAGGTGCGCAGGGGCAGTGCCGGCGACGTGCACACCCCGACGACGACCTGCCCGTCCTCCTCGAGCGCGATCTCGGTGGACCACCCACGACGGCCGGCCACGAACTCGATGGTCCCGTCGATGCCGTCGACGATCCACCGCCGGCGACCGGAGCCGGTCGCTCCCACCTCCTCGCCCAGGAAGCCGTCGCCGGGACGCTCCTCGGCCAGGACGGCCCGCAGGGCGGCCTCCACCTCGGGGTCCGTCGGCGTCACCGGGCTGCCGTCGGGCTTCTCGGTGAAGACGAGCGGCTCGCCGGTGAAGTCCCGCAGGGCGATGGCGTCGGCCACGTCGGCCAGTCGGAGGGCCAGCGCCAGGTCGTCCTCGAACACCGGCGCACCGTACGCCGCGGCGTTGCCACGCGGCCGGGGCGGCCATTAGGGTTGCCTAACAGATGGCAACAGCCCTCCTGATCATGCTCCGCGAGGGGTTCGAGGCGGCCCTCGTGGTGGCCATCGTCTTCGCCTACCTCCGCCGGATCGAGCGGCTCGACCTGAGCCGGGCGGTGTGGCAGGGCGTCGGCGTCGCCGTCGGCATCTCGCTGGCCGTCGGCGTGGTCGTCCACATCACCATCGGCAACCTCGAGGGCGCCGCCCGCCTCCGGAGCTTCGCCGCCATCTCGTTCCTGGCCCTCTGCGTCCTCACCTGGATGGTGTTCTGGATGCGGCGCCAGGCCCGGGCCATCAAGGGCGACCTCGAGCACCGGGTCGACGCCGCCCTGATGGGCGACAACGTGGCCCGCAACCTGGCCGCGGTGGCGCTCCTCGCCGTGCTGCGGGAGGGCATCGAGGCGGCCCTCTTCCTCATCGCCGCCGCCACCGAGGACTCGGGCTGGTCGGTGCTGATCGGCGGCCTCATCGGCCTGGCCCTGGCCAGCCTCGTGGCCTGGGTCGTCTACTACGGGGGCCGGTCCCTCCCCATGAAGGCCTTCTTCACCGTGACAGGGGTGATCCTGATCGTCTTCGCCGCCGGCCTGGCGTCCCGGACGGTGCTGTTCCTCCAGGGCGCGGGCGACCTCGGGTCGATGAGCCTGAACGGCGTCTACGACCTCCGGCAGTACGAGTGGCTGACCCAGTCGACGGAGGTGGGCAAGTTCCTCGCGGCCATGTTCGGCTGGGACCCCCGCCCGTCGATCGAGCAGGTGGTGGTCTACCTGGCCTACCTCGTGCCGGTGCTCACCCTGTTCCTCCGCCCGCAGCCCGGCCCGGCGCGAGACCGCGAGCAGCCCCGGGCCACGGCCGCCGCCTGACGCCGTCGGCCCGGGGAGGTCGCTGACCTACGGGTCCTCGGACTCGCAGTCCCCGGCCAGCTCGTTGTCGCTCCGGCCTGCGCAGGTCGAGCCGAACTCCTCGTCGACGGAGCCGACCGGCGTGTCCGTGTACAGGTCGTCGCACGCCCCGTTGTCCCCGTCGGCGCACTCCTGGCGGAGGTCGGCGAAGTCGGGGTCGGGGTAGAGCGCCGTGCAGCCGCCGCTCTGACCGTCCTCCTCGCGGCCGCCGCAGGTGCTCCCGTACTCCTCGTAGTCCGAGCCGAGGTCGCTCTCGCGGAACAGGTCGTCGCACGAGCTCGGGTCGCCCTCGAAGCACTCGTCGGCCAGCCGGTCGAAGCGCTCGTCGTCGCCCAGGTCGCCCGGCTCCTCGCCGTCGGGCACGTCGATGTCGTCGGGGCTGTCCTCGCTCTGCGCCTCCTCGGCCCGCTGCTCGGACTCCGTGGTGGTGCGGGTGGTGCCGGTGGCGCTGTCGCCGTCGTCGTCGTCGTCACCGCCGCCGGCGAGCAGGACGGCGGCGATGCCGGCCACGACCAGCAGGAGGACGACGCCACCGATGATCCACGGGAGCGGCGACTTCTTCTTGGGCCCCCCAGGGGGCGGCGCCCCCCAGGCCGGCGCACCCGGGCCGCCGGGAGGGGGCGGGGGCGGACCGCCCCACTGCGGTCCCCCGGGCGGCGGAGGAGGCGGTCCACCGGGCCCGCCCGGCGGCGGCGGCGGTGCGGACGGGCCACCCGGCGGCTGCCACGGCGGCGGCGGCGCCACCCGGACCCCCCGGCGGAGGAGGCGGCGGCCCGCCCGGCGGCGGCCCACCGGCGGGCCCACCGGGCGGCGGCGGAGGCGGAGGCGGCGGCGGCGGGGGCCCACCTGCGGGCCCACCCGGCGGACGGCGGAGGCGGCGGAGGCGGCGGGGCGCCCTCGCCGCCCGGGAGGGGCTGCGTGTCGCCGGAGTCGCTGGTGTCGCTCACGGCGCGCGACCGTACCGGGCCCCACCCGGCCGTCGGGGGCGCCCCGCCGTCAGGCCCGGCGGTAGATGCCCTCCAGGAAGGGCGCCCACGTGGCCCCGTCCGCGGCGTGCTCGATGCGCGCCTGCAACCGCTCGCCGTCGACCGTGAAGACGTACCGCGAGGCGCCCGCCGGCGCCGGGGCGGGGGCCGGGCCGGGCCCGCCTACGTCAGAAGGTGAAGACGCGGTGCCAGGCGGCCAGCACCTCGTCGTCCCCGAGGTGCTCGACGGGGCCGATCGGCGGGCGCTGGTACAGCACGAGCTCGAGGTCGGAGACCGCGCCCCGCAGCGCGAGGTCGGCCTTGCCGTGGGTCCGCTCCACCTCGATGCCCCCGGGCGCCAGGGTCAGCAGCCACTCGTCGCCCCGGTCGGTGCCGTGCAGGTGGAGGGTCTGCCCTTCGCCGCCACCTCCTTCGTCCCGGGCCTGCACGAGGACGAACACCTCGTCGATGCCGTCGGCGGCCAGCTCGGCCTCGATGGGCGTGTGCGCCCCCCGGGCCAGCTGCGCGTCGACCCGGTGCACGGCGAGCTCGTGCGCCGCCCGGCGGGCGACGAAGGCCGGCGTCTGGTCGTCGGGCTTCCAGGTCCACACCGGGGTCTCCGGCGGCGTGGCCCGCAGCTCCTCGACGAGCGACGCCGCCAGGCCCCGGTACCACTCCGCCGAGGTCGCCGTCCTCCGGAGGATCGGGCGCCGGCGGCTTGGGCCGGCCCGTGCCCTCGCACAGCACGTGGGCCCAGAGACCCGTGAACTGCCCCACGTGCACGGCCAGCTCGTCGACGGACCACTCGGGGCAGGACGGCACCCGGGCGTCGCGTGGGCCGGCAGCCAGCGCCTCGGCCAGGCTCGCCGACTCCCGCGTCACGGCGTCGATGTGGGCGGTGCGGTCCACGCCCGCCGACACTACGACGGCGCGCGGGCCGATGGCCTAGGTGTCGATCCCAATGACGTTGGTCAGCCCAGCTGGCTGAGGGGCGGCTTGTGGCCGAGGGCGCTGTGTGGTCGGCGCCCGTTGTAGTAGCGCAACCACGGAGACAGGGCCTGGCGCCGCTGGCGTGAGTCGGCGTAGGCGACGCCGTAGGCCCACTCCCGTTGGAGGGTCTGGATGAATCGCTCGGCCTTGCCGTTCGTTCGGGGCCGGTAAGGCTGGGTGCGGAGGTGGCGGATGCCCAGCTCGGCGACGGCTGTCCGGTGGACCTTGCTGCGATAGCCGGTCCCGTTGTCGGTCATGACCCGCTCGACGACGACACCGATCGAGGCGAAGGCGGCGATGGCCCGCCGAAGGAAGTGCACGCAGGTGGCGCCCTTCTCGTCGCCCAGGACCTCGACGTAGGCGACCCGGGTGGTGTCGTCGACGGCGACGTGGCAGTACTCCCAGCCGGCGCCGGGGCTCGTGTGCCTGTCGCCCACGACCCGCTTGCCCGGCCGGTCGAAGCGACCGAGCTTCTTCACGTCCACGTGGATGAGCTCGCCGGGGTGGCGCCGGCAGTAGCGGTTGGGGGGCTCGGGCGGCTCGAGGCGACCCAGGCGGTGGAGCCCGATCCTCCGGAGCACGGCGCAGACCGTGGAGGTCGCCATCTGAAGCTCGGCGGCAATGCGTGGGGCGGTCCAGCGCAGCCGACGGAGCTGCTCGATCAGCGCCTCCCGCTCCGCCGAGGTCCTGGTCGGCCGACACTTGGGTGCCGAGGACCGGTCGGTCATGGGTTCGCCGGCATCCCAGCGCTGCAACCAGCGGTAGGTGGTCCGCTCGGCGACGCCCGATGCTTCGGCGGCCTCGGCGACGGTCCAACCCTCCTCCCGGACGCGGCGGCACATGAGGGCTCGCTGGCGGGGCAACAGACCGGCGTTACCGTGAATCTCCACGGGGGCTCCTTGGGGTGCGGTGTTCAGCAACCCCAAGCCTCAAGGAGCCCCTACTGACGAACGTGGATGGGATCTACACCTAGGCGTTGGGCGGTGGGCGGAGGACAGCCTCGAACACCGCCTCGACGCCCCGCTGGCGCTCCTCGCCGTACTCGGGGACCTTGAGCCAGGCCATCAGCAGGGCGAGGGTCAGGGTCTCGAGGCCGATGGCCATGGCCTTCGGGTCGACGTCGGCGCGGACCAGGCCGGCGTCCTGCCCGGCGGCCATGGCCTCGCTCAGGCGGTTGCGCAGCTCGAGCAGGGCGGGGATCGACAGCAGGCGGTCGATGACCTCCTGCTCCTGACCCGCGAGCACGCGGCGGGCCAGGAGGTGGCGCTCCAGGCTGGCCATGAGGGCGGGGAGGAGCCGGGGCTGGCCGGAGACCAGGTCCCGGTCGTCGATGCCCTCGGACGCCTCGGAGATGAGGGCGGCGGCGTCGGCGTCGACGGCGGCCTCGAAGAGCCCTTCCTTGCCGGGGAAGTAGGCGTAGACGGCCGCGGCGGTCACGCCCGCCTCCTCGGCCACCGCTGCCACCGAGGTCCGGCGGAACCCGTCGGCGGCGAAGCGGCGAACCGCCACCTCCAGCAGGCGGGCTCGCGTCCGCTCACCCTTCGTCCCCAGGACCTCGCTCACGGCGGTCCAGGATACCGCATCATGACGAAATGAAGGATTGACGAGAATCGTCAAGTGGGTAAGGATGAGCCCATGACATCGACCCTCCTTCCCGAGGAGCGTGTCGAGCGCCTCTCGACCGCTTCCACCCGCCGTGTCCTCGAGCCCGAGGAGCTCTTCGACTGGGACTCCATGGGCGACGGGCAGATCATCGCCGACGAGCTGCTGAGCACCCACGGCCTCGGCCTCGACCTCACCTCCGAGCAGAAGGCCCGCCTCAGCCGCGAGGAGGTGGCGGCCATGCTCGGCACCGGCATCCGCTTCGAGGCCGCCCTCATGGCCGGCTTCAGCCTCCAGATCACCGAGGCCGACGACCTGGCCGATCCCCGCATCACCTACATGCTCCACGAGATGGGGGAGGAGACCCGCCACTCCCGGGCCTTCGTCCGCCTCGTCGAGAAGCTCGCGCCCACCGGCGACGACCCCCTCCGCAAGGGCGTGATCGGCTGGGGCACCGACAGGATGATGCGCCTGACCATCGGCTCGCCCTCGGTCCTCTACACGTTCGTGCTCGCCGGTGAGGAGATCCCCGACCTGCTGCAGAAGCGGGCGGCCGAGCACCCGGACACCGACCCGCTCCTGGCCGCCGTCAACCGGTACCACCGCCAGGAGGAGGCCCGGCACCTCGCCTTCGCCCGCATGCACCTCCCCGAGCTGTGGGAGCGGGCCGGCAAGGTCGAGCGCTGGCGGGTCCTGCACGGCGCGCCGGCCGGCATCTCCCAGCTGTTCGCCGCCTTCGTGCACCCCGGCGTCTACAGCGCGGTCGGCCTGCCGGCCATGAAGACGTGGCGGGCGGTCAACAAGCTGCCCCAGCGCCGGGCCCTCCGCTACGCCGCCACCCGAGGCGTGCTCGACGCCCTCATGGACGGCGGCATCATCCAGCGGGGCGAGGTGCCCAAGGGCTGGCAGAAGCTGTGCGGCGTGGACGCCGGTGGCGATCCCCAGCCGGGTGCCCCGGAGCTCGCGCCCTTGAGCAAGACCGTGCCCCCCCGCCAGGTGGTCGCCAGCTAGGCCTTCGCCGTTGCCTTCGCCTGCGCCTTGAGGACGGCCTTGGCCGCCTCGTGGCCGCAGGCGCCGTGCACCGCCCCACCCGGCGGGGTCGAGCTCGAGCACAGCCAGATCTTCGGATCGGGCGTGGCGTAGGGGTGCAGCCCGAAGCGGGGGCGGAACAGGAGCTGGAAGCCGTCCGAGGCCCCGCCGGCGATGTCCCCGCCGATGTAGTTCGGGCTGTACGCCTCCAGCTCGGCGGGGCCCTTGACCGCCCGGGCGAGGACGAGGTCCCGGAACCCGGGGGCGAACCGCTCCAGCTGGGCCTCGATGCGGTCGGTCATGTCGACGGTCGACCCGAAGGGCACGTGGCAGTACGCCCAGAGCGTGTGCTTGCCGGCCGGGGCCCGGGTCGGGTCGACCACCGACTGCTGGGCCACGAGGACGAACGGCCGCTCGGGATGGCGACCGTTCGCCACGTCGGACTCGGACGCGGCGACGTCGGCCATCGTCCCGCCCAGGTGGACGGTGCCGGCCCGGTGGCACGCGTCGGCCGTCCACGGCACCGGCCCGTCGAGGGCGTAGTCGACCTTGAACGACCCCGACCCGTGGCGGAACCGGGACAGGCGCCGGCGGAACCGCGGCGGGAGCCGGTGGCCGGCGATGTCGACCAGCTGCCACGGCGTCGTGTCGAAGAGGACGGCGTCGGCCGAGGGCAGCTCCTCGATGCGCGACACCAGGCGACCCGTCTCGATGCGCCCGCCGAGGGACTCGAGGTGCGCCGACCAGGGCGGCGATGATGCTGCTGGAGCCCCCCTTCGCCACCGGCCACCCCACGGTGTGGGCGGCGGCGGCCAGCACCAGGCCCGGGGCACCCGTGAACAGGCGCGAGGGCGGCGAGATGGAGTGGGCGGCGATGCCGGCGAAGAGCGCCTCCGACTCCTCGCTGCCGAGCAGCCCCCGGGTCAGGTACTCGGCGGGGAGGATCGAGCGCACGCCGAACTTCAGGAAGGGCACGGGGTGGCGGGGCGGGCGCAACGGGAAGCCCAGCAGGTGCGGGGCCAGCGAGTCCCAGCTCTTCACCAGCGGCCCCACCAGGCGCCGCCAGCCCCGGCGGTCGCCGAGGCCCTCGCCCGTCTCGTCCATCGAGCGCAGGAGCGGCGCGGCCCGGTCACCACCGAGGGCGTGGGCGGCCTGCACCTCGGGCTCCAACCACTCCAGCCCGTGCGCTGCCAGCGGGAGGCTCGCGAAGAACGGCGACGCCCGGCCCAGCGGGTGCACGGCCGAGCAGACGTCGTGGCGGAAGCCGGGGAGCGTCAGCTCCGAGGTGCGGGCCCCGCCTCCGGGCTCGTCGGCCGCCTCGACGACGAGGACGCTCCGCCCGGCCTCGGCCAGGGTGATGGCGGCGGCCAGCCCGTTGGGCCCGGCCCCGACGATGACGGCGTCGTGCTCGGCCATCCGTCAGCGGGCCACGGCCGGGGCGCCGACGGCCCGGACGGCGGCCGCCGCCTCGTCGACGGCATGCCCGGCCTCCTCGAACAGGAGGCCCATGCCGAAGAACCCGTGGAGCATGCCGTCGTAGCGGGAGCACCTGACCTCGACGCCGGCCTCGGCCAGGCGCTGCGCGTAGGCCTCGCCCTCGTCCCGCAGCGGGTCGTACTCGGCGGTGATCACCAGCGCCGGGGGGAGGCCGCTCAGGTCAGGGGCCTGGAGGGGGCTGGCCAGGTGGTCGTCGCCTGCACCGGGCCGGTCGCCCAGGTAGTGGTCCCAGAACCAGCGCATGCCGGCGCTGGTGAGCAGGTAGCCGACCCCGTTCTCCGCGTGCGACGGCGAGTCGCAGCGGGCGTCGGTGACCGGGTAGACGAGGAGCTGGAAGGCGATGGTCGGGCCGTCGCCCGCGTCCCGGACGGCGAGGGCGACGGCGGCGGCCAGGTTGCCGCCGGCGCTGTCGCCGCCCACCACCAGCCGCCGGGGGTCACCGCCGAGGTCGGCGGCGTGGTCGGCGCACCAGCGGGTGGCCGCGAGGCAGTCCTCGAGGGGAGCGGGGAACTGCGCCTCGGGGGCCCGTCGGTACTCCACGCTCACGACGACGGCGCCGGCCGCGGCGGCCAGGCGCCGGCACGTGATGTCCGACTGCTCGACGCTGCCGCACACCCACCCGCCGCCGTGGAACCAGGCGATGGTCGGGCGGGGCACCGCTCGCCGCTCGGCCGGTAGACCCGGACGGGGACGTCGCCGGCCGGTCCGGGGACGGCGGTGTCCTCGACCTCCACCGGCTCGCTGCACTCGCCGGCCACGAGGCCGAGGAGGGCGGTGCCCTCACGGGCCTCGTCCACCGTCGATTCCTCCAGCGGCTTGACATCACCGGTGGCCAGGGAGCTGAGGAGCGCGGCCGCCGAGGGAGCGAGGGGCATGTCGGTAGCCTGGCACCATGCCGACCGAGGCGCCGAACGACAGTCCCCTCATCACCGTCACCGATGCCGCCCGGACCACGATCCTGGGCCTGCGGCAGGCGGAGCCCGATCCCGAGGGCCTGGCCCTGCGGCTGGACGTCGCCGGCGACGACGGCGTCGAGTTCGCCTACGAGCTGACCTTCGAGCCGCTGGCCGACGCCGCTGACGACGACGTGCTGTCCCGGAGCGGCGAGCTGCCCGTCCTGGTCCCCGCCGGTGCGGTGGACTCGGTGCGGGGCGCCACCCTCGACGAGAGCGAGACCACGGGGCTGGTGCTGCGCAACCCCAACCGCCCCGAGCCCCGTCCGACGGCCAACCCGTACGCGGAGGGCAGCGTCGAGGCGAAGATCCAGGACCTCCTGGACAACGACATCAACCCGGCGCTGGCCTCCCACGGGGGCTTCGCCAGCCTCGACCACGTCGAGGGCAGCACCGCCTACATGCTCATGGGCGGCGGCTGCCAGGGCTGCGGCCTGGCGGCGATGACCCTCACCGAGGGCATCAAGGCCGCCATCGAGGACGCCATCCCGGAGATCGACCGGGTGGAGGACGTCACCGACCACGCCGCCGGCGAGAACCCCTTCTTCGCCCCCGCGTAGTTCTGGCGGCCCGGTGGCCGCCCGGAACCCGTGTCAGTGGTGGTCGTCCTGGCGGCCGAGGCCGTCTTCAGGGGTGGCGCCGGGACGGGTCCACTGCGCCACGGGCCGGCTGGTCGGGCCCCAGTCGGCGACGCCGTCGGCGTTCGAGCGCCAGTACCAGCAGATGGGCGCACCGTGCCCACCCGCCGGCGAACCGGCGTCAGGGGCTTCGGGCCAACCCTCGGGCGTCTCCTCCCACGCCTCCCGGCGGCCGTAGGGCGTCATGTCGAGCAGACCCAGGGTCGTGTCGGCCGGCTCGTTGCCCCGGCCCGTCGTGGAGTAGGTGAGGAACACGCGATCGCCGTCGCGCAGCCAGCAGACGATGTGCCCTTCCTCGGTGGCGATCGACGCCTCCACGCCCCGCACCGAGTACCAGGGCTCGGTGTACCCCATGAACTCGACGTAGGGGGCCACCTCCTCCCACGGGCCCGAGGTGAGGACGGCGTACGACACGCCCCGGGCGTTGAGGTAGACGGCGTCGTCCATGTGCCAGACGTTGAAGGTGCAGCCCTCGCACTGCCCCTGGGACGGCGCGCCGTCGTACCACATGGAGTGGTACACGACGAGCTCGTCGCGACCCTGGAACAGGTCGAGGAACGGGACCGGACCGCCAGCGCCGGTGACCTCGGCCGCGCCGTCGACCTCGACCATCGGCAGCCGCCGCCGGGCCGCGGCGATCGCGTCGCCCTCCCGGGTGTGCGCCTTCTCGCGGACCAGCAGCTCGTCGCGGGCCGCCTCCCAGGTGGCCAGGTCGACCACCGGCGGCTTGCCGGGGAGGTTGCTGCTCGCCGTGCCGGGCGTGCTCGTCATGGTGTCCTCCGCTGACTCGTCTCGTGCGCTCGGGGTCCCTCTGGAGCGTGCCAGCTGAGACGACGCACGGCGCCGGGACTCATCGCCCCCTCTCGTGCCGGCGCTACGTCGGCGAGGCGGTGACGTCGGCGTCGCTAGCGTGCGGCCGGCCGTGCGCCTGTACCTGTCGTCGTTCCGGATGGGTCGCTGCCCGGAGCGGCTCGTCGAGCTCGCTCGGGGCGGGCGCCGTGCCGCGGTGATCGCCAACGCCATGGACCCGCTCCCGGTGGAGGTGCGCCGACAGGCGGTCGACCTCGAGGTGGCCGCCCTCACCCAGTTGGGCCTCGCACCCGAGGAGGTGGACCTCAGGGACGTCGGTGCGCTGCATGCCCTGGCCGGCGTCGACGTGTTGTGGGTGCGGGGCGGCAACACCTTCGTGCTGCGGGCGGCCCTGGCCAGGAGCGGCGCCGACGAGGCCATACGCAGCCTGCTGGTCGACGACGGCCTCGTCTACGCCGGTTACAGCGCCGGCGCCTGCGTGTTGGCCCCGAGCCTCCGCGGGCTCGAGGCGGTGGACCCGCCGGACGCGGTCGCCGCGACGTACGGCGCCGAGCCGATCGTGTGGGACGGCCTCGGCGTCCTCGACCACGCGGTGGTCCCCCACGTCGACTCCCCCGGCCACCCCGAGAGCGAGGCCTGCACGCGCGTGGCCGAGCGCTACCGCACCGACGGGGTCCCGCACATCGCGCTGCGCGACGGCCAGGTCCTCGTCGTGGAGGGCGGCACGACCACGGTCTGCGGATAGGGCCGGACGGGCTGTCCCGGAACCCGTTGGCCACGGGCCGGAGAGGGGCGCGACCGTCGGCCATGGACGTCGACGGCTTCCGTGACGTGCTGCGCCCCCTGTTCGCCGGCCGCGACGTGATCCTCACGGGCGGCGTGGTCCAGGGTCACGCCGGCCAGGTGCGGGCCCTGCGCGACCTCGGGAGCGGGCGCTGCCTCGTCATCGGCGGCCGGGGCACCGGCCCCGCCCCGGAGGACGCCGAGGTGGTCCTCGTCGACGCGGCGGCGGCGGACATGGTCGAGGAGATCCGGTTCTGGGAGCGGTTCCACGACGACCCGCCCCCCGAAGTGCGGACCACCCTCGACCGGTTCGACCCCGAGGGCCAGGCGCTGCTGCTCCTGGCGCCGTTCGACACCGCCCGGATCATGGCGGGACGGCCGTCGTGGGGCGCGCGGCCGGCGACGTGGACGGCGCTCGAGGACAAGACCCGCGTCGACGACCTGTGCGACGCCGCCGGCGTGCGCCGCCCGCCCTCCGAGGTGGTGCCGGTCGAGCGCGACGCCCTGCGGGCGGCCGCGGCCCGGCTGGACGCCGGCGCCGGCACGGTGTGGGCGGGCGACGCCAGCGCGGGCTTCAACGGCGGCGCCGTCTGCGTCCACTGGGTGCGCGACGAAGCCGACGCCGAGGTGGCGCTGGCCGGGCTGACCGGGCGCTGCCTGCGGGCGAGGGTGGCACCGTTCCTCGAGGGCGTGCCGTGCTCGATCCACGGCTTCGTGACCGGCGACGGCGTGGCCGCCTTCCGCCCCGTCGAGCTCGTCACCCTGCGGGCTCCGGCCCCGCCCCGCCTGCGGTACGCCGGCACGTCGACGGTGTGGGACCCCGACCCCGCCGACCGGGAGGCGATGCGGGAGGTCGCCCGTCGCGTCGGTGAGGCGCTGCGGCGGGCGGTGGGCTTCCGCAGCTTCTTCACCGTCGACGGCGTGCTGACCGTCGACGGGTTCCGGCCCACCGAGGTCAACCCCCGGTTCGGCGCCGGGCTGGCCTACGTCGCCTCGGCGGCGCCGGACCTGCCGCTCGCCCTGCTGCACCGGGCGGTCATCGCCGGCGCCGTCGACCCCGCGGCCGCCGACCTCGAGGCGCTGGTGCTCCCCGGCGCCGACGCCACGAGAGCGGCGGCCAGCTGGGTGGTCGTCCCGGGCCCGACCGTCGAGGCGGTCGAGGAGGTCGATCTGGGCGAGGGCGTCCGGGTGGAGGTGGGCCCCTCGGCCATGGGCCGGTTCGTCCGCGTCGTCTTCGACGTCGACGCCCTGCCCGCCGGCCGCCCGGTGGCGCCGGCCGCGGCGGCGGCGCTGATGGCGGCCGACGCCCGCTTCGGGCTCGGGCTCGGCCCCCTGGAGCCCGCCGTCGCGGTGCGCTAGGAGGCGGAGGCCCCCCGTTCTGGTCACTTCACCCCCGTATGGCGGGACAAGCGACCAGAACCGGCGACGCCGCCGTGGCGGTGCGCTAGGAGGCGGGCGCCCGCTCGGCCCGGTCGGCCCGCTCGGTCTCGCCCAGCACCCGCCGGGCGGCGTCGGCGAGCCCGGCCCCGTCGAGGCCGAGCTCGCCCAGGATGGCGTCGGGCTTGCCGTGGGCGAGGTACTCGATCGGGGTGCCGAGGACCACCACCCGGGGGGCGCCCTCCAGGTGCCCGCTGCCGCCGACGGCGTCGGCGATGGCCGAGCCCACGCCGCCCTCGCGGATGCCGTCCTCGGCGGTCACGACGACCCGGTGGCGAGCGGCATCGGCCAGCATCTCGGGGTCGAGCGGCTTGCACACCCGGACGTCCCAGACCGTGGCGGACACGCCCTCGGCGCCCAGGGCGTCGGCCGCCGCCTCGGCCGCGGCCAGCAGCTTGCCCACGGCGAGGAACGCCACCGAGCCGTCCCCGGCCCGTGCCTTGCGGGCCCGCAGGCCGGTGCCGACCTCGTCGGGCCGGGCGGCGCGGGCGGCGGTCTTGGGGAAGCGGATGGCCACCGGTCCGTCGGTGATGGCGAGGGCGTCCTCGAACATGACCGAGAGCTCCTGCGCCGACGAGGGCGCGAGGACGGTCATCCCCGGCACCTTGGTGAGGAGGGCCAGGTCGAGCACGCCGTGGTGGCTGGCGCCGTCGTCACCGGTGATGCCGGCCCGGTCGACGGCGAACACCACGGGCTGGCCGTGGAGGCCCACGTCGAGGTTGACCTGGTCGAAGGCCCGGGTGAGGAACGTCGAGTAGATGGCCACCACCGGCCGCAGCCCGGCCATGGCCATGCCCGCCGCCGCCGTCACCGCGTGCTGCTCGGCGATCCCGACGTCGAGGAACCGGTCGGGGAACCGCTCGCCGAAGGGCAGCAGGCCGGTCGAGTCGGGCATGGCGGCGGTGATGGCCACCACCCGGTCGTCGGCCTCGGCCGCCTTGATCACCGCGTCGGCGAACGTCTGCGTGTACGAGTCCGGCTTGACCCCGCCGATGTCGTGCAGCCGCTTGACGTTGTCGGCCAGGGCCGGGGCGTGGCCCCTGCCCTTCTGGGTGCGGACGTGGACGACGATCGGGCCGTCCCACGCCGCCGCGTGGGTCAGCGCCCGCTCGACGGCCTCGACGTCGTGGCCGTCGATGGGCCCCGTGTAGCGGACGCCCAGCTGCTCGAAGAACGCGGGGGGCTCCCACAGCTCGCGCACGGCGGCCTCGGCCGACTCGGCCACCCGCTCCAGGCGGTCGCCCACCATGGGGACCGACTGGAGGAGCCGCTCGAGGCGGGCGCGCTGGCGCACGAAGGTGGGGTGGAGGCGGAGCCACGTGAGGCTCTCGCTGAGCTTCGAGACGGTGGGGGCGTAGGAGCGACCGTTGTCGTTGAGGACGATGACGACCTTGCGGCCGCTGTGGCCGAGGTTGTTGAGGCCCTCGTACGCCATGCCCCCCGTGAGGGAGCCGTCCCCGATGATGGCCACCACCTGGCGGTCGCCCTCGCCCCGCAGGGCCAGCCCGGTGGCCATGCCGTGGGCGTAGCCGAGGATGGTCGAGGCGTGGCTGTTCTCCACCCAGTCGTGCTCGGACTCGGTCCGGTTCGGGTACCCCGACAGGCCCCCGGCCTGGCGCAGCGTGGTGAAGTCCGCCCGTCGCCCGGTGACCAGCTTGTGCACGTAGGCCTGGTGCCCGGTGTCCCACAGGACGACGTCGCGGGGCGAGTCGAAGACCCGGTGGACGGCAAGCGTCAGCTCGACGGCCCCGAGGTTGGACCCCAGATGGCCGGAGCCCGCGGTGGACACGGCGTCGACGATGAAGGCCCGGATCTCCTCGGCGAGCGCGTCGAGCTGCTCGTAGGAGAGGGACCGCAGGTCGCTGGGGCCGGAGATGGAGTCGAGGAGCATGCCGAGCGCCTCCGGGGGCTGGCGGGAGATGTTCCGAACCTACCGCCGCCGGGGTGCTACCTGGGCATCACTCGGTCGACGAACCGTCACCGGACCGTCACTCAACCCGGCCGTCGGACCGGCCGTCTCCTCTCGTGGCCGATGGCGCCTCCTCCCCGCCGGGGCACCGTCCAGCCGGCACCCCGCCCCCTCGAGGCCGAAGGGGGGGCGGGGTGCCGCGCCAGGCCCCGGCTCAGGCGGCGGCTTCCGCCTCGACCTCCGCGGCGGTCTCGGGGACGGTCCGGGTCCGGCGGTCCCACCAGGTGCCGACGAGGGCGCCCAGCCCGAAGACCACGGCCCCGCCGGCGGCGTCGATCCAGTAGTGGTTGGCCGTGACGACGATGGCGAAGAGGGTGAGCACCGGGTAGGCGATGACGAGGGCCTTGGCCCAGGGCCGCCGGAGGGCGGGGAGGAACACGAAGCAGCACCACAGGGACCACGCGAAGTGCAGGCTCGGCATGGCCGCGTACTGGTTCGACACCTTCTGCATGGCCCCGCTGTCGAAGGACCACAGGCCGCCGTAGTCCTTCAGCGTGTCGACGAAGCCGTACGACGCCGGCAGCAGCCGAGGCGGCATCAGGGGGAAGAGGGCGAAGCCCACGAGGGCGATGGCGGTGGTGGCGGCCAGGGTGGTGCGCCAGCGGATGTAGCGCCAGGGCTGCCAGCGGAACAGGAAGACGATGCCGGCCGTGGTGACCACGAAGTGGAAGGTCCCGTAGAAGAGGTTCCACCACTGGATGAAGGCGCGGTCGTCGAGGAACCACTCCTGGACGGTCTCCTCGTGGAAGGACCCCATCCAGCGCTCGATCCGGATGACGAGATCAGCGTTGTCGAAGGCGACGTCCGGGCCGACCGCGGCCGAGCCGAAGGCGTTCCGGATGACGGAGTAGACGAGGTAGAAGGCGACGATGTAGAAGGCCTCCTTCCACCACCGCAGCGTGACGGGGCGGTCCAGCCGGGTCCCGGCACGGGACCCGCCCGTGGTCGCCGTCGTCACGCCAGGGCGCGAGAGGGACGGAGCCGTGTCGCCGCTGCGGCCCGTGCCGCCCCCGACGGCGAAGGCGGGGGCGCCGAGGAGGCTGACGGCCAGGTTGAGGCCGTAGACCAGCAGGCCGAGGGCCACCGCCTGACCGGCGGGCACGCCGAGGGGGCCGAGGAAGAGCACGAAGGCGCCCTCCCGCACCCCGAGCCCCCCGACCGAGATGGGGAGCACCTGGGCGATGGCCACCGCCGGCATGAAGGCCAGGGCGGCGGTGGGGGACACGTCGAGCCCGAGGGCGTGGGCGGCCAGGAAGGCGGCCAGGACGACGGCGAGCTGGTAGGCCACGCCGACGAGCAGGACCTCGACCGCGGCCCGGGGCTTGCCCCGGAAGCGGGCCAGCCCGAGGTGCACGGCGCCGACGAAGCTCACCCACCCCTCGCTCCGGACCAGGCGTCCGCCGAGGCGGGGGCTGGCGGCGGCGGCGAGGACGCCGGCCAGGAGCACCAGCGTGCCGGCCGACAGCGCGATGGCCACGGCGCTGGCCCGGCCCAGCCGGAGGAGGCCCGGGTTGACGGCCATGGCCGCCAGGGTCAGGACGGGCAGCACCAGCCACCCGGTCATGCGCTCGAGCACCACCGAGGCGAAGCTGTCCGGGCGGTCGCCGTTCGATGCGGACAGGCGGGTGACCCGCAGCACGTCGCCGCCGATGGTCGAGGGCAGGAAGTTGCCGACGAAGAGCCCGGCCAGCTCGTGGGACAGCAGGGCCCCGGTGGGGGCGGGCAGGCCGAGCGCGGCCAGCACCTGGCGCCAGCGGAGGGTGGCCAGCACGATGCCGCCGAGGGTGACCAGCAGGGCGCCGGCCAGCCACAGGGCGTCGGTGGCGTGGGGATCGGGGACGAGGCTCGCCCAGCGGACCTTCCGCAGCAGCACCGCCAGCAGCACCACGGCGACGGTGGCCCGCAGGGGGAGGCCCCAGCGGAGACGACGGAGTCGTCGGATCACGGTGCCCCCCTCTCGGCGCTCGCGGCTCGAACCTCCAAGCCTACGCCCGGGACCCCCGGGAGCGAGCGGTTCTTCGGTGGCAGGATGGCCCCCGTGACCAGCACCCTCCGCTCTGCCGGCGGCGTCGACCTGCCCGTCCTCGAGGCCGGGGAGGGGGGTCGTCCGCTCCTGCTCGTGCACGGGTTCACGGGCACGGGCAACGACTTCGCCGAGCACCTCGACGTCCTGGCCGGCGACGGGTGGCACGTGGTCGCCCCGACCCAGCGGGGCCACCACGGCAGCGTCGCCCCCACCGACGAGGCCGCGTACTCCCTCGACGCCTACGCCGACGACCTCCTCGCCCTGGTCGACGGGCTCGGGTGGGACCGCTTCGCCCTCCTCGGCCACTCGATGGGCGGCATGGTGTCGCAGGTCCTCGCCCTGAAGGCCCCGGAGCGGCTCGACGCCCTGATCCTCATGGACACCGGTCACGGCCCGGTGGCCGTCGACCCCGAGCTCGTCGCCATGGGGGTGGGCATCGCCCGTGAGGCCGGCATGGGCGCCCTGGCCGACGCCATGGCCGCCGCCGGCCCTGGTCCGCTCGAGACGCCGGCCGCCGCCCGGGTGCGACAGGAGCGGGCCGACCTCGTGCCGGTGTGGGACGCCCAGTTCCGAGGGTGCGCACCCGCCATGTACGCCTCGATGGCCAGCCAGATGGGGTCCCAGGAGGACCGGCTCGACGCCCTGCGGTCGCTCGACATGCCGACCCTCGTGCTCGTCGGCGAGCAGGACGCCCCCTTTCTGGCCGCCTCGAAGCGCATGGCCGAGGCCATCGCCGGCGCCCGGCTCGAGGTCATCCCCGACGCCGGCCACAGCCCCCAGCTGGAGGCGCCGACGGAGTGGGCGGAGGTGGTGCGGGGCTTCCTCGCCTCGCTGCCGGTCACCTCCCGGTGAGCGGCGCACCGATCGAGGGCCACGGCGGCGAGCTGGCCCTGGCGCCGCTCCGGGCGGCCGGGGTGGGGGAGCTGTACACGCTGTCCGGCGGCCACATCTTCCCGTTGCTCGACGCTGCGGTGAAGACCGACGTGCGCATCGTCGACGTCCGCCACGAGCAGACGGCCGCCTTCGCCGCCGAGGGGACGGCCAAGCTGACCCGCCGGCCCGGTGTGGCCGCCCTCACCGCCGGCCCCGGGGTCACCAACGGCATGAGCGCGCTGGCCACCGCCCGCTTCAACGGCTCGCCGGTGGTGGTGCTCGGCGGGCGGGCGCCCCAGGCCCGGTGGGGCGCCGGCTCCCTCCAGGAGATCGACCACATCCCCTTCGTGGCGCCGCTGGCCAAGCTGGCCCGCACGGTCACCGCCACCGACGAGATCGCCGGCGCCGTGGCCGGCGCCGCGGCCGAGGCGCTCACGCCCCATCGCGGGCCCGTCTTCCTCGACGTCCCCCTCGACGTGCTGTTCGCCTCGGGGAAGGGGGACGGCGGCCCGCCCGTCCTCCCGCCCCCGCTGGAGCCGGATCCGGACGCCGTACGGGCCGCGGCCGAGGTCCTGGCCCGGGCCGAGCGCCCCGCCATCGTGGCGGGGAGCGACGTCTGGTGGGGCCGGGCCGAGGAGGCCCTGGTGCGCTGCGCCGAGGCGACCCGGGTCCCCGTGTTCATGAACGGCATGGGCCGGGGCTGCGTCCCGGCCGACCACGAGCTGGCCTTCAACCGCACCCGCGGGCTCCTGAAGGAGGAGGCCGACGCCATCGTCGTCGTCGGCGCCCCCCTCGACTTCCGCCTCCGCTTCGGTCGGTACGAGAAGGCCGTGGTCGTCCACGTGGTCGACGCTCCGGAGCAGCGGGCGGCCCACGCCGAGGTCGCCGTCTCCGTGGTGGGCGACCTCGCCGCGGTCCTCGACGCCCTGGCCGAGGGCGGCCGGCCCCGCGCCGACCGGTCGGCGTGGATCGAACGGTTGCGAGCCGAGGAGACCGACGCCCGCGCCGCCGACGTCGACCTGCTGGAGGCGCCCGGGACGCCCATCCACCCGGCCCGGGTGTACGGCGAGGTGGTGCGCCGGCTCGACCGTGACGCCGTGGTGGTGTGCGACGGGGGCGACTTCGCCTCGTACGCCGGGCGCTTCGTCGACGTCCGCACGGCGGGGAGCTGGCTCGACACCGGGCCCTACGGGTGCCTGGGCAGCGGGCCGGGCCACGCCATCGCCGCCCGGGTCGTCCACCCCGACCGCCAGGTCGTCCTCCTCCTCGGCGACGGCGCCTTCGGCTTCTCCGGGATGGACTTCGACACCATGGTCCGCCACCGGCTGCCCGTGGTGGCCGTGGTGGGGAACAACGGGATCTGGGGGCTGGAGAAGCACCCCATGGACGCCCTCTACGGCTACGACGTCGCCGCCGACCTCCAGCCGGGGTGCCGCTACGACGAGGTGGTCCGGGCCCTGGGCGGCGCCGGCGAGCTGGTCGAGGACCCCGACGCCCTCGGAGCCGCCCTCGACCGCGCCTTCGAGGTCAGCGAGCGGGACCGGGTCCCCTACCTCGTCAACGTCATCACCGACCCGGCCAACGCCTACCCGAGGACGTCGAACCTGGGGTGAAGCCTCGTTCTGGCCTGCAGAACGTGGCGGATTCCGCAACGTTCTGCAGGCGAGAACGGAAGGTGGCTAGGGCGCCTTCTCGAGGAAGCGCTCGGTGTTCACCAGGACGCGGGTGATCTTGCCGGCGGCCACGAGGCCGCGGGCGTCGTTGACCGAGACGTTGAAGGTCAGCCGGCGCCCCTCGACCTTCATGAGGGTGGCCTCGGCCCGCACCCGCCGGCCCACGGCGGTGGGGGCGACGTGATCGAGCTGGACGGTGTGGCCGACGGTCGTCTCGCCCGGGCCGAGCGTGTCCCGGACGGCGGCCAGGCTGGCCTCCTCGCACAGCGCCACCACGCGAGGCGTGGCCAGGACGGGCACGTCGCCCGAGCCCATGGCCACGGCGGTGTCGGCGTCGGTCACCGTGAGCTCGACCTCGGCGGAGGATCCGGGCTCCGGCGGCACGGTCGGTGAGGATAGGCCCCGCACCGGGGGCCGCCACGGACGGTGTCGCGGCACACTGGGCCCCTTCTTCCCGAGGAGGCCGTGTGATCGAGGAGTCGGTGCTCGAGCGGGTGCTGGGCGAGGCCCTGCGCCGCGGGGGCGACCTGGCCGAGGTGTTCGCCGAGGACCGTCGCTCGACGTCGGCCCGGCTGGACGACGGGCGGGTCGAGGAGCTCACCTCCGGGCGGGACCGGGGCGCGGGGATCCGGGTGGTCGTCGGCGACGGCGTCGGGTTCGCCCACACCGCCGACCTCTCCGAGCCCGGCCTCCTCGCCGCGGCGGCCGCCGCCTCGGCTGCCGCCCGGGGCTCCGGTGGAGAGGCCCGGTCCGTGGCCCTCGACCGTGGGCGCCTCGACGGCATCACCACGCCCCCCTCGGGCCCGTCGGGCCCGTCGAAGGCGGACAAGGTCGAGCTGCTGCGGCGGGCCGACCAGGCCGCCCGGTCGGCCAGCGGGGCCATCCGGCAGGTCGGCGTCACCTACGCCGACGGCCGGCGCCGGGTGCTGGTGGCCAACAGCGACGGCCTCCTCGCCACCGACGAGACGGCCCGCACCCGGTTGGCCGTGCAGGTGGTGGCCTCCGGCGACGCCGGCATGCAGACGGGCTTCGAGTCGGTGGCCAACACCGTCGGCTTCGAGCTGTTCGACGACCACCCGCCGGAGGACGTGGCCGGCACCGCCGCCCGCCGGGCCCTCGTCAAGCTGTCCGCCCGCCCGGCGCCCTCGGGCACCCTGCCGGTGGTCCTGGCGAAGGGCAGCGGCGGGGTCCTGTTCCACGAGGCCTGCGGCCACGGGCTGGAGGCCGACCTGGTGGCCAAGGGCGCGTCGGTGTTCGCCGGTCGCCAGGGGGAGCGGGTGGCCAGCCCGCTGGTGACGCTGGTCGACGACGGCACCGTGTCGGAGCAGTGGGGGACGTCGGCCATCGACGACGAGGGCCACCCGGCGTCGCGCAACGTGCTCATCGAGGACGGCGTCCTCACGGGCTACATGCGGGACCTGCTCCGCTCCCGGGGCGAGGGCGGGGGCTCGTCGGGCAACGGCCGGCGCCAGAGCTACCGCCACCTCCCGATGGTGCGCATGACCAACACGTTCCTCCTGGCCGGGGAGGACGACCCCGACGACATCGTGGCCTCGACCGAGCGGGGCGTGTTCGTGGCCCGGCTGGGCGGCGGCCAGGTCAACACCGCCACCGGCGACTTCGTGTTCGGGATGGCCGAGAGCTACCTCATCGAGGACGGGCGGATCACCGCCCCGCTGCGGGAGGGCAACCTCATCGGCAACGGGCCGGACGTGCTGCGGGGCATCGACGCCGTGGCCCACGACTTCGCGCTCGGCCCCCGGTGGGGGGACGTGCGGCAAGGACGGCCAGGGCGTGCCGGTCGGCCTGGGCCAGCCGACGCTGCGGATCGCCGCCATCACCGTGGGGGGCACAGCCCGATGACGGTGGCCGCCGTCCCCGTGGCCGACGTCGACCTGGAGGGGCTGGCGGCGTCGGTGGCGGCGCGGGCCCGGGGCGGCGAGCAGGTCGAGGCCTTCGTCGGCCGCAGCCGCACGACGACGGTGCGGGTGTCCGGCGGCGAGGTCGAGTCGCTGTCGTCGGCCACCTCGGCGGGGATCGGCGTGCGGGTGGTGGTCGAGGGGCGCCAGGGGTTCGCCTCGGCCGGCAGCCTCGACCCCGACGTGGTCGACGAGGTCCTGGCCGAGGCCCGGGACAACGCCGCGTTCGCCGCGCCCGACGAGGCCAACGGCCTGGCCGAGCCCGACGGGGTGGCGCCGCCCGCGCTCGACCTGGTGCTCCCGGGCGTCGACCGCACGCCGACCGACGCGAAGGTCGAGCTGGCGCTGGCCCTCGAGCGGGCCGTGCTGGGCGGCGACCCCCGGGTCCGGGGTGTGCGGGTGGCCATCTACGGCGACCGGGCCGGCGAGGCGGCGGTGGCCTCCAGCACCGGGCTCACCGCCTTCGACGCGGCCACGACCTGCTCGCTGTCCGTCTCCGCCCTCGCCGGCGAGGGCGCCGGGACCCAGACCGGGTACGCGGCCGGCGCCGGGCGCAGCCCCGACGAGCTCGACGTCGAGGTCACCGCCCGCCGGGCGGTCGACCGGGCCACCCGCATGCTCGGCGCCCGCCAGCCCGCCACCCGCCGGGTGTCGGTGGTGCTCGAGCCGTCGGTGGTGGCCTCCCTGCTCGGCGTGCTGGGAGGGGTGCTCACCGGCGACGCCGTGCTCAAGGGCCGGTCGCCGTTCGGGGACCGGATGGGCGAGTCGGTGGCCGCCGGGCTGACGCTGGTCGACGACCCGACCGACCCGTCGTCCCTCGGGGCCGGGGCCTACGACGGCGAGGGGCTGGCCTGCCGCCGCACCGCGCTGCTCGAGGACGGCGTCCTGCGGGGGTTCCTCCACGACACGTGGTCGGCCCGTCGTGCGGGCACGGCGTCGACGGCCTCCGCCGTGCGGGGCTACGCCTCCACCCCGACCCCCGGCGCGGTGGCCCTCGCCCTGCACCCGGGCGACCGCTCGCTCGACGACCTGCTGGCCACGGTGGGCGACGGCGTGCTCGTCCAGGAGGTCAGCGGCCTGCACTCCGGCGTCAACGCGGTCAGCGGCGACGTGTCGGTGGGGGCCGAGGGCCTGGTGATCCGCGACGGTGCCCTGGCCGAGCCCTTCCGCGAGGCCACCATCGCCTCCACCCTCCAGCGCCTGCTGCTGGACGTCATCGCCGTCGGGTCCGACTTCGAGTGGCGGCCGGGGGGCACCGGCGCCCCGAGCCTGGCCATCGCCGACGTGGCGCTCGGGGGTTCGTAACCCCGTGGGCGACGCCCGCCGGCTGTGGCAGCGGTTCGAGCCGTACCACGCCGTCGGCTACTTCGCTCCGGAGGCGCGGGACGTCTTCCAGCGCGCCGGGTGGACCGGGTTCTGGATGGGCTACTTCGCCACGCGGGCGGCGCCGCTCGGGCCGGTGCCACCGCCGCTGGTGACGGCGCTGTTCTTCGGCTTCGCCCCCCGGGTGGTCGAACGGGCCCTGCCCGAGGCGTGGCGCCGCTGCGCCCCCGACCGGGCGTGGGCCGTCCGGCTGGACCTGGTCGACCAATCCCTGCGGCGCCTGCTCGGGGACGACGTGGTGGCCGGGGACGGCATGAAGGAGGCCGCCGACCTCGCGCTCGAGGCGGCGGAGGCGGCGCCCCTCCCGGGCCGGGCCCTGGCCGCCGCCACCGCCGCGATGCGGGCGCCGGACGAGCCCCACCTCGCGCTCTGGCACGCCACCACCGTCCTGCGGGAGCACCGGGGCGACGGCCACGTGGCCGCGCTGGTCGCGGCCGGCGTGGGCCCGTGCGAGGCGCACGTGCTCTCGGCCCGGGCCGGGCTCGCTCCCGAGGAGGCTCTCCAGGAGCACCGGGGGTGGACGGCCGACGAGTGGGCGGCGGCGGCGGTGGCCGTCCAGGCGTGCCCCGACGGCCTGCGGGCCGAGGTCGAAGCCGCCACCGAGGCCGCCGCCGAGGCGCCGTGGCAGGCGCTGGGCCCGGCCCGCACCGACCGCCTGGTCGAGCTGCTCGACCCCCTCGTCGAGCGCATCACCGCCGGCGGCGGGATGCCGTTCCCCAACCTGATCGGCGTGCCCGAGCGCTGACCTCCGGCGTTTGGGCACGCAGATCGCGGCTCAGGCGCGATCCAGGTGCCCAGACGCCGAGGTGCGACGGGAGGGGCGGTTCCAGCGGCCCCGGTCCCGCAGGGTGTCCCGCACCCGGCGGATGCCGCGGGTGTCGGTGGCGATGTCCAGGGCGGCGTCGTGGACCTCGGGGTCGACCACGCCCGACAGGGTGGCCACGCCGTCGTTCACGTCGACCCGCAGCCCCTCGGCGCCGCGGGTGCGGACGTCGTTGGTCAGGCGGGCGCGCAGGCGGGCCTCGGTGATCACGTCGGCCCGCTCCGCACCCTGGAGGCGGGGCACCGAGCGGGTGGCGAACCCGGCCCAGTCCAGCAGCTGGGTGCGGTTGCGCCAGGCCCACCACGCCATCGCCGTCCGGCTGACGGGGATGGCGACGGGGATGAGGCGGCGGATTCGACCACGGCGGGGCACGGCCCAATGGTGCCCGGGTCCGGCCCCGATCACCCCACATCCCGGTGCGGCCGGGCGGCCCGGGGGGCCAGAACGGGGCCGGTACCCTCGGCGGGCATGGCCGTCGAGCTCCACCCCCACCTCGCCGGCGCGCCCCCGGCCGGGTGGGTGCGGGTGGACCTGCACGCCCACACGATGTGGTCCGGCGACGCCACCACCACGCCGGACGAGCTCCAGGCGGCGGTCGAGGCCGCTCGGATCGACGTCCTCTGCATCACCGACCACGGCACCGTCAACGGCGCCACCGCCCTCGCCGGGAAGCTGCCCTGCCGGGTGGTCGTCGGCGAGGAGCTCCGCACCGTGGCGGGCGAGGTCATCGGCCTGTTCCTCACCGAGCGCCTGCCCTGGGGCCTCTCGCCGCAGGTGGCGGCCGAGCGCATCAGGGGCCAGGGCGGGCTGGTGTACATCCCCCACCCGTTCGACCCCACCCGCCACTGCCTCCGGGAGGCCGAGCTCGACGCGCTCGTCGCCGCCGGTCTGGTCGACGCGGTCGAGGTGCTGAACGCCAAGACCCCGCTGTCGTCGCTCAACGACCGGGCCGCCGCCTTCGCCGCCGAGCACGGACTTCCCGGCGGCGCCGGGAGCGACGCCCACGTCCCCGAGGCGATCGGGGCCGCCTACGTCGAGATGCCCGACTTCGACGGCCCGGCTTCGTTCCTCGCCGCGTTGTCCGACGCGCGGGTGGTGGGCCACCACTTCGACCGGGCCCGAGCGTGGAGCCCCCGCATCGTGCCGAGCACCTCCGCCCTCTAGGTCCGACCGTGTCCCTCCTCCACGCCCTCATCCTCGGCATCACCCAGGGCCTCGCCGAGTACCTCCCGATCTCCTCGAGCGGGCACCTCCGCCTCGTGCCGTGGCTCTTCGGGTGGGACGACTTCGCCGGTCACCCCGAGCTCGAGCTGGCCTTCGACGTGTCCCTCCACCTCGGCACCCTGGTCGGGGCGGTGGCCTACTTCCGGAAGGACCTCGTGCGCCTGGCGCGGGGCGGCCTGCTCGTCCTGCGCACCCGGCGGAGCCCGGCGGCCGTGGGCGCCGTCGAGACGTCGGTGCACCCCGCCCCCGAGCCCACGACCGACCCGGTGCTCGAGATGTCCCCCATGGACGACGGCAGGCTGGCCTGGCTGCTGCTCCTGTCGGCGCTCCCCGCCGCCGCCATCGGCGCCGTCCTGCAGAGCACCTTCAACGACCTCGGGAAGACCGAGTGGCTGATCGGCGTCTTCCTGATCGTGTTCGGCCTCGTCCTGCTGTGGGCCGACAACCTCGGCGGCCGTCGCGGCGCCGACACGTTCCGCCTGCGCGACGCCCTCTTCCTCGGTGCCGCCCAGGCCCTCGCCCTCGCGCCCGGGCGTGTCCCGGTCGGGGGCCACCATCACCGCCGGGCGGTGGCGGGGCTTCTCCCGTGATGCCGCCGCCCGCCTGTCGTTCCTCATGAGCCTGCCCATCACCGGTGGCGCCGTGGCCTTCGAGCTGTTCGACATGTTCCGGGAGGGCGGCATCCCGCCGGGCTTCGGGGGCGCGCTGCGTGGTCGGCATCCTGGCCTCGGGCGTGATCGGGTGGGTGGCCGTGTGGGGCACCCTGCACCTCGTCCGCACCTACACCTTCCGGCCCTTCGTGATCTACCGGGTCGTCGCCGGCACGGCCGTCATCGTCCTGGCGGCGACCGGCCTTCGCTAGGGGCGACCACGGCCAGCGCCACGGCGCCGGCGGCCGCGGCGAAGGCCACCCGCGGCGCCTGACCCGGCGTCACGGCCACGACGACACCCGCCTCACCCACGTCGACGACCACCGCCTCGCGGGCCACCGCCACGGTCGGGTCGGCGCCCTCGGCCACGTCGGGGTCGAAGGTGGCCAGGACGTCGACCACGTCGCCCTGCTCGACGGGCAGGGACGCGGGATCGACGGGGACGGCGATGGCCCGGGTTCCCGGGGGCAGGGCGGCGGCGAGGGCCGACGTGCCCGCCGGCGCGAGGCGGGAGCCGAGGACCACCTCGCCCTCGTGCACCGTCGACGAGACCACCGAGCCCTCGGGCGGGGCGGCCACCGCGCCGGGCGGGACCAGCGCGGCGGGGAGCGAGCGGACCTCGGTGTCGCCCGGGCCCACCGTGGCCCCCGCCGGCAGGGTGACTCGGGCGACGGCGGCGGGGCGCAGGCCCCCGAGGCGGGCGGCGTCGGCCTCGGCCCGGCCCACCGCCCGGCTCACCACCAGCGTGGTGAGCAGGGCGAGCGCGAGCACGGCGGCCCAGTAGGCGGACGGGCGACGCCGCAGGCGGACGAGCGGTCGGGCGGGGATCGGCGGGGCGGCACGGGCGCTCCTCGGGCACGGTGGACCGGTGCGGGGAAGCGCGGGGCCGACCCTACCGGGCGCCTCCGTCGGGCGGGACGGGCTCGACGCCGTTGCCGCCCTCGGCGCAGGCACAGGCCCGCGCCGCGGGCACCGCCGGCAGCGCCTCGAGGAGCAGCCCCCGGAGGCGGTGGACGTTCTCCTCGAAGAAGGCGAACACCTCGGCCTGCGACACCGGGCCGGCGCCCTCGACCCCCTCGACGCCGGTGTCGTAGTCGGTCACCAGGGCCAGGGTGGCGTAGCAGAGGCCCAGCTCCCGGGCGAGCACGGCCTCGGGGTGCTGGGTCATGTTGACGACGTCCCAGCCGGCGTCGCGGAACCAGCGCGACTCGGCCCGGGTGGAGAAGCGGGGGCCCTGAACCACCACGACGGTCCCGCCGTCGTGGGCGGCCATGCCGGTCCGCCCCGGCCGCGTCCAGGGCGACCGCCCGCAGCTCGGGGCAGTACGGGTCGGCGAAGGCCACGTGGTTGGCGCCGGGCCCGTCGAAGAAGGTGTCGGGCCGGCCCCACGTGCGGTCGACGAGCTGGTCGCACACCACCACGTCGCCCGGGTGGACGTCGGCCCGGAGCGACCCGGCGGCGCACGGGGCGAGGATGCGCCGCACGCCGAGGGAGCGCAGGGCCCAGACGTTGGCCCGGTAGTTCACCCGGTGCGGGCGGCAGCTCGTGGGCCCGGCCGTGGCGGGGGAGGAAGGCCACCCGGCGGCCGGCCACCTCGCCCACGGTCACCGGGGCGGCGGGCGGGCCCCACGGCGTGTCCACCTCCACCTCCTCGACGTCGTCGAGGAAGTCGTAGAACCCCGAGCCGCCGAAGACGCCGAGCTCGGCGTCGGCGGGCGCCGGCACTACGCCGACTTGGCGGTCCCGCTCGACGAGCTGCGAGGAGTCGGAGCTCGAGCTCGGACGACTGGCCGCCGCCGGCTCGGCCTTGGTCTCCTTCTTCGTCTCCTTGGCCCCGTCGCCCGAGGGCTCCTTGGTCCCGTCAGCGGGCTTCCGCGTGGCCGACGAGCCCGACCGGCTGTCGGTCTTGTAGAAGCCGCTGCCCTTGAACGTGATGCCGATGCTCCCGAAGACCTTCTTCAGCTGGCCCGCGCAGTGGGGGCACTCGGTCAGCGGGTCGTCGCTGAACGACTGGACGACCTCGAGGTGCGAGCCGCAGTTCCTGCAGGCGTACTCGTAGGTGGGCATCGGTCCTCCGCCGTCTGGCACTCCGGGGGTGCGACTGCCAATGCTACCGGTGACGAGCGGCGCCCTCACGCGGGGCAGACTCCCGCCATG
>CAWIVE010000006.1:0-158683 GCA_963839545.1 uncultured Actinomycetes bacterium
CCACTGCGGCGTGGCCTCGCTGGAGGCGGGGGAGGCGCCCGTACGCCGAGCAGTACCGGGTGCCGGCCGACACCGCCCGCCGCATCGACCTGGCCCGGCGCCACGGGGGCCGCGTGATCGCCGTGGGCACGACCGTGGTGCGGGCCCTCGAGACGGTGGCCGACGACACCGGCCGCGTGCACCCGGGGGCCGGGTGGACCGAGCTGGTGGTCACCCCCGAGCGCGGCGTGCGCGCCGTCGACGGGCTCGTCACCGGCTGGCACGAGCCGGCCGCCTCCCACCTGCTCCTGCTCGAGGCCGTGGCCGGACGGCCCCTCCTCGAGACGTCCTACGCCGCCGCCCTCGGACGCGGGCTACCGCTGGCACGAGTTCGGCGACTCCCACCTCGTCCTCCCGTGAGCGAGCTTGCGAGCGAACCGACGAGCACAGCGCCCTTGCCGGAGCGCCAGCGACGGCCGCTCATCGGTGCCCACGTCGATGGGACGGTCCGAGGAGTGCGCGACCTGGGGGTCGACCGATGAGCAGCGTCCCGACGCCCGACGAGGGCCTGGGCACCGCCCTCGACCGCCTGCCCGCCACCCGGCGGGCCACCCTCGAGGCGCTGCGCCGGCACGGCGAGGCCACCGCCGACGAGCTGGCCGAGGGCCTCGGCGTCACCTCGAGCGCCGTCCGCCAGCAGCTGGCCGGCCTCGCCGCCGAGGGCCTCGTGGTCTCCCGCAGCGCGCCGAGCGGACCCGGCCGGCCCCGGGCCCGGTGGTCGCTGACCGCCAGCGGGCTCGCCCTCTTCCCCCGCGCCTACGGGCAGCTCACCACCGAGCTCCTCGGGTACCTCGACGCCGACGACCCCGAGCTGGTCGACCGGCTCTTCGAGCAGCGCCGCCGCCGCCGCACCGACGCCACCCTGGCCCGCCTGGCCGGCCGCCCGTTCGACGAGCGGGTGGCCGAGCTGGCCCGCGTGCTCGACGAGGACGGGTACCTGGCCGACGCCGAGCGCCTCGACGACGGCAGCTGGTGCATCACCGAGCACAACTGCGCCATCACCGACGTGGCGAGGCGCTTCGGCCAGGCCTGCACCAGCGAGCTCCAGTTCCTGCGCGACTCGCTGCCCGACGCCGAGGTCGAGCGGGTGGCGCACATGATCGCCGGCGCCCACGTCTGCGCCTACGCCGTGCGCCCACGCTGAACCTCCGGCGCCGGCGAGCCGTACTGTCCGGTGACCGCTCGAACGGAGGCTCGCCGTGCGCCGTGCCCACGCCCTGACCGCCCTCGTCCTCGCGCTGGCCCTGCCCCTCGCCGGGTGCGGCGGGGACGACGACGACGGCGGGGACGACGCCGCCGCCGAGGAGCAGGAGACGCCCTCGGGCCCGACCAGCGACATCACCGCCAAGGACTTCGCCTTCGACCCCAGCGAGGTGACCCTCGAGGCCGGCCGTGAGGTGACCCTCGTCCTGACCAACGAGGACGACGTCGAGCACAACATCACCGTCGAGGACCTCGACGTCGACGAGGACGCCGACGGCGGCGAGACCGGGCAGGCCACGGTCACGCCCGACGCCGGCACCTACGACTTCCACTGCGAGTACCACCCGAACCAGATGCGGGGACCATCACGGTGGAGTGACCTCGGCCGCGGCGGGCCTACTGTCGGGGTCAGGCTCGAGCCTGGGGGGGATCCCGTGCGCACCACCGCTACCGGACGTTCCGGCGTCGTCGTCAAACTGCTGGCCCTGCTCGTCGTCCCGGCGCTGCTGGCAGCCGCCTGCGGCGGGGACGACGACGACGGCGGAGGCGGCGGCGGGGGCCAGGCCGAGCCCACGGGCGGCGCGTCCACGACCACGCCCGAGGACGAGGGCGAGCCCCAGACCGGCGGCACCATCGTCTACGGGCTGGAGGCGGACACCTCCAACCCGTGGACGCCGCAGCGGTCCACGTGCGCCATCTCCTGCTACGAGGTGTTCAACAGCGTCTACGACCCGCTCGTCCTCCCGGACGAGGACGGGAACCCCCAGCCCAACCTGCTCGAGTCGTTCGAGCCGAACGAGGACTTCACGGAGTGGACGCTGACGCCCCGCGAGGGCATCACCTTCCACGACGGCACGCCCTTCGACGCCGAGGCCATCCGCTACAACATCCAGGACCAGCTCGACTCGGCCCTCACCCAGGCGGCCCTGAAGTCCATCGAGAGCGTCGCCCTCAACGCCGACGGCACCGCCGCGGTGGTGCACCATGAACGAGTCGTGGAGCGGCTTCCCGATCTTCCTCGCCAGCCAGCTCGGCTACATGGCCTCGCCCACGTGGCGCAGGCCAACAAGGCCGGGACGGTCCCGGAGACCGAGCCGGTCGGCACGGGCCCGTTCGTCTTCGAGGAGTACGAGGTCGGGAGCCACTTCCGGCGCCACCCGCAACCCCGACTACTGGAAGCAGGACGCCGAGGGCCGGCAGCTCCCCTTCGCCGACTCCATCGAGTTCCGCTTCATCCCCGAGGCCCAGACCCGCATCAACGGCCTCGAGTCGGGCGAGCTCGACATCGCCCACACCTCCAACGGCCAGCTCGTCGATCGCCTGCGCGGACAACGACGACCTCGACGAGATCGAGGTCGACCGCTTCGGCGAGACGAACTACATCATGATCAACGTCGACGAGGGCCCGGGCAGCAACGCCAACCCCGCGATGCTCGACGTCGACGTGCGGCGGGCCCTGGCCATGGCCATCGACAAGCAGCAGCTGATCGACACGGTGGGCGGTGGCATCGGCCGGCCGGCCAACGGGCCGTTCCCGCCGGGGTCCATCGGCTACCTCGAGGACACCGGTTACCCGGAGTACGACCCCGAAGAGGCGCAACGGCTCATCACCGCCTACGAGGAGGACAACGAGCCCATCGAGATCACGTACACGACGACCAACGACTCGGCCAACCGTCGGACGGCGGAGGTCCTCCAGGGCATGTGGGAGGCGGTCGGCGTCGAGATGTCGATCGACCAGACCGAGCAGGGCCAGTTCATCCTCGACTCGGCCTTCGGCGAGATGGAGGTGTGGGGCTGGCGCAGCCACGGCGGCTACGACCCCGACCAGCAGAGCGTCTGGTGGCACTCGGACAGCTACGCGCCGGCGGGCGAGATCTCCCTGAACTTCAACCACTTCCAGGACCCGGAGATGGACGCCGCCTTCGACACCATCCGCCAGAGCGGTGACGACGAGGAGCGCAAGGCGGCGGCCGAGGACGTCAACCGGCGCTTCGGCGAGCAGGTCTACGACCTCTGGACCAGCTGGACGGTGTGGTCCATCGGCCACAAGCCCGAGGTCCAGGGCATCGCCGCCGGGGCACTGCCGGACGGGACACCGAGCACCATCAGCGGCGGGGCCGCCCACCAGGTCGCCCAGATCTGGATCGAGTCCTAGGGGTCCCTACCCGTCCAGCGTGAGCCCGGCGGCCAGCGAGGCGCCGAGGTCCCAGCACGCCTCCAGCTCCTCGGGCCCCGGCTGACCGAGCACCGAGAGGGCGGGGCGGGCGCGCCGCCACTGGAGGCCGGTGGTGATGGCCTCGACGCCCCGCACCGCGCCGGTGGTGTCGTTGTTCCCGTGGACGTAGAGCCCGTAGGCGCGGCCCTTCGTGTCCTCGAGGCAGGGGTAGTAGATCTGGTCGAAGAAGTGCTTGAGCGCGCCCGACATCGACCCGAGGTTGGCCGGCGTCCCGAGCACGTAGGCGTCCGCTCCCAGCGCGTCCACCGCCGTCGCCGCGAGGGCGGCCCGCACGACGACGTCGACCCCCTCGATGCGCCGGTCCGTGGCCCCGGAGACCACGGCGTCGAGCATGGCGTGGAGCGGCGGCGACGTGGTGTGGTGGACGATCAGCAGGCTGGGCACGGTCCGGCCAGTGTGGCCTGGGCACCTCCGATGCGGCCCGCCTAGGGTCCCCTGGCGGTGGATGACGTCCTCGCCGACCTGGCCGACCAGCACGCCGAGCTCGACGGGATCCTGGCCGGCCTGAGCGAGGACGACTGGGCCCGCGCGTCGGCCTGCGAGGGCTGGTCGGTGGCCGACGTGGTCGTGCACCTGACCCAGTCCGACGAGGGGGCGGTGGCCAGCGTCGAGGGCCGCCTGCCCGAGGGCGGCCTCGGCGGGCAGGACGCCGACGTGGACGACTGGGCCGAGCGCATGGTGGTCGAGGCCCGGGGTGCATCGGGGGGCGAGGTGTTCGCGGCGTGGCGGTCGACCACGGCCGCGCTCCGGGCCGCCCTCGCCGGAGACCGACCTGTCGGCGCGGGTGCCGTGGGTGACCGGTCGGCTGTCGGCCCGCACCCTGGCCACCACCCGGCTGGCCGAGTGCTGGATCCACACCGGCGACGTGGCCGCCGCCTTCGGAGAGCCGCCCTCGGCGACGAACCGGCTCCGGCTCATCGCCCGCCTGGCCTGGCGCACGCTGCCCTACGCCTTCGAACGGGCCGGGCGCCCGCTCTCGGGTCCCGTCGCCTTCGAGCTGCGGGCCCCCGACGGCGAGCGCTGGGACCTGGTGCCGCCCGAGGAGCCGCGCACCGTGGTCCGGGGCGACGCCCTCGACCTCTGCCTGGTGGCCGCCCGCCGGCGCGACCCGGCGACGACGAGCCTGCGGGCCACCGGTCCCGACGCCGCCGCCGTGCTGGAGCTCGTCCGCACCTACGCCTAGGCGGGGTCAGGCCGAGACGCCCTGGTCGCCCTCGGGGAGCGAGGGCTCGGGGTCGAGGTCGAAGCCGTCCGCCAGGTGGGCGGTGTCGTTGAACCGGCGCACCACCCAGCGGTCACTGGACACCACGAGGTGGGTGATGGACCCGTTGTCGGCACCCACGAAGGCGAACGCCCGGTTGCCCTCCACGGCCTGGCGCACGAGCTCGCCGATGACCCCGCCGTGGCTGACGACGACCACCCGCTGGTCGGGGTGGGCGGCCACCACCCGCTCGAGCCCGGCCCGCACCCGCGCCCGGAACGCCTCCGTCGGCTCGGCCCCGGGGATGGCGTCCCAGCGCTCCTCGACCATCATCCGCACGGCGGCCGGGTGGCCCTCGGCCACGTGGTGGCGGAAGGGCCCGCCCTCCCAGTCGCCCAGGAACACCTCCCGCAGGTCCCGCTCGACCGCAGGCTCGAGGCCGAGTCGGGCGGCCAGGGGCGCCGCCGTCTCCGCCGTGCGCCGGAGCGTCGTCACGTAGATGGCGTCCACCTGCTGCGCCGCCAGCCGGTCCGCCACCCGCTCCGCCTGCTCCCGGCCCTCGGGGGCGAGCGCCGGGTCGCCGTGCCCGTCGACCAACGGGAACACCTCGCCGGCGACGGCCGGCTCGGACTCGCCGTGGCGCACGAGGAAGACCTCGGTGGCGCCGGGCGGTCGGCGGAAGCGGGCCTGGCGGACGACCTTGGGCATGGCCGTCTGTCTACCGCCGGGACGAGACTGCGGGTGTGCGCACGAGCGACACCCGCTTCCTCACCACCCACGCCGGCAGCCTGCCCCGCCCGAAGGCGCTGGCCGAGCTCCACGGCCGCCGCAGCCGGGGCGAGGCCGTCGACCCCGAGGTGTTCCGACGGGCGGTGGAGGACGCCACCGCGGCGACCATCGCCGCGCAGCAGGAGGCGGGCATCGACGTCGGCAACGACGGCGAGCAGGCTCGTGAGAGCTTCTTCACCTACGTCCAGCACCGGCTGACCGGGTTCGGCGGCACGAGCTCCCGCCCGCTCATGAAGGACCTGCTCGACCACCCCGACCTCCTGGAGCTGCTCGCGCCCCGGAGGGAGCGCACCAAGGTCGACCTGCTGCACGCCCCCGCCGCCATCGGCGAGGTCGCCTACCGGGACACCTCGGAGGTCGAGGCCGAGTGCGCCCTGGTGGCCGACACCCCGTTCCGCCAGACCTTCATGACCGCCGCGTCGCCGGGGATCGTGGCGTCGGCCATGGAGAACCGGCACTACCCCTCGCAGGAGGCCTACGTCCGGGCGGTGGCCGCGGCCCTGGCCACCGAGTACCGGGCCATCGTGGACCGGGGCCTCCTGCTGCAGATCGACGCACCGGACCTCGCCCTCGAGCGCCACACCCTCTTCGCCGACCGGCCGCTGGGCGACTTCCTGGCCTGGGTCGAGCTGGTGGTGGACGCCATCAACGGCGCCCTCGAGGGCATCGAGCCCGGCGACGTCCGGTTGCACGTCTGCTGGGGGAACTACGCCGGCCCCCACACCCGCGACGTCCCGCTGGCGGAGATCCTCCCGCTGCTCTACGAGGCCCGGGTGGGGGCCCTGGTGCTGTCCATGGCCAACGGCCGCCACGCGCACGAGCACGCCGAGCTCGAGCGCCGGCCGCTCCCCGAGGGCATGAACCTGGTGGCGGGGCTCATCGACACCACGACCAACTACGTCGAGCACCCCGAGGTGGTGGCCGACCGGCTGACGCGCGTGGTCCGGGCGGTGGGTGACCCGACCCGGGTGCTGGCCGGCACCGACTGCGGCTTCGACACCTCTGCCGGGATCGGTGACGTGGCGCCGTCCGTGGTGTGGGAGAAGCTGCGGTCGCTCCGGGCGGGCGCCGACCTGGCCGGCGAACGGCTGCTGCCCGCGTGACCTGTGAGGATCGGGCCATGGACGCCCCCGACCTCGACACCGTCACCGTCGAGCTCGACGGGACGGTGGGCCACCTGTGGCTCGACCGCCCCGACAAGCTCAACCCCCTGTCGACGGCCACGCTCGAGGAGCTCGTCGTCGCCGCCCGGTGGTTCGACGCCCGACCGGACGCCCGGGTGGTCGTCGTCGGTGGTCGGGGCCGGGCCTTCTCGGCCGGGGCCGACGTGGGCTCGTTCTCCGAGCCGGCGGCGGGGTCGCCTCGGGAGGCGGCCGACGCCGGACGCCGGATGGCCGACGCCATCGAGGCCATGGAGGCGGTCACCGTGGCCCGCATCCACGGCCACTGCGTGGGCGGCGGCGTCGTCCTGGCCGCTGCGTGTGACCTGCGGGTGGCGGCCGAGGGCACCCGCTTCTCCATCCCCGAGGTCGACCTCGGCATCCCCCTGGCGTGGGGTGGCATCCCCCGCCTCGTGCGGGAGGTGGGGCCCGCGGTCACCAAGGAGCTGGTCATGACCTGTCGGGCCTTCGCCGCCGACGAGGCCTACCGCCTCGGGCTCGTCAACCGGGTGGTCCCACTGGACGACCTCGACGTCGAGGTCGAGGGGCTGGCCCGCTCGCTGGCGGGGAAGGCGGCCTTCCCCGTCCGGGCCACCAAGCGCCACGTCGACGCCGTCACGTCGGCCATGGTCGGGACCGCCCGCAGCTGGTCCGACGCCGACTCGCTGGTCACCGCCCTGCGGGACCCGGACTGCCGGGCCGCCGGCGCCCGCTACCTCGAGGCCCTGGGCCGCCGGCGGGGCTGACCGTCGCCGACGGCCAGCAGGCGGACGTCGACGTCGACGTCGGCGTCGGCCCGCAGGAAGGACACCGCCCGCTGCGCCTCCGCCTCGAGGGCGGCCTGCGATCGGCGGGGGAGGGGTGCGTGCTCGACGACCATCGTCGCCCGGGATTCGTCCGCCTCGATGTGCCACACGGCGGCGACGCCCCCGTCGACGAGCACGGCCCCCTTGTAGGGGCCAGCGGCGCCCTCCAGCCGTCGGGCCTCGTCGGACCCGAAGCGGGCCCGGTCGGCGTGGGACAGGAGGACGTTGTCGTACTCGGGCAGCACGCGGACCGGCGCCGGGGTGTCCGGGTCGGGCCGGGGCGCGTCCGGCAGGTCGACCAGCTCCCGCCCCCGCTCGTCGCGGAAGGCGCGCAGCTGCGGCCGCAGCCGGTCCACCACCTGCCGCAGGCGGGTGAGGCGCGACCACGACGCCACATCGGCGACCGTCGCCGGGCCGAAGGCGGCGAGGTAGCGCAGCACCACCTCGTCCAGTGACGGCCGCGCGGCCAGCGGCCGCCCCACCCACGCCTCGAGCGGGGTGAGCGTGACCTGGAGGGTGCGGCCCCAGACGCCCCGGGGTGGGATCTGCACCAGGGGGATGAGGCAGCGGCAGGCGTAGGCCAGCGCGCCGGCGTGCAGGTCGGGGAAGCGCTCCGTCATCGCCGCTCGCAGCGTTCGCCCGGTGGCGGGCTCGTCGGCGAGGAACGACCGGCCGAAGGCCAGCGCGGGGCCGAGGTCCACGCCGGCGAGGTGCGGCGCGAACTCGGCGTGACGGGCGAGCTCGGCGTCCAGCACCGGCTGGGTCAGGGGGCGCAGGACCAGCGCGTCGTCGGCGGTGACGAGGTGGATCGTGCCCCGCATGACGACGATGCGGACGAGCGTCCGGTCCTCGAGGCCGCGGCCCAGCGCGTGCGGGTCGAAGGGGTCGAGTCGCGACCACAGCGCCAGGTAGGGATCGAGCGGCTCCTGGGCCTGGAGCCCCACCAGGCGCTCGACCGCGGCCACGGGGTCGAGCGCGACGCGCTCGAGCAGGAGCTGGCGCGCGAGCGTGGCCCGGCCGAGGGCCCGGTCGGTCAGCACGTCGGCGGTCACCGATGAGTCCGGGCTGTGACGTCCGTCCTAGGTGGCGTGCTGCGACGGGACGTCCTGGCGACGGTCGTGCTCCGCCGGGGTGACCTCGAGCTGTCCGAGTGGTGTCTGCCCCGGGAGGATCGGATCGACCTCGCCGCGGTGGGCCACCTGGCCCGCCTGGTGCTGACCGCCCGCCGCCTCGGGTGCGCCATCGAGCTGCGCGACGCGGACCCGGAGCTGCTGGGGCTGCTCGGCTTCGTGGGCCTGGCCGAGGTGGCCGGCCTACGCGGGCAGGTGGTCGGGGAGGCCGAAGACGGGGAACAGGTCGGGGCCGAGGAAGTTGTGGTGCCCGACGATCCGGTCGCCTGACACCTCGATCACCTGGATGGCCCACGGCCGGCGGGTCCCGTCCTCGGCCGGCTTGTAGGAGCCGAACGCGGCGCTGCCGTTGGCCGAGGTGGCCAGCAGCTTCGACCCCTGGCAGCCGATGCCCTGGCCGAGGAAGAACCGACCGATCTCCTGGGGGCCGACCAGCCACAGCGGGAACGGGGGCATGGACATCACCGCGTCGTCGTGGAGCAGCTTCACCAGCTCGGACACGTCGTAGCGCTCGAAGGCGTCGACGTACCGGGCGATGAGCTCCTGCTGGTCGGCGTCGGCCACCGGGTCGGTCGTGGCGGACACGTCGCGCGACGCCAGCGTGGCCCGGGCTCGCTGGAGGGCGCTGTTGACCGAGGCCACGCTCGTGTCGAGCAGCTCGGCCACCTCGGTGGCCCGCCACCGGAGGACCTCGCGGAGGATGAGCACGGCCCGCTGGCGGGCGGGCAGGTGCTGGAGGGCGGTGACGAACGCCAGCCGGATGGTCTCCCGGGCGGCCGCCAGCTCGGCCGGGTCACCGTTCTCCGGCAGCACCCGGTCGTCGGGGATGGGCTGGATCCAGGTGGCCTCGGGCAGCGGCGCACCGAGCGACGAGTCGGCGGTGGACGACGGGCCGAGGTCCATCGGCCGGGCCCGCCGCTGCCGGCTGCGGAGCATGTCCAGGCACACGTTGGTGGCGATCCGGTAGAGCCACGAGCGCACCGCCGAGCGCCCCTCGAAGCCATCGATGGCCCGCCACGCCCGCACCATCGTCTCCTGCACCGCGTCCTCGGCCTCGGAGCCGGAACCGAGCATCCGGTAGCTGTAGCCGGTGAGCTCCCGGCGGTACTGGTCGAGGTCCTCGAGGGTGAGACCGCTGGCGGGGGAGGTGCGCACGGACACGGGTTCGCATCCTACGGCGAGGGTCATGGCGGCGCGTCGGGGAGGCCCACGGCGGTTGGGACGGGGCCGGCGCCCGGAACTCATCGGTCGGTGCCGGTCAGCCCCCCGAGACGGCGGCGAGGACGGCCACCTCGGCCCCCTCGGGGACGGTCGTGTCGAGTCCGTCCAGGTCACGGGCGTTGTCGGCGTCGACGAAGACGTTGACGTGCCGGCGGAGGGCACCGGACTCGTCCCGCACGCGGCGGCCCACCGCCGGGTGGGCGGCGGCCAGGGCGTCGAGCACCAGTCGGAGCGTGGTGGGGGCGGCCAGGTCCAGCTCGATGGTGCCCCGGCCGCCGGCGTGGCCCCGCAACGCCGCGGCCAGGCGGACGACGGTCAGCGCAGGACCGCCGTCTTCACACAGAGGACAGGTGGCAGGTGGCGGGCCACCTCCTGCCACGACGCCCCACCGTCCGGCGAGGCGAAGACCTCGCCGGTGCGGGTGCCCACGTAGAGCCCGGCCGGGTCGAGCGCGTCGGCGGCGAAGCCGTCCCGAAGCACGGTGAGCCAGGCGTCGTGCTGTGGCAGGCCCTGCTCGAGCGCCTCCCACGATGCCCCGCCGTCCGTGGTCCGGTAGATGCGGAGGCGACCGTCGGGGGTGCAGCGGAACTCGTCGGAGGTCAGGGGCAGGACGTAGGCCGTCCCGGGGTGGTTTGGGTCGGCCACGACGGGGAAGCCGAACGTGGAGGGCAGCGCGTCGGCGCCGATCTCGGTCCAGTGGCCACCGAAGTCGTCCGACCGGTACACGCCCCAGTGGTGCTGGAGGAAGAGGGTGTCGGGTTCGCTCGGGTGGCGGTCCACCTTGTGGACGCACTGCCCGAACTCCGGGTTCGGTTCGGGCATGAAGGTCACGCGGATGCCCGTGTTGGCGGCCTCCCACGTGCTCCCGTCGAGGGTCCGGTAGAAGCCGGCGGCGGAGACGGCGACGCCGAGGCGGGGTCCGCCGGCGGGATCGGGGACGACGGTGTGGAGGCACAGACCACCGCCGCCGGGCTCCCACTGCGGCCGGTGCTCGTGGTCCCACAGCGCCTCGTCGAGTCGGAAGGTCTCGCCCCCGTCGTCCGAGCGGAAGAGCGCGGCCGGCTCCACGCCGGCGTAGACGACGTCCGGCTGGGCGTCGCCTGCCGGCTGGATCTGCCAGACCCGGGCCACGGCGGGACCCCCGGCTTCCGCAGGGAAGGCGAGCGATGCGATCGTCGGTTCGACCCAGGAGGCGCCGAGGTCGTCGGACCGGTACACGGAGGGGCCCCAATGGGAGCTGGTGGCCCCCACCAGGAGGCGCCGGCGGCCGCCCCTGCAATCCAGCGCGGCGGCGTAGATCTCCTCGCCCCGGAAGGCCGGTCCGGACAGCTCCCACTCGTCCCGCTGGGGCCCGGCCGTCAGCACGAACAGGCCCTTGGCCGTGCCGACCAGCACCACGACGTCCCCCACCGTCGCGGCGATCGCAGCCGTGCCCGCCATCGCCGGATGCTACGTCTGGCGCTGGATCTCCTGCACCGCCCAGCGGTTGCCGTCCGGGTCGGCGAAGAAGACGAAGCGGCCCCAGGGGAACTCCTGTACGGCGCTCACCTCCACGCCCCGGCCGGCCAGCTCGGCCCGCGCGGCGTCGACGTCGGCGACGACGAGCTGCATGCCCTCCACCGAGCCCGGGGCCGCCTGGGTCACGCCCTTCCCGATGGTGATCGAGCAGGCCGAGCCGGGCGGGGTCAGCTGGACGAAGCGGATCTCGTCGCTGACGTTGTGGTCGTGGTCGGCGTGGAAGCCGACCTGCTCGGCGTAGAAGGCCTTGGCCCGGTCCACGTCGGAGACGGGGATGGCCACCAGCTCCAGCTTCCAGTCCATGCCGGCCACGGTAGGCCCCGCTCGCGATCAGTACAGGCCGTAGGCGTGCAGGACCTCGAACTCGTAGATCAGGCGCTGCTCCGCGACCATCGCCGCGAGGAAGGCCTCGTCGTCGAGCTCGCCGTCGAACCAGGCGAGGGGGCCGGACGGGCGGTCCTCGAGGATGCGGAACAGCCGCAGGCTCAGCGCCGCGACATCGGGCCCCTCGAGGATCGTCACGACCGTCTCGAGGGTCATGAAGGCGAAGCGGTCGTCGTGGACGTAGAGGGTGCAGCGCGGGTCCCGGCGCAGGCGCCGCGTCCGGATCCGGTCGGCCGTCCCGCTGCTCCACAGCCGGCCGTCGACCAGGCCCACCGCCACCCGGGTCGCCTTGGCCATGCCGTCGGGGGCCACCGTGATCATGGCCGCGGTGTGGTGGGTGGCGAGGAAGGCCGCGTCCCGCTCGGACAACCCCATGGAGCCAAGCTAGGCCGGCTCGTACCGTGGGTCCCGTGGCGATCGGTGCCCCGTCGGCCGTGGTCGAGGCCAACGTGCGGGCGTTCCTGCTGGGCATGGGGCGGGTCGGCGGCGGCGTCGAGCGGTGCGACGACGAGATCGTCTGGACGGTGGGCGGCTCCCCGCTCGGCTACCACAACGCGGTCGTCGCCTGCTCGGCCGCTCCGCATCGGGCCGACGAGCTGGTCGAGGAGTGGGCCGCGGAGCTCGACCGGCGCCGGCTACCCGGGTCGTGGCACCTCGCACCGTCGATGGGTCCGGTGGACCTCGCCACCCGACTCCTCGCCGCCGGGTTCGAGGACGGCGGGGAGGAGCCGGCCATGGTGGCCGACCTCACGACGACGCCCCCCGACGTGCCCCCCGTCGAGGGCCTCGAGGTCGGGCGGGTGGGCACGGAGGGGGAGCTCGACGACTACCGCCGCGTCCTGGCCCAGGGGTTCGGGGAGGGCCCGCCGGAGGCCGCGTGGGTGGCCGAGGTGTTCGCTCGCATCGGGCTCGGCGACGAGGCACCGTGGCGCCACCTCCTCGGTCGGTGGCACGGCGCGCCGGTGGCGACGGTCAGCCTCCTCGTGCACCCGGAGGAGGTGGCCGGGGTCTACTTCGTGTCGACGACGCCGGCCGAGCGCCGGCGGGGCATCGGTGCCGTCGTCACGGCGAGGGCCATGGCGGAGGCCCGCGCCCTCGGGTGCACCACCGCCGTCCTCGGATCGTCACCGATGGGCGAGGGGGTCTACCGGCGCCTCGGGTTCGAGGAGGTCTTCCGCTACCGGCTGCTGGAGCGCGAGCCCGGGGCCTCCCACCGGACCACGTCGTCGAGGAGCCCGCTCCCGACGTCGTAGACGAACCCGGCGATGGCGCGGACGGGTGAGAGGAACGGCGTGGCGGCGAGGAGGCGCACGTCCTCCTCGAGCGCCGCCCGGTGGTCGTCGATGGGGAAGAAGCCGAGGTCGGCGCCGGTCCTGGCCCGCAGGTCCTCGTCGGTCACTCCGGCCAGGCCGCACCGGGTGTGCTGCATGACGACCACCGTCTCGACGCCGAGGACGTGGCACGACAGCGCCAGGCTGCGGAGCACGTCGTCGGTGACCCGGCCACCGGCGTTGCGCAGGACGTGGGCCTCGCCGAGGTGCAGCCCGAGGACGGCGAAGACGTCGATGCGGGCGTCCATGCAGGTGAGCACCGCCAGGTGGCGGCTGGGCCGGGCGTCCTCGACGCTGGCGCGGGCCGCGGCGTAGGCCTCGTTGGCGGCGAGGAGGCGGGCCACATCGGTCACGGCGGGGCAGCCTTGCCGCCGGCCCGGGCGTGCGCCAAGGCGAGCGTGGCTACCTCGGCAGGAGGACCATCTGGGTGCACCGGAAGAGCGCCATCGTCCGCCCCGAGGCCTCGTTCGCCACCACCGCGTCCCACACCTGGGTCTGGCGCCCGAGGTGGGCCGGCGTGCACCGGCACGTCACCCGTTCGCCCACCCGGGCCGACGAGAGGAAGTTGGTCTTCAGCTCGATGGTGGTGAACGACGCCTCCTGCGGGACGCTCACGCCGCAGCCGATCGCGGCGCACGTGTCGGCCAGGGCCACCACGGCGGGCGCGAACAGGTACCCGGTCCCGGCGATGAGGTCCTCGGTCACGTCGATGTGGCCGAGCACGAGGTCGGGAGCGGCATGGTCGAAGACGCAGCCGAGGCGACCGGGGACCAGCGGACCGAAGAACTCGGTCATGGCCCGGGCCCGAGCCGCGGGGTCGATCGGGTCCCGTGCGTCCGCGTCCGGCATCGGCGGACGTTATCCCTGGCCCCGGCCCGGCCCGCTGGACGAGGCTCGTCGCCGTGGACGTCCGCCCCTACCAGCGGCACGACCTGGAAGGCGTCCTGGCGCTGTGCCGGGCCGAGGGGTGGCCGTCGCTCGCCGCCGATCCCCACCGGGCCCACCGGATCTTCACCAACCCAGGGGTGACCACGTTCGCCGCCGTCGAGGGCGCGGTCGTCGTGGGCTTCGCCTACCTGCTCAGCGACGGCGAGCTCCAGGCGTACCTGGCCAGCATGGTCGTGGCCGCCGACCACCGACGGCGCGGCATCGGGACCCGGTTGATCCAGGAGGCCCTCGCCGCCTCCGGGGCCGAGCGGGTCGACCTCCTCTCGGACGCCGACGAGTTCTACGAACGGCTCGTGCACCGCCGGTGGTCTGGTTTCCGCCTCTACCCACCGGTCGCGCCGGAGGCGGAGTGAGCTTCACGGGCGCGGGCGGGCGCCGGCGGGCGCCGAGAAAAACGTCTCGTCGGGGAGAGCTCGGTCTTTCCGTACTCACGTCCCCCGGACGCGCGCGCGACCGGCCGTCGTTCGGCGCTCTGTCACCTCGCGCGACCGCTCGAGCGAGGTCAGGTCCCGGGTGGCGTACTGGTGGTGGGCCCACTCCTCGAACTGCACGGTCTGGAGGGCGCCCACGACCGTGAAGGTGCCGTCCCGTGGCGCGCACGTCCGCCGCAGGGCGTCGGGCGTGAGCCCGGCGACGACCCGGCTCACGTCCTGCACCCGTCTCCGGCGCACGGCCAGGACCTCGTCGAGTCGGGGGCGGGCGTCGACGTCGAGCCCGAGCTCACCCGCCGCGTCGGCGCGGAAGTCCGGAGGCAGCCCCCAGGGGTGGTAGGGGTCGGCGTCCTCCTCCACGATCTCGCCCACCCAGACGTCCGACACGAAGACCAGGTGGCGCAGGGTCTCGACGAAGGACCACTCGCCGTCGACGCGCTCGTCGAGCACCGGCTCGGGCAGGAGCCGGGCCCGGGCCACGGTCGCCGCCCAGATCCCCTGGATGCGGTCCCACGCGGCGGCCATCCCCCCGGGGTCGTCGGCGAACAGGCCCTCGGCCGCGAGCTGGTCGGCCCGCTCCTGGCGGAGGTACTCCACGAGCGGTGGGTGGACCTCCACCACCCGGCTGACGGTAGGGCGCCAGGGCGAAGCGGGCCACCCCTGTCGCTGTCCGTTTTGCACTGCTACCGTGCCGCCGTCCGTCTGGCCGGTGGGAGGGTCGATGTACGGCAACGGTCGTCGCGTTGCTGTCGCGCTCTCCGCGACCGCGCTCGTCCTCGTCGGGGCCGTGGGCCCCGCGTCAGCAGGGTCGGAGCCGGCCGCGCCGCCGGTGCCACCCTCACAGGTCCTCGGGGGTGGCGCCCGGGAGGCGGCGCGCGAGGGCCGCACCATCGACGTGGTGGTCATGCTCCGCGAGGGCGCCATCGGCGGCGGGCTGGCCGTGGCCCGGCAGGATGCCCGGGCGGCCCAGGACCGGGTCCTCGCCGGGGTCGGCGGCGGGGTCGACGTGCGCCACCGGTTCCAGACCGTCCCGGCGTTCACCGCCCGCGTCTCGCCCGCCGCGCTCGAGCGCCTGGCGGCCCACCCCGACGTGGTCAAGGTCGACCTCGACGAGGGGGCGGGCACGGGGACCCTCGGCACCGTGGTGCCGCTCATCGACGCCGACACCATCCACGCCACGGGCACCCGCGGCACCGGCGTCACCGTCGCCGTCCTCGACTCCGGCCACGACCTCGACCACCCGGACCTGGCCGGCGCCACGACCTACCAGTCCTGCTTCGGCGACGCCTTCGCCGGCGGCGGCCTCGGCTTCTGCCCCAACGGGACGAGGCGCCAGACCGGCGCCGGCGCGGCCGAGGACGACGCCGGCCACGGCACCCACGTCACCGGGATCGTCACCTCCGGGGGAGCGGTCAGCTCAGTCGGGGTCGCTCCCAACACCAGCATCGTCGCGGTCAAGGTGACCGACGACTGCTCCTTCGGCGGGTGCTTCTACGCCTTCAGCGAGATCACCGCCGCCCTGGACGACCTGGCCAACCGGCCGTCGCTCGGCATCGACGTCATCAACATGAGCCTGGGCACGAGCTCCCGCTTCACCGGCGACTGCGACTCGGCCACCTCCTGGCTCATGGCGTCGTCGTCGGTGGTGACCCGCCTCCGGGACGCCGGGGTGATGGTCTTCGCCTCCGCCGGGAACGACGGCTCCACGACGCAGATGACGGCCCCCGCCTGCCTCAGGGACGTCATCTCCGTGGGGGCGACCACGACGGGCGACGCGGTGGCGTCGTTCAGCAACACCTCCACCACGACGGACATGCTGGCCCCCGGCGTCAGCGTGGTCTCCGACGCCATCGGCGGTGGCACCACCGCTGCGTCCGGCACGAGCATGGCCAGCCCCGTGGCCGCCGGCTGCGCCGCCCTGATCAAGCAGCGGCTGACCACGGCCACCGTGGCCCAGATCGAGTCGGCCATGGAGACGACCGGGGTCGCCGTGGCCAGAGGTACGGCCACGTTCCGCCGGATCGACTGCGACGGCGCCTTCGCCTCGCTGGATCGCAACCCGACGGCCAACGCCGGCCCCGACCAGTCGCTGGCGTCCTCGGCCACCGCCACGGACCTCAACGGCTCCGCGTCGAGCGACCCCGAGAGCCTGCCCCTGCGCTTCAACTGGGCTCGCATCGCCGGAGATCCGGTGACGATCCAGAACCCGACCACGGCCCGTCCCCGGGTGACGGGGCTGGCCAAGGGCAAGAGCTACACGTTCCGCGTCACGGTCACCGACCCCTGGGGCCACAGCTCCTCCGACACCGTGGTGGTGACGGTCAGCTCCAAGTAGCGGGCTCCGGTCACTTCGACTGGACGGTGACGATGACGTCGTCCGTCGTGCTCGCGCCCTGGGGGTCGGTGACCCGCAGGCGGAAGGTCAGCGGGCCGTTCGTGACCGGGGCGGTGAAGCTGGCCGTGGCCGAGCTGGCGTTGCGGAGGGTGACCGGGGTGCCGCTCACCTGGAGCCAGAGGTAGGTGAGGGCGCCGCCCTCGGGGTCCGTGCCGCGGCCCGGCAGGCTCACCTCCGAGCTCGGCTTGGCCGTCTTGTCGGGACCGGCGTCGGCCGTCGGGGGGGCGTTGCTCGTGGCGCTGACCGCCTTGGCGGCGTTGATCCGCCCCCCCGTGACGACCTTGTCGGCGAGCGAGGCCTTGGTGTCGACGCTGGCGAGGAGCTTCGAGCGGACCTGCGCCGTGCTGAAGGAGGGGTTGCGGGCCAGCACCAGCGCGGCCACGCCGGCGACCTGCGGCGTGGCCATGCTCGTGCCGCTGAGGTACCGGTAGCTGCCCGCCGAGTAGGTCCCGCTGCAGTCGAGGGCCACGTCGTCGACGTAGGCGCCGTTCCCGCCGAACTCCTCGTCGGCGTCCATGCGGAACCGCAGGTAGGCGGCGCTCACCCCGTCGAAGCTGGCCGGGAGGTGGGCGCTGAACGGCAGGTCGAAGCCCAGGGTGCTCAGGCCCAGGATCTCGGTCCACGGGCCCGCCGTGCTGGTTGCCACCTCCACCCGGAGGAAGTCGAAGTTGCTGTCGAGGATGTCGATGTAGCCCCGGAACGAGACCATGCACGCACGCTTGCCCCGGAGGTCGAAGGGGCCGGTGCGGGCCCAGTTGTCGGCGTTGTCGGGGTAGTTGCCGGCCGGGGAGTCGGTCAGCCAGGTGCCCGAGATCAGGGGCGGCACGGCGCTGGTCGTGGCCCATGTGTTCGGGGTGCCGCCCGTGACCCAGCGCCCGGCGATGGGGGTCTGGAAGTCGTCGAAGAACACCCGGGAGAACGCCCACGTGCTCAGGATGTCGACGCCCGGCGCCGCCACGTCGACCTCGGCGGTGCCGAAGTTCGACGTGAAGGCCAGCTCGTCGTGGGAGTCGGTCGAGGCCACGCACACGATGTTCGGGAGGTCGAACTCGCACGGGTACTGCTCGGCGATGCCGAGGTCCGACGAGTCGTTGCCGGCCGACACCACCCACGTGACGTCCGACCCGGCCATGGTGTCGAAGAGCGCTTGCGCCGGGAACCGGGTACCGAGGCTCATGTTGACGACCCGGGCCCCGTTCCGGCGGGCGTAGTCGGCGCCGGCGATGAGGGCGGCGTTGGAGCCCTCGCCGAACTCGTTCAGCACCCGGACCGGCATGAGGCGGACGTTCCAGGCGACGCCGGCCACGTCGGTGGTGCCGGCGCCGGGGGCGTCGTTGTTCCCGCGGGCACCGATGGTGCCGGCCACGTGGGTGCCGTGGCCGTCCTCGTCGCCCGGGTCGTTGTCACGGCCGACGAAGTCCCAGCCGCGGCGGTCGTCGACGAAGCCGTTGCCGTCGTCGTCCACGCCGTTGCCGGCCACCTCGTCGGCGTTGACCCACATGTTCGGCGCCAGGTCGGGGTGGTCGTAGGCGATGCCGCCGTCGATGACGGCGACGGTGACGTCGGCGCTGCCGGTGGTGGTGTTCCACGCCTCCGGCGCATCGATGTCGGCGTCGGGGGTGCCGACCTGGTTGCCCGTCTGCTGGCCGGTGTTGTGCAGGCCCCAGAGCTCGCCGAACCGCGAGTCGTTGGGGACGGCGTCGGCCTGGACCTGGTAGTTCGGCTCGGCGTAGAGGACGTCGGGGCGGGCCTCGAGCTCGGCGATGGCCTGCGAGACGTCCGCATCGCCGTCGAGGGCGATGTGCTGGAGGCCCGGCGCCGCCGCGTCGAGGCTCTGGACCACCCGACCGCCGACCGCGGCGGCCGCCAGCCCGGCGCCGGCGGCGGACCGGGCCGTCGAGGCGGGGTCGAAGCGCACCAGCAGCTCGCCGGGGACGGCGGCGCCGGCCGGGGTGGGCGGGGCCGGGGGCACCTCCTGGGCCGCCGATGCCGGCGGTCCCACCACGGCGGACCCGAGGGAGAGCACGAGGAGGGTGGCCAGACCGAGCGAGCGCCGCATCGAATGCTCCTGACTGCCGGCGGCACCGGACGGCCGCTCCTGGTCAGAGCCTCCCGCGCCCCACTTGACGATCGCTTGACTGGCGCTTGGTGGCGCTCGACCCGGGTGCCGGCTTGCGCCACCTGGCGGCCAGGACGACGGGCGTGGGCTGGCCCCCCTCGGTCAGCCGCTCCAGCTCGAAGCCGGTGGCGAGGGTGGTGTTGAGGAGCTCGGGCAGCGGGAGGTGGGACGCCCCGACCTTGTCCCGAATGCCCTGGTCGGTCCACGAATCGGTGGTCCAGTACCCGTCCAGGTAGCCGGGGCGGACGACCACCGCGGTGGGGTCGGTCCGGTCGGCGAAGCCGCCGCAGAAGCAGGGGTGGACGCCGATGTGGACGAACCGGCCGCCCGGCCGGAGCACCCGGTGGGCCTCGGCCAGGACGGGGGCGTAGTCGGGGAGGTCGGTGTGCACCATCACCGTGAGCACGGCGTCGACGCTGCCGGGGGCGACGGGGAGGCGCGTGGCGTCGCCCTGGATGGCCGGCAGGCGCCCGCGGGCGTGACGCAGCATGCCGGCGGAGAGGTCGACCCCCACCGGCTGCCACCCGAGCTCGCGGAACCTCGACCCGTAGACCCCGGTCCCGCAGCCCACCTCCAGGCAGCGGAGCCCGCCGTCGGGCGTCCCCAGGAGCTCGACCACGGCCCGGTCGATCCCGAGGGCATCGGCGAAGCCACCGGGCTGCGGTTCCGACCGCTGTCTGGAGAGGAAGACGGACTCGTACCAGTCGGCGATCTCGTCGTACGGCGCCGCGGTCGGCATGCCCCCGAGGGTACGGTCCGCCGGATGCCCGAGCGGATCGAGGCCGACGTCTGCATCGTCGGCGCCGGGTACGCCGGGTTGACGGCGGCGCGGCGCCTCGGCGAGGGCGGCCGGTCGGTCGTGGTCCTCGAGGCCCGGGACCGCGTGGGGGGCCGGGTGTGGACCCACAACCTGGGGGACGGCACGCCCGTCGACCGGGGTGCGGGCTGGGTGGGGCCGAAGCACGACGCCATCTTCGGGCTCGCCCGTGAGGTGGACGTGGCCACCTACAAGACGTGGGTCGAGGGCGCCCACCTCCTCGTCCACGGGGGCCGGACCCGTCGGTACACGGGGCTCATCCCCAAGATCAGCCCCCTCGCCGTCGTCACCATCGCCCTGGCGCAGGCCAGGCTCGACCGGATGGCGCGGAATGTGCCCGTCGACGAGCCGTGGGCGGCGAAGCGGGCCGAGGAGTGGGACGCGCGGTCGGTGGCGTGGTGGCTCGAGCGCTCGGGGATCAGGACCGAGGTCGCCCGGGACCTGTTCGGCATGGCGGTCCGGGGGCTGTTCACCGGCGACCTGGAGGACACCTCGTTCCTGCACCTCCTGTTCCTCCGCGGGCCCACGGGAGCATCGAGACCCTCTTCTCGATCGAGGGTGGGGCGCAGGAGAACCTCGTCGCCGGGGGCGCCGGGTCGATCGCGCAGCGGATGGCCGACGCCCTCGGGGACGCCGTGCGCCTGGGCGCGCCGGCCCGGTCGATCAGCCAGCGGGAGGACCGCGTGGTGGTCGAGGCCGCCGAGGTCGCGGTCACGGCCCGCCACGCCGTCGTCGCCGTCCCGCCCGCGCTCGTCCTCCCGATGGCCTTCGATCCCGCCCTCCCCGAGGATCGTGCCGCCCTGTACCGCGCCTCGGTGGCCGGTCCCGAGTCGAAGACCCTCGTGGTGTACGACGAGCCGTTCTGGCGGGCCGACGGCTTCAGCGGCCAGAGCGCCGAGCCCGGGTCGGCGTCCGAGGTGACCATCGACGCGTCGCCGGTGTCGGGCCGTCCGGGCGTGCTCGCCTCCTTCACGTTCGGGCAGGTCGCCGAGCGCGTCGCCGGGCTCGACACCGAGGACCGCCGCCGGGCGGTGATCGGTGCGCTCACGGCCAGGTTCGGGCCGCGGGCGGCGTCGCCGGTCGAGCTCGTGGAGACGGCGTGGTGGACCGAGGAGTGGACGCTCGGCTGCTCGATGGCCCACCTCCCGCCCGGCACCCTCACCCGCTACGGGCCGCTCATCCGGCGACCGTTCGGTCGCGTGCACTGGGCCGGGACGGAGACGTCGACGACCTCGCACGGGGCCATCGACGGCGCCGTGCGCTCCGGCGAGCGCGCCGCCGTCGAGATCCTCGCGGCGGCGTAGCGTCGGGGACGGTGGCCTCCGCTCCCGCTGCGCTCGTGCGTCGACGGCTGCGCCTCCGACTGCTGCGTCGGCGGCTCGCCGGCGTCGCCCGCCTCGTCGTGGGTGGCCCGAGCCGGCCCCCCGGCGCTCCCACCCTGCCGCCTCGGGTGTTCCCGGTGCGACTGGCCGCTGGCCGGGTGGTGCTGCGGGAGCTGGAGCCCGAGGACGCCGAGGCCTTCGCCCGCCTGGCCGGCGATGCCGCGGTGTACCGCTACATGAAGGTCGGTCCGGCGGACCAGGCGGCCGCCCTCCGCTCCCTCGAGTGGAAGCTCCTGCGGGCCCGGCAACCGGAGCGGAACGTCTACGAGCTGGCCATCGAGGAGGACGGTCGCTTCGTCGGCACGGTGGCGCTCCACCCCCACGGCGGAGGGACGGCGGAGCTGGCCTTCTCGCTCGTGCCCGAGGCCACCGGGCGCGGCCTCGCCGGTGAGGCCTGCAGGGCCGTGGTGGACTTCGGCGCGGACGTCCTCGACGTCCACCGGGTCTTCGCCACGTGCGACGTGGAGAACGAGCGGGCTGCCGCCCTCCTCGAGCGCCTGGGCATGGTCCTGGAGGGCCGCATGCGCGACGCCGTGCGCACCCACCTCGGCTGGCGTGACCGCCTCCTCTACGCACGCGTGCTCGGGGCAGAACGCCCATCCGGCCGAGGACCGGGCGACGGCGTGACGTCCGGGGGGCTCCGGGTCAGAGGAGGCGCCGCTCGGTCGCCCACCGGGTCAGCTCGTGGCGCGTCGACAGCTGGAGCTTCCTGAGGACGGCGGAGACGTGGGTCTCGACCGTCTTCACCGAGATGGTCAGCTCCCGCGCGATCTCCCGGTAGGTGTAGCCCCGGGCGATGTGCCGCAGCACCTCGCGCTCGCGGGGGGTGAGCTGGTCGAGCTCGGGGTCGAACGACGGGGCCGGACCGCCGCCGGACGGCCCGCCGGCGGCAGCGTCGGCGGCGAACGCGTCGAGGACGAAGCCGGCGAGGCGGGGCGAGAAGACGGCGTCGCCCTCGGCCACCCGTCCGATGGCGTCGGCCAGCTCGGGACCGGAGATCGTCTTCGTGACGTAGCCCCGGGCTCCCGCCCGGATGAGGTCGATGACGTCCTCGGCGGCGTCGGACACCGAGAGCGCGAGGAAGCGGACGTCGGGGGAGGTGGCGGCGACGGCGTCGAGCACAGCCCGCCCGCCGCCGCCCGGCATGTGCACGTCGAGCAGGACGACGTCCGGTTCCCGCTCCCGGATCAGCTCGATGGCCGACTCGACCGCGTCTGCTTCGCCGACGACGTCGACCGTGTCGCCGAGCTCGGTGCGCACGCCGGCCCGGAACAGCCGGTGGTCGTCCACGAGGACGATGCGCACGGGGCGCCCGGTCACGACGGCGATCCGCGCCGCGGCATCGTCAGCACGACCTCCGTCCCCTCGCCCGGCGTCGACCGGATCGTCGTCGCCCCGCCGTGCCTGGACATCCGCCCACGGATGGACTCGGTGATGCCGTGCCGGTCGGGCGCCACCGCGGCGGGGTCGAAGCCGCTTCCACGGTCCCGGACGAACAGCGAGACCTGCTCGGGCTCGACCTCGGCGAAGAGCGACACCGACGGTGCTCCCGACCACCGGGCGGCGTTGACCGCCGCCTCACGGCCGGCGTCGACCAGCGCGGCCACGTCGTCATCGAGCTCGCAGTCGCCCACCGTGACCGCGTCGACGGCGACGCCGTGCAGTGCCTCGACGTCGGCCTCCACCGCCGCCAGCGCGGCCGAGAGCGGTGTGGCGCCGTCGGCCCCGCTGCCGGGGGCGTGCCCTTCGAACAGCCACCGGCGGAGCTCACGTTCCTGGGCCCGGGCCAGGGCGACGACCTGGCCGGGGTCGTCGGCCCGGCGCTGGATCAGGGCCAGGGTCTGGAGCACCGAGTCGTGGACGTGGGCCGCCATGTCGGCGCGCTCCCGCTCACGGACCCGCTCCCGGCGCTCCCCGGCCAGCTCCCGGCCGAGGCCGATCCACAGCGGTCCGAAGACCACCGCCGCCGCGGTCAGGATCGCCACCGCGGCGATGGCTCCGTCCCCGGCCGAGCCGATGGACCGGCCGTTCAGGAGCATGGCGCAGAGACCGATGGCCACGGCCCCGAGACCGAGGGTGATGCGGGTGACCGCGGCGCGGCGGGTGCGCACGCCGAGCTGGTCGAGGCCGGGGAGGTGCGCGGCGATGCGGCGGAAGACCTCACGTTCGCGCTCGTCCCCGTCCCGCCACACGATGACGAGCCCACCGCCGGCGATGGCGGACGGCCAGACGAGGCCGGCGGCGACGGACAGACCGGCGACGGTGAAGGCCGACAGCACGGTGGCGAGGAGCGTGGCCACGCCGATGGCCAGGGCCACCGACGCGCCGTCCCGCACCGCCCGCTGCAGGATGGCGTGCTCCTCGTCGTCCCGGCGCAGCGCCAGCCAGCCGACGACGTAGCACCCGGCACCGGTGCCGGGTGCGAGACCGAGGAGGACGAAGACGATGCGCACGATCGTGGGGTCCCACCCGAAGCGGCGGGCGACACCGCCGGCGACGCCACCGATCACGCGGTCCTGGCTGTGGCGGCGGAGCGGGCCGCGATCGTGCTCACCGTGGAACCTGCGCCAGAGGCGGGACCGCCGGCGGGAGGGGGGAGGCGGATGCGGGTCAGCGGCAGCGATGGGTCGATGATCGCACCGCGGCCACGCGGTGACCATCGGGGAGGACCCTGAGGTCCTCGGGGTCGGTCTCAGGGTCCGACGCGGGTTGTTCCCGATACCGCTGGCCGGATCCCGGGCGGAGAGTGGGGCCATGGAAACGACCGCAGCCCCCCTCCCCACGTTCGTGCGCCTCCGCCGGGACCGCACGGACCGCTACCTCGGCGGGGTCGCCGGTGGCCTCGGCCGCTACTTCGACGTCGACCCCGTCCTCTTCCGCCTCCTGTTCGTCGCCCTGGTGCTCGTCGGCGGCTCGGGCGTCTGCGTCTACGTCGTCGCCTGGCTGGTGATCCCCGACGAGGAGGCCGAGCACTCGATCCTGGGCCGGATCTTCGGGGCGGCGCGGGGGCGGCGCCGGGTGGTCCGGAACGTGCTCGTGGCGGGAGCGGTCGCCGCGGCGCTGCTGTGCGTCACCGCCGTCGGCGCCCTCGCCGCGGTGGTCTCGACCTCGGACGTCCCCCTCCGGGGTGGCGTCGGCGACCGCTCCTGGAGCCCGTCGACCGCCGACGAGCTCGAGGGGGCGTACCGCCTCGGCGCCGGTGACCTCACCCTCGACCTGTCGGAGATCGAGGTCCCCGCAGGGGTGACGCGGGTGGACGCCTCCGTCGTGGCCGGCCACCTCGTCGTGCGGGTGCCCGAGGGCACCGCCGTCAGCGTCGACGCCCACACCGGGCTCGGTGAGGTGGTCGTCTTCGGCGAGCGTGACGAGGGCAGGAACGCCGAGCGCTCCGTGCGGACCGACTCCGGTCGGCGCCTGGTCATCGACGCCCGGGCCGCGGTCGGACAGGTCGAGGTGCTCCGGGGCGCGGCGACCGGATGACGGCCCGCTCGGCCGATCGGCGCCCAGTACCAGCTGGTCACGCCAGCGGGCAGAGGAGGTGGATGTCCTCGGGCTCGGTGGCGAACAGCACCGGGTGGACCGGGTCGGCCAGGCGACATCCCTGCCGCATGTAGAACCCGACGGCCGACCCCGTGGGGGTCGCCGAGACGTACATCGACGCGGCGCCCGCGGCGCGGGCACGCTCCTCGGCGACCCCCCACAGGGCGGAGGCGGCGCCCCGTCGACGGTGCGGGCGGCTGACGTGGAGGAAGGCCAACCAGGCGAGTCCCCGTTCGAAGGCCGGGTCGACCACGGCGAGGCCGGCGACCTCGTCCTCGTCGTCGTCGGGGAAGGCGCCCAGGAGCACCCCGCCGCTGGCGATCGCCGAGGTGCAGAAGTCGATCTGGTGGGCGACGCTGTGCGGGCCGGACCCCGCCGGGTCCCAGGCCGGGATCTCGCTCATCGGCACCGGTCGCGTCGTCAGGCGGCCCTCGACGACCTCGTAGGCGACGTCGACGTGCTCGGCGCGGTCGATGGCGGCGATGCGCGAGACGTCCTCGGCGAGGAGCGCCCTCACCCGCACGGGCACCGGCCGCCGCTCGGTGGCCGGTCGTCGCCGAGGGCCATGCGCGAGTGTGGCAGTCCGGTCCCGGACCTTGCCGCAGGGCAAGGTCGGGCGTGCCCCTTCGCCTGCCCGGTCGCCGCCAGCGGGCCGTCTGCCGCTCGCGCTCGCGGGTCCTACGCTGCCGCCTCGTGCTGGAGGTGAGACCGTGACGCTCGGGGTGGGGGACCTCGGGACCATCCTCTCGATCTGGGCCCACCCGGACGACGAGACCTACCTCGCCGGTGGCGTCATGGCCATGGCCCGGGAGCGCGGGCAGCGGGTGGTGTGCGTGTCGGCGACCGCCGGGGAGCACGGCACGGACGACCCGGCGACGTGGCCGCCCGAGCGGCTCGGGGCGTTGCGCCGCGAGGAGGCGGCCGCCGCCATGCGCATCCTGGGCGTCGACGACCACCGCTGGCTCGGCTTCGAGGACGGCACCCTGGCCGACGTCGATCCCGAGGCGGGGATCGAGCAGGTCGTCGCCCTGCTCGACGACGTCTCGCCGGAGACCATCCTCACGTTCGGCCCGGACGGGATGACCTTCCACCCGGACCACGTCACGATCCACGCATGGGTCACCGAGGCGTGGAAGCGCCGTGACCGGGGGCCGAGGCTGCTGTACGCCTGCGTGGAGGCCGAGGACCACCGTCGTTTCGCGGACGACCTCGAGGCATGGGGCGTCTACATGACCGACGAGCGCCCGAGCCCGGTGGAAGCCGCCGACCTCGCCCTGCGCGAGGTCCTCACCGACGGGGTGCTGGACCAGAAGCTCGCCGCGCTCGCCGCCATGCCCAGCCAGGTGGATCCGTCGTTGGCCCGGCTCTCGGCCACGGTCTTCCGGGACGTGAACAGCAGCGAGTCCTTCGTCGCCGCCTGACGAACCCTGGTTCCGATCGGGTCAGTCGGTCACGGACGTCCCGCGTCCGCGGCGCGACCGTCGGGCGTGACCCGGCCCTCGAGCTGGTCGAGCGTCGGTGCGCTGGTGAAGACCCGCTCGTTCGTCATGAGGTCGTCCTCGTCGAAGCCGAACACGGCCCAGAGGCGGACCTCGAACGACTCGCCGGTCGGCTCCTCGCCACCGAGGTGGGTGCCCCGCAGCCAGAACTCGATGAGCACCGACCCGTCCTCGTGGTGGGTCAGCTCGATCAGCTCGTTGCGCTGGTCCGGGAACACCGTGCGGCCCTCGACCCAGTAGCGCATGACCTCGTCCCGCCCGTCGATGACCCTGCCATCGGGCAGCTCGTAGCGGGCGTGGCTGAACGTCGCCATCGTTCGGTCCCACTCCTGGACGTTCTCGCTCTCCATGTGCTCGAGCACCACGGCCTCGCGTCGGGCCCGATCACCCATGCCGCGACCGTACGCCGGTCCAGGGGGTCGAGGCCCGAGAAGCCGAGTCGCCTCGGATGGGGCAGGGTAGGGCCAGCAAACCGGCGAGCACCTGGGGGAAGCCATGAAGCAGCTGTCGGGCCTGGACGCCTCGTTCCTCTACATGGAGACGGACTCGCAGTTCGGGCACGTGTCGAGCCTCTCCATCTACGCCCGCCCGGAGGACGACCCCGACTACGAGCCCTTCTCGGCGTGGCGAGCCCAGATCGAGGCCCGCCTGCACGGCCTCGAGCCGCTCCGGCGCCGACTGCGGAACGTCCCCTTCAACCTCGACCACCCGTTCTGGATCGACGACCCCGACTTCGACCTCGACTTCCACGTCCGCCACACGGCCGTCCCCCCGCCCGGCAGCGACAGCCAGCTGGCCGAGCTGGTGGCCCGCATCGTGGGCCGCCCCCTCGACCGCCGGCGGCCGCTCTGGGAGACCTACGTCATCGAGGGCCTCCCCGACGACCACTTCGGGATCCTGACCAAGGTCCACCACGCCACCATCGACGGCGCCTCGGGGGCCGAGCTGCTCACGCTCATGCTCGACTCCGACCCGGCGGGCGACGTCGTCGAGCCCCCGGAGGGGGAGTGGCGGCCGGAGCGGGCGCCGTCGGACTCCGAGGTGCTGGCCCGCGCCAGCGCCGGTCTCGTGCGCAAGCCCGGGCGGGCCCTGGTCCTCTCCACCCGCATGGTGCGGGACATGGGCCGAGCCACCCGCAACCCGGTCGTGGTGGCGGCCGCCAACCAGATGCGGTCCGGGCTCCGGGGCCCGGTGGGCGCCATCCTGAACATCGGCCGCGAGCGCGTGCCCGAGGGCGAGACGGTGGGACCCCTGCCCAGCTCGGCTCCGCGCACGCCCTTCAACGCGCCCATCACGCCCAGTCGGCGCTTCGCCTTCCGGTCGACGCCCTTGAGCGCGGTCAAGAGCGTGAAGAACGCGATGGGGGCCACCGTCAACGACGTGGTCATGGCCATCTGCGCCGGCGGTCTGCGGGCGTGGCTGGAGGAGCACGACGCCCTGCCGGACCGGCCCCTGGTGGCCATGGTCCCGGTGTCCATCCGCACCGGCGAGGAGACGGAGAAGTGGACCAACCGGGTCTCGTCGATCTTCGCCACCCTGCCCACCGACGAGCCCGACCCCGTGCAGCGGGTGGCGCGCGTCCACGAGGCGATGGCCGGGGCCAAGGAGCTGTTCGACGCCGTCCCCGCCGACGCCCTCACGGACTTCGCCCAGTTCCCGCCCCCGGCCGTCTTCGCCCGGGCCATGCGCACCGCCACCCGCCTCACGGGCCGCTTCAGCCCTCCCGTGAACCTGGTGATCTCCAACGTCCCCGGCCCTCGCGAGCCGTTGTACGCCGCCGGCGCCAAGCTCCTGCACTACTACCCGGTGTCGACCATCGTCGACGGCCAGGGCCTGAACATCACGGTGCAGAGCTACCTCGACTCGCTCGACTTCGGGCTCGTGGCCTGCCGCGAGCTGGTGCCCGACCTCCAGGTGATGCTCGACGCCATCGTCGACGACCTCGCCGCCCTGGGCAAGGCCACCGGCGTCGACGTGTCCCTGTGATCGGCTAGGAGGCTGTTGAACAATGCCGGCGCACACCTCACCGACTGTCGCCGCCGCTGGCGGCGTCCTCCCTCCTCGAAAGTGGGCAAGGCACTTCCTTCGTCGGTCGATCCTTGCCAGCGACGCCGAGCAGCTCGGTGATCTGCACGCCGATTGCCCAACAGCCTCCTAGAGGCTGCGGGCCACGTCCTGGAGCTGGGCCATGGCCACCGGCGCGTGCTGCTCCATGCCGGACTCCCGCATGCCGTCACGATCGGCGACCGACTGGAACACGGCGTGCTGGGTGACCAGGGTGCCGCCGTCGACGGCCTCGAAGGTGTGCGTCTCGAGGCAGACGTGGCCGGGCATGCCCTCGTACTCGAAGGTGAGCACCAGGCGCTCCGCCGGGACGACCTCGTGGTACACGCCGCGGAAGGCGTATTCGTTGCCGTCGGCGTCGACGTGGACGACGCGCCACGAGCCGCCGGTCACCGGCTCCCAGCGGTCGACCTTCGAGGTGAGCTCGGCCGGTCCCCACCAGTGGACGAACAGGTCGGGCTCGACGTAGGCCCGGTAGACCGCCTCCAGCGGGGCGCCGAGCACGGCCCTGGTGGTGACCTCGTGGCTGCCGGGCTCGGCGACGAAGGTGGTCTCGGGAGTGGTCATCGTGGGCGCCTCCGGATCGAACGGGTGGGATCACCGCCTTGGACGACCGGCCTCGGGAGAACTCATCGGTCGGGCGATGCCTGATCGCCCGACCGACGACATGTCGTAGCGTCGTCGCCGTCGTACGACTCGGAGGTGCCCGCACGTGATGACATCCGGCGCTGGCGGAGGCGTACCCGAGCTCGACGAGCTCAGCGTCACGGTCGTCGTCGACAACGCCACCGACACGCTGTCGAGCATCGGCCCCGGGGTGCCCCAGCTGCCCGAGATGGCGTACCTGCTCGGGAGCGTGCCCCCGAGCGGCCAGCACGACGGCCACGATTGCGTCGTGGGCTTCGACCGGCTCTGCGTCGCCTGTCACGGCTTCTCGGCGCTCGCCACCGCACGACGGGGCGACCGTACGGCAACGGTCCTGTTCGACGTCGGCCCCTACGGCGAGGTCTGGCTGGCCAACGCCGAGCGGCTGGGCGTCGACCTCTCGGGCATCGACGTGCTGTTCCTGTCGCACTGGCACTGGGACCACACGGGCGGCATCACCGCCGTCGTCGCCGGCATCGCCGCCGCCCGCCACCGTGCCGGACGGGCGCCGCTCGTCGTCGACGTCCACCCCGACCGACCGGACCAGCGGGGGACGATGACGCCGCTCGGCATCTTCGCCATGCTGCCGCCGGAGCCCACCATCGAGGCGATCGAGGCGGCCGGCGGGCAGGTCGTCGCCGACGCCGAGGCACACGACATCAGCGGCCTCCTCCTCGCCAGTGGCGACATCCCCCGCCAGACCAGCTACGAGACCGGGCTGCCCGGACACCACACCTGGCAGGGCGACGACGTCGTCCTCGATCCGGAGATCCACGACGAGCGCTTCCTCGCCGCCACCGTGCGCGGCCGGGGGACGACGGTGCTCACCGCCTGCTCGCACGCCGGGGTCGTCAACGTCGGCCTCGAGGCTCGGCGCCTGCTCCCGGAGCACCCGATCGACGTCCTCCTCGGGGGCTACCACCTCGCCGGAGCGACCGTCGAGGACCGCATCGGACCGACCGTCCGCGACCTGACCGACCGGGTGGCGCCCCGGATCGTCGCGCCGGGGCACTGCACGGGCTGGCGAGCGGCCGCCGCGCTCGCGAACGCGTTCAGCCCCTCCGGCTGCGCTCCGAGCGTGGTCGGCACCCGCTACCTGCTCCACGCGACCTAGCCGGGCGGCCCTCCGCGAGACTGCCGCGGTGAGCCAGTGGGACGCCGACGACGAGGGCCGGGCACCGATCTGCCCGTCGTGCGGCGTCACCGCCCTCCCGGCCGAGACCTCGAACGTCCTCGACCCCGGGTTCGTCTGTGACAACGCCGACTGCGAGGCCTTCGGCGACCGGGTCCGGACCTGACCCGCTCCGACCTCGTGCTTCGCGGCCTGGTGTAGTACGTAGCGGTTCACCTGGCGTAGGGGATGCGAATGGCAGACGACACGACGGACGCCTCCGGACGGATCGACGACAGGATCCGGGAGCTGGACGACTGGCGAGGAGCCACGCTCAGCAGGGTGCGGGAGCTCATCAAGGAGGCGGACCCCGCCATCGTCGAGGAGTGGAAGTGGGTGAAGCCCACGAACCCCGGGACGCCGGTCTGGTCCCACGACGGCGGCATCATCTGCACCGGTGAGACCTACAAGCAGGTGGTCAAGCTGACGTTCTTCAAGGGTGCCTCGCTGAAGGACCCCTCCGGCCTGTTCAACTCCAGCCTCGAGGGCAAGGTCAGGCGGGCCATCGACTTCAGGGAAGGCGACGAGATCGACGAAGGCGCGCTGCAGGACCTCATCCGGGAGGCGGCGGCGCTGAACGAGGCGGGCACGAAGCCCAGAGGCTGATCGGTCGTCCGGCGCGAGCTACGCCGTCGGCTGCCCACCGGCTTCGTGGTGGACGTGGGCGCGTTGGCCGTCACGGTCGAAGATCACGATGAGCTCGGCCGGACCGTCGACGGCGGCGAAGGTGTGGGGCGTCATGGTCCCGAACTCGGCGGCCTCGCCGGTCTCGACGAGGATCTCGCGCCCGCCGAGGGTCAGGCGCACGCGCCCCTCGACGACGAAGAACCAGTCGTGACCGGGGTGGACCCGCGGCTCGGCCTTCCTGCGAGTCGGCTCGAGTCGCATCTTGACCGCGATCGTGCTGCCGGTCGGCCGGCTCAGCATCCAGGTCGTGCGCGTGCCGGTGGTGTTCGGCGCAGGGCGGATGACCACGTCGTCGTCCCTGCGCACGTCGAGGAGGGCATCGAGGTCGACCTGGAGGGCCGATGCGAGCGGCAACAGGATGTCGAGGCTGATCGTCCGCTTGCCGGTCTCGACCCGACTGATCGTGGAGGGGCTGAGGTTCGTGCGGGCGGCGAGCTCGTCGAGCGACAGGCCCAACGTCGTCCGGAGGCTCCGCAGCCGGGTGCGGACCACCTGTTCGATCTCGTTGTCGGCCATCGCTCCTCCCCGTCCTTGCGAATACCGCAAGGGTATGTGCGCATACCGGGTGAGACCCTATCGTCGACGTCATGAGCACCCATGGCCAGCCCAGCGTCGAGCGGCACTGCGACGTCGCCGTGGTCGGCGGCTCGGCCGCCGGACTGGCGGCGGCGCTCCAGCTCGGACGTCAGCGTCGGTCGGTGATCGTCGTCGATGCCGGCGAGCCCCGCAACGCCCCCGCCGCCCACCTGCACGGCTACCTCGGTCGCGAGGGCCTTCCGCCCTCGGAGCTGGTCGCCGCCGGTCGCGAGGAGGTCCGCAGCTACGGCGGCGAGGTCCTCAGCGGACGCGTGACCAGCGTGGTCCGCGACGACGACCGCTTCCGCCTCGAGCTCCCCGGTGGCCACTCCATCGTGGCGCGACGGGTGCTCGCCGCCACCGGTCTCGTGGACGAGCTCCCGGACGTCGACGGCATCGCCGAGCGGTGGGGGATCGACGTCGTCCACTGCCCGTTCTGCCACGGCTTCGAGGTCCGCGACCGGCCCATCGTCCAGCTCGTCACCCACCCGATGGGCCTCCACACCGCGGGCCTGTTCCGCCAGCTGACCGGGCGGCTCACCCTCGTGATCAACGATGGCGTCGACGTGGATCGCGCCGAGGTCGATGCCTTGGAGGCGGCCGGGGTGCACATCGTCCCCGGCCAGGCCCGTCGCATCGTCACGGATGACGACGGGAACCTCGCAGCCGTCGAGCTGACCGGCGGCGAACGGATCGAGGCCGGCGCGGTCGCGGTGAGCCCGCCCTTTCGAGCGCGCGCCGAGCCCTTCGCACCACTCGGACTCCGGACCTCGCCCCACCCGACCGGGCTCGGGGACGTCATCGAGACCGACGCAACCGGGGCGACGGCGGTGCCGGGCCTGTTCGCAGCCGGCAACGTGACCGACCCGAGCCAGCAGGTCTCACAGGCCGCGGCCAACGGCAGCCGGGTCGGCGCCATGATCAGCTTCAGCCTCGCGGACGAGGACATCCGAGGCGCGGTCAGACCGTCGGCCAACCAGGCCGACTGGGATCATCGCTACCGGGGCGACCAGATGTGGAGCGGCAACCCCAACGGCACGCTCGTCCACGAGACCGAGGGCCTCACCCCCGGCCACGCGCTCGACGTCGGGGCCGGCGAGGGCGGCGACGCGCTGTGGCTGGCCGAGCACGGTTGGAAGGTGACCGCGAGCGACATCTCGAAGCGCGCCCTCGCCCGTGTCGCCACCGAGGCCGAGCGCCGTGGTGCGAGCATCGAGTGCCGTCACGCGGACGCGAACGCACTCGACCCGTTCGACGCCGAAGGGTTCGAGCTCGTGTCGGCCCAGTACGCAGCGATCCCCCGCACCCCCGACGACCGCGCCGTCCGCAACCTCCTGAACGCGGTCGCCCCCGGCGGCACGCTCCTCGTCGTCGGCCACGACCTGGAGCCGATGCGTGCACCCGTCGACACGCTCGCCCACAGCCGGCCGTTCGATCCGGACGCCTACGTGCGGGTCGACGACTTCGCAGCGGCGCTCGCCAGCGCACCGGCCTGGGACATCGAGGTACACGAGAAGCGGCCCCGGCCGCCCGGGGCCGCGTCCGCCTCCCACCACGTCGACGACGTCGTCCTCCGGGCACGACGCCGCGCTGGCTGACGGCATCGCCGGTCATGTCGAGAACCCGATCCCTGCTCCGTCCCAGGGTGCACGCGGCCAGCGGGGCCGCCGGCACCACACAAGGAGAACACCGTGGCCAAGTACCTGCTGCTCAAGCACTACCGAGGTGCCCCGGCGCCCGTGCACGACGTCCCGATGGACCAGTGGACGCCCGACGAGGTCGAGGCGCACTTCCGGTTCATGAGCGACTTCGCCACCCGGCTCGAGGGCACCGGTGAGTTCGTCGACGGTCAGGCGCTGTCGCCCGACGGCGTCTGGGTCCGATCCGACGGCGAGGGTCGGCCGCCGGTGACCGACGGCCCGTTCGCCGAGACGAAGGACCTGATCGCCGGCTGGATGGTGATCGACGTCGACAGCCAGGAGCGGGCGGTCGAGCTCGCCGGCGAGCTGTCCGCCGCGCCCGGCGCCGGCGGCCAGCCGATCCACGAGTGGCTGGAGGTCCGACCGTTCATGGCTGAGCCGCCGAGCGTCATCGAGTAGCCATGGACGAGGTCGGGCTCCGCGAGCTCGTTCCCCAGGTCCTGAGCGTCCTCGTCCGTCGCGGTGCCGACTTCGCGACGGCCGAGGACGCGGTGCAGGAGGCGCTCATCCGGGCCGTCTCGGCATGGGAGGAGGAGCCGCCCTCCGATCCCAAGGGGTGGCTGATCACGGTGGCCTGGCGAGCGTTCCTCGACGCCGCCCGGTCGGGCGCCGCGCGACGTGGCCGGGAGGTCCGGTTCGACGCCCAGCCGCCGGGAGGTGAGGTGCCGGGCGTCGACGACACGTTGCACCTCTACTTCCTGTGCGCCCACCCCGAGCTGACCCCGTCGTCAGCGGTGGCGCTGACACTCCGGGCCGTGGGTGGCCTCACCACCCGCCAGATCGCGCAGGCCTACCTCGTGCCGGAGAGCACCATGGCGCAGCGCATCAGTCGCGCCAAGCGCACGGTCGGGCGGTCCGGTCTCGAAGGTGTCGGCGACGTGCGAACGGTGATGCGGGTGCTGTACCTCATCTTCAACGAGGGCTACTCGGGCGACGTCGACCTCGCGGCCGAGGCGATCCGACTCACCCGGGAGCTGGCGTCGTCGGTGGACGAACCCGAGGTCCACGGGCTACTCGCCCTGATGTTGCTGCACCATGCCCGCCGCCGCAGCCGTACCGGGCCGGACGGACAGATCGTGCCGCTGGCGGAACAGGACCGGACCCTGTGGGACCGCGAGCTCATCGCCGAGGGAGTGGTCATCGTGCAGGCAGCGCTCGCACGGGACCGGCTCGGCGAGTTTCAGGCGCAAGCGGCGATCGCCGCGCTCCACGCCGATGCGACGCGTGTCGAGGACACCGACTGGGGTCAGATCGTGGAGTGGTACGACGAGTTGCTGCGGTTCGCCGACACGCCGATCGTCCGGCTCAACCGTGCCGTCGCCGTCGGCGAAGCGTCGGGCGCTCCCGCGGGACTGGCGGCACTCGCTCAGGTCGACGGGCACATCCCGCGGCGCGACGCGGTCGCCGCACATCTCCACGAGAAGAACGGGGATCTGGAGCTCGCCGCCCGCCTCTACGCCGACGCCGCCCACAACGCGCCCAGCCTCGCCGAGCGCGACCATCAGATGCGCCAAGCGGTGCGACTCAACGAGCTGTTGCGCCACCGCCGGTGAAGGGGCGCCCGAGGGTGACGGCTCGGCGGCGCTTCTCGCGCTGCGCAGTGGTCACTTCCCCGCACATGTGCCGGTCAAGTGACCAACACCGCGGGCCCCCAGCGTGGTGGAGACGGCTCAGAGATCGCGTGACCCGAGTACGCAGAACTCGTTGCCCTCGGGATCTGCCAGGACCACCCATGACTGCTCGCCTTGCCCGACATCCGCTCGCGTCGCGCCGAGCGCAAGCAACCGTTCGACTTCCGCGTCTCGATCGTCCGGCCGGAAGTCGAGGTGGAGCCGGTTCTTGATCGTCTTCCGCTCGGGGACAGGCACGAACAGGAGCCCCGGCAGACGATCTGGAGCGGGCCGGATCTCGAACTCGTCGGGGTGGTCGTTGACGACGATCCACCCGAGCGCCTCTCGCCACCAGTGGCCGAGAGCGCCGGGATCGCGGGCGTCGATGCTCGTTTGCTCCCACTCGAGGCTCACAGGTCGACCTCCCTGCGACCACTCATCCGGTCGTGGCGAGCGGTGGGTGCTCGAGCACGCGGGGCCGGTACTCGACCAGTTGGGTGCGGTCGTCGAAGGTGCGGCTCTCGATCATCTCGAGGGCGACGTCGGGGTAGCCGTCGTAGATGCGTTCTGCGCCCGTGGCGCCGGTGATCACCGGGAACATCACGACCCGGAAGCGATCGACGAGGTCCGCCCGCAGCAGCGACCGGCACAGGCTGAGGCTGCCGATCGTGCTCAGGAGACCCGAGCCCTCCTCCTTCATCGCCCGGACCGCTTCGGCGGCGTCACCGCGCACGAGGGTGGTGTTGGCCCAGGTGAGCGGCTCCTCGAGCGAGCCGGAGAACACCACCTTCGACGCTTCGGTGAGCCCACCGACGGAGGCCTCCTCCTCGGCGCCCATCTCAGCCGTGCCCGCCGGTGGCTCGCCGGCGGCGAAGCCCGACATCAGCCGGTAGGTCGTCGATCCCATCAGGTACGTGACCTCGGGTTGTTCCTCGAGCCAGGCCAGGTACTCAGGCCCCTCCAACCCCCACCAGCCGGGCCACCCCTCCCCCGAGGCGTAGCCGTCGAGGGAGGTGATGAAGTCGACGAGCAGTTCTCGCACGATCGTGTCCTTGTCCTTCGAAGGTCAGGTAGCCGTACGTGGTTCGCTACCACGGCGGCACGTGCTTGGACGGGGGGCGGGTCGAGAACTCATCGGCCGCGTGGGCCGCCGCTTCCCCCGTCGGCGACGACGACGCCTTCCTGGGAGCCGACGAGCGGCCTCCATCAGGTTTGGGCAGCCAGATCGCGGTCCTGCCCCGATCTGCGTGCCCAAACGGGGAGCGCCAGTCAGACCCGGTCAGCTCTCAGGGCGTCTGGTAGTTCACGAGCTCCGATTCGATGATCTGGCTCGGAGCTGGCAGACCGATCTCGCCCAACGCTGCTCCGAGGCGAGAGCCCATGAATGCTTCCTGATCAGCCTTGCTGTCCCAGACCTCGCACACGACCCACCCGGTCGCAGTGGGACCTCCTGCGTGGCTGCGAATGCCGCTGGGCCAATCGCCGGTCCCATCGGGGTTGATGCCGAGCTTCTCGTTGACTGCCCAGTACTGGTCAGCACCGACGCCGGCAAACTCGAGGACGATTCCGTAGGCCACGTGACCTCCCTGGTCGTCCGGCGAAGGTACCCCGCCGCGATAGCCGTGTGCTCGCCGTCGCGCTTCCCGCCGCCGCCATGACTCCAGCTGCTGCGGGGTCGGGCGTCGGGTCTACGCCCTCCGACTTGGTCACTTCTCCGCGCCATGCACGGTGAAGTGACCATCCCGCCCGGCACAGGGGAGCACCGCTGCGGGCGGGGGACTCGAACCCCCAGGGCGTGAGCTTGTCGAGCGCGACGCCGCTGCGCGACAGTGCTGGCCGCGGGCGGCTCCGGAGGAACCCGTCCTGCGTCTGCTTCTTTCACCTACCCGAGAGCAGCGTCTGGTCGACGCGCTGCTCGGCCTCAGCCGCCGCCGCCGCCGCCTCGCGTACGCAGCCATCGCGGGCGGCGTGGTGGTGCTGCGGCCAATGCTGCGGCGCCTCGCTGCGCTGCTTCTGGTGGTCGGGGCGCTCCTGATGGTGCTGCGATAGGAGCTGCGTCGCAGTCGCGGCGGCGTCGGCTCACCAGGTCAGGCGGCGCCGGGCTGCTGGTGAAGCTGACGTTCCCCTGGCCGGTACGCAGGCGCTACGGCGTCGAGGGCGTGAGCGGGAAGTTGACGCCGGTCAGCTCCTCCGAGCGCTCCCACAGCCGGCGGGCGACCTCGGCATCCTGGGCGGCGGCGCTCCGACCCACGAGGGTGGGGTGCCCCCGTTGCTCGGCCCGGCCGTCGGGACCGACGTAGCTCCCTCCGGGGAGGTCCTCCGCCGCCGCGTAGAGCGTGGGGAGCGCCCCCATGGCATCGCTCTGGGCGAAGAACCGGTTGGCCGCCCGCATGGCGGCGTCGAGCACCCGGACGCCGGAGCGGCCCTGCAGGTTGGTGGCGGCCCATCCCGGATGCGGCGAAGTGCCCGAGGTGGTTGGTGCCCAGCTGGAGCTCGAAGCCGTCGGCCGTTCGATCCTGGGGCACGGCCATGACGCCGGCGTTGTTGACGAGCACGTCGATCGGTCCCGACCACGCCTCGGCGAAGGCCCGCACGGAAGCGAGGTCGGCCAGGTCGAGCTGCCGCACCTCGCGGTCGCCCGACACTGCGCCGGCGGCGCGCTCGCCCCGCTCCGGGTCTCGCACGGCGAGGACCACGTGGGCGCCGACCCACGCGAGCTCATGGGCGGCGGCGAGGCCGATGCCGCTGTTGGCTCCGGTGACCACCACGGTGCGCCCGTCCATCCTCGGCAGGTCCGCCGCCGTCCACTCGTCAGCCATGGCGGCACCGTAGCCACGGCCCGCCGTGGGCACTGGCGGCAAGCACCGCCGGCGTGCCGTTGGCCCGCAGGGCTCGCCGCCCCAACGTCCCGGACTGACCCGACGGGGAGCGGTCGACGGGCCGCCACGAGCGTCGGAGGAATCCCAACTGGGTCTCGCCGACGAGGTCTCGGACGTGCCGCGACGGCGTGGATCCCGCTCACGCCTCTCTGGCCGCGCGGAGGCGCCGCGCGTGCGCCGTGGCGTCGGCCATCGTCCCGTTGGCGAACTCGAGGAACTCGACGACGACCCGGAGGTCCCGACCCTGCAGGCTGTCGCGGTACCGCTCGATCGCCTCGGCGAGCGGCTGGTACAACGCCCACAGGTCAGCGCCACGCTCGGGTGAGAGGTGCACGTAGACGCGGCGTCGGTCATGTTGGTCCCGCTCCCGTCGGACCCAACCGCCCGCCTCGAGCCGGTCGACGAGCCCCGTGACCGCGCCGCTGCTGAGGCCGAGGTGTCCACCGATCTCCCCGGCCGTCAGCGGGCCCGTCCAGTCAAGGAGGTCGATGCACTCCTGGTCGGATTGGTGGAGCCCGGCGAAGTCGGCCACCGCGTGGTTGTGCAGCGTCGACATCGAGCCCATGCGTCGTGCCTCACGATCGAACGACGCAATGAGCTCGTTGTGCTCCCGCCGCCGGGGGGCGTTCTGTGACGTCCGTCTCATTGACCCCTCCGGGGCTCCGGACTACCTTGGTCACCAAGATATCTCATCCACCAAGAGAGCGGGTAGGACGCTGGCATGTTGACTCGGCTCGGGAAATGGTGCTTCGGGCATCGCCGACTCGTGCTCGGGCTGTGGATCGCCGCCTTGTTCGTGGGCAACGGCGTCGCCGGGGCCATCGGGGATGCCTACCGGCAGGACTTCTCGTTGAAGGGCTTCGAGTCGACCGAGGGCTTCGCGTTGGTGGAGTCCGAGTTCGACGATGGCAGTGGGTCCCCGCAGTCGGGCCAGATCGTCTTCGAGGCCGACCAGGGCGTGGAGGATCCCGAGGTCCGAGGCGCGATGGAGTCGATGTTCGCCACCGTCGCCGACATCGATGACGTCACGGCGGTGCAGAGTCCGTACGGGCCGGGCGGAGAGTTCCAGATCTCGAGCCGTGGCGACGCAGCCGGTCGCATCGCCTTCGCGACGGTCAATCTGCCGGAGGACATCGACTTCACGCGCGCCGCCGACATCGGTGACGAGCTGCGTGACGAGATGCCCGAGATCGAAGGGTTGCGGATCGAGCTGGGCGGCTTCCTCTTCGCCGAGTTCGAGCAGCCGTCGGCCGAGCTCTTCGGGCTGGCCTTCGCCATCATCATCCTCATCGTGGCCTTCGGCTCGGTCCTGGCCATGGGTCTGCCGGTGGGCGTCGCCCTGTTCGGCATCGGGCTGGGCGGGGCGTTCGTGATCCTGGCCAGCCATCTCCTGGAGGTCCCGGACTTCGCGCCCTTCGTCGGGCTCATGATCGGCCTGGGCGTCGGGATCGACTACGCGCTGCTCATCGTCACCCGCTACCGGGAGCAGTTGCACGCCGGGTACGACGGACGCCAGTCGGTTGGGATCGCAATGGGCACTGCCGGACGGTCGGTGGTGTTCGCCGGGGCCACGGTGGTCATCTCCCTGCTCGGCATGCTGCTGATGGGCATCGGCTTCGTCGGTGGCCTCGGCATCACCGCATCGGTGACCGTCGCTGTCACGGTCGCCGCATCGATCACGCTGCTCCCGGCCCTCCTCGGCTTCGCCGGCGACAACATCGAACGCACGAGGTGGCGCGGGCTCGTGGCCGCCGCCTTCGTCGCCGTCGCGCTGGTCGGCGCCGGGCTCAAGATCCCGGTCCTGACCGTCATCGGGCTCGGGCTCGCCGTGGTCACCATTGCGCTGGGGTTCTTCCTGGCTCCGCTGCGTCGCGAGGTGCAGCACCGCCCGCCGAAGCCGCGCTCAGAGACCACGGCCTACCGCTGGAGCCGGGTCGTCCAGCATCGCCCGTGGACGTCGGCGATCGGGGCGTCCGCCTTCCTCTTGGTGCTCGCTATCCCCGTACTCAGCCTGCGCCTGGGGTTCTCCGACGAGAGCAACTTCGCCGACGACACCACGACGAAGCGGGCGTACAACCTCATCGTCGAGGGCTTCGGCAAGGGCTCCACGGGCCCCATCTACCTGGTCGCCGAAGTCGGCGGCGCCGGCGAGCTCGGGGCACTGGGAGCGGTCAACGATGCCGTTGCCGACGACCCCGACGTCGAGTCGATCCTCGGGCCCCAGCCGAACGATCCGGCCGATCCGACCGCCACCCGGTGGCTCGTGACCCCCACGGGCGGTCCCCAGGACGAGTCGACCACCAAGCTCGTCGAGCGCCTGCGCGACGAGGTGCTCCCGCCGATCGAACAGGAGGCCGGGGCCGACGTGTTGGTCACCGGCCTCGTCGCGGCCAACGTCGACATGTCGGCCTACATGGGCGAGCGCATGCCCATCTTCTTCGGTGCCGTGCTCACGTTGTCGTTCCTGCTGCTCATGGTCGTGTTCCGGTCGCTGCTGGTGCCCTTCAAGGCCGTGATCATGAACCTCCTCACGATCGGTGCCGCCTACGGCGTCGTCGTCGCCCTGTTCCAGTGGGGCTGGCTCAGCGACCTGACCGGCGTCCAACCGGGGCCGATCGAGACGTGGGTGCCCATGATGCTGTTCGCCGTCGTGTTCGGTCTCTCCATGGACTACGAGGTCTTCCTGCTCTCGAGGGTCCGCGAGGAGTGGCGTCGCACCGGTGACAGCCGCACCTCGGTGGCGGACGGACTCGCCGCCACGGCCAAGGTGATCACTGCGGCCGCGGCCATCATGGTGGTCGTCTTCGGCAGCTTCATGCTCGAGTTCGAGCGCACCATGAAGATGATGGGCACCGGACTCGCCATCGCCATCCTCCTCGACGCCACGATCGTCCGCTTGCTCCTCGTGCCCGCCACGATGGAGCTGCTCGGCGATCGCAACTGGTGGTTGCCGCACTGGCTCGACCGCCTCCTGCCGAACCTCGACGTCGAGGGCGAGAGCGAGTCGAGCCCCGACGACGACGCTGCCCGGCCGGCGCGGGAACGGGTTCCCGCTGGCATGGAGTGACTCGGACCAAGGAGCGGCGGCCGAGGTCATCGGGCTCGCACTCGTCGCTTCGAGAACAGCGGACCGCGTGTACCGGCCCGGGGGACCTGGCTCGCTGGCGGCTCCTCACCAAGCCTCGAGCGTCAGCGACACCCAGAGTGCGTCGAGCAGTCGGTCCCAGGAGTCCGGGAACGCTTGCCGAAAAGCCGTGGCCGCCTCGGTGATGTGCGTCAGCAGCCCGTCGAGCGAGGTCGTTTGAGCGGCGAAGGCTTCGAACGAGTCGCCCTCCGTGTACCCCAGGGCGAACAGCCCCACGACCCGCTTTCGGAATCAGCCACAGAAGCCCTGCTCAGCGCTAGTGCGGGCGGGGGGACTCGAACCCCCAAGGGCGATGAGCCCACCGGGACCTAAACCACCGTTCGGCTGTGTCGGGGCGCCCGTGGGCTGTTGTCTCGTCTCTCTGAGCGGGGGCCAGGATGGCGGCTCATCCGGCCGGGTTCACTGCATGACGGGCCGTGCCTCGGAGTGCGGTTAGCAATCGGTTAGCACCCCTTGCACGGCGAGGAGGTGCCTGCCAGCCGATAACGACCCTTCGCCGTTCGCTCAGGAACTGCCTGAGACGTAAACCCTCGGCCTAAGCAGAACGGTGCCGCCGACGGTCGATCGCCGCAGCCTGTACGGCGATGTCATACGGGAGCGGCTTGAACGTCGCCGGGTTCACGTCGGCGTGCAAGTGACCGAGCCCAGACCTCACCGCCCGGCTGCCACCCCTCGGCCGGCATGTCCTGCTCTACTCGGGCGAGCTTCAGCGCTCCTCCTCCTTGGTGATGACGGCGAAGCGATGACCCTCATGGAGGCGCTCGACCATCGTTGCTGGCGTCAGCGTGTCGACCTCCGCGAGAAGCGTCTCGACGAGGTCGCCGATCAGCAGGACGTGCTCGATTACCAGCTTCGGGCGTCACAGCCGGCCGCGTTCACCCGGATGATTTCGGCGATAGACGGCGGGACTGTGGGACCAGGCGCTCAGCGCACCGGCGATCCTCGGCGCACAGCCGTGACGACATGTCGCAGCATCGTCCTTGCCGACCCACCAGACCGTTACGAGATTGCGGATCGGTGTGCGGCTGCGTCTGTTGCGGGCAGTGACCCGGAGCACGTCGAGGAGGTCAGCGGCGCAGGACTCGTCGTCGTCAAGCCGTTCGAGAATGCCGGGCATTGGAAGGTCCATGGCGACCATGCTGGCTGACGACGCCGATGCGAGGGCACCCGACACCCTTTCTCAGGGTGGCCCGAGAACCAGCCGGGTGCTGGAGGCGGCCGCCAGGCGAGATCCCGGGGGCTAGCGGTTCCCCAATCTTGAAACCCTGGCACTACGGCGCAGTACATGCCATAGCCTCCTGATCGGGAGGCTGAGATGAATCTCGATGAGCGGGCAGTAAACGTCTTCACCGATGGCTCATCGCTCCCTCAGCCCGTGGTCGCGGCGGGACGGGATATCTGCGTGGTCACGGTCGACGACGATGGGCACGAGGTCACCGATCAAATCCAACCTCAGGGATACCTCGGTGCGACGAACCAGCAGATGGAGCTGATGGCCTGCATCCAGGCTCTAAAGGGAATTGCGCAGCAAACGTTCGCCGGTCGATCTTGCCCGCTTCACCAAGATCGTCATCCGCACAGATTCCGGGTATGGCGCCGACAACCTGTATAACGCACAGCGCACTTGGCCGGCGAACAAGTGGTTCGGAGCCGAGGGAAATCCGATCGTGAATGCAAAGCTTTGGAAGGAGCTGATCAAGGAGATCGATAGGGTCGGGAAGCGGGTCGAGGTGCGCTGGTTCAAAGGTCACTCGTCGAAGAACCCGCACAACAAGACGGCTGACAAGCTCGCAAAGGGATCCGCCAAAGGAGTCCTTCACGCCCCGCTTGAGCCGGTACAGGTCCGGCGAAGGCGGTCAGAGAAACAGTCGGGGGGATTACCGAGGATAGCATCGTGCCCGAGGGTCAGCGCATTTCGATCCTCGTCGTCACCGACAGGCGACTTCCGGTTCAGCGCATCTACCGGTACAAGGTCGAGGTCGTCTGCCCCACCAGTCCCTACGACGGAAATGTGGACGACTTCTCTTCGGACATCATGTTGAACGCCGGCCACACGTACGATGTGCAGCTCGACGACAACCCCCGTAACCCTCGCATCGAGCACGTGTACAACGAGATCGTGGCCGACGCTTCGTAGACAGTCCTCTAGGCGGCGCACGGCGCCGGCCCGTTTGCTGTAGCTGTGTCGTGAGCACCGAAGCGGATGGCAGTGCCCTGGCAGGCATGGCGGCTCCGTGGGGGCGGGATTTGTGCGAGACGGTGTCGAGGGCCGCGCTGGGCGAGGCGACGCAGTCGCGGCCAGCGGACGCCAGGGGACGCCATTTCGCTGCTTCCGCCGACACACCCATCCTCACGACCTCGCTGAAGGTTCGGAGCCACCCGAGCAGGTCGGCGCCGCTGAATGGTGTGGTCTGGAAGTTCTCGGTGAGCGCTCTGCTTCTCGGCCGTCGAGGGCGGCGGCGACGTGGACATCGTGGTGGCTTGTCCACCTCGCCCGTGATCACGCTCGGTCTCACGACGGTGCTCATGGGCAGACGGCGGTGCTGGTGATGGCGCTCCCCGTTGTCCTCGGCGCGCGCCCGTCGAGCGGGACCGCGGGACACCCAATTCATGGGGCCCGAACAGGTCCTCGTCACAGGTAGCGCGCTCGGCTGGCGGAGGCCCGGGCCGCCGAGGTCAGAACTCGGCCACCCGAACGGCGACGCCGATGTGCGCAACGACACGACTCGGGCCTTCACGCACGCTGACGGACGGTCCCTGCCGTGGTGGCGGACCGCCCGCCTACGGCGAGGCCAGCATGGCGATGCCAGTGTGTGACCACCCGTCTCGCCGGCTCCGCACACGGCTCGTGAGTGGGCCGGGTTGGGGTCCGGCGGGACCAGGCACCCGTGAGCGGCAGTGAGCCCCTCGACGTCGGGTCTTGACGTCGGGCGTCGATGGGCCGACGGTGGAGCCGAGCAGGGAAGGTCGCCTCGGCTGTCGGCGCCTCCGGGCGTCTGACCCAACGATATGCCTCGACCACTTTGTAGGGGCCTTCCCCGCTGGCCCTTTTCCGACTCCCGCGGTCGCCGCCGGCGCACGTCCTCGGAAGCGTGGTCGCTGGCTCGTGGCAGTTGGCCCTGCCTGGGCCCCTACGTGAGCAAGAGAGCAGGAACTGCGCCTGAGGGCGTTCCTTCCATCAAGTCCAGAGCAGGCGAGCCGATTGCCCGCCAGCCACCTACGGCGTGATTAAAGCGGCCGGCCTGCTCGGCATCTCCCGGCCGATGTCCACGAGAGCGTGCGTACCTGCGAGTTGCCGTCGGTGCGCTTCGGCGTCGGATTTGGGCACCGGCCTTACGCATGCATCGCTTGGTTGACGGCAACTGGTGCCCCAGGGACTCCGATGCGTTGCAGCACCCGCCGGGCTGGAGGCAATGCGGTCCGCGATCCTTCTTGAGTTGGATGGGAAGGGATCGCGATATCGCAGTACGGCCTGACACACCTGAGTGATTCGGTCCGTGCGGCTACTGCGCTGGAGCGCGCCTTGAGCGGCGAACTCCTCGTCAGTCAGGACACCCTGTTGGTGCAGTGCAGCGAGTTGTGTCAGTTGCCCAGCGACGTCAGGAGCTGGAGGTGTGTGCTGTATCACTGGCTCCGGCCGATGGTTCAGGCGTTGCGACAAGTATTCTTCGACCTTCGCACGCATCTGCTCGAAGGCGGGTTGCTGCTTCTTGTTGAACGTTCCGGTGTTCGTCTTTAGTGGCGTCGAAGATGCCGCCCTTTCTGCTGTCGTGGCTTCCAGTCATTGCCAGCTGGAGGTAACCATTAGTCACGTGTCCCGCCGTCTTGAACTGAACGGATGTGATGTTGGCAAGCGGGATGCGCTTTATCCCCCTTCAACCCGTGACCTAGCTTCGCCAGGCCACCTTTGCGATTAATGGTAAGCCATTCTCCTCTACCGCCAGCTGACCGTTCACTCCTCTGGCCGCTCCTGCAGCTAGGAAGAAGCGACTGAGAGAAGGAGCACTCAACGGACACGCTGCGGCGGGAGATGTCGGCTGCGACCCATACTGGACGGGTGCAGTTGCGGGCGGCGCCGTGGTCTGCGTCGGGGATTGGTACATGGCGACGACCACACGCGCATTGGGCTTTTCGGTCACGTCCAAGGCGATTGTCCCGTGGGCGTACTCGACAGCGAGAACCATGGCCCTGCTTCGGGGTTCGCTTCAGTTTGGCTGTTCCCGAACCGCCACCTCGGACATCCCAACAGTTGCAACCCCCGGGCGGTCAGGCGCCCAAGCTTGCGGAGCTTGCCTGGCCCTGGTTCATCGCCTTCATCACCCCGATTCATCACAATCAACCCCAGCTCTGCCGCGGGGATCGACAGCCCTCAATGTGGAGCGCTGTGGGCTCGGCGTACACCCTTCTCACTTCCTCCTCGGCCATACCTGGCACGCCCTCTACGTGTGTGGCCGGAAACGGCGTCTGCAAGGTGATGTCCCCTCGTGAGCTTCTTCCGGAGACTCGGGATCCGGCGTCCGGCGAAGCAGGCGGCCATCGCGTACACGATGGCATCTCACGCGACCACCGGTTGAACCCTCTAGGCGTGGTTCGGCCACAGTGACGACCGACCGGCCGCTGGCTGCCAGAAGTCGTTACTGGCTTGCCGTTGAGCGGCGCCGAGAATCACGCGAGTCCGCTTGCGGCAAGCGGTGTGGATCCAGCTGTCGTACGGCCGATCGACAGATTTCTGTCTTACGGGAGGAGGTGGCGCAGGTTCTGCGCTTCGTGCGCAACTTGGCGCACCGCCCGTCGGTCACCTTGTGTGTGATCGCTCTGATGGAGTCCAGGCCACGACCGAGTACTTGACGAATGTCCAGTTCGCTCGAACTACTGCTGCGTCACCGCAGCTCTCGTCTGGTGCGAGTGGTGGGTATTCGCCATGAGCCGGCCAGCCGCAGGTGCTAGGAGGACGAAGGGTGGCCGCCGTCCACTGAGACTCGGTGGCCGGGGTGCGCTCAAGCGACGTTGCCGAGAACCCTGCAGCCACCACTCCTGTAACGCCTGACGGAGACCACGGAACACAAGTCGCAGCCAAGCGAGACCGGTGGTTGAGCCTCGGATCGTCGGCCCCCGAGGCTGGCTCCCCAGGATGAGCCGAGCAACGACACCAGCGGCCTCCTCTTGTAACGACGGCAGCACGTGCGAGTACGTGTCGAGGGTGATGCTGACGGTCGCGTGCCCGAGACGCTCGCTGACGACCTTGGCCGGGATGCCAGCGGTGAGGGCTGCGGTGGCATAGCTGTGACGGACGTCGTGGAGCCGTATTCGCGGTAGGCCGGCGCGGGCCGCGTGCCGCTGAAACGCTTCACTGAAGCGCGAGGGGTGCAACGGGGCTGCCGTCCTCCCGTGTGAAGACAAGACCCGTGTCCTGCCATGCCTCGCCCCATGCCAGGCGCTCCTCGAGCTGCCCCGCTCGGTGGGACCGGAGTGCGCTCACGGTGGCGGGGTCCAGGGCCACCGAACGCCGGCCCTTGGCGGTCTTGGGCTCGCCGAACACCAGGCGCTCCTGGACCAAGGCCAACGTCTGGACGACTGACAGGCGGCCGACGTCGAGGTTGACATCCACCCACCGGAGCCCGAGGACCTCCCCTCTGCGCATCCCGGTAGTGGCCATAAGCATCCAGGCGGCGTAGAGGCGATCGGGCTCGACTGCCAGGAGAAACGCCCGCAGTTGCTCGGCGCTCCACACCTTCATCTCGGCCGTCTTCGGCTTGGGCGGCTCTGCCTGATCCGCAGGATTGCGGGCGAGGTGGCCCCAGCGCACGGCGTCACGGAGGGCCTTGTGGAGCGTCGTGTGGATGTGGCGGACGGTCTTCGGCGACAGGTCGCCGCGGCCGTCTCGCCGCCCGCCGGCGAGCACGTCGGCATAGAAGGCGTTGAGCTTGGCGGCCGTCAGGCGCTGCAACGGCACGGCGCCGAGGCGGGGGAGGACGTGCGCCTCGACGATGCGCTGGTAGTGGTCCAGCGTCGTCGGCCTGACGCTGGCGCGGATCCCGGAAAAGCCACTCGTCGGTGAGGAATTGGCCGAGCGTCGCCTTCGACGGCTCGACGTAGCTCCCGGAACGGACCTCATCCCGGAGGGCGGCGAACGCACGCTCGGCCTCCTTGCGAGTGCGGAAGCCGCCGGCGGACTTCTGGCGGCGCCGCCCGTCCCAGAAGCCGAGCTCAACGTGGAACACAGAAGTCCTGCTCAGGACTGGTGCGGGCGGAGGGACTCGAACCCCCAAGGGCCAAAGCCCACCGGGACCTAAACCCGGCGCGTCTGCCAGTTCCGCCACGCCCGCGTGGCTGTGGGCACGCTAACCGGCCGACTCCCGGCCTCGGCCCCGCACCCGGGCCGCCAGGAGGATGGCGAAGGCGATGGCGATGCCGATGGCGCTGATGATCACCACCGCCGTCGAGGACCCGCCGCCGTCGGCCTCGCCGGTCCTGCTGGCGGGGATCGACGCGGTGGACGCCACCTCGGTCGTGGTGGTCGTCGACGGCGCCGTCGTGGTCGTGGTGGGCAGGTCCAGGACGACCGTGTACTCGCCGGTGAAGGGGTGCTCGTCGTTCGCCGCCCGCCAGGCGACCGTGTAGGTGCCGGGCTGGTCCAGTGGGGGGAGGGGGACGACGACCGTGGCGCCGTTCCGCCCGAGGTCGCCCACGGTGACCGGCTGGCCGTCCGGTCCTCGCACGTCCACACCGACCGTGACCGGCGTCGTGCTGAACGTCAGCGACAGGGACGTGGGCGGCGTGGTCAGCACCGTCCCCTCGGCCGGGTCGGCGCTCTCGAGCTCGACGTGGGCCGAGGCGGGGGCGACGCCGACCAGGCCGACCAGGGCGAGGGCGGCGGCCAGGGCGACGAGGAACCGGCGGCGCACGGGCCCGCAGGGTACGGCCGATGAGTTCCGCCCCCGGGCGTCGTCTCCATCCCGATGACCAACCCTGACCTCGAACCCGCCGCCCGCCGGCTGGGCGCCCTCGTGGAGGCCGTCCCCGACGACGCCCTCGACCGCGCCACGCCCTGCCCCGACTACTGCCTCGGCGACCTGCTGGAGCACGTGGGCGGGCTCGCCCAGGCCTTCCGCAACGCCGCCACCAAGGCCACCCAGACCGGGGCCGAGCCGAGCGCGCAAGGCCCGTCCGGCGACGCCTCCCGACTCCCGGACGACTGGCGCACCCGGATCCCCCAGGACCTCCTGGCCATGGCCGAGGCATGGCGGGACCCGGAGGCCTGGACCGGCATGACCGCGGCCGGCGGCGTGGACCTGCCCGGCGAGGTGGCCGGGCTCGTGGCCCTCGACGAGCTGGTCATCCACGGGTGGGACGTCGCCAAGGCCAGCGGTCAGCCCTATGAGCCCGAGCCCGGCGAGCTCGCGGCCGTCCGTGCCTTCGTGGCGCCGATGGCCGATGCGCCCCCGGAGCAGCGGGCCGGGCTCTTCGGCCCGCCCGTCCCGGTGGCCGACGACGCCCCCGAGCTGGAGAAGGTCGTGGGTCTCACCGGCCGGGACCCGGCCTGGTCGTCCGCCTGACGACATCGAACACACGTTCGCTACAGTCCGGGCGATGGCGACCTCCTCGGACCTCGAGCGACTGCGGCGATCCCTGGCCATGCTGGCCCCCGGCCAGCCCGCCGGCCTGACCCGGGAGGAGGCCATGACCCTCCTGGCCGACGTGCGCCAGACCTCGGCCGAGCTCGACCGCCTCGTGACCGGCCTCCGGGCCCTGCTCGACGAGCGGCCACCGTGATCTCGGAGGATCCGCTACCGCAGGGGTAGCCGATCCTCCGAAATGGGGCTCGTGAGGCGTGGTGGGGGCCGGGCTACCCGGACACCGACACCCGGATCGTGTGCCAGCCCGTGGCGCCGTCGGGGATGGGGGCCACCCGCTCCTCGGGCTGCACCTCGCCGTCGCCGTCGGTGGCCCGGACCGCCAGCTCGTGGCTGCCGGCCTCGGCCTCCCAGTCGACGACCCACTGACGCCACGTGTCGTCGCCCACCCCCGCCCCCAGACGGGCCGGTCGCCACGGGCCGTCGTCGACCCGCACCTCCACCGCCCGGATGCCCCGCCCTTGCGCCCACGCCACCCCGGCCACCGGCACACGACCGGCCCGCGGCGACGATCCCGACCGGGGCGTGTCGATCCGGGACTGCGTCTTGATCGGTGCCTCCTTGGCCCACCCCCGTCGCACCCAGTACGAGTCGAAGTCGTCGAGCCGCGTCAGCTCGATCTCGGTCAGCCACTTGGTGGCCGACACGTAGCCGTACAGGCCGGGCACGACCAGGCGGGCCGGGAAGCCGTGGGCCAGGGGCAGGGCCTCGCCGTTCATGCCGACCGCCACCAGCGCGTCCCGCCCGTCGAGCGCCACCTCGGTGGGGAACCCGGCGGCGAACCCGTCGGCCGAGCGGGGCACCACCTGGGTCGCGCCCCGCTGCACCCCCGCCTCCCGCAGCAGCTCGTCGAGCCGGGCGCCCAGCCAGCGGGCGTTGCCGATGAGGTCGCCGCCGACCTCGTTGGACACGCAGGCGAGGGTCACGTCGGCCTCGACCAGCTCGCGCGCCAGCAGCTCGTCGAAGGTCAGCTCCAGCTCCCGGTCGACCATGCCGTGGATGCGCAACGTCCACCCCTCGGTCCGCACCTGGGGCACGATCAGTGCGGTGTCGATCCGGTAGAAGTCCCGGTTGGGCGTGACGAACGGCGTCACCCCCTCGACCCCGAGGTCGGCGCCCCCGGGCACCGGCCGGAGGGCCCGTCGAGGGCGGGGGAGCACCACGGCGGCCCGGGACGCCGCCGCCCCGGCCTGCCCCTGCAGGTACCGGCCCACCGCTCCCGCCGCCGCCGCCGTGGCGCCCACCGCTGCCACGAACCCGAGGAAGCGCCGCCGGTCGAGCAGCCCGGCGCCGCCCGCCACCGACACGGTCTCGTCGAGCGGGCCCTCCGGCCGGCGCCGGCCGCCGAGGAGCACGGCGATGCCCACCCCGGCGCCGACGACGCTCGGCAGCGCGTCCCGGACGAACGACAACGTGGTCCCGTCGGTCCGGGCGGCCAGCACCCCCACGAACCCGAGCGCCGCCACCGCGCCCGCCGCCACCCGCGGCCGGTCGACGGCGACTCGGCCCACGAGCGCCGCCAACAGCACCAGCACCACGAGGATCCCGACGATCAGGGCGGCCTTGTCGGCCGCCCCGAACACGTCGATGGCCAGGTCCTTGACCACCGCAGGCACGCGGTCGATGACCGCGTCGCCCACCGACACCACCGGGGACACCCCGTCGACCCACCCGGCCACGAGCTCGCCGGCGGCCAGCGCCGAGAAGCCCGCCAGCAGCCCCAGCACGGACGCGGCGCTGCGGGACGCACCTCTCACCCCCGATGAGGGTAGGGGTGGCCGATGCCCGCAGTGCTCCTCGACGTCGACGGCACCCTGGTCGACAGCAACTGGTTCCACACCCTGGCCTGGTGGCGCGCCCTCTCGGGCGCGGGCCACGTCGTGCCCATGGCCCGCATCCACCGCCTCATCGGGATGGGCGCCGACACGTTCCTCGAGGAGCTGCTGGGCGAGTACGACGAGGCCCTCGAGGATGCCTGGCAGGCCGAGTTCGCCGAGGTGCGGGACGACATCGCCGCCCTCCCCGGCGCCGCCGACCTGGCCCGGGTGGCGAAGGAGGGGGGCGCCACCGTCGTCCTCGCCACGTCGGGCAAGCCCGACGACGTGGAGGTGCTCCGTCGCACCCTGGGGGCCGACGAGTGGATCGACCACGCCGTCAACTCCAGCGAGGTCGACGACAGCAAGCCCGCCCCCGACATCTTCGCCCGGGCGCTCGAGGTGGCCGGGGCCGAGCCGGCCGATGCCGTCGTCGTGGGCGACACCGTCTGGGACGTGAAGGCGGCGGCCGCCTGCGGCATCACGTGCGTGACCGTGACCAGCGGCGGCATCTCGCGGGCGGAGCTGGCGGACGCCGGCGCCGCCGCCGTCTACCGCGACCCGGAGGACCTCGTGGCCGACCTCGACGCCAGCCCCCTCGGCCGCCTGCTCGCGACGCGCTGAGCCGCGCCGTTCTCAGCCATTCCCAACTTCGCTGGTAGCGTCGCGGGGTGGCCGACGTCCACGACACCGCCGCCCGGCGCCTCCGCGCCGTCGGCCAGCGCTACACGAGCGGCCGCCAGGCCGTGGTCGACGCACTCGCCGACGCCCGGGCCCCGCTCACCATCCCCGAGGTGGTCGCCGCCGGCCGGCACATCCCCCAGAGCTCGGCCTACCGCAGCCTGGCCGTCCTGGAGCAGGCCGGCGTGGTGCGGCGCATCCTGACCAGCGGCGACTTCGCCCGCTACGAGCTGGCCGAGGACCTGACCGAGCACCACCACCACCTGATCTGCTCCACGTGCGGCGGGGTGGAGGACTTCACCGCGCCGCCCGCCCTCGAGCGCAGCCTGCACCGCGCCGTCCGCGACGTGGAGGGTGCCACCGGCTTCGCCGCCGCCCACCACCGCCTCGACCTGGTGGGCACCTGTACCACCTGCGCCTAGGGGCCCAAGGACCCGCGACACCCCGCCGCTACCCTCGTCGCCATGGAGCTCCACGTGCCCACGCCGCCCCTCGGCCTCGAGCCGGGCCGGTGGTCGCCGCAGTCCGAGATCTACAACCGGCTCCTCCAGGACCGGATCATCATGCTGGGCAGCGAGATCGACGACGACATCGGCAACATGGTCATCGCCCAGCTGCTCTACCTCGAGGGCCAGGACGACACCAAGGACATCTGGCTGTACATCAACAGCCCCGGCGGCGTCGTCACGTCCGGCATGGCCATCTACGACACGATGCAGTTCATCAAGTGCGACGTGGCCACCATCTGCATGGGGCTCGCCGCCTCGATGGGCCAGTTCCTGCTCTGCGCCGGGGCCAAGGGGAAGCGCTACAGCCTCCCGCACGCCCGGATCATGATGCACCAGCCCCACGGCGGGGTCCGGGGCCAGGCCGCCGACATCGCCATCCAGGCCGAGCAGATGGCCTACACCCGCCGCACCATGGCCGAGCGCATCGCCTTCCACACCGGCCAGCCCGTCGAGCAGATCGAGGCCGACTCCGACCGGGACCGCTGGTTCACGGCCAAGGAGGCCCAGGAGTACGGGCAGATCGACCACGTGATCGAGCGCCGGGGCGAGGCCGGGGCCACCGGGCTGAGCGAGCCGGGCGGCAGCTAGGAAGCGTCAAGGACATCGCCGCCCCGCCGATGGGGAGGGGTGCGGCGGAGCTGGGTGCTGATGACGGCCGGGGTGGTGGCCCTGGCGACGCTCGCGTCGCCCGCCGCCCCGGCCGTCGCCGCGCCGGCTGACCGTCCGTTGCCGGCCGAGGCCCTTGGCCCGCTCTCGCCCGAGCTGGCCGGGGTCCTCCTCGAGGGCGGCCCCTGGCGCGACACCTACGACGCCTGGCGGGAGGCGTTCTCCCAGCTCCGCGCCGCCGAGGGGCGGCGACGGTCCAGCGAGGGTTCGCTGGCCGAGCTCCAGGGCCTGCGCGCCCTCGCCGCCGACCGTGCCGCCCAGGCGGCCCGGGACCGGGCCACGGCCGCGGCCCGGCAGGCGGAGGCGACCGACCAGCTCGTGTCCCTGGCCGTGGGCGCCTTCATGGGCGGGACCGCCGGTGAGCCGGTGTCCGCGCCCGTGCTGGCCGGGGACATCGAGGACATCGAGCGCCGGGCCGTCCTCGGCGACGCCGCCGAGGAGTCCACCGTCACGGAGCTCGATGCCGCCACCGAGGCCCTCGAGCTGGCCGAGCGCGAGGAGTCGGCCGCCGCCGCCGCGCTGGCCGACGTCGAGCGCCGCTTCTCCGAGATCAGCGCCGCCCGCACCGCCGCCACCGGGGACGCCCGACGCTGGTCCCGGGAGCGGGAGCGGCGCCGCGTGGCCCTGGCCGAGCTCGTCCCGTCGGCCGTCGTGGCCGGCACGGAGATGAGCGCAGTGGCCCTCGACGCCTACTGGCGGGCGGCCCGTCGCGCCTCGACCGGCGGCTGTCCGCTGTCGTGGGCGGTGCTGGCCGGGATCGGCCGGGTGGAGACCGGCCACGGCACCACCCGGGACTCGGAGCCCGGTCCCGACGGCGTGGTGCGGCCCCGCATCCTCGGGATCGCGCTCGACGGCAGCCGGGGCACCATGGCCATCGGCGACACCGACGGCGGCCGGCTCGACGGGGACGTGGTGTCGGACCGCGCCGTCGGGCCCATGCAGTTCATCCCCTCGACGTGGCGCACCTCCGGGGTCGACGGCAACGCCGACGGCAGTGCCGATCCCAACAACCTCTACGACGCCGCCGCCAGTGCCGCCGGCTACCTGTGCCGGGCGGCGGGCGGGTCGCCCTCACCCCAGGCGATCGGTGACGCCGTCTTCTCCTACAACCACGACTGGGGCTACGTGGCCAAGGTGCTCGGCCTCGCCCGGGGCTACGCCAGCGTGGCCCTCCCCGCGGCGCCACCCGGACCGCCCGTGCCCGGCTCGCCCGTGCCCGCCACCCCCGTGGTCCCGGCCCTGCCCGAGGCCTCGCCCGCCCCGCCGCCGGCCGGCTGACGACCTCCTAGCCCCCGGCGGCGGCGGAGAGACCCGGCCCCCGGGCCGACTCGGCCCGGCTCCTGAGGTCGGCGATGGCGTGGGCGATGCCCGCCGGATCCCGCCACAGGGCGGTGCCGGCGATGAAGACGTTGGCCCCGGCGCCGGCCGCCCCCCCGATGGTCTCGGGCGCCACGCCCCCGTCCACCTCGATGTCGACGTCGCACCCGAGCTCGTCCGCCAGCGCCGCCACCTCGGCCACCTTGGGCTCCATGGCCGACAGGTAGCGCTGGCCGCCGAAGCCGGGGTTGACGGTCATGACGAGGACCAGGTCGAGCAGGTGGAGGACGTGGCGTACGGCGCTCACCGGTGTGGCCGGGTTGAGCGCCACGGCCGCCCGGGCCCCGAGCTCGCCGACCGAGTCGACCACCTTGTGCAGGTGCCGGGTCGACTCGGCGTGGATGATCACCACCTCGCAGCCGGCCTCCACGTAGCGGGGCAGCATCCCCTCGGGCGCTTCGACCATGAGGTGGGCCTCGAAGGGGATCGACGCGTGGGGGCGCACCGCGGCGATGACGTCCGGGCCCATCGTGAGGTTGGGCACGAACCGCCCGTCCATGACGTCCCACTGGATCCGGTCGGCGCCCGCCTCCTCCAGGGCCCGCACCTCCTCGCCCAGACGGGCGAAGTCGGCGGGGAGCACGGAGGGCACGATCTGGACCGGCCTGGCCACGAGCCGACCCTACCGGGGGGTCGCCATCCAACCGGGCCGCCAGGTCCGAAGATGGGGGTGGATGAGGGATCTCGACCTGGCGACGGCCAGCGACGCGACGCTCGTGGTGGCCATCGGTCGCTGGCGTCAGGAGGCGCTCGCTGAGGCCTATCGCCGGCACGCGGGCGCCGTCTTCGCGCTGGCCCGCCGCCTGCTGGCCGATCCGACGCTGGCCGAGGAGGTGGTGCAGGAGGTGTTCGTGCGGCTCTGGGACGCCCCCGATCGCTTCGACCCCGAGCGGGGCAGCCTGCGCTCGTACCTGCTGGCCAACGGGCACGGGCGCGCCGTCGACCTCATACGCTCGGAGTCGTCCCGGCGGGCCCGGGAGGAGCGCGAGCACCGCGCCCGGGCCGAGGCCGGTTACGACCTCGAGCACGAGGTGGAGGACCTGGTGGTGGCCGACGAGGTGAAGGGGGCGCTGGCGGCGCTGCCCGCCGACGAGCGCCGGGCCATCGAGCTGGCCTACTTCGCGGGCCACACCTACCGGGAGGTGGCCACGCTCCTGGCCGCGCCCGAGGGGACGGTGAAGAGCCGCATCCGCTCGGGGCTGAAGCGGATGCAGGGGTCGCTGGTCGACTCGGGGATCCTGGGAGGGTCGTCATGAGCCGGCCCCGATCCCACGAGCAGCTGGCCGAGCTGCTGGGCGCCTACGCCCTCGATGCCCTGGACGACACCGAGGGCGAGCGGGAGGCGGTGCGCCTCCACCTGCTCGACTGCGCCCGCTGCCGGGGCGAGGTGGCCGAGCACCGGGAGGTGGCCGCCCTCCTGGCCCACGCCGGCGAGCCCGCGCCCCCGGCGGTGTGGGACCGCATCGCCGCCTCCATCGAGGGCGAGGCCCCGCCGGCGGCGCGACCGGTGCTCCAGGCGGTGGCCCCGCTGCCGCCCGAGCCCGCGGTCCGCACGGCGTGGTGGTCCCGGCCGATGGCGGGCCTGGCCGCCGCCGCCGTCATCGTGATCGCCGCCCTCGGGTGGCTGGCGCTCGACGCCAACCAGCGCCTCGACGACCTCGAGGGCGAACGTGGCGTCGCCGCCGCCATGGCCGACGCGCTGGCCGATCCGTCGAGCACCGTGGTGGACCTCGAGGGTGACGTCACCGTGCGGGCCGTCGTCGACGACGGCCATGGCTTCCTGGCCGCGGACACCTTGCCGGCGGCGCCGGACGGCCGGACCTACCAGCTGTGGGGTGGCGCCGAGGGCGGGATGGTCTCGCTCGGGGTGCTGGGTCATGAGCCGTCCGAGCCCGTGGCCTTCGAGGCGGGCAACGTGAACGCCCTCGCCATCACCGTGGAAGAGGAGCCCCAGCCCGCTCCCGTCGGGCCCCAGGTGGCCATCGGCGAGGTGCGGGCGTAGGTCGAGGGCCTAGCGTCGGCCCATGACCGACTGGGCCGACCGCAGCGCCAGCGAGATCGTCGCCGGCATCGCCGCCAAGGAGGTGTCGAGCCGGGAGCTGCTCGCCGCCCTGCTCGATCGCGTGGAGCAGCGGGCCGACATCAACGCCGTCGTGACCCTGGACGTGGAGCGGGCCACCGCGGCGGCGACCGCCGCCGACGAGGCCGTGGCCCACGGCGAGCCGCTCGGCCCCCTGCACGGCCTGCCCATGACCATCAAGGACGCGTTCGAGACCGAGGGGCTGCGCACCACGAGCGGCGCCCCCGAGCTGGCCGACCACGTGCCCGACCGGGATGCCGACGCCGTGGCCCGCCTGCGCTCGGCGGGCGCCGTCATCTTCGGCAAGACCAACCTCCCCATCTACGCCGGCGACATCCAGACCTTCAACGACGTCTTCGGCACCACCAACAACCCGTGGGACCTGACCCGCGGCGCGGGCGGCTCGTCGGGCGGGGCCGCCGCCGCGCTGGCCGCCCGCCTGACCCCGCTCGAGCTCGGCAGCGACATCGGCGGCTCGATCCGCAACCCGGCCCACTACTGCGGCGTCAGCGGCCTGAAGCCCACGTTCGGCATCGTCCCCATCCGGGGCCACATCCCGGGTCCCCCCGGGTCCCTCAGCGAGGGCGACATCGGGGTCGCCGGCCCCATGGCCCGCACGGTCGAGGACCTCGAGCTGGCCCTCGGGGTCCTGGCCGGACCCGACGAGGCGCGGGCGGTGGCCTGGCGCTTCGAGCTGCCGCCGCCGAGGGTCGACGCCCTCGAGGGCTACCGGGTGGCCACCTGGCTGGACGACCCCGCCGCCCCGGTCGACCGTTCGGTGCTCGAGCTGCTCGAGGGGGCCGTCGACACCCTGGCCGACGCCGGGGCCAAGGTCGACGAGAGCGCCTCGTTGGGCGTCGACCTCGACGAGGTCCACGACGTCTACCTCCAGCTGCTGCTCGGCGTGCTCGGCGGCGGCTACCCCCAGGAGCTGCTGGACGCCATGGACCAGCTCGCCCCCTCGGTGGCGCCGGACGACCGGTCGGTCCAGGCCCGCTTCGCCCGGGGGATCGCCCAGCGCAAGCGGGACTGGAACCGGATGCACGAGCAGCGGGAGGTGATCCGTCGCCGGTGGGCCGAGCTCTTCACCCGGGTCGACGTGCTGCTGTGCCCGGTCACCCCGACCGCGGCCTTCCCCCACGACCACGACCCGGACGCCCTCCGGCGCACGGTCACGGTCAACGGCGAGCAGCGGCCCGGGTTCGACGCCCTGGCGTGGGCCGGCCTGGTGGGCATGGCCTACCTCCCGTCGGCGGTGGTGCCGGTGGGGAAGACGGCCGAGGGCCTGCCCGTCGGCATCCAGGTGGTGGCCCCCTACCTGGAGGATCGGACCGCGCTCGACGTGGCCCGGCGCCTGTCCGCCCTCGTGGGCGACATCGGGGCTCCCCCGGAGCCCGCCGTCGCGGGCTGAGCCCCGTCACCGGCCGCGGCGGCGCTGGCGCTCCACGGCCCGGACGCGGCGGCGGTGCTCGGCGGTGGCCCGGGCGTCCTTGCGGCGCTCGAGCCACTCCTCCTCCCGCCGGAGCTTGGCGAAGGCGCCGAGCCGGTCGGCGTCGAGGGTGCCGGTGGCCACCGCGGCGCCCACCGCGCAGCCCGGCTCGCCCTCGTGGCGGCAGTCGGTGAACCGGCAGGTGGTGGCCAGCTCGGAGACGTCGGCGAAGGCCGTGTCCGTGCCGCCCCCGTCCCACAGACCCACCTCCCGCAGGCCGGGCGTGTCGATGAGCAGGCCGCCGCCGGGCAGCTCCGCCAGCTCCCGCCGGGTGGTGGTGTGGCGGCCGCGCCCGTCGGTGGTGCGGACGGCGCCGACGTCGAGGTGCTCCTCCTCCAGGAGCCGGTTGGCGGTGGACGACTTGCCCACGCCCGAGGGCCCGAGCAGCACCCCCGTCCGCCCGGGGGAGAGGTGGCGCCGGAGCGCGTCCAGCCCGAGGCCGGTGACGCTGCTGGTGATCACCACCTCGACGCCGGCCACGGCGGCGCCGAGCTCGGCCACGGCGCCGCCGACGTCGTCGCAGAGGTCGGCCTTGGTGAGGACGGCCACCGGGGTGGTGCCGGCGTCCCACGCCAGGGCGAGGTAGCGCTCGAGCCGGCGGGCGTTGCGCGGGCCGTCGGGCGCGGCTGACGCAGCACAGGGCCACGTCGACGTTCGCCGCCAGCACCTGCTCCTCCGTGGTGGGGCCGGGTCGACGGCGGACCAGCGCGGTGCGGCGGGGGACGAGGGCCACGACGAGGCCGTCCCCGCCCGGCCGGAGCCGGACGGCGACCCAGTCGCCCACGGTGGGCAGGTCGATCGGCCCGCCGGCGGCCCGCCGGAGCGAGCCCGACGGCTCGGTCCGCAGCTCGCCGCGCGCGGTCCGGACGAGCCAGCCGCCGCGGTGGGCCACCACGACGCGGCCGGGAACGGTCCCCTCGGTGGCGAGGGGGACGAAGGCGTCCTCGAAGCTGGCATCCCAGCCGAGGTGCCGGAGATCGGTCTCCAACGGTGTGCTCCTTCCCGTGCGCCCCGAACCGGGGCGCGGGCGATCAGGGGTGGAGCGGGAACCGGGGGCCGGCGGGCGTCAGCCGCGGGCGGCGGATCCCGCGGAGCGGGAGCAGGCGATCGTCGTGGTCACGGTGCGCCCCCTTCCTCCGTCGGGTGCCGGGCAGGGACAGCGAAGCCGATGCGGCGGTTCGGGGTCCACCGCGTTTCGACTCGACGGCGCGACGGCACGTCGCGTGGACGGACCCCTACCGTGCGTGGCGATGGACATCCGCGGGAAGCACGTCCGGCTCCGGGCCGTGTCCGAGGACGACCTCCCCCAGCTCCTGGTGTGGGCCAACGACCCCGACATCTGGGACCTGCTGGAGGGGTGGCACTTCCCGTACACGCAGGAGTCGCAGCGGCGTTGGTACGACTCCCTCCCGGGTGACGTGCTGAACCAGCGCTTCGCCATCGAGGCCCCGGAGGTCGGGCTCATCGGCCTGGCCGACCTGGTGGACATCGACTGGCGGAACCGGCACGGGTACCACGGGATGCTCATCGGCAACCCGGCGGTGCGGGGCCGGGGCTACGGCGTCGACACGATCATGACGATGTCCCGCTACGCCTTCGACGAGCTGGGGCTCGAGCGCCTCAACGGCGGGATGATCGAGTACAACGAGGTGTCCCGCAAGGTCTACGCCCGGTGCGGCTGGCAGGACGAGGGCGTGCTCCGGCGCTACTTCTTCCGCCACGGCCGGTGGTGGGACCGGATGGTGGTGGGCATCACCCGGGACGACTACTACAGCCTGCTCGAGCGCGAGCCGTACTGGGACTCATGACCGAGCAGGCGACCTCCGAGCTGTACGTGGGCACCGGGTGGGCCGGCTACTTCGGGGAGGTGTTCCAGCGGGGCGAGGCGTGGCTGGACTGCTCCAACGGGGCGGTCCAGGCGCAGACCCTGGCCCTCGCCCTGGAGGCGGCGGGCGACGTCCTCGGTCAGCGGTGCATCGACGTGGGCTGCGGCCGGGGCCAGCTGGCCCGGGCGCTGGCGGCCTTCGGGGCCGAGGAGGTCGTCGGCGTCGACTTCGTGACCGACACCGTGGCCGAGCTCCGCCGGCGGGCGCCCGGGGTGGACTGGCGCTGGGGTGACGCCGGCGAGGACGGCACCGCTGCGGTGATCCCGGCGGGCGACGTCGTCTTCCTGGTCGAGGTGCTCCAGTACCTGGACGCGCCGGTGGCCCTGCGGCGGTGGTGGGACCGGGTCCGGCCCGGTGGCCGGCTGGTGGTCGTCGTGCCGAACGCCGACTGCCCCATCGTGTGGCGCACCCGGGCCCGCCTGGCCGGGTACTGCCCGCTCTCCCCGGCGGACGTGGCCGGGGTCGTCGCGTCGCTGCCCGACGTCGCCGACTGGACGTTCCGGGGCCTCCTGTTCCGGGACGACCAGGCCCTCGCCCCCTACGACGTGAGCGGGTGGGGCCGCGAGGACGACCGCTGGCCGGAGCCCCCCAACCGCCTCCAGTTCGTCGTCCACCGCGCCGCCTGACCCGACAAAGAACGGGCGGCCGGCGGGTCCGGTGGGCCACCCTGGGGACGTGACGACGGTGATGGTGGTCCGTGTCCGCCGGGGGGCGGCACTGGGGCTGGCACGCCCTGGGCGCCCGGGAGGCGGCGCGCCTGGTGGCCGACGCCGGGGTGGCGCCGGGTGACCTCGTCGTCGACGCGGGGGCGGGCTCGGGGGCGCTGACCGCTCCGCTGGTGGCGGCCGGGGCCCGGGTCGTCGCCGTCGAGCTCCACCCCGGTCGGGCCGCCGCCCTGCGGCGACGCTTCACCGGGGACCCGGTCACGGTGGTGCAGGCCGACGTGGCCGACCTGCGCCTGCCCCGCTCGCCCTTCAGCGTGGTGGCCAACCCGCCCTTCGCCGCCAGCGCCGCCCTGCTGGGCCGGCTCACCGCACCGGGCAGCCGCCTCGTCGCCGCCCACCTCGTCCTCCCGGCATGGGTGGCCCGCCGCTGGGCCGACGGCCGGGCCCCGGGCGCCGGCCGTTGGCGGGTGGCCTACGACGCCGCCGTGGCCCGCCGCGTCCCCCGGTCCGCCTTCACGCCCCCGCCGCCGGCCGACGCCGCCGTACTCCAGCTCCGACTCAGGGCTGGAGCAGGCGTCGCAGCCGGTGGCCGGCCACCCGGACGCCCACGAACCCGAGGGTGAGCAGGTAGGCCACGTGGACCAGCAGGCTCCACCGGAGGTCGCCGAACACCAGCGCCCGCTCCAGCACCACGCCCTGGTACAGCGGCGTGCACCGCACGACCCACGCCAGCCCGTCGGGGTACCGGTCGAGGGGGTAGAAGGTGGCCGAGAACAGGAACAGCGGGACGATCGCCAGGTTCACGTAGTCGAAGTCGACGAAGGACCGCATGTACGTGGTCAGCCCGAGGCCGGCGCCGGCGAAGGCGAAGCCGATGAGGACGGCGCCGGGGATGGCGAGCACGGCCCAGCCCGACGCCACGAGATCGAGGGCGACCATGGCCAGCAGGAAGGTGGTGGCGTTGAGCCCGCCCCGGAGCAGCGCCCACACCGCCTCGCCGGCGGCCACGTCGCCCACGCCGAGGGGCGTGGCCAGCATGGCGTCGAAGGTCCTGGCGTACTTGAACTTGAAGAAGAAGTTGAACGTCGTGTCGAAGATGGCGCCGTTCATGGCCGCCACCGCCATCAGCCCCGGCGCCACGAAGGCGTCGTAGGGGACGAGGTCGCCACCGGGACCGGGCAGCTCCCCGACCAGCTTGCCGACGCCGATTCCGATCGAGAAGAGGAACAGGAACGGCTCGACGAAGGCGGACAGGAACACCCCCCAGCGCCGGCGGTACGAGAGGACGTTCCGCTCGACGACGGAGCCGATCCGCTGGCGGGGCGTGCCCGGCAGGAGCAGGATCCGCCGGAGCGGCGGGCGCACCACGGGCGCGGTCACGTCGACAACCGCCGTCGGAAGGTCCGTCGGCCCCACCACGCCCCGGCGGCGATGCAGCCCACGAGCACGAGGGCGTGGCCGAGCGACCCCCAGTCGAGGCGGCCCGTCGTGGCCGCGCGCGAGAGCTCGGTGGCGTGCCAGAGGGGCGACAGCACGATCAGCCGTTCCACGGCGTCGGGCAGCTGGCTCGTCGGGAAGAAGGTCCCGGAGAACAGGAAGAGGGGCATGACGATGATGCGGATCACCAGCGGGAAGGTGACGTCGGTGTCCTGCGTGGCGGTGAAGGCGGCGAACGGCGCCGCGAACGCGGCGGCGCACAGCATGGCGATGGGGAGGCCGAGGACGCCCCAGGGCGAGGGGATGGCGCCGAGCACGGTGGCCACCACGAGGAAGGCGGTGGCCGACATGGCGGCGCGGATCGACAGCCACAGCACCAACCCGCCGTAGAGGGCCTCCGGCGGGACCGGGGTGGCCACGACCCCGTGGTAGGTCCGCAGCCACTTGAACCCGCCGAGGACCGGCCAGAGGGAGCCACCGGCGGTGGCCTGCATGACGCTTGCGACCAGGAGGCCGGGAGCGACGAACTCGAGGTAGGACACGCCGGCCACGTCGGCGTTGCGCTCGTCGACCAGGCCTCCCAGCCCGAAGCCCATCGCCCCGAGGAACAGCAGCGGGGCCAGGGTGCTCGAGAAGACCGAGCCCCGCCACAGCTTGCGGAAGACGCGGGCCTCGCGCTCGACGACGCGGAGGACCGGCGCGGTCACGACGCCCTCAGGCCTCGTCGAGGGCCCGGCCCGTCAGCCGGAGGAAGACGTCCTCGAGCGTGCTGCGGCGCACCAGCACGGCCGCCGGCCGGAGCCCGTTGCCGGTGAGCCGCTCGGCGGTGGCGTCACCGTCGGCGGCGTAGACGAGGAAGCGGTCGGCGAGCTCCTCCACCCGCTCCTCCCCGGCGTGCAGCTGGGGCCCGGCCTGCTCGTGCTCCTCGTGGGTGGCGAACCGCAGCTCCACCACCTCCCGGGTGGAGTGGTTGGCGATGAGCTCGCGCGGCGAGCCGCCGGCCACGATGCGGCCCTCGTCCATGATCACGAGGCGGTCGCAGAGCTGCTCGGCCTCGTCCATGTAGTGGGTGGTGAGCACCTGCGTCACGCCCCGGCGCTTGAGCGAGTACAGGCGCTCCCACACGAGGTGGCGGGCCTGCGGGTCGAGCCCGGTGGTGGGCTCGTCGAGGAGCAGGAGCTCGGGCTCGTTGATCAGCGCCCGGGCGATGGTCAGGCGCCGCTTCATGCCCCCCGACAGCGGGTCGACGAGCGAGGACCGCCGGTCGCTCAGCTGGACGAACGAGAGCAGCTCCGTGGCCCGCTCCTTGATGGTGGAGCGGGGCAGGTCGAAGTAGCGCCCGTAGATCAGCAGGTTGTCCCAGACGGTCAGCTCGGTGTCGAGGGTGTCCTCCTGGGGCACCACGCCGAGGCGGGCGCGGATGCGGCTGCCGTCCGCCCGGGCGTCGAGGCCGAGCACCCGCAGGTCGCCGGCGGTGGGCGGCGACACGCAGGCGATCATCCGCATGGTGGACGTCTTGCCCGCCCCGTTCGGCCCCAGGAAGCCGAACGTCTCCCCGGCCTCGACGCGGATGTCGATGCCGTCGACGGCGACGTAGCTCCCGAACCGCTTGGTCAGGCCGGTGCCTTCGATGAGCGGGGGCGACGCCGGCACGGCGGGCGACGCTACCGGCCGTCCCGGAGCACGGCCGCCGGGTATCCGCTCGGTAGCGTCCCCGCCGTGGAGGAGCGCATCGAGCACATCCCCGCCCCCGACGGCACGGGCAGCTTCGCCGCCCACGTGGCCGTCCCGGACGCCGGCGCCGGCCCGGGGATCGTGGTGATCCACGAGATCTTCGGCGTCAACGACTACATCACCGGGACCGACCGCCGCCTGGCCGAGCTGGGCTACGTGGCCCTCGCCCCGGACCTGTTCTGGCGCACCGCGCCCGGGCTGGCCCTCGATCACGACGAGGAGGGGCTCGCCCGGGCCATGGAGAACGTGGCCCAGTTCGACGCCGAGGCGGCAGTGGGCGACGCCGTCGCCGCCGTCGAGCACCTCCGTTCGTTGCCCGAGGTGCAGGGCGGCGTCGGCGTGCTGGGCTTCTGCCTCGGCGGCACCCTCGCCTACCTCGTGGCGGCGGCCGCCTCACCCGATGCCGCGGTGTCGTACTACGGCTCGGGCGTGCCGGGCGCCGTCGACCAGGCCGACCAGATCACGTGCCCGGTGCTGATCCACTTCGGGGGCGACGACCCGTACATCCCCCGCGAGCAGATCGACGCGGCGCAGGCGGCGCTGGCCGACCGGCCCGGCGTCACGTTCGTGATCCACGAGGGCGCGGGCACGCCTTCGACAACTCGCTGGCGCCGATGTTCCACCAGCCCGAGGCGGCGGCGGCCGCCTGGCAGAAGACGGCGGACTTCCTCGCCGAGGCCCTGCCGACCGGCTAGCCGACTCGTTCTTTGGTTCTCTCCCTACAGGAGCGGTCGGTGAGCGGCCAAAGAACGGTCGGCCGGCGCCGTTCAGCCGTCGGTCGGCTGCAGCAGCTCCACGCGGTTCCCGAAGGGGTCGGCCACGTAGACGCGGTCGTAGCCGGGGAGGGGCTCGTCGTCGACGACCTCGACGCCCGCCTCGCCCAGGCGCCGGACCAACGCCGCCAGGTCGTCGACCAGCAGCGCCGGGTGGGCCTTCCTCGCCGGCCGGAACCCGGCCTCGACACCCAGGTGGAGCTCCACCCCGTCGGAGGCGAACCAGCAACCGCCCCGGGCGGCGAGGTGCGGCGGCTTCGGCTTCTCGGGGATGCCGAGGACGTCGGCGTAGAAGGAGCGGGCGTCGTCCTCCCGGCCCGCCGGCATGGCCAGCTGCACGTGGTCGATGCCGTGGATCCGCATCGCTAGACGGGCGTCGTGTAGGCGCCGCTGATGCCGCCGTCGACCAGGAAGGTCGAGGCGGTGATGAACGAGGCGTCGTCGCTGGCCAGGAAGGCCGCCGCCGCCGCCACCTCGGTCGCCTCGGCGAAGCGGCCCATGGGGATGTGCACCATGCGGCGGGCCGCCCGCTCGGGGTCCTTGGCGAACAGCTCCCGCAGGAGGGGCGTGTCGACGGGTCCCGGGCAGAGGGCGTTGACGCGGATGCCCTCGCGGGCGAACTCGACCCCGAGCTCACGGGAGAGGGCCACCACCCCGCCCTTCGACGCCGTGTACGAGATCTGCGACGTGGCCGAGCCCATGACCGCGACGAACGACGCGGTGTTCACGATGGCGCCGCCGCCCCGGGCCCGGAGGTGGGGGATGGCGTGGCGGCAGCAGAGGTAGACGGAGGTGAGGTTGACGTCCTGCACCCGGCGCCACGTCTCGAGGTCCGTGTCGAGGATGGAGGCGTCCTCCGGGGGCGAGATCCCGGCGTTGTGGAACGAGACGTCGAGGCCGCCGTAGGCGTCGACGGCGGCGGCGAACATGGCTTCGACGGCGGGCTCGGAGGACACGTCGACCGGCACGAAGGTGCCACCCACCTCGTCGGCGGCGGCCCGGCCGGTGGCCTCGTCGAGATCGGCGCACACCACGCTCGCCCCCTCGGAGGCGAAGCGCCGCGCCGTGGCCAGCCCGATGCCGCCCCCCGCGCCGGTGACGAGCGCAACCTTCCCCTCGAAGCGCTTGCTCATTGGTGCACCCTCACGTTCGAGGCCGCATCGGTCGACCCGATACAGGGGGCACCAATGACCCTCGGCGCTGGCGCGCCGAGAATGCCTGTGCTTCTTGGTTCGCTCGCGAGCTCGCTCACAGTCGCTCGAACCCCCGGGTCCGCTCCCAGTCGGTCACCGCCCCGTCGAAGGCCGCCAGCTCCACGTCCGCCATGGTGGCGTAGTGGTCGACGACCTCGTCGCCGAACGCGTCCCGCGCCACCGCACTGCGACGCCAGAGGTCGGCCGCCTCCCGCAGGGTGGTGGGGACGCGGGGCCCCTCGGCCCGGTAGGCGTTGGTGGCGTAGGGCGGCTCCAGGTCGAGCCCCCGCTCGACGCCGTGCAGCCCGGCGGCGACGAGGGCGGCCACCGCGAGGTAGGGGTTCACGTCGCCCCCTGGCACGCGGTGCTCCATGCGCAGCGACGGGCCGGCGCCGACCACCCGGAGGGCGCACGTGCGGTTGTCGAACCCCCAGCGGACGGCCGTCGGGGCGAAGGACCCGGGCTGGAAGCGCTTGTAGGAGTTCACGTTGGGGGCGAGGAGCAGGGTCAGCTCCCGCAGGCAGGCCAGCTGGCCGGCGAGGAAGGACTCCATCACGGCCGACGGCCGCCCGTCGTCGCCGGCGAGCACGGGGCCGTCGTCCCCGTCGCGGAGGCTGAGGTGGATGTGGCAGGAGTTGCCCTCGCGCTCGTCGAACTTGGCCATGAACGTGACGGACCAGCCCTCCTGGGCGGCGATCTCCTTGGCCCCGGTCTTGTAGATCACGTGGTTGTCGCACGTCACGAGGGCCTCGTCGTAGCGGAAGGCGATCTCCTGCTGGCCGAGGTTGCACTCGCCCTTGGCCGACTCGACCAGCATCCCGGCGCCGTCCATGGACGTGCGCAGGCGTCGGAGCAGCGGCTCGATGCGAGCGGTGCCGAGGAGCGAGTAGTCGACGTTGTACTGGTTGGCCGGCTCGAGGCCGCGGTAGCCGGCGCGCCACGCGTCCTCGTACGTCGTCCGGAACACCAGGAGCTCGAGCTCGGTCCCGACGAGCGCACGCCAGCCCCGCTCGGCCAGACGGTCGAGCTGGCGGCGCAGCACCTGGCGGGGCGAGGGGCCGACGGGCGCCCCGTCGTGCCACGCCACGTCGGCCAGCACGAGGGCGGTGCCGTCGTGCCAGGGGATGCGGCGCAGCGTGGCCAGATCGGGGACGAGCGCGAAGTCGCCGTAGCCCTGCTCCCAGGAGGCGAGGGCGTACCCGTCGACGGTGTTCATGTCGACGTCGACGGCCAGGAGGTAGTTGCAGGCCTCGGCGCCGGCGGGGAGGACGTCCTCGAGGAAGTGGCGGGCGTCGAGCCGCTTGCCCTGGAGCCGGCCCTGCATGTCGGTGAACCCGAGGAGGACCGTGTCGACCGCGCCGGCCTCGACGTCGGCCCGCAGGTCGTCGACGGTCAGCAGGCCCCGCCGCTCCACCGGCGGCACGGTAGCGGCCCGGTCGGGGCCCGATCAGCCCGGACGGACGGGCTCGCTGATGTAGCGCCTCGGGTGCCGGCCGTCGACGTAGCCGACGAACGGCGGGTAGATGTTGTAGCCGAGCAGCTCCTGGAGGCGCTCGGGCAGCTCGGCCACGGTCTCCCGGGGCACGGCCAGCACGTGGTTCTCCTGGGGCCGCAGCCAGGCGGCGGCGTACTCGAGGATGACCCCGAGGCGGGGCCGGTCGGTGGCGTTGGCTCCGCCGCCGTGCCAGATCTTGCCCACGTAGAAGAGGACCGAGCCGGCGGGCATGACCGCCTGCACCACCTCGTCGCCGCGGCCGGGCTGGCGATCGGTCCATCGGTGGCTGCCGGGGATCAGGCGGGTGGCGCCGTTGGCCTCGGTGAAGTCGTCGAGGGCCCACATGGTGTTGACCACGACGTCCGGGTAGTCCGGCGGCAGCGGGTAGATCTGGTCGTCGCGGTGGAGGATCTGGGCTTTCTCACCGGGGCCGATCTGGATGCCCGTGGGCGCCGACAGCTGGAAGTGGCCGAGCACCCGCTCGAGGACCCCGAGCAGGAGCGGGTTCGTGGCCGGGCCGTCGAACGCCCGCGTCTTGGCGAAGACGGCGTAGATCCGCTGGGTCTTGAAGCCCTCGAAGTCGTTCCGGCCCTCCGGGGTGGCGGCCAGCACGTCCACTAGCGAGGCGCGGGCGGCGGCCAGCTCGTCCGGGGGCAGCAGGCCCTCCACGGCGCAGTAGCCGTCGGTCCTCATGGCGGCCACCACGTCGTCGACGGTGGCCTCGGACGCCGCGATGCGCCGCATGCGACGTCGACGGTAGTGCCGGACCGTCCGGGCGCGCCCGGCGCTCGTCCCGGTGCCTCAGCGGGCCCCGACGGCCCGGGCCAGGGCGACCCGGTAGAACTCGTGGCCCCGCATGCGCCGGGCGGCCTCGTCGCCGTAGGCGCGGCGGCGGTAGTCGGCGGCGCCGAGGTCCCACTCGAGGGCGAGCCCGACCTCGCCGAGGTACGAGCCCAGTTGCCCGGGCGCCATCCCGAAGGTCAGCTCCTCGCCCGCCCGGTGCAGCGTCGCCCGCAACCGGTCGGCCCCGACGTAGCGCTCGGGGTGGTCGAGCACCTGGCGGTCGACGTAGGTGAAGACGAGGGCGCTCCCCACCGGGGCGGCGGCGCACCAGCGCAGACCGGCGTCCACGGCCGCGGCGTCGAGGTAGTTGGTGACGCCCTCCCAGAGGAGCAGGGCCTGGCACCTCGGAGTCGTAGCCGGCTGCCGTGAGCGCCTCCCCGAGCTGACCGAGGTTGAAGTCGGTGGCGACGAAGTGCACGCCGTCGTGCGGGACGCCGGCCCGGCCGAGCACCTCGCGCTTCGCGCGCCTGCGTGGCGGGGTGGTCGACCTCGAACACCGGGATGCCCCGCAGGGCCGGCAGCCGGTACGCCCTCGTGTCGAAGCCGGCGCCCAGCACGACGACCTGGCCCACCTCGGGGACGAGGTCGGCGACGGCGCCGTCGATCAACCGGGTGCGGGCCACGACCGAGCTCCTGACCCCCGGCCAGCGCCGGTCGATGACGGCACTCGCCGGTCGGCCCAGCCGCGCCACGGCCCGTAGCGCGGGAGTGAGGAACGCCTCGGCCAGCGGGTCCGAGAACAGACCCGACGGGCGCCTCGTCTCCAGCGCCCGGAACAGCGCGTTGTGCTCGGCCGTTCGGCTCGCCCGACCCTCCTGCATGGGCCCTCCTTCGTATCGACTCGATACACTCACGTATCGAGTCGATACGCTGATGTATCCTGCTGGCGATGTCAAGGCCACGGACGCGCCCGACCCGGGACGAGACCCGGGCCCGCATCTTCGAGGCCGCCGCGGGGGTGTTCGCCGAGCACGGCGTGGCGGCGGCGACCATCGAGCAGATCGCCTCGGCGGCGGGGTTCACCCGCGGCGCCTTCTACTCCAACTTCGAGAGCAAGGACGAGCTCGCCGTCGCCATGCTCGAGGACCACCTCGCCCACAGCGAGACCCACAACCGCGGGCTGCTCGAGGCCCACGGCGACCCGGCCAGCTTCGTCGACGCGCTGCGGGCCGACGTCGGCCGGGACGACCCCCTGCACCGCAACCCCCTCCTCCAGGTCGAGCTCATGCTCTACGTGGCCCGCACCCCGGAGCTGCGCCCGACCCTCGGGCGGCACCTGCGCACCATGCGCGGCCTCGTGGGGGAGATCGCCTCGTCCACGGTCGCCGCGGCCCGGCCCGGGCTCGACCTCGACCCCGTGCACCTCGGCACGGTCCTCGTCGCCATCGAGGACGGGCTGCGGCTGCACCGCATCATCGATCCCGACTCGACCCCGGAGGACGCCTTCCTCGAGACCCTCGACTGGCTCCGCCAGCTCGTCGCGTCCACGTGACGCGGCCGCCCGACCCCTGACCGCGGCTCGGTCACTGGTACTTTTGTCCCCTTCGTCCGGACTGGGAGGTCCTCCCGTGCGCAGCTGGCGCCTGTTCGCAACCCTCGTGGCGCCCCTCGCCCTGGCCGTCGGCCTCGCCGCCTGCGGGCCCTCGGGGGGCACCACCTACTACGTCAGCCCGAACGGCAGGGACGCCAACGCCGGGACGTCGACGTCGAAGCCTTGGAGGACCATCGCCAGGGTGAACGCCGCCGACCTGAACCCGGGCGACAAGGTCCTGTTCGAGGGGGGCAAGTCGTTCGCCGGGGAGGTCCAGCTCTTCGCCGCCGACTCGGGCACCGCGGCCTCGCCGGTGGAGGTCGCCAGCTACGGCTCGGGCAGGGCCACGATCAACGGCGGCACCGGCACCGGCGTCACGTCGTACAACTCCGCCGGCATCACCGTCCGCAACCTGCGGGTGGTCGGCTCGGGTCGGACCACCAACTCCGGCTACGGCATCCAGTTCTACAACGACCTCCCGAGCGGGGACGTGGTTCTGGCGGGGATCCGCGTCATCGACACCAGCGTGTCGGGGTTCGGGAAGTGGGGCCTCATCCTCGGTGGCGGCGTCGGCCGGGACGGCTACCGCGACGTCCGCTTCGAGGGGGTGACCACCAGCGGCAACGGCCACGGGGGTCTCCTCACATGGGGGATGGCGGTGAACAGCAACAAGGACGTCTACGTGGGCCGCACCACGGCGTTCGACAACAAGGGCGTCACCGGCGAACCGGTCAACACGGGCAGCGGCATCGTCCTCGGCAACGTCGACGGCGGCACCGTCGAGCGCAGCGTGGCCCACCACAACGGCGGCCTGAACTCCTACACCCACGGACCGGTCGGCATCTGGACCTACGACTCGAACCGGGTGACCATCCAGTTCAACGAGTCCTACGCCAACACCACCGGCAACGGGTACGACGGCGGTGGCTTCAACATCGACCAGAACACCACCAACTCCACGCTCCAGTACAACTACTCGCACGACAACGCCGGGGCCGGCCTGCTGCTGGCCCAGCGGTGGGACACGGGCGCCCACCACCACAACACCGTCCGCTACAACGTCAGCATCAACGACGCCCGCAAGGGCGAGGGTGGCGCGCTCCAGGTCTGGGGCGAGGTGCGTGACGCGGAGATCTACCACAACACGGTGGTCCTGCCGCCGGCCTCCTCGGGCCCGATCTGGGGGGCACGGATCTCCAACGCCAGCCGGGAGACGAGCGACGTCCAGCGGGTCCACATCCGCAACAACGTGTTCTCGACGTCGGGGGGCGTCGGCCTGGTCGAGGTCACCGCCACCCAGCTCTCCGGGTCCAGCGACCTGAGGTTCCAGGGCAACGACTGGTACGCCGGCGGCGCGACGCCGAAGTTCGTGTGGGGCGGCTCGAGCTACTCGAGCCTCACGGCCTGGCGCAGCGGCACCGGGCAGGAGAAGGTGGGCACCACCAACGTCGGCGTGAGCAGCAACCCGCTGCTGAGCTCCGGCAGCGGCGGGGCCGACCGGGCCCGCCTGCAGAGCAGTTCGCCGATGGTCGACGCCGGCCTCGATCTCTCCTCGTTCGGCGTCAACGCCGGCTCGCGCGACTACTTCGGCGGCGCCGCGCCCCGGGGGCCGCGCCGGGACGTCGGCGCCCACGAGCTCCGGTAGTCCCGGGCAAACCGCTCATCGGGGCCCTTCGCGGGCGCCGAACCTTGCTTCTCCTCCCTGGCTGCCGACGACCCAGGGGATGCCCGAGGCGCACCCGACCTCGGCCGGCCCGCCGGCGCCGCCTCCCCTCGACCGCCGCGCGAGCCGGCCCTATCGGGGTGACGACCGTCGCGCGGCGACGCCGGCGACCGGTTCCAAGACCAACCTCCTCGTGGCCAGCGGACTGCTCGGCGGACTGCTCGTCGCCGCCCTGCTCTTCCGCCGACCGGCCGACGCCGGCGTCGTCGACGTGCAGCGGACGCTCCTCCTCGCGCTGAGCACACTCGTGGCGGGGCTGACCGGGGTGCTGTGCCTGCTGCGCCTACGGGTCACGGGTGAAGCCCCGGTCCTCTGGCTCGGCACTGCGCTCGTCGTCCTCGCCCTCAGCCGCATCGGTGGCCTCGTGGACCTGGCGATCGACCCGGGACCGTCGACCTGGCTGGCGGCGGCCGCCTACGGCGCCGGCACGCTGCTGTGCCCCCTCCTCGTGGCCCAGGCGCTGCGCAGCCCGCCCGTGGACACCCGGATCCGGCCCGTGCCGGTGCTGCTCGGCGCCGCTGTCGCCATGGTGGTCCTGACCCTCGGCATCCGCGTCGCAGGGGTCGACGACGCGCTCTCCAACCTCCCGGACGCCGACGGCGCCCGCCGCCTGCTGGGGCTCGCGGTTGGGTTCGCCTGGCTCACCGTCGCCGGCCAGGCCATCCGTCGGTCGCGGCTCGACGGCGGCGAGACGTTGACCTGGCCCGCCCTCGCCGCGCTCGGCCTCAGCCTGGCCGCCCTCGTGCCACTGCTGGCCAGGGCCGTCGGGGGGGACCCGACCCGGGCCTCGCTGCTGGTCGAGACCGGCGCCCTGGTGTGCGCCCTCCTGGGGATCCAGTCGGCGCTGGTGCGCACCGTCGGGCACCAGCAGACGGTCCTGTTCGACACCGCAGTGGAGGCCGCCACCGCCGTGGCCCGGCAACGGGCCGAGCAGGAGGCGCGGGAGGAGCGCGACCACGACCTGCGGTCCGCCCTCTTCGCCATCGAAGGTGCGGCGCGGACACTCGAGCGGCACCAGGCCGCCCTCGACGAGGGCGCCCGCCACGACCTGGCCCGTGCCGTCGCCTCCGAGGTGACGCGTCTCCAGGCCCTCGTCCGCACGGTCGACGACGGAACGGAGCACGTGGAGTTCTCGGTGGCCGACGTCCTCGGCCCCCTCCTGGCGATCGAGCTGACGGCGGGCGTCGACCTCCGCCTCGACATCCCCGAGGGCCTGACCGCCGTGGGCTCCCCGGCGGCGACGACGGAGATCATCCGCAACCTGCTGGACAACGCGCGCAACCACGCACCCGGCGCCGCCGTGTGCGTCGCGGCCGAGCAGCGGGACGGGGAGATCGTCCTCCACGTCTCCGACGAGGGGCCCGGCGTGCCGGTGGGCGAGCGCTCGTCGATCTTCGAACGCGGCCGCCGCGGGTCTCGGGCCAGGGTCGGCGGCAGCGGCCTCGGCCTCTTCGTCTCGGCCCGGCTGGCCGCCAGTCAGGGCGGCCGGCTGGAGCTCTCGTCCGCCCGCACCACGGTCGGCTCCCGGTTCAGCCTCCACCTGCCGACCCCGAGCGGGGTGACGCAACCGTGATGCTCTGCGCCCTCATCGTCGACGACCACGGTGTCCTCGCCGACGGCCTGGCCATGGCCCTGCAGGCCGAGGGCCTTGCGGCGAAGGTCCACGTCCCGACCTCGGCCGACGGGATCCTCCAGGCCGTCGCCGACGAACGCCCCCACCTCGTGTTGCTCGACCTCGACCTGGGGCTCGAGCGGGGGAGCGGGGTCGACCTCGTGGAGCCGCTGCGGTCCCTCGGCGCCCGGGTCCTCGTCCTCACCGGGAGCACCGACCGGCTCGTGCACGCCCGGTGCCTCGAGGCCGGCGCCGTCGGCGTGGCCAGCAAGGCCGAGCCGTTCGACCAGCTCCTCGATGCGATCCGGCGGGCGGCCCGCGGGGAGCCCGCCATGGGCCGGAACCGTCGCGAGGAGCTGCTCGGCGAGCTGCGGCGCGACCGTGCCGAGCGGCTGGAGCGGATGGCGCCGTTCGAGCGCCTCACGCCGAAGGAGGCGTCGGTGCTGCTTGCGCTGGCCGAGGGGCGCTCCGCCGAGGCCATCGCCCGCGCCTCGTACGTGTCGCTGCCGACCGTGCGGACGCAGATCCGCGGGATCCTGGTGAAGCTCGGGGTGGGCTCGCAGTTGGCCGCCGTGGGGCTCGCCATTGAGCGCGGGTGGCTCGACGAGGTGCGGGCGAGGCAGGCCCCGACCTAGGACCCGTCCGTCGGCCAGCGGTCGGCCAGGAGCTCCGCCACCTCCTCGAGGCGGTCGAGCATGACGAACTCGCCGTCCGTCGATCCCCGGGGCGACGACCCGGCCGGGGGAGGCAGGTCGACGACGAGGTCGCCAGAGACGCCGGGGGGGAGCGCCACGTTGCGGACCACCACGTCGTAGTGCCCCGCCGGCACGGGCGTGCCCTCGGCGGCGATGACGACGACGATGTCGAGGGGCGCGAGGCGCCGTGCCGCGAGCTCGGCCAGCAGCGGTGGCGAGAGCACAACGAGCAGTCGCACCCGGGTCGTCACCACCACGACGGAAGCGAACCGGGTCGCGGGGACGTCCGAATCGTCAATGTTGACCGTATGCCGCGCGCTGACGGCCGCTGAGCGCGCGGGCGGCCGCAAGATCATCAATCTTGAGCATGAGGGGACGGGCGGTGATCCGGAGGATGGCGGCACCCGATCACTGACATCCCCGAGAGGAACACCTTCATGCTCCGTCCCACCAAGAAGCTCGTCGTCGCCGGTGGCCTCGTCGCCGGCATGCTGGCCTCCGGCGTCGCCTGGGCCGCCTGGACCGCCGATGGCACCGGCAACGGCTACGCGGGCGCCACGACCGCCGAGGAGCTCACCACCTCAGTGGTGACCGCCCCCGCCGACCTCTACCCCGGCGGCACCGGTGACGTGAAGGTCACCATCAACAACCCCAACGACTACGCCGTGGACGTCACGAGCATCGCTGGCGACGGCGCCATCACTGCCGACCTCGCCGGCTGCACCACCACCGGCGTGACGTTCACCGACCAGACGGGCACCTGGAACGTGGCCGCCAACGGCTCCTCGACGGTCACGCTGACCGGTGCGGCGTCGATGTCGAACGCCTCGGACAACGCCTGCCAGGGCGCCGTCTTCACCATCCCCGTCGCTCTCTCCGGCGCCAGCGCCTAGGAGCTTCGAAACCGCCGAGCGGCGGGCGGCGCGAGCCGCCCGCCGCACCGGCGTCCCTTCCCCCTTCCCACGCTCCCCTTCTCACCCGCCCCGGAGGCCCCGATGTCCCGCTGGAAGCACCGACTCCTCGCCCTCACCGGCGTCGGGCTGCTCTCCGTCGGCGCGTCCTCGCTGGCCGGCTCCTCGGCGGCGCCCAAGCCGAAGCCGCCGACCACCAGCCAGAGCAACGGCCAGGCCAACGGGCACGAGGACTTCGTCGTCAGCGGTCACGTCGAGGAGCTCCGCCCGGGTGGAACCCGGCCGATGGTTCTCACCGTGCGCAACCCGAACAGCGTGGCCATCCGGGTCACGTCCCTGACGGTGACCGCCGGATCCGCTCCGGGCTGCCCGGCTTCCACGCTCACCCTTCCGCAGTGGACCGGTTCGCTCCTGGTGCCGAAGAAGAACGGCACCGCCACGCTCACGGTGAACGTGCACCTCAAGCCGAGCGCGCCCGACGCCTGCCAGGGGGCCCGGTGGCCCCTCACCTACGGCGGCAGGGCGGTGAAGGCCTGATGCGCCGCCGCCACCTCTTCGTCCCGGCCCTGGTCGCCGCCCTGGCCGTGTTCACCGTCGCCGCCGGCGCAGCCTGGCTGGCCAGCGGCACGGGCAGCTCGTCGACCCGCTCCACCACCGTGGGCAAGCCCACGGCCGTCGACGCGACCGCCACCGGCACCACCTCGATCCAGGTCACGTGGCAGCCCCCGGCCGCGGCCCCGACCCCCGCCTCGTACGACGTCTTCCGCTACAGCGGCGCCACCGGCACCAAGATCTGCAGCGCCGTCCCGGCGGCGTCGCCCCGCGTCTGCAACGACTCCGGCCTGTCGCCGAGCACGACCTACGGCTACACGGTCGAGTCCCGGCTCGGCACCAACTGGATGAGCGGCCAGACCACCCAGGTCGACGCCACCACGAACGCCGCTCCGGTCGGCACCCCCAACTTCCTCGTCGAGCTCGTCACCGCCGACAACAAGACGGCGGGCACCGCCTTCGACGTGCGGGTCACCGCCCGCACCGGCACGACCACCGACGCCACCTACACGGGCTCGCACAACCTGGTCTTCTCCGGGCCCGGCAGCAACGGCTCGCCGTACGCCAGCCCCAGCTACCCCGCCAGCGGCACCTTCGTCGCCGGCGTGGCCACCACCTCGGTGACGTTGCAGAAGGCGGAGACGGTCACGCTCACGGTGAGCGAGGGCGCCCGCACCGGCGGCACCTCGGTCACGGTGGTGGCGGGGACGGCCACCCACCTCAAGTACACGAGCTCGAGCGCCAACTGCTCCACGGGCGCCGTGTTCCTCAACAGCAACGGCGCCACCTGGACCTCCAGGGTGAGCCGGTTCGACGCCTCCGGCAACCTCGCCGGCGGGGGCCTCATCTCGGTGGCGGTGACCAAGCCGGCCGGCGCCGGTGGCTCGACCCCCACCACCCCGCTGTCCATCGCCTCGGCGGCGTCCGAGTCGGGCACGGCGACGAGCTACCAGATCGCCGGCGGCCAGCCGCCCGCCGTGACCATCACGGCCGCCTCGGCCGGCCTCACCAGCGCCACCTGCGCCGTCGATCGCTAGAGATCACCCTGGGGAGGGGAGGCCCGACGCCGGTGGCGGCTGCTCGAAAGGGCGGTCGCCACCGGCAAGGGTCAATGTGGGCAAAAACCTCCAGACTGTGGAGGTGGTGATTGCTGCCGACAGGTGCGTGGTGGTCGCCCCGCCGCTCATCTCCGTGGTCATCCCCACGCGTGACCGCTGGGGGATGCTCCGGGCCACCCTGGCCACGGTCCTCGCCCAGCGTGACGTCGACCTCGAGGTCGTCGTCGTGGACGACGGCTCGAGCACCGCACCGGCGCACTTCCCGGGGGATCCCCGCCTCCGCCTCCTGCGCCACGAGACCTCCTCCGGGGTCGCCGAGGCCCGCAACGCCGGCCTGGCCGCCGCCCGTGGTCCGTTCGTCGCCTTCACCGACGACGACGACCTGTGGGCCCCCGACAAGCTCGCCGCCCAGCTCCGGGCCATCGAGGCCACCGGCGCGTCGTGGGCCAGCTGCGGGGCGGTCGTCGTGGACAACGAGCTGCGCATCCAGAACAACCAACGGGCCTCGGAGAGCGGCGACGTGGGTTCCCGGATCCTGGCCACGAACGTCGTGCCCGGTGGCGGGTCGGGCGTGCTGGCCGACACCGCGCTGGTCCGTCGTGTCGGCGGCTTCGATCCCTCCTTCCACATGGTGGCCGACTGGGACCTCTGGATCCGCCTCGGCCTCGCCGCCCCGGTGGCCGCCGTCGACCGACCGCTCCTCGTCTACCGGATGCACACGGGGGGCATGTCCTGGCGCCATGACCACACCTACGACGAGCTCCGCGCCCTCGAGGAGAAGTACGCTGCGCAGCGGGCCGCGCGGGGGGTGGCCATGGACTGGCCTCGGCTCGAGTACTGGCTGGGCGATCGCAAGCAGCGGGCGGGCGATCGCGTCGGCGCCGCCCGGTCGTTCCTCCGTGCCGAGCGCGGTCATCGGCCGACCCCGCTCGATCAGCCGGGCGTTGGAAGCCTTCGTGTGGCCGGAGGCCCAGCGGTTCCGCAACCGCCGCTGGGGCCGGCGCGTACCCGCCGAGTGGCACGACGAGGTCGCCATCTGGTTGGCGCCCGACGCGGACCAGCCCGTCGTGGCCACCCCATCCCCGACCCTCGGCGCGGCCGACACCCGCCGACCGGGCCGATCGCAGCTCGGGACCGGCTGAGCACCCGCCGGGGTCGGACCCCGGTGGTGTGGCCGGCGCGGCGGGCCCAGTCCGCCGACGTCGCGGCGGCGCGCCACGCCGTCGTGGACGTCGTCATCTGCACCTACGACAACGCCGCCGGGCTCGATCGGACCTTGACCGCCCTCGGCCGCTCCCGTCCGGCCGAGGGGCGGTGGGGCGTCCTGGTGGTCGACAACAACAGCACCGACGACACCCAGGAGGTCGTGCAGCGCCACCGCCTCTCGGGCGCCCTCCCGTCGCTCTCGTGCGTGCGGGAGCCGCGACAGGGCCTGACGTGGGCCCGCCTGCGGGGAGTCACCAGCACGACGGCACCGTGGATCGCCTTCGTCGACGACGACTGCACCGTCGACGAGCACTGGGTGGAGCGCACGGTCGCCTTCGCCCGGGACCACCCGGAGGCGGGCGGGTTCGGGGGACGGGTCGTCCTGTGCCACGAAGCCGATCCCGGGCCCGTGGTCGCAGGCTACGGCTGGGCCTTCGCCGAGCAGGACCTCGGGGACGACGCCCGCCCCGTCGACTGCCTGGTCGGCGCCGGCATGGTGCTCAACCGGAGCGCCCTCGAGGCGTCGGGGTGGACGGACGGCCCGCTGCTGTCCGACCGGGTGGGCAAGCGCCTGGTGTCGGGTGGTGACGTGGAGCTGGCCCTGCGGGTGGCCAGTACGGGCCGGCCGCTCTGGTACGTGCCCGACTGCGAGATCCGCCATGAGATCCCGATGCGGCGCACGGTCCGCAACTACCTCGTGCGGATCATCGTGGGCCTGGGCATCTCGCACAGCTTCGCCATGGCGCTCACCTGGGGCGGTCTCCGGCGGTCCTGGGCGGTGGCCGCCGTCCGCCAGGCCGGCCCTCCCTTCGTCGACCTCCTCCGCCGGGTGCGTCGGGTGCGGCGCGGCCCCGACGCGCAGCTGGACGCCCTCCTGGCGGCCAGCTTCGAGTGGGGCCGCTGGGTGGGGATCGTCCGGGTCGCCGTGCTCGTGGTGCGGGGCCGGTGCACGTTCTTCGGCCAGGCGGCGCCCGGGCGCGACCGGCGCCGCTGACCCGTGCCGTACGCCATCGTCGACGTCGAGGTCACCGGCGAGGCGCCCACCGTCCGGCTCGGCGCCGACGAGTCGGGCGTGGCCCTGGTCTCCCGCCGACACGGCCACGTCGTCGGGTTCTCCCTCCACGCACTGCCCGCCGGAACGGTCCTCGAGCCGCACGAGGTCCGCACCCTCGTCGACCCCGCTCCGATGGACGGGCCGCCGCCCGACCCGGGCGCGCCGGCGCCGTCGGTGACCGTGGTGGTGTGCACGAGGGACCGCACCGAGCTGCTGGCCCGCTGCCTCGACGGGCTGGCCGCCCAGGTGCCGCCGCCGACGGAGGTGCTCGTCGTCGACAACGCCCCGTCCGACGAACGCACCGCCAAGCTGGCCGCCGAGCGTGGCGTGCGCTACGTCGAGGAGCCCTGCCCGGGCCTCGACTTCGCCCGCAACCGGGCGGTGCGCGAGGCCTCCGGCGACGTGCTGGCCTTCGTGGACGACGACGTCGTGCCCGACGCCGGCTGGCTCGAGGGCGTGCGGGCCGCCTGGCGCGACCACCCCGACGCCGGGGCCATGACCGGTCAGGTCCTGCCCTTCGAGCTCGTCACCGACAGCCAGGTGGCGTTCGAGCGGCGCGGCGGGTTCCGGGGCGGCAACTCGCCAGGTGCGCTACGAGGGCCTCGACCGCCGGGACGACCCCGTCTACCCCTACGGCCCCGGGATGTTCGGCGCCGGCTGCAACATGGCCGTGCGCCGGGACGTGGTGCAGGGCCTCGGCGGCTTCGACGAGGCCCTCGACACCGGACCGCCCCTGCCCGGCGGTGGCGACATCGACCTCTTCCACCGGGTGCTGCGGGCCGGCCTGCCCCTGGTCTACGAGCCGCGGGCCGTCGTCTTCCACCGCCACCGGCGCGACGACGACGCCCTGCGGCGCCAGTACGACTCGTGGGGCCGGTCGCTCATGGCCTGGGCGGCCAAGACCTACGCCCGTGACCCCGCCGGCCGCCCCAAGCTCCGCCTGCTGGTGCGCTGGTGGTTCCGCACCCAGCTGCGCCAGGCGGGCGCGAGCCTCGTCCGGCGCCGGTCGGACGCCCGCGACGCGGCGCTGGCCGAGCTGCGGGGCGGCGTGGGCGGCCTGCTCGGCACCTACGGCCGGTCGCGCCGGCGGTCGGCCCGGCTGCGCCGCACCCGGGGCGAGCCGACGGTGGCCATCCTCCCGTGGGGGGACGTCGTCGAGGACTACCTGGACCCCCTCGGGCGCACCGTCGACGACTACGCCGAGCGCCTCTCCGGCGGCTGGCTCTTCGGGTACGCCGAGGCCCTGCGCCGGACCGGGGTGGCCACCGTCGTGGTGTGCTGGTCCCGGGCCGTCGAGCGGCCCACCCGGCGCATCCACGCGCCCACCGGCGCCGTCCTGTGGTTCCTCCCGCCGTCACGGGCCTACCTCGCGGCTCGGGACCGCCTGGCCGACCCCTATGCGTGGGAGACGGGGTCCGCCCTCCGCCCGGGCACGTCGCGGGTGGCGGGCAGGGTGGCCCGGGCGCTGGCCCCCTACCTGACGGCCACGCCGGTGGCCCTCGCCCGGGTCCTCCGCCAGGAGGGGTGCCGGGCGGTGCTGTGCCAGGAGTACGAGGAGGGCCGCTTCGACGTCTGCGTGGCGCTGGGCCGGGCGCTGCGCCTCCCCGTGTTCGCCACCTTCCAGGGCGGCGACCACACCCGCACGCGGCTGGAGCGGCTGGTCCGGCGCCGGTCGGTGCGCGCCGCCGCCGGTGTGGTGGTCGGCGCCGACGGTGAGGCCGACCGCGTGGTGCGCCGGTACGGCCTGCCCGCCGACCGGATCGCCCGCATCCCCAACCCGCTCGACCCCGCGACGGTCCGGCGGGTCCCGACCGCGGCGGCCCGAGCGGCGCTCGGTCTCCCCGCCGACCGTCCGGTCGCCGTGTGGGTGGGGCGGGTCGACATCCACCCCAAGGGGATCGACGTGCTCGCTCGACGCCTGGGAGCGGGTGCGGGCCGACCTCGCGCCCGTCCGACCCGCGCTCCTGCTGCTGGGGACCGGCTCCGGCGCGGGGTGGCTGCACGAGCAGCTCGCGGCGCGGGGCCTCGACGACGTGCGCTGGCGGGACGAGTACGTGCTCGACCGTGACGTGGTGGGGACGTACCTCTCGGCCGGGGACGTGTTCGTGCTGCCCTCCGCGGCAGGAGGGCTTCCCGGTGGCGCCCGTGGAGGCCATGGCCGCGGGCCTGCCGGTGGTGGCCGCCGACGCCCCGGGCGTGCGGGCCGTGGTGGGCGAGGGCGCAGGCGCCGGCGGCGTCGTCGTGCCCCGGGACGACGCCGACGCCCTGGCCCGGGCGCTGGTGCCGTTCCTGCGTGACGAGGGCCATGCCCGGGCGGTCGGGGCGCGGCCGCCCGGCGGCGTCGCCGAGTCGACCTTCTCGCTTGGAGGCCGTGGGCGCCCGGTTGCGCGCCCTCCTGGTGGACCGGTGACCGCTCGCCCCCGTCGCCGCCTCGGTCGATCGTGCCCACGGTCGGCCGCCTGGAGCTGCTCGAGCGGTGCCTGCGCTCGGTGCTGGCCTGCGACCCGCCGGCCGACGAGGTCGTCGTGGTCGACCAGAGCGGTGCCGACGACGTGGCCGCCCTGGTCGACCGGCTCGGTCTCCCGGTCGCTCCGGCGGGTGCCCTGCGACGGGCGGGGGACGGCGCGGGCCATGAACGTCGGCCTGGCGGCCGCCCGCCACGACACGGTGCTCGTGACCCACGACGACTGCACGGTCGAGCCGGACTGGGTCGGCCGGGGCACCGCGCTGGCGGCGGCGCACCCGGGCGCCATCCTGACCGGTCGGGTCCTGCCCCCCGACGGGTCCAGCTACGTGCCGTCGACCAAGGCCGACCCCCGGCCCCACGACTACACGGGGACGGTGACCAGCGGCGTGCTCTACCCGGCCAACATGGTGGCCAGCCGGCGCGCGCTCGAGGCCATCGGCGGCTTCGACGAGCGGCCCGGCCTGCTGGTGGCCGAGGACAACGACCTCTGCTACCGCTGGCTCGTGGCCGGCCGGCCCTTCCGCTACGAGCCCGAGCTGGTGGTGTGGCACCACGACTGGCGCACCCCCTCGCAGCTCGTGCGCACCCACGTCGCGTACGCCCGCGCCCAGGGCGCCTTCTACGCCAAGCACCTCCACGCCGGCGACCGCCGCGTGCGGCCGATGCTGTGGTGGGACCTGCGCCACGGCGTCCGGAGCACCCTCGTCGGGGTGGTGCGCCGCACCCCCCGCTGGGAGGACGCCTACCGGGAGATGGTCTGGTCGCTGCTCCGGGGCGTGGCTCGCCGGTTGGCGCGAGGCCCGTCGGCTCGACCGTGGCGGCCGCCCGCCGGGCGTCCCCTCGGGCGTCGGGTAGCCCGAGCAGCCGCGCCAGGAGCACGCCGCTCGGGTCGCCGGCGGCGACCCCGGAGGCGTGGGCCGCGGCCCGGGCCAGGTGCTCGCACCTGCGGGCCACGCCCCGGTGCAGCGGCCGACTCGCGTGCCACCCCAGCAACGACAGGCGGGAGACGGCCAGCAGGGAGGCGGGGGAGCGGAGCCCGAGCCGGCGCAGGAGGCGGCGGGGCCGGGGCGGGCGGCCGGGCGGGAAGAGCAGGTCGGTGGTCTCGGGGTGCAGCCCGGCCAGGCGGGCGGCATTGCGGCCGAGCTCCCGTTGGCGGGTGATGAGCAGCGACAGCGGCGGGATGTCCGGGTGCCACGCCACCGCGGCGGCGTCGAAGCGCAGGGGCGTGCCGGCGCGCCAGGAGGCGGACCCCGAGCTCGTAGTCCTCGAGGCCGTAGGTCACGAAGTCCTCGTCGAAGCCGCCGGCGTCCCGGATCACCGCCGCCGGGGCGCTGGCGTTGGCCACCGTGAAGCGGTCGAAGCGGTCGATGCGCCCGGCCTGCTCCAGGGCGGCGTAGAAGTCGTCCCACCACTCGAGGAGGGGAGCCGGCGCGTCGACGTCGGGGGGGATGCGGCACGGGCCCACCACCACCGAGGGCGGTCCCTCGCCGTGGGCCCGGCGGTGGCGCTCGAGCAGCCCCGGCGAGGGGATCAGGTCGTCGTCGAGGAACCACACGAGGCCGTCTCCCGCCGCCGCCAGCCCGACGTTCCGCGCCGCCGCCAGGCCCCGGTTCGGCTGCCAGTGCACCCGCACCGGGATCCGCCAGGGCGCCGCCTCCACGGCCTCGCGCGAGCCGTCCGTGGACCCGTCCACGACGACCACGACCTCGAGGTCACGCCCCAGCTCGGGGGAGGCCCCCGCCTGCGCGTCGAGCGCCCGCAGCAGCCGCAGCAACGGCTCCCGGCGCTGGTAGGACGCCACGGCGACTGTCATCCTTCGCAGGTCCACGACAGGCCGAGGGTACGAGGGGATGGCGAGTGGGGCAGCGCAGGGTTCCCGGATCGGCGCAGCTGCGCCGTCGGGCGCGGCAGGGGGCCCGGGCGGCGGCGTCGTTCGGCCGGCGCGTCGGCGCCCTGCCCCACCAGCCCGAACGATGGTCGACGGACCAGTGGACCGACGCCTACGGCTCCGGCCAGCTCGAGTACTACGGCACCCTGGACGAGTTGGCCCGCTACAGCCTGCTCGTCGGGTATGTCGGGTTCTTCTTCCCCCCGGCGCCGGAGCGGACGCCACCCCGCATCCTCGACGTGGGCTGCGGCACCGGCCTGCTGCGGGCCCGGCTCGAGGCGGCGGGGGTGGGCGACTACCTGGGGGTCGACCTCAGCCCGACCGCGGTCCAGGCCGCCGAGCGCCGGCGCCTGCCCCGCTCCCGCTTCGTGGTGGGCGACGTGGCCGCCCTCGACCTCGGCCGCTTCGACGTGGTCGTCCTGAACGAGATGCTCTACTACGTCGAGGACGTCGACGGGTTCCTCGAGCGCCTCGGTGACCTGCTGGAGCCATCGGGCCTGCTGCTCGTCTCCATGTGGCGCCATCCCGGTGACCGGTCGCTCTGGCGCACCGTCGACGAGCGGTTCCCCCTGGTCGACCGGGTCGAGGCCCGCAACCGGGGCAACGAGCTCAACCCGCGGGGGTGGCTGGTGAGCTGCCACCGGCGCCTCCCTGGTCGCCCGCCCGGGGTGGCCTGACCGCTCCGGCGGCTCATGGCGGCACCATGGGGACCCGATGGTGCACCGATGACCTCCGTCGCCGACCGCTGGGTGGAGAACCGCGCCCCGACCGGGTGGCACAAGCTCGACCTGCGCGAGCTCTGGGCCTACCGGGAGCTCGTCGCCTTCCTGGCTGTCCGTGACGTCAAGGTCCGCTACAAGCAGGCCGCCCTGGGGATGCTGTGGGCCGTCCTGCAGCCCCTGGCCGGGGCCCTCGTGTTCACCCTGGTGTTCGACCGCATCGCCAACCTGCCGAGCGACGGCATCCCGTACCCGGTGTTCGCCTTCGTCGGCGTCATGGTGTGGACGTACTTCACCACCAGCGTGCAGACGGCCATGTCCAGCTTGGTGGGCAACGTCGGGTTGGTGACGAAGGTGTACTTCCCCCGCATGGCGGCGCCGATCGCCGCCGTGCTGCCCGGGCTGCTCGACATGGGCATCTCCCTCGTGATCCTCGCCGTGCTCATGGTGGTCTACGGCGTGACGCCGGGGTGGGCGCTGCTGGCCCTGCCCCTGTGGATCGTTCTGCTGGTGGCCCTGGCCTTCGGCGTGGGGTTGATCCTGGCCACCCTCAACGTCCGCTACCGGGACGTGAAGGGCGTGTCGTCGCTGCTGCTCCAGCTGTGGCTGTTCGCCAGCCCGGTGGCGTACTCCAGCAGCGTCGTGGAGGGTCGGTGGGGGCCCCTCTACGACCTCAACCCCATGGCCGGGCTCATCGACGCCTTCCGGTGGTCCCTGCTCGGCACGCCGGCCCCCGGCGCCGACGCGCTGCTCTCGCTCGTCGTGCTCGTCGTCCTCCTCGTCGTCGGCCTCGCCGTCTTCGCCCGTGAAGAGCGGCGCTTCGCGGACATCATCTGATGGCCAACGCGGTCGAGCTGTCGTCGGTCTCCAAGCGCTACCTCCTCGGCGAGGACCACGGCGCCAACCTCCGCGAGACCATCTCCAGCATCGGGTCCCGCCTCGTGGGGCGGTCGAAGCCCCGGCCGCCGGTGGAGGAGGTGTGGTCGCTCCGGGACGTCGACCTCGAGGTGCCGGAGGGCTCGGCCCTCGGCGTCATCGGTCGCAACGGCGCCGGCAAGAGCACCCTCCTGAAGGTCCTCACCCGGATCACCGAGCCCACGACCGGCGTGTCCCGCACCCGTGGTCGCGTGGGGGCCCTGCTCGAGGTGGGCACCGGCTTCCACCCCGAGCTGACCGGGCGGGAGAACGTCTACCTGAACGGGGCCATCCTCGGCATGACCCGCAAGGAGATGGACCGGCGCTTCGACGAGATCGTCGCCTTCTCCGGGGTCGAGCGGTTCCTCGACACGCCCATCAAGCGCTACTCGTCGGGGATGTACCTGCGGCTGGCGTTCTCGGTGGCGGCCCACCTCGAGCCCGACATCCTCGTCGTCGACGAGGTGCTGGCCGTGGGCGATGCCGAGTTCCAGCGGAAGTGCCTGGGGCGCATGGAGGCGGCCGAGGGCGAGGGGCGCACGGTGATCTTCGTGAGCCACTACCTCGACGCCGTCCTGCGGCTCTGCCCCACGACGGTGTGGCTGGACGCCGGCCGGGTGGTCAAGGCCGGCCCCACCGCCGACGTGGTGGGTGCCTACCTCAACACCACCGTGCAGCACATGGGCGGCCGGGAGATGGGGCGGGACCCCGACGCCGCCGCCTGGGTCACCGGCCTGCGGGCCCTCGGCCGGTCCGGCGGCTCCGAGGTCCTCCTGCCGAGGGACGAGCCCGTCGTCCTGGAGCTGCGGTTCCGGGTCCGCTCGCCGCTGCCGACCCTGAACGCCGCCATCGCCGTGGAGAACCTCCGGGGCGTCAAGGTGCTCGACGAGGCCTGGTTCGACCACTCGAAGCAGAACCCCGGCGATCCGGGGGACTACGTGGCCCGCATCGAGATCCCGCCGGTGCTGCCGGCGGGGGAGTACTCGGTCAGCGCGTGGGTGGGGACGGCCTACGAGACGGTGGCCTGGGAGCCCGACGCCCTCGGCCTCCGCCTCGAGGGCGGCGAGAACCGCTCCGACCGCCTGCTCGAGCTCGACCTCCCCTGGGACGTCCGCCGGGAGGACTGACCCCTCCTCGTTCTGGCCTGCAGAACCCACCAGAACGTGGTGGGTTCTGCAGGCCAGAACGGTCGGTTGGGCGGTCAGGCGAGGGTGGTGAAGCGCAGGCCCCGGGACGTCGCCAGCTCGGCGATGGCCGGCAGGGCGGCCAGCGTGGCCGAGCGGTCGAGGGCCGAGGGGGCCAACGGGCCCTCGATGGCGTCGTGCAGCAGGACGACGTCGCCTCCGGTCAGCCCGTCGACACCACGGACGATGTCGTCGGCCGTCACGTCCGGCACCCAGTCGCCGGGGTCGACCGTCCAGAGCCACGGCCGCACCCGGGCGGCGAGCATGGCCGCCGCCCCCGAGCCGTTCAGGTAGCCCTTCGGCGGTCGGAACAGGGGCACCGGGCGGCCGAGGGCGGCCTCCGCCGCCAGGCGCCCCCGCCGGTAGTCGCGGGCCAGCGCGGGCAGCGGGACCGTCCAGGGCTCGGGATGGGTGTCCGAGTGGGAGCCGACGGCATGGCCCTCGTCGCGGGCCCGCTGCACGAGGTCGGGGCGGGCCCGGGCCCGATGGCCGACGACGAAGAAGGTGGCAACGATCCCGAGCCGGCGCAGCTCGTCGAGGAAGGCGGGGGCGATCTCGGGGTCGGGACCGTCGTCGAAGGTGAGGGCCACCGCGTCGTCCGCCACCGGGAGGCCGTGGCGCACACCGACCCCACGGATCAGTGCGCGCGACGCAGGGCCCCGGAGCGCGCGCAGGGGTCGCTTCAGCGGGTGCGCCACCGCCTCACCGTACGGCGCGCGACTGGGACGGCCGGTCGACCCCCCGGCTTCGACGAGCCGGGGAGCGGCGAGCAGCAGGCCGGTCACCGCCGTCGGGGCCCGGTGGTCCGTGGCGCATCGTCAATGTTGAGGATGCGCCACTCGGCCGTTCGCCTCATGGTCCCTTCGCACGTCCGTTCCAGCGGGCGGCACGAGCAAGACCCTCATCCAAGACCCGCAAGGAGCGAACCCGAATGCAGATGCTGCACACCCTCCAGGCCTGGCTGATCGCCCGGGCCAACATCCAGGACAGCGAGCGCGGCGCCACGATGGTCGAGTACGGCCTCCTGGTCGCCCTCATCGCCATGGTCGTCGCCGTCGGCGCCGCCGCCCTCGGCACGGGCATCGACACGCTGTTCGACGACGTCACCGCCAAGCTCTAGTCCGGCTCGGGAACGGCCTCGCCGGTGCCTGCCGGCGAGGCCGTCCCCGTCCTCTCCCCGTGTTGCTCCACCGTCTGCCCGTTCCCCGTCCGTCCTCCCCGAGGAAGCGCCATGCCCCAGCTGACGAAGGCCAGCTCTGCCCCGACCGACGAGCTCGGCGCGGTCTTCCTCGAGTACGCGCTGATGATCTCGCTCGTCGCCGCCGTGGTCGCCGGCGCTCTCCTCCTGTTCGGTCCCGCCGTCGCCGGCCTGATCGACGACCCGACGCTCCTCGACTGGCTGACCCCATGAGGCCCGCCGCCCGGCGCTCCGAGCGGGGCGCCGCCGCCATCGAGTTCGCCCTCGTCCTCCCCGTCCTCATCATGCTCGTGTTCGGCATCATCGAGTTCGGCCGGGGCTACCACGCCAAGGTCGAGCTCACGGGCGCCGTCCGTGAAGGCGCCCGGGAGCTGGCCCTGGGCAAGTCCAGCGCCGAGGCGGCCGCTGCCACCATCGACGCCGCGCCCGGCATCGCCCTCACCTCGTCGGACATCAGCACCGTGGCCTGCCCGGCTGGGGGGGCCGAGGGCACCGCCCGGGTCACCGCCACCTACGGCGTCCCCTACAACATCCCTCTCGTCTCCGAAGGCACCTTCGACATCAGCGTGACGGGAGCGATGCGATGCGGTCTCTGACGCGCTCCCTGCACGACGAGCGGGGGGCCTCGGCCGTGCTGGTCGCCCTGCTCATCGTCGTCCTGTTCGGCTTCACCGCGCTCGCCCTCGACGTGGCCGCGCTGGTGCTGGAGCGCCGGGAGCTCCAGAACGGTGCCGACGCCGCCGCCCTGGCCGTGGCCAAGGACTGCGCCGCGGGGACGAGCTGCGGGCCCTACACGAGCACCGCCGACACCTACGCCGACGCCAACGCCGACGACAGCCAGTCGAACGTGGACGAGGTCTGCGGTAGCGGTCCCGGGCTCACCGGCTGCGCCGACCCCCCGACGCTCCCGACGGGGACCCTCGGCTACGTCCGGGCCACCACCAGCACGAACGAGGTCTCGAGCCCCGACAACCCGTCCCAGGTGAACTACCGGTTCGCCCCCGTTCTGAGCGACGCCTTCGTCGGCAAGACGGTGCACGGCAGCGCCGTCGCCGCATGGGGCTCGCCGGCCTCGGCCTCCGTCCTGCCCCTGACCATGTCCGACTGCGAGTTCGACCTCGCCACGAACGGCGGCACGACGTACGCCACGCCCGTCGCCGGCAACCCGCCGTTCTCCGGGAACCTCCGGGTCATCAAGTTCCACACCGGCAACGCCCAGGCGAAGGCCGCCGACTGCGCCGCCCAGGCCGGGCAGGACACGGACGGTGACGCCCGGCTGCCGGGCGGGTTCGGCTGGCTCGTGACCACGGGAGACTGCCAGGTCGAGGTCGACGCCGGCGGCTGGTACGACGAGAAGCCGGGGTCGGCGGCGCCCGGCCCGTCGACCGGCTGCGACCCGACGTTGTTCCTGAACAAGATCGTGCTGATCCCGATCTTCGACGACGTCAACGGGCTCGGCGGCAGCAACGGCGAGTACCACTTGTCGGGGTTCGCCGCCTTCTACATCACCGGGTTCCGCCTCAGCGGCGGGGCCTGGACCGTGAACCCGCCGTGCAGCCCGCCGGCGGACTGCATCGGCGGCTACTTCGTGAAGCACGTCGCCGTCGGTGAGGAGTTCGGCGGCCCGCCCATGGGCGCCGTGATCGTCAAGATGGTCGGTTAGGAGAGGAACGATGAGACGACGTGTGACAGGGATCGTGGCTTCGCTGCTGCTGGCCTCCCTCGGGACCATGCTGCTCGTGGCCTACGTGCAGTCGGCCCGCAACGAGGCGGTGGCCGGCGAGCGCATGGTCGACGTGCTGGTGGTCACCGAGGCCATCGAGAAGGGGACCAAGGCGGCGGACATCGAGGACTCGGTCACCGTCCGCCAGGTCCCCGCCAAGGTCAGGGCCGACGGCGCCGTCGAGGACGTCGACAACCTCGACGACGACCTCGTCTCCTCGGTCGAGCTGGTGCCCGGCGAGCAGGTGGTGTCCACCCGCTTCGTGACGAGGCAGCAGGCTTCCCGGGGCGACGTCCCCGAGGGGCTGCAGGAGGTGACCGTCCCCTTGGAGCCGGCGCGCGCCCTCGGCGGGCGGCTGGCCGCCGGCGACACCGTCGGCGTCTTCCTCTCCTTCGACCCGTTCGAGGTGAGCCGCGACGGCGACAAGACGCCGAACACGACCCATCTCGAGCTCCACAAGGTGCTCGTGACGGGCGTCCAGCTGGAGAGCACTCAGGCTCTCGGTGGTGAGGACGAGGCCGGCGACGGCGAGGACGGCCGGCCGACCTCGGCTCCCACGGGGACCTTCCTGATCACACTGGCCGTCGACGCCTCCGCCGCCGAGAAGGTGGTCTTCGCCGCCGAGCACGGCTTCGTGTGGCTGTCGGCCGAGCCCGAGGACGCCGACGAGGGCGGCACCGAGATCGTCACCCGCGGCAACGTCTACGAGGCGGAGTCCGCCCGATGACCTCCCTCAACCTGCTCACCCCCGACGGCCGGTTCGAGGACCGGGTCCGGGAGGTGCTGCCCGACGTCACCGTGGCCCGCCACTGGCGGGAGGACCACCTGCACATCGACCCCACCAAAGTGGTGCAGGAGCTCGTCGCCGATGGCGCCAGCGTCGCCTGCCTGGGGCCGGCCCTGCCGCTGGACACGCTGTTCGAGGTGGCCGAGGCCTTCGACCGGGAGCACCCCGAGGTCGTCGTCCTCCTGGTGGCCGAGCGCTCCTCGGAGGTGCTGGATCGGGCCGTCGGCGTCGGCGTGCGGGACGTGGTCCCGCCGGACGCCGGCCCCGGGGAGTTGGGTCGCGCCCTCGCCCGGGCGGCGGAGACGGCGGAGCGCCGCCGGTCGCACCTCGTCGGTGGGGGTGAGGAGCCCCGCTCGCACCGGGTGGTGACCGTCCTCTCCCCGAAGGGGGGATCCGGCAAGACCACGATCGCCACCAACCTCGGTGCGGCGCTGGCGCATGGCCTCCGGCTCGGTGGCCGTCGTCGACCTGGACCTCCAGTTCGGCGACGTGGCTGCGGCGCTGGCGCTCACCCCCGAACAGGGCATGGCCGACGTCGCCCGGTCTCCGGTGCCGGTCGACCCGACCACGCTGAAGGTCTTCCTGACCGCCCACTCGTCCGGGCTCTACGCGCTCTGTGCCCCCGACACCCCTGCCGAGGGTGACGAGGTCGGCTACGAGCACGCCGTGCACGCGCTGCGCACCCTCGCGTCGGTCTTCCCCACGGTCGTGGTCGACACGGCCGCCGGCCTCGACGAGCACACCCTGGGCGCCATCGAGCAGTCGACGGACCTCGTCTTCGTCTGCGCCATGGACGTGGCGGCGGTGCGGAGCCTCCGCAAGGAGCTCGACGCCCTGGACCAGCTCGGCATGACGGCGCCGCGTCGCCACCTCGTGGTCAACCGGGCCGACGCCCGGGTCGGCCTCGAGGTGGCCGACGTCGCAGGCGGTGCTCGGGATGACCGTCGACGTGGCCATCCCCAGCTCTCGGGCCGTGCCCCTCTCGGTGAACGCCGGCACCCCGATCGTCGTGCAGGAGCCGCGGTCACCGGCGGCACGGGCGCTCCAGCAGCTGGCCGACGCGCTTCTCGGACCAGATCACCACTGCGGGGGCCGAGCCCTCGGCCGCCCGCTGGCCCTGGCGACGGGAGGCGAGGTGAGGCTCGGCGACCGGCTGAAGGGCTCGGCGCCCGGCCCTGAGCCGGTGACCCCGTCCGACGCGCCGTTGCGGCTCGTGTCGGAGCCCGTGGACGAGAACCGTCCCTCCGACCCCCTGGCGGGGCTGAAGGAGCGCACCCACGAGGCGCTGTTCAAGCGCCTGGGGATGCGGCTCTTCGACGCCTCGCTCACCGAGGAGCAGCTCCGGTCCTTCGTGGTGCAGGAGATCGGGTCGCTGATGGAGGCGGAGGCGGCGCCCCTCTCCGGCCAGGAGCGGGCCCGTCTGGTGGCGGAGATCAGTGACGACGTGCTCGGCCTCGGACCGGTCGAGCGGTTCCTGGCGGACCCCACCGTGACCGAGGTGATGGTCAACGCCGAGGACCCGATCTACGTCGAGCGGGCCGGCCGGCTGATCCGGACGGACGCCCGCTTCCTGTCGACCGACCACCTCCGTCGGGTGATCGAGCGCATCGTCGGCCAGGTCGGCCGACGCATCGACGAGTCGTCGCCGATGGTCGACGCCCGGCTGAGCGACGGCTCCCGTGTCAACGCCGTGATCCCTCCGCTGGCGGTGGACGGGCCGGTCCTCACCATCCGGAAGTTCTCCAAGGACCCTTACCGCGTCGACGACCTCGTCCGCTTCGGGACGTTCACCCCCGACGTGGCCACGCTGCTCTCGGCCACCGTGCGGGGGAAGCTCAACGTCCTCGTCTCGGGCGGGACGGGCACGGGCAAGACGACGCTCCTGAACGTGCTCTCCGGCTTCATCCCCGACGACGAGCGCATCGTCACCATCGAGGACGCCGTCGAGCTCCAGCTGGCCCAGTCCCACGTGGTGAGGCTGGAGAGCCGCCCCGCCAACATCGAGGGGAGAGGCCAGGTCACCATCCGGGAGCTCGTGCGCAACTCGCTGCGCATGCGGCCCGACCGCATCATCGTCGGTGAGGTCCGTGGTGGCGAGGCCCTGGACATGCTCCAGGCCATGAACACGGGCCACGAGGGCTCGCTCTCGACGGTCCACTCCAACTCCCCTCGGGACGCGCTGTCGCGCATCGAGACGATGGTGCTCATGGCGGGGATCGACCTGCCCACGCGGGCCATTCGCGAGCAGGTGGCCTCGGCGATCGACGTGATCGTCCACCTCAGCCGGCTCCGCGACGGGACCCGTCGCGTCACCTCCGTGACCGAGGTGGTCGGCATGGAGGGCGACGTCATCACCCTCCAGGACCTCTATACCTTCGACTACTCGGCCGGCATCGCCGAGGACGGCCGCTTCCTCGGGTCCTGCAAGCCGACGGGACTGCGGCCGACGTTCAGCGAGCGCCTGTCCGACAGCGGCATCCCCCTCCCGGCGGGCATCTTCGGCACCGTCGACGTCCTCGCCGAGACGCGGGGGGTGCGACGGTGAGGCGCTGGTGGGCGGCGCTCCCCGTCGTCGCCCTGCTCGCCCTCCTCCAGGTGCCGGCGGGTGCCGCGGAGGTGCCGCTCGAGGGCGAAGAGGTCGAGACCTTCGACTACCCCACCCTGTCCGTGGTGGTCACCCCTCCGGGGGGCGGCGCCCTGGCCGACGAGGCCTTCGTCGTCACCGAGGACGGCGAGCGGGTCAAGGCCGACGTGGCCCGGGTCTCCGGTGAGGAGCTCGAGGTCGTCCTCGTGCTGGACACCTCGGGGAGCATGCAGGGCGTCCCCATGGATGCGGCGAAGGCGGCCGCGGGGGCCTTCGTCAACCGCATGCCCGCCGAGGTGCGCATCGCCGTCGTGGGGTTCGGCCCCGTCCCGGCGGTGGCCAGCGGCCTCACCACGGACCGAGCGGTCACGCACTTCGCCATCAACAGCCTCGTACCCGCCGGCGAGACCGCGCTGTTCGACGGCGTGTCGGTGGCCCTCGACCAGTTCTCGGCCGGTCCCGCTCGCCGGTCCGTCGTCGTCCTGTCCGACGGCGCCGACACCGTGAGCGTGGCCACGCCCGAGCAGGTGGTGGCCGAGGTGTCCGCCTCCGGCGCCCGCGTGGACGCAGCCGTCCTGGCCTCGCCGGAGAGCGACGCCGCCGTGCTCGGCAGGCTGGCCGCCGCCGGCGACGGGCAGATGACGCCGGTCGCCGGCCCCGAGGCCCTGAACGGGGTCTACGACGCCGTCGCCACCTCGCTTCTGAGCACGTACCGGCTCACCTGGCGGAGCCAGGCGGACGGCGGGACGGAGGTGGCCGTCGCCGTCGGCGTCGGTCCCGATCGCGCCGTGGCCCGGTCGACCGTGGACCTGCCCATCCGTCCGACGTCGTCCGGTCGGCGGGAGGTGCCCCGCCCCCCTGCCGATCCGGCGCCGACGGTGCCGACGTGGGCGCTGGTCGCCGGATCGGTGGCCATGTTCCTGGCCCTCGCCCTCCTGGGGCTCCTCGTCCTGGTGCGCGACGGCGTGGTCCGGCGGCGCACCCGCCTCGCCCGCCTCGGGTCGGCCGCCGAACCCGCCTCGGTCCCCGGCCTCGCCGAGCTCGCCGAGCGGGCGAGCTCGGCGGCCGACGGGGCACTCGAGCGGCGTGGTCGGCGGGCGCCCGTCAACGCCGCGCTGGAGCGGGCCGGCATCTCCCTCCGCCCCGGCGAGTTCCTGGTGCTCACCGGCTCCGCCGCGGTGGCGGCGTTCCTCTTCGGCTCGCTCCTCGGCGGCGTCCTGCTCGGTGCTGTCCTGCTCGCCCTCGTGGCCCTCGTCGCCAAGGGCGCCCTGACGGTGCTGGACCAGCGCAGGCGCCGGGCGTTCTCGGACCAGCTCGGCGACACGTTGCAGCTCCTGGCCGGCAGCCTGCGTGCCGGCTACGGCCTGCTCCAGGCCGTGGACGCCGTCGCACGGGAGGCCCCGTCCCCTACGGGTGAGGAGTTCCGACGGGTGGTGCTCGAGACCCGCCTCGGCCGGGACCTCACCGATGCGCTGCACGGCATGGCCGCCCGTGTGAGGACCGAGGACTTCGCGTGGGTGGTCCAGGCCATCGACATCCACCGTGAGGTCGGGGGCGACCTGGCCGCCATCCTCGACACCGTCGCCGGCACCATCCGGGAGCGCAACCAGCTGCTCCGACAGGTCCGCGCCCTCACCGCCGAGGGCCGGCTCTCCGCCTACATCCTCATCGCCCTGCCCGTTCGTGCTGGCCGCCGTCATGCGGATGATCAACCCCGGGTACTTCTCGCTGCTCACCCATGGACCGGGCCTGGCGATGGTCGCCGTGGGCCTCGTCATGATCTCCGTGGGCGCCCTGTGGTTCCACAAGCTCTGTCGCTTCGCCGTCTAGTCGAGGGATCGCATGACCATCATCGCCATCTTGGGATCGGCCGCCGTGGCCGCCACCGTGCCGCTGCTGTGGTGGGCCCTCTCCGGGGAACGGGCGCCAGCCGGCGTGGCCCGCAACCTGACCACCGGACTGACCGGACCGGTCGACGTCCGCAGCCAGCTGCTCGCCCGCTCTGCCGCCGACCGTGCCCTGACGCCGGCCGTCGAGCGGTGGGCGGCCCGGGTCCGTCGCATCACCCCCGTCGGCCGCATCGAGGCCCTCGAGCACCGCATCCTGCTGGCCGGCACGCCGAGGTCGTGGACCATCGAGCGCGTGCTCGCCGCCAAGCTGCTGCTGGGCCTCCTCGGGCTGACGCTCGGCGTGCTGCGGTTCCTCGGCGCCCCGGGAGGGCTGTCGCTGGTGATCGCCGTCGGTGCGCCGGTCGTGGGTTGGTTCGCCCCCGACGGGCTCCTCGGGGGCCGTGCCGACCGGCGGCAGACCGCCATCCGACGGGCGCTGCCCGACACCCTCGACCAGGTGACCATCAGTGTCGAGGCGGGGCTCGGGTTCGAGGCCGCCCTCGCCCGGGCCGGGCGGTCCGGCGACGGGCCGCTGTCCGAGGAGCTGCTCCGCACGCTCCAGGACGTCCAGGCCGGCATGTCGCGGGGTCAGGCGATGCACCGCCTCGTCGAGCGGACCGATGTCGACGAGCTGCGGCACTTCGTCCTCGCCATCGTGCAGGCCGAGAGCTACGGCGTGCCCATCGCCCAAGTGCTCCGGGTCCAGTCGTCCGAGCTGCGGGTGCGGCGGCGCCAGCAGGCGGAGGAGCGGGCCACGAAGCTGCCGGTGAAGATCCTCTTCCCCCTCGTGCTCTGCATCCTCCCCACGATGTTCATCGTGCTGCTGGGGCCCGCCGCCCTGCGCATCGGCGACACGCTGGGCGGTTGACGTGACCAGCCTCATGGCCGCCACCGGGCCCACGCACGCCCGCTCGGCGCTCGACACCCTCGCCGACCTCACCGCGGCCGAGCTGCGCATCCCTCGGCCGACACCCTTCGCCACGGGGTTCTCCCCCCTCGACGACGTGCTCAGCGGCGGCGTCCGGGCCGGTGACCTCCTCCTGCTCGGCGGCAAGCCCGGACAGGGGAAGACCATCGCCGCCCTGCAGTGGGCTCGGCACGTGGCTCGCACCGGGCACACCGCGGTCTACGCCTGCTACGAGCACGACGAGGTCGCGCTCCTCACCCGGCTGCTCAGCTGCGAGCTCGGGGAGGCGGCACGCGCTGCGGGCTGCGACGACGAGCTGCGCCTCGACGAGCTGCGGTCGGGGCTGCGGGCGGTGGCCACGGGGATCCGCTCCGTGCGGGAGGTCCTCGACGGCGACCCGCTCCTGCTCGACGCCGAGCAGCGGCTCGCCACCTACGCCGGCCGCCTCGTCCTCGTGCGGGCCTCGGGGACCCGCACCGACGTGGAGGCCCTGGCTTCGCTCGTCGAGGAGCACGGCAGCGACCAGACCATGCTCGTCGTCGACTACCTCCAGAAGGTCCCGGTGCACCCGGAGCCCCCCGACGAGGCGGAGCGGGTCAAGCGGGTGGCCGAGGGCCTGAAGGACCTCGCGCTCGGCCGCCAGCTGGCGATCGTCGCCATCGCCGCCGCCGACCGCCAGGGGCTCACCTCCCGCCGCCTGCGCCTCCACCACTTCCGGGGCTCGACGGCGCTGGCCTACGAGGCCGACGCCGCGCTGGTGCTCAACGACAAGCTGACCGTCGTGTCGAAGGCGCACCTCGCCTACGACACCACCCGGGCCGAGGAGTTCCGCCGCCGGGTGGTCTGCACCATCGAGAAGAACCGGAACGGTGCCGCCGACGTCGACCTCGAGTTCACCAAGGACTTCGCCAACTACCGGTTCGACCCGGACGGTCGCTGGGTGGTCGAGCGCCTCTGGCAGGAGGGCACGAACGAGGAGTAGCCGGCCGACCGCCGGGGGGGCGCCGAGTGCTGCGGGTCAGCTTCGACCCGGGACCGGATCGCCTGGCGGCGGTCCCGGCGCAGGGACCGACGGGGGCTCCACGTTCAGCTACGCCAGGCGCACCGACGCGGTGTGCACCCCCGGCCGGCCTCGGCGTCAGCCCGCCGGCGAGGGCATCCGGCGGTACAGGCACTGGCCGCCGCCGGAGGCGTGGAGGGTGCCGCCCGGCGACCACACCCGGGCCGTCCAGCCGAAGAGCCCCTCGGTCGAGAGTGGGGCGGAGCCGTCGCAGAGCAGCCACTCGTGGCCGGCGGCGGGACGGTGGAAGGCCACGTTCAGGTCCAGCGTGGGAGCCATGAACGGGGGCTGCCGCCAGGCGTGCGGCCGGTGGGCCGAGGGCCAGCTCGGCAGGTCGACGAGGATGACCGAGCGGGCGGCGTCGACCCACGGGTCCTCGAACGTCGCCGTCGGGCGGAAGCGGAGCCAGTCCTGCCAGACGGCGGGGCGGGGGCCGTCGGGGGGCCATGCCGCCTCGAAGTGGAGGGGCTTGGCGTCGAAGTTCTCCCAGAAGGGGAAGGGCGGGCCGGGCGCGTCGTCGGGCAGCAGCTCCTGGATGCTCGGGAGGTCCTCCGGCCCGGGGACGTCGGGGGGCGAGGTCTCGTCGTGCTCGAGGCCCTCGACCTCGAGCGGCGCTCCACACCATGGCGTCGAGGATGGGGCGGCCCTCCTGGGTCACGTCGACCCGCTGCGACGTCGCCGTGCGGCCCTGTCGGCGGGTCTCGACGCGGATGTCGACCGGGGCGAACCGGGCCACGCCGAGGTAGTGGCACGAGAAGGCCACCGGCCGGGGGTGGTCGACCGACGCCCCCGCCGCCCGCAGCGCGCGAGGCGGCCACGTAGCCGCCCATCGGTCCCCAGATCTCCCAGTCCTGGCGGAGGACCGCGGTGAAGCGGCCCTCGCCTCGAGCCTCGACGGCGGTGTCCTCCCCCAGATCGCCCATCCCGAGAGGGTGCGTCGTCCTCCGGGGCGGCACAAGGGGGTTCTCACTACGCTCCGCCGCGATGAGCACCACGGCGAACGGACGGCGCATCCACCTGCGGACCTGTCCGCTGTGCGAGGCCATGTGCGGCCTGGAGGTCCACGTCCGCGACGAGCGGGTGGAGCTGATCCGGGGCGACCGCGAGGACGTCTGGTCCAAGGGCTACCTGTGCCCCAAGGGGACCACCCTCGGGCACCTGCACCACGATCCCGACCGGCTGCGGGCGCCGGTGGTGCGCCAGCCGGACGGCTCCTTCCGCGAGGTCACGTGGGACGAGGCGTTCGCCCGGTGCAGCGAGCTGCTCCCACCGGTGATCGCCGAGCACGGCATCGGGGCGGTGACCGCCTTCGTCGGCAACCCGCTGGCCCACGCCCTGAGCCTGAGCCGGTACATCGGGATCCTCATCGGGATGTCTGGCATCCCGATGATCTACTCGCCGGGCACCGTCGACCAGTGGCCGAAGAACGTCAGCTCCCACCTCATGTACGGCGGGATGTGGTCCATCCCCGTGCCCGACCTCCGGCGCACCGACCTGTTCGTGGTCATGGGGGCCAACCCGGCCGCGTCACAGGGCTCGCTGCTGGCCTGCCCCGACGTGATGGGGGAGATCGACGCCATCAAGGCCCGGGGCGGCGAGGTCGTGGTCATCGACCCCCGGCGCACGGGCACCGCCGAGCGGGCCACCGAGTGGCTGCCCATCACCCCCGGCACCGACGCCGCCTTCCTGCTCGCGGTGGTCAACGTGCTGTTCGCCGACGGGCTGGTCGACCTCGGCGGCATCGCCGACCTCGTCGAGGGCGTGGACGAGCTGCGCGAGCTGGCGGCGGCCTGGACCCCCGAGCGGGTGGCGGCCACCACGGGCATCAGCCCGGAGCGCACCCGGCGGCTGGCGCACCAGCTGGCCGAGACCGAGCGCGGCGTGCTCTACGGGCGCATCGGCCTGTGCAACCAGGAGTTCGGCACGCTGGCCAGCTGGCTGGTCGACGTGGTGAACATCCTCACCCGCCACTTCGACGTGCCCGGCGGGCTGATGTTCCCGCGTGCCGCGGCGTGGCCCCTCACCCTGCTGCCGATGCCCGGCCTGGAGGGCGGCGCGCCCAACTTCGGCCGGTGGCGGAGCCGGGTGCGGGGTGCCCCGGAGATCCTCGGCCACGTCCCGGCGTCGTGCCTGGCGGAGGAGATCGCCACGCCGGGCGAGGGGCAGATCCGCGCCCTGTTCACGGTGGCCGGCAACCCGGTGCTGTCGACGCCCGGTGGCGACCGCCTCGACGAGGCGCTCGACGGCCTCGACTGCATGATCAGCGTCGACAACTGGATCAACGAGACCACCCGCCACGCCGACGTCATCCTCCCCGGGCTCTCGGCGTTGGAGCAGGCCCACCACGACGACCTCATCTGGCAGTTCGCCGTGGGCAGCGGGGCGAAGTACTCGGCGCCCGTGTTCCCGCCCCCCGACGGGCGACCCCAGGAGTGGGAGATCCTCATCCGGTTGGCGGGGCTCTGCCTCGGGCAACCGGCGGGCGACGTGGACGTGGCCGCCATCGACGACGGGTTCTTCGACGTGCTCGCCTCGGTGCACGGCTTCGACGGCCCGGCCCTCCGGGCCGGCTACGACGGCGGCGGCCCCGAGCGGCTGCTCGACCTCACGCTGCGCACCGGCCCCTTCGGCGACCGCTACGGCGAGGTGCCCGACGGGCTCACCCTCGAGAAGGTCAAGGCCGAGCCCCACGGCATCGACCTCGGCCCCAACGTCCCTCGCCTGGCCGAGGTGCTGTCGACGCCCGGGGGCCGGGTGGTGCTGACCCCGCCGTACATCACCGGCGACCTGCCCCGGCTGGCGGACCGGCTGGAGCGGCCGGCGGAGGACCTCGTCCTCATCAGCCGCCGGCACCTCCGGTCGAACAACTCCTGGATGCACAACGTGACGGTGCTGGTGAAGGGCAAGGACCGCTGCACACTGCTCCTCCACCCAGCCGACGCCGCCCGCTTCGGCGTCGCCGACGGGGCGCCGGCGAAGGTCAGCTCCGAGGCGGGCTCGCTGGTGGTCACCGCGGAGGTGACCGATGCCATCAAGCCGGGTGTCGTGTCCCTCCCGCACGGCTGGGGCCACGGCCAGCCGGGCACGCAGCTGTCCGTCGCCAACGAGCACGCCGGCGTGAACACCAACGTGCTGTCGCCGGGCGAGTTCGTCGACGTCCTGTCGGGCAACGCCGCCGTCAACGGCATCCCGGTGACCGTCGCCCCCGGCTGAGGCGGTCGTTGTCGAGTTGTGCACCTCAGGGGTGCACAACTCGACAATGAGCGGATCGGGCTCCTAGTCGCCCGGCGCCAGCTCGGCGGCCACGCCCAGGAACGACGAGACGACGGCCGGGTCGGCCAGGACCTCGTCGGGCTCGGAGGCGGCGATGACCTCGCCCACGTCGAGCGCAACGAGGCGGTCGGCGAGACCGGACACGAGGGGGATGTCGTGCTCGACGATGACCATCGTCAGGCTGAGCTCCTCCTGGAGGCGGGCCAGCAGCGCGCTGAGGGACGACACCTCGGCGTGGGCCAGTCCACTCGACGGCTCGTCGAGGAGGACGACCTCGTGGTCGCTGGCGACCAGGGTGGCGAGGTCGACGATCCGTCGCTGTCCCGTCGACAGCTCGTTGACGCGCAGCTCCCGCTGGTCGGTGAGGTGGAAGCGGGCCACGAGCTCGCCGACGCGGCGACGGACGGCCCGCTCGCTGGTGCGCTGGCTCGGGGTCCGCAGGACGGCGTCGGCCACGCCCGGCGCGCCGACCGAGCGGTCGCAGGCGATGGCCAGGGTCTCCTCCACCGTGAGGGACGGGAAGAGCTTGGCGTCCTGGAACGAGCGGCCGAGGCCGTCCCGGGCCCGGCTGGCGAACGAGTCGGTGGTGACGTCGGCGCCGGCCACGTGGACCCGCCCGGAGGTCAGCGGCAGCAGGCCGCACAGGGCGTCAAGCAGGGTGCTCTTGCCGGCTCCGTTGGGGCCGATGAGCCCGACGACCTCGCCCCGGGCCACGTCGAGGTCCACGTCGGTCAGCGCGGCGACACCGCCGTAGCGCACCGACACCTCCCGGGCGACGAGGAGCCCCTCGTCGGCAGTGGTCCGGACCGGCGGGGAGACGGCCCCCGACGGCGCGGCCGTCAGGGTCGCGGCGGTCCCCGCCAGGTACACCGAGCGGGCCAGGTCGGGTCGGCGGAGGAGGTCGGACGTGCGGCCGGCGAAGGCCACCCGGCCCCGCTCCAGGAACACCGCCTGCTCGGTGATCGTGGACGCCGTCGTGACCGACTGCTCCACCAGGACGACGGTGGTCCCCTCGGCCCGGATCCGGTCGAGGAACCCCACCAGCTGCCGCACCACGATCGGCGCCAGGCCGAGGGACAGCTCGTCGATCAGGAGGACGGCGGGTCGGGCCACGGAGGCCATGGCCAGGACCAGCATCTGCTGCTCGCCGCCCGAGAGGTTGGCGGCGTGCTCGCCGAACCGGGTCCGGAGGACGGGGAACGCCTCGAGCGCGGCGTCGATGCGGCTCCGGGTCCCGGCGTCTCGCCGGCGGGCGGTCCACCCGGCGATCTCGAGGTTCTCGGCGACCGTGAGCGACGGGAACACCCCCCGCCCGCCCGGCGCCTGCCCGATGCCGAGGTGGGCGATCCGGTGGGCGGCCGTGCCGGTGAGGTCGCGACCGTCCAGCTCGATCGCACCGCCCTCGACGGGGAGGAGGCCGCTGATGGCGTTGAGCACCGTCGACTTCCCGGCGCCGTTGGTGCCGAGCAGGGCCAGGGTGGCCCCGGGAGCGACGTCGAAGCTGACGCCGTCGATGATCACCGCCTCGCCGATGCGGACACGGAGGTCCCGCACGCGGAGGGCGGGGACCGGCCCTCCGGGCGATGGGAGCGGTGCGACCTCCGTCGCCGCCGGCTCGGGCGCGGCTGTCGGCAGGGGAGCGCTCGGGGCGGGCACCGCCCTGCGGATGACGCCACGCAGGAGGCGGTTGCGCAGGGCGGCCAGTGCGCCGGTGACGCCGGAGGGCACCAGCACCAGGACGATGAGCACGCCGATGGCGGTGGACAGCAGGCGGGTGGCCTCGCCGAAGAACCAGCCACTGCCCACGAAGGCCAGCGCGCCGATCAGCGCGCCGAACGGCGAGGCGATCCCGCCGACGACTGTGGCCGCGAACGTGGTGACGCTGCGGTCCGGAGTCAGGAGCTGGTCGGGATAGGTCTGGAGGACGTGGACCAGGAGGCACCCGGCGACGGCGGCCATGCCCCCGGACAGGCCGAAGGTGGTCAGGCGGGTGCGGGTGGTGCTCATGCCGGCGGCCTCGCTGGCCAGCTCGTTGTCCCGCTGGGCGACCATGGCCCGCCCGGGCCGCCCGGTGCGCACGGCGTGGGCCACCCAGAACGTGGCCAGCAGCACGCCGAGCACCAGGAAGTACATCGAGCGCTGGCTGGTGAGGTCGACCGCGCCGAACAGCTCGGCGCGGGCGATGCGCCCGTCCGGGATCCACCCGGCGTAGTCGGGGTGCAACAGGTAGGAGGCCGTCGCCACGTTGAAGGCGAGGGTCACCACCGCGAGGTAGAGGCCGCGCAGGCGCAGGGCGGGCAGGCCGACGAGCAGGGCGGCCCCGCCGCCGGCGGCGGCGGCACCGATGAGCCCGACGGAGAGGTCGTGGCCCTCGGTGGTGGTGAGCCACGACCCCACGGCGGCCCCGACGGCCACGAACCCCATCTGGCCGAGCGACACCTGACCCGCCCACCCGGTCAGGATCACCAGCGAGACCCCGACGATGGCGAAGACCAGGACGGTGGCCACCTTCAGCTGGTCACCGCTCCCGAGGTGGCTCGGCAGGGCGATGGCGCCGGCGAGGCCGAGCCCCCAGGCGGCCATCCTGAACACCCGCACCAGAGGCCGGCGGGCCACCGAGGCGGGGAGCGCCCGGGACCCGCTGTCGACCTGCCAGGCCGATGTGGTGTCGCGGTCGAGGCGGGTGCGGGGCGTGGCCATCAGCGCCAGGCCCACGAAGATCACGCCGGCCAGCACGACGGCGTACAGCTCGGGGTTCTCGGGGTGGTTCCAGGTCACGGCCTGCTCCACGACCCCGAGGGCGACGGCGGTGGTGACCACCCGGAGGAGGTCGGTGAAGCGCCCGATGGTCAGCGCCGCCAGCACCGCGAGCAGGGCGGTGAACGTGGTGGTCGAGGCGAACGGCAGCCCGACGACGGCCACCCGGAGGAAGACGCCGATGAACGACAGCAGGGCGGCACCGGTCCACACGACGGTCTGGAGCCGGTCCACCGGCACGCCGAGCATGGCGGCCCGGTCGGGCCGGTCGGCGGCGCCCCGGATGGCCGTCCCCACCCGGGTGCGCAGCAGCAGGAGGGCGACGAGGGCGAGGACCAGCGGAGCGGTGATCCAGGCCAGGAGGTGCTCGGCGTGGAACAGCAGCGGGTGGACCTCGACGTCGAACGACCACCCGGTCGTGATCTGCTCGGCCCGGGTGTCCTCGCCCCACAGGTGGGGGATCTGCAGCGAGAGGGCGAGGCAGGCCTGGGCCACGCCGATGGTGACCACGGTGAGGATCAGCCGCGACGAGGCCGCGAAGCGTCGGATCACGACCCCGTACAGGGCCGCGCCCAGCACGGCCGAGAGGAGGGCGCCGACCAGGCCGGCCTCCACGAAGGTCCAGCCGCTGTAGACGATCAGGTCGACGGCTACGACGGCCGGCACCAGTCCCAGCGCGCTCTGGGCGAAGTTGATGATGCGGTTCGACCGGTAGATCAGGCACATCCCGACCCCCACCAGCGCGCCCAGCAGGCCCAGGGTCACGCCCTGGAGGTAGACGCCGGCGGGTATCGGGAAGATCACCGCCTGGAGGGCGAGGAGCACCGCCGGGGGACCGGCAACGAAGAGGACCCGGCGTCCGAGGGCGTCGCGGGACGGGCGCATCAGTTGTCGACCACCGTCACGGCGTCGGCCTCGACGAAGGCGTGGGGCTTCCCCGTCGGCCACGAGCCGGGCACGTAGCGGCTGGCGGCGTCGGCGTAGCGCCACATGCCGTTCCCGGTCTCGCCGAACTCGTCGGCGCCGGTGGCGGACGTGTCCCACCAGATCTCGGCGAAGTCGTCGATGCCGGCGTAGTCCTCGTACGGCCACAGGTCCCGGTCGCCGAAGGAGATGAGCGGGACGTACGGCGTCGCCGGGTTGCCGCCGATGGGCTCGGCCTCGACGAGCGAGCGTCGGAAGCCGTCGGCGGTGAGGTCCTGGCCGGCCCCCAACCCGTTGAAGAGCAGGAACACGGGGGCCCAGAGGATCTGCGCGCTCTGGCTGGCCGGCGGGTCGGCCCCGCCGTTGGCCTCGCGGTACAGCCGGAAGATGATGTCGTCCTCCCGAGACGTGGCCGGCGGCGCCAGTGGCGTGATCCCGAACGCGTGGGCCATCTGCGCCTGGTCGTAGCGCCGGCCCCAGCTCGACCGCTCCGACGAGAATCCGCCGGTCATGACCCACTCGGGGTACCACTCCTGGCGCGTCGCCTCCGCCATCAGCGACCCGAGGGCGATGGGGTCGCCGCCGTAGATGATGGTCGTGACCCCCCGGTCCTTGAGCCGCCCGATCATCGTGGCCTGCACCTGGTCGACGCCGTTGGAATCGCCGTAGGACATGTCGTCGGCCAGCTCGACGCCGGCGTCGTGGAGCTGGGCGGCGATCGACGGCCCCAGCCCGTCGCCCCCGAACTGACCGTGGGCGCTGATGAGCCCGAACCGCCGCTCGGTCCGCCGGAGGGGGCCGTCGCCGGCGAACTCGGCCCGCCGCCCGGCCAGCCGCTTGGACACGTACTCGGCCACGTGGGTCCCGACCTGCTCGGGGGTGGTCTCCAGGGACCAGACGTAGGGGGCGTGGTCGGCGTAGAAGGCGTTCGTCCCGCCGTTCACGCAGAGGAGGCACAGCACGCCCCGGGAGGCCAGCTCGTCGCCGAAGGCGGTGCCGAGCAGCGGGCCGTTCAGGACGGCGTACGGCCGGATGTCCTCGGCGATCTTGACGGCGTCGGCACGGGCCGCCACCGAGTCGAGCAGGTTGGCGCTGCCGGTGAACACCTCGAGGTCGATGCGGCGGCCGGCCAGGCCGGCGTTGGTGGACTCGAGGACGCGGATGAAGCCGCGCACCGTGGCCTCGGCCTCGGCGTTGTCGTCCTCCGGAGCCACGAACCGGGCCACGATCTTGCTGACCGCGTCCTCCTCGGGCGGCTGGTAGAGCACGACCTTGACGGCGTCCGCGGTCACCCCCCGCACCGCGGACGGGGAGCTGCTGGTCCCGGGCATGCTGGTCGCCCGCTCGGTCCGGCCGAAGGCGCCGCTCAGCGCCAGGGCCACCACGACGCCGACGGCGACCACCGTGACGAGGAGCCCCTCGTGCCGGCGCAGCCCCCGGTGCCGCCGGGGGGTCGGCGGCGGATCTGGTGCGGTCACGCGCCCTGGACGAGCGCGGCGAGGTCGTGCGGCCCCGATGCGGGGTAGCCGCCGGCGGCCTGCACGGCGCGCGCCCAGCCGCCGAGGAGCTCGAGCAGCTCGTCGAGGTCGTCCCCCACCGCGTCGACGATCGGGCGGCACTGCTCGTCGGTCACCTGCTCGACCCGCTCCCGGGCGGTCCGGCCCTCGGGGGTGAACGCCCCGTCGGAGACGAGTCCCCGCTGCTCGAGCCGCGCCGTCGCGGCGTCGAGCTCGTCGTCGCTCCACGCCCTCGTCCGGGTGTAGGTCCGCAGCTCCAGGCCCCAGTAGAGCTCCGTCAGGAGGCCGATCTCGGTGGCGTCGAAGCCGGCCGTCGTCCACGCCGCGGTGTGGGCGTCGCCGCGGTACTCGCGCAGGCGGTCGGCCAGACGCCAGAGGTCGCCCATCGGGCTCCCGGGGAGCCCGAGCGCGACGAGCCCGGCGTAGAGGGGCTTGCCCTCCGGTCGGAGGGGCTCGTTCGCCCGCTGGAGCAGCTCGGTGGCCCGGCCGATGCCCTCGGGCTCCGCACCGAGGATGCGCACGAGCTGGCCGACGGCCCCCTCGGTGCGGGCCGCGCACAGGGCCTCGGCGCTCGCCAGCGTCCGCCCCATGGCCACGAGGGGGACGACGACGGCGGGGTTGAACACCCCGAACGCCGCGGCGACGACCTCGCCGGGGACGTCGCCCAACACCGAGCCCCGGCTGCAGAAGTAGGCCACGCCGTCCGGCATGGCCACGCCGTCGAGCTCGGTGGGGCTGGGGGAGAAGCCGAGGGCCTCGTAGGCCCGGTGGCACTCGGGCGAGAAGTACACCTGACCGGCGATCGGCTCCAGCACGCCCGCGAGCGCGCGGGCCGCCATCCCCCCCTGTCCTTCGACCATGACGGCAAACACTGGCAGCCTCCCGCCCGGGCAGCAATCGAGCCGTCGGTTCGCGCCTAGCGGTCGCCGACCAGGCTCCGCTCGGGCAGGCGGCGGACGTACCCGAAGAAGCTCGGGACGAACAGCGCGAAGGCAGCGGCGCCGGCCACGCAGGCGAGGCCCCCGGAGACGATGGCGAACGGGACGCCGACGAGCCCGCCCACCACGCCGGCCTCCACGTCACCGAGCACGGGGCCGCCGGCGTACACGGCGATCTCCACGCCGCTCACCCGGCCCCGCAGCTCGTCCGGGGTGACGTCGGCTGCGACGGCCGAGCGGAAGACGCCGGAGATCATGTCGGCCGCCCCGGCCACGACCAGCAGGAGCAGCACCGGCACGGGCGCCCGGACGAGACCGGCGACGGCGACGGCCGTGCCCCACACCGCCACCGCCACGATCACCGCCCGGCCCTGCCGCTCGACCCTCCCGGTCCAGCCGCTGCCGAGCGAGGCCAGGAACGCCCCGGCCGCCACCGCCGACAGCAGCAGGCCGTACAGCGTCGCCCCACCCCCCAGGCGCTCGCTGAAGGCGGGGAACAGGGCGCGGGGCATCCCGAAGACCATGGCCAGGAGGTCGATGGCGAAGATGCTCATGATCACCGAGTGGCCGCGGAGGAACCGCAGCCCCTCGAGGATCGATGCCGTTGACGCCCGGCTGGCCCCGGCCACCGGTGGTGAGGGCGCCAGGCGGGAGAAGACGGCCAGCGCCACGACGTAGGTCACGACGTCCACGAGGTAGGCCGCGGTGAGCCCGAAGGCGGCGATCAGCGCACCGCCGAGCGCCGGCCCGGCCATCATCCCGAACGACCCGTAGGTCGACTGGAGGGCGTAGCCGGCCGGGCGCAGTCGCTCCTCGAGCAGGAGCGGCAGCAGCGAGCGGCTCGTGGGGTAGCTCACGGCGAGGATGCCGCTCGAGATGGCCCCCAGGACGAAGAGCAGCCAGACCTGCGGCTCGTCGAGGGAGGCGTTGGCGGCGAGGGCCGCCGCGCACCCGAGCGACACGATGTTGACGCCGAGGAGCAGGCGCCGCTTGTCGAGGGAGTCGGCCAGCGCGCCACCGAGGAGGGAGAAGACGAGCAGGGGGACGAGCTGGACCACCCCGAGCAGGCCCACCGCCAGCGAGGACCGGGTCTCCTGGAAGACCTGGTAGGGGAGCGCGGCCATGGTGACCGTGGTCCCGACGAACGACACCGCCTGGCCGGACCAGAGGAGCCGGAAGTCCCGCGACACCCGCAGCGGCGTGGTGTCGACGAGCAGGGGCACGGCCGGCGAGGGTAGTGACGCCCCCGCCGGCGTCCCCGGGAGATCCCGACCGGCGAGCGGTCTAGGCGAGCACCTCGTCCAGCCGCTCGTAGCCCTGCCGCACGCCGTCCTCCATGCCGCTGGCCACGAAGGCGTCACGGTCCTCGAACGAGTCCACCAGCGACGTCGCCGTCAGCCGCGTGCGGCCGCCGCCGATGTCCTCGAAGACGAGCTTCTCGAGCGCCACCCCGTCGGGCATGCCCTCGTAGGTGAACGTCTGCACGATGAGCTCGCCGGGACGCACCTCGTGGAAGGCGCCGAAGAAGCCGTGCTCGTTGCCGCCGCTGACCACCAGGTAGCGGTAGGAGCCGCCGGTGCGGCAGTCGTGGTGGTGGATGCGCGTCTCGGTGTTCCGGGGACCGTTCCAGCGGGCGAACAGGTCCGGGTCGACGTGGGCCCGGAACACCTTCTCCGGCGGGGCATCGAACTCCCGCGTGATGCGGACGAGGGGGACCTTCGGGTCGACGGTGATCTCGGTCTCGTGGGTGCTGGTGGTCATCGTGGGCTCCTCTTCGTGTTCGTCTCGCCATCGGGCAGGGTGCGCAGGACGTCGTCCAGCCGCTGGTAGCGCTCCTCGGCGAGGAGGCGGTAGCGCTCGATCCACTTGGTCATCAGGTCGAAGACCTCGGCTTCCAGGTGCACGGGGCGGCGCTGTGCCTCGCGCCTGCGGGTCACGAGGCCGGCGTCCTCGAGCACCCGCAGGTGCTTCGACACGGCCTGGACGCTCACGTCGAACGGCTCGGCCAGCTCGGTGAGCGTCGTGTCGCCCACGGCCAACCGGGCGACCATGTCCCGCCGGGTCGGGTCGGCCAGCGCCGAGAACACCCGGGAGAGCGCATCAGCGGCCATCGTCGCCCCGTCCTTGTTCAACCAGACGGTTGACAACCTAGGGCGGCGACCGACTGTTGTCAACCAGATGGTTGGCTTCCGCCGGTGGTGAGGGCTCCACGGCGGTCTCCTGACGGGCGCGACGCGCGACCTCAGGCGAAGGCGACGACGCAGTCGCTGCTGATGACGGAGCCGGGAGCGGGACCAGCCGGGCGCTCAGTGGCCGGACGAGATCAGCTCCGCCGCTTTCTCACCGACCATCAGCGTGGGCGCGTGCGTGTTGCCGTGCGGGATGCGGGGGAAGACCGACGCGTCGGCCACCCGCAGCCCGGCCACGCCGTGGACCTTCAGTTCGGGGTCCACCACGCCGCTGGCCTCGGTGCCGATGCGAGCCGTGCACGTCGGGTGGTACGTGTGCTCGACGTTGCGCCGGATGTCCTGCTCGAGCAGCCGTCGCCCCCGCACCTCGTCGCCCGGGTGCAGCTCCGTCCCGACGAGCTCGCGCAGCGGACCTGCGGCCACGACCTCGCGAGCCCGCTCGACGGCGGTGACCATGGCCTCCATGTCCTCGGCCTCGGCGAAGTAGTTGAACGTCACGGCCGCCTTGGCCTTGGGGTCGTGGCTGCGGAGGCGGACCTGCCCGGTGCTGAGCGAGCCCACCAGGGAGCAGCCGATGCCCATCGCCGGCCGGGAGTGGGTCGCGAAGCCGTGGTCCCAGAAGTAGCCGGGGGCGGCGATGAACTGCATCGAGGGCGACTCGTCACCGGGTCGGGTGTGGAAGAAGGCGCCGGCCTCACCCACGTTGGACGTCAGCAGGCCCCGCCTGCGGGTCAGGAAGGCCAGGAGCTGGAGCGGGTGCTCGGCCCCGATCAGCGTGCCCTTGGCGCTGGTCTCGACGTTGAGGAGGTACATCGGGTGGTCCATCAGGTGGTCGCCCACGTCGGGGTTGTCCACGACCACCGGGATGCCGTGCTCCCGCAGGTGGTCGGCGGGCCCGATGCCCGACAGCATGAGGAGCTGCGGGGTCTGGAAGGCGCCGGCCGCCAAGACGACCTCTCGCTCGGCGCGGTGGATCTCCCGCCGGCCGTCCCGCTCGACCTCCACACCGGTGGCCCGTTCGCCGCTGAGGACCAGGCGCAGGGCCAGGGTGTCGGTCAGCACCGTGAGGTTGGATCGCTTGCGTGCCGGGGTGAGGTAGCCGTTCGCCGTCGTCCACCGCTGTCCCCGGTGCTGCGTCAGCTGGTACAGGCCCGAGCCCAGTTGGTCGGCGCCGTTGAAGTCGTCGTTCCGAGGCAGCCCCGCCGCCTCCATGGCCTCGACGATCTTGTGGCTCAGGTCGTTGGGTGACCGGGGGTCCTCGACGTACATCGGGCCGTCGGCGCCGTGGTAGTCGTCGCCCCCGCGGGAGTTGCGCTCCGACCGCTTGAACAGCGGGAGCACCTCGTCGTAGGACCAGCCGGTGGCCCCGTCCTTGGCCCACGAGTCGTAGTCGTGGTGGTTGCCCCGGATGTAGATCATCGCGTTCTGGCCGCTGCAGCCGCCGAGCATCTTCCCGCGTGGGTGGTAGATCGATCGGCCCTCCAGGTGCGGCTCCGGCTCGGTGTAGTACTCCCAGTCGCGGTCCGTCCTGAACTGCTTGGCGAACGCCGCCGGGATGCGGACGCTCATGTGGCGACCCGAGTCGCCCGCCTCGACGAGGAGGACGCGGGTCTCGGCGTCCTCCGACAGGCGGCCGGCCACGACGGCGCCTCCGGAACCCGCACCGATGACGATGTAGTCGTAGGTGGTCACGCCAACTCCTTCGTCCGGTCCCCGAGGTGTGGACCACAGCCTGCCGCGGAGCGGGGTCCGACGCCCCGTGCCGCTCCGCCGGCCCGAGCGGACTAGAAACCTGACCGTGGAGATCGGGTATTCGGGAGCGCCCGCATGACGGTGGCGGTGGTGGTCGGGAACCCGAAGCCGGGGTCGCGCACGCTCGATGCGGCCACGAGGGTGGCGGAGCGCCTGGCGGGACGGCCGGCCGACCTCGTCCTCGACCTCGTCGAGCTGGGTCCGGGCCTGCTCGGCTGGGGCGACGAAGCCGTGGGGCGGGCGGTGGAGCAGGTGCAGCAGGCCAGCTGGGTCGTGGTCGCGTCGCCCACCTACAAGGCCACCTACACCGGGCTCCTGAAGCTGTTCCTCGACCAGTTCGCGGCGGGGAGCCTGGCCGGGGTGGTCGCCTTCCCGCTGATGCTCGGCGGCGCGTGGTCGCACGCACTCGCGCCGGAGGTGTTCCTCAAGCCGGTGCTCGTCGAGCTCGGCGCCTCGTGCCCGGCCAGCGGCCTCTACCTCCTTGACACCGACTACGAGTCGCCGGCGGGGCTGGACGAGTGGGTCGAGTCGGCCCGGAGGTTCATCTGACGTGCCGTCGGAGGGCCGGCCCGGCCTGTTCCTCGGCGTGGCGCTCGACGGCGCCGGCTGGCACCCGGCCGCGTGGAGGGAGGCGGCGGCCCGTCCGGCCGAGCTGCTCACCGCCGGCTACTGGGTCGACCTGGCGGGCTCGCTCGAGGCGGCCGGCCTCGACTTCCTCACGATCGAGGACTCGCTGGCGTTGCAGTCGAGCCGGGCCGCGTTCCACGACACCCGCACCGACCTCGTGCGGGGCCGCCTCGACGCCGTCATGGTGGCGGCCCGCGTCGCGCCTCGGACGTCGCGCATCGGGCTGATCCCGAGCGTCACGGTGACCCACACCGAGCCGTTCCACATCTCCAAGGCCATCGCCACGCTCGACTACGTCAGCTCGGGACGGGCCGGCGTGCGGGTCCAGGTCTCGGCCCGGCCCCACGAGGCGGCCCACGTCGGGCGGCGGGACCTGACCGCGGCCACCGCCATCGACGACCTCTTCGCCGAGGCGGGCGACTACGTGGAGGTGGTCCGGCGCCTCTGGGACAGCTGGGAGGACGACGCCGAGATCCGCGACGTGGCCACCGGGAGGTTCGTCGACCGGGACAAGCTCCACTACGTCGACTTCGAGGGCCGGTGGTTCCGGGTCAAGGGGCCCTCGATCACGCCCCGTCCGCCGCAGGCCCAACCGCCCGTCGTCGCCCTCGCCCACTCGACCGTGCCGTACCGCTTCGCCGCCACCCGCGCCGACATCGCGCTGATCACCCCCATGGATGCCACCGACGCCCGCCGCATCCTCGACGAGGTCACCGAATTCCGCGGTCGCCGCGACGTGCGGGTCCTCGCCGACGTCGTCGTGTTCCTGGGCGGATCACGGGCGGAGGCCGAGGACCGCAAGGCCCGACTCGACGACCTGTTCGGCCACCGCTACCGCAGCGACGCGCTCGTCTTCGTCGGGACGCCGGCCGAGCTGGCCGACGTGGTCGAGGAGTGGTCGGGCGCCGGCGTCGACGGGTTCCGGCTGCGGCCGGCCGGCATCCCCCACGACACCGACCTGATCGGCGCCGGTCTCGTGCCCCTGCTGCGGCGCCGGTCGCTGTTCCCGGACGTGCCCCGATCCGGCACGCTCCGCGATCGCCTCGGGTGGAGCCGCCCGGCCAACCGGTACGCCTCGGCGGAGGCGGGGCGATGACCGCCACCCGCCAGATCCACCTCGCCGCGCACTTCCCGGGGGTCAACAACACGACGGTGTGGAGCGACCCGGAGGCCGGCAGCCACATCGAGTTCGGCTCGTTCGTGCACATGGCCCGGGCGGCGGAGCGCGCCAAGTTCGACTTCTTCTTCCTGGCCGAGGGCCTCCGGCTCCGCGAGCAGGGCGGCCGGATCTACGACCTCGACGTCATGGGACGCCCCGACACCTTCACGGTGCTGTCGGCGCTGGCCGCCGTCACCGACCGGTTGGGTCTGGCGGGGACCATCAACTCGACCTTCAACGAGCCCTACGAGGTGGCACGTCAGTTCGCCACCCTCGACCACCTGTCCGACGGGCGGTCGGCCTGGAACGTGGTGACCTCGTGGGACGCCTTCACCGGCGAGAACTTCCGGCGCCGCGGGTTCCTGCCGCAGGACCAGCGCTACCGGCGGGCCCAGCAGTTCCTCGTCACCGTGGTGGAGCTGCTCGACTCGTGGCGGGGCGACGAGATCGTGGCCGACAAGGCCGCCGGCGAGTTCGTCGCCGATCCGCACGCCGGGGCGTTCACCCACCGCGACGAGCAGTTCGACATCACCGGGCGGTTCAACGTGCCCCGCGGTCCGCAGGGGCGGCCGGTCATCCTCCAGGCGGGCGACTCCGACGAAGGCCGCGAGTTCGCGGCGGCGTCGGCCGACGCCATCTTCACCCGGCACAGCGGCTACTCCTCGGGCCGGGCCTTCTACGACGACATGAAGGGGCGGCTCGCCCGCCACGGCCGGGAGCCCGACGACCTCGTGGTGCTGCCGGCGGCCACCTTCGTCCTCGGGGACAGCGACGCCGAGGCGGAGGAGCTGTCCCGCCACGTCCGCGAGCAGCAGGTGAGCGGGCCGACCGCCATCAAGCTGCTCGAACACGTCTGGAACCGGGACCTGTCGTCGTACGATCCCGACGGACCCCTCCCTGATGTCGACCCGGCGGTGGGGGAGACCATCGCCCCGGGCCGGGCCTCGGTGCGGATGAACAAGGACCCGCTCGGCACCGCCGCCAGCGTGGCGGGAGCTGGCGGCCGAGAAGCACCTGTCCATCCGCCAGCTCATGATCGAGGTGAGCGCCCGGCAGTCCTTCGTCGGCTCGCCCCGGACCATCGCCGACAAGATGGAGCGCTTCGTCGAGGAGCGGGTCTGCGACGGGTTCATCCTCGTCCCCCACGTCACCCCGGGCGGGCTCGACCGGTTCGCCGACGAGGTCGTGCCGCTGCTGCAGGAGCGGGGCGCCTTCCGGGAGGAGTACGAGGGCACGACCCTGCGGGAGCACCTCGGCCTGGCGCCGCTGGGACCGGGTCGCGGCGGCACCCCGTGAGCCGGTCGGCCGTGCCGCTGTCGGTGCTCGACCTGATCCCGGTGGCCTCCGGCCAGACGCCGGCCGACGCGGTGCGGAGCTCCCTGGACCTGGCGCAGGAGGCCGAGCGGTTCGGGTACCACCGCTACTGGTTCGCCGAGCACCACCTCAACCCCGGCGTGGCCGCGACGGCGCCGGCCGTCATGGTCGGTCTCGTGGCCGCCGCCACGACGAGGATCCGGGTGGGATCGGGCGGCGTGCAGCTGGGCCACCGGACGCCACTGTCGGTCGTGGAGGAGTTCGGCCTGCTCGATGCCGTCTTTCCCGGCCGCCTGGACCTCGGCCTGGGTCGCACGCTCGGCACGCCGCGGCGGCGAGCCGACGATGCGTCGACGAAGCCCTCGGGGCCGCGGCCGCCTCGCCCGAAGCCGCCGGCCCGCACCGTGGGCGGTGTGCTCATCCCGTCGCCGCCGTCGCTCGGGAGGATGCGCCATTCGTCGCTCGTGCGCCTGGGCCGTGAGCTCTTGCAACAGCCGGAGGCCATCACGCCCGGGTACGCCGAGCAGATCGGCGACATCATCGCCCTGCTGCGCGGCGAGTACCGGGGGGAGGGGGACGTGAAGGCCCAGGTGCACCCGGGCGAGGGCGCCGCCGTGCAGCTCTGGATCCTCGGGAGCAGCGGCGGGGAGAGCGCCGAGGTCGCCGGGCGGAACGCCCTGCGGTTCGCGGCGAACTACCACGTGAGCCCGGCGACCATCCTGGAGGCGGTCGAGGGCTACCGGGCCGCCTTCCAGCCGGGGCCCGAGCTGTCGCGCCCCCACGTGTGCGTGTCGGTCGACGCCGTCGTGGCCGAGACCGACGAGTGCGCCCGAGAGCTGGCCGAGGGCTACGGCCTCTGGGTGCTCGGCATCCGGTCCGGCGAGGGCGCGGATCCGTTCCTGTCGCCGGAGGGGGCGCGGGCGCACCGGTGGACCGAGGACGAGCGGGCCCTCGTCGAGGATCGGGTGAGCACCCAGGTGGTCGGGTCACCGGCCGCGGTGGTGGAGCAGGTGGGCCGGATCGTCGACGTCACCGGCGCCGACGAGGTGGTCGTCACGACGATGACGCACCGCCATGCCGACCGGGTGCGGTCCTACGAGCTGCTGGCCGAGCACTGGGACCGGTGGCCGTGAGCGCCCCCAGCCGCGCCGCCGGCGACGTCCACGCGCTGGACAACCCGGTCTGGGGCTCGGTCATCGGCGCCCACGCCGATCTGGCCGACGTGGCCTCGGTCGGCGACGGGCGGGCCGGCCGCTACCAGACCGACGTGGCCCCGTTCGGCGCGGTGGAGGACCCGTCCGACCCCGCGTGCTGGGACGCCCTGGCCGAGCTGCTCGCCGGCCAGGCCACCTGCCTGCTGGTCGAGCCGGCCGACCTCCCCGGCGGCTGGGAGGTGGTTCGGGTCATCCCGGGCGTGCAGATGGACGGCACGGGCCTGGCGCCGGCGCCGGATCCCGACGCCGTGACGCTGACGGACGTGGACGTGCCGGACATGCTCGAGCTCGTGCGGCGGACCCAGCCCGGCCCGTACCTCCGCCGCACCATCCGGATGGGCGGCTACGTCGGCATCCGCCGCGACGGCGAGCTGATCGCCATGGCCGGCCAGCGCCTGCACCCGTCGGGCTGGGCCGAGATCAGCGCCGTCTGCACCGATCCTCGCCACCGGGCCCAGGGCCTCGGCACCCGGCTCGTCCGGGCGGTGGCGGCGCCCATCAGGTCCGGCGGCGAGGTCCCCTTCCTCCACGCCGCGGCCGACAACGTCAACGCCATCGGGCTGTACGAGGCGCTCGGGTTCACCCTGCGCCGCACCCTCTCGTTCACGATCCTCAGGCAGCACAGGCCCGAGGCCCGCGCTCGCGTCAGAGCCTGATCGTGGTCAGGTCCTCGCCGACGGTGATCCGGCCCCGGTAGCCGCCGTCGCGGAGGTCCTGCGCGAAGGTCTCGCCGTCACCGGGCGCCTCCGGCGGGGGGATGAGGTGGGTGAGCACGACGTGGGGCACGCCGGCACGCTCGGCCATCGCGCCGAGCTCGACGGTGTCGGCGTGGTAGCTGAAGATCGTCTCGAAGACGGTCCCGGCGATCAGCGGCGCCATCGCGGACGTCCGGCACGCCTCGTGCACGAGCACGTCGGCGCCGGCCGACAGCTGCTCGACCTCGGCGCACACCCGGGTGTCGCCGGAGATGACGACGACCGCATCGGGCGTCTCGACGCGGTACGCGACGGCTTCCGGCACCGGCTCGTGGTGCACGGCGACCGCGAGCACCCGGACCTGGCCGTCGATCGCTCGTCCAGACGACCTGGGGCGAGGTCGGGACGTCGAACGGTCGGAGCGCCACCTCGATCGGCGGCGCGCCGACGTGCTCGGCGCGGAGCGCGAGGTCGTCGTCGTACGGCTCGAGCATGCGGCGGACGAAGCGGGCGGCGATGCCCTCGGGGGCGACGACGACGAGCGGGCCCGAGCGGACGAGCTGCTGCTGGATCCACCGGGTCATGGCGACGTCGGGCAGTCCCACCACGTGGTCGCTGTGCACGTGGGTCAGGAACACGGCGGTGAGGGCGTGGGGTGGGGTGCCGGCCTCCATCAGGCGCATGACGGTCGAGCGGCCGGCGTCGAACTGCAGGGCGACCTCGCCGTGGCGGACGAGCGCGCCGGCGCCGGCGCACCCCGGCCGGGGGTGGGGCACGCCGGTGCCGGTGAGGATGACCTCGGTGGTCATTCGTGGAACACGGTGCTCGTCGGGGTGATGCGGAGCACGGTCCGCTGCTGCTCGTCGAGCATCCCGACGATCGACGCCGGATCGGGGCGCGCCGCATCCGACAGTCGGGCGAACACGTCGGCGGTGAGCTCGGCCCGCTCCGGATCGCGGTCGACGGCCTCCGCCTGCCCGTAGAGCACGAGGTGGACGCGACCGTCGGGCACCGTCAGGCTCACGCGCGGCTGGCGCACGGCGTTCTTCCACTTGGCGGTGTACGACTTCGTCGAGACCACGATCCGGCCCTCGGCGTCGACGACGTAGCCGACCATGGACTGCTGCGGCGAGCCGTCCCGTCGCGAGGTGGCGAGGACGGCCCAGAGGTGGTCCCGGAGGAAGGCGTCGGCCTCCATCACACGCACCGGTTCCGGATCGTGCCGATGCCCTCGATCCAGGTCTCGAGGACCTGGCCGGGCTGCAGGAACCGCGGCGGCTGGCGGGTGGCGCCGACGCCGGCCGGGCGTGCCCGTGAAGATGACGTCGCCGGGCAGGAGCGGCAGCACGGCCGACAGCTCGGCGATCAGCCGGGGCACGCCGAAGATGAGGTCGGACGTGCGTGCGTCCTGCACCGTCTCGCCGTCGACCGAGCAGCCGAGGGCGAGGTCGTCGGGTTCGGGCACCTCGTCGAGCGTGACCAGCCACGGGCCCCATCGGCCCGTAGCCCCGGCGGGACTTGCCGAGCGAGAACTGGGCGCCGGCGGCGAACTGGAGGGTGCGGTCGCTGATGTCCTGGCCCACGGTGAGGCCGGCGACGTGCGACCAGGCGTCGGCCTCGTCCACCCGGTCGGCGAGGGTGCCGATCACGGCCACGAGCTCGACCTCCCAGTCGACGGTGTCGCCGACGATCTCGATGTCGTCGAACGGGCCCGCACAGCGAGGCCGGGAACTTCGTGAACGTGGCCGGCACGTCCGGCACGGCCATGCCCGACTCCTCGGCGTGGCTCCGGTAGTTGAGGCCGATGGCGAACACCTGCCGCGGGGCCGGCACCGGGCAGCGGAGATCGGCCTCGACGAGCGGCGCCGTGCCGGTGCCGACGCCGGCGGCGAAGTCGACGAACGCGGGCCAGTCGTCGTAGACGCCCATCGGGTCGGGACCGAACCGGCCACCGGATGCCTCGTGGACGTCGGCGATCGAACCGTCGAGGACGAGCGCGGCGCGGCCGCCGTGGTTGGCGAGCTTCATGGCGTGGACCCTTCTGCGAGGTGGGAGCGGAGGTCGGCGAGCAGCGACGTCGCCGTGGCCGCCGTCGGCGCCGTGCCGTAGAGGTAGAAGTCGGGGCGCTGCAAGCGCGCACGTCGTGTCGTGCTCGGTGAACCAGCGGACGAACATCGGGTCGGGCTCGGCCAGCGCGACGACCCGCCCGCCGATCGACTCGAACCAGGCCCGCTCCGCCGCGGCCGACGCAGCCGGCGTCGGCGCCGAGCACGACGAGCCGCCAGCCGTTGCCGTGGACGTCGTCGAACCGCCGGCCGCCGTCCCTGCCCTGCACGAGCTGCGTGCCGGCGTGCGGTGCGGTCGGGTGGATGAACCCCGAGCTGATGCCGGGGAGCCCGGGCGCCGGCCCCGGCTCGTCGCCGACGCCGGCGGCCATGGCCTCGTCGCGAGCGGCGGCCTCGGCGGGGTCGGGCACGCAGATCACCTTGCCGAGCTCCATCGAGAAGTCGATCGCCGCCCTCGCGCTCGGCAGCCGCTCCGACTGGTAGGTGTCGAGCAGCGCCGTCGCGCGGCGTGGCCGTCGAGCACGAGGTCGAGCTTCCACGCGAGGTTGGCGGCGTCGCGCAGGCCGGCGCACATGCCCTGCCCGGCGAACGGCGGCATGAGGTGGGCGGCGTCGCCGGCGAGGAAGGCCCGCCCGGCGCGCCACTGCTCGGCGTAGCGGGCGTTGAACGTGTAGACGGCGTGGCGCTCGAGCCGGGCGTTGCCGGGGTGCACGTCCCACGGCGCGAGCAGCTCCCACGCCCGCGCCTCGTCGTTGAGCTCGTCGAGCGACTCGTGCGGCAGGCGCATGAACTCCCAGCGCCGCCGGCCGGGACCGCCCGACACCGCGGTCGTCGGTCGGGCCGGATCGCAGATCTGCAGGTTGATCGGATCGAACACCCGCGGCTCGTCGAGGATCACGTCGACGATGAGCCAGTCGTAGAAGAACCCGAGATCGGTGACCGGCAGCCGCCAGCAGCGTCCGCACCGTGCTGTTGGCGCCGTCGCAGCCGACGACGAAGCGGGCCGACACGGCCGTGCCGTCGCCGCCGCTGACGACGACGTGGTCGTCGCGCTGCTCGATGCCGGTGACCTCGACGCCGCGCCGCACGTCGACGCCGAGCTCGCCGGCACGGCGGTCGAGCAGCTGCTCGAGCCATCGGCTGGTTGAACATCGACGACGCCGGCCACCCGGACGGCCCGTCGCCCCGCCTGGCCGAAGCGCAGCAGCGTCGTCCCGGCGGCGTTGCGCCACTCGTAGACGTCGGCCGGCTCGCTGATCGCCCGCAGCTCGTCGCCGATCCCGCACGACTGGAGGATGCGTCCGACCTCGTGGTCGAAGTGCACGGCGCGCGGCAGCGGGTACGGCTCGGGCCACCGCTCGAGCACCGTGACCGTGCGCCCGAGCTGGGCGAGCAGGATCGCGAGCGCGTTGCCGACCGGCCCGTAGCCGACGACGGCGACGTCGGCGTCGACGTCGTGCTCACGCCGAGCGCAGCGGCTGGTGGCCCCACGCGCTGATCGAGTCGTAGCGGCGGTTCTCGTCCCAGCCGTCGGTGATCACCGTGCGCGCCGTGGCCGACCTCGATCTGGAAGCCGGCCGGGGTCTGCAGGTAGAAGCTGAACATCCCGTCGTTGTCGTGGCGGCCGAGCCCGTTCGGGATGGGCAGCTCGGCCGCCCACGCCCGGTCGAACGCGGCGCCGACGTCGTCGCGCTCGTTGAGCTCGAACATGACGTGGTGCAGGCGCTGCGGGAGGTCGAACGGCGCCTTTGCGAGCGCGACCGTGTGGTGGCGGCGGTTGCAGTGGTAGAAGCGCACCTCGAGGTCGATGCCCGGGCGCGAGCTCGGTCTCGAGCCAGTCCGACTGGCCGAAGCCGAGGCCGTCGGTGAGGAAGGCGTGCGACTCCTCGAAGGCGGTGGTGGCGAAGACGGCGTGCCCGAAGCCGACCCCTTCGGTGAGGAAGCCGCCCGGGCACCAGCGGGGACGAGAACGGGGTGCCCGCGTCGGCGATGTCGAGGACGACCTCGACGTCGATCCCCCACGGCGCCCGGGTGCGGGCCAGGCGACCGACGCGTCGTGCGGCGAGGTCGGCGGGCGTGCCCTCGACGACGTCGGCGCCGATCGCCTGCAGCCGGGCCACGGTGGCGTCGAACGCGCTCGTCGTCCTTCGCCTCGACGCCGACGGCGACGGCGTCGTTCGGCCGCCCCGGGCGTCACGAGCACGCGGTGGGCGCGCTCGTCGTTGCGCCAGGTGGTGCCACCCGGCGCCGGCTCGCCGGGGACCAGGCCGACGACGTCGGCGAGCACCGGCGTGAGGGTGTCCGGGTCGGGGACCTCGAGGACGAGGTAGCCGAGCTCGATCTGGGAGTCCATCGTTCCGTCCTCTCGTGGTGGTCAGCGCCCGGGCGAGCCGAGCGCGGGGAAGAGCCGTTCGGTGTTGGCCCGCAGCGCCGCCGCCGGGGCGGCGATGCCGTCGAGGCGCTCGGCGGTCGCGGCGGCCACCGGCTCGGGCGTGAACGGGAAGTCGCTGCCGTAGTGGAGGTGGTCGAGCGTCGTCATCGTCAGCAGCGCGTCGAGCTGGCGGGGCACGGCCTGGCCGGCCAGGTCGAAGTGGAGCCGACCGAGGTCGCGGAGCACGTCGACGACGGGGTCGACGTCGAGCAGCAGCGAGAACCCGCTCACGCGGTCGGCGACGAGCGGAAGCGTCGCGCCGGCGTGGGGGACGATCGAGCTCGAGGTCCGGGTGGCGGGCGATGGTGCCGTTCAGCACCAGGTCCACCACCGTGCGGGTGGTGTCGAAGAGGAACTCGAGCATCGGTCGTGGACGGCCGAACGAGGTGTGCTCCCAGCACGCCGGCGACGTCGGGTGGACGAGCACGCGGGCGGCCCGCCGGTCCAGCTCGCGGAAGACGGGTGCGAACGACGGGTCGCCCAGGTACGTGCCGCCGATGTTGGTGAGCAGCACGAAGCCGTCGACGTCGAGCCGGTCGTCGCAGTGGGCGATCTCGGCGATGGCGGCGTCGACGTCGGGCAGCGGGAGCGACCCGAGCAGCCCGAACCGGCCGGGGTGGTCGACGACGGCCCGCCGGCCGGCCTCGTTCACCTCACGGGCGAGGTCGACGGCGGCCGCGTCGTCACCGAGGTGCACACCGGGCGACGAGACCGACAGCAGCGACGTGGCGATGCCCGAGCCGGTCCATCACCGCCACGTGCTCGTCGGCCGACCACGCCGGGATCCACGGGAAGCCGTCGGGCTGGTCGTGGCCGGCCCGCAGCAGCGCCTCCCGGTAGCCGTCGGGGACGTAGTGGGCGTGGACGTCGATCCTGCCGGGCCCGCTCACGTGTCGAGGGTGGCGACCCAGTCGAGCAGGGTGTCGACGTAGAGCGTCGGGCTCGGTGCCGTGCATCGAGTGCCCGACCGCCGGGAACGAGCGGTAGTCGACGGGCACGCCGCGCCTCGGCAGCAGCTCCTGCGCCCGCGCGGCCTGCACGTCGGCCATGGCGCCCGATGAGGGAGCCCGTCGCCTCGTCGACCATGCGCAGGTGGTGCGTGAGCAGGACGGGGCACCTGCACCTGTCGCAGCATCCGCTCGTGGTCGCACGACGCCGCCACCGTGCCGGTCCAGAACGCCCGGCCCCACTCGGGGTCGTACTCCTTCAGCATCTGCGACGGCTCGTCGCCGATCGGGAAGGCCTGCATCCACTGGGGCAGCCGGTCGGGGGCGGCGGCGCGCATCGCGTCCCACGCCCCGATCGACCACTGGTCGCCGAGGTAGGTGCTCCAGAGGTCGAACATCGGGCCGATGCACTGGCGGATCCCCGGACCGGTCGCCGGCCGCACCTCGGACGCGAACAGCGGCGGGTCCTCGTAGCAGGCGGCGACCACCTGGCCCGGGCTTGGCGTAGGCCGACAGCCAGGCCGAGAGGACGCCGCCGGAGGACAGGCCGCTCACGATGGTGGGCCGGCCGATCACCACGTCGATGAAGCGGACGAGGTCGTTGCCCATGTTGTCGAGCGTGTAGCGACCCGGCGTCCGCGTGCTCCGGCCCTGGCCGCGGAGGTCGACGGCGAAGACCTCGAAGTGCTCGGCCAGCCGGGGCATCGCCGCCTCGTAGCCCCACCACGACTCGGTCTGCCCGGGGATCAGCAGCAGCGCCGGCCGCGACCGGTCGCCGGTCGTCGGCGTAGTTCAGCTCCACCTCGCCGAGGTCGGCGAGCTGCTCGGCGAAGGCGTGGGCGACGTAGGTGGCGTCGGGGTCGTGGGGGCCGTAGCGGCCTCGGTGGTCGTCGTCATCGCGTCGCCCAGCCTGATCGACTGATCAGTGATCTGTCAAGAGGCTGATCAGCAGATAAGGTAGCTCGGGATGGCCCAGAGCTCGACGGACGCGACCGACCGGTCCACCCGCCCCTCGGCCGATCCGACCCGGGACCGCATCCTCGCCGCCGCCGTGGACCTGTTCTCGGAGCGGTCGTTCGACGGCGCGACGACCCGCGAGATCGCGCAGCGTGCCGGCGTCACCCAGCCCTTGCTCAACTACCACTACCGGTCGAAGGACGAGCTGTGGCGGGCGGCGGTCGACTCGCTGTTCGACCTGCTCCGCCGGGCCATGGCCGACCGAGCCGAAGGGCTCCGGGGCGTGGACGAGCTGACCAGCGCCAAGCTCCGGGTGCGTGAGTTCATCACCTTCTCCGCCCGCAACCCCCAGCTCCACCGGATCATCACCCAGGAGTGCAAGGTCGACGGCCCGAGGATGGACTACCTCGTGGAGCGCCACGTCCGGCCGCTCTACGAGGGCACCGTCGGGCTGTTCGAGCGCCTGGCCCGGGACGGGGCCGTGCCACCCATCCCGGCGCCGCACCTCTACTACATCCTGACCGGCGCCGGTCCGACGATGTTCGTGCTCGGCCCGGAGTGCCAGCGGCTCAGCTCGCTCGATCCCGAGTCCGACGACGGTGATCGACGCCCACGCCGACGCCGTCTGCATGCTCCTCTTCGGCGAGTGGTCGGGACCGACCCGGGCCTGAGCGGTCACCCGTTCCCCGCGGGCGACCGCCTTGGCCCGGGATCCCGGTCAGACGATCCTGCGGTTGATGACCTGGGTGCTGGTCCCGTGGATCCACGTGCCGGCGTTGTCGTCGAGCAGCGTGCCGAAGTCGGCGTCTTCGGCCAGGGCCTCGTTCGCCGCCTGCACCTGGTCGATGGAGTCGTAGAGGGAGACCCAACCGACCTCGCCGTAGGTCCCCGTCTGCCACGAACCGAACGAGGTCGGGCGGCCCGTGATGGACTTGGCCCGCACGGCGATCTCGACGCCGAGCGCCGTGCCCGAGACGAAGGCCCCCGGGGCGAGGACGGCCCGCACCACGGTGGAGAACTGGGCCGAGGGGGCGGCGGCGACGGCGTCGCTGTCCGAGTGGACCAGGCGGACGAGCGCGTCGACGACGCCGTCGTCCGAGCCGAGGCGGGCACCCTCCTCGACGAGATCGACGTAGCCGTCGTCGGCCAGCAGCTTGTCCTGCATCGCCATGATCGAGGCGAGGTCGTCGGCCCTCGCGGTCCACGTGAGGCGGCCGGTGTCAGGCGACATCACCGAGGCCCACAGCGCCACCGGGAGCTCCGAGATGGCGTTGACCTTCTCGGTGATCCTGACCGACCAGGCCCTGGCGTCGAGGACGTTGCCGCGAGCGAGCTGCGCGGAACGGCTGAAGAGGTACGGCATGTGAGATCCCCCTGGGGTAGCGATGTCCGGCGGCGCCGGCTCCTGGGGGAGCAAACGACATCCGTGTTACAGGCCCGCGTCACTCGCACGGGGGGTGCCGGATCGCCATCGCGAGCCCGCATCGTGAGCGAGCAGCTGCCAGTCGTACCCCGGGCCCGAGCCGGGTCACCGCCGGCCCTCGCACACCCTCTCCGTGTCGTCGATTCGAACCCGTCAGGGGAGCCAGGGGACGTCGCCCCGCTCGACCGGGCCGGACGACGCCGGCCTCGTAGGCGATCACCACCGCCTGCACGCGGCTGCGGACACCGAGCTTGGTCAGGAGGTTGCTCACGTGGGTCTTCACCGTGGCCTCGCTGACGATCAGCTCGTCGGCGAGCTCACGGTTGGTGCGGCCCCGAGCGAGGCCGACGAGGATCTCCCGCTCCCGGGCGCTGAGGGTCCCGACCGCTGCCGGCACGGGGCGGGGCGCCGGGGCGCTCGACGCCTCCAGCGCCACCCACCGCTCGACCAGCCGGCGGGTGACCGACGGGTCGACGAGGGCGTCGCCGGCGGCGACGGTGCGTACGGCGGCGACGAGCACGTCGGGGCCGGCGTCCTTCAGCAGGAACCCGGCGGCCCCGGCCCGGAGCGCGCCGAACACGTACTCGTCGTCGTCGAAGGTGGTGAGGACGAGCACGGCCGGCGGTGACGGCGCCTCACCGGCGAGGATCCGGCGGGTCGCCTCGATGCCGTCGAGCTCGGGCATCCGCACGTCCATCAGCACGACGTCCGGACGGGCGGCGGCGACCACGTCGACGGCCTCGGCGCCGTTGCCGGCCTCGCCGACGATCGTGAGGTCGGTCTCGTGCTCGAGCATCGTCCGCAGGCCGGTGCGGATAACCGCCTGGTCGTCGACCACCACGATCCGGATCAGGACCACGCCGCCCTCGTCGGGAGCCACGCGTGGATCCGCCAGCCGCCGAGCGGGCTGGTGCCGATGCGGAGTCGGCCGCCGCAGGCCGCCGCCCGTTCCTGCATGCCGACCAGCCCGTTGCCGTCGCGTCGCGCGCGCCGAGGGCGGGCCGCTCGTGCCGTCGTCGTCGACGTCGACCACCACCCCGTCGGCGTCGCAGCGCAGCGTCACGATCGCCCGGCGGGCCCCGGCGTGGCGCATGGCGTTGGTGAGCGCCTCCTGCGCGATGCGGACAGCGGCCAGCTCGACCTGCGGCTCGAGATCCGGCAGCGGCTCGGGCATGCGGAGCTCGATGTCGAGGCCGGCCTCGCCGACCCGCGCCGCGATGGACCGGAGGTCGACCAGGGTCGGTTCGGGCGCGAGGTCGGCGGCGTCGCCGTCGGCCCGGAGCATCCGCACCGTGCTCCGCATGGCGGTGAGCGCCTCCTTCGCCGTCTCGGCGATCCACCCGATGCTCTCGGAGGCGACCTCGGGCCGGGTCTCCCGCACCCGGTCAGCGGCCTGCGCCCGGATGATGACGGCAGTCAGGTGGTGGGCGACGACGTCGTGCAGCTCGCGGGCGACGCGGGTGCGCTCCTGGGCGACGACCCGCTGGGCCTCGGCGGCCCGCAGGCGCTCGAGCTCGGCGTTGCGCTGGGCGAGGTCGCGGGAGATCCCGGCCTGCCGGTGCATGAGCCACCCGAGCACCACCACGCTCACCGTCGCCAGCTCGTTGAAGAGCACGCGGGGCCAGTCGAAGGGGTGGTCGCCGAGCACCGGGCCGAAGTCGCCCGGGGGAGCTGGTGGTTCCACGAGAGGACGAGGTTGGCGGCCACGCACGCCACGGCGGCGACGACCGGGTGGACCCGCCCGGTGCTCGTCGCCGTGTAGCCGGCGATCGAGCACCGGCAGCAGGTGGAACTCCGTCTGCAGCGTGTCGCCGTAGGCGATCGGGATAGGCGACGACGACGGCGGCGAGGACCCACGCCGGGTGCACCCGCCGCAGGGCGAGGTCGCCGGCCGTCCAGACCCCGGCGACCACGAAGGTGTCCGGCTGCCTCGGCGACCACCCCCGCTGGCGGAACAGGTGGAACGCCGTGAACCACGCCACGGCGACGGCGCCGCCGGCGAGCAGGTCCTGGACGACGGGCGGTCGTCGTCGCCACCAGACGGCCACGGCTGCACGGTACCGACGTTCGGCCCCGCCGACATCGGCCGAATGGCCGGGCCCGCCTCCGTCCTTCGACGGAGGGCGACCTGCCGCGAACCGGCCGCTCGTCTGGCCCGACGGCCGATGCGGCCGACCGCCGTCCTGCCCGACGCTCGATCGGTGCCCTCCGTCGCCGAGCAGATCCGATCCGCCCGCCACCGACGGGCGCGCCGACGCCGAGCCGCCCTCGGCGCGCTCGTCGCCGTGCCCGCCGCCCTCCTCGGCGCCCGCCTGGCCGCCGGGGCGACCGCTGACGTCGCCGGGTCGCCGTCGGCCACCACCGCCACCATGGTGACGTCCCCTCGACGACCTCGGCGCCGACCGGCCTCCAACCGGGGCTGGTCGACGCGTTCGGGCGGGCGCAGGCCGGCGCCGCCGACGCCGGGCACCACCTCACGATCACCTCCGGGTTCCGGACGGCCGAGGAGCAGGCGGCCCTGCTCGAGGCCGAGGTCGCCGAGCGGGGCTCGCTGGAAGAGGCGCTGTGGTGGGTCTTCCCGCCCGACCGGTCGATGCACGTCCAGGGCCTGGCCATCGACGTCGCCGACGGCCCCGCCGCCGACTGGCTGGCCGAGGAGGGCGCCCGCTTCGGGCTGTGCCGGACCCTGGCGTGGGAGTGGTGGCACTTCGAGTGGCGCGAGCGCTGGGAGGCGACGGGCGCGTGCCCGGCGCCGGCGCAGGGGCCCGAGGACGCCCCCGGTTGAACACCGCTCGCAGATCCCCGCCCGTTCTTTGGTCGCTCAGCCACCGCTGCGGTAGGGAGAGAACCAAAGAACGCCAACGGGCCTGGCGCGCTGGTGCATCGCCCGGGCCGGGCGGGGCCCGGCTCGACGGCGCTACTTGGCGGCGATCTGGAACTCGATGCCGGTCTGGACGTCGGGCCCTGCCTGATAGGCCACGGCCCAGCTGTTGTCGCGCTGGGCCGGCGCCACCGCCGGGAACCGGGACCGGTACACGGCGCGGTTGACCACGAAGCCGTTCGGGTCGAGGACCGACGAGCCGTCCACCCGGGCCGCGTAGACGTCGAAGTTCGGAGCCTCCCGCTGGTCCTGCCAGGCCACCAGGTAGGTGCCCCGGAAGGCGACGGCGGGGTCACCCTGGCCGCCGCCGACGTTGACGATGGGGAAGCCCGTGCCCTGGAACATGTCCGGCGGGAAGGTGGTGTCCGGCACCCGGGCGCCGCGGACGTCGGCGGTGGCGGGGTCGCTGGTCCCCTGCTCCCACACCACCAGGAACCCGTTGCCGTTCGAGGCCACGGCGGGGTCGAAGTTCACCCGGCCCGACTCGGGGAAGGCGATGGCGTTGGTGGTGCTGGCGGCGCCGCCCGGGGCGACGAACTGCCCGCGTATGTCGTTGTTGGAGCCGAAGTCGGCTTCCCACACGACGAGGTACCGCGACCCGTTCCAGGCCACGTCGGGCGTGACGTCGACCCCGCCGTCGGTGCTGCCCGACAGCCGCAGGCCGCTGCCGTTGAGAACCGCCCCGTTTCGGTCGACGCGGCCGACGTAGGTCTCGGTGTCGGCGTTGTTGGCCGGCGACGCTTCGTTCCGGTGGTCCTGCCAGGCGACGAGGAAGTCGGTGCCCCCGGCGGCCACGGCCGGGGCGGTCTGGAAGGTGGTCGGGTTGGAGACGACGATGAGCGCCCCGAACTTGGCGCCCGCGGCGTCCACGAGCTGGGCGTGGATGTCGGGGTCGCTCACCGTGAAGTCATGGCGCCACACGACGAGGAAGCGTTCGCCGTTCCAGGCCACGTCGGGCTGGTAGTCGGACTTGGTCCGGGAGGTCGAGATCTCGACTGCGGGGTTGACGGTGCCGCCGTTGGCGGACACCAGCGAGGCGTAGATGTCGAGCCCCCCGTTCACCTTGTCGGCCCAGACGAACAGGAAGTTCGTGCCGTTGAAGGCCACGCTCGGGGTGATCCGCCCCGCTCGCTCCGTCACGGGGATGGGGTTGCTCACGGTGGGGTCGAGGAGCAGCGGGTAGCGGGCGCCGGTGAGGACGGCGTCAGGAACCAGCAGCTCGACCGTCCCGCCCTCCACGGTGGGGAGCCCTCGGTGCAGCACGGCGCCCGTGGCGTCCTTCACCACCACCTCGCCGAGGCGCACAGCCGAGCCGCCCTCCAACGCGAGGTCGAGGTGGCGACCGCCACGGGCAACAGTGGGCTCGGCGCCGCCGACCACCCCCGCCAGGCGGCCCCGCACGGCCAGGTCGCCGGTGCCAGCCGGCCGGTCGGCGAGGACGACGTCCCACTCCACCTCGCCGGCGCGGGCGGTGACCCGTTCCCGGATGCCGGCGGCGGCCGACCGCTCGGCCACGTTCTCCCTGGCCGTCCAGGGACCGGTCGCCAGGGGGATCTCCCGGCCGCCGCGGGCGATGCCGTCGAGCGAGACCGTGAGGGCGGCGCGGGCGTCGGCCGGCGCGTAGGTGAAGCCCTGGGCGTCGAAGCCGGCCCGGTAGCCCTCGCCGGTCACCCCGAAGGCGCCCTCGGTGCCAGGGACGGCCGTGATCGCGTGACGCGACCGCTCGACCACCGAGGCGGCGTCGACGGGGAGCCCTGGGGACTCCACCGTTCGGTCGCCCGACTCGAGGACGAGCGGCAACCACCCCTGCACGACGAGCGCAGCCACGGCGGCGATCAGCAGCGGGACCCCGAGCCACCTCCCAACGTTGCTTCGGCGGGGGACGCCGGCGGCCAGGGCGAGCGTGGCGGTCACGTCCTCAGCCTTCTCCCGTCGGCGGCGCCTGTCAGGAGTGCTGGCACCCCCCAGGAACCACCGGATAGCTCCCGTACCGACCGGGCCGTTCCTTGGCCGTCTACCCACCGCTCCGGTAGGGAGAGAACCAAAGAACGCCGGGTTGCCGGCCGAGTGCGCCCCCCGGGATTCGAACCCGGAACCTGCCGATCGAGGTCGGGTGGCGACGCGGCGTGAGGCCGAGCGGCGCTTCTCGTCTACCTGGGCTGGGTGAGGTCCGTGAACATGGGGATGTCATCGGCGTCATCAGCGAGCCGCCTCGGGTTCAACAGCTGGACGCCTCCCGCTCGAATCGGCGAGGCCATCCGCTGACAGACTCCCCCGGTCACGCCCGCCGAATGCAGGGAGACCCATGCCCGTCTCACGTCGCGAGCTCATCGTCGGTGCGGCCGCCGCGGGTGCGGCTGTCGCCGCCTCTTCGGTCATCGAACCGATCGCCGGCGCAGCTGCCGCGGCGACGGCCAAGTCGTTGCGCAACCCCTCCCAGTCTGGTCTCGACCACATCGTGGTGGTCTGCATGGAGAACCGATCCTTCGATCACTACCTCGGATGGGTCCCGGGGGCGACGGGCAAGCAGCGCAACCTGACCTATCGGGACGACGAAGGCCGCCCGCACCGAACGCACCACCTGACTGACTACACGGGCTGCGGCTTCAACGACCCCGATCACTCCTACACCGGCGGACGGGTGCAGCTGAACGGGGGTCGGTGCGATGGGTTTCGGCGGGGGCGCAACGACGACTACGCCCTGGGGTACTACACGAGGGACGACCTCCCGCTGACACGGCAGCTGGTGGACGAGTTCATGGTCTGCGACCACTGGTTCGCAGGGATCCTCGGCCCGACCTACCCGAACCGCTTCTACACCCACTCCGCCGCAACGGACCGCATCCGGAACACCTTCAACGTCTGCGCGCTGCCCACGATCTGGGACCGCTTGATCGAGGCCGGGATACCGTCCGCCTACTACTTCACCGACCTGCCGTTCCTTGCCCTCTACGGCGGGAAGTACCAGGGGCTGTCGAAGCGTGTCGACGAGTTCTTCGCCGATGCCGCCGGAGGGCGGCTGCCGTCGTACTCGTACGTCGATCCGGGCTTCCTCGGTGACACGCAGAACGACGACCACCCGCACGCCGACATCCGCCGGGGCCAGAACTTCGTCGGCCGGGTGGTCGACGCCATCGTGCGAAGCCCGCAGTGGTCGTCGACGTTGCTCATCATCACCTACGACGAGTGGGGTGGGTTCTTCGACACCGTCGCTCCGCCGCGCTTCCCCGACCTCGTGTCGAACCCGGGCGGTGACGTGACGAACCCCGACCACGGCCAGGCAGGCTTCCGGGTCCCGACCTTCCTCGTGTCACCGTTCACCCGGAGGAAGCGGTTGACCCGGACGGTGTTCGAGCACAGCGCCATTCCCAAGCTCGTCGAGTGGCGCTTCGGCCTCTCACCCCTCACGCCCAGGGACGCCGCCTCGAACAACATCGCCGGCGTACTCGACTTCCACCACCCCCGCGCTGAGCCGCCGACGATCGTGGTGCCCCCGGACCCGGGACCCCAGCCGTGCGGCCCCGAGTTGACGGCGGCGGCTGCCACGACCAGCGACGAGGCCACATGGGAGGAACTCGCCGCCACGCCCTTGATGCGGAGTTGGGGCGTGTCCTAGCGCCCGCGGTGTTCAACCGCGTGCGACGCGTCCCTCGCACGCCGTCTCCGTCTCGTCGCGCTGACACGTTGGATGACAAGACGCTCACGGGCGGTCTCACGCCCGTCTCACGGGCCCCGAAAACCACCTGCTACCAGGGCCGTTGCGGGGTGCGCCCCCCGGGATTCGAACCCGGAACCTGCGGATTAAGAGTCCGTTGCTCTGCCGTTGAGCTAGAGGCGCGCGCCATGAGGCTACCGCTCGGCCACCGGTGCTCGACCGGGGCCGGCGGCCTCGTGGAAGGGTGACCGAGGGGACTTGAACCCCCGACCTCCAGGGCCACAACCTGGCGCTCTAACCTGGCTGAGCTACGGCCACCGTGGGTCCGCCAGTCTGGCACAGGCCCCGCTGGATGCCTCACGCCGTTCGGCGCAACCCAACCGTCACGGCATGGGCACTCTCCCGCCATCAACCCCGGGGCCGGCGCCGCCGATCGCCGGACCATGTTCTTCGTGGTCTGGGGCTGGAGCCGCCGCGCCACCCAACGGGGTGTCGTCGGGCCCTTCACCTGCGCGCGGTGCCAGTGGTCGGGCACCTTCTGGCTCCTCGCCGTCGAGCAGCGGTTCCGCCTCTACTGGGTTCCCGTCCGCCCCTGGAAGGTCCGTAGTCACGCCATCGTGTGCCGCAACTGCGGCTCGGCGGCCGATGTCGCTCGCGACACTGCCCTCCAGCTCGTCGCCTCCGCCCGGCCCGTCCTCGCCGCCGACCCCCTCGGCCCGCAGCCCGTGGCCGAGTCCGCGGCCGCCGTCCCCATGGTGGGTTGACGTGATCCTCCAGGTCTCGGGCGACATCGAGGGCATCGGCCGGATGCTGGCCTGCTACGCCGCCGCCACCCGGGCTCGGGCCCGCGCCGGACGGACGGCAGACGTCATTTCGTCCGGACCAGCACCTCGTCGTCGTCGGTCCCGCCGAGCGGGTTGGTGACCGTCAGGCGGAAGCGGAGCTCGGTCCCTGCCGGCACCTCGGGCAGCTGCACCGTGGTGCGGGCCGCGTTCCGGTCGTCGATGACGGCGGGCGGTCCGCCCACCTGCTCCCAGTCGTAGGTCAGCGGACCATCCCCGGGGTCGGTCGACGCCGACCCGTCGAGCGTCAGCACCGCCGGGGTGGACACGCCGGTCCGATCCGATCCCGCATCCGCAGTCGGTGCCGTGCCCACGGCCAACGGCGCTGACCGGACGTTGTTGCCCTCATCGGCCTCGGCGATGCGGTCGATGTCGTCCACGTCGGCCACGACGGTGTGCGCTCCCTCGACTGCGGTCCAGGTGGCCTCGCCTCCGGGCCCACCGTCGGCGGTGAGCGTGACGGAGTCCCCGGGGGCCAGGGCGGTCACGTGGGTGTCGGACCACGCCACCTTGGTCCCGCCCACCCGGAAGGCCACGCCATGGATGACCCCGTCGGGGGTGGGCACGGAACCGGCGTTGCGGACGACCGCCTCGAACGTCACGGGGTCACCCGGTGCCACGGGTGTCGGATCCCAGCCGACGGCGTCGACCACCAGGTCGGGGCCCCCGGCAGCGGCGCCGGGGCCCACCGAGATGGCCTGTCGTGGCCCGGAGCCGCTGCGGGCGTTGTTGACGACGATCAGGGAACGGCCCGAGCCACGCCAGTTCGGCTGGATGGTGGCCGTGTCCCCGCTCCCCTCGGTGACCTGCGGGGTGTCGAGCCGGGTGTAGCTCGTCCCCGATCCGTCGTTCAGGAGGAGGAAGTCCTGCGGGTTGGTGGTGGCACCGCCCGGCCTCGTCACCACGGCGAAGAGGTCGACGTCGCCGTCGCCGTCGGCGTCACCCGTGCCGAGGTCGACGCCGCCGCTGCCGACGCCGAAGCTGTAGTCGTCGGCCACGAAGCGCCCGCCCCCCGTGTTGCGCCTGACGTAGACCCGGTTCCACGTGATCTCGATCAGGTCGGGGTCGCCGTCCCCGTCCACGTCCTCCCACGCCGCGTCGTTGATGACCCGGGTGGGCACGATCCCGGCGGCGGCGCCGGCGTCGATGAACCGGGTCCCGTCGACGTTCCGGTAGAGGTAGGTCCGCTCCGCCCCGCACACGAGGACGTCGGTGAAGCCGTCGCCGTCGTAGTCCACCGGCTCGACGCAGGCGCCGCCGAGTCCCGTGTCGACGGGGAGGCCCCACGACGACGTCGCGTCGGTCATGTGGGTCCCTCCGGCGTTGAGGTAGAGGCGGTTGGGCGACGGGAAGTCGACCGGTGGCTCGTTGCCCACGAAGAGGTCGGGTCGTCCGTCGCGGTTGGCGTCGAGCGTGGCCGCCGAGCGACCGTGGCCCGTGGGCTCGGTGACCCCCCAGGCGGCACCCACGTCGGTGAAGGTGCCGTCGGCGTTCTGGCGGTAGAGGCTCTTCGGGTAGCTGGGGCACGTCCCCATGCAGCCGCCGGCCCCGAGGTAGAGGTCCGTGTCGCCGTCAGAGTCGAAGTCGGCTGGCGCGCACGAGTGCCAGTCCCACGAGTTCCCGTTGCGGTCGACCTTCTTGAAGCTGGCCCGCAGGACGAAGGCACCGTTCCCCGGATCGGTGAAGAGCTGGGCGCCGTCGACGTGCCCGTGGTTCAGGAGCACCAGGTCGGGCCGGTCGTCCCGGTTGAAGTCGGCCCAGCAGTTGTCGCCCTGCGTGGAGATGGTGCGGGCGAGGCCGGTGACGGTGCCGACGTCGTCGGCGGTCACGTCCGTCGCGCCGGCAGGGCCGGCCACGAGCACGAGCGCGCCCAGGCACAATGCGACAACTGACGCGGCGCGTCCCAAGCCTCCCGCAGGCACCCATGGTGTCTAACAGGGGACGAAATCGGCGAGATCATCGATCCTGACGAAACCGGGAAATCGACGCACGACCGCAACGCCGGATCTGGCCGCCGGGCTGCCATACGCTGGTCGTCGCCGTCCGAGCCCCCGTAGCTCAGCTGGATAGAGCGGCTGCCTTCTAAGCAGCGGGTCGCAGGTTCGAGTCCTGCCGGGGGCGCTCACCGAGTGCACGACCGTCCGGGGCGCCCGCCCAGCTCTCAGGCGGGCGCCGGCTCGAAGCGGACGGGCAGCGACTCCATGGGATAGATGCCCGTCGGGTTGCCGAAGACGGGCTCGCCGTCGAACGCCGGTGAGCGCATCCGGGGGGCGAGGAAGGCGAGGGTCTCGGCGATCTCGGCCCGGGCCAGGTTGGCGCCCAGGCAGAAGTGGCTGCCGAACCCGAACGTGAGCAGCTGGGCCGAGCCCCGGTCGACGGTGATGTCGAAGCGGTCCGGCTCGGAGAACACGGCGGGATCCCGGTTGGCCGTGGCGGCGCAGGCGAAGAGCACCGAGCCCGGCGGGAACGAGACGTCGTGCAGCTCCACCTCGTCGAGGGCCAGCCGGGCGGTGAAGGGGGTGATGGGCTCGAACCTGAGGACCTCGGCGGCAGCCGCCGGCGCCCGCTCGGGCTCCCGGGCCAGGAGCTCCCACTGGTCCGGGTGCTCGACGAACAGGCGCATGGCGTGGCTCAGCTGCGCGGCCGTGGTGTCGGTCCCGCCGGCGATGACGGAGCACACGAGGGTCACGCACTCGTCGTCGCTGAGCCGGTCGCCCTCCTGCTCGAGGGCGGCGAACGTGGAGATCAGGTCGGGGCCCGGGTCCACCTTGCGCTCGGCCAGCATCCCTTCGACGTAGCCGTAGACGTCGAGGTACGCAGCCTCCAGCGCCGGGCGGTCCTCGGCCTTCATGTCGAAGATGCCCTGGAGGTCGGCCGACCACTGGGCCAGGCGCTCGGCCTCGCCGGGCAGGCCGAGGAGCTCGGCGATGACCATCGACGGGAGCCGGGTGGCCACCGCGGTCACGAAGTCGCACCCGCCGTCGGGCGCGATGCCGGCCCACAGCTCCTCGAGCATCTCGTACAGCCGCGGGCGGAGGCGTTCGGTCGCCTTCGGCGTGAAGGCGGGGCTGACGATGCGGCGCAGGCGGGCGTGGTCGTCGCCGTGGCGGGCCATGAGGCCCTTGGCCGTGCGGTCGTACACCGGTCCCTCGGTGATGCCCTGGAGCTCGAGCAGCTGCACGGCCGGGAAGGCCAGGCGGCGGTCGCGCAGGAGCTCCATGACGGCGTCGCGCTCGAGCACCACGAACCCGAGGTCGGTGCGGCCGAGCCAGCTCTGCCGGGCGAGGTCACCCAGGACAGCGTGGAACCGCTCGCCCCGGAGGTCGGGGTCGGCGTGGTCCAGCACCGGGACGTCGAGGTCGGCGGCCACCACCATGCCGGCGGACCGTAGTGGTTACTCGGTCCGCAGCACCTGGGCGGGGTGGAGACGGGCCACGCGGCGACCCGGCCACACGGCCGCGACGTTGGCCACGACGAGCGCGACCGGGATGAGCAGCAGGACGGCCACGGCGGCGAAGGGGGGCACGGCCTGGAGGGGCACGCTGTCGGCCACCCAGTCCCATCCGGTGCGCCCGGCGGCGATGCCGAGGGGGACACCGACCAGCAGGCCGACCACCCCGATGGCCGTCCCCTGCGAGTTGAGCACCACGCGACCGCCCCCCCGGGTGAGGCCCAGCGCCCGGAGCACGGCGAAGTCCCGGCGCCGTCGCCGGGCCGAGGTCAGGAGCACGTGGCTGAGGGCGGCCACGGCCAGCACGGCGAGGAACGCGGCCAGCACGATCGGGAGGGTGCGCACGTTGCGGAGGTTGGTGAGCTCGGGGGGCACCTCGGCGGTGGTCACCTCGCTGGCCCGGTCACCGATCGCCTCGCCGAGGCGGGCGGTGGCCGCTTCGACGTCGGTCCCCGGCCGGAAGTCGACCGCCACGGCGCGACCCGAGGGCGTTCTCGAAGTCCCCCGCGCCTTCCCCGGGCACGGCCTCGAGGAGGTCCGGTTGCGTGAGCCACAGCCCCTCGTCGAACTCGGAGTGCACGTCCGATGGGAAGAGGGCCAGCCCGACGACCTGAGCCGACTGGTCCCCGCTGCCCACGCGAACGGTGTCGCCGACGCCGACGTCGAGCTGCTCGGCTGTGTGGGGCCCGATGGCCGCCTCGCCTGGTGCGCCCGGCGCCCGTCCCTTCGTGACGGCCAGGCCGATCGCCGTGCCGGGGGCGCCCTCCGGCGGACGGACGGCGAAGGTGGGGACGCCCGTACCGTTCACGTCGACGACCACCCGGTCCACGACGGCGGTGTCGACGACGCCGGGAGCGGCGGCGACCTGGTCCGTGAACCCGGTGGCGAGCCCGTCCTCCGTGTAGTCGGGCTCCAGCGGGTTCACCGTGGCGTCCCAGGTGACGCCCGCCCGCTCGGGGTGGTCCAGCGCGTCCTCGAGACCGTGGTCGATGGTGATCGTCCCCACCACGCCGAGGACGCCCACCACGGCGGCGAGCAGCGCCGGCGCCACCGGCACGCTGCCCCGCCGCTGCTCCCGCTCGAAGGCCATGGTCGTGCCCAGACCGACGGTCACGGGGGCCACCCGCCGCACCCGGGCGACGATGCCCAGACGGCGCCTCGCACGAGCCGGCCGCTCGACGGTGCTGCGCACCCCGACGAGGGCGGTGCCCAGCAGGACGAGGGCCCCGGTCGCCAGCATCCCCGGGAGCACCACCAGCCAGTCGACGTGGACGCCGACGTCCGGGTCGATGCGCCGGGCGAGCCCCACGGGGAACCACTGCGACGCCACCACTGCTGCGATCCCGGCGACCACCGCGGCGAGGACGGCCACGCCGGCATGGGCGAACACGGCGGCGACCCCGACGGAGCTCCGTGTGAACCCCATGGCCCGGAGGGCGGCGGCGTCATCGCCCACCACCGATGCCGACCGGCCGAGGGCCTGGCCCACCAGCACCAGTCCCGCCACCGCGACGACGCCGGCCAGGAGCATGAGCGCGGTGTGCTCGACGCTCGTCGTGGTGTCCACCCGCCGGGCGACGGCGTTGAGGTCCAGGAGGGGCGTGCCCGGGGCCACCAGCTCGTTCACATCAGCCCGCAGGGCGTCGACGCCGCCGCCGCCAGGCGCCAGCCGCACGTCGGCGTTCTCCGCCACCGCCATCTCGTCCCCGTACCGGGCCATGAGCCCCGGGCTGGCCATGAGGATGCCCTCGGTGAACAGGAACTGCCCGACGTTGCGGGTCAGGCCCACCACCCGGAGGTCGACCTGGGGGCCCTGCGCGGCGCCCGCCGTCGAACTCCTGGTCGGGGCCGTAGGCGTGGAAGGGGATGACGTCGCCGACCTCGACCCCCTCGTCCTTCGCCGCCCGCTCGTCGACCACCGCCTCGTCGACCGCGTCGGGGTCGTACATCCGTCCCGAGGTGACGACCGAGCGGTTGACCTCGTCGCCCCAGCGCCCGTCGACCGGGGCGAAGATCACCTCGCCGGGCTCGTCGGCCAGGTCGCCGAAGAGCAGGGCCCACGGGGCGATGGCGGCGACCTCCGGCCGGGCCTCGAGGGCGTCCCAGTCGGGGTGGAAGACCCCGGCCTGGCTGGCGAAGACGATGGCGTCACCTGCGTCGGTCTCGTCCCGCAGGCGGTCGAGGGCGGCGTCGGTGCGGCGGGCTCCCGCCAGCGCGGCCAGGGCCACCCCTGCGGTGATGCCCGCCAGCAGGGCGAGGGCCACGAGCGACCGCCACCGGGACCGCACGTCGGCGCGGGCCCACATCCCGGCCGCTCTCGTGCTGCCGGCCACTGCCACGGTCGCACGGTACGACGGCGACCTGGGCCGGACCAGGAGGCCAGCCCGTCACACGGAGGGGTGGTGCCACCCCGAGCCCTGGTCAGAACCGCTGTGCGGGGAGCGGGCGTCGCCCGCCACCGCCTCGAGCGTGAACGAGGACGGCTCGGCGGGCGACGCCCCCACGGTGTAGAGGGTGACGCCGCCGGCGGCGGTCACGGCTGCGACCGGCACGGGGAGGGGAACGAAGTAGACCCCCCAGTGGGTGGGGGTCTCCCCGGTGTCGAGGACCCCGTGGTGGAAGCGCAGTCGGTTGTGCACGAGGAAGCCGGCGTAGCGCTCCGGCTCGGCCACTTGGAACTCGAGCACCCGCGCGGTCGTGGCCGTCGCGTCGGCCTCGAGGTCGGCCGCCTGCCAGCGACGGGCCGGCGCGAGACGGAGCCCGTCGACGAGGTCGAAGTCGCCGTGCAGCGTCGACCGGCGCTGCCGCAGGGCCGTCGCGGCCCGGGCGGGTGACCCCGGCCCCCACCCCAGCAGCACCCGCTCCCCCCACCGCATCGGCTTCGCCGGCGGTGCCGCGGCGGGGGCCACGAGGGTCTCGAACCCGCAGGAGACCACCGCGTCGAAGGAGAAGCCCCGCCGGCGCAGGTCGCCCACGGTCTCGACCACGTGCTCCCGGGAGGCGATGGTGTCGTACACCTCGAGCACGAGCAGGTCGAAGTGACGGTCCCCGTCGACGTCGCTCGCCGAGAGCTCGGTCGACAGTCGCGACACGACACGCCAGCGCCCGGCGTGGCGTCGCTCACGGTCGAGGCGACTGCGGGCCCGACGGGCCACCCAGGGATCCCCCTCGACGGAGACGATCGAGGCGGCGCCCGCGTCCAGGCAGCGCCGGGTGAGCACCGCCTCGGGCCCAGGACCCACCTCGAGCACGCGAGCTCCCGCTGCGAGGAGGGCGATGTCCCGTCCGTACGCCGCCAACCTCGCCTCGTCGCTGAGCATCAACTGGAACAGGAGCCAGTCGAAGCCGGTGCGCCGGTCGAGCGCCGTCGACCGCCGTGCTTCGTCACCCGTCTCGTCGTGGCAGGCGTAGTGCCGGCCGGCCACGTAGCGATGGTCGAACCAACGGCCGGTGGCCCGGGCCAGGGGCGCGGTGACGGCGTCGACGGTCCGGCGGGCGGAGGGCACCAACATCGGACCCTACGGCCACTGCGGCATGCTGTCGCCGTGCTCACCACCGGCGGGGTCGATCCCCGCACGGTCCTCCGACGTGCGGCGGCGGTGGCCGGCATCGTCATCTACACGATCTGGGACGAAGCCCTCCTCTCGGGCCCGGTGGTGGCGGCAGCCGGCTGGATCGGCCCCTGGCCGGCGTTCGCTCTCTTCACCGTCCTCTACGGGACCGGGGGCTTCGTGGTGGCCCTCCTCGTGGTGCGGGCCTACGCCCGAAGACTCGCGGGTGAGACGAGCCGCCTCGAACGGTGGGTCGAGCGGGAGGCGGACGACGGTCGCCAGAGCTGGGCCCGACGGCTCCTCCTCCGCAGCGGCTGGGTCGGGTTCGCCGTCGCCAGCTTCGCCCTCGGGCCCATCGTGACCACCTGGCTGCTCTACGCCGCCGGCCGGTTGCGGACCCGCGTGGTCGGCGTGGCGCTGGCGTCGTCGGCCATCTTCGCGGTCACGTTCGTCGCTCCGTACTGCGGACTGGGCCGCCTGCTCTTCGGAAGCTGACCGGAACAGCCCGGTTCCGGGCGCGACGTCCCATTACAGGGACTTGACCGTGCTGCCGATGGAGACGCGTGCAACTCCGGGGCTGGCGCCGCGCGCTGGCGGTGTCCGTCGCGGCGGCCTTCCTCGCGCTTCCCCTCGGAGAGGACGCCCAGGCCCTGGCCCTCCTGGCGATGGCACTGGTGGCGGCGCCCGCCATCCTGCGTGCGGTCGCCACGTACCGCCCGCAGCACCGGTCGCCCTGGTTCGGCATGGCGGCCGCCATCGCGCTCTTCCTCGCGGGGGCGATCGTCCACGAGGTCGAGCTGGCTCTCGCCGGGGGCGTCGAGCACTCCCCGTCCCTCGGCGACGTGATCGATGCGCTGGGGTACGGGGCCGCCATCCTCAGCGTCCACCGGCTCGCCCGTCTGCGGTCGAACCGGCGCGACCCCACCAACCTCCTCGACGCGGTCATCGTGGTCGGCGGCGTCGGCGTCGTCGTGTGGGTCGTGCTGCTGGTGCCCTACCTCCGGGACGACAGCTTCCCGCTCGGTGCCCGCATCGTCGACCTCGGCTTCTCGCTCCTGTCTCTGACCCTCGCCGTCGCCACCGCCCGGATCGCCATCGGGCCCGGTGCCCGCAACCGCAGCTACTACATGCTCGCCGGCGCCGTCTTCAGCGCCTTCGCCGTCGACCTGTGGGTGTCCCTGGACCGGGCCACCCACGAGCCCGTGTGGGGCCAGGGCACCCTGCCGCTGCTCTTCCCCGCCCTCGGCTTCGCCGGTCTGGCTGCCGCCGCGCTGGACCGGTCGATGGTCGACCTCACCACCGAGACCACCGTGCCCGTCGGGCGCATGACGAACCGGCGCCTGGCCCTCATGACGGCCGCCGTGCTGGTGCCCCCTGCCGTGCTCCTGGTGGACGCGCCACTCGGCGAGCTGTCCACCGCCGTGGTCATCGTCTCGTGGCTCGTGCTCTCGACCCTGATGATGGTGCGGGTAGCGGGTCTGGTGCGGGCCCGGGAGCGGGCCGGTCACGTCGAGGCGGTGCTGCGGCGGGCGGCGGCGTCACTCGTGTCGGCCACCGACACCAGTGAGATGCACACCTCCGCCATGGCGGCCATGCGGGAGCTGGCCGGGTCCTCCACGCCGGTCGTGTCCACCTCCGTCGTGGTGCGCAACGACGGCGGCTGGGTCATCGTGGCCGACGCCGACGGGGGCAGCGCCTGGTTGGACCCCGAGGAGCTCGATCGGGTCCTCGGCGACGGCGTCACGCAGCCGGTCGTGCTGGCCGACGGTCACTCCGGACGGGCCGGCACGAAGGTCGTCGTGGCGCCGCTCGTCAGCAAGGGCCAGCTCCGGGGCGCCCTCGTGCTCGTCGTGAACGCCTCCCTCGACCAGTTGGTGGTCGACGCCTTCGAAGCGCTCGCCGCCGACGTGTCACTGGCCCTCGAGACCGCCACGCTGACGGCCGACCTGCACCGTCGGCGCAGCGAGCGTCGGTTCCGTGCGCTCATCGAGAACTCGAGCGACATCGTCATCGTGGTCGACAACGGGCGGGTGTCGTTCGTCAGCCCGGCCGCCGAGCGGCTGCTGGGTCACGGCGACCTCGTCACCGAGTCCCCTGATCTCATCGCCCTCCTCTACCCCGACGACCGGCCGGCGCTGCTCGAGCTGGTGGACGAGGCCCGACGCACGGGCGATCCCGCCGGGCCGATCGAGCTGCGGCTGTTCGACGCCGCGGGCCAGCCCCGGTGGTTCGAGGCGACCGTGGCCGAGCTGCGGGGTGACGCCGAGGTGGCGGGGACCGTGTTCAACGCGCGTGAGATCACCGACCGGGTGGCGGCGCGGGAGGAGCTCGAGCGCAGCGAGGCCCGCTTCCGCTCGCTGGCGCAGCACTCGAGCGACATCGTGGCCGTGCTCGACGACTCCGGGTCCGTCAGCTACATCAGTCCGTCGTCCGCGCACGTCCTCGGGTACCCACCCGAGGACCTCCTGGGCGACGGGCTCCAGTCGGTGGTCCACGAGGACGACCGCTCGGTCCTCGGCGGCCAGCTCCCGATGCTCGCATCCTCGGGTCGCTCGAGTCGGACGACGGAGCTGCGGGTGACGGCGGCCGACGGTGGCGAGAAGACGCTGGAGCTCACCGTCACCGACCTCCGCGACGAGCCGTCGGTCGTCGGCATCGTCCTCAACGCCCACGACATCACCGATCGCAAGGCCCTGGAGCGCGACCTCCGGCACCGCACGCTCCACGACGACCTCACCGGGATCGGCAACCGCGTCCTCTTCCGCGAGCGGGTCGAGCACGCGCTCAGCCGACGGTCCGACAACGGCACCACGAGCGCCGTCTGCTTCGTCGACCTCGACGACTTCAAGACCGTCAACGACGGCCTCGGCCACGACGTCGGCGACGAGGTCCTGTCCATCGTCGCCCACCGCCTGACCAACTTCCTGCGGGCAGGCGACACCGCCGCCCGGCTCGGTGGTGACGAGTTCGCCCTCCTGCTCGAGCGCACCGACCACGAGACCGCGCTGGAGATCACCGACCGGGTGCTCGTCGCGCTCCGCGACCCGGTCGAGATCGCCGGGCGCACCATCGTGATCGGCGCCAGCATCGGTGTCGCCTTCGCCGACGACTCGGTGAGCACCACGGAGGTGGTGCTGCGCAACGCCGACGTGGCCATGTACCACGCCAAGCGGGGCGGCAAGGGAACCGTGCACGTCTTCGACGAGGCCATGTACCTCAGCGCCTTCGAACGACTCGAGCTGAAGGGCGACTTGGAGAACGCACTCGGACGCGACGAGCTCCACCTCGAGTACCAGCCCCTCATCTCGCTCGCCTCATCGACCATCGTTGGCTTCGAGGCCCTGCTGCGCTGGCACCACCCGCTGCGCGGACGGGTGAGCCCGGCCGCCTTCATCCCCATCGCCGAGCAGACCGGCGCCATCGTCCCCATCGGGGGCTGGGTCCTGCGCGAGGCCCTCGCCCAGCTGCGTCGGTGGCAGGACCGCCCGGGCGGGGCCGGGCTCGGCATGAACGTCAACCTGTCGCCTCGCCAGCTCGTCGAGCCGGGCATCGTCGACGACGTGCGCGACGCGCTGCGCACGACAGGGGTGGACGCAACCTCCGTGACGCTCGAACTGACCGAGGGCATCCCCCTCGACTCCGGGCCGAGCCGCGAGCACCTGCTCGAGCTGCGGGCGCTCGGTGTCGGCATCGCGGCCGACGACTTCGGCGCCGGCTTCGCGTCGTACGCCGCGTTGCAGCAGCTGCCGTTCACGAGCGTGAAGGTCGACCGCACCCTCATCGAGGGACTCGACCAGGACGACACCGGCAAGGCTCGTGCGCAGGTGCGATCCATCATCTCCATGGCCCACGCCACGGGCCTGCACGCGGTGGCCGAGGGCATCGAGCGCCCGGGTCAGCGGTCGATCCTGGTGGAGCTCGGATGTGATCTCGGACAGGGCTACCTCCTCGGTTCACCGGCGCCGGCGGACGCCATGGAGTCGGTACTGGACGCAAGCCGCGCCGACGCACTCGCCGGTCGGAGCTAGGCGAGAGGGACGTTCCCGCCGTACCGGTGCAAGTCCGGCTCGGCGACGAAGGCCTGGCGAACGGGGGGATTTTCGCCGCTAGGTTTCGACGGGTGGTGACTCTCGGCCCTGCCCCCGCCCGGTTGCCCGACCTGATGGCACGGTGGGAGGCCGAGGGCCTCCGCAGCCTCCTCTTGGCCCGTGCCCACGCCGACGACGACGGCTCGTCGATCGGGTTCTGGGACCCTGCCGCGCAAACATCGCGCATCGAGCCGCAGCGCCACTTCATCCGGCGCGCCGCGGCGCACGCCGCCCACCTGGCCGAGGGAGGCGTGACACCGGGAGCCCGCGTCGCGGTCGCGTGCCCGTCCCCTGACGCGGCGCTGCTCGGCTTCCTCGCGACTGTTCTCGCCGGCGCCGCGCCCGCCCTCGTGGCCACCCGCCCGTTCGACGAACCGGCGGAGGCGGCGGAGCGCGTGCGCGCCGCGCGTGCCGCCATCGGCAGCCACGTCCCCGTCGTGTGCGAGGCGTCGGATGGCGCGCCTGCGATGAGCCTGCCCGCCGACGGGTCGGGCGTCATCCTCCTGGACGCGGCAGCCACCCCCGAGTGGTTCGCCAGCCCGCTCAGCCTGCTGGTCCGGGACCGGCCCGACGACCTGTGCCACCTCCAGTTGACGAGTGGTTCCACCTCGTCCAAGCGGGCGGTGGCCGTGACCAACGGCAACCTCATGGCGAACTGCGCCGCGCTCTCGCGCGCCCTGGCCGTCGAGCCCGCCTCCGTCGTCGTGAGCTGGCTGCCGCTGCACCACGACATGGGGCTCGTCGGCCAGGCCCTGCTCGCCCTGGTGCACGGCCTCGACCTGTTCCTCATGAGTCCCGTGGACTTCGTCCGCGACCCGATGCAGTGGCTGCGCACCATCTCCGAGCGGGGGGGCACGATCACGGCCAGCCCCACCTTCGGGTACGAGCGTTGCCGCGTCCGCGCCACCGACGAGCAGCTCGCCGGCCTCGACCTGTCGAGCCTTCGCTCCGCCTGCTGCGGGGCCGAGCCCGTCAGCGCCGCCGTGGCCGCCGGGTTCACCGACCGCTTCGCCCGGTGCGGCCTGCCGCCCACGGCGTTCTCGCCCTGCTACGGCCTGGCCGAGGCCACCCTGGTCGTCTCCATGAAGTCGCCGGGGGTGACCTGGCGCTCCATCCGCGTCGAGCGGCCCTCGCTGGCCACCCTCGACCGCGTGCGGCAGGTGGAGGACGCCTCCGGTCCGCCGACGGCCGACCAGATCGACGTCGTGGCGCTGGGCCCGGTGGTCGAGGGCCTCGACCTCGCCATCGTCGACGAGGCCGGCGACGTGGTCGACGAGCCGCTGGTGTGCGGCGAGGTGGTGCTGCGGGGCCCGTCGGTGTGCGCCGGCTACGTCGACGGGGGTGGCGCCGTCGAGTCGTTCGGGGACGAGGGGCTGCGCACGGGTGACGTCGGCTTCCTCGAGGGTGGCGAGCTGTTCGTCGTCGAGCGGCTCAAGGACATCGTCATCCGCAACGGCCAGAACTACTCGGTGCACGTCTTCGAGCAGACGCTTGCCCGGCAGGCCGACGTCCGCATCGAGGACGTCGTCGTGCTCGATGCCGACGTGGATCGCGCCGACGAGCTCGTTGGCATCGTCGCCGTTCGTCCCGAGGTGGACCCCGACGCCATCGCCGCCGCCGTGCGGGCCGGGCGCGAGGAGTACGAGCTGCCGCTCGACGTGCTCGTGGTGGTGTCGCGGGGGCAGCTGCCCCGCACCACCAGCGGCAAGAAGCAGCACGCGGCGACGCGGGAGCTGCTCCGGGCCGGGCGGCTCGAGGTGCGGGCCCGGTTCGAGCTGCGCCGTGGGACGCCGGTCGAACCGCCTGCGGCTGACGGAGGCGGGCGACGACATCGCCCGCACCGTGCTCGAGGTCGTGGCCGAGCACGCCCGTGTCCGCGGCTACGACGGCCCGATCCTCGGGGGCTCGCAGTTCACCTACGACCTCGACTTCGACTCGCTCGCGCTGCTCGAGCTCTTCCTCGCCGTGGAGGTGCGCCTCGACATCTCCGTGCCCGAGGAGGCCCTGCGGGGCGTACGCACCGTGGACGACCTGACCGCCCTCGTGGCGGCCGGCGGGGCCGGCGCCGGCAACGGCGTGGGGTCGGCCCTCGAGGCCCTGGGCCGGTCCATCCCGCAGACCTACCGGACCGTCCGGGGCCAGCGTGGTCGCGACGTCGTCATCGACGGGCGTCGCGTCCTCGACATGGCGTCGTGCAACTACCTCGGGCTGGACCTCCACCCCGACGTCGTCGCCGCCGTGCAGCCGATGATCGAGCGCTGGGGCGTGCACCCGAGCTGGACCCGGGCCGTGGCCTCGCCCGAGCCCTATCGGGCGCTGGAGAAGGGGCTGGCCGAGCTGCTCGGCGTCCCCTCCACCGTCGTGTTCCCGACCGTGACCCTGGTCCACATCGGTGTCCTGCCCAAGCTGGCCGGACCTCGCGGCGGCATCGTCATCGACGCCGACGCCCACCACTCGCTCCACGAGGCCGCCGCGTTGGCCAAGGGACGCGGCACGGCGGTGGCCATCGCCCGTCACGGCGACCTCGAGGACGTCGAGACCCAGCTGGTGGCCCAGGCCGACCGGTCGGCGCGGGTGATCGTGGTCGACGGCGTGTACTCGATGTCCGGCAACGCCGTGGACCTGGCGCCGCTCGTCGAGCTGGCGGACCGCCACGACGCCATCGTCTACGTCGACGACGCCCACGGCTTCGGCGTCCTCGGGGAGGAGCCCGGGCCCGGCGCCCCGTACGGCCGCCGCGGCAACGGCGTGGTCCGCTACCGCGGGCTCGACTACCGCCGCATCGTCTACGTGGGCGGCATGTCCAAGGCCTACTCGTCGCTGGCCGCCTTCGTCACCTGCTCGGACGAGCAGGAGCGCCAGCAGCTCGAGGCGGCGTCGACGATGGTGTTCTCGGGGCCCATCCCCGTGGCCAGCCTCGCCACCGCCCTGGCCGGGCTCGAGGTGAACATCTGGGAGGGCGACGACCTGCGGGACCGCCTCTGGTCCCTGACCCAGCGCCTGCTCCACGGCGTGCGCGACCTCGGCCTCGAGGTCGACAACGAGAGCGGCTTCCCCATCGTCAACGTCGTCCTCGGCTCCACCGAGGTCGCGACCGAGGCCTGCCGGGTGCTCTGGGACCACGGCGTGCTGCTGACCCCTGCCGTGTTCCCCGCCGCGCCGCTCGACCGCGGCGGGGTGCGCCTCACCCCGACGGCGGCCAACACCGAGGAGCAGGTGGACCGGACCCTGGCCGGGCTGCGGGAGGTCCGCGACACCCTCTGCGTGCGTGCGGCGACGCCGACCGACGCCTGACCGCCTGGCCGCCTTGCGGGGCCGCACCGCGGTGGTCACCGGGGCGTCGTCCGGCATCGGGGCCGCCTTCTGCCGGGCGTTGGCCCAGGAGGGCCTCGCCGTCGTCGGCGTGGCCCGGCGGGCACCCGAGCTGGGTGCGGTGGTGGCCGGGCTCGAGGCGGCCGGCGGTCGGGGCGAGACCCTGGTGGCCGACCTCGCCACCGCCGAGGGGCGGGACAAGGTGGGTCGGAGGATCGAGGCCGACGACGTGGCCCTGCTCGTCAACAACGCCGGCGTGGCCACCCACGGCCGGTTCGCCGACGTGCCCGTCGAGGCGTCGTTGGCCATGGTCGATCTCAACGTGACGACGGTGGTGGCCCTCAGCAAGCGGGCCGTCGACGCCTTCGTGGCCCGGGGCGGCGGCGCTCTGCTGAACGTTGCGTCCACGTCCGCCTACAAGCCGATGGCCGACCTGGTCGTCTACGGCTCGGCCAAGGCGTTCGTGCGGGGGTTCTCGCTCGGACTGCGCCAGGAGGTCCGCCGGGCCGGCGTCGACGTGTGCGTGGTGGCCCCGGGGCCCGTGCGCACCGCCATGCTCGAGGAGGCCCTGGGCCGGCCCATCGCCCCCGCCGGCGCGGTCGGCCGTCTGCTCGAGCGCACCTACTTCATGGACGCCGACGAGTGCGTGCGCCGCAGCCTCGAGGGCCTGCGACGGGGTCGCGCCGAGGTGGTGGTCGATCCCGTCGACCGGGCCGTGGTGCGCCTGCCCCACGGCCTCCTCGAGCGGGTCGACGCCTGGTCGCTCCGCCACCTCACGGGCGGCCGCTGATGGCCGGCGATCGCGTCGTCATCCGCGATGGCGTCGTGTTCGACAGCCGGACCGGGACGTCGGTGGGGGAGCGCACCGTGGTGGTCGAGGGGGACCGCATCGTCGCGGTCACCGACGAGCCCGTCGCTCCCGGCGACGCCCGCGAGGTGGACGCCGCGGGCGCCACGGTGCTGCCCGGCCTCATCGACGCGCACGTCCACGTGATGGTGGCCACGATGGACTTCGGGCGGGCCGCCTCCATGCCCCTGACGCTGGTCGCCCTCCACGCCGCCCGGGCCCTGGAGGCGATGCTGCGCCGGGGCTTCACCACCGTGCGGGACGCCGGCGGGGCCGACGGCGGGGTGGCGGCGGGGGTCGAGCGGGGCCTCGTCCAGGGACCCGAGCTGCTGCGGGCCGGGCGGGCGCTCAGCCAGACCGGGGGCCACGGGGACACCCGGTCCCGGTCGGCCCCCCCGGCCACCTGTGCCTGCGAGCTGGTCGAGACGGGCATCGCCGTGCTGGCGGACGGGCCCGACGCCGTCCGGCGGGCCGCCCGGGAACAGCTGCGGGGCGGTGCCCACGCCATCAAGGTCATGGCCAGCGGCGGCGTGGCCTCGCCCACCGACCCCCTCTGGCTGGAGGCCTACACGCCGGCCGAGCTCGAGGCGGCGGTGGAGGAGGCGGCGCGCTGGCGCACCTACGTCCTCGCCCACGCCTACACGCCCGGCGCCATCCGGCGGGCGGTCGAGGCCGGGGTCCGCTCCATCGAGCACGGCAACCTCCTCGACGAGCCCACCGCCGCCCTCATGGCCGAGCGGGGCGTGTTCCTCGTGCCGACCCTGGTGACCTACTGGGCCATCGCCGAGCACGGAGCCGACTTCGGCCTTCCGGGCTGGGCCCTCGAGAAGGTGCACGAGGTGCTCGACGCCGGGCGGCGGAGCGTCGAGCTGGCCACTGCCGCAGGTGTCGACATCGGCTTCGGCACGGATCTGCTCGGCGAGGCGGGCGTGTTCCAGTCCCGCGAGCTCTCCCTCCGGGCCGAGATCCAGCCCGCCGCCGAGGTGCTGCGGTCGGCCACCGCCGTCAACGCCCGGCTGCTCGGGCGGGAGGGTGAGCTCGGGGTCGTCGAGGAGGGGGCCCGGGCCGACCTCCTGGTCGTCGACGGCGACCCCACCGCCGACGTGTCCCTCCTCGTGGAAGGCGACGGCCGCCACCTCCGCGCCGTGATCCGGCGCGGCGAGGTGGTGGCGGTCTAGGCAGCGACCAGGCGGTCGGCGGCCCGTTTGGTCACTTCACCCCCTCATGGCGGGACAAGTGACCAATAGGGGGCGACGCCCGGCCCAGCGGTCGCCTCCTAGGCGGCGGCCGAGGGCGGGTGCCGAGGGCGGGTGCCGAGAAAAACGCCTCGGCGGCGAACGCTCGGATTTTCCGTACTTGCGCCACCCAGACGCGCGCGTGCTGCTGTGGCCGTGGCCGGTCAGCTGCGGGCTCGAAAGGACGCGTGCCCAGAACCGGCGACACCCGGCCCAGCGGTCGCCTCCTAGGCAGCGACCAGGCGGTCGGCGGCCCGTCCCATGAGATCGAGGAAGTTGTCGCGGTAGAAGCGGTCGCGCACGGCCTCGGAGGCGTCGCCCAGCGAGGCCTCGAAGCGCTCGATCGGCTTCCGCCCGCCTTCCACGTGGGGGTAGTCCGAGGAGAACATGCACAGCTCGGGCCCGGACTGCTCGATGATCCAGCCCACGTCCTCGGTCGGGTAGGGCGTGAAGCGGACCTGGCGCCGCACGTACTCGGTGGGCCGCAGCGACAGGGCCTGGAGGCGCTCCTCGTGGCGGGCGAACGCCTCGAAGGCCGACTCCATCTGCCGCGTCCACGACGGCACCCAGATGGCGCCCTGCTCGACCACGCCGATGCGCAGCTCGGGGAACCGCTCCAGGACGCCGTCGAAGATCATCGTGGCCAGGGTCTGGGCCGGCGGCCCGGGGATGCCCATGTAGTCCACGGAGCGGAAGTTCTCCTCGCCCCCGTGGAAGTCGGGGGGCAGCGGGAGCCCGTTGGCGAAGTAGTTCGGATCGATCAGGCTGCCCGTCCCGCCGACGTGGAAGACGACGGGCACGCCCGCCTCCTGGGCCCGGGCCCACACCGGGTCGAGGCCGAGGTGGCTGGGGGAGTGGCCCGGCGGGCACCCGGAGGCGACGAGCAGCGCGGCCGCCCCCATCTCGATGCACTCGTCGGCCATGGCCGCGGCGCGGTCGAAGTCGGCCAGCGGCACGTAGCAGCTGGCCAGCAGCCGGGGGTCGATCGAGCAGAACTCGACCATGCCCCGGTTGTGCGCCCGGGCCGCCCCGTAGGCCAGGTCGAGGTCGCCGCCGTGCTCCCACGCGTGGAAGCGGCCGTTGTGGAACGTGTTGAAGACGAGCTGGCTCGAGAAGCCGAGGAGGTCCAGGGCCCGGGGCCGGTCCTCGGGGATGAAGGACCCGGTGGCGGCGAAGTTCTTCCGCCGCATGATCTCCTCCTCCTCGGTGGCCCGGTAGTCGTCCGAGGCGTGCTTGGCCGCCAGGCGCTCGAAGGCGGCCTCCAGGTCGGCCAGCTGCTCGGCCGGGTCACCGGTCTGGCGCAGCTCGTTGCCGCTGCTGTAGGCGAGCGGGTCGATCCGCTCGCGGATGTCGGGGTCGGCGTGGTCGCGGAGCCACGTGGGGGGCTCCATGATGTGGGCGTCTGCGTCGTGGACGACGCGGCCGGTGGCGTAGGGCATCGCCGGCCAGTTTCCCGCATCGCGGCGCCGGCTGCCCGTCCGGGCGCCTCGACGGCTCAGATGGCGATCAGCACCACCGGGACGGCGAAGAGCGCAGCGGCGAAGACGGCCAGGCGGGTGCGTGACTCGAGCGCCCGGCGGGCGATGCCCAGGAGGACCCGCCGCAGGAACGGGTAGGCGAAGGCGAGCAGCAACAGCGTCCACACGGACACGGCGATCGTGACGGCCACCACCACCCGCACGGCGTCCTGGTTGCCCGTGAGGATGGCGGCCACGAGCGTGTCGGCCAGCGTGGTGATGTTGGCCCCGGCGATGTAGGGCAGCGCGTTGGAGCGCCGCAGGTAGCCCTTGGCCACCAGGGGCACGAGCAGGGTGAGGGACACGGCCACCGACAGGGTCAGCAGCGTCACGCTGCACGCCGACGAAGAACATCGGCCACTTCCGGGTGTACCAGGCGTCGGCCCGGTGCTCGAGCTGCTCGCTGCCCACGCTGGGCAGCACCCGGTCGAAGAGCTGGAAGCCGAGCAGCAGGACGGCCACCCCGATCGGGAACAGCGCCCAGTCGGGGGCCACGGCGGAGACCACGTCCACGGCCCAGCCGAACAGCGCGTCGGTGGCCGACGTGACCGACGGCGACGTGCCCACGTCGAACCCGTCGAGCCAGCCCCGCTCGAGGATGACGTAGCCGACGATGGCCCCGGGCACGTAGACCACCGCGGTCATCAGCAGCGACAGGATCCCGATCGAGATGGGGGCCCGGCGGCTCTCGGCGCCGCCCCGGCCCCGCACCGCGTAGACCACGCCCACCACGAGCACGACGAAGGCGGCGCCGAGGCGGGAGCCGGTGAGCATGGTGAACGACTGCGTCCGGTCGATGGCCCCGCCGTCCAGCAGGGCCAGCGCCGAGGCCGCCACCGGCGACCCGGAGAGGACCAGGCAGGCGCCGAGCCAGCCGAGCCCGAGGGTGCTCCAGGCGTTGTCGGTGAAGATCGATCCCTCGAGGGAGGGGATGAGCTCGGCCGCCCCCGCCTTCATCAGGCCCAGGGCGGTGACGAACAGGGCCAGACCGAGGACGAGGTACAGCAGGCGGAGCGGGAGGCCCGGCGCCTTGGTCTCGGGGACGACGACGTCCTCGTCCGGCAGCTCCCGTCCGGGGATGTGGGTGATGTGGCCGCCGTGGCGGTCGTCGGTCACGGGGGCGGAGTCTTGCCCACCCAGCCGGTCGGGATCGTCGGAACGGTCGAGCGCGGGCGTGGGGCGGCGCACGACCTCCCCTGTCGGTCGTCCTCAGCCGGCCTGGAGCCCGATCGTCGAGGGTTCGAGGGGGACGTCGCCCGCCACCGACGGCGTGGACGGCCGGGCGTTGGCCAGGCCCCACGCAGCGGCGGCCAGCGTGGCCACGCCGCCCACCAGCAGGCCCACGCGGGGGCTGGTCAGGTCGCACAGCCAGCCCAGGACCGGCCCGCCGATCGGCGTGCTGCCGAGGAACACCATGGCCTGGAGGGCCAGCACCCGGCCCCGCATGCTGGGTGAGGCCCGGAGCTGCATGATCGAGGTGGACGTGGTCATGAAGGCCACCCCACTGAAGCCCACCAGCACGGCGATCGGGAACGACGCCAGGAGGGTGGGGGCGGCGGCCAGGACGGTGAGCGAGGCCCCGAAGCCGGCGCAGGAGAGGGCCACGGCCCGCAGGTCGATCGACTTCCGGCGGGCGGCGACGAGCGCGCCCACGAACGACCCCGCGCTCAGCACCGAGAAGAGCAGGGTGAACGCCCGGTCGTCGCCGCCGAGGGTGTCGGTGACGAACAGGGGGATGACGACCTGGAAGTTGAAGCCCAGGGTCCCGACGACGGTCATCATCAGCAGCGGGATGCGCAGCTCGGGGACCGAGCGGATGTAGCGGAGCCCCTCGCGGATCTGGCCCCGGCCCCGGGGCTGCACCGGGGCGGTCCGCAGCGCGTTCGTGTCCATCACCCACAGGGCGACGAGGACGGCGATGTAGGAGATCCCGTCGAGCAGGAAGGTCCAGCCGTAGCCCACGGTGGTCACCAGCAGGCCGGCCAGGGCGGGGCCGACGATGCGGGAGCCCGTCATCAGCGCCGTGTTGAGGCTGACGGCGTTCTGCACGTCCTCGTCGTCGACCATCTCCACGACGAAGGCCCGCCGGGCCGGGTTGTCGAAGGCGACGGCGAAGCCCCCGGCGAGGGCGAGGGCGTAGAGGCCGAGCAGCGGCGGGTGGTCCATGAAGGCGAGGGCGGCCAGCGCGAACGACTGGGCCATGGCCAGGGTCTGGACGACCAACAGCAGCTTGCGCTTGTCCGAGCGGTCGGCCACCAGCCCGGACCAGGCGCCGAGGAGCAGCAGCGGCGCGAACTGGCAGGCGGTGAGGATGCCGAGGGCGAGGCCGCCGTCGGTCAGCTTCAGGACCAGCAGGGTCTGGGCGATCATCGTCAGCCAGTTGCCCACCTGGGAGACGAGCTGGCCGCCGAAGAAGAGCCGGAAGTTGCGGGAGCGCAGCGAGCGGAAGGTGTTCTCCGTCATGCGGAGGGTGCGGGGGCTCATGTCCCGCTCTCGGCGCCCGGGGCGCTGGTGAGGCGCTCGAGGACGCCGGCCGCCTCCTCGAGGCGGACGAGGTCCTCCGGCGGGAGGTCCCGCAGGCGGGTGGCCAGCCAGGCCGTGCGCCGGGTCCGACCGGTGTCGAGCTGGCGCCGGCCGGCGGGGCTGAGCTCGACGCGGGAGACGCGGCCGTCGGTGGCATCGGGCCGACGGCGCACCAGGCCCGCGGCCTCGAGCTTCCCGACGACCCGGGTGATGGTCGGCGGCGACACCTGCTCGGAGGCTGCCAGCTCACCGAGGGTCAGCGGCCCCTCCCGGGCGATGGTGGCCAGGGCGGCGGTCAGGGTGGGGGTGAGGCCGAGCTGGTCCTGCTGGCGGAGGATGCGGGCCAGGCGGGTCGTCGACAGGCGGAGGCGGCCGGCCACCTCGACGGGATCGGGGGTCGCCGTCGGCTCGTCCTGGCGGGTCAGCGTCACGGCATCGAGGGTACCCCGCAGATACTTAGTTCGGCGAAGTAATCTTCGGCGGGTGGGCGACATCGTCGAGTTCACGGACCCGCGCCTGGTGGCGGTGTACGAGACGGTCAACGCCTACGAGCCGGGCACCCAGCCGGACTTCTACCTGGGCCTGGCCACGGAGGCGGGGGCGAGGGCGGTCGTCGACCTCGGCTGCGGCACCGGGTTGATCACCCGGGAGCTGGCCCGGCGGGGGTTCGAGGTGACCGGGATCGACCCGGCGCCCGCCATGCTCGACGTCGCCCGCCGCCGCCCCGACGGCGACCGGGTGCGGTGGGTCCACGGCGACGCCGGCCGGCTCGAGCCGGGGCGGGCGGACCTGGCCCTCATGAGCGGGCACGTGGCCCAGTTCCTCGTGGGGGACGGCCAGTGGGCCGGCGTCCTGGCCGATCTGCGGCGGGCGCTCCGGCCGGGCGGGCACCTGGCCTTCGAGAGCCGGGAGCCCCGGGCCCGGGAGTGGGAGCGCTGGACCACCGATGCCCGGCGCACCTACGACGACCCGGCGGCCGGTCCGGTCGAGGTCTGGGCCGAGGTGACGGACGTGCGGGACGGCGTCGTCAGCTACGAGAACCACTACGTCTTCGCCGCCACCGGGGAGGAGGTGGTGTCGCCCACCCGGCTGCGGTTCCGGACCATCGACGAGCTCTCCGGCTCGCTGGCGGATGCCGGGTTCACCGTCGAGCAGGTGTTCGGCGACTGGGACCGCCGGCCCCCCGGTCCCGGCACCGGGGAGCTGATCGTGGTGGCGGCGCGCTGACCTACTTCGGGTTGGCGGGGGACACCCGGTTGATGCGGAGGCCGGCGTCGGAGGAGCCCGCGGTCGACCACTGGTGGACGACGCCCCACTCGGACCCGGCACCCCGGGACAGGACCTGGCCGCCGACCGCGGCAGAACCGGCTCCTGAGGCCACGCGGAAGCCGTTGGTGCTGCTGTCGATCGGTTGGCGTTGGCGTCGACGCGCTGGCGTAGATGTCGTACTGGCCGGCGGTCCGGCGCTCGTCCTCGGCCAGGGCGTGCGCGATGTCGAGCCGCCTACTTGGCGCTCACCGTCCTGAACCGGAGGAACTGGCTGCCGTTCCCCGGGAACTCCTCGAAGGCGACGCCCCAGTCGTCGCCCGGCCCCCGGGCCACGGCTGCTCCCTGCTCGAACGAGGCCGTGTCGACGACGTTGATGGCGGGGTTGTCGAGCACGGCCCCGTTCGTCCCCACGCGTACGGCGGAGATCCCCCGGGGGAACGGCTCGGTGGTCCCGCTGGCGATGAAGGCCACCAGGTAGCTCCCGTTGAAGGCCACGGTCTTGGGACTGGGCTGCTCCGAGCGCGAACCACTCGAGATCTGGAAGCCGTTGCCGTCGATCGAGAGGCCGGTCCCGTTCACCCTGGTGCCCCACACGTCCCCGCCGCCGGTGTTCTGGCCCCAGACCACGAGGTAGTTCTTCCGCGGCCCGGTGCACTCCGCACAGGGGAAGAGGTCATAGCCCTCCGACGCCACCCCGATCCCGTACTGGTCCGCCCCCGGAACGGAGATGGGCAGGACCCCACCGTCCTTGTCGCCGTTCGCCGTACCGTCCGTGAGCGTGAACCCGATGAACGGGTTGACCAGCTGGCCGTAGACGTCGTGGTCCGTCGACGAGAAGGCGTAGTTGTACGTGATCAGGTACCGGGTGCCGTTCCAGGCCACGTCCGGGCTGAGCTCGTCGACCGTTGCCTCGGCGTACCGGATGGCGAAGCCGATGGCGCCGTTGCGACTGACGGTCTTCCCGTAGATGTCCCAACGGAGGGCATTGAAGTTGGCGTTGTCCTCCCAGGTGACGAAGAAGTCCAGTCGATCGGACGTCACCGACGGGTGCCGCTGGTCGAGCCGCTGGGCGCTCGAGCTGGGCCCGTAGATGCCAAGGGGACCTCCGACGAGACCGCCGTTGGAGTCCAGCCGCTGACCGACGATGTCGTAGTCGCTCAGCGTTGCGCTGCTCTCCCGGAACTCCCACACCACCAGGAAGGTGGCGTCGTTCCAGGCGATGTCGGCGTGGAAGTCGCCGTTCGACGACGAGGAGACCCGGAAGGGGCCGGCGAGGATGCCGCCCGTCGGGGACACCTTCGCCCCGAAGATGTCGGAGTTCCCGTTGAACTGCTGCTCCCAGACGATCATGTAGTTGTCGCCGTCGAAGGCCACCGCCGGGTTGAACCCGCCGCTGGTGATCGGGTGGGTGCCGGACACCGTCGGGTCGACGGTCAGGGGGTAGGCGGCGCCGTCGAGGACCGACGCCGGAACGTCGAGCGCGATCCGGGTCGCCGTCGACCCGCGGCAGCGCTCGGTGGAGCTCGGCGCCCGTGGCATCGGTGACGACGACTTCGTCGACGGTGACGGCCTCGCCGTCCGACAAGGTGAAGCGCCATGCTGGCCCCTCGTCGCCGCGGATCCGGCTGGGCGCCTCGACGGGGCCACCGACGGCGGCGGTGACGCCAGCGTGCCCCCCGACCGGCGCGGCGGCGCGGCCAGGACGCGGCGGAGGCGATCACCCCGGGATCGTCCACCACGCAGGCCCGCAGGACACGGGAGCGCGACTTGGTTTTCCTCCGGATCGAGAGCGGGCGACGGGAGTCGAACCCACGTCCCACTCGAAGGGTGACCGGCGGCGGCGCCGACCCGCCGTTCGGTAGAATCCCGGTGCGCCAGGGTGACGCACTGGCCGCCGACCCGTCCGCCGCCCACGTACCGGTGGTGATGCGCAGCCGGCACGAGACCGTGACGTCGGCAGGTCAGTTGCTCGAGCGGAGGGTTCGTCGTAGGGGGGTTGCTCCGTTGACCCACGGCTGGTCGGAGTCGTACGTTCGAGAGCCCCCATCGGATCCGATGGGGGAAGGGGGGGAAGATGATGAAGAAGCGTCTAGCAGTGGGCGCCGTCGTCGGTGTGTTGGCGTTCCGCCCCGCCTCCACCGCTGGCGAGCCCCAGCCCGAGTTCGAACGGTGGCGGCACCGGCCAGTCGGTCGGTAGGAGAGGCCTCGCTGGTCCGACGTCCGGCCAGGCACGTCGGTTCATCTCCAGGACGCCGGCCCGCTCGCTCGACGGCACGAGAGGCGGTTGGCTGGCCCGCCCGACGACCCCGTCGGACGTCGAGACCCTTCGGCTCGGCCAGCGGGCGCCTCGGTGCACGTCCCTGGCAAGGTTGCCCGCCGCCGTCCTCGTGTCACGCGCCTGCGCTTGCCACCGCGCTCGCGTCGACCGGCCGACTCGACGCAGCAGAGCCGGGGACCCCCGTTGAACACCCGGGTGACCCACCCCTCCGAGACGAGGAGCAGCGAGGCAGCCCGCACCTCCGATGAACAGCCCAGCCAAGTGCTCCGGCAACCATCGCCTTCGCATGGGATACCCCTCCCGCGCCCCTCCGGTGGCGGAGGAACAAAAGGGACCATAGGGACGACAGATGCCGTCAACGGATCCCTGCCCACGGCCGCAGGCCGGGCTCGCCCACGTCTCGCCGGACCGTGCGGCGCACAGCTCATGGAGGCGCAGGTCGATGGGCCTCGGCCCGCCTCGTCCCGTGTCGCGGAGTCTCACCGTGACTCGGGCTGCGAAGGGGACGTTCAACGGGCCCACCGCATCGGCCAGAGCCTAGTGTCCGGTTCGCGGCGCCCGTCGGGGTCACTACGGCGCCGGAGAGGACCGTAGAGCGTGGCCTGGCTGGCTGATACCCCTGCATGCCAGCGGGTTCCTCGGCGCTGCCGCCGCGGATCCGTGGCCGCCGCTGGGCGGTCTAGGGACGCAGCGCCACCGTCGCCTTCCACCCGGCGGGCGAAGTCGACCGGCTGCCAACGCCGCCATCGCACCGCCCTCGGCGACGTGTGGAGCAGGGCACCTGGCGCCACGGACGCCGCTCGAGCGCCGATGGACGACGGTGGTCGGGAGCAGGCGGCCGGGCAGTCCTGGGCCAGGCGCATACCGCCTGACCTGCGGTCCTACAGAGAGAGCGGGCGACGGGAGTCGAACCCGCGTCACCAGCTTGGAAGGCTGGTGCTCTGCCATTGAGCTACGCCCGCGAGGCGCCCCACCGTACCGGTGATCCGGCGGGCCCCCGGATGACGTAGCACCATGGGCGGGTCCGACGGTGGAGGAGGTGCCGAGATGGTCGACACGGCGTCGCAGTTCGAGCTGGAGGGCTTCGGGGGGCAGTTGCTCCACCCGGGTGACGGCGGCTACGACGACGCCCGCGCGGTGTTCAACGGGATGATCGACCGCTCCCCGGCGGTCATCGCCCGGTGCGCCTCCGCCGACGACGTGGTGGCCGCCGTGGGCCTGGCCCGCGAGCAGCACCTGCCCCTCTCCGTCTACGGCGGTGGCCACGGGGTCACGGGTTCGGCCGTCTGCGACGCCGGGGTGTGCGTCGACCTGCGGACCCTCAAGGGCATCGACGTCGACCCGGAGGCCCGCCGGGTGCGGGTCGAGGCGGGGTCGACCTGGGGCGAGCTCGACGCCGCCACCCAGGAGCACGGCCTGGCCGTGACCGGCGGTCGGGTCAGCTCGACCGGCGTGGCCGGGCTGACCCTCGGCAGCGGCAGCGGGTGGCTCGAGCGGAAGCTCGGGTTCGTGTGCGACAACCTGATCGAGGCCGAGGTGGTGACCGCCGACGGCCGGAAGGTGGTCGCGTCGGAGACGGAGAACCCCGACCTGTTCTGGGGCCTGCGGGGGGGCGGCGGGAACTTCGGCATCGTCACCGCCTTCCACCTCCGCCTCCACCCGATCGGGCCCATCGTCCTCGGGGGGATGCTCATGTACCCCGCGGCCATGGCCGCCGACGTGCTGCGCTTCTTCCGCGACTTCATGGCCGAGGCGCCGGACGAGGTCGGGGCCGGCCTCGCCTTCATCACCGCGCCCCCGGAGGAGTTCGTCCCCGAGCCCGTGCGGGGCCAGCCGGTGGTCGGGGTGGTCCTGCTCTACGCCGGGTCCGTCGAGGACGGCGAGGCGGTGTTGCGGCCCCTGCGCGAGTTCGGCCCGCCGGGAATCGACATGGTGGAGCCGATGCCCTACGTGGCGGTGCAGCAGCTGCTCGACGCCGCCGCTCCCCACGGGATGCAGAACTACTGGACGGCGGACTTCCTCGACGAGCTCCCGGACAAGGCCGTGGACGTGCTGGTCGGGCTGGCCACCACGCCGGTCTCGCCCCTGACCCAGATCCTCGTCGTGCCGGGCGGCGGTGCCCTGGCCCGGGTCGACGAGGAGGCCACCGCCTTCGGCCAGCGGGGCGCGCCCTGGAACGTCCACTACCTCTCCATGTGGCCCGATCCGGCGGAGGACGCCCGCAACATCGCCTACACCCGCGAGCTGGCCACCGCCATGAAGCCCTGGACGACCGGGCGGGCCTACCTCAACTTCATCGGCGACGAGGGCCAGGGTCGGGTCGAGGCGGCCTTCGGGCCCGAGAAGTTCGCCCGCCTGCAGGCGCTCAAGACGACCTGGGACCCCGAGAACCTGTTCCGCCACAACCAGAACATCCCGCCCGCTCCGAGCGGGTAGCGCGGCGCCGCCGGGGCGCGAGACTCGGCCCATGGGCCTCTACCGCGACCACGTCTTCCCCCGGATCCTCAACGTGCTCATGAACACGAAGGAGACGCGCCGCATCCGCGCCCAGGTGTGCGACGGGCTCACGGGCGAGGTGGTGGAGGTCGGCTTCGGGACGGGCCACAACCTCCCCTTCCTGCCCCCCGAGGTGACCCGGCTCCGGGCCGTCGACCCCCTCGCCAAGGGTCGCGACCTCGCTGCCGCACGCATCGCAGCCGCGACGTGCGAGGTCGAGTTCGTGGGCCTCGACGGGCAGCGCCTGGACCTCCCGGACGCGAGCGCCGACGCCGTCCTCGTCACCTGGACGCTGTGCAGCATCGAGGACCCGGTGGCGGCCGTCCGTGAGGTGCGACGGGTCCTCCGCCCCGGCGGTCGCCTCCACTTCGTCGAGCACGGCATCTCCCCGGACGAGAAGGTGCAGCGGTGGCAGAACCGCTGCAACGGGCTCGAGCGGCGCGTCGCCGGTGGGTGCAACCTCAACCGGGACATCCCGGCGTTGCTCGCCGAGGGCGGACTGGCCGTCGAGCAGCTCGAGACCTACTACGCCAAGGGCGACCCCAAGCCGCTCGGGTGGACGTTCGAGGGCCGAGCCGTCGCCGCGTGACCTTCTCGATCGTCGGGCGGTCCGCCGACGGCGAGTCGCTCGGGGTGGCCGTGGCCAGCAAGTTCCTCGCCGCCGGCGCCTACGTCCCGGCGGCCGCCGCCGGGGTCGGGGCGCTCGCCACCCAGGCCTACGCCAACCTCGCGCTGCGGACCGACGGCCTGGACCTGCTCCGGGACGGGTGCCGCGCATCCGAGCTGCTGGAGCGGTTCTTCGAGGACGATCCGAAGCGCGACGAGCGCCAGGCCGGGGTGGTCGACGCCCGCGGCGGGGCCGCCACCTTCACCGGGGCCCGGGCGCAGCACTGGGCCGGCGGGCGCACCGGCACCGGGCCCGAGGGGGCGTTCGCGGCGCAGGGCAACATGCTCGTCGGTCCGGAGGTGGTCGACGCCATGGCCGACACGTGGCTCGGCTCCGATCCCGAGCTCGCCCTGGCCCGTCGGCTGCTGCTGGCCCTCCGGGCCGGCCAGGAGGCCGGAGGCGATCCCCGCGGGAAGCAGGCCGCCGCCGTGCTGGTGGCCGCCCCCGCCGGAGGGTACGGGGGCCTGTCCGACGTCGCCGTCGACCTCCGCAGCGACGACTCGCCCGAGCCCATCGGCGAGCTCGAGCGGATGCTCGACCTCCACGAGCTGTACTTCGGCACCACCCCCGACGACGAGCTGCTCGTCCTGGACGGCCCGCTGGCGGAGGAGCTCCGACCGCTGCTGGCGGCCGCCGGCTACGCCTCGGGCGACGTGGCCCGGGACCTCTACGACTGGATGGGGCGGGAGAACTTCGAGGAGCGCTGGCACGACGGCCGTGTCGACCCCGTCGTGCTCGACCAGCTGCGGGCGACGGGCTAGGTCCACGCGCTACGGCGGCGTGGTCACCAACTCCATGCAACAGTACGACCCCTGCGCCTGAGGGGTCGTCCCGGTCAGCCGGGCGGCGGCTGGGAGGTGGCGGCGATCACCTGGTCGAGCACCGACTGGTCGGGCAGCTGCGGCGGGACGAGGCCCGGCAACCGACGGATGTTCTCGAAGGCCCGCTCGATGAGCGGGCCTTCGATGACCGGGCTGTGGCAGGCGGCGACGGTGGTGATGTCGAGGCTCTGGACCCGATCGACGTAGCGCCCGTACTTGTCCTCGTCGACGAGCGACAGCCACGGGCTCACCGCCCCGAGACCGAACAGGGCCAGGCCCTCGAACCAGAAGTCGGGGTCCAGGTCGCCGACGGCCATCTGCGGGTCGGGGAGCGGTGTGGCGAACGTGTCGACGGACCAGTAGACGCCCGTCTTCGGATCGAAGAGCCCGCGGGTGGTGGGGGAGTCGTACACGGGTGGCCGCATGGCCAGCAGCTGGCGATCACCGACGTCGAGGGTCTCGCCGTCAGTGATCCAGCGGCACCGCTCGAGCGGGAACTCGAAGCAGTTCGTGTGGCGCTCGATCATCGCCCAGCTGCACACGAGCTGCGCGTTCGTGCACGCGGTCATGACCTCGTCGAGGTTGCCCGTGTGGTCGACGTCGTCGTGGGACAGGAAGACCCAGCGGACGTCCTCGGGCTCGACGAGCGAGAAGGCGTCCTCCAACCACTGCTTCCGGTTGGCCGGTGTGCCCGTGTCCACGATCATCGGCTCGGCGCCCAGGATCACCATCGAGTTCAGGTACACGGACAGCGGCTGCCCGAGGGCGGGCTGCACCTGGTGGATCACCCACGTGTCCGCCGCCACCTTGGTGGGTGGGACGTACGTCGTCGGCGCGAGCGGTGCGAACGTCATGGAGCTCCCCCTCATCCCGAGCAGGCACGGTGCGCCCAGGTCGGGAGGATCATCGTCGGCTCGGGGTCGGCGCGCAACGGGCACGCGACCGGCCCCGGTGGTCAGGGTGGTCGGGGAGGAGGGATTTGAACCCTCGACCTCCTGCCCCCAAAGCAGGTGCGCTACCGCTGCGCCACTCCCCGGTGTGCCGGTCCAGCGTAGGCCGGCCGCCCGGTCCGCCGAGCCGCGAACGCCGGACGTTCGACAGGGACGCCAGTCTGCTGAAGCGGGCAGTCGCGCAGGGGTGCGCTACACGGCACCCCGGCGGAGCATGAGCACGACCACGACGATGATGAGAATGAGCACGAGGGTGCCCAAGCCGATGTACATGGCGTTGTGGTACCCGAAGCGCCCGCGCCCGACCCACCAATCGCGAGTCGGTCGCGTTTCGGTGCTAGAGGATCCGGTCCTCTCGGACGACCGTGCGGTCCCGCGCCCAGGGTGCGCCGCCACCCAGGAGGACCAGCGAAGCAAGCAGCCCGATCGCTCCCACCACCATGAGGATGATCCCGACGGTGTTGATGTCGATGCCCTCGGCCGACGCCTCCACGGCGAACGTGAGGATGGCACCGACCGCCATCAAGAAGACACTGACCCCGATTCCCATCCTTGCCTCCTCATGCGCATCATGCGCCGTCCCACCACTATCGGCACGACCACGGGGCGCCTGGAGGAGCGCTGCGAGCAAGCGATCGACCCGTCACGCGGTCGACATGGGGGTCACGCTGCTCGGCAGTGAGCCGTCACGCTCCGGCCACTCCGAGCGGCGATCCTCGGTACCCTCGGCTCAGTGCGCCACCGCGGCGTGCGACCGGGATGGCCGCCATGCGCGTCTGGATCGACCAGGACCTCTGCACGGGGGACGGGCTCTGCGTCGACCACTGCCCCGAGATCTTCGTGCTGCTCGAGGACGGCATCTCCTACGTCGTCGACGAGGGCTTCGTCTGTCACGATCCGGGCGGGCCCGAGGAGACGGCCGCCGTGCCCGACCGGCTCACCTCCGCGGTCATCGCCGCCGCCGAGGACTGCCCCGGCGAGTGCATCTTCCTCGAGCTCGAGTAGGTCCGTGACGAGGGCGGCCCTGCGGATGGCCGACCAACGCCGCAACCGGGTCCCCGACCGCTGCGTGAAGCACGGGACGCGCACCGACGGCGCCGTGCACGCCTGGGCCGTCGGGTTCGCCCGGGCCGACGTCCTGTGGGCGCTCCTGGGCCCGCTGCTCCGGCCGATCGCCGCGGCGGCCCGGCGGCCGACCGAGCGCGTCGTCCTCCCGCTCTCCCCGCCGGCCTAGGCCTCGTTGCGGGCAGGCCTCCGGTGGGCCGTCGTCGTCGCCGGCCTCGGTGCGGGCGCGCTCGGGCTCGGGCTCGTGCAGGCCGACGCCGCCCTGTTGATCCTCGGGGGCGCGTTGCTGCTCGCGGCCTGGCTCACCCGGGGCGTGGTGCTGTGGCGTCGGTGGGTCGGCCTGGTGCTCCGTCCCGGCGGCGAGGAGGTGGCCGTCACCCGCGTGCACCCCGACTTCGCCGAGGCGGCCAAGGCGCTGTTCATCGGCTCGGTCCTCCGGCCCCCGCGCCGCTGACGCGCTCGAGCGGCCCGCCGTCCGCAGCGA